>WFUF01000014.1 GCA_015485155.1 Robiginitomaculum sp. | reverse complement strand
TTATTACCAACAAGTGCTGTTTTGGTATGATTACAGGGTGGCGCAAGTATCACTCAAGGGACAGCGAAAAATGGCACTGACCCTATAAGTGACCCTATAAGTGACCCTTCGCGGTGACCCTCGTCACTGACCCTCAGCCCAAACCGTCACTACTCCGTCACTTAACCTCCTGAGCGCCGTAAGCCATCCCTGCAATTGATAATCACATGAATTAGTAGATAGATACCTAATCTTGAGTCCGGAGTGACGAAACTGGGCTTATAAGTTTGCGCTCCAAATCTACAAAAAGCACGCTCTGTACCGACATAAATTAAGCAGCGCTCAATTTTGAACGAATGATGAGAGGCAAATTTCTATGGCGGGAAAGCCTGGGCCTTGTTAACTTGTGGCTAACCATATCCAGATTAGATTCATATTCGATTAACCATAAATTCCAGTAAAGCCAGTGCCAGCCTGTTATGAAAATTGATCCCCATGCCGCACTTTTGGCGGCGCAAAATCTGCGAACCCAGGATCCCTCTCCCAGAGGACGGCAGGCTGCGGCCAGTTTTTTTGCTGAATTGCAAAAGAGCAGTGGAACCGGGCAACGTGCTGCCAGCATGCAAGCCAGCACCAATGCCGATACCGCAACAGCACAGACAAAGAGTAGCAGCACACTACGTGAAGCGCCCATGCGCAAAGCAGAGCCCACAGGCCCGGTGCCACCTGGATCATTGCTGAATATATTGGTGTAGAGCGCAACTACTGGATGGCTATTATTAGATATCTGTAATTTCGTTGCTCGCTAAAACCAATGGTTGACTCCCCCCCCCCGCATTCGTTGCAGGATTGTGTTTTTCACAATTGTAGTTATGGAGTAAATCATGATAAATACTACCAAAGTATTTTCGAAAAATAGCGCCTTTATTTTTCTGGCATCCACGGCGATGCTGGGTTTGAGCGGTTGCGCAACCCTACCTGACGTGCAAGACAAGTGTACTCCCGGCATAAATCCCAATGAACCATGGGTCTGCCCTAGCCTTGTATTGCAAACACTCGATTCACCGGTGTCAGCATCTTCACTTGCCAACTCCTTTGATGCAAGCAAATTTAAGGCAGATATGACAGGAAGTACGGTGGGAATCCCTTCGTCTGGATTATATAGCATCACTCTTAACAACCAGTACGGGCAACCTATTGCGCAAAGGGCATTTAGCTGGTCCAGACAAGGAACCA
Organism: Robiginitomaculum sp.; assembly: GCA_015485155.1. GTDB lineage: Bacteria > Pseudomonadota > Alphaproteobacteria > Caulobacterales > Maricaulaceae > Robiginitomaculum_B. Next base: position 196,788 of record WFUF01000014.1, on the reverse strand, counting down.
TCATATCAATAGACGATCCGCTAGCGGTTAAAAATTGGATGAGTTCTGTATCCGGGATCGTAAAAAGTGTAAGCACCAATTTCGTCACACTTCCGGTCACTTCACAGCCCGGCATCAACGCCTATATGATCTCAATAACATATGACCAAACCACCCTTGGCTCAGCAGGAAAGGTCTGGACTGAATCTAGTTGCAATACCGGGTCGTTTGGTGGAACATTCAGCTGTCTTGAATAGTTTGAGTCATTTATGATGACAAAACATGGCAGAATAATTGCGTGTATGTTCGTTCTGACCCAAGCAGTGGGTGCATGTGCGTCAACTTTTTCTTTACCCAAAACTACGAAATCAGGAGCAATTAGCCAGGAAAGCTACGCAAAAATGTTAGGGCCGGCATCGTTGAGCGGTGTGGTTGCAGGCTGGCGCTACGGTTTACCTTTGTATAGTTCCTTTTCAGTTTATCGCGGCAACAAACCGTGGACGGGGGATCCTACCAAAGAAATTGCCAGTCATACCTCTAACAATGTCACCATCAGGATTCTTGCTGATAATGCCAGCCCGGCTTGGGTTGAGGTAGCCAACTCCTTCTCAAACGATTTTACCGAGAAATTATCCGTGCAGATTGACCGAACGTGGAAAAACGGCAAACGTCGAATTTATGCTATAAACTTGCTCATGTATCCACCTCTCACCAAAATCAATCGCATATACCACCGGATATTTTTCGGTAAAACGTTTCATGTACGGTTTTATTTTCCGCTTTATAACGCAAAAACACCCTATGAAACGGGTGAAATGCGCTCGATTGCCAACAGCCTTGCACATGAATACTACCATTTGCGTGTTGGCCCGTTGGGAGGGGCTAATGCCAAACCGGCACGCAAGGATTTAAGCAAGACCCAGCAGCATATTCTGGGTGAGGCTGGGGGTGCCTTTTTTGGTTCTTGCCTGGAATTGAAAGTCAGTGGGAGAATCGAAAAAAGACGGGGCATTATGTATTCAAAAATTGACCCTTCCACTGGAAAAATAAGAACCGGCACATTGAGTGACAAAATGATCTTGAGCGCTCTTGCACCCGGCACAAAGGTAAAACCAAATGACCTCGTCGCTTTCGGGCCGATGTTGTTTGCTACATTCTGGGCTGAAGCTGCCGGGCCCGTTCCATACATTAACGAAGGTGATGAGGCTGCCAACAAAATGCAGAACATTTGCGACAACGCTCTCGCTCATCCAACCGATCTCTGGCCGATCTTCTGGGAACTTGCAAATGATGGTAAGGATGCCCCCGAGTTTGAGCAATCAAAACCTGCTAAATCTATCTAGCATGGCAACACCTGCCCGGCTTGAACCAAATATGCAAAAGGCAATTGGCGCCTTTCGGTATTCCAAAATCACAACCGGATTTTATTTATTCTGCCGGTGTTTCATCGTCTTTTTTCATATATTTCATCATTAACGGCATGTTGGCCATGGCGAATATCAGGGTCAATGGTAAAAAGCCTGCCATTTTAACCACAGCCCATGTGGTTTCGCCAAATGTGCGCCAGACAAATTCATTCAAACCTGCCAGAAGCAGGAAAAAACCAACCCAGTTCCACGTCAATTGCCGCCATACGGCATCTGGCATTTCAAAGGCTCCCTCAAACAGTATTTTCAAGAAAAACTGCTTAAAAAACAAGCCAGTGCTTAAAGCTCCGGCAAACAGCACATACATTATTGTCGGTTTAATCATGAAAAATACGGCATTATCAAAATACAATGCCAAAAACCCGAACAACAAAACCGTTACCAGCGTAATTACCGGCATTATCCGGATTTTCCTGCTCTGGGCATAGGAAATGCCCAAGGCAATGGTTGTGGCCAGCATAATTGCCGGAATTGCCAACATCATATTCTTTCCGGTCACAAAATAGGTGATCAGGAAAGCAAGCAACGGCCCCATATCAAGCAGCAGATTATTGTTTTTCATTGTTTTTCTTTCAGTTTATGAGACCAGTAATTGAACCGGCGAAGCCTTCGGCATTGAAGTCCTGCAAATCGTCAATTCCTTCTCCGATTCCGATAAAATGGATCGGTAATTGGTGTTTTTCAGAGACCGCTACCAATACGCCACCTTTGGCGGTTCCATCGAGCTTGGTCATGGCAAGGCCGGTAACTCCGGCCATTTTGGTAAAGTTTTCGGTCTGGCTTAGGGCATTTTGTCCAACAGTGGCATCAAGAACCAATAGCACGTGGTGCGGTGCATCAGGGTCAAATTTCTTGATAACCCGGACAATCTTTGCCAGCTCATCCATTAGGCCCTGCTTGTTTTGCAGACGGCCCGCCGTATCCATAAGCACCACATCAACAGAACTTGCCCTGGCTTGTGCAAGCGCGTCATAGGCTAAACCTGCGGCATCAGAGCCTAAGGGACGAGACAGCACCCTGGCATTGGTTCTTTGGCCCCAGACCTGTAATTGCTCAATAGCCGCAGCCCGAAAGGTATCACCGGCCACCAGCAGGCAGGAGCGACCCTGTGCCTGTAGCCGGGCGGCGATTTTGCCCAAAGTTGTGGTTTTCCCCGAACCATTAACCCCCACGAATAGTATTACCTTTGGGGTTTTCCCGGACAGATCCAGCGGCTGTTGCAAGGGCATCAGCGTATCAGCAATCAAGGTAGCCAATTCCTCGCGGACCACCTGCCCATCCACCTGCTTGTCAAAGCGGTTTTTGGCTATCTGTTCCACAAAACGTCGCGCCAGCGGCGTGCCAAGATCCGATGAGATTAACAAGTCCTCCAATTCTTCCAGAGTATCGGTATCGAGTTTGCGCTTGGTAAAAATTGCCGAAACGCCGCTGCCCAACTTGTTTGACGAACGCTCCAGCCCCTTGGCCATGCGTGAAAAGAAATTGCCCTTATCTGTTTTACCAGTATCGGTTTTGGAAACGAGAACTGTTTTCGATGAGTTGCCGGCTGGTTCTTCGACTGTTTTTGGCTCAGGTTCAGGCTCTGGCTTTTGCTCTGGCTCTGGTTCTTTGACTGCTTCAGGTTCTAATTGCGGCTTTTGATCCTTATCTGGCTCTTTTCCCTGTTCCCTGGCAGGTACAACAGGCAGCTCGGCTGTGGACTCTGACTCTAGCTTCTCGTCGGCCTGAGCTGTGGTTTTGCTATCCTGTTTGTTTTTCTGCCAAAACCATTTCATTGTGCAAGATGTCCGTTAAGAGTTTGACCATCATGATCAGTGATGACCACATTCAGCAAAGCACCGGGTCGTGCTATTTTGGCATCTTTTACGGCAATTTGACTAAAATCGGCAAGCCTGCCCCTGGCGTTTTTCTCAATCAGTACTTCCCGCGTGCGGCCTATATGCCCATCAAGATGTTTTGCCAATTGTTTATCGCCCAGCTCTCGCAATCTTGCTGCTCTTTGCTTGATAATATTTCGTTCCACCTGTGGCATGCGTGCAGCCGGAGTGCCGTTGCGCGCACTAAAGGGAAATACATGCAAATAGGACAAGTTACACGCCGTCACCAGATCCAGCGTATTTTTGAACATTGCTTCGGTTTCTGTTGGAAAACCGGCAATCAGGTCAGCGCCAAAAGCAATTTCCGGGCGCGCCGCTTGCAGGCGCTGACAAAGCTCAATGGCCTGTTCGCGGCTGTGCCGGCGTTTCATCCGTTTTAAGATCATATTATCGCCAGCCTGCAAGGACAGGTGCAGATGCGGCGCAATCCTGACCTCTGTGCTTAGCAATTCAAACAATTCATCGTCAATTTCGATGGCGTCAATTGACGAAAGCCGCAAACGCGGCAGATCAGGCGCGCCGCGCAATATCTGGCGCACTAATCGTCCAAGCCTTGGTCGTCCTGGCAAATCATCACCCCATGAGGTCAGATCAACGCCGGTCAATACAATTTCGGCAACGCCCTGTTTAGCCAGATGCGCAATTTGTTTAACCACCTCGCCCGCCGGTACAGAGCGGGCATTGCCTCTGCCAAAGGGAATAATGCAAAATGTACAGCGATGATCACAACCGTTTTGCACCTCGATATAGGTGCGGGCGCGGGTGGCAAAGGCATCAATCAAATGTCCGGCATTTTTTGTGACGCTTTCAATATCATTGACCCGAACCCGCGCTGTATCCTGTGCAAAATTCCAGTTTTGCTTTTGCATTTTTTCGGCATTGCCAAGTACAAAGTCCAGCTCGTCCATCGTTGCAAAACTGTCCGGGTCGATCTGTACCGCGCACCCGGTGGCAACAATGCGTGCCAGCGGATTGTCACGCCTGGCCAGACGTATGCTGCGCCGGGCTGCACGCACTGCTTCGTTGGTTACGGCACAGGTATTGATGATGATGGTCTGGCCGGTATTTGCATCTTTGGCGTAAGAAGCCATCACCTCGGATTCGAAGGTGTTGAGGCGACAGCCTTGGGTAATTATGGAAACATCTTTTGCCATGGCACTTCTAAGTGGACGTGCCGGGCCATAAAATCAACCGGCGGGATGTGTGAAAACAAACAGGAAATTGCCTCAAACATTAAACCGAAACAACATTACATCGCCGTCTTTTACGATATATTCCTTGCCTTCGGAGCGCATTTTCCCCGCATCACGAGCCTTGGTATCACCGCCACACTCAACAAAATCGTCATAAGCTATGGTTTCGGCCCGGATAAATCCACGCTCAAAATCACCATGAATTACTCCGGCAGCTTTGGGTGCAGTATCACCTTTGCGGATTGTCCAGGCCCTGGTTTCCTTTGGCCCGGTGGTGAAATATGTTTGCAGATCAAGCAAATCATATCCGGCATTGATCAAACGATTTAGGCCCGGCTCTTCCAAGCCAATATCCACAAGATATTCATCGCGCTCTTCGGCCTCAAGCAAGGCCAGTTCTGCTTCGATTTGTGCTGAAATAACTACTGTTTGCGCATCTTCCTTTGCGGCATGGGCAATTACAGCCTTGGAAAATTCATTGCCGGTTGCTGCGCTTTCCTCATCCACATTACACACATAAAGCACTGGTTTTGATGTAAGTAATTGCAGGGCTTTCCATGGCCGTTGATCATCATCCGGAACATCTGCATAGCGCGCTGGCTTGCCATTATTTAATTGTTCAAGGGCCAGATCAATCAATACAATTGCAGCTTTGGCCTCCTTATCGCCGGATCTGGCTTTTTTCTCGTGAGCAGCTCTGCGTTTTTCCAGACTGGCCATATCTGCCAGCATCAGCTCGGTTTCCACCACTGCCAAATCGGCCAAAGGATCTATTTTGCCTGTGACATGAGTGATGTCATCGTCCTTAAAACAGCGAAGCACATAAACTATGGCATCTACTTCGCGGATAGTTGCCAGAAACTGATTGCCCAAACCCTCACCCTTGGAGGCGCCTTCGACCAGACCGGCAATATCGACAAAATTCATCTTGGCTGGAATGATTTCCTTGGAGCCAGATAATCTGGCCAGTTCAAACAGTCTTGCCTCTGGTACTGCTACCTCGCCCACATTAGGTTCAATCGTGCAAAATGGATAATTGGCGGCCTGGGCATTTGCCGTTTGCGTCAGAGCATTAAACAAGGTTGATTTGCCCACATTGGGCAATCCGACAATACCACACTTAAATCCCATTATTTTGTCTTTCATTATCTGGTGCCGGAGCCAAATGCGTAACTTTGGTCTGAAACGCATCTGTTTTATCTGCAATCAATAGCGGTAAGGCATGAGTTATGGCCCCGGTAAGCTCATGCAACCAGCCTTGTTCTGATTTTGCGAAATCTTTTAATACATAGCTGGTGACCCTGGTTTTATCGCCGGGATGGCCAATGCCAATGCGTGCGCGCCAGAAATCCGGCCCCAAAGTGGATGCCACTGATTTAATGCCATTATTTCCGGCAGAACCGCCACCATATTTGATGCGAAATTTGCCAGGAGCCAGTGCCAGTTCGTCATGAAAGACGCAAATCTGATCAGTTCTTAGCTTGTAAAAATCCATCGCCGCCCGAACTGCCCGCCCGCTTTCATTATAATAGGTCGCAGGCTTTAACAGCAAAACCTTGGCCCGGCCCTGATCGGTATCAATGAATATTTCTGCACAGGCTCCAGAAAACCGTGCAGCCCAGCTTCGCTGTCCAAAGGCCTCTGCTATGGCATCAAGAACCATATATCCCACATTGTGGCGATTACCGGCGTATTTGGCATCCGGGTTTCCAAGGCCAACCAACAAATACATGACAGCTTCCTTGCATTCAGTAAGCCAACAAAGCCCCGAATATAAAAACCACCTGTGCCAGAGAGTTGGACGCGCTAGTCTTCAGCTGGTTTATCACCTTCAGCAGCAGCCTCGGCAGCAGCAGCTTCGGCAGCAGCAGCTTCTTCAGCAGCTTCCTCCGCTTCAACCACCGCAGCCCGTGAGCCGGTAACTGTGGCGATGGTAAAGTCTCTGTCAGTAATGGCCGGGGTAACACCTTTGGGCAGTTTAATTTTGGAGATGTGCGCCGAATCACCAATTTCATAACCGGTAAGATCAACCTCAATGGTTGAAGGAATGTCACCGGCAGGACACATCAGAGCAATTTCGTGACGCACAACATTAAGAGCTCCACCTTTTTTCAGGCCCGGAGACTGTTCATGATTGATGAAGCTAACAGATACATCAACCTCAATGATCTGGTCGGCATCGACCCGATACAGGTCAACGTGCATAGCCTGATCATTTACCGGATGAAACTGCACATCGCGTGTAATGACCAATTGCTTTTCGCCTTTGTGCTCAATGGTAATTGTATTATTGATAAAGTCCCCGGACATGATAGCCCGGTATACTTCATTGGCCTTTAGGCTAATCGCTACATTGTCCAGACCACCACCATATAAAATGCCTGGTACCAATCCGGCCCTGCGAGCCGCACGCGCGCCGCCGGTTCCGGTGTTTTCGCGCACTTCCACATTAAGACAAATATCAGCCATTTGCTTCAAGCCTTTTCAAAATTCTGTTCTTGTTTGAGAACTTTGCACAAGGATTTTGCACAAGCCCCCCACACCCATTCATTGGGCACATTCAAATTCGAGCGCGGTCTATAGGCGAAGATTGTCTTTCGCGCAAGCATCAAAAACCGTTTACACTGCCGGATCAGCACAAATTTTCCACCGGGCCAAAAGGGATATCTTGTCAGCAGTAATAGAATCGCCACAGCTTTTTCTGGTTTAATGAGAGTCCAAAGCCCATGACCCAAGCTCCCGGCATTCTGCCTGATATGGCGATCCGCAATCTACTCAACAACAATCATATTTTGCATGAAACCCCGTTGGATCAGGATCAGATACAGCCTGCTTCGCTGGATTTGCGTCTTGGTGATTGTGCCTATCGGATTCGGGCCAGTTTTTTACCCGGTCTGCGCGCAAAAGTATCCGAATTGCTGACCAGACCTCTGGTTATGCATAAAATAGACTTAACCGCCGGAGCGGTTCTGGAAACCGGGTGTATTTATCTGGTACCCCTGCTCGAAGGCTTGCAGCTTCCTGCAGACATTGCAGGGCGGGCAAACCCGAAAAGCTCCACTGGCAGAATTGATGTTTTTACGAGGGTTATTTGTGACCAGAGTGTCAGTTTTGACACGGTTCCTGCAGGATATAGCGGCCCGCTATGGATTGAGATATGCCCGCGCACTTTTTCAATACTGGCACGCAAAGGAGACAGGCTGGCGCAATTGCGGTTGCGGGCTGTGGGCGATAACAGGGAAGAAACAAGCCAACAGCGCACGCAAACCGTGTCAATCGCCCTGCCCCGATCCGGTCTGGCCGGATATCGGGCCAAGCGCCACTGCAGCGTGCTTGACCTGTCAGCTATTGGCAAACACCCAAAAGAAGATTTCTGGGAGCCGCTGTTTACAAGGAACGGGCATTTAATACTTGATCCCGGAGAGTTTTACATTCTGGCCTCCAAGGAAAATATCCTTATCCCGCCGCACATGGCCGCCGAAATGGCACCAATAGCAACCGATATTGGCGAGTTCAGGGTGCATTATGCCGGCTTCTTTGATCCGGGCTTTGGTACCGGCTCTGCCCCGGCCAAAGGTGTGTTGGAGGTTCGCGGCCGCGATGTACCGTTTCTACTAGGCGATGGCCAGAACATTGCCCGATTGGTGTTTGAACCAATGCAGGCAGAACCATCTACGCTTTACGGCAATGGCGGCAGCCATTATCAGGGACAGAACCTTAAGCTAAGCAAATTGTTTTTTTAGAGAGCATTTTTAGCAAAAGTGGGAACCGGTTTTGCGGTTCAAAAATGCGACAGATAAAGATTTGCATTTTTAGCAAAAGTGGGAAGCTCTTTTGTGCGCTACCACCTAGCGGCTAGTTGAGGGAGTCTTTGCCTGTCGCTTTGCTGTTTGGTAAAACAGGTTTTGAGCTAATAAGCACAAGTGTTTTCATCCAGCTTGTCCTGTGTGCGCTTAATAAAGGAATTAATGTTTTTCATCTGCACAAAGCGTTTGGGAACCGGATATAATAATAACAGATATTGCCCCTGTTTTAAGTCCTCTGTTGAGAATGATGGATTATCCGGGTCTGAAACCAGTACCGGATGAATATTGGCTATTTTTAGATCAGGGCGGCGGGATATTATGCGCTCTGGAGTGCCCAATAGTCCGGCCGAATGAAAACTGCCCGTAATGTGGAAAATTTTACGTTCAGGATAATCTGCCATGTGCCGGGTAATGCTCTCGGCCATGGTATCATCACGGCTGACCTGTGCCGCGTAGCGGTTTTGTTTTTTTTGTTGCAGTTCCTGTTTGCCAAGATTTTTGGGAAACCCATGCCCGGTAGCCGCCTCCATGAACGCATAAAATTTGTCCCGATAAGCGCCAGCAGAAAGGTCAAGATCTTCTGCTACCCATTTGCGAACCTTTTCAGGCAGGGAAATAAGAAATTCCGGCCCCTTTTCGCTAATACATGATACCAGATTAGCCGGAATCTCTGCTGCAATTACCGGTAGTGAGTTGGCTTTGGCAAATTCCACCAATGGCCGATATGATGCACGATAATGGGGCCAGGCCTTTGCCTCAAATACCAAAGTCTCTTCGCCAATTTCCGACGCAAGATATTGATCAATAATTTCTTGTTTGTCCCGTTCAAACTGCTCCATTGACAGTGTCATATTGCCGAATTCTGCCTGTAATCTGGAAAACAATTTTGATTGAACATAATGATTTGTAGCATGATTATGGGCTTCTGCTGCAATAATCACATCATATTGGCCAAGATCTGCAACAATTTCATCAAGCTCGATTACCTGTGGAACCACATCTCCCATTTCGGTTTTTACGATAATAAAATCAGAAAAGCTGCCAAGCGGTCTGTCTAGCACATAAGAATCGCTCGCTTTCTTTATTGCTGTCTTGGGTGCCTCTGCTTCTCTTTTGCAGGCAGAAACCAACAAGACTACAATTATTATCAGCCAAATCGCTTTGGATATATTCATTCTTTCACCTTTGTTTTAGCCTGAAACATGCACAATCGAGCAGGCATTACCATATAAAAAGCATCAGACTTGCTTTATTGTGTGTTTTGGGTGCAAATCAAGCTGTTATCAGCTTGTAATTGTGAGCTTTGCTATCAGGAACCCGTTATGAAAATTTTTATTACCGGCGCATCAGGGTTTATCGGGGGGGCTGTTGCGGCTTATTTTGCCAAAACCCATCAGGTTACAGCAATGTCGCGCTCTAAAACCTCTGACAGGATCATCGAGACTTTGGGGGCCAGTGCTGTGCGCTGCCAGCTTGGCGAGGTAAGCCCAAAGCATCTGGCGGGCGTGGATGTTATTATCCACTCAGCAGCCAAGGTTGAAGAATGGGGCAAATGGTCTGAATACTGGTCAGCAAATGTGGAAGGCACCACGCAATTGCTAAAAGCTGCCAAAATGGCAGGAGTTAAAACCTTTATCCATATTGGTACCGAGGCTTCGGTTTTTTACGGCCAGCATTTGCGCAATATTGACGAGACCATGGCTTTGGCCTTGGCTTCGCCCTATCCCTATTCACGCACCAAAGCCCATGCCGAAGCTGCAGTTCTGGCGGCAAATGCTCCTGATTTTCGCACAATAAGCGTACGCCCGCGGATGGTGTGGGGGCCAGATGACAAGACCATTTTGCCGGTGATATTGGGAATGATTGAGCAAGGACGCTTTATGTGGATTGATGGCGGACAGGCTCTAACCAGTACTACCCATGTTGATAATCTGGTGCATGGCATTGATCTGGCAATAAAAAAGGGCAAAGGCGGCAATGCCTATTTCATCACCGATGATGGCACGCGCACATTGCACGACTTTTTCAGCAGCCTGACCAGAACCAAAGGCATTACCCCGCCAAACAGGAAAATTCCCGGCTGGCTGGCCAATATGCTTGCGCGATCCTCAGAAGCCGTCTGGCGGTTGTTTCGTCTGTCATCAACCCCGCCACTGACCCGTATTGCCATTGATATGACCCGGCGCGAAGGCACTATCAATTGCGCCAAAGCCAAGCGTGAACTGGGATATAAGCCGGTTATATCGTTTGAAGAGGGCTTACAGGAGCTGGTATCTGCTAAATGACCTATGATGAGTTCAATCGCTTTTGTGGATCGCTGCCAGCTACAGAAATGGTGTTTCAATGGGGCGGCTCATATGTGTGGAAAGTCGGTGGAAAGGTATTTGCCATTGGCGGCTGGGCTGATGATGGTTGTGATGAAGATCAACCGGCCTTTACCTTTAAGACATCTGAACTGGTATTTGAGAACCTGCGATCCATGAAGGGCTGTCGCGGAGCTCCGTATTTTGCCGCGCGCGGCATGAAATGGATACAATCCTATTCTCAGCCGGGCTTAACCGATGCCGAGCTTAAAGAATATTTGCGCAGCTCTTATCATCTGGTGGTGCAAAACCTTACAAAAAAGCAACAAAAAGCATTAGGATTGGACAAATTACCCGGCGCACCTCAATAATAATCTTCCTAAAGCCCCATGTAATTCTGTTAATTGATATAATTTTTGACAAGCAGGAGCCAGTTCATGAACCATAGTTTTCCCAATTCACACTTTTTGGCGGATGTGAACTGGCTGCAAGAAAACCTTGAAGATCCAAATATTATAATACTGGATGCCAGGTTTGATGTGCGGGCCAATGCCGATGGCAGTTTTTCAGAAATACGAGGTCGTGAGGATTACGAACAAGGTCATGTTCCTGGCGCACAATTTGTCGATCTGCAAGCTGATCTTGCAAATCCTGATGATCCGACCGCAATAATCGGCCCGGAGGGCTTTTCCGGATTGATGCGCAGTCTTGGCGTAAATGAAACATCCTGTGTGGTGGTGTATGATGCCCGTGGAGGGGTATGGGCAGCGCGACTATGGTGGGCGCTACGCTATTATGGCCATGAAAACGTAAAAATGCTTGATGGCGGTCTTGTGGCATGGCAGGCAGCAGGCTTGGCACTTGAGGCCCATAGCCCACCTGCAAAAAAGCCCGGTAGCTTTATATCAAGGCCGCAACCTCATTTGCGGGTAGAAAAAGAAGAAGTGCTGGCGGCAATTACGCAGGAAAACACCTGTATTATAGATGCTTTACCGACACCGTTTTATCGGGGTCTGGCCGGACTGTATCCAGAGCATCGCAAGGGCCATATCCCGGGTGCCCACAATGTACCAGCCGAAGCCAATCTTGACCCTGCAACCTTGCGCATAAGACCGATGCAGGAATTGCAAGAACTGTGGGCAAAGCCCGGTATTCGGCCAGAGCAAAGGGTTATTACCTATTGCGGTGGCGGGGTATTTGCTTCTTTTTCCCTGTTTGTGCTGGCTTTGATGGGCCATGAAAATACTGCGCTTTATGATGCTTCATGGATGGAGTGGGGGCGCGATGAAACCTTGCCGGTTGAAACCGGTTCCTAAAACAGCGAGGCAGCAAGACACAAGAGACTTCCCATATTGGACAAAAGGAGCAATATCATGGCACGCATTAAACTCATTGATCCAGAACAGGCAACAGGGCGCACACGCGAAGTTTTTGACCGGGTCAAAAGCTATTATCACATGGTTCCGGGCCTGCAAAAGGGGCTGGCTTACCTGCCTGAAACCACCAATGCCCTTTGGGATCTTAGTCTGATGACTGCCGGTGAGGGCAGTATTCGCGAGGAATTAAAGCGGGTGTTTTTTGCTGTCACCGCCCATGAAGTAGGTTGTGAATACTGTACGGCGGCACATATGCTGGCGCTGCTTGGCAAAGAATGGAGTCACGAAGAATGTGTTGAAGTGGTCACCGGCAATCCTTCGCCACGACTTGATGACAAGGAAAATGCCGCCGTTAATTTTGCCAGAACTGTTGCCAGAAATCCGGAGAGTGTCACCGATGAGATGACTGATGATATGCGCAAAATTGGCTGGAGCGACGGCGAAATTGTCGAAGTTGTAGCTGCTGTGGCCCTAATGCGCTATACCAGCACCATAGCCAGCGCTCTGGATGTGCCATTGGAGCCCGCAATGGAAGGCGTCGGGGTCAGTTGCGGCGTACCGCTAAGCCCCTCACCGGATCAGGCTTGACCTTACGCCCGACCAAGAGCGCGCGATCACCCCAAACGACCTTGTCACCGGGGCCACAAACCATTACCAATAACCATAATTTGTTTTTGGGGGTATATTATGTTGATGAAATCTGGATTTGTTGGGTTAACTGCCCTTTTGCTGTTGGGCTGCGAAGCTAAACCTGTAGCCGAAAATACTGCGCCAGAACCGGCGACTGCACCCGAACCTGCGCCGGAGCCTGTTGCAGACCCGGCTTTGCTTGAAACTGTACTTGCAGCAGACTGGCGCACCGATGAAGCCAAAGCTCGTGACAAGTTTCGTAATCCGGCTGAAACTCTCGAATTTTGTCAGGTGAACCCAGCTACTAATATTACCGAGATATGGCCTGGTTCCGGCTGGTATTCACAAATTCTTGTGCCATGGATTCATGCAAATGGTGGTAATTTTACCGCTGCTATAATTGACCCGCAAAGTTCAGAGGGTGCAGCAAATCTACTTACTCGTTATCTTGAACAGTTTTCCGACAAGGAACAATTTGGTGAAATCACCACGGCACCATTAAGTGCAGACTCTGAGCTGTTTTCTGCACCCGCCAGTCAGGACTTCGTATTGACTTTTCGCAATGTTCATTCGTGGATGGGGCGTAATATGGCAGAAAAAGCCTTTGCCGATTTTTATGCTGCATTAAAGCCTGGTGGGGTTTTGTGTCTGGTTGAACATCGTCTGCCCTCTGATGCTGTGCAAGACGCGGTTGCAGGCTCTGGCTATGTTCAAGAGGCCATGGTCAAGGCTCTGGCCAGTGAAGCCGGTTTCGTCTTTGAAGAACGATCCGAGATCAATGCCAATCCCAAGGATACTGCTGATCATCCGTTTGGAGTATGGACACTGCCACCAACAAGGCGCTCACCTAACTCAGACGAGGAAAAACAGGCAAACCCCGACTTTGACCGGGCAAAATATGATGCCATTGGTGAAAGTGACCGCATGACATTGCGCTTCCGCAAACCAGCAGAAGAAACAACAACTGAAGAAACTACCGGGCAATGATGCAGGCGTCACAATTGGACGATCTGCAATTGGCTGAATTTATGGATCGGGCACAACGTGTTTCCAGGGACATGGTGCCTTTTGGCAAAACAGTATTGTTTGATTTTGGTGATTTGGGCAGAGTATTCGTCAATGCTAGTGTGAGCCCGGTAACATTTGAACACGCTGCTCGTTTTGAACAACGTGCTGATTGCAGGGTAAAAACCAAAATCAGTACATTAAAAAAGCTGGTGGATGGATCTCTTGACCCGATGATGGCTGTTTTTTCCGGGCGCCTTAAGATATCCGGAGAAATGGATGCGGCATTGGAGCTTGCTAAAAGACTAAAGGCTGCAAATGCTTGAATCTGCGCCAATTGTTGAACTTGCCGATGATCCAACACCTGATGGATTGCAGGCTTTTTGGTTTACCTCCAAAGACGGCTTGCGCTTGAGAGCGGCCATTTCCCCGGCACAGGGAGTTGTTAAAGGCTCAATATTGTTTGCTCCGGGCCGCACCGAATACATTGAAAAATATTTTGAATTTATTCGGCAGATGAATGCCAAGGGCCTGACAATAGCAATAATTGACCATCGCGGGCAGGGCCTGTCAGATAGATTATTGCCCAATCCCCTGCTTGGCCATGTGGTGGATTTTTCTGATTATGCCATGGATATGGAAACCTTGTGGCCGCTGATTAAAGATCAAATGTCGGGGCCTGTTTTTCTTATGGCTCATTCAATGGGTGGAGCAATTGCTACTGACCTTGTGCGCCGGGGTCAGATACAATTTGAAAAAATGGCCTGTTGTGCACCAATGATGGGGTTTGCTGCTGGCGGCGCTTTCCTTGCCGGATTGATCAAAATTCTGGCCATTGCTGGCTTGAAGAAACTACCTCCGCCAGGGGTATCAGGAGGCGGTGCGCTTGATCCGCAAGCTGCAAAAATTTTAACCTCCGACGAGACCCGCTTTGACCGGGATTTTCGCCGCAATACGCTTGAACCAAAATTGCAACTGGGTGGGCCGACAATCGGCTGGCTAAATGCAGCATTAAAACTGCACAAATCATTCTGGCATGATGAACGCCTGGAGAAAATAAAAATGCCGGTTTTATTTGCCATGGCAGGGCATGAGAAACTGGTCAGCAATGCACAAATTCAACATGCCTGCGAAATAATTCCCGGCGCCATTCTTGAAAATTACCCGGATGCCTTGCACGAAATACTGCAAGAGCGTGACGAAATTCGCAACAGCCTTATGAACAGGCTGGATGCATTTCTTGACGTTTAGGAACAGCTCTCAAGACCGGCACAGATCACGATAGCATGGATGCTCACCAAGTGAGCTTGCTGAAATTACCCCTCTGGCAACGGCACGGCTAAGGCAATCTGCTGCCAGTGAGCCGGCTTGCGCCAATAAAAACGAATCGGTTTTATTCGTTGAGCTATCCCCTTGCGCCAAGGCAAAGACCACATCACCGTCAAAGGGCGCAGCTATTGGTCTAATGGCTCGTGCCAGCCCGGCCTGAGCCATTTTGGCCATGCGCTTGGCCTGCGCCGGGCTTAACGGTAAATCAGTGGCAATTACCGCCAAAGTTGTATTCTGCCGCGCTCCAGGGTTTTGCTTGGCAGCACCCCAGTCCTCAAGAGCAAAACCAGTCGCCTCATTTTGCAAACACACCTTGCCAAATTCTCCATCCTGCTCAAATGGTGTCGCCCATAAACGTGTGGAATTTGGCTCTGTTACCGATCCGAATGAATTAACAACAACAAGAGCCGCAACTGTAAAGCCTTGCTTGCTGCGATAACTTGCAGAACCAAGACCACCCTTGATAGCTCCGGCCAGCGCACCAAAACCAGCACCAGAATTTCCCAGCTTAAAGTCCGGCCCGGCATTGGCAAGCGCCTGCTTGCCCAAGGCATAATAAGGCGGTGTCTCACCCCAATTCTTGGCACCACCATTGGCCAGATCATATAAAATGGCCGCAGGGACAATAGGTGATTTTGGAACATCCGGCAGATCCACAAGGCCAAAACCCTGGCCCGCAGCTCCCAGCTGTGCCACCACAGCGTCTGCTGCGGCCAATCCATATACTGATCCGCCAGCCAAAACGACGGCATCAACCATATCCACCAGATTCTCCGGAGCCAGCGCCTCGGTCTCCCTTGTGCCGGGGCCGCCGCCAGCCACATCAACCGCACACACCATAGGCGAAAGACAGCGCACTACCGTAACTCCGGTACGAGCGGCACCATCATGGGAATTACCGACCGCAATTTCACCGACATCAGTTAGCAGGTTTTTCAATTTTTCATGACTCATCTCAATACCCAGTAAACAAAGACAAGCCTAAATGCAAAATTTATTGGCAGATTGTAATCCTTAAAATTAAGAGCAGAAACCCTCAGCCTAAATCATGTAGCGTTCAGAAATATTGCTAACATAAATGCAGCCGGAATCCTCCTGTCCGGTTTTGGCATTTTCTGTGATCAGGCGAATTGCTTCTTGCAATTGCTCCGCCTTACAAACAAGCTCCAGCTTTACCTCTGTTTGCACACGGGCACCAAATTCGGTGGAATACTCCTGTTCCCTAGCCTCCAGAGTTTGCATCACCTGTTTTACGTCAACCAGGGTAAAATGCTCAAAATCAGCAAGACGCAGAGCCCGGACCACATCAGCAGCCCGGTTTCTGTGGATATATGCTTTTAGCTCTTTCATGATTGTGCGTTCCTTTTTGCAAGTTGGCGGCGCTCAATGCCCGTTTCCATCCACTCGTAAATAACCGGCAACAACAACAGGGTAAGCAGGGTGGAGGTAATTAGTCCACCAATTACCACGGCGGCCAATGGTCGCTGGGTTTCGGCACCAACTCCGCTGGAAAGCAGCATTGGTATCAGGCCAAGAATGGCTACTGACGCAGTCATCATCACCGGGCGCAGTCGCATTTCAGCGCCTTTTCGCACCGATTCGGCAATATTCATGCCTTTATCGCGCAACTCGTTAATAAAACTTATCAGCACGATACCGTTCAGCATCGCCACCCCGAACACGGCAATAAAACCAATGGCTGATGGCACAGAGAGATATTGACCACTCAAATAAAGTGCAAACAGGCCGCCAATAGTGGCAAACGGGACATTGGCAATGATTAGAGCCGCAAACCGCAAAGAGTTAAATGCGGTATATAGTAGCACAAAAATGAAGAAGATAGTGATCGGAACAATCACGCCCAGCTTCTGCATTGCACGCTGCTGGTTTTCAAAGGCTCCGCCCCACTCAACCCAATATCCTGGCGGCATATCGATCTGGCTGGCAATAGCGGCATTTGCTTCTTGTACAAACCCGTCCACATCACGGTCACGCACATCCATTTGCACCACGGCATAGCGTTGTAATTGCTCACGACGAATGAATGAATACCCTTCAGCCGTAGTTATGTTCGCTACCCGCTTTAGCGGAATGATCGCACCGGTTGCTGTACGTAATGGTATGTTTTCAATAGCAATAACCGAGGCCTTACTGGCATCATTGAGGCGAGCGGTAATATCAAAGCGCTTTACGCCATCAATCAAGGTGCTTACCGGCTCATTGCCGATACCGGTTCGTACCAATTCCAGCACCTCGTCGGCATTCATACCATAGCGGGCCAAAGCCTTGCGATCCACCGAAACACGAATTTGCGGTTTGCCGATATTGGCTTCCAAAGACAAGTCCGCAGCACCGTCAATATTGCTGATGACGTTCTTGATTTCCTGGCTCAAGCGATCAAGTTCACCAAGATCTTCGCCATAGAGCTTGGCCGCCAATGTGGCCCGCACCCCGGAGATCAACTCCTCAACCCTCATTTGAATTGGTTGGGTAAAGGCAACAACCGAATTAGGAGCTACTACCTCCAGCCTCTCGCGCATGGCATCAGCAAGGTCTTCAAATGAGCGCTTTGCATCAGGCCATTCGTCATGAGGTTTCAAGGCGGTATAAATCTCCATATAATTTACGTCAGCGGTCTCACCTTTCTCGGCCCGACCGATCATCGCAATGGTAGTGTCCACTTCCGGAAAAGCGCTCAAGGCGTTTTCAATATCAATTGATATTTTGATAGACTCGTCCAAGGATGTCGACGGTATAGAGGTCACCCGCCACATGATAGAGCCTTCTTGTAATTGCGGCATGAACTCCTTGCCAAGCAGGGGAAACAGTGAAAGCGACCCGAGCAATAAAGCGATTGCACTGATAATCACAACCGCTTTGCGGCGCAAGGCAAAGGCAAGCAGCGGCAGATAGCCGTTTTTGATCCAGCGCACCAGCATGGTGTCCTTTTCTTCCTTGGGCTTTAGAATCAACGCTGCCAGAACCGGAATAATGGTCAAGGTCAACAACATGGAGCCAGCCATGGCAAAACTGATATTAAAGGCCATGGGCTTGAACAGCTTGCCCTCCAGACCATCAAGTGAAAATAATGGCAGAAACACAATAATGATAATGGCAATTGCAAAGGTAACAGGGTTGGCCACCTCACGAGCTGCGGTTAAAACCGCCGCAGTTCGATTGACTGGACCCTTACCCTCGGAACGTCGCTCTGCCATGATGCGGAACGAGTTCTCCACCATCACAACCGCGCCATCAACCATCATGCCAATACCAATCGCCAGACCAGCCAATGACATTAAATTGGCTGAAAGACCCATTTGCTGCATGAAAATAAAAGCAATTAACATCGCCAAAGGCAAAGCGGTAATCACCACCAGAGCCGATCTGATTTCTCCAAGAAACAAAAACAAGACAATGGCAACCAGAATCGAACCCTCAATCAAGGCTTTCTCGGCCGTATGTACGGCTTTTTCCACTAATTCAGTTCGATCATAAATCGGCTTAATGACCAGACCCTCAGGCAAAGCCCCTTCAACGATTTCGACTTTATCCTTGACATTATCAACCACCGCCTTGGCATTTTCACCAATCCGCGACAAAGCCATGCCCAGCACCACTTCCTTGCCATCCCTTGTCACCGCACCAAAGCGCAAAGACGGGGCCTTAACTATTGTGGCAACGTCGCGCATATAAACCGGCGTTCCGTCCGAAACCTTCAATACAATGTCGCCAATGTCGTCACTGCTTTTGACCAGCCCGAGACCTCGCACCAGATATTGCTCCGGGCCACGATCAATATATTGACCGCCAACCTGTCGGTTATTGATCTGCAACGCATCCATTACATCGCGAAAACCAAGTTCATATTTGATCAATTTCAGCGGATCAATTTGCACCTGAAACTGCTGTTCCTGACCACCCCAGGACATAACATCATCAACACCAGGAGCCGTACGAAGAATAAGCCGCACATTCCAGTCCTGCACTGTCCGCAAATCCATATCCGTAATGTCAGAATTCAGCTTCTCATCAGCTCGCTCCAACGTGTACCAGAAAACCTGCCCAAGCCCGGAAGTGTTAGGCCCCATTTCCGGGGTGCCATAACCTTCGGGAATACGATCTGCCACCTCTGCCAGCCGCTCCATTACCAGTCTTCTGGCAAAATAAATGTCCATGCTGTCTTCAAAATAAACCGCAACATAGGACAATCCAAACAGACTTACCGAGCGTATCTGTTGCACATCAGGCAAACCGGCCATGCCTGATTCTACCGGAAATGTAAGCAATTGCTCCACATCCTCGGCTGCAAGACCGGGGGATTCAGTGTAAATGTTAACCTGTACCGGAGTTACATCCGGAAAAGCATCAATGGGAATGGTGTTAACGGCACGAAACCCCAAAAAGGCCACAACGCCAAAGGCGATAATCACCAAAGCTTTGTATTGTAAAGAAAATTCTACGAGTTTGTTTAACATGATAACTCTACTTCTTTCATTCGTCGCATTTCAGGCACGCAGAAACCAGATCTGTGGTGCCAACGAGTTATTTAACAGGTGCAGGTCTAGTGACCGTGCCCCCCTCCCATTTTTGACTTCAGAACCTGGGATTTCACTTTGAAAATCTGCGATACTACAATCTGATCACCTGCAGACAGGCCGCTTTTTACTTCAACCCAGCCGCCGATCTCCCGGCCGAGCAGAACCGGTGTTGGCTCCAATTCATCAGTGCCGTGCAAGGTAAAAACCTGGGTTTGACCACCCATTAGCGTAACCGCCTGTTGTGGTACTGCTAAAACCGGATCTGAAGAGCCGCTCTCTACAAAGGCAGTGACAAATTCACCTGCATGCAATTGATCAGCACTGTTATCGACTGAAATTCTGGCGGACAGGGTACGGGTGGTTTCGTCTACCTGATGGCGCACCTGCAAGATAGTCCCGGCAAAAGAAGCGCCAGAACTGGTTTGAACACGAACCGGTGCACCAGCCTCAACCTGCGATCCTTCGCTTGCTGATAGCCTGGCCTCAACCCAGACGGTACTCTCATCGGTGATCTCGAACAAAACCCGACCTGGCTGTACGAACTCCCCGATAACAAAATCATCGTTCATAATGGTGCCACTTTGTCTGGCAAACAAGGTAAAGGCACCAACAGCTTTGGTAGCGTCTTCGCTTGCTGCCAATTGCTCCGTAGCCGCAGCAGTCATCCCAAAAGCCAACACCTTGGCTCTGGCCTGCTGTGCTGTCACCTTGGCTTCGATATAGCGGCGATCAGATACTACTTTTTTGCCAAGGTTCTTGACCCGCTTCCACTCACGGGATGCTACGATCAACTCACCTTGGGCTTCGGCCATTTGCACACTGGACAAGGTTACCAGCCTGTCACCTGCCGCCACATGGTCTCCAAGTTTAACATGACGGGTCAGTATTTGTGCTGGAATACGCGGCGTAACCTGTGAGCTTTGGTACTGATCAAATGATACCTCACCCGGAGCACTGATTTCCTGATTTAAGGCACGAAAGGAAACCCGTGCAACTTCCACGCCCTGCTTCTTGCGTTCAGCAGCGTTCATTTCAACGACATTTTCTTCTTTTTCTTCACCATGCTGATCGCCATGGCCGTCTTCTTCAGCACCGGCAGCAATAGCATGGGTTGACAAGGACATCCCGATCGGAGCAATCAGCAATAATGCGCCTGCCAATAGAATTGATTTATCAAGTTTAAGTTCAAAAGTCATTGAATGGCCTCCAGCCAGTAAGAAGAAGAATTAGATGCGTCCAGCCAGTCGAACCAGCTACGCCACAAGGCGCTGCGCAGCTCAATGGCTGCAGCTTCGGCATCAAATGTTTGGTTAAGTTGAATAAGATAAGCCACAGCGTCGGTCTCTCCAGCCTCCCAAAGAGTATTCAGCAATTCACGCTGCTCGCCCAGTTGGGCGGTGCCAGCATCCTGCCACAGTCTCCAGGCCTTTTCCGAAGCCAGATAACGCTCGGTAGTTGCCTGTAGTCTGGCGCCAATTTGTCTATGCACATTCCTGGCACTGGCTTCTGCGCCAATAGCTTCGGCACGAGCCGCTGTAACGCTCTCGCTGTAATTGTTGAATATCTGCAAGGGAATAGCCACACGAACGCCAAACAAGGTACTATTGCCGCCAAGACCATCGCCTTCCTGACCAAAGCGCAGGCCAATGGTTGGGTCTGCCTTTCTCATTCTGTCGGCCAGCTTAATTCTTGAACGAAACCCATTGGTTTTTGCGGTTGCAAAACGCACCTCAGGCAAGCTATCCACCTGAATATTTCCGGCCCTAAGCAGCCCGCTTTGCGGCACCCCGACCAATAGGGGCCACACGTCCTTTTGCTCTCCGGAAAGAGCGGCCAATTGTTGCCTGGCCTGTGAAAGCTGAACCTGAATACTGGCTTGCTGTGCCAAGGCTTGAGATAAAGACAAGCGCGCAGTGAGGTATTCCGATTGTGATAAGTCACCGGCAGATTTTCGGGTTTTAGCCAATTCCAGGAAATCCTGTGCCAGCCGGATCTGCGCCTTGGCCAGTTGCATTTGCTCAAAGGCGCTCTGATGTTCAGCAAGCGCCGATAGCAGATCAGTGGTTACTGATTTTTGTACCAGTTCCAAAGCGGCCTTCGCTGCTATAAGGTCAGCCTCAGCAGTATCCGTACGCGCCTGACGCTTTTTGGACCAGTCAATGGTCTGCGCAACACCTACGGTTTTGGTAGTGACATCGGCATCCTCAAAGTCGGCCTCCAACTCCGGATTATAAAGCGCCCGGCCAGCACCAGCAACACGAGCCGAAGCAGCATCCACTTCAGCCTGAGCAGCAATGATCGCCGGATGACGTGATGTAACCGATTGCACAAAGCCTGCAATAAGTGGCCTTGAACTTTGAGATGACAAGGTGTCATTTTGCTCAGATTGGGCAAAAGATGCGGAAGCTATAACCAGTCCGATCAGAATGGCGCCCAGCGGCACCGGAATAATATATCTCATTGAAATACTCGTTTTTGTATGAAGCCGTCACATAAAAAAGCGGCAAAATAAGCGTGCAGGAAAATGTGTCTGCCTTAAAGCAAACCCATAGCTGCTAATCTGGCAAATCAGATCCCGCACGATATGCAAGACGTGATTTACACAGCAATTTAGATTGTAGGAGGGTGTAAAATATCCCAGTGCCCGCGATCAGGAGGGGGGGCAAATTTCATTTGCTTGATTCTGGCCACAGCTCTCAACTCAATTTGAGAGCCATCAGCAACTATAAGGTATTGGTGAACCGCCTGACAAATATCACAAGCAGCGTTCAAGGTCTGCAGCATATTATCCCTGGGTTCTTCCATGTCCAGGCTTGAGACTTCAGTGATGGTCTGAATGTCCTTGGCCATTGCCACGTGTTCTGCTGCGCCAAATCCATGCAAGGATATCGCTAACAAGCAAACAACCAGAAACTTTGAAATAAACTGCTTCATGCACCTGCAAACCGTATTGAATTGTCGCCTTGTAACGCCCAAAGCCAGCTACGTAAACCTGCAACAGGCTGTGCCCATGGTAATATGCGGCGGGTCGAGCATGCCGCCATGCGGCCGGTACTGATTGCCGGTATTGCTTTTAAGTCGCCTGAAATCATGAATGCAAACACCATTAAAACACCAATACAGTTTATAAGTTGATCAACCTATTTCCTATAGTCGCTATAGAGACAAGACCCTTTTTCTCAAATTTGATGAAAAAACGGTAACACAAAGCTATTCAGATCGTTTTTATTTGCCACAGCTGCGATTTTCTGGTTGCCTGTAGCCCCTATCTGGCGACAACTCTGGAGAAAACTTATGAAAATTTCAAAAAAATGGATGCTGGCAATGGTGCTCCCTGCCGGCCTGTTATTAAGTTCATGCGCATCCTATGGCTTTAAGGGAGCTGCGGCTGAATCTGCTCCGGAACCAGAAACGGCGACTGCGACTAATGCAGAACATCATTCCAAGCCACAAGACGCACAGGTTACGCCTGAGCAGTGCAAGGCCATGATGAAAAAAATGAAAGAAAAAATGAAAAGCGGCGAAATGGATATGGCCGCTATGAAAGAAAAAATGAAAAGCGGTGAAGGCATGAGTCCCGCGAAAAAACAATGTCACAAGATGATGCATGAAAAGCATAAAAAAATGCACGGTGATAAAAAACACGGAGAAATGAAAAAGAAACACAAGATGAAAAAGCATGCCATGAAAGAAAATGGCGACGGCAGCGCTTTTAAGCAGTGCAAGGTAATGATGAAAAAAATGAAGAAAGATATGAAAGCTGCTGGCATGGACAAGGCTGCCATGAAAGAAAAAATGAAAAGCGGTGAGGGCATGAACCATGCGCAAAAACAATGCTACAAGCTAATGAAAGAAAAACACAAAAAAATGCATGGTGATAAAAAACACGAAGAAATGAAAAAAACCGAAGCAAAGGACGATGACAAGTCAGCGCCGGAGCACAAGCACTAACTCCTTTTCGGCCATAACAATTGTTTTGGATCCAAGCTGTGCATGGACTCAAAAATGAATTTTGATATGACAAAAAAGTAGAGCGTTTCTGATTCCAATATAATCAGAAGCGCTCTATATTTTGAGCTAGGCAAGCTGGATGTTTCAATCCGGTCGAATTTCCGTGGAAACAGGAGCGTTATGATCAATGGCACATGATTGCGAGCACGAAACACAAAAGAAAGCACCGGCACCCGAAAAGGCCGAGGATCAAAGCTGTCACGATCACGAAGTCGAGCCCACCGCACCAGAAGCCGAAGGCGGATGCTGTCACGGTCATACTCCATCAACCCCTGTAGGCCCCGTTGATGAAAATGCGGTATATACCTGCCCAATGCACCCGGAAATTGAGCAGATTGGCCCGGGAAGCTGCCCAAAATGTGGCATGGCTCTGGAGCCAAAAGGCTTACCCGATCCTGATGCCGGGCCAGATCCGGAGCTAGTTGATTTTTCCCGCAGATTCTGGATAGGGCTGGTGCTGACAATACCGGTTCTGATAATTGCCATGGGGCCATTTGTTGGCTTGCCAGTAAAGGAATGGATACCGCATGTTGGCAATTGGTCTTCATCTACAGTTGCAAAATGGATAGAAATGATTCTGGGAACCCCGGTAGTAGCCTGGGCGGGTCTGCCATTTTTTGTCCGGGGCTGGCAATCAATAATCAATAAAAGCCTGAACATGTTCACTTTGATCGCCATTGGTACCGGGGCGGCTCTTTTATACAGTATCACAGCAACCATTGCTCCTGGTGTCTTTCCGGATACATTTCGTGGTGAGGCTGGAACGGTTGAGGTTTATTTTGAAGCTGCCGCAGTAATTGTGGTGCTGGTATTGCTGGGTCAGGTGCTGGAGCTGCGCGCCCGCGCTCGTACTGGCAGCGCCATTTTAGCTTTAATGGACATGGCCCCGAAAACCGCTCGAATTGTTCGTGATGATGGTTCAGAGGAAGATATTCCTCTGGAGCATGTGAAAACTGCAGACTTATTACGGGTTCGTCCCGGTGATAAGGTTCCGGTGGATGGAGAGGTGGTCGAAGGATCATCGCATATTGATGAATCCCTGATTACTGGCGAACCAATACCCGCAGAAAAAACTGTTGGAGATATGGTTACGGGTGGAACCATTAACGGTAATGGCAGTTTTGTCCTGCGTGCCACCAGGGTTGGTGCTGACACCATGCTATCGCAAATCGTTGAAATGGTTGCCGAAGCCCAGCGCTCCCGCGCTCCTATTCAAAAACTGGCTGACAGTGTATCTGCGATCTTTGTTCCGGCAGTTATCTTGATTGCAATTGTATCTTTTATTGCATGGTCCCTCTGGGGGCCAATCCCGCCCATGGCCTATGGGCTGATTGCTGCGGTTTCCGTGCTAATAATTGCATGTCCTTGTGCTTTGGGACTGGCAACCCCGATTTCGATCATGGTTGCCACCGGCCGGGGGGCCACTGCCGGGGTTTTGATAAAGAACGCTGAAGCTCTGGAACTGTTTGCCAAGGTTGATACGCTGATCGTTGATAAAACCGGCACTTTAACCGAAGGCAAACCAAAACTTACTGAAATTGTTTGCCTTGATGCCAGCGTTTCCGAAGACGATTTGCTAACTCTGGCCGCCAGTCTCGAACAAGGTAGCGCCCATCCTTTGGCTGAATCCATTGTTGATGCTGCAAAAGAAAGGGCGTTAAAACTGTCGAAAACTGAAGACTTCCACTCGCACTCCGGGATGGGAGTTAGCGGCAAAGTAGACAATAGGTCTCTGGCTCTTGGTAACGCCAAGATGATGAAAAGCATTGGCATTGAAGACCAGGGCATGGAGGCACGGGCTGACGAGCTTAGGGCCACGGGCGCAACCGTCATGTTCATTGCCATAGATGGTAAGGCTGCCGGAATTCTGGTGGTGACCGATCCGATCAAGGAAAACACCGAAGAAGCCATTGCCGCTTTGCATAAAGAAGGCCTGACCATAATTATGGCTACTGGCGACCATAAACGCACGGCTCAGGCAGTGGCTGACAGGCTGGACATAGATGAGATATGGGCAGATGTAATGCCGGAGGACAAGGCTGCGCTGGTCAAACGCCTGCAAAGTGAAGGTCATGTGGTGGCCATGGCTGGTGACGGTGTCAATGACAGCCCGGCTCTGGCCCAATCCGAAGTTGGGATCGCCATGGGAACCGGGGCCGACGTAGC
The DNA here is from genome assembly GCA_015485155.1 of Robiginitomaculum sp. Taxonomy (GTDB): domain Bacteria; phylum Pseudomonadota; class Alphaproteobacteria; order Caulobacterales; family Maricaulaceae; genus Robiginitomaculum_B. The sequence goes on along the minus strand of WFUF01000014.1, from coordinate 171,148 downwards.
CGTGGAAAGCGCTGGAATAACCCTGCTGCGCGGTGACTTGCGCGGGATTATACGGGCTCGGCGACTGGCAGAAGCCACAATGACAAATATCAAGCAAAACCTGTTCTTTGCCTTCGCCTATAATTCTCTTGGAGTTCCAGTAGCAGCCGGGGTGTTATATCCGGTATTTGGATTGTTGCTGTCACCAATAATCGCTGCTGCTGCCATGAGCCTTAGTTCATTTTCGGTAATTACCAATGCCCTGAGGCTGCGGCGCGCCAAACTGTAAGCCTGTGAGCTGGAACAGATTTTAAGTTCAGAATGAGCCTGAATCGGTTCACATTTAGCCGGAATTATAAAGGTAGTGGTTTTACAGGAATATTTTTATTTATGCTGCAAGCTGGCAGGTGACAGTTTGGCTCCGGCGCGTTAGCAATACGCATGGCTTATACTTCGCTTCGTGAATTTTTGGATGAACTGGAAACCGATGGTTTATTGCGCCGGGTGACGGAGCCGGTTTCCACCGATCTTGAAATGACCGAGATCGGGACCCGGCTGATCGCCAATGGTGGCCCGGCAGTATTGTTTGAAAATGTTATCAATGAGCGCGGGGAAAAATCTGAATTTCCTGCATTGATCAATTTATTTGGTACCGTTGAGAGGGTGGCACGGGCGGTAACCCTTGGCGGTAGTTCACGGCACACGGCCAAAGAATTGCGCGAAGTTGGCGAATTATTGGCATTTTTGCGCCAGCCAGATCCGCCAAAAGGTATTGGTGAGGCCTTGGAGATGGCGCCACTGATCAAAACCATTTTGATGATGAAGCCAAAAACCGTGCGCAAGGCTCCCTGTCAGGAAACAGTGTGGACGGGTGAGGATGCCGATCTGGATCGCCTGCCAATTCAAACCTGCTGGCCGGGTGAGCCTGCACCATTGATTACCTGGCCGCTAGTGGTCACCAAGGGGCCGGGCGGCGCACCCACTGATAGTCCCAATTTAGGTATTTACCGGATGCAAAAGCTGGGCAAGCATCAAACCCTAATGCGGTGGCTGGCTACACGCGGCGGCGCGCAGCAATTTGCCAGATGGAAAAGCACCAGACCCGGTGAGCCGATGCCTCTTGCAGCCGTTATTGGCGCTGATCCTGGAACTATATTGGCGGCGGTTACTCCGATACCCGATACTCTTTCAGAGTATCAATTTGCCGGCCTGTTGCGCGGAGCAAGGGTCGACCTTGTCAATTGCAAGACGGTGCCCTTGCAGGTTCCGGCACAAGCTGAAATTGTGATTGAAGGATTTGTTGACCCTGAAGCCACGGCACCTGAAGGGCCCTATGGTGATCATACAGGATATTACAATTCGGTGGAGGAGTTTCCGGTTTTTAATGTATCAGCCATTACCATGCGTAAAAACCCGATTTACCTGACCACCTATACCGGCAAGCCGCCGGACGAGCCCAGCGTGTTGGGTGAGGCTCTAAATGAAGTATTTATCCCATTGATTCAACAGCAATTTCCTGAGATTGTGGATTTTTGGCTTCCGCCTGAGGCCTGTTCTTACCGGATTGCAGTGATCTCTATGAAAAAGGCCTATGCCGGACATGCCCGGCGATTAATGATGGGGGCGTGGTCATACCTTCGTCAATTTACCTACACCAAATGGTTGATATTGGTTGATGAAGATGTGGATGCCCGCAACTGGAATGAAGTAATGTGGGCGATATCAACACGCATGGATCCGGTGCGCGATTGTGTTCCGGTGGAAAATACACCAATTGATTATCTTGATTTTGCCTCTCCGATATCTGGCCTTGGCTCCAAAATGGGGCTTGATGCCACCAATAAGTGGCCGGGGGAGACAAGCCGTGAATGGGGCCATGAGATTGCCATGGACGAGAATGTAATTGCTGCAGTTACCGCAAAATGGGAAAAATTGGGACTATAATCTCCTGCTTGGCGGTTTTTTGGAGCGTAACCTTTACAATTTAGAGCCGTGTTTGTGCCAATTATGTAACAGGCCGGTTTCAAAAACCCTATGTGTGGTATGATTCCATTAGCCCTTTTTTGCAAATTCTAATAGAACCAAGCTACGTGTCGGATTGCGGTCTGACTGGGGTCCGGAGTCATTTACTCCATATGTTAAACAATAGAGGGGTTTAATCGTGTCATACGAGAAAGATCATTTGGCGAATATTCGCCGCGCTGCGCTCATGGGCGTCGCCATTACGGCCTTGATTGGCTTGCCTAGCTATGCATCGGCACAAGAAGTGGAAACTATTCCTGAGGCTGCTGATGTCGAAGAAGATGACGATGAAGACAGCATCACCGTTACCGGTTCGCGTGCCCGTCGTTCCACATTTGACAGTATTGCTCCGCTACAGGTTATCACTGCAGACACCATCCGCTCTGCGGGCCTGGTGGACACCGGTGAAATTTTGAAACAGCAAACAGTTGTGACCGGTGTGCAACTGGATACCAATATCAATAACTCCTTTGTGACCGATGGCGGCCCTGGTGCCAGCAATGTGGCGCTTCGTGGTTTGGGTGCAGATCGCACATTGGTCATGGTTAATGGCCGTCGTCTTGCCCCATCGGGCGTTGAAGGCGCTCCGGCACTGGTTGATTTGAACATGATCCCGTCTTCGATGATTGCCCGGGTTGATACCTTGCTTGATGGCGCCGGTTCCGTTTATGGTTCTGATGCGGTTGCAGGTGTTATAAATATTATTCTTCGCACCGATTTTGAAGGCGTTCGCTTTGAGGCCACTGGCCGTAACCCGTTTGAGGCTGGCGCTGAAAGCGGATTGCTCAGCTTTCTGGTTGGCGGTCAGACCGGCAATGGTAATTATTTGTTCGCAGGTGAATATTCACTGCAAACACCATTGACACTGAATGATCGGGCCTATGCAAAATCTGATGCTGGAATCGCCTGTTCTTTGGATATCGAATATGTTGAGTCCACTGGCCAGATGTTCCGCAATTGTGACGGCGCTCTTGCCAATCTGGAATTCCGCCTGCGGGCCAGCCCGTTTGCGACCGGCGCGCCATTTGGCAATACCGGCTTTAATTTTATGGTTAATGATGCCAATCTTTCTGAGATTAACACCCGGATTGGTCGTGCCTTCCTTCTTGAAGGTGCTGATGAGATCATCAACCGTCTGGAGCGGTACTCCATGTACTTCTCTGCCAATCAGGGAATTGATTTGTTTGGTCATTCCACCAATATCTTTACTGAAGCCTCCTACAGCAATCGTCAGGCACAGGCCAGAAACGGCTTTGCCGGACAATTGTTCCCGACAGTTCCTGCGGGTAATCCGTTTAATATTCTCCCAGGTGTTCCCCTGGTTCCGGTAATTGCCTCGCCAATCCCGCGCAGCAATATTGACACGGAAGTAAATCAGGCGAAATTCCTGATCGGTATGAATGGTGAGCTGAATTTTGGTCGCAATTGGGATTATGAATTATACGCGTCCTATACCCGTTCACAGGGTTATTCATCACGTCCTGCGGTTCTGGAAGAGCGTCTTGCCCTGTCATTGGCCACTACGGTTCAAAATCCTGATGGTACCTATAGCTGTGGTAATAATCTGACGGATCTGTTTGGTTTTGTGACTGCCGAGACCTGTGTGCCGATCAACCTGTTTGCACCAAGTCTTTATGATCCAGCCAATCCGCAATTTGCCACACAGGCCGAGCTTGACTATTTAAGCGGAACCCGCACAGCCACCACTTTTAATGATCAAAAACTGCTTGGTGGTTATGTTACCGGTCCTATTGCTTCATTGCCTGCCGGTGATTTGAATATGGTGCTGGGTTTTGAGTATCGCGCCGATAGTGTTGATACCCGCACCGATACCATTGCTGCTACCGGTGGTGCAGCCGGCTTCTTTGCTGATCAGCCCTCACGTGGTACCGTATCCTTGTTCGAGCTGTTTGGTGAGGCAATTATTCCTCTTGCTGCCGATCAGCCATTTGTAGACAATGCCAATCTTGAGCTTGCCGGTCGTTATATTGACCATGAGTTCTTTGGCTCAAAATCAGTGTACAGCATTAAGGGTAATTGGGCACCGACCGACTTTTTGAACTTCCGCGGCACCTATGGCACCTCATTCCGCGCCCCTGGATTGCGTGAATTGTTCCTTGGTGGACAGTCCAGCTTTGCCAGCGCGTTTGTAGATCCCTGCCTGGTCCCACCAGACGCAAGTCCTGGCGGTGTTTATGACCCAAGTCAGGATACACGTTTGCCTGTAGTTTTGGCTAACTGTATCGCTGATGGTGTGGATCCAACCTCTTTGGGTCTTGGTGGTGCACCTTCTGTTGAAGCCTTTACTGCTGGTAATAATGGATTGGATGCGGAAACATCAACTTCGGTTACTGCCGGCTTTGTGCTCGAGCAACCATTTACCGAACGTTATGACTTACGCTTTGGCATGAATTATTTTAATGTCAAGGTAAGTGGTGCAACGGCCGATCCGGGTGCAGGGTTTATTCTTGGTCAGTGCTATAATTCCACTAACTTTCCGAATGATCCATTCTGTCTTCGTCGGGAGCGGGATCCAAACACCGGGTTTTTGGTATCGGTAGATACCACGCCGTTCAATCTGGCATTTTTCCGTAGTGAAGGTCTGGACTTTAACCTAAGTGGCTCAATTGACTTTAGCGGCATGGGTCGTGAATGGACATTTAGCGGTGATACACAAATTACCCGTCAGCTTTCCAGTGAGTTCCAGAACCTGGATTCTGCTCCAATTGGCGACCGGGTTGGCGATTTTGGTACACCAAAATGGCGCAGTGTCACCAATCTTCGTCTTGCCTCTGGTGCGTGGACCGGCTTCTGGCGGGTTGTACATATTGGCTCACAAGAAGATCTGAACACTCTTACTGGTGAAGTAAATGTAAGTAACCCTGATGGTCGTTTTGCAGAAACTACAGGTCTTTTTACTCCGGCTGATAAAGTTGTGCAGTCTGTGGATGATTATTTCCTGAACACGGCGTCAATTCGCTATGAGACTGATACTTGGTCGGTTACTGCCGGTTTGAACAATGTGTTTGATGTAACTCCGCCAATGGTTGACCAAAATGTTGGTGCTGCCCTTGGTGCATCAAATGTTCCATTGGGTACTGGTTATGACCTTATTGGCCGCAGTGCCTTTATTAATCTGGTCAAGGAATTCTAGGCCTGAATTAAAACAATAATATAGAAGGCCCGCCTTTGAACCGGCGGGCCTTTTTGTTTTCTGTATAAGCCCTTGGCATTACAGCTTGCGAAGTTACACTGTTTTACAGGGCTTATGAGGAGGACAATATGAAAACCATTGCTGCTATTGCATTGGCTCCGGGTCGGCCATTGATTGTTGATGAAGTTGAGTTACAAGGCCCAAAAGCAGGCGAAGTGTTAATTGAGGTTAAAGCCACGGGAGTTTGCCACACTGATGCTTTTACCTTATCCGGCGATGATCCAGAGGGCTTGTTTCCAAGTGTTCTGGGTCATGAAGGAGCAGGAGTGGTTCTAGAGGTTGGAACGGGAGTAACATCAGTTGCTCCGGGGGATCATGTTATTCCACTTTATACGCCTGAATGCCGTCAATGTGAGTACTGTTTGCATCCGAAAACCAATTTGTGTCAGGCGATCAGAGAAACACAAGGCCGCGGCCTGATGCCCGATGGAACTTCAAGGCTGTCATATAAGAAAAAGCAGATTTATCATTATATGGGCTGCTCTACCTTTGCCAATCATGCGATAGTGCCGGAGATTGCTCTGGCCAAGGTGCGGAAGGACGCACCATTTGACAAGATATGCTATATCGGCTGCGGCGTGACCACGGGTGTTGGTGCCGTAATGTTTGATGCCAAGGTCGAGCCCGGATCTACGGTGGTGGTGTTTGGTCTGGGCGGGATTGGTCTTAATGTCGTTCAAGGGGCAAAACTTGTCGGGGCCAGACAGATTATCGGTATTGATATCAATAATGACAGAAAACAAATTGCAGCCCGGTTCGGCATGACAGATTTTGTCAATCCAAACCAGATTGATGGAGATCTGGTCGGACATTTGGTAGAGCTTACCGGAGGCGGAGCGGATTATTCCTTTGAGTGTATCGGCAATGTGGATGTAATGCGTGATGCTTTGGAGTGCTGCCACAAGGGTTGGGGGGAAAGTTATATTATTGGTGTTGCAGGATCCGGGCAGGAAATAAAAACCCGTCCCTTTCAACTTGTCACCGGGCGTAGCTGGCGGGGAACGGCCTTTGGCGGTGCCAGAGGACGTACTGATGTGCCTGAAATTGTTGATATGTATATGCAAGGCCGCATCAATATTGATGATCTTATCACCCATAAAATGCCTTTATCCGATATAAATAAGGCATTTGAGCTTATGCATCAGGGCAAAAGCATCCGTTCTGTGGTGGTGTTTTGAATTGCTGGTAATTCAGTTTTCTGGACGATGGGCTACAGACATCTCGCTATTATACGAACAATATGCCCAATATTAATAACAATGCCAAAGCCAATATCAATATGCCAAGATAAACCATATCCAGCAGGAATGTACGAAATGCTGAAATTACCGGGCCTTGCTCATAGACCTGCCGGTGCAGACGATAGAGATAAAAATTGCTCCAGCCAATGAAAATCACAGTAGTGATTATTGGCCCGCTGATCAAATTGCTCATAACCAGCAGGCTTAGCAACAAAAACAAGAAGGCATGAAAATGCAAAGCTGCAACCATATGGTCATAGATAAATAAATCCCGTCTCCAGAAAAAACTGATTGCAAGCAATAGTCCATAAACCGGGGCCAGAACAAAAGCCACTCTTGGTGCCCATTGACTTATTGTGGAGATATATCGCCCAGGGTCACGGATAACGGTTTCAATATTATTTGCCAATAACCGACGGGTTTCCAGGCTCAGCCATGTCATGGATTGTGGTTGGTTTTCTTCAAGATCATTTGAATCGGCAAGAATTTGCAAACAATCGGGGCTTATTTCCTCTGGAATTAGCTCCTGCTTAACAGCGCAGATGGATATCTCATTAAAGTTGCCTTCATGAGCAGTTTCCTTGTTTAGCTGGCTAATTGTCTGATCAGCATGTTCCGTGTCTTGTAATTTCTGATCATCAAGGGCGTTTGCATCCATATCAGCATCTATCATTGTTTTAGTGCGATCAATGGCATCTTGAACCACTGTCTGGGCCAGATCATTTGCCGTGCTTTTGGGCAGGTTCTTGCTCAGATGTTCTTGTAAATGCTCAAGATCGGCAAGTGTTTTATGATCTGCTGGTTTAGCTACCTGTTTGTGACTGGTAGCCGGTTCAATTACGTATTGGTTATCAGTAGATGGCCTTTGTACTATAATGGCGAAGGTCAAAAAGAATAAAATGGCACTGCCCAGAAACAGCTTAAATGGTTGAATAAATGGCTTTCTGATTCCAGTTAGATAGTGTCTGGTTATCTCTCCTGGTTTGAGCAGTAATGGTATAACCGTCTGCCAAATTCGGCCATCAACCCCAAACAAGCCGTCAAAAGCCCCGATAAAAAGCGACCATAGGGGACGATGAAATGTGTCTGCGACCTGACCGCATCTGTGGCAATAGCGCCCTTGCAGTTTTGTCTGGCAGTTTGAACAGGTGCCAATTGGAGTTCTGGAGCGAAAAAGCGATTGCCGATCATCTGCTCTTTGTTGAATTTCTTCGGGACTAAGAGTTGATGCCGCAATTGCATCACTTGTTGCTGTGGCAATAAGTTCTTCTTCCATAACCCCTCGCAATGATGCAAGCAGTAAAGTTTAAGCCGCTGATTGCATTATCGCAAGGTCAAGATCAGTTCCGGTTAGCAGAGTTTTGATTTATTCGGCAAAACACAAAAACCGTGAGCGATGTATATCAACAATATTATCAACCCAGCCGGTTATCTTTGGATTGACCAGAGCCCGGTTCACCAGAAACCACATTGGAATAATCGGCATGTCATCGAGCATGATACGTTCGGCCTCTTTCATCATTTCAGCTCGTTTCATCATATCCATTTCACGATTTGCCTTATCCATTATCTCGTCATATTCAGAGTTTGAGTATCTGGAATAATTCATGGCTCCGGCACGGGTTTCCATCAGGTACAGGAAATTGCTGGCATCATTAAAGTCAGCAATCCAGCCACCATCGCCTATGGAGAAGTCTCCGCTGCGAAGATTTGCATAATGAATCTGGGTCTCAACTTGCGCGATGGTTACATTCACCCATGGCGCAATATTATTCCAGTCACTTTGCACCGAAGGCGCGGCGGCTGGATTGTCACCTGTAGAGCGATGAGCAAATTCAAATTGCAACGGATTATCAGGGCCAAAACCAGCTTCGATCAACAGATCTTTTGCTTTTTGTTTTCTTTCTTCAAATGGCAGCTTGGCCCAGCTTGCCACAGCACCATCAGGGTAATTTCCGATACCCGGCGGAACCATCGAATAAGCTGGAATATAGCCTGATTTAATTACCTGCTTGGTGATGTGATCACGATCAAGGGCCATGGCCAGTGCCTGGCGAACCCTTTTATCATCAAAGGGCTTAACCGTTGTATTAAAAGAAAAATAGGTCAGGCCAAGATAAGGGTGCACCCGCACATACCCGGGCAGCTCCTTGTTCAGAAAATCCATTTTTCGTCCCGGAAAGTCATTGTTCACATCAAGGCGGCCTTCGCGAACCTGCCGTTCTGCGGTGTTGTTGTCGGTAATGGCGTAAAAATAAATTTCGTCGAGACAAACATTTTCATTATCATAAAAGTCAGGATTACGTACCAATTGTACAAAATCATTGGTTCGCCAGCTTTTTAGCTTATAGGGGCCATTAACCTGAATATTTTCTGGCTGTATCCACTTTGATCCAAACTCCCTGACTACATGTTCAGGGATTGCAAATGTTGTATAATGAGTGAGCAGACCGGTAAGATAAGGCGCCGGATATTCTAGCTCGATCCGTAAGGTTTTCGGCCCTAATGCTGTAACCCCAAGGGCATCAACTGGCATTTCTTCAGCATTGACCGCCGCAGCATTTTTAATCGGATACAATAATGAAGCGTATTGCGCCTGGGTTTCTGGATTCAAAATGCGCCTGAAACTAAAAACAAAATCACTTGCCTTTACCGGTTCACCATCTGACCATTTGGCATCAATCAGTTCAAATTCCCAAGTTAATCCGTCTTCACTGGTATTCCAGCTTTTGGCCATGCCTGGAATCGGCTCTCCAGCAGCATTCTCGGTAAACAAGCCAATGAACATGTCGCCGATAATATTGTTTTCCCACGTGCCGCTGGCCAGATGTGGATCAAGCGATAACGGTTCAGCAGAATTGCCACGGTGTAAAACCTTGGCATCAGTATTTTGCTGCTCAGGTGCAGAGCAAGCACTTAATGCCAATAATCCTGCTAAAATCCAGCTATAACTTTTTAGAAATTTGACTAACATTTTTACTCCTCAAAAGGCCAAGTGGCCCATACGGTTTATCTGGAATTCGATAAAATATCGTCGACAACGCCTACAGAATGTTTAAACTCTATTCGTTTATTGCGCTACCCTGAACTGGAATTTTCTGATGTTAAGAGCACTTTTAGCGGGCAGGTTTTCTTATACTCACTTTTTTGGGCTCTGTGGGAAATTACCTAAAAAACAAATGAAAAGGATAAGCTATATGCCTGGCGTGGTTTTGCTTGGCGTTGTTATTGCCGGGCCATTTACCCATGCTGTTGCTGCTGAGGATATGGCAAGCAGCTCTGCCTTAAACGATATTTATTCCTGCGCTGCCATAGAAGATGATGACAAGCGTCTGGCCTGTTTTGATCGGGCAGTAAAATCAGTAAAATCCGCAGAAGAAACCGGAGATCTGGTGGCTGTTGATAAGAGCCAGGTACAGACTTTGCAGCGCGAGGCCTTTGGGTTTAATCTGCCCAGCCTGCCTAAATTCCGCATTCCGACACTGGTGCGCCTGCAAGCGGCAAAAAATAATATCAGCGATACCGCGCCTGCCAATATTGCTGAAAAACCTACAGGCAGTTCGCAGGTTTTGGAAAAAACCAAAACCGGCGAAATAAGCAAAATTATGTATACCATTGCCAAAATCAAAAAAAAGGCCAATGGAAAAATAGTGTTTTATCTGGAAAATGGGCAGGTTTGGGCGCAGACCAATCCGAAAAACATCAAAATCCCCCGAAAGATTGAAGGCCTAAAGGCCGAAATCAAGAAAGCTGCCATGGGTACTTATTTCTTACGGATCAATGGCAAAGGCAGTGCGATAAGGGTGCAACGCACTCGCTAGGGTACTTTAGATCCAGGATGAACTAAATTGCCGCTGCAAAAAACCTTATCCTGTTTTTCCCGTGGATAAGGACAAAGGCAGATGGCACTAATATGCTGTCCTGTCAGGCCCGCTTTAAGAGCAAATCGAATATTTACGTGCAGGACAGCCTGCAAAACCCTTGAAATTACCGGGTTTGGAAGAATATTCACCTGTCAAAGAGCTTATGTTTTTGGCATTTCGCCTCCAACCCTTACATTATAATAGCTCTGGCAAGTGCGGGCGCCTTTTACACTTATCCCCTTATCCCAAGGGTCAGTTAGTATCAACAAGGGTCATTTAAGGGTCATCTGGTTATCAAAAAGTGCTGTTTTAGTGTGATTACAGGGGATATCAAGTATCACTCAAGGGACAGCAAAAATTGCGATGACCCTTAAGAGTGACCCTACCCCAAACCGTCACTTGCGTCCGGCACAGATAGTTATGCGTCTCTTTATTCGATCCGGCTTGAAGACTTAAACTATTAGCGGCGTGCAGTGCGTACTCCAGCCATTTCGTCCAGCTCATCCTGTTCGGATTTTGCCTTGGCTGCAGCCAATTGCTTCAAGCGACGTTCTTCCATCAGCTCAAATTTCTTTAGCTCACGAAAAGCATCTTCAAGCTGCACCCGCAAGGCAGCAACTTGCGCATCAACTTCTATCATGGAAGTTTTCAGGTTTTCCTTGCGGACAATAACTGCCTGAGCATAGGAACCATAGGCCAGATATCCCTCTTTGGTGGCATTGGCTGCTACTTGTTCTTCGGGAACACTGCGTTCCAGATCTGCAGCCCGGCCTTCAAGGTGAGCGCGGGCATCATCAAGCATTGCCATTTGACGCTGCAATTCCTCTACTTTGAAACGCGCTAGCTTAACCAATGATGCAAAACTTCTCATGATACTTCTCCGTCACCCTTGTTCGGGTTGTTCTTATTGATTGGTAAAATGTCATTCAGACGCGAGAAACTCGCCTCCAGACTGGTTACTTCGTCAGCTCTTTGGCTGAGAAATTCTTCGAGTGGCTGATGTAGCTCAATGGCCAGATCAACTTGCGGGTTTGATCCTTTGGAATATGCGCCAAGGCGGATCAGCTCTTCCATGTTTGAATAATCTGCCATGGCCTTGCGGGCGGTACGGATAATTTCGTCCTCACCTTCTTCAAGGCAGCCGGGCATGGTTCTTGAAACTGATTTTAGCACATTGATAGCAGGAAAGCGGCCGCGCTCGGCGATTTCGCGCTCCATTACAATATGGCCATCCAATATACCTCTGGCAGCATCTGCAATTGGCTCATTATGATCGTCGCCATCAACCAAAACAGTAAAAATTCCTGTAATTGCCCCGCCTTGACTGTTTAGACCACAGCCAGGCCCGGCACGCTCCAGCAATCGGGGCAATTCATTAAATACACTTGGAGTATAGCCTCTGGTGGTTGGAGGCTCACCGGCGGCCAGACCAATTTCGCGCTGAGCCATGGCAAAGCGGGTAACAGAATCCATCAAACACAGCACATGATTGCCCTGATCACGAAAATACTCAGCAAGGGTCATGGTCATTTGCGCAGCCTGACGACGGGCCAATGCCGGTTCATCAGATGTGGCAACCACGACGATTGATCGCTTTAGGCCTTCTTCGCCCAACACATCGTCAATAAATTCCTTAACCTCACGGCCCCGTTCCCCGATCAGTCCGATAATGGTAACATCACACTCGGCATTGCGGGCAAGCATTGACATCAATACGGATTTGCCAACTCCGGAACCGGCAAATACGCCCAGACGTTGTCCACGGCAGATCTGGGTAAATACATTTAACGCCCGCACCCCAAGATCAATTCGCGGGCCGACCCGGTCGCGGGCATGGGCCTGTGGCGGTGCGCCGCGCAAAGGACAGGCAACCAGACCTTGTGGCAATACTCCCTTATCGTCCAAAGGCTCGCCAAATGCATTGACCACCCGGCCGAGCCAGGATTGAGTTGGACGGATATGACCAGATTCAGGATCGATATGAATATTGGCACCGGCATACAAACCATCAAGTGGGGAAAACGGCATTAACAAGGCCCTGTCGTCTCTAAACCCTATAACCTCGCAAGGAATTTCTCCTGCTCTGGTGGTTGCCGATGCCCGGGCACCAAGTACCAGTGAATTTATCGGACCAACAGCTTCGACCAATGTCCCGTTTACGGCAGCCACCTTTCCGTCGAACCTTCGTGGTTCAATCTCGTTAATTTTGGCGACAAGTTCGCGCATAAAGAAACTCTTTCAAAAAAGCCCAGAAAAATATTAGTCCCGAATATGTCCAAACCTACAGCAACAGAGTTGCAGTCTCGTAAAGATTGCTCTGTTAATTTTCCATTTCGGGTATTTTTTTTGTAAATACTTCCAGGCGAAAAAATATCCCCGACGGATATAGCCTCCTTGCTTTTGGCGATAATGCTTAAAATACTGGCTTTTTTTCACAAAAATTTACAGAACCTTGAAATCTTATTGACATGAGACTGGTTTGTTTAACTTTGGTTAACGGGATTCACATAGCGTTGATCAGGAGTTAACTATGGATGGCCTCGTGGCACACAAGTGATTCGCGGGCGATGCAAACAGGGAGGGGCTTCAATGCGGGTTCTACTGATCGAAGATGACCGCGCGACCGCGCAATCAATCGAGTTAATGTTAAAATCAGAAGGCTTTAATATCTACACTACCGATCTTGGTGAAGAAGGTGTGGATCTTGGCAAGCTCTATGATTACGACATTATCCTGCTCGATTTGGGCTTGCCTGACATGCCGGGATTCGACGTGTTAAAACAGCTTCGGGTTTCAAAGGTTGATACACCGGTGCTGATTTTATCAGGCACTGCCGATACCGACATCAAGGTTCGGGGTCTTGGATTTGGTGCTGATGACTATTTAACCAAACCATTTCATAAAGATGAACTGGTAGCACGTATTCACGCCGTGGTTCGCCGATCAAAGGGACATTCCCAGTCTATTATTACTACAGGGTCCATTGCTGTAAATCTTGATGCAAAAACCGTAGATGTGAACAAGCAGCGTGTGCATTTGACCGGCAAAGAATATCAAATGCTGGAATTGCTGTCTTTGCGCAAGGGAACAACCTTGACCAAGGAAATGTTCTTAAACCATTTGTACGGTGGCATGGACGAGCCAGAACTGAAAATCATTGACGTATTTATTTGTAAACTGCGTAAGAAACTGGCCAATGCAACCGGTGGCGATCATTATATTGAAACCGTATGGGGCCGAGGTTATGTCTTGCGCAATCCGGCAGAAGAAGCTGCGGCCTGATATTTTTCAGATGTCTTGATAAATGTAACGAAAAGGGTAGCCCGAGGGCTACCCTTTTTGGTTTAATCACCATTTTAATTCAGGCAGATCAAATTATTCATGCTACTTTGGCCTGCGCTATTTGTGTGCGGCGATATAATCCACGCTTTCCAGCAATAGGCTCAAAGGCGTTACTTAGCCCAAGCACGGTCTCTGCGGCCCCAAGGAATAAAAACCCGTCGGGGGGCATTCTTTCGGCAATTCTATTCAAAATGTCCTGTTTGGTTTTTTGATCAAAATAAATAAGGACGTTACGACAGAAAACCACGTCAAAGCTTCCTAATTGGCGAAAACTTTCCAGCAAATTGAAAGTCTTGAAATTTATGTTCTGGCGCAAAGATGGATCTATTTGCCACATATCACCTTGTTTTTGAAAATATTTCACCAGAAGCTGCACTGGCAGACCGCGCTGCACCTCGAATTGCGAGTAAATTCCGGCCTTGGCTTTTTCGATTACTTTTCCAGAAATGTCAGAGGCCAAAATATCCATTTGCATGCCGCGCAAGGCACTGCGCTCTTCACGCAATATCATTGCCAGGGAATATGGCTCCTGCCCGGCGGAGGCTGCAGCACACCATATTCTGGCCTTGACGCCAGGTTTGCGATTTTCCACCAGATGCGGAATTACCTCAGATTTGAACAGATCAAACGGGGTGCGATCACGAAAGAAAAAAGTTTCATTGGTGGTCATGGCCTCGGTAACGGCCCAGTTCAGGCGCTCATCATTACGGCTGCGCATTGTGGTGATCAGCTCATCAACGCTGGCGGCACCTTCTTTTCTGGCAATTGGCCCCAAACGGCTGTCCAGCAGATAACCCTTTTCAGGCGCCAGTACATGGCCGGACTTTTTCAATAACATGTCTGCCAAAAAGTCAAAATTAGCTTTATTCATTTTTATTTTCCTTGAACAATTTGCAGCACTTTCGGGCCGATTTTTGTTATGGGTAGAATTTCGTGGGCCAGTCCGGCATTGGCAATGGCCCCTGGCATGCCCCAGACAACGGAACTGGCTTCATCTTGTGCAATCACCCGGTTCCCAGCATCATGCAGGCTTTGAGTACCTTCCAGTCCATCCTGGCCCATTCCGGTCAGCATAATGGCAAGCGCCTTATTAGCATAAACCTTGGCTGCTGATCGGAACAATGGATTAACCGAAGGGCGACAATAATTTTCCGGTGGTTTTTGATTTAAGCCGATGACAGTGCCCATGCCGGCCTTGCGAACCGTCATGTGAAAGTCCCCTGGCGCAAGATAAATTCCACCAGGCTTTACCGGCATGCCATCGCAACCTTCAACAACTTTTTTCCTGGCATTACGACTTAAATGTTCAGCAAGCACAACAGTAAATGTTTTGGGCATATGCTGGGTAATAAAGATCGGAATATTAACTCTGGGGCCGATGACGCTAATCAGGTCACGTAAGGCTTGCGGCCCGCCAGTGCTGGAGCCAATAACAATAGCCTGGGGAACGCTGAAGCTGGCGGGTTGTGGCCTTTTGGCCCGCGCAACAGGTGCCTTGGGCTTTGGACGGAAACCTGTAGTTTTGGCGGGCCCTGAAGAGCCCAGCACCCGGATCTTCTCGATTAGTGCTTTACGAAAATCCTCGGCATTGGCCAAACCACCAGAATCTGGCTTGGGCGTATAATCACTGGCACCAGCGGACAACGCCCTTAAAGTAATATCAGCATTGCGATGGGTAAGGGTCGAGGCCATAACCACTTTCGATTTTGGTGATACTTTTAAGATTTGAGGTAGGGCCGTCAAACCATCCATGCGCGGCATTTCTATATCCAAAACCACAACATCCGGCTTGTGTTGTTCAACAAGGCGAACACCCTGCACACCATCTATGGCCTTGGCGACAACGGTAATTCCAGGTTCAGCCTCCAGCCATCTGGTAAGCAGCCCGCGAACCACAGCCGAATCATCCACAAGCAATACTGAAATTGCTTTGGCTCCGGCAGATTTGGGGGTGTTGACAGGATTTCTGCGCATCGGATCCATCAGCTTAAATCAACCCCGCTTCTGTGAACTTGGCGCCCAGAATATCACTATCAAAAGGCTTCATAATGTATTCATTGGCACCGGCACGCAGAGCCTCAGTAATATGCCCCATATCATTTTCAGTGGTACAGAACACTACAACCGGCTGATCTCCTCCATCTTCAAGGCGCAAGGCTCTTAAAAAATCAATTCCGTTCATCACCGGCATATTCCAGTCCAGCAAAATTGCATCGGGCATTGCTTTGCGACACTCATTCAAAGCCTGTGCCCCATCTTCAGCTTCCGAACAAGAAAATTCCATATCCTCCAGGATCCGGCGGGCGACTTTTCGGATCACACGGCTGTCATCAACCACAAGACACTGTTTCATAATAAGACCTTCCAATAGTCAGGCCGCGTCACGCAGCCAGTTCTTCCTTAGGCTGCACACCCAGCAGTTTTTTGATATCGAGGATGATGAGCAATTGTTTTTCAAGACGGTAAATTCCGCTGGAAACCTTTTGCCATACCGGATCCATATTTATAGGAATGGCCTCGCACTCCTCCTCAGGTAATTGCAAGACATCGCCAACCCTATCAATGATAAGACCATATGCTTCGTCCTCAATCTCAACCCCAATAGCCATCAAATTTGTGCCGTCATTTTCCAGTGGCGGCAGATTTAATTTGTTGCGCACTTCAATGGCGGTAACAATTCGCCCACGTAGATTCAAAACCCCTCTGATTTCCGGCGGTGCCAGCGGAACACTGGTAATGGCTTGAGGGTGAAATACTTCATGAATATCTGAAACCGGTATTCCGAAAATCTGGTCGGCAATATAAATGGTAACAAATTCACGCATTGCCCCGGTTTTATCAGGCTTTGCAGACTCTATTACAGGTGTTGGCGTGCTCATGCGGCTTCTCCTTGCGATTGCAAGACATAATTGATTGTGGAGATCAGGGATTCTCTATCTGATTTACGAACTACATCTGTAAAGGCGGTTGTTGCGCCAATTTTTTCCAGATCATGCTGGCCCAATGCCGAAAGTGCCAGGCGTGGAACCCCGCTCCAGCGTAAATCCTCAGCCAAGCGATGGGCGAAGTTAACGCCATTATCGTCTGGCATTTCAATATCACTGACTATGACGTCAAAATCAGCGCCGGCATCATTAAGCTCCCAGGCCTCAGAAGTGCTTTCAATTGCTGTAACTTCATATCCGGCAGCATTGAGCAATGGTTTTACCATATTGCGGAAGAAAGCATTATCATCCACCAGCAAAACCTTCTTTTTTGCAGTGGAATCTCCAGCCTGTTCATCAACGGCCCGGTCAAACCAGTCGTCAAAACCAAGGGTCAGGAAATGCCCGACATCCAGAATTTCTGTAGCTTGCCCCTTGATAATTGCAGATCCGATAGTGCCAAGTGATCCATCGCTCATTTCAATTAGCAATTCTTCTTCCACAATATCAACGATTTCATCAACTGCCAGCCCTACTGAGCGCCCGTTTTCGGTAAAGACCAGTACTGGCTGCGCGCTTTCTTCATTAAATGACGGCACCCCGCTAGCATGAACCAGCGGCATTAGGGTATCGCGATATTGAACCAGATGCCGTCCGTTTGAAACTTCAATTTTTTCTGAATCAATTTCCTCAAGCCTGGTCACAAGATTAAGCGGAACCGCTTTTGGCTCCCTGTCACCGGCAAAGAACAGCAACATTGCAGTTTTTGTACAGTCTTTGGTTTGTTTTTCGGTGGTTTGGGCTACATTTTGCTCAATTTCCTGTGAAGCTCCAACCCGACGGGCAATACCGTTGGGATCCAGAATCATAATTACAGACCCGTCGCCCAGAATTGTATTGCCAGAGAAAATTTCGATCTCTTTCAGACGGTTTGAAAGTGGTTTGACCACAATTTCCTCGGTATCAAATACACTATCGACCTGAACACCAAATCGTTGATCCCCAACAGTCATCACCACCACAAACCCGGTTGTGCGCTCAGGGTCTTCCATTGGCCCGCCGGTAATCTGGGACAGATCAATAATCGGTAATAAGGTATCACGCAGTCTTAAAACCCTGGTATTGCTAACAGTTTCAAGACGATGCTCGCCATTTTCCGATGTACGCACCAATTCCACAACAGCTAATTGCGGAATGGCAAATTTTCCAGAAGATGTTTCAACAATAAGTGCCGAAACAATAGCCAGTGTCAGCGGTATTTTGATCTTGAAAGTGGTGCCTTTGCCGTCTTCGGATTTAAGGTCAATGGTTCCACCGATTTGCTCGATATTACTGCGCACAACATCCATACCGACCCCCCGTCCGGATATGGAAGTCACAGAGGCTGCGGTGGAAAGTCCGGCAGCAAAAATCAACCGATGAATTTGGTTATCGGTCATCGAGTCTGCTTCGGCCTGAGATATAGTGCCGTTTTTAATAGCCTTGTTGCGTATTTTGGATGTGGGCAGACCGGCTCCATCATCGGCTATCTCAATAACGATATGTCCACCTTCATGATAGGCAGATAGATTTATCTGTCCGGTTTCAGGCTTTCCGGCGGCAAGGCGAATATCTCCCGGTTCAATTCCGTGATCACAGGAATTGCGCACCATATGAGTAAGCGGATCACCGATCAGTTCCAAAACCTGCCGATCCAGCTCAGTGGTTTCACCGCTCATGTTTAACTGAACTTTCTTGTTTACCGCTTTGGCAGAGTCCCGTACAATTCTTGGAAGTTTTTTCCAGGCATTGCCAATGGGCTGCATTCTGGTTTTCATTACACCTTCTTGCAGTTCCGCTGTTACACTGGACAGTCTTTGCAGTGGAATTTTTATGTCTTCACTTGCTGTTTCACGCACTGTTTGCAGTAATTGATTGCGTGTTAAAACCAGTTCTGAAACCATGGTCATCAAGTCTTCCAGAGACTCAACATTCACTCGAACCGTTTGCACCATTTTAATTGGATCAGTAGCGGCTTTTGTTGCAGCTTCTGCAGCTTTTTTCTTCTTCTCAGCCTGTTTGGCCTCTTCTGCCTCTGCAGCCAGCTTGTCCAAATCCGGGCCCTCAGCAGCAAGAAAAGCCGCCTCAAGATCAGCCAGTGACACTTCTCCGGGTCTCAATTCCCGATCAAGATCTTCATCATAATTTGAAGTGCCCTGCTCTGTCTGATCGGTGTCGGTTTTGCAGCTTGTTACAGGATCAGATTCCGGTTCCGGCTCCGGTTCTGCCTCTATTTGTGGCTCTGGTGCTTTTTCTTCAGGTTTTGCAACAGCTTCAACCTGTCCCTCCGAAGCTGCAACCAATTGTGCAATAATTTCTTCATCGGTTCCTTCAGGTTCGGACTGGGTCTCGGCCAAATGGCCAAGTATGGATTTTATCTGGTCAATGGAGTCTAAAATCAAGGATACAGTATCCGGTGTGGCAACCAGATCCTTATCTCGATATTTTCCAAGCAATGTTTCACCAGCATGAGCCAAAGCCTCCAGACGCGGCAAGCCCAAAAAGCCACACGTCCCTTTAATAGTATGCACTAACCGGAAAATGTTGTTTAGGGTTTCATCATCGTCTGGCTGTTGCTCAAACTTAACCAGTTCAGCATCGACAACTTCAAGGCTTTCCAGCGTTTCAGATAAAAAATCGCTAAGTAGGTCATCCATTGCACACAACTCCGTCTGCTTTGAAACAAACCGGCAAGCCACCGGTTCATTGCGCATAATTAACACTAGTGGTTAAGGGGTCGCTAAAGAGTTGAAAAAATTTACAGCTATTCCAATACGAGAATATCCCTACCCGTGATAACAGAATGTATCCAATCAATAAGTCTGGCCTTGAGCACTCCTCATGCCATCGGTGCAAACAAGAGCAGAAAATACAAAAAGGCGCGGAAGCTGTTTTGCTCCCGCGCCTTTTATTATTTTATAAACTGGCCTTAAAAATTGCGGCGAAGTTTAATACCAAATTCACGAGGCTCACCACGGACAGTGATCGGAATACTGTCATCAGAGGCACCGGCTGCATTTCTGCCGGCAGTGATATAGGTTGCATATTTGGTATCGGCAAGATTGGTACCATATATGGATGCTTCCCACAGACCGTTCGATGATGTGTAACTCACATTGGCATTTAGCAATGAATAGGTATTGGAGCGAAATTGCGGTAAATTGCTGCGGCTGAAGTTTACCGTATCGCGCCAGGCATAATCACCACGTATGGTCAATGTGCCACCATTGGTCAGATCAGTAGTATGCTGTGCACCAAAAGAATATGCCCATTCCGGGGAGTTAGCCAGACGATTACCGGAGAAATCAACCCCGCCCTCAAAGAACACATCATATGTTGCATCAAGATATGCAATTGTGGCGTTTAGATCCAGATTGTCTGAAACCCGGGCCAGAAACTCGCCCTCAACACCAT
The DNA here is from genome assembly GCA_015485155.1 of Robiginitomaculum sp. GTDB lineage: Bacteria > Pseudomonadota > Alphaproteobacteria > Caulobacterales > Maricaulaceae > Robiginitomaculum_B. Next base: position 151,110 of record WFUF01000014.1, on the reverse strand, counting down.
TTACAACAGCTTTACCTGCATTACTGGTAGTAGCAACCCCGCCAATATATTCAACTACTTGCAAGTTGACATAATCATAGCGGAACACTCCCAGATTGGCTCTAAGACGATTATCCATCAGGCTGGATTTAACTCCGGCCTCATAACTCCATAGATATTCCGGATCAAAAGAACCGGCATCACCCAGTTGAAACCCTCCGGACTTAAAGCCACGGGTAGCCGAAACATAACCCATAACATCATCAGAGAAGTCAAAATCTAGGGCAAATCTTGGTGTCCACGCACCCCAGCTGTCAATTGGAGAGCCGCTATCTACTTCGGTGCCATTTACATCTGTTGCAAAGATATATTTTTTCTTCTCATAGCTGTAACGAAGCCCGGCAGTTGCCCGCAAACGATCAGTGACATGAACTGTAGACTGACCAAACAGGGCATAGGCAGTGGTTACATTGCTCTCACCAATAACAATTTCAGGGTTCTGGAACAAAATATCAATGCCGCCAACACCATCTTCGTTGAGGAAGAACATGCCCGCCATCCAATCTACACGGCCAGCATCAGTGTTATAAAGCTGAAACTCCTGTGAAAAGGATTTCGAATTTTCCTGAAAGCCAATGTCAAATATGAAAAGGTCTGTCACATCAACGTCAATCGCAATATCTACAGAGCTTTCACGATAACCGGTGATAGACTTGAAGCCCACAGTATCGCCAGTCCATGTGGCAGTAGATGAAACACCCCAGACATCCACATTGCTGACCGGTTGTGTATCAAATGCCACTTCGCGGTCATTACCCGGAACAGTTGCGCCGGCAGCAATAATGTCAGGCGTGTACTCGCCACGCAGCGCCGGATAGCCGGTTTCACGTTCGGAGTTAAAATCACCACGCAATACCAATTCAAAATTATCTGACAAATCAAAAGCCAGAGTACCACGACCGGCAAAAGTATCCTGATCCTGATATTTATTGCCATTTACAATATCGGTATAAATTCCGTCTCTGGTATTCCTGAGCAAGGTTGCACGCCCGCGAATCTTATCAGAAAGAGGCCCGGCAACAGTTCCGGAGAATGTGCGCTTGTTCAAATTACCAAGGGTAATACCAATTGCACCTTCAAACTCATCGCTGGCATCTTTTGATATAACATTCAAAGTACCGCCGGTGGAGTTGCGGCCAAACAACACCCCTTGTGGCCCCCGCAAAACCTCAACACGCTCAACATCAAACATGTCCTGATAGCCAGTGGTTGGACGCGGTTGATAAACACCGTCCATATAAACCGTAACGCTTGGATCAGTAGCCACACCAAAGGCTGAGGTGCCAATACCGCGGATATTGACAATCGCCATTGAGTCATTGGTCACCGTAATACCGGGAACAAAGAACTGTAAGTCCTCAATAGTGGTAATACCAACCTTGTTCAGCATTTCTCCTGAAAATGCCGAAACACTAAGCGGTACGTCCTGCATATTGGCTTCGCGCTTTTGCGCCGTAATGACCATTTCATCAAGTAATGAACCATCATTTTCTTTTTTGGTTTCTTCTGCCTCTGTATCAGCAAACACAGCACCAGCACCAAGAGCAAATATGCATGTTGCCCCCAGCAATGTGTTCAAAACACTATTTCTTTTATTCATGATTTTGCCCCTCCTTTGTATTGGCCCTGCGAATACGCAAAAGCGAGGCGCTTCCCTTGCTTTATTTGTATGAGAGACAGGATTTTGGCTCTGACCTATGGTATTTTTGTCAATTGACTAGAATGTGTGTCTATTAGGACACGCTAATATAAGGCAGGAATTAGCTCGTCCCGGTACGGGAAATGTATGGCACGAGCAATTCTGACACTGGTTTTGCAGCTGCATAGCCCCTATGCTATAAGAAAAACCAGTGGGTGGGCGGCAAATGCAATATGATCTTAAAATTGAAAATGGAACCATAATTGACGGAACCGGGGCCGAACCCTTTGCCGCCAACATTGCAATAAAAGGCGGCCAAATCATCGAAATTGGCCAGTGCAGCGGCTCTGCAGCACAAAATCTTGATGCCAGGGGCTGTATTGTGACCCCCGGCTTTATTGATCTGCATACCCATTATGATGGGCAAATTTCATGGGACGAAGAGCTGATGCCATCGGTCAATCATGGGGTAACAACCATTGTCACCGGTAATTGCGGAGTTGGTTTTGCCCCGTGCCGGGCCGAAGACCATGACAGGCTGATCCGTCTGATGGAAGGGGTTGAAGACATTCCAGGAACCGCATTGTCCGAGGGCATTACCTGGGACTGGGAAACCTTTCCTGAATATATGGATGCAATTGACGCCATACCTCATACTTTGGACTTTGCCATGATGGTGCCACATGACCCATTGCGGGTATTTGTTATGGGCGACAGAGGCATCGCCGAAGAAACCGCCACCAGTGACGATATTAACAGGATGCGCGAACTAACCCGCGAGGCACTGGCTGCTGGTGCCATTGGTTTTTCTACAGGCCGTTCAGATTTTCACAAAAGCGCGGACGGCGCAGCAACCCCTGCTGCCGAAGCCACGCCCGAAGAACTTGCAGGTATTGCCAGGGCCCTTAATGATTTTGATTACGGGGTATTGCACGCGGTGAACGACTTTAAGCAAGAGCGCGAAGGTGATCAATTTGATGCTGAATTTGATGTCTTGGAAAAATATTTTCGTGCTGCTCCCGGGCATAAGGCCTCAATCACATGGATGCAGCGTGATCTGGTGCCCGATCACTGGCAGCGCATAGCCAAACGCACCGAAAAACTACAAGCTGAAGGGGTTGAGTTATTTTTACAGGCAGCTCCGCGCGCTATTGGCGTGTTTTTGGGGCTGCAATCCACCTTTCACCCGCTGATGGCCTTTCCCAGCTATATTGAAATAGCAGATCTGCCACTGGCCGAGCGGGTAGCAAAATTGCGCGACCCCGCAATGAAAAAACAAATGCTTGCTGAAACCCCGGTACAATTGGCCGGCCCAGGTTCTTCGGTGCCACCAATGGCAGATCTGCTGATTGCGGGGATTGATTTTGTTGCTGAAAAATTATTCCGTCTTGATCCCAAAGGTGACGGAGAGGTGGACTATGAACAATCTGCCGAGAACTCCATTGCCCAAAAGGCCCGCAATGCCGGGGTCAGCCTATGGGAACAGATTTATGATGAAGTATTAAAGGATGATGGCAAGGCACTAATATATTTTCCTGCATATAATTATACCCATATGAATTATGATGCGGTTCACACCATGTTAACCCACCCGTTTGTTCTGCCGGGACTAACTGATGGCGGGGCCCATGTTGGTTATATTTGTGATGCCTCATTTCCCACCTATCTACTTAATTATTGGACAAAAACCAAAGCTAAAGGCGGGCGCAGTGATAATCCCATACCCCTTAGCCGGGCCGTACAAATGTTAAGCGCCGATGGCGCTGATTATCTGGGATTTGCTGATCGGGGTCGACTACAGGTCGGAAAAAAAGCTGATATAAATGTGATTGACTATGAAAACCTCAGCTTAAAGGTTCCAACCATGGTCAAGGACTTACCCGCCGGCGGACAACGACTGTTACAGCCGGTTACAGGCTATCGGGCAACATTTGTTTCCGGCCAGCAGATAATCTGCAATGATACCATTACCGGTGCCAGACCCGGGCGACTGGTACGAGCCGGCAGATGATTATGAGCATCTGCAAGCAAAAGTGGGAAGCTCTCTTGTGCGCTATCGCTTCGCTATTTTAATGATAGGTTTCTGCGGGTAGAGTACCACAAAACAACTGGATGCAAGTTTGCAAACTTGTGTTTTTATGATTAGCTGGACGAAAGCTCTAAAACAGGTTTGCTGTAACCACATCAAATTGTAAGTTGTTCCAGGGGGGGCCGATTTGCTAAATATGTTTCCATTGCTGTCGATTCCGGTGGTCATCTATAATGTAATGGCGATCGGCGGAGGAGCCTTTGCCAAGAACTCCCAGTCCATTGTCGATAACCTAAACAAAAAGCTGTTTGATGTTCCCATGGCATCTGGAACATTCTGGACGGTTTCATCGGGTGATCTGTTAATACTGATTTCTTTGCTTATGTTATTTGCCGAATTGCTCAAATCCACCAGTACCGGTCGTGAAGCCATTGCAAACCATGCCCTGTCACTGGTGCTGTTTATTGTCTGTCTGGTGGAATTTTTATTATTCGGAGCTTTTGCATCATCAGTGTTTTTCATCATAACTGTAATGGCACTGCTTGATGTATTGGCCGGGTTTATTGTTACAATCGTATCGGCACGCCGTGATATCGCTGGCGGCGATGGGTATGTGGATTAGGCCCACTTCTCTACCCTTGACCCCGATACTGGTATCTTAGCACCATAAGCTGCAAGGAACCGGTTTTTTTCGACCATATTGGCCTTAATGCCCCGTGGGGCAGGCCCGGCAATCAATTGCGTAAGAAATGCTGAACTATGGCTGTTTATGCTTTGTGTATCCATACGGGTGCGCGCAGGCTTGATTACCATCGGCACATTAGAGACCACATTAGCAGGTGCAGCCTTGCTATGGTTTGGCGTACGTCGCTGTGACGAACCAAAAGTTGTTGATATGGCCGGTATAGCGCTCATAACCAGCAAGGTGCAAAGCAGAGGCCAAAGGCTGAAAAGCCAAGCCATTGTTTTTATAAACTATTTAACGAGAAATATGCATCATATATTCAGCATGCATGCCGTAGCTGTATCAAAAAGATACAAACAAACCTAATTTTAAGTGCTGTTTTCCAGCATGCAGGACTTAAAGACTGGCTCAAGGCCCGAAGCATGACTAGCAGCCGGAACCCAATCTTTTTTATCTCTTATAGCCCAATAATAATTTTGGATTGATATAGGTGCCGCGCACTTTAACCCCCCAATGTAAATGAGGCCCCGTTGCCCGGCCAGTCATCCCAATTGCGCCAATTAAGTCGCCCTTGGATACTGTATCGCCGACTTTGACATCAAGACGTGATAAATGCAGCATTACACTCATTACACCATCACCATGATCAAGAATTAGCAGGCCGCCCTCAAAATACATGTCCGGTTCTGCCAGTACGACAATTGCACCGGCCGGGGCAGTAATATCGGTACCTGACGGAGCTGCAAAATCCAGGCCCAAATGCGGATTTTTGGGCTGCCCGTTTAAGATGCGTTGCGAGCCATATTCACCAGATGTCCGATAATTGGCAACTGGCTCCAGAAAACCGTCATCATACCAGCTTGCTGCCGCCCGGTGTTTCCATGCTGCCTGTTTTTTGAGCCAGTCGGCCTCAACCCTTTTTTGTTGCTCCGGTGTGCGCGGGGTTACTTTGCCCGGCGGCAGGCCATCAACTCGTTCAATTGCCCATTTGGATTCCTGTAAATTCAGAAAAACAGGGTCAAACGCCGGTGCCTCATCCGCATTTGTGGTTTTGTGTCGTAAGCTTACTTGTAAATCGGAATTTCTGGCAAATGGGATTAAAGCTGGGCGATCACCGGAAATCAGGGCGCTTGATTTATTGCCAGAGGAGACAATTTCATATGTCCCACTATCCGGGGGCAAATAACATATAACAAAGCCCCCTTGAACCAGTGGGCCTTCGCATGAAAGTTTTAGGGTTTTGGCAGGTTTTGCAAATGCTGCCATTGAAAAAAAGCCAATAAGTACCAGGCTAAGTACCCGGATCATTTTTTAGCCTGCAAGGTTTTCCATCGTGTAATTGCCGCATCGGCGTCAATATAAGCTTCTTGAAGATCAACTGACCAATAGCTTAAATTGTGCAGGCTGATCTGTTGTCCGGTTTCAGCGCACAACACGTGAGCTCCGGGACGGATAATGGTAAAGTCACCATCACCATATTCCAGTTCCGCCAGGCCGCTAAATCCAGTTTCCAGAATGTTCATAACAGGTAATTCCGTACCATATGCATACTGGCCATGCCCTGTCCCTATTAGTACGAGAACACAGCATGGCCAACAGACTTCTTCAATTCCTAATCTCTGCCACCAAACAGGTTAAGCAGGAATAAGAACATATTCAGGAAGTTCAGATACAGGCTAAGCGCACCCATGATCGAAACTCTTGCTGCCATGGTCGCATCGCCAGCCAGTTCATAATAGCTGTGTTTCAGTCGCTGGGTATCATAGGCTGTAAGACCGGCAAAAATAAGCAAGCCTAATACTGAAACCGCAAACTCAATGGCGCTGGAGCCAAGAAACAGGTTTACAATCGAGGCAATAATAATACCGATCAAGCCCATGAACAAAAAGCTGCCCCACCCGGAAATATCTTTCTTGGTGGTGTAACCCCACAAACTAAGCGCGCCAAACATGGCCGCGGTCATGAAGAAAATTTGCGCGATTGCCATTCCGGTATAAACAAGAAAGATCGTGGACAGGGATACGCCCATGACTGCGGAAAATATATAAAAGGTCATGCGCGCCGCGCTAGGGCTCATCTTGTTTACTCTTGCCGCCAGAAAAAATACAAATCCAAGCGGAGCAAACATTACGACATAGCTAAGTGGGGCGGTAAAAGCAGCCTTCATCAATTGCGCTGATTGCGAGAAAAAGAAGGCAACAAAACCAGTAATTCCCATTGCAACAATCATGTGGTTGTATATGCCCAGCATGAATGTTCGTAAGCCCTGATCGGTGCTCATATCCATGGTTTGTGCACCAGCAAAAGTGCGATGTTGGTTATCCATCAGTAGTTTCCTCAAAATCAACATCCCGATATTGGGACCATTGCCCTTAATATCGGTTGTTTTGTGGCCAAAATCAAGAGTTTCCGGATGCTGCGCAGGTGACAATTGTGCAATCTCAGTCTAAATCCAGCACGTTTTGCAAGTTATGGATTATTTGTCATGCGTTTGTTTGCCGGGCTTAAAGTTCCTGCTCTGGCTCAGGAAAGATTAGTGCGCTTGCAAGGCGGTCTGGCCGGTGCCCGCTGGCGACCGGAGGAAAATTTTCATATTACCTTGCAGTTTTATGATGAAGTGCCTGAGCAAAACCTTCCTGCTCTTGAAGATGCTTTACAGCAAATAAGTTTTACTGCTCTTGATTTACAGGTGTCTGGACTTGGCACTTTTGGCCGCAAAAAGCCATTTGTGTTGTGGGCCGGAGCTGATGGTGCCAACACTCATGATCAAAATAATCTGCGGGAGCTGGCTCGTAACTGCTTTAATGCCGGGCGCAGTGCCGGGATTGCGCTGCAATCTTCCAATTACCGGCCCCATATTACTCTGGCCTATTGCAAGAACTCCCGTCAGGAGGATATTGCCAGATATCTACAGGAAAATAACGGGTTTTTAGCTTTTGATTTTACCTGTAGGAAGTTTGCCCTTTATTTATCAAGGTTAGGCAAACATCCTTCACGATATGAAATTATTGCAGAGTTCCCCTGCTCTTGAAATTACTGTAGATTCTGTGGGCAATGGGTCTGGTCAAAGTCAAACAAGCTGATTATATTCGGGCAGATCAGTAAGATAAACACCTTGGATTTTATAAACACATTTATAAACACAGTGGATTTTAAGGGGATTAAAATGGCACCTTTGTGGGCTTTACTTGGAACCGTTGCCTTGTTCGGCATTTTGAACCTCATTGAATATGGTCGTCTTGATTAGATCAGGCCCCGGGTTCTGAAAAACCAGGTTGTTGAACTTCATTACGGCCCGGAAAATTTTTCAGATTCAAAATACTTGAAACTTGCCCTTATCTGTCTATCGCATTTTGGCCACAAATCTGTCCTTAAAGTACGAAGCGATAGGACATAACCCGTCCTCAAGTAGCGAAGCGATAGGATATTAAAGGAGTCCTCAAGTAGCGAAGCGATAGGACACAAAAAACCTTCCCACTTTTGCTAAAATGCAAATCCTGTTTACCGCATTTATTCAACCGCAAAACCCGTCCTCAAGTAGCCGCTAGGCGGTAGGACATTAAAAGAACTTCCCACTTTTGCTAAAATGCTCTAGCCTGCCCCAGGGTCGCTCCAATAAGAAACACACGGGATTTTTGAGTGATCGCAGCGGCTTGAGTATTTACGGGCAATCTGTGAAACCTCGTCCATCAGGCCCTGTTCCAGGGTAATGGGCTTTAAGCCCAATCCAAGCAGGCGGCTATTTTCAACCAGTAAATCATTTTCGGCGTCTTCGTTGCGCGGATTTTTCACATTGGCAATTTTAGCACCAGTTTTTTCAGCAATCATATGTGCAAGATCACGCACTCTGTGCGTTTCGGTCATCTGGTTATATATACAAACCCTCTCGCCTTTTTGCGGCGGGTTTTCTACTGCCAGTTCAATGCATTGCACTGTGTCCTGCAAGTGAATGAATGCACGGGTCTGACCGCCAGTGCCATGAACCGTAAGCGGATAGCCAACTGCTGCCTGCATTAAAAAACGGTTTAGAACTGTTCCGTAATCACCATCATAATCAAAACGGTTTATAAGGCGCTCATCCTTGCGGGTCTGAGGTGTCTGGGTGCCCCAGACTATGCCCTGATGAAGGTCTGTGATTCTGATTTTGTCATTCTTGTTGTAAAACGCAAAAAATAACTGATCCTGGGTCTTGGTCATATGGTATATAGAACCGGGATTGGCGGGGTAGAGAATTTCCTGCTCCACCAGATTTCCCTGTTCGTCTTCTATTTTTACGGATAAATAGCCTTCGGGAATTTTAGCCCCTGCGGTGCCATATCCATATACGCCCATAGTGCCCAGATGAACCAGATGCGCGTCAATTTCAGATTCCACAATCGCAGCCAGCACATTATTGGTGGCATTTAAATTATTATCTACCGTATATCGCTTATGCCAAGCAGATTTCATTGAATAAGGCGCTGCACGCTGTTCGGCAAAATGCACAATACTGTGTGGTTTCAACTCACGCAGGACAGCAAGCAAGGCTCCGTATTCTTTGGCTACATCCAGACGGATAAAGGAAATAGTTTTGCCTGATACTTCCTGCCAGACTTTAATGCGTTCATTCATTGGCCGGATAGGGGTCAGAGAATCCACTTCCAGCTCATTGTCAATATTACGTCTGGACAGATTGTCGATAATGGTAACGTCATGGCCTTTCTCTGACAGATGCAGGGCACTTGGCCAACCACAAAAACCATCACCACCCAGGATCAGTACGCGCATATGTTTTTTGGCCCGCAAGCCATCCTCTGTTACTGATTTTGCCGTAACGCCGTTACAAGAATATTACGAGCATCCTCACCCAGATCCTTATGATCAAGAGCAAAATGAGCAATGGCCCGTAAATAGCCCAGCCTATCACCGCAATCAAAATCCACACCGTGATATTTTAACGCAGTAAATGGCTGGGACTTCATCATTCTTGCCATGGCATCGGTGAGCTGTATTTCGCCACCAGAACCGGACTGCTGATCAGCAAGCAGATCAAAAATTTCTGGCTGCAGAATATAACGTCCGGTTATTTTCAAATTTGAAGGCGCGCTGTCGATTGCCGGTTTTTCCACCATGCCCCGGATTTTGTATAAATCACCATCCTGTGTCACGGGGTCAATTATTCCGTATTTGTTGACATCTCTCTCTGGCACCTCATCAACAGCGATGATATTGCCTCCGGTTTTGGTAAAGGCTTCTGTCATTTGCGCCAAGGCACCTAACTTGCCCTTTATCAGAACATCAGGAAGCAATACCGCAAATGGTTCGTCGCCGATAATATCTCTGGCACACCATATGGCATGGCCCAGCCCAAAAGGGGATTGCTGGCGCACAAAGCTCATCGAGCCAGCTTTGGGCAGATGCTGCTTAAGATCGGCAAGTATGGCGGTCTTGTTTTTGTGCTGTAAATTTGCCTCCAGCTCAAAGGCAATGTCAAAGTGATCCTCAATTGCGCCTTTGCCTCGTCCGGTAACAAAAACGATATGCTCTATACCGGCCTCCCAGGCTTCTTCTACTACATAATCAATGGCCGGACGATCCATTACCGGCAGCATTTCCTTAGGGATCGACTTGGTCGCAGGCAATACCCTTGTACCCAAACCTGCTACAGGAATGACTGCTTTTTTGATTTTGTTCATTTATAAACCCGCCAGTAAAGTATTTCATTTGCATTTAAAGTGCTTGTGTGCTTGTGGCAACAATACATTATAAATCAGAAGACAGGATCCTTAAAATCCCACACCATGGGAAGAAGATAGTCCTGCAATTTGGGAAAAACAGATGAAGCACATTAAATTTGGAACTGATGGAGTCCGTGGAAAAGCCGGAAGGCCGCCAATTGACGAGCAAACCATGATCCGTATTGGTTATGCTGCTGGCAAAACTTTGGCACAAGCAGGCACCGCCCTGATTGGCCGCGACAGCAGGGCATCTGGAACCATTTTGGAAGCAGCAATCGCCAAAGGGCTTATTATGGCCGGTGCAAAAGTAGAGGTTGCAGGGGTAGTTCCTACGGCTGCGGTATCATTGGCTGTTCAGTCTACCAGCGCCAGAATGGGCGTAATGATTACAGCCTCACACAATCCGGCATCTGATAATGGGATCAAACTGTTTTCAGCAAATGGCGGCAAAATTTCCGATAGTGATCAGACAAAAATCGAAGAAATATTAAACGATGCCATGGCCATCAGCGGCAAACCAGCGCCATTTGACCAGAGGGCTGCCTTTACCGATACCGTTGCTGATATTTATCGCAAAAAAATACGCCAATTCACATCAAACAAGCCGCTTGCCGGATTAAAACTGGTTGTTGATTGCGCCAATGGCTCGGCCTCATCGCTGGCACCGGAATTACTTGAAGAAGCCGGGGCCGATATTATCGCAATTCATCATCAACCTGATGGCAATAACATTAACGATAATTGCGGCTCTTCCTATACGCAGGATCTGTGCAGAGAGGTTGTCGCCCAAAAAGCTGATGCGGGCATAGCTTTTGATGGCGATGCTGATCGGGTAATCTTGGTGGATGAGCTTGGCGGATTGATTGATGGGGATCATATTCTTGCCCGTATGGCAAATGATTGGCACAGCGCCGGAAGACTGCGCGCCGGGTGTGTGATTGCTACAGTGATGTCAAATATGGCGCTGGAGAGGTATTTATCTGCAATCGGGGTGCGTTTGGAGCGGGTTGCCGTTGGCGATCGCCATGTGGCGGCTCGAATGAAGGAGCTGGATGCAAATTTAGGCGGTGAACAATCCGGACACATAATGTTGCCTGATTTGCTGGCTTCGGGCGATGGCCTGTTGGCCGGTGTATTGCTATTGTTGTCCTTGGCAAGATCAACAAGGCCAGCCAGCCAGCACCTAAAACCCTTTGTTCCCAATCCGCAGTTATTGCGCAATGTTTCCTTTAGTGGCGGCAGGCCACTTGAAAACCACCGGGTAAAAACGCTGATTGAACAGCAACAGCAAAGTTTAGGAGAAACAGGGCGGGTATTGGTCCGGGCATCGGGCACCGAGCCGTTAATTCGCATTATGGCCGAGGCACAAACCGGAGAACAGGCGCAAAACGCCATCAACGCAATAGAAACAGCAATTATTGCAGCTAGTTAGGATTTGTTCCCAATATCAATTAACAACAATTGAGCAAATTTCACTTAGCACCAGCTAAAATCTGTACTAGCCTTATGCAAACTGACATCTGGATATCTTAGATATGGCCAAGAAAAAAATCACTATTATCGGCAATGGCTTTGCCTCACTTTTTTTTGCAGGTGCGTTTTTAGTATTACCGGTATTTCCGTTTTTCGCATTCTTTTTGCGACGATTGTATTCTCGCTATGAAATTACCCTGATTGGCAATGGTAAATTTGTTTACTTTCCAGCCATTCCTGAATTCATCATTGGCAAGAAAAACAAAAAAGGAATTACCGTTGATATACGCTCCTGGTTATGGCGCAGAAATATTCGTTTCGTTGAGGATCAGGTTGTTGATATTCAGGACGGGGGCCGAACTGTTTTGACCACCAAGGGACGTTATGACAATGACGCCCTGTTTGTCGGCATTGGCCCCGCTTTTATGGTTGATGACATTCCCGGAACCGCTGCACATACCTTGTCCCCATGCAGCGGTCCTGACGCCATGGACGAGTTTATGGCCCGGTTAAATGAATTGCCAGAGGGCATCATTTATGTCGGGTTTAAGCTAAATAAACGCGACGGCTTTGTCGCCGGTCGCGGTGGACAGATGTATGAATGTGCCTGTCTTTTGGATTATGCATTAAAAGCCAGAGGGGTGCGGGACAAATTTGAAATTCATCTGTTTTCTCCTAACATCCAACCCGGTGACAAGGGCGCAATTACCGATCGCTTGTTGGAGCGCGGGATTATCCTAAATTATGGTTATGAACCTGCTGAATTTGTCGAAGGTGGTATGAAGGATGCGGACGGTACGTTCAGAAAAGCTGATCTGGTGCTGTTCACTCCGGGCATCACGGCACCGAAATGGATCAAAAAGACCTGTCTGCCGGTTTCGGTTGGTGGTCATATCGATGTCGATAAATATGGTCAGGTTAAGGGCCTGAAAAATGTCTTTGCCGCAGGCGATTGTAGTAATCATGAAAGCCCGCCGCCTTGGGTTCCTCATCAGGCCCACATGGCACAATTACGCTCTGAGGCCGCAGCCAAAAACATGCAACAAGTGTTAAAAGGCGATGCGCCCTCGCACACCTATCGTTTTGAGCTTTCTTGTATTTTGAATATGGAAAATGATGCCTTGTGGCTGCATGCTGCCAGTGATGACAAGCCGCCAATGTGGAATATTTTCCCGCGCCACTCGAAAAAGCTGATCGGCGTCAAGAACTTTTTTGAACGCCTATATCTGTTGTATCTGCGCTATCTGTAGAATTACGGCACCTTTTGCGCCCAAAGCAGGTATAATCTTAATCAATCCAAGGTTTCTCATGGCAGCTATGCATACAACCAATATGCAAACTAGAGGTGCTGAATATCAATAGCTAGGGGTCGGCGGATTTGATAACACCAGTGTAAGATTGCTTAACATGCTCCCTTAACAAGGCCCCTCAGGAAAATAGCTTTTCAAGGCAAGAGGCACTTTCTGGCCTATTCATGATTCCAAACCTAGATAGGTGGGGCAGCCCAACGAAGGTGCCGCCGCTGAACCGACCTTTGGAAGCCGTAATGTTCCCCCATCCAACGCTGATTTTTTGAACATCCCGGACTTGCAACAGGCGGCTAACGCTGTCTAAGACCTGCGACCCCATAGTAACAACTAACGATGGCTGCGCGTTTCGTAGAACCGTGGACCATAGTTCTTCGCCGAATTCTATAGCGGACTGTGGCTCTTTCAAACTTTTCCAGTCGGGCGACCGGAACGGAATCAAATTACCGGAAAGCACATTCTCCGGCTTTTCGCCAAGTCGTTCAAAGAGAGCTAAAACCTGCTTTTGCAACTTACTTTCTCCCGGAAGACAGCCCATCCAGCTCCCGTCTCGGTATGCGCTGCTGCCAGCTTTCAAAAAAGCTATTAACCCACCTTCTGGTCAAATTCACCGACTTGTGGGTGATTTGCGAGCAAGTTTTCGATGTGATGAAACATTGCCACCATGTTTTCGCGCGAGCTTGGGCTTTCCACCACCACCACCAAATTCGGGGTATTGGAGGAGGCGCGAACCAGCCCCCATGTGCCGTCTTCAACGGTAAAACGAACCCCGTTTACAGTAACAACGGAGACAATTTTCTGGCCCATTATCCGTTTGCCGGCAGTAAAATCATCCTGCACACTATCGGTAATTTTTTGCACCACTGCGTATTTTTCTTCATCGGCGCAGGCCGGAGCCATGGAAGGCGAGGCCCAGGTTTTGGGCAAATCGTCTTTAAGGTCAGCCATGGACTTATCCGGGTTGCGATCCAGCATCGCCAAAATCGCCAAAGCTGTTACCAGTCCATCATCATAACCACGGCCAATGGGCGGACGAAAAAAATAGTGTCCGGATTTTTCAAAACCGGCGACCGCACCAAGTTCAGTTGTACGGCGCTTGATATAAGAATGCCCGGTTTTCCAATAATCGGTTGTGGCACCATTGGCGCTCAGAACTGGATCCATGGCATAAATTCCGGTGGATTTTACATCAGCCACAAATACCGGCTTGTCAAACTGTGCTGATAAATCTCTGGCCAGCATTACGCCGACTTTATCGGCGAAAATTTCTTCGCCGGTATTGTCAACCACGCCGCAGCGATCGCCATCACCATCAAACCCAAAAGCCAGATCGGCGCCAGTTGCTTTGACCTTTGCCGCCATTGCATGGAGCATTTTCATATCCTCTGGATTGGGATTATAGTTTGGAAAGCTGTGATCTAAGGTGCAGTCCATTGGTATCACTTCCACCCCGGCCTGGTGCAAAACTTGTGTTGCAAATGCTGCCGCCGTGCCATTGCCACAGGCGGCCACGACTTTCAGGCGACGAGATATTTTGATATTAGCCACCAAGTCCGCCATATAACGTTCCCTGACCCCGGTTGTAAGAACATATTCCCCGCCAGCGCGAGCCTTACCGGCATCACCCAGGACAATCTCTTTTAGGCGGTTCATCTCCTCAGGGCCAAAGGTGAGAGGGCGCTCCACCCCCATTTTTACCCCGGTCCAGCCGTTTTCATTATGACTAGCCGTAACCATGGCTACACAATCAACGTCCAGATCAAACTGAGCGTAATAGGCCGTAGGAGACAAGGCCAGACCGATATCATGGACTTTGACACCGGCGCTCATCAGGCCAATAATCAGAGCCTGTTTTATCGAAGTTGAATAGCTGCGATAATCCTGACCAACCACAATTTCAGGGCTTTTGCCCAATTCATATATCAATGTACCAAGGCCCAGCCCCAAAGCCTGAATACCCGGCAAATTGATCTCTGGGGCACGGGCCGAATCCGGGCGACCAAACCACCATCTTGCATCATATTCGCGAAAACCTGTGGGTTTGATCAGGGGCTCGGTCTCAAACTCCAGCGTATTTGGTTGCAAATCTGACTTGGGTACAGGCATAACAGCTCTCCGTAAGGAATTTGCTTGGTATTGCCAATTGACAGGCCCCGGTGCAAGCCTGATTTTGACCTTGCCGTGATTCTTATGCCCTAAAACAATGGAAAAACCAGATGTCAGTACTTGTATTACTACGCCATGGTCAAAGTAAGTGGAACCTGGCCAATCGCTTTACCGGCTGGGTAGATGTGGATTTAACCGAAACCGGCGAGGCTGAAGCCATGAAAGCCGGAGACTTGCTGATGCAAAGCTCTATTGAATTTGATCAGGCCTTTTGCTCGGTGCAAACCCGTGCCATTAGAACCTTGTGGCTGGCATTAACACAGATGAATACCTGCTGGCTGCCTGTAACCAAGGATTACCGGCTAAATGAACGCCATTATGGCGGCCTTACCGGGCTTGATAAGGCAGAAACTGCTAAAAAGCATGGTGCCGAACAGGTTCATATCTGGCGCAGGTCATATGACATTCCGCCGCCGCCAATTGAGTGGGACAATCCCTTAAATCCCTGCAAGGATCGCAGATATGCCCAATTGTCGCCAAATGTGCTGCCAAGGACAGAATCCTTAAAAACAACTCTTGAAAGGGTTCTGCCCTATTACCAAAGTAAAATAGAGCCGGAATTGGCCAGAGGGCAAAACCTGCTGATCTCTGCTCATGGCAATTCTTTGCGCGCATTGATAAAATACCTGTTCGCGGTGGCCGATGCACAAATAGTCAATGTGGAAATTCCAACCGGCAATCCGCTGCTCATTGAGTTAGGCCCAGATCAAAAACCGGTTTCCGTGCGCTATCTGGATCAGGAACGGGCGCGCGAACTGCCAGAAATTCCTTAAACTACAGTAATTTGATGGTTTTAGGCTGATATTAACAAAACTGACATAGGCTTAAAACTCGTTTGGAGCCTATTGTCATGTTTGACGATGATTTTGAATTACCTGATGGTTTGGATGATATGGCCGATATGGCGGCCGCGGCACTGGCCAATATGGGTGAGGAATACGCACAAGACGCATCCAAAGATGCTGACAGATTGTTAAAATGTGCTGAAGCGGTTCACCAAATACAAGAAGAGGCCCCATGGCAGGAAGCCATTGAAGAGGTGTTTTCACTGGCTCATAATTTTAAGGGTCAGGGCCAGACCTTTGGCTATGATCTGGTTACAACAATCGGCGAAGAACTGTGCGAGATTTCCCGCCCGAAAAACAATCCCAAGCGCGAAGACGTGCCGCGTATCATGCAATTATCCGCGGCCTTACATACAGTCCTGCACCAGCGACTTACCGGGGACGGCGGCGAAACCGGCGCCCGGCTGTGCACAGAACTTGGCATAGCGATATAGTTAGGGTTTTGACCCTGAAACCTTGAAAAAACCTTATTTACTTAAGACCTGGCCTTACTCTGCCGCTTCGCCTTTGCCTTCACTGATCACTGAGCTTACATAGGCTCTGCGGGCATCAAAGTCCTTGGCAATGCGCTCGTCTTCATCATGCAATGCGTCCACATCCATATCGGCAAATCCAATAACTCCCATATCCGTGTAAGCTTTTTGAATTCTCGGCCCCCAAAGACCAATGTCCTTGACCACAGGCACAATACGCTGGAACAAAAACGTGCGGAACAATTTCATGGTCTCGGAGTTTTCGCCATAGGCAACGCATTCTTCTACGGGCAGACCAAGCCGCTCATAAATTTCACGCCCCTGAAAACGATCTCGCATATGATAGCATGCATCCACCAGAAACTCTTCGCGTTCATCCCGTTCGGCGTCACTTAATTGCGGGTAATAATCGCGCAATGACAGCCGCCCAAACATCACATGGCGTGCCTCATCCTGCATCACATAGGCATTTACCATCTGTGCCAGCGGGTTTTGGGCCACATCCCTGATTGTAGCAAAGGCCGCCAGTGCCAGGCCCTCGATAACAATCTGCATGGCCAGATAGGTAATATCCCAGCGGCTGTCCCGTAAGGCATCATTGATAAGTTGCTGTAAGGGCTGGGTCATTGGGTAGGCCACACCAAATTTACCCAATAGTTTCTGATAGGCCTCGATATGGCGCGCCTCATCCATGGTCTGGGTCGCAGCGTAAAACTTGGCATCCATGGTCGGAACCTGAGTGACAATCTTCGATGCACAGATCAATGCGCCCTGCTCTCCTTGTAAAAACTGCGAAATATTCCATGCCTGACCATGGGTCAGCAGTTCAATCCGGTCTTTCTTGGATAATCTATCCCACAAAGGAGTGCCGTAAATGGCGTTGGATTCCAAAGGCATTTCCATAGGGTTTTCCGGATCAAGATCCAGATCCCAGTCAATGCGCTTTACGGCATCCCACTGCATGTCCTTACCCTTCTGATACAAGTGCATCAAAGTGTCCCGGCCCTTATCAAACTCAAAATCAAAAATCCCGTCATAAGTCTGCGGAACATGCCAGCTGGCATCGACATCGGGCACTGCATAAATATCGCGTAAAGACATTGGTTTTCCTCTTTCAAAACAGGTTCATCGCCGAAGCGCACCGTAAGGATAGCGCACTTCTTTCATAAAGTGAACAGCGTTCACTCATTTCTGTAAATTTTGTTTATTATGCGATCCATGCTATATTCTGGTTATGAGAGGAATGGTTGTTTTATTTTTGTTTGCACTGGCACTTATCATTGGCTCTTATGCTGTGATGGTAAGAGCGGTTGGCACCACAAATAAACAATACTCGGCAAGAGCCTATGAATCAGGATCAGACTTGCCATTTGCGCCATCTTCAGAAAATACCAAAGCTTCTTCTGCTTCTGGAAACCGTTTGTCGAGTACGGCCATGGAACAGGTAATAGATTGTTATGCCGGCAAGCCGGTATATCTGGATCCGGAAAAGTCCCGTCCCTTATATCCATCATGCGAGCAGTTATTGCGTATCTATCAGGGGCAAACCACTGATCCGCAAAAGGTGCTGGCGCTATTAGCTGAGATGCAAGGTCAAACTAAGAAGCCCGGTCAGTAGAAAGTGCTGTAAACAGATTGACGTTGACGCAGCTTGCGCTTCGGTCTAGAAGACGCCGCCTATCTCACAGCGTCAGACGACGCCTCTGGTTGTACAACCTGCTCATGCGGGGGGAGACAAGCGGAGCCCCCACCCGGCAATGGCTTGCTCAGTGGGGTCGTTTTGCTGTGGCAGGAAACTTGTGGGCAGGCAATTTAATGCCCCAACACTTGAGGAACGGAAGAAAGACGGATGTTTGACAATTTAACCGAACAGTTAGGCGGTGTATTTGATCGTCTTACCGGTCGCGGTTCCCTGTCAGAGAAAGACGTAAAATCAGCCTTGCGCGAGGTGCGAATCGCCTTGCTTGAGGCCGATGTTGCCTTGCCGGTGGTAAAAGACTTTATTGCCAAAGTAGAGGTAGAGGCCGTTGGCGACAAAGTATTGCGCTCGGTAACGCCGGGCCAGCAAATGATCAAAGTGGTTCATGATGCTTTGGTTGATATGCTTGGAGGCAATGAGGAAGCCGCTCCTTCTATCAATTTGGCAGCCACGCCCCCGGTTGCAATTTTAATGGCGGGTCTGCAAGGCTCTGGCAAAACCACCACTGCTGCCAAAATTGCTCTTCGCCTGCGGACAAAATTTAACAAGAAGGTGCTGCTGGCCTCACTTGATACCCGGCGCCCGGCGGCAATGGAACAATTAGCGCAATTGGCAATACAGGCCGAGGTCGAAAGCCTGCCTATCATAGGCGGGCAACTTCCAGTACAAATCGCCAGCCGTGCCATGACACACGCCAGACAAGGCGGGTTTGATGTGGTAATTCTGGATACGGCAGGGCGCACCAGTATTGACGACGAGCTTATGACTGAAGTTGCTGCCATCGCCAATGTCAGCAAACCAACAGAAACCCTGCTGGTGGCAGATGCCTTAACCGGTCAGGACGCGGTGGAAACTGCGCAGCGCTTTCATGAACGTCTTACCTTAACCGGTCTGGTTCTTACCAGAATAGATGGCGATGGCCGAGGCGGTGCAGCCTTGTCAATGCGAAGCGTTACCGGCCTGCCGATAAAGTTTCTGGGTGTATCTGAAAAAATTGACGGTCTTAATGAGTTTGATGCCGGCAGAATAGCCGGGCGGATTTTGGGCCGTGGTGATATTGTTTCTCTTGTTGAACAAGCCGGAGAAATGATCGACAAAAAGCAAGCAGACAAACTTGCGGCCAAAATGAAGAAGGGAACCTTTGATTTTGATGATTTGGCCAAGCAATTAAAGCAAATGCAAAAAATGGGCGGCTTGCAGGCGATTATAGGGATGCTGCCGGGCATGGGCAAAATGAAACAGAAAATGGATGGCGCTGGTATGGATGACAGCGTATTCACCCGGCAATTGGCGATTATTTCTTCCATGACCCCTTTGGAGAGGGCCAAGCCAGGACTCATCAAAGCCAGCCGCAAAAAACGCATTGCTGCTGGTTCAGGTACCGAAGTGCAACAGGTCAATCAGTTGTTAAAAATGCACAAGCAAATGTCCTCCATGATGAAAAAAATGGGAAAGGGCGGCAAAAAAGGCATGTTTGGTGGTATGGGCGCCGGAATGCCGGGCCAAATGCCTGCGGGGGATATCGACCCGGCGCAATTGGAACAGATGAAACAGAAATTAGGCGCTGGTGGTTTGCCAGGGCTTCCCGGAGGCGGTCTGCCAGGATTGCCAGGAAAAAAGTAAAATTACTTCATTGAACAACTCAAAAAGACAAGGAAAACAAAATGTCTGTAAAAATTAGATTGGCCAGAGGCGGCGCAAAAAAGCGTCCCTATTATCGTATTGTGGTCGCGGATGTTCGCGCACCGCGTGACGGTCGTTATATTGAACAGGTTGGCAATTATAATCCATTACTGCCCAAGGATCATGAAAACCGGGTGCGGATGAATGAAGAGCGGATCAAATACTGGATTTCCAAGGGGGCAAAGCCTACCGAGCGTGTAGCCAGATTTTTAAGCACTGTTGGCTTGTGGGAGTGGAAACACGGCAACAACCCAAATAAAGGCAAGCCCGGTGAAAAAGCTCTGGAACGTGCTGAAGAGAAAAAAGAAAAAGCTGCCGCCCGCCTAGAGGCTGAAAAGGAAGCAAAAGAAGCAGCAAAAGCCGCTGCGGCTGAAGCCAAAGAAGCTGCCAAGGCAGAAGAACCTGCAAAAGATGCAGAAAAATCAGAAGGCTAAAATCCTGACAAGGCCATGATGCGAGAACATCTACATTATGGTTGATCTTTCGCAAACCGTTTTGGTGGCGGTAGTCACTGGCGCCTTTGGCGCCAAAGGCGAGATTAAAGTAAAATCCTTTACCGATGACCCGGCTGCGTGCATGACTTATGCGCCATTTGTTGACGAGCAAGGTCAGGTGATCTTGGAAATAAACAAATGGCGTACAGTCAAAGGCGGCTTTGCTGTGCGCAGCCCAGATATCAAGTATCGCGACGAGGCCGCAGCATTGCGTGGTACACGGCTTTATTGTCTGCGCGAGCAACTGCCTGAGCCTGAGCCTGATGAATTTTATAATTCGGATCTAATCGGGCTTACGGTTTTTGGCCCCGATGACAAGCCCATGGGCCGGATCGGGGATGTACTTAATTTTGGTGCTTCGGATTTGCTGGAGATTTGTGATACGCCTGGCGTCAAGGGATCGTGGATGCTGCCATTTACTATGGATCATGTTCCAGTGGTTTCCATTACTGAACAAAAGGTGCAGATTACCAATTGGCAGGATTTTTTGCTGGACAGCAAAGAAACATCAAAAAAGGCAGAGCAAGGTGACTAAACCATTCACCGCAACCGTTTTAACTTTGTACCCGGAGGCTTTTCCGGGCGTGCTTGGGGTGTCGCTAATTGGCCGGGCATTGGCGCAACAAAAATGGCAATTGCAGGCAGTAGATATTCGGAAGTTTTCTGATCACAAGCACGCCTCTGTTGATGATACCCCTGCTGGTGGCGGGCCGGGAATGGTTTTGCGGGCCGATGTGGCTGCAGCAGCCATAGACAGCATTGAACGGGATGGACGGCCGCTTATTCACCTTAGTCCTCGCGGAAAACCCCTAAAACAGTCCCGGATACGCGAGCTGGCGGCCGGGCCCGGAATGATATTGTTTTGCAGTCGCTTTGAAGGACTTGATCAACGGGTAATTGACGGGCGCGAAATGGAAGAGATCAGTATTGGTGATTTTGTGCTTGCCGGCGGGGAAGTTGCAGCGCAGGCCATGATTGAGGCTTGTGTCAGGCTGGTTCCCGGGGTTCTGGGAGATGCTGATTCCACCATCGAGGAAAGCTTTGAACAAGGCTTGCTGGAATACCCCCAATACACAAGACCGCGGCAATGGGAGCAAAAGCACATACCAAAGGTATTGCTAAGTGGCGATCATAAGGGTATAGCCCGCTGGCGCCATGATACGGCAATGGAAATTACCAAGCGGGTTCGTCCGGATTTACTGGAGAACCTGCCAGAAGGAAAGCTGAAAAGATGAACATCATCGAGCAAATTGAACAAGAAGAAGCCACTCGGGTTCTCGGCGAAAAATCCCATCCAGAATTTTCACCCGGTGATACCATTAGGGTCATGGTGCGAATTGTTGAAGGCACTCGTGAACGCCTGCAGGCCTTTGAGGGTGTATGTATCGCCAGACAAGGCGGCGGTTTGAATCAAACCTTCACCGTGCGCAAACTGTCATTTGGCGAAGGTGTGGAGCGGGTATTTCCGCTATACAGCCCCAATGTGGACAGCATTGAAATAAAGCGCAAAGGCAAGGTACGCCGGGCCAAATTATACTATTTGCGTGGTCTTACTGGTAAAGCTGCCCGGATTGCCGAGCGCACCACCGGACGCGGCATGGCCGAAAGCAGAGCCAAAAGAGCCAAGAAAAAGGCTAAATAGAGCATTTTTAGCAAAAGTGGGCACCGGTTTTGCGGTTCAAAAATGCGACAAAATAAAGATTTGCATTTTTAGCAAAAGTGGGAAGCTCTTTTGTGCGCTACCGCGACGGCAAGCCTCGCTATTTTAAGCGCGGGTTTTGCGGCCAAAAATGCGATAAAATAAAGATTTGCATTTTTAGCACCCCGGCGGAATCTGATAAGAAACGCCACGGGTTATGTCGTGGCGTTTTGATTCTTGACAAATATTACAGGTCTTTACGTCGGCGCCAGCGATTAGGCAGGCGCAAACGCACCTTGCTGCCAAATTTTCCGCCCAGACGCTTTAGACGTTTCCAGAACCTGCGCCGTTCCGGCATCGGCGGAACTTCCAGATTCTGGATAAATTCCTCCGCGCAGGAACGCCACGAATAGGTCAGCGAGTATTTACGTGCTTGCTCCCGATCCAGATCAAGACATGCCATGGCTGCTTTTCGTAAATCCTCATCAATAACACCAGCATCTGAGCCTGGAATAATATCTTTGGGGCCGGGAACCGGATAAGCTGCAACCGGTGTGCCGCAGGCCATGGACTCAAGAATTACCAAACCAAAAGTATCGGTAAGAGAGGGAAAGACAAATACATCTGCATCTGCAAAATGACGGGTCAGCTCATCACCAAATTTGGCACCAGTAAACACCGCATCAGGATAGTTATTTTTCAACGTCTCCAAATGCGGGCCATCGCCAACGATGACTTTGGTTCCCGGCAGATCGGTTTCCAGGAATTTTTCAAGGTTCTTTTCAACAGAAACCCGGCCAACATTTACAAAAACTGGTCGTGGCAAGCCTTTATAAACCCCGCCATCTGCACTGCGAAAATCAGGACGAAAAACTTCTGTGTCTACACCTCTGGCCCACGGAATAATGTTGTGAAAACCCCGCTTGTGCAGATCGTCACGCATGCTTGGGGTTGCTACCATCATGCAGCCACCGGAATTATGAAACCGGCGCATGAACCAATAGCCGACACTTAGCGGAATAAACTTGAAACGGGCATTAACATATTCGGGGAATTTGGTGTGATACGATGTTGAATATGGCCAACCCCATTTAAGACACAAGGATCTGGCCACCTGTCCCAATGACCCTTCAGTAGCAATATGAATACCATCTGGTTCAAATTCACGAATTCGGCGCTCAATATCTGGTTTGGCACCAAAGCACATGCGAATTTCCGGATAGGTTGGCAAAGGAAATGAACGATAGCCAAGACCTGGGTGAATAACTTCAACCTCATGGCCCAATGCCTCACATTCAGCTACCGTTTTGGTTAAAGTGCGAACCACTCCATTGACCTGAGGTTCCCACGCATCGGTAACCAGTAAAATACGCATAAACAAAACCCTGATCTTATTGTTCAAAAGCCTGCTTCTAGCCCGAATTCACCGGATTGGCGAGAGATTTACCGCTGAACCTGATCTGGCTTTTTTTAAAAAGCATTTGCCTGTCTTATATTTGTGGATGTAGAAGCAAAACCAACAAGAAAGACACAGGAAATACGCATGTCTGAAGCTATCAACTGGAACGCTCTTGATAACCACAAATATGAAGACGAAGACAAAATGCTGTCCCGTCTTGGTGGACTTAGTGTCCTTAATGCAGATGCAAGGGAACAAATCCGTTTGCAGGCAGTGGAACTGGTGGAGCTGGCCCGGGGACAAAAGCACCCCAAGGGCATGATGGAAAGCTTTCTTAGCGAATTTGGCCTCTCGAACAAGGAGGGACTGGCTCTGATGTGTCTGGCTGAGGCTTTGCTGCGTGTGCCTGACGACAAGACGGCAGATGCCTTGATCGCAGAAAAGATTTCTTCTGGGAACTGGGCTGATCATGCCGGTAAATCTGATTCACTCTTGGTTAATGCATCCACCTGGGGCCTGATGCTAACTGGCAAAGTCATTGATGGTGGCCGACAAATAGAAAAAGACCCGGCGGGACTGGTAAAGCGGCTGGTTTCACGCATGGGAGAACCGGCTATTCGCGCCGCCATGTTGCAGGCAATGCGCATTATGGGTGAACAATTTGTACTGGGTCGCAATATCAAGAAGGCCTTAAAACGCGGCGGCAAATTCGGAAGCAAGGCACAACCTGCCATTTTTTCCTTTGATATGCTTGGCGAAGGTGCCTGTACCAAAGATGACGCAAAGCGCTATTTTGAGCGCTATGCTTCCGCCATCCACGATGTAGGCAAAGAACGCAAAAGCGGGTCAATACGCAAAGTATCCGGTGTTTCGGTAAAACTCTCGGCTCTGTTTCCACGATATGAAGCAGTAAACGGGGCGCGGGTGCATGAGGAGCTTTACCCTGCATTGCTGAAATTGGCAAAATTAGCCAAAGACTATGATATCGGGTTTTGTCTTGATGCCGAAGAAGCCGACCGCCTTATTATATCGCTGGAATTACTGGATCGACTGGCAAGGGAGCCAGGCTTGTCAGGATGGCAAGGTTTGGGATTGGCCGTACAAGCCTATCAAAAACGCGCCCTTGGTGTGATTCGCAATTTGCAAAAACTGGCAAAGAAAACCAAAAGGCAATTTATGGTCAGACTGGTCAAGGGTGCCTATTGGGATACGGAAATCAAACATGCCCAGCAAATGGGAACCCCGGATTTTGCCGTCTGGACCACAAAACAGGCTACGGATCTGAACTTTCTGGCCTGCGCCCGAGCCTTGCTGTCAACTCCTGAGGAAATATACGCCCAATTTGCTACCCATAATGCTCACTCACTGGCCGCTGTGCAATGGATGGCAGAACAGCAGGGCGTTGAGATTGAGTTTCAACGGCTGCATGGCATGGGAGAAGCCTTATACCGGGCAGCCAATGAAGCATATGGCGATGTAAGCTGTCGAATTTACGCCCCCGTAGGCAGTCATGATGATTTACTTCCCTATCTGGTGCGAAGATTATTGGAAAATGGGGCCAACACCTCATTTGTGCATTCGTTTCTGGATGAAAGTGTCCCGGCGGAAAAAGTCGCAGGAGATCCTTTTGCCGGAATTTCTGAATTAAGCAGGCATCCTAAAATTTCCCGTCCTGTGGATCTGTTCAAACAGCAAAGACGCAATGCGGCGGGGTGGGATCTATCCATGCAAAAAGTTCGCAATGAACTGCAACAAGCGGTAATTACACTGGATAAAAAACTGCCACTGTCGTGCGGGCCGATAGTAGATGGCAATGTTTTAGTCGCAAATCCAGCGCCCATTGCCAGCCCGGCAAACAAGAACCAAAACGTCTCCATAACCAGTAACGGCACATTAGCAGATGTAGACAAGGCCTTTGCCAGCGCCCGGAAAGCCGCATTTAAGTGGAATGAATTGGGCGGAACCGCAAGAGCTGCCTTGCTCCATACCTGTGCTGATGAACTGGAACAAGCCGCACCGTTTTTTATTGCCCTGATGGCAAAAGAGGCTGGTAAAACTCTTGAAGATGGCATTGCCGAAGTACGCGAAGCTGTGGACTTTTGCAGATATTATGCTGTTCAGGCGGAACAGGAATTTACGACGCCAACAAAACTACCAGGCCCGGCCGGAGAAACCAACCACCACAGACTTAATGGCAGGGGGGTATTTACTTGCATTAGTCCATGGAATTTTCCTTTGGCTATTTTTACCGGACAAATCATGGCGGCATTGGCAGCGGGCAATACTGTAGTGGCAAAACCTGCAGAGCAAACCCCGTTAGTTGCGTTTGAGGCGGTGCGTATGTTTCATGAAGCTGGAATACCGACAGATGTTTTACATTTATTGCCCGGCACTGGTGAAACCATTGGGGCAGCTTTGGTCTCACACCCCGGCCATGATGGCGTGGTGTTTACCGGAGGCACTGATACTGCACGCATGATCAATCAGGCCCTTGCCAAGCGTCCCGGGGCTATTGTGCCGTTAATTGCTGAAACCGGCGGCCTTAATGCGATGATCGTTGATACCAGTGCCTTGCGTGAACAGGTGGTTGCCGATGTTATCGCTTCGGCATTTGGCTCTGCCGGGCAAAGATGTAGCGCCTTGCGGGTATTATTCTTGCCAGAAGATACCGCCTCGATGATGATCGAAGCCATTACCGGTGCCATGGCCGAGTTGCAATTAGGTGACCCGGCCAACCCGAAAACAGATATAGGGCCAGTGATAGACGAAGACGCAATGAAGGGGCTGCAAACTCATTTGCTGTCCCCACAAATAGCCAAAGGACTGCACTATCAGGTACAACACCTAAAATCGGATGGACATTTCTTTGGCCCGGCACTGGTGGAAATAAGCTCGCTTGCGGCGCTGGAGCGAGAAACATTCGGGCCGTTCCTGCATGTGATTCGCTATAGCCCTGGACAATTGCCAGATATGCTGGATGAAATGGCTGCCAAAGGATATGGTTTAACCTTGGGTGTTCATTCGCGTATCAGCGCCTTTGCCACACAGGTTCAAAAGCACCTGGTAGCAGGAAATGTATATATCAACCGTTCAATAATCGGTGCTGTTGTCGGCGTGCAGCCATTTGGCGGTATAGGTCTTTCCGGCACTGGCCCCAAAGCAGGCGGGCCGCATTATCTGCACCGGTTTGCCACCGAGCAGGTAGTAACTGTTAACATCTCCGCACAAGGAGGAGACCCGGAATTATTAAATCTGGACTGATCTGCACAATCACCAATTGCAGCAATACTGCCAGCACAGGTTTTACACAAACACAGTCATCTAACAGGCATATATTCTGCAAGCCAGATTACAGCTTGATAAAGTGTTGGAATGCAAGGAAATTGTAAATATTTGTCGGCGCGGCTGTTTTGAAACTGAAAAATCACTTGCTGGCTTTTAAGCTTTGTGGAAATTAAATCACTAAAAAAAGCTTACGAATTTTCAGTGCGTTAGGCACTTGTTAACAAGAAAATTATTTTTTTTCTCCCCCAGATATTGACCCTGCGCGCGAACCAAAACACTATATGTAGTGTCGTAAGAGAAAAGTTTCGACAAGCAGTTATTTTAATAAGCAACATTGATGCGATGGTTTTGCTGTCGGATCCCGGGGAAAGTTGCGCCGGTGTTTGAGGTACTTTGGGGGAATTTAGTTTATGGCACATGGTTCAGTAAATCCGTCCAGCGCTCGCTCATCAACTGCCAAGCAGCATGAGCAGTCAACTGACGCTTCATCAGTTACAGCCCGGCTGGGCCTTGCGGATGGGGCATCTAATTCTCCTGACCTAAAGGTGATATCAGGAGTTAGGATTGATCGTTCTCGCGATGATTTATTGACTGATTTTGGCAAAGCCACGTTAAAAGATCGCTATTTGCTGCCTGGTGAAAGCTATCAGGATATGTTCGCCCGTGTTGCCACCGCCTATGCCGATGATCAGGAACATGCCCAGCGCCTTTATGACTATATGTCAAAGCTGTGGTTCATGCCGGCAACGCCAGTATTGTCAAATGGCGGCGCTAAGCGAGGCCTGCCGATTTCATGTTTCCTAAATTCAGTAGGCGATTCGCTGGATGATATTGTTGACACCTGGAATGAGAATGTCTGGCTTGCCTCTAATGGTGGCGGTATTGGCACTTATTGGGGGCGGGTGCGCTCAATTGGTGAAAAAGTTGGCGACAAGGGGGAAACAGCCGGGATTATTCCATTTGTGCGGGTTATGGATAGCCTGACCCTTGCTATTTCCCAGGGATCGCTGCGCCGGGGATCGGCGGCGGTTTATCTGGACATTCATCACCCGGAAATCGAAGAGTTTCTTGAAATTCGCAAACCATCTGGTGACTTTAACCGCAAAAGCCTGAACCTGCATCATGGCATCAATATTTCTGATGAATTTATGCTGGCCGTGCAAAATGGCGAGAGCTTTGCACTGCGCAGCCCCAAAACCAATGAGCCATTGCGTAAGGTTGATGCTCGTGCCTTGTGGCAGAAGATCCTGGAATTGCGCATCCAGACTGGCGAGCCGTATATTGTGTTTTCCGATACGGTAAACAAGGCAATGCCCAAGCATCAGCGCGAGCTTGGCCTGTCGGTAAAACAGTCAAACTTGTGTGCCGAGATCATGTTGCATACCGGGCCGGATCATCTGGACAAAGAGCGCACTGCCGTATGCTGCCTGTCCTCAATGAATGCGGAAAAATTCCTTGAATGGCGTGACGATAAACGGGTGATTGAGGATGTTTACCGGTTTTTGGACAATATCTTGCAAAGCTTTATCGACAACGCCCCTGAGGCGATGAAAAAGGCCAAATACTCAGCAATCCGTGAGCGCTCGGTAGGTCTTGGCCTGATGGGTTTCCACACCTTTTTGCAACAACAAAATGTTGCCTTTGAATCCGGTCTGGCCAAATCATGGAATTTGCAGATTTTCAAGCATATGCGCCGGGCTGCCGATGCGGCCTCTCATCTTCTGGCCGAAGAGCGAGGTGCGTGCCCTGACGCGGCTGATGCCGGATTGATGGCACGGTTTTCCCACAAGATGGCCGTTGCTCCTACTGCCTCAATTTCAATCATTTGCGGGGGAACTTCTGCCGGTATTGAGCCAATTCCTGCCAATATCTACACTCACAAGACCCTGTCCGGCTCGTTTACGGTCAAAAACCAGGTTTTACAGGAATTACTGCAATCAAAGGGGCTAAATACCGATAGCGTCTGGACATCGATCATTGAACATGAAGGCTCGGTGCAGCATCTTGAAGAACTGGATCAGCATGAAAAAGACCTGTTCAAAACAGCGTTCGAGCTGGATCAGCGCTGGGTGGTCGAACATGCTGGAGACAGGGCTAAGCTGATTTGTCAGTCGCAATCGGTGAACCTGTTTCTGGCTGGCGATGTTAGCAAATGGGATTTACACATGTTACATTGGACAGCATGGAAAAATGGCGTGAAATCACTTTATTATTGCCGTTCAAAATCCATACAAAGAGCAGCTTTTGCCAATAGTAATCTGGAAGCACAAAGCGCCATGGGCGAGGCTGCCGTCACTGATTATGAGGAATGCCTGGCCTGTCAGTAAGCCCGGCTGTAGTATTTAGCTTCAAAATGAACCGGAATTATATTTCACTGATTTTTCGGGTAGCCTGTTGCAGCCAATTGGCGGTTTCACCGGATAAATGTGGCATATGCGTCTCACGCACTTGTTTGTGATAGTCATCAAGCCATTTGGTTTCCACTGGACTTAGCAATTCCGGCTTAATCAGGCAAAGATCAATGGGAGCTAATGTTAAGCTTTCAAAGCCAAGCATTGGGCGCTCTCCTCCCTCAATTTGCGCAGCAGCAGTAACCACCTGCAAATTCTCGATACGGATGCCAAATGCACCCTGCTTGTAAAAGCCTGGCTCATTGGAGACAATCATTCCGGCCCGTAATTCCGTGCTGTTCCAGCCCCGGGTAATGCCTTGCGGCCCTTCATGCACCCCAAGGTATGAGCCAACACCATGGCCGGTGCCATGATCATAATCAAGACCAGCCTCCCACAGATACATACGGGCCAGAGCATCAAGATGGGTGCCCGTGGTGCCGGCCGGGAACCTTACTCTGGACAATGCAATATGTCCCTTTAACACCCGGGTGAAACAATCCCGCATTTCATCATCAGGCTTGCCGATAGCCACAGTTCTGGTCACATCAGTAGTGCCCTCTAAGTATTGGCCGCCACTATCAATTAGGAACAATGAGCCCGGCTCCAATGTTAAATTAGTATTGGTGTTGACCCTGTAATGCACGATAGCGCCATTAGGCCCGGCACCGGAAATGGACTCAAATGAAATGTCTTTTAGTTCTGGCGCAACCGTTCTAAAACTCTCCAGCTTGCTGGCAGCGGTAATTTCGTCAACAGCGCCATTTTGCACTGAATCGCTCGATAACCAGTGCAAAAACCGCACAAGAGCTAGGCCATCGCGACGATGAGCAATGCGCGCACCTTCAATCTCGACCTCATTCTTGCACGCCTTGGGGATCAGGCATGGATCCTGCGCCCTTACGACTCTCACACCTGAACTGGCAGCAGTTTCAAAATACCATGCCGATGCCGATGCCGGGTCAATTCGTAAAGCCGAGCCCTTTAGGGAGGATATGCTTGCCTCTATTGCGGATTCAGGTTTGATTTTTATGGAATTTCCCAAATGCATTCGAGTTTCATCAGTAAGTTTTGCTTCATTGACAAACAGGCAGGCGGTGCCGTCTTTATGTACCATTGCCGTGGATAGCGGCAAAGGCGAACAGGCCACATCGCCCCCGCGAATATTAAACAACCAGGCAATGCTGGAAGGAGCCGTAATCAAGGTGGCGTCCACACCCTGTTCCTGCAATTCACTGGCAATCGCGGCGATTTTGCTGCCATGCGATACACCGGCAAATTCAATTGGGTGCGGATGAATCAAGGCTGCAGGGGCCTTGGGGCGGCCCCTCCACACCTCATCAACCGGATTGCTTGTCAAAGCCAGCAAACAAGCACCAGAGAGCTCTGCAGCCTGCTGCCAGCGCGCAAGATTATCAGGACTAACCAGACGCGGATCATAGCCTATGCGCTCGCCGTTTCTGGCCTGTGTCGCAATCCAGCCAGCAACACCTGGATCAAGCAGATCGGCAAATTCATACAAATCGCCGTCCACCTGGGCCCGGACCTGCAAGGTATAACGCCCATCGCTGAACATAACTGCCCGGTCACTCATAATTATGGCGGCACCTGCAGAGCCGGTAAATCCGCTCACCCAGCCCAGCCGGTCTGCATTGGCCGGAAGATATTCGTTTTGATATTCGTCCTCGTGTGGAACAATCAATCCATCAAGCTGCAACTCAGCCAAACGGGCACGCAAAAGCGGCAAATTAGCCCGGCCAATATGCGGCCCGCCAGTGACTTCAAAGTTCTGTATCATGGAAACAGCCTAGGCTGAACATCCAAAGCTGGCAACCATCTGATCAGCAAAATTAACCTATGCAAAAATGCATATCATGCCTGATGCTTTGGTTCTTTTACAATCATCGGTCATAGCCCATATGAGGCTCATAAAGTCGAAAGACCAAACAAAAACAAAAAGGAGACTCCCCATGTCATTCATCAAATTATTCTTCCGGCCAGCACAATCTGATGCTCTGGTTCTCGTGCCATCCAACAGCAATGACCCACACCTTGGTGGGCCATCACCAAAGCGTCCACATCTGGCAGATCGCAGAAAAGAGCGCCGCATCCGTCGTGAACAGCGTGCCGCATAGAATTAGCGACTATATCTCTATTTTATACTTCCAGATCATTTCGCCAATAGCGCCACCTGATATGGCAGGTGGCGCAACCTTGGCATTTTGAATTTTAACGCGACCTTAAAACCTGTTGCCATCTTGTCCACGGGGCAAGGCTTGGTTCCAGCTATGAACATATGGCTGGCTGTATCTTGCCTGTGCGAGCGACGCGACGCACAAAAACCTTTTGTTTTATTGGGATTATAGAGCGCCTTTCCGGTTAAAAACACCGTAAAGTTGCTCTAAACCTTTGTTTTGTCGCGTTTATCATACGCAAAACCGGTTTCCAGTTTTGCTGAAAACGCTATGAAATATTTACCTGTCAAAGAGCGTTTTGTCAGGGGCTTTGCCCCAACTCTTACATTATAACAGGTTTAAGGTTGGCGGGCGCCTTTTACACTTATCCCCGACCCTCAAGGGTCAGTTAGTATATAGAAGGGTCATTTAAGGGTCACTCTATTACCAACAAGTGCTGTTTTGTTATGATTACAGGGTGGCGCAAGTATCACTCAAGGGACAGCGAAAAATTGCAGTGACCCTAATAGTGGCCCTAATAGTGGCCCTCGTCACTGACCCTCACCCCAACCGTCACTTACGCGCCGTAAGTCCAGTCCTGCACTCGGCAGAAGGCAAGAGCATTATTGAAGACCCTAACGGATCAAATTCATATCGGAAACCTGCTGCTAATGAGCCACGTCCCAATTAGGGCCGGCACCACTATCTACAACTAAAGGCACCGAAAGTTTCAGGGCCGGGGCGCAGGCATTTTGCATCACATCTCCAGCCAAAGCCGCAAGTTCATCGGCTCTGTCTTCAGCCACCTCAAACACCAGTTCATCATGAACCTGTAATAACATTTTTGCATCCAAAGCAGCGCGCTTTAATGCTGTTGGCATTTTTATCATCGCCCGGCGCATAATATCAGCCGCGGTGCCCTGAATCGGGGCATTGATGGCCTGTCGCTCCGCAAAACTCCGGCTCATCGGATTTTTGTCGTTAATCTGCTGGCACCAGCATTTGCGCCCGAACAAGGTCGTGACATAGCCTTGTTGCCGGGCCATTTCCTTTGTTGCTTCCATATAGTCCTTTATGCCGGGAAACTTTTCAAAATAAGCCTTGATATAATCGGCAGCCTCAGTGCGCGAAATACCCAATTGCACAGCCAGCCCAAAGGCTGAAATCCCGTAAATAATTCCAAAATTAATGGCCTTGGCCTGCCTTCTTGTGTTTGGGTCCATATCTGCTATTGGCACGCCAAACATCTCCGAGGCTGTCATGGCATGAATATCCAGCCCATCAGCAAAGGCCTGGCGCAAATCCGGTACATCTGCGATATGAGCCAGAACCCTAAGCTCGATCTGACTGTAATCAGCACTAAGCAGTAAATTTCCAGCTTCAGGAACAAAGGCCGCCCGGATTTTGCGCCCCTCTTCGGTTCGGATCGGAATATTCATCAAATTAGGGTCTGAAGAAGCCAACCTGCCGGTAGTGGTTGCCGCCAGTAAGAACGACGTATGCACCCGGGAGGTCTCAGAATCAGCAGCCTTGCCCAGCGCATCTGTATAAGTGCTTTTGAGTTTTTGCAATTGCCGCCAACCCAAAATTATCTGCGGCAGTTCCTGTCCCTCTGCGGCCAGTTGTTCCAAGACCTTAGCATCAGTTTTCCAAGCTCCGGTTTTAGTTTTTTTGCCGCCTGGCAATTGCATTTCATCGAACAGGATTTCCCCTAATTGTTTTGGGGATGCCAGATTAAAGCTGCGGCCCGCCATGCTGGTGGCTGTATCCTCAAATTCGGCCATTTTTTGTGCAAATTTTTGCGACAATCGAGACAGTTCAGCCCGATCAACCTTGATGCCAGCCAGCTCCATCGTCGATAATATTTGCGGCATTGGCCGCTCCAGCACCTCGTAAACACTTGTCATTTGTTCACGAGCCAGACGCGGCTTTAATATCTTCCACAATCTCAAGGTAATATCAGCATCTTCCGCGGCGTATCTGGTTGCGGACTCCAGATCAACCTGCGCAAAACTTATTTCGGACTTTCCTGTTCCGCAGATCTGCTTAAACGGAATTGGTTTATGCTTAAAATAATGATCAGAAAGCGCATCCATGCCGTGCCTGTGTTTGCCGCCATCAAGCGCATAAGAAAGTAACATGGTGTCATCAAACGGACTGACATCAATACCATAGCGATGCAACACCCCTAAGTCATATTTGAAATTTTGCCCGATTTTAAGCACGCTGGCATCGGTAAGCAGCGGGCGCAATGCAGCAATTACTTCATCAATGTCCAATTGTTCCGGAATCTCTGCCATCAGGTCGCCGGAACCGGTATGCCCAACCGGAATATAACAGGCATATCCGGAGGCGTAACACAGTGAAATGCCTACCAATTTGGAATGAGTGCTCGAAAGTCGATCGGTTTCCGTATCAATGGCAACTATTTGCGCTTTTTCTGCACGGACAATCCAGTCCTGCAAGTCTGGCATGTTCGTAATACAAACATAATTCTCATCTGAAATTACCGGAACGGAAAGGTCTTCAAAATCGTCCGGGTCTGCGGGCGCATTAAAAGCCCTGCGCACCCGGTTGGTCAGTGTTGAAAACTCCATTTCGCCCAGAAATGATAATAAAGCATCGCTTTGCACATCATTGTGACCCAAGTCCTCAAGCGGTTCAGACATGGGCGCGTCTTTGCACAAAGTAACCAGCTTCAGACTAAGCCTGGCCTGATCGGCAAATTCAATTAAGTTCTCACGGCGCTTATTTTGCTTAATGGTATGTGCATTTTGCAAAATACCTTCCAGATCACCAAATTCCTGTACCAAGGCAGCAGCGGTTTTTACCCCGATACCGGGGACACCTGGAATATTATCGGCGCTGTCCCCGGCCAAAGCCTGCACATCAACAACCCGATCAGGGCCAACGCCAAATTTAGCCCTAACCTGCTCGGCCTCAATCAGGCTGTTTTTCATCGGATCAAGCATGTGTATCTTGTCACTGACCAATTGCATAAGATCCTTGTCCGAAGAAATAATAGTCACTGTTGCGCCAAGTTTTTCCGCCTGTGTCGCATAAGTGGCGATCAAATCATCAGCTTCAAAGCCCGGCTCTTCAATACTGGCCAACCCAAATGCACTGGCGGCACTGCGAACCATGGCAAATTGCGGCACCAGATCTTCTGGCGCCGGGGGGCGGTGTGCTTTGTATTCTTCATAAATTTCATTGCGGAAAGTCTTGCCCTTGGCATCAAAGACCACTGCAAAATGTGTTGCCCGCCCTTCGTCTTTAGTTTCCTCGGTCAGTTTCCACAACATATTGCAAAATCCGGCAACAGCCCCAACCGGGGCGCCATCGGATTTGCGGGTCAAGGGTGGCAAGGCATGATAGGCCCGAAAGATATAGGCTGATCCATCAACAAGAATAAGGTGACTATCGGCATTAAGCGAGCGGGTGATCGACATGGATATACAGCCTTGCTGGTTCTAGAGCATTAGATTGTGCGCAGCTGTTTTTTGTTAGGCAAGGCTTAAACAATTGCAGCCAGCAGCAATTTACATCGGATATTTAACTGACCTAACAAAATACACCTGCATCAACTGTTATCAGCAGATGAGCCTTTTAGAATAAAGTGCTTGGAGCAATAAAAGCACCAGGCTTCGCCATCTTCGTTCAGGTCATAATAGACTTTGGGGTGACCGGATATACCATTGCCGGCACATGAGACTCGTGTGGTTTCTACCAATTCGTCCAGCGACGCGCCGCGCGGGTAGTTTTGGGTATTGTTCATAAATCCAGCCTGTGTGCTTGTGAATGAAGTTCATTGCGCATAGTTATGCATCAAAACCTGTTGGTCAATGCAGGTTGTCAGCCTTCAGGAGTCTAAATTGTCAAATTCCAGCCCGTCCCAACCAGAATTTGCCTTGCGCGCATTTAGTTTGGAAAAAACATATCCGGCGCAGAAGGGGCTGACTTCAAAACACGCTCTAAAGGGAGTTGATCTGGATATCCCGGTAGGCTCGATTTTTGGACTGCTCGGCCCCAATGGTGCCGGAAAATCGACATTGATAAATATTTTTGCCGGCCTTGTGAAAAAAACTGCTGGTCGCGCTGAAATATGGGGGGTTGATATTGATGACAATCCTCGCCAGGCTCGGGCTGCCATCGGCGTAGTGCCACAGGAGATCAACATGGATCCGTTTTTCACGCCTATTGAGAGCGTGGAATATCAGGCCGGATTTTACGGGGTGCCAAAGTCACAACGCCGTACCAAAGAAATATTGCAGGCAGTAGGCCTGCAGGATAAAGCCAAAGCCTATGTACGGACGCTATCAGGCGGCATGAAACGCAGATTATTGATTGCCAAGGCGCTGGTTCATAGTCCGCCGGTATTGGTGCTCGATGAACCAACCGCTGGTGTTGATATTGATCTGCGGCGGCAACTTTGGGACTATGTAAGGGAGTTGAACTCTCGTGGCGCGACTATTGTTCTTACCACGCATTATCTCGAAGAGGCCCAGGAGCTATGCGACAGAATTGCTATTATCAACCATGGCGAGGTAGTGGCCTGCGAAGCCAAAGAGTCCTTGTTGGGACGAATAGACCAAAAAACCCTGATCATCCAACCTCAGGAAAAACTACAGAAAATCCCGAAAGACTTGCAAAAACTGGATATTGATCTGAATGAAAATGGTGCACTGATAATTCGCTATAACAGTGCAGCACAAGGCGTAGCCAGCCTGATCGAGAAGGTTCGCGCCTGTGGCATAAGGATTGATGATCTGCAAACCAAAGAGCCGGACTTAGAAGATGTATTTTTAGAACTAACCAAAGATGTTACCAATAATGAGGGCGCACAAGCCTAAGAACTTGTAAAGGCACTGACAAAACCAACTACAAAAACCATGAATTCTTTTGAAAGCTTTTGCATACCAGCCGTTGCCTGTCCGCGCGCCATCGGCTAGGTTCCGCGCCAACATGCGAGGAATACCCCGCAAATCTGCACCCGTAGCTCAGCTGGATAGAGCGCTGCCCTCCGAAGGCAGAGGTCACAGGTTCGAATCCTGTCGGGTGCGCCAATAATTTCAATGGGTTAGGTGGTTTTGCGGATTTGCAGACTCTTTGCAGGTAGCACATAGGTAGCACAGCAAAGGTCATTTCAGGTAATTTCCGCACCCCTTTCTTCCCCACAAAAGATAGTTAGAGATAGATATATAAAGGGTAGCTTGTTTTCTTCGGAGCCGTCTTCGCTTGCCTCCAACAGAGGCGAAGACGACTTTGATGAAAACAAGCGGTTTTCTTTGGTGAGTTAGAGCGAAAACAGATTAAGCTAACCATAACTTCCTGATAATATTATGAAATAAATAAATTTCATTTTTTTAACATAAGGGCCTGGCATCTTGTGCATTTTCCAAGCATATTGTGATGCATAACTTGGAGATAGGATGCAAACGAACTGCGCGTTAAATACCTTTGATTTTCCTACTGAAAACAGGAAGCTTCGCTTTGCTGATGTCTTTGCCGGCTGTGGCGGCCTCAGTTTGGGATTGATGCAAGCAGGTTGGGAAGGATGCTTTGCAGTTGAAAAGGACCAAAACGCATTCCAAACACTTGAAAATAATCTTTTGAATCCTTCCGCAAGATTGCGATTTAATTGGCCTGAATGGTTAGGCAAGGAAGCAATAAGTATTGATTCCTTTCTTGAAAAATATCGAGCCGATCTCGAACAAATTTCTGGTGAAATTGATATGCTGGTTGGCGGCCCGCCATGTCAAGGCTTCTCCACGGCTGGAAGGCGAAATCCGTTGGACCCCCGCAATCAACTTGTAAAATCTTATCTGGAGCTTGTCCATATATTGAAGCCTAGAGTTGTCTTAATCGAAAATGTTAAAGGCATCACCGCAGATTTTGCAAGCGAAGACGCAGAAGATGGTCGACTAAACTATGCAAATTGGATTAAGACTGATCTGGAAAATGAATACATCGTTTCCTCCAAAATGATTGATACTTCTAGTTTTGGTGTGCCACAACGACGAAACCGATTTTTCATTATAGGCTTTCTGAAAAATTGTTCTCTAAGTAGCATTGACCCATTTAAAGCTATCGAGAGTGATCGATTATCATTTTTGCGGCAGAAGGGTATTTCAACGGTGCCAGTAAGTGCCCAAATGGCTATTTCAGATTTGGAGATACGGCGCAACGGGACAATTCCCAGCAGAGATACTGCTGGATTTGAAGATATTTCTTATAAAGGGCCTTTGAACAGCTATCAAAGAATAATGAATCACGACTACAAAGGTATCCCCTCTGACACACGATTAGCACGACATAAGCCAGATATTGTTGCACGGTTTAAGAAAATCATAAATCTCTGCCATGATGAAGGTCGGCTGAATGTCTCACTTTCTCCCGAACAAAGAGCTAGTTTTGGCCTGAAAAAACGGGCGATACGGGTTCTTGATCCAGATAGTCCATCCCCAACAATCACAAGCATGCCAGATGACTTAATTCACTATGCGGAACCCCGTGCTATGACTGTTAGAGAGAATGCGCGATTGCAAAGCTTTCCTGATTGGTTTGCGTTTCAAGGAAAATACACGACTGGTGGGAAACGCCGTCAAAAAGAGGTCCCTAGATTTACGCAAGTGGCAAATGCAGTGCCTCCCTTAGTTGCTGAATCGATTGGGGCTTCAATCAAAAATATTCTTCAAGAAGAATCATCGCCGAATAATTGATCAAATAATTCTTTGAACTCCAAAAGGCTTACTCGAAGACTGCGCATATCCTCACTTGTCAGCTCTGTTCCTTTTCGATCATAGAATTTTCTTGAAAATCCTTCTTGTTGCACTTGAATGTGAGCAAGATCATTGCGCTTAGGCATTATTTGCTCTCGGTACTCATTAAATTTTTGATTGTGTTCGGAGTGTAATTTTCTAGCCTTCAAAAGTTTAATCAAAAGCCGAAATCTATCATCACTGGTATATATAGCATGATGACTTTCCAGATCTTCTACGTGAGATATGCCTTTAATTTTTTCGAGAGCCTCATGAAATTGTTCGGCTTTAGCATCCGCTCTTTCTTTAACAGCATCAATTGATGCTGATCGGTCTTCGTCCCTGCCACCGTCAAATGTCTTGCATAGAGCGCTATTTAGGACTTGATCGATGTCGCTTGTGGCGCCCATCACGATTCCCCGGGAATGGTCAATATCAAGAACCTTTCTCACCAAATTTTCAAAAACTCCAACTACACTGTCTGGAAGATCGCCCCTGTTGGATGTGTAGACTCCCTGAACATTTTGCTGTCTGATCATCTCATTTAGGTCAGCCGTAGCTCGGCCCGAGTAGAAAATGATATCTTTGAACTGAAATATATTTCTGACTTCTGAAAGTCCAATATCCCCTGATTTTCCTGCACCAAGATCATAGTCCATTAAAATTAAATCAACATGATCTCCATAGATATCATTGGAGAGAAATTGAGTTGCTGCATCTACCGAAGGTGCAAATTCTACTGATAGGCAAAACCCTTCTCTACGCATTGCATTGCTAATCGCTAGTTTTTGAGCTTGCACATTATTTGGCTGATCCTCAACCCACAATACATTGAAATCTAACCTCATTTTGCGATCCTTATTAAAAATTCAGAACCGCGCTTACCGTCGTGTCGACTGGCACTTATGGTTCCATTCATTTCACCTAAAACATGCCTTACATGGAATAGGCCAAGTCCAGAGCCGTCTGTCTTTGTAAAACCTTTTTCAAAGATTCGCTCCAGATCATCAATTTGCTCATGAAATCCTCGACCATTATCTGACACTCGAATATAAACCGTATCTTTGCTAGGGTGTGTAATATCAAACACTACTTCTGTTGCACGCGCCTTGCGTGCATTTGTAATTAAATTATCTACCACTACCGAAACATCGATAGGTTTGAATTTCTGCTCAAATCCTTTGTCATCCCGCTCAACTGTTATCCTTATAGGGCCAGATAGAAAATCAGTTGCAATATCTTGAATGTACCTTTCAACATATTCACCTAAATCTGCCTCAATCTTTTCAGACTCAAGTCTGAAATTGGCTTTTGTTGCGAATTTGGAAACGCCCATTATCTTTCTGTTTAGTAAAGCTATAGATTCAATTGCATTAACAATGTCTGCGACATTAGCTGTTTGTTTTCCAGAAATTCCGACCAAGAAGTTTTCGATCTCTTGCTGAATTGCAACCGCGTAAATCGTAATCTGATGATGAAGATTAAGAATTATCTCAGAATCAAGGGTAGCAATAGAGGAAAGAAATAGGTTTCTCTTTTTTTCTTCATCGAGTTTTTCAGCAACTTCGGATACCGCTCGTTCCGCTTGTCTAGCTCTTAGTTGTGCCGCTTCTTTCGCTTTACGCTCTTCATCCGCTTGTTGTCTTGCAGCTTCTTCGGCCTGCCGCAGCTGTTCAAATCGTTTTTCCGCGCGTTCAATATTCGCGAAAAGCTGGTTGTCCTTCGTTTTTTCAGCAATCCCTCTTATGCTGGTTAAGGCATTTTCGAATTGAGCGGACTTTTCACTTAAAATGCCAATAAGGCGTTTGCTATATTCTAGCAGTTCGATGTTTTCGTCATCAACAAGTTTAGCCACGGCCTGTGTTACTCTAGCACGGCCTGGATCGGTTAATAATCGTGAGAGATCATCAGTATTTTTATCTTCTTTGTCGACAAATGTCACCGGAACTACATATTTTTCCAAACGGACCAGACAGTGTTTTTTAAAACAGTCCTTTAATTGTTCCACAGCAGCGTTTTCGATTAGACCTGTATTCCTGCTTGATGCCTCTTGAAAATCAGCCTCTGCCCCGGCAACATCAATTCTACCAATCACATCACGTGTTCCAAGAAATCTAGCGTACCCCTGAGCTTTTCTTCGATCCATTCCGAACCAATCATCAAATTCCTCACCGATGGGAAATACACGAAATCCATTTCGGAATAAAAAGACAGAACCAAACTGTACCGATGGGACTCCCATACGTCTGGCAAATGTAATTTTTGCCGCATGATTGAGGAAAAATATCTGGCAACGGAACCCAGAATACCTTAACAAGTCAAAATCATTTACCTCTCGAATTTTATAAATAAGTTCTCCACGGTCGACTAGCGTTGTTTCAATCTTGTTGCTTTTCGGATCGATACAAACATCAATATATGTGGTTTTTTCCTGAAGCGTAGAGAAAATGAAATTTCCTACTTCCCCATTTACAATATCGTTTTGATTTGCTGCCTCGCCTTTTTCTTTGGCCTTTTGCAGTTCAGATTGGTCTCTTTCCTTTTCATTTGGTGCACAAATTACGATTTTAAATCCATCGACACTTGCCCCAAATGGGTTAATTAGCTTTGCAAGCGCCGTTTTCAAATCAAGGATTTTATCCCTAGTCCAATCGTGGCTAGTTTTTTCAATTGAAATTACAGTTCCAAATTCCAACTTTGATAGTTCATTTGGCAATTCAAATGTTGACTGTTGGTCTTGATAGCTAACTGGAATATCTGAAAAATGCTCTTTGTGATTTTGGTCAAACTTATTCCAATCGACTAAGACTGTGTGAACTGGACCACCAGCATCTATTTTAGGTCGTGTTTGCAACCGAAGGTTCTGCCCTAATCGATCAGATGAGAATCGACCAATCCCCTTACTCCCCGCGTAACTTCGTCTTTTGGAGATTTCGTCACGAAAATCGCTTTCCTTGTTTGCCTTTCGTTTGGAGGAATATGCCACAAAAAGCCACTTATTGCGAATGTCCTCAAATGACATTCCATGACCATTATCAGCGACAATCAACTGATCATTTCCAAAATATATTTCGACTTTAGTGGCATGTGCATCAAAAGAATTTTTTACCAATTCAAAAATTGCAACTTCGTCATCAGTAATCAATTCGCTACCAAGCACGCTTTTAAGGCCGGTACTTATATCGAAATGCAAGTTATCGGTGGTCATTTCAATTCACACATCTTTCTTTGCTGCAACAGCTTCGGCCTGAATGACGCAAAGCTCCAGATCGTCCGTTCCCATACAGGTTGCCGCGTTTTCAAACCTGTCCACCAGCTTGGCCTTGTCTTCGGTCATTCCAGCATTTGAGGTAATGCCAAGTAACCAATTTGGGGTGGTTCCAAGTGTTTCTGCAATGTTTACCAGTGTTGCCATATCTGGTTCGCGTCTTCCAGCAGCATAATGGGCATATCGCCGTTCTTCCAATCCAATTCGTCTTGCAGCTTCGGCATTTGAAATGCCCAGTTGCTTTGCCCGTTCGCGTAGTCTTTGTGCAAATATCTCCATAGGAACAGTATGTTCCCGAAAGACACGACTATGGCTACCTACGATATGTAGTGCTACAAGAACATATTGTAGTCAACAAGGTTGTCAGTCCGATGGATAAGATTGATTGGGGCAATGTAGCGTTTTGGGTGATATGCCTTTTTCCCATTTGGGGTGTGGTCATTTGGGAAGTTTGGCAAGGCAATGTCCGGCCACGGCTAATTCCGCCCAGACAAATAGATGCCTTGGTTTTGGAATATATTTTGAAATATGGGGATAGGGCTGCTGAATACGCTTTTATCAACGAGGATAGGGCTTGGCGCTATTCAGATAGCTTTGAACAAGGAAAATGGCGACGCGTACGCCGCCAAATCCTGCAAAAAGAACTTGAAGCTGGATAGCAACAGTTTTCACTATCACTATCCAGCAAATGCTGTTTTTACCCTTTTCAGCTAAAGTTTATATATATTTTCCAGTATCCTGATTATTTTCCAAAAACTGTTTCAATCTTTTCACTCATCCATATCATATGAAGTTGTGATACAATCATAAGAGTTTTTTCTTTCCTGTTTCCATTTTCCAAGGGTAGAAAGTAGTATTTAAGATTCGCCGGGGACCCTACCGGTAAAAAAGCTGACGCAATCTCGGCCCCGACAAAGGAACGTGCATCAGGTCGTCAATGTCAGACGTTCCTTTGTCTGACAATCTCTTATACATTCTTGTTGACTCAATCAAAGAAGCCAGAGAAATATTTTTCTGCTGCGATTAACTGGTTTGAGGGTTGCTCACCAAAACGATTATTGGGGAGCAAAAAAATCTTCGTTACCTTGCCGCGAAACTTGAACACCGACTCCCCATGGTATGGGCCTTAAAACTCACGGCACTGACTGTCTTTTCTGGCCATTTTGGTAAAACAAGATGTTTCTTTTTGAGGCTGATGTTTTTGGCTTGTGTTTCCTTCAAATAATTGACTTCAGATTCAGTCTGACTCAGTTGAGTAAATGCTTGTGATTGGCTTGTTTCCTTACTCCCACACAAGGATATTGTAGGGCTGGATGTAGGGGGATAACTCATTACAATGCAACCTCATCATCTGCCGGATTTTTTGCTTCTTCAAATCCGTCGATAAACAATTTTGCCCAAGCTTCCAGATTGCCGTTTGGACCTTGCGGGTCATCAATTAAGCGTCTGGCAGCGGTTTTTACTTCTCTCGCACCCCATTCGCCTTTAATTCCCGATCTTTCACGTAATTCACGCATAAACTCATTTGAGACATTGATATGGGCATTTGGATTGCGCGGGCTTTTGAACAACAGTCCGGTTTTTATGCCCAAGTCTTCAATAATTTGAAGGCCCGGTTCAGACAGAGCAATTTTACGGGTCGCAACCACGGTTTTATAATCAATTCGATACTCAATGGCCCAAGTTCGTTTGTTTTGGTTGATGGCCTCATATCTGGCGACCTTAATCCATTTCAGAGGCTCACCAGTCAAAATAATTAACCGTAGCATGTTGCTGGCTATCCAAGTGTTCATCTCAATACAAGCCCCATAAATTTCATATAGGTCCTTTGCTCTAAGCCCTCGCCTGTCCTTTTGGAAAGGGTTCCCGGTTGCTGTTCTGGCTATTGGATTGCCCTCAAGAATACCTTGTGCGACACACCAGTTCAGAAATGTTTTTAAGGCTTTGTGAAGGTGAATGCCTCTGCTTGTCCGGCGTAAGCGAACCTTTTCGATCAATAGCAGCCATTGCATCCTTTTAACTTTGGAGACCGGTATTTTGCCGTATTTTGGAGCAATATGCTCAACCAATAGACTTTCAATGGCAGAATAAGTTTTACTATTAATAGTTCTTGAAAAATCTTCAGTGCCTCTACTAGATAAGTAAAGTTGGATTAGGTCGGCGATAGGAGTGGTTTTGGGTATTTTCGGTGTTCTTGATAAATTCCACAAGTAATTCTTGCGTTCAACCATTTTAGTTACCCAAAGTCGGGCTTCAGCGACAGAATAATCCTTTACGCTCCCCAATAGTATACGTACCATTGGGCTTTCTTTTTCTGTTTCGTAATAAACACTGTCGTAGTCGTACAGATAATAACTTATTGACCCACATGGTCGGCACCTCAACACAAGATTTTTGCAAATTGCATCGGAAATCCATGTTTCGTTTTTATGGGGAGTTATGGCTGCAATAAGTTCATCGGTAAGGACAAGCTTAAGATAGTACTTGGGAATATTTCTACGACATTTAACGTCTTGTTTTTCTTTGGAGAACATATCGCTGGCATCAGGGTCCAGGTCGACAAAAGGGAGACCATCATATTGCATAACGACAGCCCCCCATTTCTTGTTTGGAGTTAGCCTTGGTGTATTTCGGCCATTTCAGCGCCCAAATATCTGGCAATTTGTGGAATTGTTGCCGTTGTATAAACTGATGGGCCGCATTCCAGATAGACAATTGATCCGTCTGATCCGTTTGCGCGGCCCCCGGCAATTTGGTCCCGGCGCACAAGAGCGCCGCCACCAGATTTAGCGGGAATGAGGATGAATTTTTCGTTTTCCATGACGTAAGTCCTTTTAGTTGGTTATTGTCATGGTGAGGCGTGGTTGCCTTCACCTCTACTAATAAACCAGACCTACAGGTGGTGTCAATTTTTAATTTCATGTAAATTATTGTTTTCATTGCATTAATCCATACTTACGTAGCCGTCATCAAAGTCTGGATAAAGCGGTTCTGTGTCCACAATTTTTACATTCAATCCC
Organism: Robiginitomaculum sp.; assembly: GCA_015485155.1. Lineage (GTDB taxonomy): Bacteria > Pseudomonadota > Alphaproteobacteria > Caulobacterales > Maricaulaceae > Robiginitomaculum_B. Next base: position 106,928 of record WFUF01000014.1, on the reverse strand, counting down.
TCTTGGATTGCCATATCTGCTGAGGATTTCGCTTTGCTGGTTCTCTTGCTGAGAATCCAATTATCAAGATCAACTTGGTCGTAAAATACCGATGATCCTATTTTATAATAAACTGGCCCCTCACCAGTGCATCTGCACTTAGCAAGATAGGAATTGCTGTATGATTTACCGAAACGGAATTTGAGGTAAGTTATCGCTTGATCAGGGGTGAAATTATCTTGTGTCATTGGGTAGTTCTCCAATTGGTTTAACAAACCAAGAGAACGCCTCTTGGCTTCTATTAATACAAATTTTCTGATTTTTCACCCAAGATACTGCGATCACGTTTTCGTGATAATCGCGTAACTTATTGTGGTACAACAGATTTTTTTATTTTCTCCGACATATCATTCAATGCTCGTCGAAGTGGATCATCTGCTAGATGTGCGTATCGGGCCGTTGTCTCTGGTGACTTATGACCAAGCAATGCGCCAATCATTTGAAGGCTCATTCCACTGGCTGCGCCCTGTGAAGCAAATGTATGGCGCAAGTCATGTAGACGGACCCCTTCAAGCTCCGCATAACCCGCGATCCTTTTCCAAGGCCGTTTTAGATCGGAGCGTGGACGATCTGGGTTGCGTCCTAAAATTACATAGGTTCCGATACGTGGGAGCGAATTCAGTACATCTATGGCCCCTTCCGACAGGTAGACAGTTTTTCTTCCAGTCTTGCTGTCTGGGAGTTTGAGCAGTTTACGTTCGAAATCAACTTCACTCCATTTAAGGTGAAGAATTTCACGCAAGCGACAACCTGTCAAAACCAGCAGCCGAATGGCGCCCGTAACATGCGGCGACAGTTTCTCGCGCATTTTATCCTTAGAAATTGGATGATGCTTTGAGTTTGCTTTAGTATTCACTTTCCATGGCAGACCAATTGTTTCCGCTTCAATCAAGGCCTCGCCCAAACGATCCATCTCGTCCTCTGTCAGAAACCTTTCCATTGATTTGTCTTTAAATAACTTAACCCCCGTGCGCGGGTTGTTTTCCAGATAACCCTGATTGACTGCATAGGTGAATATGCCGCCTAGCAGCCTTACGGTGCGCGCGGCAGTACCTTTCCCGCCCCTGATGATAGACCTTCCCCTTTTTACGGTTGGCTTATCTCTTGCAGTCTTACCTTTTGCAACATCGTTCAAAAATCGCTCAATATCTGTTCGGGTCACAGCACTAAGTTTCTTCTTGCCCAGCAATGGACGGATATGCCCATTGATCCTGCCAATGTCAGTTGCGATGGTGGATGGTTTTTTCAGAGAAACCCCATGCTCCAGATATTCGTCGCATAGGTCAGATACGGTCATTTCAGCTTTGGCTTTGCGTTCCTCACCCACAAGGTCCTGCCCCAGTTGGGCAGATGCCAAATACTTTTCTGCTTCGCGTCGTGCTTGGTCAACTGTCACCATGCCGTAGGTACCAATTGTCTTCTTGCGAAGTTTGCTCCCGCGCCCACCTGCTCGATAGAAAACTATGAACACCTTCTTTCCAGAAGGCCACACACGACAACCAAAGCCCGATAATTTACCGCACCAACTAACATACTCCGTTTCAGCGGGCAGCAAGCTATCAACCAGTGATTTCGTTAGGCGTTTTTTGCTCATAATCTTTACAGGTAGCACATAGGTAGCACAAGTTAGGTAAAATCAGGTAATCCGTCCGTTTGACAAATGCCCGATCATACATCTAGTAAACAGTATTTTAGCAGTAAATTCAATGTTTAATAGGTGATTGAGGTAATGTGAGGAAATGCAAAGAAAACTAATTCCCTAGCCCTCCGAAGGCAGAGGTCACAGGTTCGAATCCTGTCGGGTGCGCCATATTCCACAACTTTTACCACAGATTATAATATGCATTGCCAAGCAGATTTTGATAATATCGATACGGTATCTAATGCTTGGCTGCGATCCCAACTCAACCCCTAATCCTTTTAGCAGGTATTAGCAGAGTCAAATGATTCATGGATAATATGCTTGCCCTCAATGCTAAATTAGGATAAAAGTCCTATTTTAAGCAATTAAGCCTAGCCAAATGCCTGTGTTCCTGCTATTATTCCCATTGTTGTCACCTCCTGTGAGCGCCCTTGCGGCAACAGACAGATTGACCGGCCCGGTTTCTGCAGAGGTATTGCGGGTGATTGATGGCGATACCATTGCCGTTAAGGCATTGATATGGCCAGATCAACAGGTTGAGGTAAAAGTTCGGCTGGCCAAAATTGATGCGCCAGAGTTATTCCGCCCTTCCTGCGAGCGCGAAAAACAAATCGCCCGGAAGGCCAGCGAATTCGTCAAGAACCAGATAGGCAACCAGGTACAATTAACGGACATTCGTCTTGGAAAATATGCAGGCCGGGTTATTGCCAACATTAACACCGGCAGTGGGCAGGATCTGGGCAGGTTATTGCTACAGGCCAAATTGGCACGCAGCGCTGGGGAAGTTGATAATTGGTGCTTGCCGCCAGTAAAAACCAGTTCCGCCTTACAGGGGTCTTCAAGTCATCTTGTCCCTGAAGATGGCCCTGAAGACTGGCCCTGATCCCCACTCGTCTCCTGACGAGGAAGCGGGCTGGTTACGTGCGCACCTTATGTGTCTTGAAGCGGCCATTACTTTCATAAAAAGAATTGAAAACAGGAAACCACAAAAACCCGCACTCATCGCAAAGTACCAGAAAAACCCATCATAACTGCTAACACGCTATAGGCTAAACATAATCCTGAAAACCACGAAGAGCTACATTTTTCTAAACGCAAAGACTCTTGAAATTAAATTTTCAATCCCCAATTATGGTAGTGCAGAAGCGCTGTACAGACAGGCTTTTGCACAAGCCTTGCGACTAAAATCTGGTGCAAGGAGACCGGTGAAAGGGTCGTGCCGGTTCGTATGAAATCGACCCTGTTGTTGCTCAAACAGGAGAACAAAATGCAAAACTTTGATTTTAGCCCGCTATATCGCACACTGGTCGGCTTTGACCGTGTTGCGGATATGATTGACCAGGCCGCTCGCTCAGAAACCTCTAGTCAGGGCTACCCCCCTTATAATATCGAACAGTTGGACGAAAACTCCTATCGCATTGAGCTGGCTGTTGCCGGGTTTGATGAAGATGACCTTAATCTGGAAATCAGAGAAGGCGTTCTGGTTGTTTCCGGACAAAGAAGATCGGCAGAGGAACCACGAGAGTTTCTGCATAGAGGCATTGCCGAAAGAGCATTTGAGCGTAGATTCCAATTAGCCGATTATGTGCAGGTTACCAGCGCTGAGCTGAAAAACGGCATGCTTTACATTCATCTGCGCCGGGAATTGCCCGAAGCCATGAAACCAAGAACCATAAAAATTGGTAAAGCAGGATCAAGCAAAACCAGACGGTTGACCTCGAGCAAGAAGTCCAACTGATAATCAGCTAAATTTGGTTTTGCAAAACCATGCCCCGGGCCTTGCGTAATCTGGGTTCGGGGCAATTTATTTGTGGGCAACACTCACAATATGGTAATTTATATTTGATTGCTGAATTATTTGGTCCCAAACAGCCGGTCTCCGGCATCGCCCAGGCCGGGTACTATAAAGCCATGTTCATTAAGCCCTTCGTCGATAGCTGCCGTGACAATAGGAACATCCGGATGGGCCTGGGACATATTTTCTATTCCCTCAGGTGCTGCCAACAGGCAGACAAATGAAATATTGCGGGCTCCGGCCTGTTTAATCCGGTCAATGGCTGCGATTGCAGAGTTTCCCGTAGCCAGCATCGGATCCAGAGCAACAACTTCGCGATGGGCCATATCATGGGGCAGTTTTACCAGATACTCTACCGGGCGTAAGGTTTTTTCATCACGGTATAATCCCACATGACCAACCCGGGCCGAAGGAACCAGATCAAGCATTGCACCCAGCAAGCCGTCACCAGCGCGTAATATGGAAACAAAACAAAGCTTTTTGCCCGCAAGAACCGGTTGCATGGTCTTAGTTATCGGAGTTTCTATTTCACGCAATTCAGTGGGCAGATGCTTCATGGCCTCATAACCAAGAAGCAGGGCTATTTCCAAAAGCAGGGCTCGAAATTCTGCTGTGCTTTTTTCCTTGCGCCGCATCAAGGTGAGCTTGTGCTGTATTAGCGGGTGTTCAACCAGTTTAAGATTCTCTGGCATGGATGGCTTTGTCATCAATATCCCCTTCAGTTTTAGCTCAAACCCTTAAATTATTTGGACTAGTTCAGGCCCTGTAGCACGGTTTCCCTGATGTCCTTTTTGGCAATCTTGCCGGTAGCAATTCGGGGCAGGCGTTCAGATTGAATAATGATTTTAGAAGGAATTTTATACAGGGCCAATTTGCCCCGAAGGCGCTCAGCAATATCTTTGGCGTTTAACTGTGCATTTGGGGCCAGACAAATCACAGTGGCTACTTCTTCGCCCAGACGCTCGTGTGGTAATCCAAATACTGCACATTCTATTACTTCATCAAGAGAGCTTATTGCGCTTTCCACCTCCAAGGTGGCGATATTCTCCCCGCCACGGATAATAATGTCCTTGATTCTGTCGACAATGTATAACAGGCCGTTTTCATCAAACAGCCCAACATCTCCCGTATGTAGCCAGCCATCAGTAATAGCCTGGGCTGTTGCTTCTGGCTGGTTCCAGTATCCACGAATATTACAAATGGTTTTAATACATATTTCGCCACGCTCACCAGTTGGCACCACCTTGCCATCTGGATCCCTGATCTCCATCTCAACCAGGGGCTGTGCCGGTTTTCCAATACTGGAAGGATAGGCAAGATAAGCATCTCCGGCAATGTAAGAGCCAATGCCATTGGTTTCAGTAAGCCCATATCCGGCCAGTGGTGAGGCGCTTTCAAAGGCGTCTTCAAGGGCTTTGACCTGATCTGCCGGACGTGCTGCTCCACCGGCACCTAAATCTGTGAGACTGGAAAGGTCAAAATCTTCCCTGTTTGGCGCATTTAACAGGTCTGCAGTCATGGTGGGTACGCCGGTGAGGGAGATTATTTTCTCCTCTTCAATCAGTTTCATTGCATCTTGAACATCCCATTTGCGCATTAAAACCATTTTTCTGGCTGCGATTATGGAGACTAGAAAAATAACCACACATCCTGTGACATGAAACAGGGGGATCGGAACCAGAGTTGACATTTGTGTTCCGGCATCATCCACCATTTTGCCGCCATTTTTATAAAATTTAAGCGCCAGACCCATAAGGGCATAACCAAAGACAGCGGAAACTACGGCACGATTAGTGGAAACCGCCCCCTTTGGTGTGCCGGTAGAGCCAGAAGTATACATCAGGCAGGCATCATCTTCTGGTAAAATCTCGATTGCTGGCGGATTTGTTATCGTGACAGAGGCTTCCAGTTCGTCCATATGCAGCCAATTGGCAAATGTATCTGGTGCAGCGCAACAAATGATCTTGATTAAATCCGCAGGAGGGTTGCTGATACTGTCCACGTGATGCGCACGTTTTGGATCGGCTATTAACATGCTAATACCCGCATCCTTGATGACAAAATCCAGTTCATTTGACCCCCACCAGGAGTTTAACGGGGTTACAACGGCCCCCGCCATGCTCGCAGCAATAAAGCTAATGACCCATTCCACCCGGTTGCGCATAAAAATGGCGACCCTGTCGCCTTTATTTACGCCTTGATCAACCATTGCATTGGCCAGTTTTGCTGCTCGTTGATATACGCTTATGAAGCTATGGCGGGTGCCGTCCTCTACCACAAATGGCAGTTCATTATGTTGTTGCATCATGGCAAACATTGAAGCCAGGGAAGGCGGAATTGCATCAAAAACAGTGTATTCAATACCGTTAATTTGCTTGCGTGATACGGGCAAATCTGCGCCCGGAGCAGTTGCTGCAGCAACAAAACCTTCTATTAGTTTGAAAAAAATCATAACAGCCTCCCCCTTTTTTTCATGTTTATAACATTAGGTGTAAACTGTATGCAGTTTTTTTGTCAAAACCTGCAAGCAGGGCGGAAATAAGGTAAAATACCGTGGTTGGTGGCCTGACTTTTAACTCATCTATGCGTTCTTTTTTGCCAGCATCATATAATTGATTGAGGTATCGCTGCTTTCACTCCATTGCCGGGATATGGGATTATAGCTGACACCGAATGGGCCTGTTACCTGTAGGCCCAACTCTTCCAGCGGCACCTTGATTTCTTCTGGCCGTACCAGCTTTTCATATTCATGGGTTCCTGGCGGCAGCCAACGCAATATCCGCTCAGCAGCAAAAATTGCCAGTGCTCTGGCTTTGGCGGTGCGATTTAACGTGGCCACAATCATAATGCCGCCCGGCGCCAATAACTTTGTACATGAAGACAAGAAAGAATGTCTGTCTGCGGTGTGCTCAATCACCTCCATATTCAAAATAATATCAAAAGGTGACACATTCTCGGCCAAAAGCTGTTCTGATGTATTGTGGCGAAAATCAATATCAAGCCCTATTTGCGAGGCATGATGACGGGCGATGGCAATATTTGGCGCTGCAGCATCGACTCCTGTTACCCTGGCTCCCAGCCGGGCCATGGGAACGCTAAGCAGTCCGCCGCCACAACCAATATCAAGCAGACGCAGGCCGGATAGTGGCTTGCGGGCCCTATTGTCCAAACTAAAATGGGCGAGCAAATGCTTGCGAATAAATGCCAGGCGTACCGGGTTAAATTCATGCAGGGGCTTGAACTTTCCCGCTGGATCCCACCATTCTTCAGCCATGGCCGCAAATTTGGCCACTTCCTTTGCATCAATACTGGCTGCGGAAGAAACAGTCTTTGGGTTTGACGGTTCCATATGTTAACCCCTTAAGATCAATTAGTGACCCACCTTACAGGCGTAAAAAGAAAAGGAACAGAAGTTTGGCCCGAATTGTGATGAAATTTGGAGGTACATCAACAGCAGACAATGACTGCCTGCGCATATGTGCCGGGCATATAGCACGTGAAGTTAAAGCCGGGCATCAGGTGGCGGTTGTGGTTTCAGCGCCTGCGGGAATGACTAATGAGCTGGGTGCTCGCATGGCCAAACTTGACCCTGATCATCAACACAAGGATGAGTCTGATCTTGTTCTATCATCCGGAGAGCAAATCAATGCTGGTTTGCTGGTGATGGTTTTGCGGCAAATGGGTTATAAGGCGCGAAGCTGGACAGGCTGGCAGGCTGGGCTGATTACCGATGACAATCACGGGCAGGCACGTCTTAAAACAGCAGCCAGCCAACAGTTCTGTGATGATCTGGATCGTGGAAATATCGCGGTACTAACCGGTTTTCAGGGCGTTACCATCGCCGGAAAAATCACAACTTTGGGTCGTGGGGGGTCTGATGTTTCAGCAGTAGCCTTAGCGGCGGCAATTGCGGCTGATCGCTGTGATATTTATACGGATGTAGACGGAGTATTTACAGCCGATCCGTCCATAGTCCCAGAGGCAAGACTAATCCCAAGGTTAAGCGCCTCGGAAATGCTGGAAATGGCCTCCAACGGGGCAAAGGTATTGCACAGCCGCGCAGTGGAACTGGCCTTGGCAGAAAACCTTGACCTTAGGGTGACCTCCACTTTTAAGGAGGGGCCGGGTACAGAAATTTCCGAAGGTCTTGAAGATCATCTGGTTAGCGGTATTGCATATTCACGGGATCAGTCCCGGGTTAGTTTAACCGGCTTGAAGCGAGGTATTGGTGCGGCGCAGAAAATATTTGCTGAATTGGCAGTTGCTGGCATAAATAGTGATTTACTGGCCTTGGGGCCGGCATCAGATTTAACCATGTTTAATCTGGTATTTGCCACGTCACGGCAGGATCATGGGCCTGTGGTAGAATGCTTGCGCCAGCGACAATTGGCGGATTTGTACAAGACAATGGACGCTAAGGAAAATATGGCCAGAATTTCCGTGGTTGGGCTTGGTCTTCGTTCACAATACGGGATGGCTGATAGATTTTTTTCCTCTCTTGCCTCAGCGGGGATTATCATTGATGCTGTGGCAACTTCAGAGCTTCGCATTAGCGCTTTAATTACCAATGAGCAGGTTGAAAACGCGGTGCGGGCCTTACATTTTGCTTTTGCCCTGGACAGGAATTCTAAATGAGCGCGGCCTCTAACCCCAGAGATATGCTACGTAAAATTCGAGATGTGATGGCAACTCGCACCGAATCTTCACAGCGGCTAAATCAATTGGTCAGCGTAATAGCAGATCATATGAAGGCAAAGGTGTGTTCGGTTTATCTTCGGCTTCCTGATGACCACATGGAATTGTGGGCGACCCGAGGTTTGGCCCCGGAGGCAGTGCACAAAACCAGACTTGCCCCCAATGAAGGACTGGTCGGTGAAGTGGCCAGAACCATGGTTCCCTTACATGTAAAAAACGCCCAGACTCACAGTTCTTTTTCATTCCACCCCGAAACAAAGGAACAGGATTATATATCCTTTTTAGGCGTACCCATCCTAAGGGCCAGAAGAGTACTGGGTGTTCTGGTTGTTCAGGACAGCCAGGAACGTCTGTTTGCTCAAGATGCGGTTGAAGCATTACAGAATGTTGCCATGGTTCTTGCCGAAGTGGTTGCCTCTGGAGAACTGCTTAGCAGTGAAGAGCTGAACGCTGTTCATGTTTCTTCCCGTAATTCTATGGCTATTGACGGGTTCACGATTGTTGATGGTCTGGCAATGGGCCGGGCGGTTTTGTTTGAGCCCAGTGTTGTTGAAGGCTCACGCATTGCCGAAGACCCTGATTATGAGCTTTCTCGGATTGAACTGGCTCTGGAGGAACTGCAATCAACACTTGACCGTTTATTCGAGGGCAAGGGGCACGCATTTGGTGAACCAACCCGCGAGGTAATGAACGCTTATCGGATGTTTGCTCGCGACCAAAGCTGGCTGGAAAAATTACAAGAATCTGTATCTGCCGGTCTAACAGCAGAGGCCGCTGTTGAGCGTGTTCGCGGTGAATACCGGCACCGGCTGTTATCGGCAAGAGACCCCTATTTGCGGGAGCGCCTACATGATCTGGAAGATCTGGCCAGCAGGCTGTTACGACATTTGGGCGGCGCTGACATTGCTGCAGAACTTCCGGATAATACTATTTTGGTGGCGCGAAATATTGGTCCAGCTGAGTTACTGGAACTGGATCGTAGCAAGCTGCGCGGTCTGGTTCTGGAGGAAGGCTCACGAACATCCCATGCGGCCATTGTTGCCAGTGCTATGCGCTTGCCGGTTGTTGGTGGTCTATCCGGACTCCTGGCCGCGGTGACCGAGGCAGACACCATTTTGGTTGATGCAGAAACCGGATCTGTACGTATTCGTCCTGCAGAAGAAACCAGAGCCAGTTTTAACGAGCGTTTGCGTGTGCGACAGCAAAGACGGGCTGCCTTTTCCAAATTGCGAGATAAACCAACTATTTCCCGCGATGGGCAAAGGGTAGAATTATTGCTAAATGCCGGTTTGCAAATTGACCTTCCACAACTAGATGCAACGGGCGCCGATGGTATCGGGCTGTTTCGTACGGAGTTTCAATTTATGCTGGCCCAGCACTTACCAAAACAGTCCCAGCTTATTGAGTTTTATGGTGAGGTATTGCAAACAGCAGGAAAAAAGCCGGTGATTTTCCGCACATTGGATCTCGGCGGGGATAAGGTTCTGCCATATGTAGCTCAGGAAAGAGAAGCGAATCCGGCAATGGGGTGGCGGGCAATTCGCATGGCTATGGACCGCCCTGGCATGTTTCGTTATCAATTACGAGCACTTATCCACGCTGCTTCGGGCAAAACATTGCGGGTAATGTTCCCTTTGGTATCAACGGTAGCTGAATATGACCGCGCCAAATCCCTGCTTGAGCAAGAGATGACAAGGCTGGCCCGTTTTGGTCATAGTGATCTTCCGGAAAAACTGGAAATCGGGTGCATGGTCGAGACACCCTCAATGGTTTGGCAACTTGATCAATTATTGCCAAAAGCAGATTTTATTTCTGTTGGTGCGAATGATCTATTGCAGTACTTTTTCGCGGCTGATCGTGAAAATATACGAGTTTCGCAGCGCTATGATCCTCTATCCCATGGTGCGCTGGCAATGTTCCAACATATCATAAATACGGCTGAAAAGCACAGTACTGATGTTTCAATTTGCGGAGAAATAGCCAGCAATCGTGAAGATGTTATTATTTTACTTGCCTTGGGATTTCGACAATTATCTGTTCCTGCCTCTGCTATCGGGCCGTTAAAACAGCTGATCTTGTCTTTGGACATCAAAAAAGCAGAACAGGAGCTATTGGAATGGTTAAGCGAATCTAGCCCTGATATACGCAAAAATTTGCTGCGATTCTCCAAAACCGAGAATTTAGCGCTATAATTTGCCCTTCTAACACCAAAAAATTCCATAAACACCTTGAATTGATTCAAAAAAACATGTTTTATCCACAGGCACGGTCAGACAAAGGGTCTGTGCTGTGCCCGCATTAGCGGATTGGGGCGAACAAGTTTAAAGAATATATAATGGACGCAAACGGGATCATTTCCAGAGCAACTTCTGACGACTTGTCGGCAGCTTCTGATGATATTTGCATTGGGCAAATGTTCCGACAGGCCAGATTGCGTGCCGGTTTTGATCTGGATAAGGTTTCTGCGGACTTGAAAATAAGCGTGGAATATCTACAAGCCATTGAGGATATGGATCGCGCGGCAATGCCTCACCATGCCTATGCTGTTGGTTTTGTGCGCTGTTATGCCCAATATCTTGGCTTTAATGCCAAGTCTGCGGTTGAGAGCTTCAACATCGACAATAAAACAGCCACAACAAACCACCGTGATATTTCTGCAAAGCCTGCCCCTTTCTGGCTGGAGTTTAGCGTACCGCGTGGTTTTGGAGTAATAATTGCAGTTGTTGGTATTTTGGGGCTGGTTACATGGTATGGCCAGCAAAGTACTTCTGTTTCGCACGTGGTGCCTCCGGTTCCAGAGCTATTGGGAACATGGTCACAAGGATCTGATTTGCGTAATGTTCCTGCCATATCGTCTGAGCCTGTCTTTGAGAGCACAGATAAACCGGTAGACGGTTGACCTGCATCTAAAAACCTCCCATTTGAGTTGCTTTGAGTTTTCAAAGGGAGAGGCTTTGGGACATGCCTGAGGATTTGCAGTCCATTCGCCCGTGGCGGACTATAAAGCGTCGGAAAACCCGTATTATTATGGTGGCAGATGTAGCAATCGGCGGCGATGCCCCGATTTCTGTGCAATCCATGACCAATACTGTTACTTCAGATGTAAAGGCGACCCTTTCCCAAATTACAGCTTTGGCAGATGCCGGGGCTGATCTGGTGCGTGTATCTTGTCCTGATACGGATGCAACATCCGCCTTTCGACAGCTTGTAAAACAATCGCCGGTTCCCTTGATTGCTGATATTCATTTTCATTATAAACGAGCCATTGAAGCCGCTGAAGCGGGTGCTGCCTGCTTGCGTATAAATCCGGGAAACATCGGCAGCAAGGATCGCATCCGGGACGTGATCCAGGCAGCCAAAGACAATGATTGTGCTATTCGCATTGGGGTAAATGGCGGCTCGCTGGAGCGTGATTTGCTGGAAAAGTATGGTGAACCATGCCCAGAAGCTATGGTGGAGAGCGCCTTAAAGCATATTCAAATTCTACAGGATCATGATTTTCACAGATACAAGGTATCGGCCAAGGCTTCTGATCCATTTTTAACCATTGCCGCCTATCAACAATTAAGCGAACAGGTGGATTGTCCATTACACTTAGGAGTAACCGAAGCTGGCGGACTGCGCACAGGAACCATTAAATCTACATTTGGATTATCAAGCCTGTTATGGGCGGGAATCGGCGACACCATCCGCGTATCATTGTCTGCTGACCCGGTGGAGGAAGTAAAGGTAGGCTTTGATATATTAAAAACCATGGGTCTTCGTTCACAAGGGGTAAATATTATTGCCTGCCCCTCATGTGCCCGGCAGGGATTTGACGTAATCAAGGTTGTGGAAGTTCTGGAAAAGCGTCTGGAACACATTCGGGAGCCCATCAGCCTTTCAATTATTGGCTGTGTGGTCAATGGCCCTGGTGAGGCTGCATTTACTGATATTGGATTTACCGGCGGTGGAGCAGGATCAGGCATGGTATATGTAGCAGGAAAGCAGGATCACAAACAAAGTAATTCCCAGATGATTGACCACCTGGTTGAGGTGGTGGAAAACCGGGCGCGGGAAATGCGTGAGGCTGAGCTAAAATGAGTATAATCTCCGAAGAAAGACTGGCTCAGGTTATTGATCGCTTTGAGGAGGTGGAAGCGCGCATGGGTTCTGGAGCCGATCCCACAGAAATTGTGGCGCTGGCCAAAGAACACGCCGCATTAAAACCGGTAGCCGATGCGGCCATGGAATTACGAGCCATAAGCCAGGAACTTGCTGATCTGGAGGAAATGCTTGCCGATCCTGACACTGACTCTGAAATGCGTGAAATGGCACACAGTGAACAACAGGAGCTTTTGGAAACTTTGGGTGAGCAGTCACAAAAAATGCAATTATTGCTCCTGCCCAAAGACAAGGATGATGATGCACCGGTGATGCTGGAAATACGTGCCGGAACCGGTGGCGATGAGGCCGCATTATTCGCCGGCGATTTATTTCGCATGTATCAGCGCTTTGCTCAATTAGAAGGTTTTACAATCAGCCCGGTTTCTTCAACTGCCGGTGATCATGGCGGGTTTAAGGAAGTGGTGGCTCATATCACCGGTAATGGGGTTTATGGCCGCTTTAAGTTTGAATCCGGAGTACATCGGGTGCAAAGGGTTCCAGATACTGAAACCCAGGGAAGAATACACACCTCTGCGGCCACTGTTGCTGTGCTGCCTGAACCTGAGGATGTGGATATCCATATTGATGAAAAGGACTTGCGAATTGATATTTTTCGGGCCTCAGGGCCCGGAGGACAATCAGTAAATACCACAGATTCAGCAGTACGCATCACCCATATTCCCACCGGCATTACCGCAAGCCAGCAGGATGAAAAATCCCAGCACAAAAACCGGGCCAAGGCCATGATGGTGTTAAAGGCGCGCCTTTATGACCGTGAACGCGCAATTGCCGATGCGGCGCGGGCGGCGGATCGCAAGGATCAAATTGGCTCCGGAGATCGCTCGGAGAAAATCCGCACCTATAATTTTCCACAAGGACGGGTTACCGATCACAGGATTAAGCTGACTATCCAGAACTTACCCAAAATTATTGCCGGTGATGCCTTGGGAGAAGTTATTGACGCATTATTGGCCGAGGATCAGACCCGGAAACTGGCGGCTTTGGCCGAAGATGAAGCTGGTATATAATAATGGCTGATCTGCTGCGTGCATGGGCTGGTTTAAACTTTGCAGGGATTTCAAGGCAAATAATAAAGCTGCTGGATGGCGCTGGAATTGATGATGCCAATATGGAGACCCGTTTGCTGCTTGCGGCTGTTTTTGGACAAGATGTCTGGCAAAAAGTGGCTGATCCGGCATTATTTCCTGATCCGCAAAAATTAAAACAATTAGAAAAACTGGTGCAGAGGCGAAACCAACGCGAACCATTGCCGCATATTCTTGGACAAAAAGGTTTCTGGACTTTGGACTTAACAGTAAATCGCCATGTACTTACCCCGCGCGCCGATAGTGAAAGCCTCGTTGAACTGGCATTATATCAAACTAAAGACCATATTGCAGGTCAGGTGCTTGATCTTGGCACCGGATCAGGCGCGCTTCTTCTGGCATTTTTGTCCGAGCGCCCAGGCTGGCAGGGAACTGGAGTAGACATATCGGCAGATGCTGTAAAAATTGCCAAGCATAATGCCAAAAAGTGCCAATTGTCGGATCGCATTGAATTCATAGGCTGCGATTGGAGGGAGCTACCCACAGCAAAATACGATTTGGTACTATCAAACCCGCCTTATATTGCGAGTGCGGAACTGGCAGGGCTGGATCCAGAAGTCGTGCAATTTGAACCAAATATTGCCCTTGATGGAGGTGCAGACGGATTGGATGCCTATCGGGTATTGGCTAAAAATTTGAAGCGCTGGTTACGCCCTGGCGGGGTGTTTGTTTTGGAGATAGGTCAAACTCAATCCGAAGCGGTAACGGCATTATTGGCGGCAGAGGACTGTTATACGAATTTGCAAACAGTTCAGGATTTAGGTCGCCGGGATCGGGTTATTGCAGGAATATTGCGTGGATCATAAAAACCATAGCGGTTTGCTTTTGTAAAAAAACCTCCATACATTAAACTGATGAGATATATGTTTCAGCAAATACGCAAAGAAATGGGCCCGGGATGGTTCGTGCCATTATCCTTGTTAATGGTTATATTTGGTTTTCCAGTATTGGTTTTTTTTCTCACCTCACGATACGCTATTTATGATGACCCATTTACGAATGCCTTTGTCACCCTCTTCGTTTTGTGTGCGGTTCTAGGCATTCCTTTTATGATGCTGGTCTATAGATCCATTTCAATCAAATGGCCCAAACCAGTTCGCAAAAGCATGCTTCGAGAAAAGCTGGCTGCGGCAAATGTCACGCAACAGGCGCAGGGAATTACCCTATTAATCTGGTTTATGTTTTTTTTATGGTTCGTGCGATCGAAAGATACCAGTACGGCCATGGTAACTATACCAATTCTTTTCATTCCATTGTTTTTATATGTAAACATATTTTTGATGCAGATAGTGACGCATTTCCTGATCCGGTGGGGCTGGGCGATAAAAATTGGCCCCGGGCGTAAAGTTTTACGAGCAAAACGTGCCATAAAACGGCTTTGGGCCAAGCGGTTTCACTGACCTGTTCAAAAAAAGGGCTTGGAAAGCAGATCAAGTCACGCTAGAACCTTATTTGTTGCAAAACGAGATGTTGCGCGGGGGTTCGTGCAGGCTCGAATTTTCCCGATCTGAAATTTTGGAATCTGGGATGCAACAGTTTAGCACGCCATTTGTACTTTGAGCTTCAACGAAATCAATCAAAACACCAAGATCAAGTTTTGCCGGAGCAGGCAGTTAAGGAAACCAACATGAAACGTGGACGCCCAAGAAACAATCAGGGACGTAACCCAAATCAGAATCGCAAACCCAACCCGAACCGGGCTTTGGAAAGCAATGGCCCTGGCATTAAAGTTCGCGGAGCCGCATCTACCATATTTGATAAATATACCCAGTTGGCCCATGACGCCATTACTTCTGGCGACCGGATTGGTGCAGAATATTATTATCAATATGCCGAGCACTATGGTCGTCTGGTACAGGCGCAGGTTCGTGAACGGGCTAAACGCGAAGAAGAACAACGGGCCCAGCGCGAAGCCCGGCAGGCAGAATATGATGCACGCAAGGCCGCACGTCAGGCAGAGCGCAATGCTGAAACCAGTTCAGCAGACCCTCAAGCCGAACCAGATGCAGTTACGAGCGAAGAACCCCCAAAACCTGCCAAAAACGCTAGAAACCGTAAGACCGACACTACAGACGAAAGCAAGGCCAAAGAAACCGGCCTGCCGGAGGGCATGCAGATGATGAAGCCCACGGAACCAGTAGCAGCAGAACCAGCCCCTGCTGAACCGGCTCCTGTTGTGCGCCGCCGTGTCAGAAGGCCAAGGGTCAAGGGATCTGTTTCGGCTGAAAACCAGGAATCTTAATCTCAGACGAGTATCGGCCTGCATCTTGCTTTGTTATGGCAAAGGGCTTTTGCCCTGTCCCGTAACGACACGATGATGAGGCCCTGATGACCAGCTTTGCTCTGATTTTAACTGCATCAATTTTAGGTGCGATGATATTCTTTGCCTTTTTTGTTGCTCCAGCCGCCGCCAGAGCAGGTTCATCTTCTACCGTCTTGCTATTGAGCCGTGCTGTGTTCCCACGAGCGTTTGATTTATTTGCAATCCTTGCGGCACTTGGCGCTTTATTTGCTGCATTGGGCAAAGAGCCATTTGCTGCTGCCTGCCTGGTCATTGCTTCTTGCGCATTTGTATTTGCGGGCTGGAAAGTGACCCCGGCGCTGGAAAGCGCTCGTGATGCCGCGCGGGCCGGAAGCCGTGAAGCTTTGCTGGATTTTGCCAGATCAAGATCCTCTGCTGTTATGGCTAATGCCTTGCAATATCTGGCCCTGTTTGGTGCCATGGTGTTTCTTTGGGCTTAGGCTCGCTTACCAGCCAAGGATAACCGGTTTATCTGCTACCATTGGCTACAACTGCAATTGCTATAGTTGTAATTTATGCCGCTTGTGTGATGACCAAGAATCAGATCAGGTCTTCTTGGGAGGAACACTTGATGACCGATTCTTTTGGAGATCGTTTAACCCGTGCGATTCGCAAATTCGGCCCCTTGTGTGTAGGTCTGGATCCGCACCCTGATCTAATTCCGGACTTTTTTGGAGAAGGTCTGGTTGGTATTGGTAATTTTTTTGCGCAAATATTGCAATCCACTCACGGTAAGGTTGGAGTGGTCAAACCGCAAATCGCCCTGTTTGAGCGCTACGGCCCTGATGGCCTTGCGATTTTGGCAGATATCTGCAAACAGGCCAAGGCCAGCGGGCAATTGGTACTGCTTGATGCCAAGCGTGGTGATATTGGTTCCACGGCTGCAGGTTATGCCGAGGCCTATCTGGGCCCGGATGCGTGGCTTGATGTGGATGCAATTACCCTAAACCCTTATATGGGAACCGAAACACTGGAGCCGTTTTTTGAAATGGCCTCAGATCAGAATAAGGGAGTGATTGTACTTACCCGTACCTCCAATCCGGGCGCTGCCGATTTTCAGGAGCAAACTATAAATGGCATCCCGCTTTATGAAATAGTTGCTGAAAAGCTGGCCCCATTTGCCCGAGATATGGTTTTAGGGTCTGATATCTGGTCGTCCCTGATGGTGGTGGTCGGGGCAAATGCACCGGTTGAAGCCAAGCGTTTGCGTTCTATTTTGCCCCATTGCCCGTTTCTGGTTCCAGGATATGGCGCACAAGGGGCAAGTGCTGCTGAGGCCCTTAGCGCTTCGGTAAATGGTGAAGGTGTGGTTGTAAACGCCTCTCGTTCCGTATTATTTCCACAAGAAGCGCACAAACTGTGTGAAGAAGAGCCATGGCAGTTGCTCTTTGATCAGAATTTGCAGAATATTATTTCGGATCTTGCCGAAGGATTATAGAACCTGATCCGGGCGATGACAGGAAAGGCCAATTTTTACTCATAGTGTGATCTTTGCACTTTGCCTTGCAGTTTTGCTTTATCAGGATATACCAAGGAACAAAACAGCCCGCACATATAATTGCATGGTGCAAGCGGGGTAGGGGAATACATGTTAATCAGTATTTTGGGGATAGGCGTATTATTCATTCTTGCGGTTTTGCTATCGAATAATCGCAAATCAATAAGTTTTCGGGTGATCAGCGCCGCATTTGCCTTACAATTTGTCATTGCGTTTTTCGTGTTGGCGACACCTGTGGGAAAGGACGTATTGCAATCCATCTCAAACGGAGCGCAGGTAATCATTGATTATGCCGATGTGGGCAGCAAATTCGTATTTGGCGGCTTACACGACAATGCCAGTATCGGCTTTATCTTTGCGGTCAAGGTTCTGCCGATCATTATTTTTGTGTCATCCCTTACCTCGGTTTTATATTATCTGGGTATTATGCAATGGGTGGTAAAAATCATTGGCGGGTTTTTGCGCATAGTTATTGGCTCCAGTCAGGTGGAAAGCTTAAACGCTGCTGGCAATATCTTTTTGGGCCAAACAGAATCGCCCCTGCTGGTGCGTCCCTATCTGGCAAAGCTGACGGACAATCAGTTATTCACCATTATGGTTTCTGGTCTGGCATCAGTATCAGGGGCTATTCTGGTTGGATATGCAGCTCTTGGGGTTGAGCTGAAATACCTTATCGCAGCTTCCTTTATGGCGGCACCCGGCGGCTTGCTTATGGCCAAGATTATCATGCCGGATACGGATAAAGAAGCAGCCTCCCAACCGATTGAGGCCGAAGACATACCAAAGGCAGACCTTCCGGTTAATGTTATTGATGCAGCTGCATCCGGGGCGGCTGATGGCTTAAAGCTCGCCGCCAATATTGGTGCCATGCTAATTGCATTTGTGGCGCTGATCGGCATGTTAAACGGCGGTATTGGCGGCATTGGCAATATGCTTGGTCAAGCTGGCTGGTCATTGGATGCGGCTTTGGGCTGGCTGTTTTCGCCCTTGATGTGGACGCTGGGCGTACCATGGGAAGAAGCCGGGGTGGCGGGTAATCTGATCGGACAGAAATTTATCCTGAATGAATTTGTCGCCTATGCCAGTCTGGAGCCGCTACTTGATACCCTGTCGCCACGAACAGTGGTAATTGTCACTTTTGCCCTGTGCGGGTTTGCCAATCTGGCCTCAATGGCAATTTTGCTGGGTGGTTTGGGCGGTTTGATCCCGCACCGGCGCCAAGACATTGCCCGCCTTGGTCTAAAGGCTGTGGCAGCAGGCTCCTTGTCCAATCTGATGAGTGCGGCGCTGGCCTCTTTGCTGGTGGTTATATAAACCATCTCGATGAGTCTGAACATGATAAAAACTATTGGACTTGTTACAGGGCCGGTGCTTGCAGTTTTGCTTTTGCTCATCGATCCTCCGGCCAATATGCCCATATTGGCGTGGCGCACTGCGGCCATTACCATTTGCATGGCCATATGGTGGGGAAGCGAGGCTTTGCCACCATTTGTCACTGCTTTGTTGCCACTGGTCTTGTTTCCGGTATTGGGGGTGATGAGTTTCAAACAGGCTGCCGTTCCATTTGCCCACCCATTGATTTTTTTATTTCTTGGCGGGTTTTTGCTGGCTCTGGCCATAGAGAAATGGAATTTACATAAACGTATTGCGCTAATGGTTTTATTGCTGATGGGGGTGCGTGCCAAAGCTTTGGTTCTTGGTTTTATGCTGGCCTCGGCATTTTTGTCCATGTGGATGACTAATACGGCAACCACCTTGATGATGCTGCCAATTGCCGTATCTATTTTAAGCGTGGTGTTTCAGCAAAACTCCACAATTGATACAAAACAACAAGAAAACTTCAAAATATTATTACCATTATCCGTTGCTTATGGGGCCACTATCGGCGGAGTTGCCACCTTGATAGGCACGCCGCCAAATGCATTTTTGGCAGCTTATTTGCGCGAACAACATGCGATAGAAATTGACTTTGCCAATTGGATGCTGGTGGGTTTGCCTCTGGCCATGATCCTATTGCCTCTTTCCTGGGTTATTTTGACCAGATTGGTGTTTCCGGTGAATTTCTCTGCCGGCAGTGCAGCAAAAGACCAGTTCAGCCTGATGAAGACTCAATTGGGAAAATTGACCAAGCCGGAATTTAGAGTTGGCCTGTTATTCCTGCTGGTGGCTTTTGGCTGGGCGTTTCGCAAGCCGTTGATTGAAATAACCGGGCTATCGCAATTGACTGATTCTGCGATCGCCATTGCCGGGGCCATATTATTATTCGTTTTGCCCTCTGGCATAAAGCGTGGTGAAAAACTTGCAGATGTGCAATTGCTGGGCAGAGTTCCCTTTAGCGTTTTATTGCTGTTTGGCGGCGGGCTGGCTCTGGCCAGTGGCATTTCCAGCTCCGGTCTGGCTACCGAGCTGGGTCGGGCATTATCCCGGCTTGGCGCAGTTAACGGAGTTTTGCTGGTGTTGGCAGCCACAACACTGGTGATCTTCCTTACCGAACTTACCAGCAATCTGGCCACTACTGCCACTTTTCTGCCCATAGTAAGTGCTGTTGGCATTGATGCCGGACTATCTCCTTTGCTGCTGGCGGTTCCGGTGGCTTTGGCAGCTTCGTGTGCATTTATGCTGCCCATAGCAACCCCGCCCAATGCGGTTTGTTATGGATCGGGCCTGGTCAGTCTGCAGCAAATGGCCCGGGCCGGTTTTTTGATCAATCTGGTGGCAATTGTGTTGCTGTCTTTGATTTCGGTGTTCTGGGTTCCAGTTATTTTTGCAGTTTGAATCTTTATATAGACACCTTATCCATTAATTCATCGGGCACCTGCATAAGGTTCGGCCCGTCTGTCCACAATAAGGCGCACCTTATTTGCTTTTGTGGCCATATTTGGCGAAGCAAGGCCCGATAAGTGGCCATTTGAGCAATATAAGGGGCCGGAATATTGCAAGCCACGGTTGGTGGCGGGCGATTGGTCTTAAAGTCAAGAACGATAATTTCAGAGCTGCCAATTACCAAACGGTCTATTTTCCCGTTAACAATGGTTTTTGCGCCATCATGGTGCAAAGTTCCTGCCACCGGAACCTCAGCCCTGCTGTCAGGGCCGAACAGGTCGGCAAATTCCGGATTGCTTAACACCTTCATGGTTACGCCCCTGATTTCCTCCCGTTCCGCTTGCTGCAAATCCGGCTCTTGCTCCAAAAACCTGATGGCCGCAGCCTCACGATCAGGGTCTGATAGCTCCGACAAATTCTGTAACAGGGCATGGATTATATTTCCGCGAAGAAATCTTCTGCTGGCATCAAGACCAACCGGAGAAGAAACCGGTACGAAAGTATTGCCGTCATCGTGCATACTTGAAGGGGTTTGCACTTTAGTCTGCTTAAAGTCACCTCTTGCAGGCTCGCGCACCCAGTTCGGAAGAGCATTGGCTGGATTTACGGATTTGGTGCGCAGTGTCTCTGGATAATCTTCCCACTCTCCAAGCGTGAAACTTACTGTTTTGTCTTCTGATATAATTTTTTTGGCCAGATCATTTTGCACCAGCTCCTCAAATGCCGATTGGCACTGCAAATACCAACTATCCGGAGCAAAGCCCCCGGTTTTTTTATTATCGCCACGGCCATGACCGCAGATCAGTAAATGATCACGGGCGCGGGTTAAGGCAACATAAAGCAGCCGCTTGTGTTCCTGTTTATTCAAGAGCTCCTGCTGATCCCGATAAGCCAATATGGCCGGGCATGTTTTATCCGTACTGTCCATCCACAGCCATGCGGCATCAGCCTTGACCAGACCGCTCACAGACTTTGCCGAGGAACCCTTATTCGTATCAGGTAAAATAACCACAGGTGCTTCCAGGCCCTTGGCCCCGTGAACGGTCATCACTCTTACAGCATTGTCACTGGCCTGTAGTTCACGTTTTATTGTGTCCTCACGGTTTTGCATTTCCATGACAAAGGAAAACAAAGAACCGTCGCCGGTTTTGGCAAAGGCCAGAGCCAGTCCCAAAAACTCCTGTACCGGGTCTTCAGCCTCAGCTCCAAGTCTGGCAAACAGCCGCTCTATCATCGGTTCGTACGTGGCGCTGGGGCGATATAACAGACCGGCAAAGAACCTGTATGGCGTTTCAATTCCGGCCCGCTTTACAAGATCAGAAACCCATAGCTTTGCCTCGGCAAGTTCAGGAATGGCGCTATCCATCAATGCACTGTAAAGGCTTTGTCCCTTATCCCGGTAATGGGCCAGTTCAAAAATAATTTGCTGGCTGATCGGTGGGACAGATTGTGCTTTTGGATGTAAAAACGGCCCGGCCAATACCTCGGCCAGAGATAAATCATCAGCAGGCTGTATAGCTATTTTGGCCACTGATAGCAGATCAAGTACAGATATTTCATCCTGTAGAACCATCTGATCGGCACCGGCTACCGGCACTGATTGCAATTTCAGATTACGGATAAGCTCGCGGAACAGATTATTGCGTGAGCGCACCAGAATCAGAATATCTCCCCCGGTAATGGGCCGTAAGGGGTTTTTGGGATTCTTGTCGCATTCGATGGGCTTGCCGGCATCGAGCATGTCCTTGATGTATTTGGCAATATCCTGTGCCAGCAGGCTCTCAGGACGGGTGGAAGATACTGAATCTACCGGCCTCGAAGGATTTTCATCGGCTACTGGCGAAGTGAACGGAATCGGTGGCAAAAGTGTTACGCTGCCGGTGGAGTGTTGTCGCTTTGCGCCATGGGGCAGGTAATCGGCAAATCCCGGATCAGAAAGGTCTGTCATGGCTGATTTTGCGGGCAGGTTAAAATCATCAGCATCGCCAGCAAATTTAGTTTCCAGCGTATTGGCAAAACAGGCATCTACAAATTGCAAAACCTGCGGGCTTGAGCGCCATGACAGGGACATTTGCGGGATATGAACCTTGGCCTGGCCATTTTGCCTGCGCATAAGCAGCTCGGATTTTCTTTCTAGAAACAATGACGGATCTGCACCCTGGAAGCGATAAATTGATTGTTTGGGATCGCCTACGGCAAACAGGGTTCTGGTTTCATCCTGAGCGCCATGACCTGCGAAGAATTCATTGGTAAGGGCGCCAATTACCTGCCATTGAGCCGGAGAATTATCCTGGGCCTCATCGACCAGAACATGTCGTAAATTTCCATCCAGCTTATATAAAACCCAATCCCTGGACAGGTTTGATCCCAATAATTTGCGCGAATATTCGATTAAGTCATCAAAATCAATCAGGCCCATTTTCTGTTTTGCCTGATGATAGGAACTGATAAAGCTGTGACACAGGATCAGGGCAGCTTTGGTGTTTTGCAATACTTTTACAGCGCTAACCTGCCTCAACACATATTCAATATTCTCAACAATCGACAGGCATATATTTAGCAGTTCAGGCATTTGTGCTGCGATTTTCTTCCCCAGAAACTTTTCCGGAAAACCTGCAAATCTGCAAAAGTCTTTTTTTAGGAACTCCCCTGTTAATATATCAAAACTGATGGCCGGGTCTGGCTCATGCAGGGCTTGGGCAAGTTTTGCAGCTTTTTTTTGTTGTGTCAGGGTGCCTTGTTTTAAGGCTGTTATGAGTGCCTGCAATCCGGCCCTGTCAAAACGGCTTTGGGTTCGCTGATAGACATCCTGTTCCGTGTCATTCTCCTGTAGATCCAATGCCTGTGCGGAACACCGTATTGCTGTTGCCAATCCATCATCCTGCAAAAGATCTGCAGACAGCTTTTGGGCATTGGCCCGGGCGGTTTCAAATACGCCATAGCTAGTGCTTGCACCTGATTTGCCTAATTGCTCAAAAGCTTCCCCCAGCTCGCCATCGGGATTATTTACGGCCTCTTTGGAAATGGCACTGATCAGTTTTTCCTGTAAGGTGGCGCCCTGTTGATCATCAAGCAGATCAAACCCGGGAGCCAGACCGGCCTCAATAGGGAACTGCCGCAACAGGCTTTCGCAAAACCCGTGAATGGTGCGGATTTTAAGCCCCCCCGGAGTTTCCAGTGCCCGGGCAAATAAACGTCTGGCTTTGCCAAGGCCTGCCGGCCCAAGATCAAGATCCGGATCCAGTTTCTGTAATTCCTTGCGTAATTGCTCATCGGGCAAAATTGAAAACTTTCCCAAGTGGGCAAATAACCGGTTCAGCATTTCCGAGGCGGCAGCCTTGGTGTAAGTGACGCACAAAATTTGTTCCGGCAGGGCACCGGCCAGCAAAACCCTTGTTACCCTATTGATCAGCACATGGGTTTTACCAGAACCTGCATTAGCCGATACCAGTACCGATGCCGCAGGATCCGCTGCTAATTCCTGCGCCCTGATTGCCTGTTCGATCATGGATTCCGCCTGGTTATTCATGATCAGCTTTCACCCTCATCAAGAACCGCTGTCCATTCCACCCTTCGGGCCAAATGATCAAAGCTGCTATAACTGTCGACATATTTTGCCCTTGGCTGGCACAGATATGGCGTTCTGCTGTCGTTAAAGGTTTCAAATAGATCAAGTATCTCTTTTAGGTATTTTTCCTGCAAAGCTTGCGGACTTGGCTTCGAAGCTGTTTGGCTGTCGGCAATAGTTCTGTATGTTAATGGGGTTCTTCCTCTGGATAATTGCAAATACCCAAGTTCTTCAATATCGGATACGGCAATCCCTGCCGCTTCAAATCCATTGCCACATATAATTAACCCGGTAACAGGTAATTGCGGATCATATCCGGCCCAAACCTCTTTCTGGCCCGGCATCTGTCCGGTTTTATAGTCCATTACCGTCCAGCTTTTGCCAAACCGGTCAATACGGTCGCACTTTGCCGAGATTATGATTTCCTGCCCGTCCTTTAAGCTCAGGGTAAGCGAGCCACCTTGTTCAAATGCGTATGGGATAAAGCCGTCCTGCTGGCGCTGTTTGGCCCATCTGATATAGTCCTGTGCAATTCTGCGGGCGGCAGGTGCCTCAATTGCAAGCTCTGATTCCTGAAATCCGTGGGCGCAGAGTTGCTCTATGATCAGTTGTGACAGATCGTTTGCAGTAGTGCCTGGTCGTTTGTCATGCCATTGTTGAAGCGCCTGATGAATGGCATTGCCCCGTTCCCGGCCACCGGGTTTTGCCCCTATTGGATCAAGAGGCTGTAAGCGCAGGATTTTTTGACCATAAATGGCAAATGGATTGCGAATCAGTGTTCTTAAATGGGTTACATAAAGGCTTTTGGGTCGAACGGATACTGGTGGCTTGGGCAGGGGCTCGCATACAGGATGTACTTTCTCTACCCTTCCCAGCGCCCTGCTCAAGGTCAGAAAATCGCTCTGCGGCCTAAGGATATCCTTGCGCTGATCTTTTCCTATGCCGGCATCAATCAGGGTTTTTAGCCGCCACAGCCATCTGGATGCAATGGTCGGGGTTCCGTCACGTCTGCCGGCGCGGGTAAGGATTACATTGGGCTTACATGCCAGTTCAGCAAAGTCATGAGCCGCAAGGCCCAGTCTTCGCTCAGGATCCGGCAGTTTCATTTTTTTTATCAGGGATCGCGGCAAAAACGGGTCGGCTCCTGATGCTGATGGCCACACTCCCTCGTCCAATCCTCCCAATATGATTAAATCGGCGGTTTGCTGGCGGGCTTCCAGCGGCCCCAAAATCCGAACCCGGCCACCTTTTGGTCTTCGGAGACGTACGGAGGCTTGAGTGGAAAACAGCGAAAAAACCCGTTCATATTCTTCAAAACCTGTAGCCTGTACCCGGTGGCTATCGGCTATCAGGTCACGGAATAATGAGCTGGCTTGCTCTCCGGCTGGCCCTATCCACAACCGTTCAGCGCCGCTTAATTCATCATTGGCAGCCAGACGCTCCACGAGTTTCGCATGCTGACTGGCAAAATCTGAAATATCCGCGTAATCTGTTATGGAAAATTCCTGTGCCAATTCTTTTAAGAATCCAAGCAAGGCATAAACCTGATGGTTTTGTGGCATATCATCTTTTTTTCCTACACGGTTCAGCAAGTGTTCTATACCCTTGTGGGTGCGAACCCCCCGTAAATATCCAAGGTCAAGGGCTCTTGCTGCCTGTAATATGCTCTGCCGGTTTTGACCAAGGCAGGCCAAAGGATGGTTAAGTAGCGCCAATAATGCCAGGGGATCGCCAGGGTCAGCCCACCAGTTTAATGCAAGTTGCAAAAATATGCCCAGCGGGTTTTCGGACAAGGGCTGTCCGGCACTGTCATCCACATCTATTGACCAGCGCTGCAAGGCAGCCCTTACCCTTCGCGCCAGAGCCCTGTCTGGTGTCACCAGCATTGCGGTCTTATCCGGAGTTTCCAGCAATTTACGTATTGCCAGGGCAATGCTTAAAGCCTCTTCGTCCTGAGTTTGAGCCTCAATAAGGCCAAGACCGTGAAGAGCGTCTTTCATTAGCTCTGATACCGGCATGTCATGGGTTTGACCAAGTTTTTCAAGCCGCTTTAGCCAATCAGAAGTAATATCAGCCGGGGTTAGAGCCTCATTGATAATTCTGCGCCTGCGGCTTTGTTGTAAATTGATTGATGATTGCGGCCATAATGCAACCTGATCTCGTTCAATTCCCACTTTTAGCAATAGGCGCGCCATACCATATTGAGGATGTCCTGGAGTTTGAACCACCTGTTCCCAGGCATTTTTATCCAATTCCTGATCAAAACCCGGCAATACCACACAGCCATTGGGCAGTCTGGCAACAATGCTGAGTAAATTTGCCGTGGCCTGTTGTGATCCGGTGGATCCTGCAACAATTACCCGTTTTGGGGTTGGGTTCCGGCTCCATTGATCGCACAGGGTCTGCAACAGAATTGTTCGTCGTTTAGCCTGATCAATCAGCCGCTGTTCTTTTAGTTCTTTGGGCCAATATGAGTTAATAATATCCAGAAATCTGGCGGCGCGCTGGATATGTTCAGGCTGGTTTTGCAAATAAGGTGCAAATTCCTCTGATGCCAGTGAAAAATCCGTAACCCCCTCATAAATGGCGCTGTCCATGAGTTTGGCGATAGCAGCAGCCTCGTTCAATGCGGCGCTGACTGTAATGTTTTGGCCGCTGGCCTGCGCCCGGTATAAAATAATTCGGGCCAGTGAGAATAAACGATTGCTTGTAGAAATCTCAGGGGGAATATCCAATGCAGTGGGGCCAGCTATAAATGGCGGCTCATCAGCATCAACATCGCCAATGGGTAATATTTGCGGTAAAATTGCGGCATTATCCTGCCCCAGCACCTGTAAAAATGCTCCAGCCATAGATCGGCTGGCCCGACGGGTTGGCACCAAAATAATTGTGTCATGCAAAGCAAATGGGTCTGGGTCTTCAGTAATAGCTGCAATAACGCCTTTGGCCAGAACCATTTGGAAATTTTCACCGGACGCAATGGTAAAAACTCTCGGCCCCTTTTGCTCAAGATAGGTTTGCACTTTGCTCATGTATCGCCTTTTTTGAGCTTAAACTCCGCCTGTTGCAGGCTTTGCGGGTCACCAACATGCATCCAAAACCCCTGTAATTCCAGCCCAAACAAACCATCATTTGCCAATGCCCGGTCCCAAAATAAATTGGTTGAAAATTTTTGCTCATTAAAACCCTGCATCAATACCGGGTCAAAAACCTGAACCCCGGCATAGTACCAATCGCTGCTCTCGCCAGCTTGCAAACGCCGCAAGCGCCCGCTCTTATCCATTTGAAAATCACCGGGGCTGTTAAGTCCTAAGCTACGCTGCTTTTTAGCCAGCAGTAAAACCGCCTGCGCATCAGGGGTTGCAGCCATTTTCCTGGCAAGATCATCCAATGCGCGCCGGTGTCCCGTCCATACCGCATCAACATTCATGACAAAAAAGGGTTCTGATCCAAGATGTCTGGCCGCTTTTATCAGTCCGCCTCCGGTTTCCAGTAATTGCTCACGTTCATCAGAAATACAGATTTGCGGCCCGTGATTGCGCTGTTGCAAATGTATCTCCAGCCTGTCAGCAAAATGATGAACATTGACCACCACCTGCCCGATACCAGCTTCTTCCAGCCTGTCCAACTGATGATCAATAAGTGTTTTTCCAGCCAGCTCCACCAGTGCTTTTGGCCGATCATTGGTTAGCGGGCGCATTCGCGAGCCTAATCCGGCTGCGGCTATCATGGCTTTTGTTGGTTTATTCATGAACTGATACCGGTTTTGCATGTGTCAAAAGCGGCCTTAGTATATCTGCCACCGGTTGTAATTCAGCAGTTTGCAGATTTTGCATAAAGTGTGCTTCCACTCGCGGCAATAATTCCAGATAATGCGATTTGCCGTCACGGCGAGCAAGGCGCACAAATATCCCAAGGATTTTTGCCGCCCGCTGCGCACCTAATATGCGGTAGGCTCTTAAAAACCCGACCCGATCATGCAATTTTGCCAACTCCATGAATAAATCAATCATTGGCTGCTCAAGCTCAAATGCCACGTCACGGCGGGCATCTTGCAGCAGGCTGACAAGGTCATAGGCAGGATGGCCAAACAATGCGTCCTGAAAATCAAGCAGGCCAACTTTGGCAACCCCATCACGCTTGGGAAGCCAAATCAGGTTTTGCGCGTGAAAATCCCGCAATACCAGAACTGCAGGGTCATTAATGAGAGGGTTTAACACCTGTTGCCAGGCACTTTTTAATTGCACACTGATTTCAGCATTTAGCCTTATGCCCAAAAAGGGAAGATACCATTGATCAAGAAGTCTGGTTTCCGCTATCAGCGCTTGCAAGTCATAAGACTGCACACGCCATTGCCGATCCTGGAACTTAAAATTATTGCCAAAACTGGCTCTGGCAAGGGCCGCAAGAGTTAATACCGCCGCCTCATATAGTGTGGCCTCCTTGTCCGGATGGGTTTGAAGTACATCATAGAACAAGTCTTCACCCAAATCCTCCAGCAAGATCAGCCCGGCCTGCACATTACAGGCTAAAATCCGTGGGGCAGAAAATCCCCGCATTGTAAGTTCATTGGCAATACCGACAAATGCGCTGCAATCATTTCCGGCGAGCCGTGCCTCTGCGTTATACCCCATTGCCGCACGCTGTGAACTATTGGCACCGGCAGGACAAATATCCATGTCGAGTGCAGTTGCTGCCTGCATTAGCATTGCGGTTTTACCGTCCAGATACAGGCGAAAATAACAGCGGGTCGAGGCATCTTGCGCTAAAGGAACAATCCTGGCTGTGCCCCAATTGGCGCTCTTGATGAATTGTTTGGCTTCGGAGGAAATATCATTGTTCATCAAAGCGCTCTTTCCACTGAACCCCCATCGGGCGTAAAATAACTTTTCGACCCTTTGGGGTTTTTTCAATACAAATATCCAAACGGCTTTCAGGCGCCATCTGTCCCATGCGATCAGGCCATTCCACAAGGGTTATTGCATGTTCAAAAGCCTCCTCTAGCCCCAGCGCAAATACTTCTGCCGGCTCTTCCAGCCGATACAGATCCGCGTGCCATATCTGGCAATTTGGCCCATCCCACACATGGATGAGATTATATGTGGGGCTGGAAACATCAGTGTTTTCACCGATAATGGCCTGAATAATACCTCTGGCCAAAGTGGTTTTGCCGGCTCCTAAATCAGCGATTAGAAACACCACGTCCTGCGGGCGCAATATTTTTGACAGCCGACCCCCAAAGGCAAGCATCTCCTCAGGACTTGCCAGAAGAGTTTCGATTTGAATTTTTCCTACTGTGTTCATTCATTTCTCTGTTAGCACTTGATCTTGTCAGGGAACCAGATAAATCCCTATAAGCAAAACAAAACGTAAGGAACAGGCGAACAAATGGCCAGAATTATCTTCATAGAGAACGATGGCACCCGCCATGAAGTTGATGCCAGCAATGGTGTTTCTGTAATGGAAGCGGCAGTTAACAATATGGTGCCGGGGATTGATGCTGACTGTGGAGGGGCCTGCGCCTGTGCCACATGTCATGTGTATATTGATGAAAACTGGGTGGAAAAAACCGGAACTGCCGACAGCATGGAAGAATCCATGCTTGATTTTGCATCTGATATGCAGGCTAATTCCCGGCTGTCCTGCCAGATCAGCGTTTCAGACGATCTGGACGGCCTGATAGTGCGTTTGCCCCGTTCGCAAGGATAATTCCTGTTACATTTTGGTTCTGCAAAACTGCCTATGTGTGTCTTGGGTTTGCTGCATTTATCAGCCGCAAAACCGCGCTCAAGTAGCGAGGCTTGCCGTCGCGGTAGGACAAACATAGAGTCCTCAAGTAGCCGCTAGGCGATAGGACAAAAAACCTTCCCACTTTTGCTAAAAATGCAAAATTCCTTATCTGTCGCATTTTTGGCCGCAAAACCGGTACCCACTTTTGCTAAAAATGCAAAATTCCTTATCTGTCGCATTTTTGGCCGCAAAACCGGTGCCCACTTTTGCTAAAAATGCTCTGGCTGCCAGACAGTTTTGCGCGTATTGAGTTTTGTTTGATGCTGCACACAGAAGGACTGGTTGGGAATATGCAGACACCGGTAAATTATCGCAGCTCCCTGACATTTGTGTTTATCACCGTATTGATAGATATGGCAGGTTTTGCGATTATCATGCCGGTTTTGCCAGCGTTAATTGTAGAGCTAACTGGTGAAAGCCTGACCAGTGCTGCGTTGTGGGGCGGGGCGCTGATGAGTTCATTTGCGGTTATGCAGTTCTTGTTTTCTCCGCTTATTGGTAATTTAAGTGACCGCTTTGGACGCAGGCCGATTTTGCTACTGTCATTGGCCGGCTTTGGCATTAATTACGCACTGATGGCATTTGCCCCGAATTTGCTGTGGTTGTTTGTTGGCAGATTGCTCTCAGGTGTGTTTGGGGCAACTTTTTCCACAGCCAATGCACTGATTGCTGATGTTTCGCCACCAGAAAAACGAGCAGCTAATTTCGGATTGTTAGGGGCCGCCTTTGGTATTGGCTTTATTATCGGGCCGGTGCTTGGTGGCTTGCTTGGAGAGCTTGGTACCCGGGCTCCGTTTTTTGCTGCATCTGCTTTGGCCTTGCTGAATTTGGTATTTGGATATTTTACGCTTCATGAAACCCTGCCAGCAGCAAAGCGTCGGCAATTTGAATGGGCGCGGGCCAATCCACTGGGAGCCTTTAGACATTTATCCACTCGTCCAATAGTTTTGATGCTGGCATTGGTAGTGTTTATTTTTGGTATCAGCCATCAGGTTTACCCATCGGTTTGGGCCTTTTACACCATTGAGAAATTTGGCTGGTCGGAACTTGATATCGGTCTGTCATTAGGGGCTGTGGGGATGGTATTTGGCTTTAGCCAGGCGGTAATTACCCGCTGGGCAATACCCAGATATGGTGAGATCAATTGTGCTATTGCCGGGTTATTGGCGCTTTGTCTGGCATTTCTTGCCTATGGATTTGCGATGGCTGGCTGGCAGATGTATGTGATTATTCTGTTTGCCTTTATTTCATCTCTTACCGGCCCGGCCCTAAACGGTATCATGTCAAACCGCACTCCTGAAACTGAACAGGGTGAATTACAAGGAGCGCTGGCCAGCATAGCAGCAATAGGTGCTATTATCGGACCCTTATTGTTCACCTTCTTGTTTCAATCCTTTAGCAAACTTGACAATTATGTTTATTTTCCCGGGGCGCCATTTGTCGGGGCAAGTCTTGTCACATTGGTGGCCTTGATAGTATTTGTGCCGGTGGCATCAAGAATGCGCCGTGAGCATAAAATAGCAGAATGAGCATGTTAAAACTTTATATTGGCGACAAAAATTACTCCTCCTGGTCAATGCGTCCGTGGCTGGTGCTAAAAAAGGCGCAATTGCCATTTGCCGAAGAAATGATCAGGCTTTGTTTGCCAGATACCAAGGAAAAATTATTACAGCTATGTGATGCCGGAACAGTGCCGGTATTGCGTGTGCATGATGAAATTATTCCAGATAGTCTGGCTATTTGTCAGTGGGCAGCAAAATGCGTGCCCAATTTGTGGCCCACAGACTCTAAAGATCGTGACTTGGCCATTGGCTTTTGCAAACAAATGCAAGATGATTTTGCTGATTTTCGGGAACATGCTCCAATGAATTTGCGAAGGCGCACCCGAACAGACTTGCCATCTTATGCATTGGGTGCCGCAAACAGGCTGGCTGAAAGATGGCTGGAGCTACTTTCTCGCCATGACGGGCCGTTTTTGTTTGGCAATTGGTCAATTGCTGATGCTTTTTCCACCCCCTATGCCACAAGGTTTGTTTCCTATGGGGTACCGCGCCCGGTAAGAGCCGATACCTATATTAGTGAATTGATGGCAGATGAGGATTATTTACAATGGGAAATGCAAGGTTTATCTGAAGACTGGCGTATTGAACGCGTGGATCAGCTCTGACACCCAGCGAGCGAGCAATAACCCGTCTGTGGCGAGCAAGATTGACCCCATGGCATCACCGGCGTATTGCTTGATTAAAAGAAAGGGAATCATCAAGTGGCGGCAACTGAAGATCAAATGCGATACGACCTTATGGCTCAGGAAGCATTGCGCGGTGTTGTAAGGGCGGCTATTGCCAAAGCTGCCGAGTCAGGAATGCCTGGCTCTCACCATTTTTACATCACATTTAATACCCGCTTTGCCGGTGTTACCATTGATGAAAAACTGTTGGAAAAATATCCTGAAGAAATCACCATTGTGCTGGAGCACCAGTTTTGGGACCTAGCAGCACTGGATGAGCATTTTGAAGTGACTTTAAGTTTTGACGGGGCGCCAAAATATCTTTCGGTTCCCTATCGGGCTGTGACCAGTTTTCATGATCCTGCGGTTGGTTTTGGTCTTAAATTTGAAATTCCCGCAGAAGAAAACATTGATATTTCTGCAGCTAACGCCAAAACCGAAGAAGTCAAACAGTCCACCAATACAGGCGATCTGGCTCCTGCTGCCTCTGGCGATGTGGTCAATCTGGATGCTTTTCGCCGCAAATAGCCTGTTTGGCTTTTGGGCCTAAATCCAAAATCAGAGTATCCGTTTGGTCAATTGTTCATTTTGGACCATTTTTGGCCGCAAAACCGCACTAAAAATAGCGAGGCTTACCATCGCGCTAACGCAAACAAAGACTCCTCAAGTAGCCGCTAGGCGATAGGAGAAACAGACTCCTCAAGTAGCGAAGCGGTAGGAGAAACAAATACTCCTCAAGCAGCAAGCGCTAGGAAACAAAAATGGTGCCCTGGAGAAGACTCGAACTTCCACGGCCGTAAGGCCACTGGCACCTGAAGCCAGCGCGTCTACCAATTCCGCCACCAGGGCACTGGTGTGAAGGCTCCAATACCGATGATGCTGGCCCTGGTCAATAAGCTAAAGCAAATTACGGGTGCAAATGCCGCAAGTAATGAAATGCTCATGGACACGGAGCTATGGAGTATGTAATTTCAGTTATAATGAATTGACTCGTTTACAAGGGTAAAATGATGAGCAAGCTGGCTGTAGTATTTGGCGGATCCGGGTTTTTAGGCCGACACGTGGTGCGTGAATTATGCCGCAAGGGGTGGCGAGTGCGCATTGCCGTGCGCCGGGCGCATCAAGCCCTTGATTTACGGGTTGAAGGAGATGTGGGGCAAGTGCAGTTAATGCAGTGCAATATCCGCTCTGAGGCATCTATAACCGCCGCCATGCACAATGCAGATCTGGTGGTTAATCTGGTGGGCATATTGTTTGAAACCGGCAAGCAGAAATTTGATGAGCTGCATGCAAAATGCGCCGGGGATATTGCCCGTATCGCCACCGATAACGGCGTTAAAAAATTGGTTCATGTATCGGCCCTGGGCGCATCGGAGCAATCAATATCTGATTATGCCCGCTCCAAGGCCAAAGGCGAAAAGCTGGTGCGCCAGGCCTTTGCCGATGCAGTGATTTTGCGCCCTTCGGTTTTGTTTGGCCCTGGTGACGGTCTGTTTGAACGCTTTGCTGCCATGGCGGTGCTATTGCCGGTTTTGCCAGTTCCCGGCGCCCGCTGTAAAATGCAGCCGGTTTATGTGGGTGATGTGGCACAGGCTGTTATCCGCTCTGTTGAAATGCCGCAGGCTGCCGGGAAAACATTTGAACTTGGCGGACAACAGGTTCTAAGCTTGCGCCAGATCGTGGCAATGACCGTATCCATGATTGATCGCAAAAGAATGATCATTAGCTTGCCAAAGCTGCCAGCTGAAATTTTTGGCTTTGTTGGTGACGTATTAGGTGCCGTACCATTTGTAACTCCACCTATCACCAGTGATCAGGTGCGCTTGCTGGCCACAGATAATGTGGTTGCCGATGATGCTGCAGGATTTTCGGATCTTGAACTGCCTGTGCAGGAAACCATCGAGGCTATTGTCCCGGCTTATCTGTCCCGGTTCCGCAGATATGGTGAGTTTCACGAAAAGCACCCGGCATAAACTGCTTTGACTCAAAAGCTTGATTTATTACGCCCACACAAACCATAAAATTGCAGCGCCCATAACCAGCCGATACAGCACGAACGGCGTAAACCCAATGCGCTCGACCAATTTCATGAGCAAGGCAATGGATAGCCACGCAGTAATAGCCGACAGAGCTGCAACCATAAGCCCGTCCATAA
Organism: Robiginitomaculum sp.; assembly: GCA_015485155.1. Classification (GTDB taxonomy): domain Bacteria; phylum Pseudomonadota; class Alphaproteobacteria; order Caulobacterales; family Maricaulaceae; genus Robiginitomaculum_B. The sequence goes on along the minus strand of WFUF01000014.1, from coordinate 73,142 downwards.
TATCCGGCGCGTTGGCGACCTTATCTTCCAGTGCCAATTCAAGTAATGCAGCGCCTCCCAGCGCACCCAATAACGGGATTGAAAGCAGCATGGAGAAACGGGCGGCTTCGGTACGGCTTACACCTAAAAACCGGGCGGCAGTCATGGTAATGCCAGAACGGGATGTGCCAGGTATAAAGGCCAGCATTTGTGCAACCCCTATCCAGAGCGCCGTTGTTATTCCTTGATCTTCTACAGCGCCCTTATTGGTAAAGAACCGGTCGCTTATCCAAAGAAGCAAACCAAAGAAAATCGTGGTAACTCCAATTACTGCCGGGTCTCGGAAAATATCCGTCCAGCCGCCAATAAACAGGACAGCCCCGGCGATGAGGGCAAACGGAGTAGCAATAGCAACATACAAAAACAACTTGCTTGCCGAAGTGTCAGGACGACGCGCAATCAGATCAATAGCGCCGGTGATCATAAGCCCGATATCCCGCCTGAAATAAAGCATGACCGCCAGCAGGGAGCCCAGATGCGCCATAAGATCAATCAGTGGCCCCTGATCCTGTGCGCCTGTGACCCACGGCACTAAAATCAAATGCGCCGATGATGAGATCGGCAGAAACTCGGTTAAGCCTTGAATAATGGCCAATAGCATGAGTTGGATCAGTGTCATGATTTAGTGCTCTTTGCCAATTGTGTCTTACTGTCATTTCGCAGGTTTAGCCGGTGCCTGCAAGCAATTTGCAATTTGACGACAGGGCTTTGAAACCGTATCTGAAAGACTATGAGCGATATATCAAATCAAGCTAAAGGCCCGGGACGGGCCAGCCCGCAGGAAGCATCAAAAGTGACCAGGGCCATTACCTGGGCATCTGTGCTCATTGCCTCGATTCTCATGGTAACAAAGCTGATTGCCTATGTTTTAAGCGGTTCCGTTGCAGTTTTGGCCAGTTTCGCTGATAGCGCCCTTGATTTAGTGGCTTCAATTACTGCCTTTATTGCCGTGCGTTATGCGGCAGAACCAGCAGATGAAGAACACCGTTTCGGACATGGCAAGGCTGAAAGTTTTGCCAGCATGTTTCAGGCCTTGCTGGTGGCGATCACCGCCGCATTGGTGGCACGCGAAGCCGTGGATAGATTGCTAAACCCGGTAGCTTTGCAACATACCGGCATTGCTTTGGCTGTAATCATATTTTCCATAATACTTACCTTTGGGCTGGTCTGGCTGCAAACCAGAGCTCTTGCAAAGTCAAACTCGATTGCAGTGGCTGGTGACCGGGCCCACTATCAGGCTGATTTGCTTGCAAATGTTTCGGTGCTTATCGGTATTGGCATAACCAGTTACGGAGGTCTTGGATTTGTTGATGCTCTGGTGGGCCTGGGGCTGGCGTTTTGGCTGATACGCACTGCCTGGATTGTTGCCAAAGGCGCGCTGGACCAAATGATGGATCGTGAGTTACCAGAAACAGAACGGGCCTTGATCCAGAAAACCGCCTTGAGCGTAGAGGGCGTTTATTCGATCCATGAATTGCGCACACGAGCCTCTGGCCTGTATGTGCATATGCAGTTTCACCTTGACCTTGACCCGGACATGCCATTGGTCGAAGCGCACAAGATTGTGGTAGAGGTGGAACGCAGGCTTTTACAAATCTGGCCAGCGGCTGATATTCTGGTGCATCCTGACCCCAAAGGTAAGGCTGAGCCACATGGTCTGGGCCATTTTCGGCGCGAAGAAGCAGGCAAATGAAGCGCAGCTTGTACCATTGGCCGCTGGATCCCGGATCACGGGAAGTCAGGCTGGCTCTGGCGGAGAAACGCCTTACATTTACACCACTTATGCTGGATTTGCCTGCGGATACCGAAAAACTCAGCCAATTAAACCCGTCAGGAAGGCCGCCTGTTTTAATAGAACAGCAACCGGGAAGCAAATGCACTATTTGTGAAAGCCGGGCTATTTTGGAATATCTGGAAGAAACCAGACCCGCAGTTCCCTTATTGCCAAAGAGCCACGAACAGCGGGCTGAAGTCCGGCGATTGATGAGCTGGTTTTCTGACAAGTTTCAATCCGAGGTTCTTGGGTTTTTGCTGTTTGAGCGTCTGGAAAAACCATTGCTGGGGCTGGGTTCGCCGGATGCTGCGGCCATGCGCGAAGGCAAGAGGTATTTACTGTGGCATTTGGCAGTGATGGAAGAGTTGACACAATCACGCAACTGGCTGGCTGGCGAGGACTTTTCGCTGGCTGACATCAGTGCAGCCGCAGCACTTTCCTGTCTTGATTATTTTGGCGATGTTCCTTTTGAACAATTTGTCAGCGTTAAATCATGGTATGTACGCATTAAGTCCAGACCAAGTTTTCGCCCATTACTTGCAGATCATTTTCCGGGAATTGCTCCGGCACCGGACTATGCCAATCTGGACTTTTAGCCATGGCGCAAGCCTGTTCAGAAAACCTGATTGCCAAACTACAGGACATGGCGCTGGCTTTGGGCTTCACCAGACCCGCCATAACCAGTGCTTCAGAACCATGGCAGGCCGGTCTTAGACTTCATGAGTTCATCGCCAAAGGATATCATGGCCAAATGGACTGGATGGCAAAACACGCCCATCGGCGCGAACATCCCAACCAGATGTGGCCTGAAGCCCAAACCGCCATTGTGCTCGGCTTTAATTATGGCCCCGATCATGATCCAATGCTGAACCTGCAGCACAAGAACCATGGTAATATCTCGGTTTATGCGCGCGCCCATGATTATCATGACATTATCAAGAAGAAGCTGAAAAAACTGGCCGGATTTGTCGGTAAGGAAACCGGCAAAGCCGTCAAGGTGTTCGTGGATACTGCTCCCTTGATGGAAAAACCGCTGGCGGCCAAAGCTGGTCTTGGCTGGCAGGGAAAGCATACCAATCTGGTTTCCCGTGAATTTGGCTCATGGCTGTTTATCGGAGTAATTCTTGCCGAAGCCAAATTGGCAGCAGATCACCCGCAAAAGGATCTTTGTGGCTCATGCCGGGCCTGTCTTGATATCTGCCCAACAAATGCATTTATAGCGCCATATCAGCTTGAGGCCACGGCCTGCATCTCCTATTTGACCATAGAGCACAAGGGGCATATTCCGGCAAAATATCGCAAGTCCATGGGCAATAGAATTTATGGCTGCGATGACTGCCTTGCCATTTGTCCGTGGAATAAATACGCCAAATTAGCACATGAAACCAAATTACACGCCAGGCCAGAGTTAAATCTGCCATTACTGGCAGACTTGGCCGCATTGGATGAGTTAGCCTTTCGTCAGGTGTTTACAGCATCTCCAATTAAGCGAATTGGCCGGGATCGCTTTGTTCGCAATGTTATGATCGCCATTGGTAATTCCAGGAATACGGCATTGATTAAAACGCTTGAACTTGCGCTTGTTGATGACTCTGCACTGGTGCGGGCAATGGCAGTGTGGGCTTTGGGGCAACTTGCCAGCCCAAAACAGTTTCAGCAAGCAAGAGATAATCTGCTGGCAAATGAAACAGATCCAAATGTTCGCATGGAATGGCAAACCCATCCCTGCAATAGATAAGTTTGGTCATAAATGTTACGCTGGCTCAAGAAACCGGTGCGGTCACACATCGACCTGACCGCCCTGTTAAAAAAGCTTGTCACTTTTCCCGCAGGATAAGGCAGGATAAACAGAAAACATGCCAGCATGAAATGATTTTTGCCAGCCGGCTTCCACAAACACAGGAGCCCAGAAACCCTTTTGTTTTATCGGGTTTGAGAGAAATATTTACCTGTCAAAGAGCATTTTGTCAGGGGCTTTGCTCCAACTCTTACATTATAACAGGTTTGGAACATGCGGGCATCATTATCACTTATCCCCGACCCTCAAGGGTCAGCCAGTACACCCAAGGGTCATTTAAGGGTTGTTTTATTATAACGAAGTGCTTTTTGGGTATGATTACAGTGCTTCTCAAGTATCAACAAGGGACAGCGAAAATTACACTGACCCTAATAGTGACCCTTAAGAGTAACCATACCCCAAACCGTCACTTGCAACTTCGATCCTTAAATCCACCCTTGCAATTGCCTCGGAGGAAATAGCGAAAATTTAGCAACCACTCTTAGCGCAAAACCCGTCCTCAAGTAGCGAAGCGATAGGACATTAAAGATTCCCTCAAGTAGCGAAGCGATAGGACATTAAGGATTCCCTCAACTAGCCGCTAGGCGGTAGGACACAAAAAAACTTCCCACTTTTGCTAAAAATGCTTTAGTCAGACTCAAAGTCCAGAATATCGCCGGGCTTGCAGTCAAGCGCCTCGCAGATTTTGGCCAATGTGGAAAAGCGTACACCCTTTACCTTGCCTGTGCGCAGCAATGACAGGTTTTGCTCGGTGATACCGACAAATTCTGCCAGATCCTTGGCTTTCATATTGCGTTGTGCCAGCATGACATTCAATGTGATCTTTATGCCCATCAAGCCCCCTGATTTGCCCTTTTATTGTAAAACAATGATTCGGAACTAATAGCGACACCCAAACCGATAATTGATTCACTGGCTCTTAATGGCTTTGGCGCAAATTGTCTGCCAGATTTTAAGTAAAACACCACGGGGATAAACTTGGTCAGCAAACGATCAGGAAAACCGCCAGCAAAGAAAGCCAGGCGCAAACCGATAACCATCGGCAAGCGCAGCTATTCCGGTAATAAGTCTTCTGCACCTAAAAACAGCGTTGCAAAATCAGGCAAACCGGCTGCAAAACCTGCCCGCGCCAGCAGAGCAGGCTCAAAATCTAACAAAAAGCAACCAAAGGGTTTTTGGTCAAAAGTGTTTGGCAAGACCGTATATTGGTCACTTGTGATGTCAGTATGGGCAGGGTTGATCGGTGCATTTGTTCTGGTGACCTATGCCAGTGATTTGCCGGACACTTCCGGCCTTTGGCAGGTAGAGCGTCGTCCAAGTGTCACGTTTTTGGATCGCCACGGGCAGGTTATTGCGGTACAAGGAGCGGCATATGCTCCTCCGGTAGAACTTGGCAAACTGCCTGATAGCTTGATTGATGCCATCTTGTCGGTGGAAGACAGAAGATTCTATGATCATTTTGGTGTAGATATTATCGGTCTGGCCCGGGCTATGTGGGCCAATTTGCGTGCCGGACATATTGTACAAGGTGGCTCAACCTTAACCCAGCAATTGGCAAAAAACCTATTCCTGTCATCAGAGCGCACCTATAAGCGCAAAGCCCAGGAATTAATGCTGGCCCTGTGGCTGGAGAAAAAGTTTTCCAAGGATGAAATTTTATCACTTTATTTGAACCGGGTCTATTTTGGGCGCGGTGCATGGGGGGTTGAGGCGGCTGCACTTTCATATTTTGGCAAGCCGGCAATAGATCTGGATCTGGGCGAAGCTGCAATGATTGCGGGCCTGTTAAAAGCTCCTAACCGTTATAGTCCAACTTCTGATCTGGCCCGTGCTGAGCGCAGGGCCACTATTGTTCTGGATATCATGGTTAAAACGGGCAAGATATCTTCCGAAGAACAAGAACAGGCCTTTGCCAAGCCGATTTTGGTAAAACCGGTAAAGGCGACACCTTCAGCATCATATTTTGTCGATTGGCTGGCTCCGCAAGTGCGACGAAGGGTTGGCGAGGTTAAAACAGACCTAATCGTTCACACCACTCTTGATCTGACGGCACAGCGGGCGGCTGAGCGGGCATTGGCCAAGGTGTTAACTGCCGATCAGGCAAAGAAAAACGCAAACCAGGGCGCATTGGTGGCCTTGGCCCCCGATGGTGGTGTTGAGGCCATGGCTGGTGGAAAATCATACACAAAAAGCCAGTTCAACCGGGCAACACAGGCCAAAAGACAGCCTGGTTCTGCTTTTAAGCCTTTTGTTTATCTGGCGGCTCTTGAAAACGGGCTTGGCCCATGGACAATTCGCGAAGACAAGCCTGTTACCATTGGTGATTGGACACCGCGAAATTACAAGGATGAATTCAAAGGTAAAATCAGCCTGAAAACAGCCCTTGCCACATCGGTGAACACCGTGGCGGTACAATTGACCGAAGAAGTGGGTCGAACCCGTGTGGCCAGAACGGCACGTCGTCTGGGCATGGACATGCCAATTGCAACCACCCGTTCCATGTCGCTTGGAACCAACGCCACTTCCCTGATCGAGCTTACATCTGCCTATGCGCCATTTGCCAATGGCGGGTATCGGGCGCAACCGCACGGTATTTCCAAAATCAGTGTGCAAGGGGGGCCGGTATTATGGCAGCGTAAGCAAATACCTCCTTCAAAAGTAATTGCAGATCACGAACTGGCTGGAATGAAATTGATGCTGCAAACTGTAATAACCGAGGGAACAGGGCGCAGGGCCCGCATTGCTGGCTATGAGGTTGGGGGTAAAACCGGCACCACCAACCGCTTCCGTGATGCATGGTTTATTGGATATGCCGGAGCAGAAACCGCCGGTGTCTGGGTTGGTGATGATCAAAACAGGCCGATGGCAGAAGTAACAGGCGGCGGTCTTCCGGCCCAGATATGGCAAGCCTATATGAGTGAATGGCTAAAGAAACGCCCATCGCCCTCTCCGGATTTAATGCCGGCACCGGCTCCTGAAATTACTGAGACCCCAGAGAAAGACCCGCTAAGTGAGCTGTTGGTTTCCTTGTCAGAAAAACTCGAATAGTCATAAGCCCTTTAGTGCTGACCATCATGTTTCCATTCATTGCGGGCCTGCTTGATAATCTGCCAGGCAGAGGACAAAAACAAGGTGCTCATCAATACGGCAACTACCAGATCAGGATATTTGCTTTGGGTTATTGCTACCAGCCATGCCGCTCCGATAACGGCTACATTGCCAATAGCATCATTGCGTGAACACAGCCAGACCGAGCGAACATTGGAGTCGCCATCCTTGAATTTTATCAGGATAAACACCGAAACCACATTGGCAACCAATGCCATAAAGCCTATCCAGCCCATTGTTGGGGCATCGGGGATTGTGGTGCCAAAGAAATGCCAGATGGAGCTGGCCAAAACCCAAAGGCTCAACACTGCCAGTGACATTCCTTTTAACATGGCAGCACCAGCGCGAAAGCGCAATGACATGCCAATCGCATACAGGCTTAAAGCATAGGTCATTGTATCACCTAAAAAATCCAGAGCATCTGCCTTTAGGGCCATTGATCCGGAAAGGGCTCCTGCGCCCATTTCTACAATGAACATGCCGCCATTTATGGCAATAACCGCCCAAAGCGCGGCCTTGTACTTTGGGCTTTCACCGTCAAATTGATTATCGTGTCCGCAACTGGCACCCATTACTGGTTCCTTTTTGGCTGTTTTGCATTATATTGCACCCTGTAGCAGCTATAGGGACAAGAGTTATTTTATGGATTATTCAATCGGCAAAATAGCCAAGGAAACCGGCAGCAATGTGCAAACGGTTCGCTATTACGAAAAACTGGGTTTAATGCCGGAGCCGTGGCGCAATCAGGCCGGGCAGCGTCGTTACGGGTCAAATGACCTAAAGCGACTTGCCTTCATTCGCCATGCCCGTTCTTTGGGATTTTCCCTGCCGCAAATCAAAGAGTTGCTGTCTTTGGCCGATCAGCCGGAAAAGCCTTGTGCTACTGCTGATGCCATTGTTGCAGAGAATCTTTCCAAAATTCGCGACCGTATTCATGCTTTGCAGCAATTGGAACAAGAGTTAAAGCGCATACAGGCCTGTGACATGGGCAATACCAGCGGCTCCTGCCGGGTGATTGAGACCCTGGCCAATCATCAATTGTGTCTGCACGATCATCACCAAAGCATCGAAGGCAAAAGTTTTGTCTGAGCTGTGGCAGGTGGCCATTGTCGGGCCCAAGTCAGATTTGCTGGACATTGAAAACCATTTGCAGGGTTTGGTTGAGCCACCGCTCTCTTTTTCATTGTTTGATGACGAATTACCTGATTGGCGATTACAGATAATCTTTGCACAACAACCTGCCAAGCAGATTAACGATCTTGATATTACTGATCACCTGCGTGTGGATATTAAGCAATTGCCGGAAAAGAACTGGGTCACTGAGTCCTTGCGTTATTTAACCTATGTGCGCGCCGGAAGGTTTTACATTCATGGTTCCCACGAAGAGGCAAGTGATCAGCTTAAGGATGTTTGCATCTGTATTCCAGCCGGCATGGCTTTTGGTACAGGGCATCATGAAACCACCAGCGGTTGCCTGATAGAACTGGATAAACTGCTGTTGGCCGGGATTGTGCCATCACGGGTATTGGATCTGGGAACCGGCGCCGGAATTTTGGCAATTGCCGCGGCCATGACTTTGCCTGCGAACATAATTGCTACTGATATTGACCCTGAAGCTATAGAAGTTGCCCGCAATAATGTTCAAATCAATGGTGTTCAGAACAAAATTGAACTCATTATAGCCGATGGGGTGGAGCATCCGGCATTGCAGCCAGGCAGGTTCGATCTGGTATTTGCAAACATTCTGGCGGCGCCATTGATTGACATGGCTTCTGGTATCAGTTCACTGCTGGCACCCGGCGGCACCCTGATACTGGCCGGTCTTTTAGAAACGCAGGCCGAAGCCGTGACCTCGGCCTATATTGATTCGGGCTTGCAATTGCTGCGCTTACAGCACCGCGGCGAATGGGCAGTCCTGACAATGGGCGCCTAAATCAACATCCAGCCGGATACCAGCTTTCGCCGGTATGACAGATGTTTGGTTTATATGATATTTGCGCCAGAAATCCGTCCTATTGCTTCGCTGTTTGAGGAAACCTTACCTACTCTACCGCAAAGGCACGTCTCGCTATTTTAAGCGCGGGGTTTTGCAATAAAACAAAGGTTTGGAGAAATTTCAGGTGTTTTGAACCAAAACGCCCTAAATTATTTCAATAGCAACTGCCGTGGCTTCACCGCCACCAATGCAAAGCGATGCCACGCCTTTTTTAAGTCCACGGGCTTGCAGGGCTGATATCAATGTGGCCATGATACGAGCTCCCGAAGCTCCGATCGGATGGCCCATGGCACAGGCGCCGCCATTTACATTGACCTTGTCAGGGTCCAGCGCCAATTCCTTAATGGCAATCATTGGAACTACGGCAAAGGCTTCGTTGATTTCCCATAAATCGACCTCATCTTTTGACCATCCCGCCTTTTTTAATACCTTTTGCATTGCCGGCACCGGCGCGGTGGTAAACCATTCAGGTTCATGGGCATGGGCGGCAGTTGCCACCAGCACGGCAACTGGTTTGGCTCCGGCGGCAGTGGCATCAGACTGGCGCATCATTACCAGTGCAGCAGCACCATCAGATATCGCCGAGGCATTGGCTGCGGTTACGGTTCCATCCTTGGTAAAGGCCGGGCGCAATTGCGGTATTTTTTCGGGACGGGCCTTGCGTGGCAATTCATCGCTATTGATCATGGTCTCGCCGCGTCTGGATTTGATGGTGACCGGCACCATTTCATGATCAAAATCGCCTTTATCCGCCGCATCTTGCGCCCGGGAAAGGGTTTTTAGGGCATAGGCATCTTGTTCTTCTCGGGTGAATTGATATTTTTTGGCAGCTTCATCAGCATAAACCCCCATTGACAGGCCACCATAGGCATCGGTCAATCCATCAAATGCCATATGATCAACAATGGTGTCATTGCCGTACTTTAGGCCCTTGCGATGGTTTGATAACAAATGCGGGGCGTTTGACATGCTTTCCATACCACCGGCAATAATTACACTTGCAGAACCTGCGCCAAGGCTGTCTTTGGCCATGATCGCTGCCTGCATGCCGGAGCCGCACATCTTGTTTAAGGTTGTTGCCTCCACATGGATTGGTAAATCGGCCTTGATGGCAGCCTGACGGGCCGGAGCCTGTCCCTGTCCCGCAGACAGAACATTTCCCATAAAAATCTGTTCCACGGAATTTTTATCAATTCCAGCATTTTTCAAAGCCCCGGCAACAGCAATTGCACCTAATTCATTGGCTGAAAGGGTGGATAATTCTCCAAGAAGGCCCGCCATAGGCGTGCGTGCATATCCAATGATTACGATAGGATCAGATGGCTGAGACATAATTATTACCTGTTTTTGAAAAAAATGATCTGTCAGGCAATAGATCGTAATTTAACCGGCTGCCGTCAAGAGGGTGAACAGCCGCAATAAGATGCTTAATCAAAATTTTCTAAAACCGGTATTAAGGATTAAATTTCAGGTTTAGCTGACCTCGAAGGTGATTTGCATGTTGACGCGGTATTTCGCAATTGCACCGTCTTTTACTGTAACTGACATATGATTTACATTGGCCGAACGGACATTTTTAACAGTTTTGCCGAAGCGCTCAACGCCGTTGGTAATGGCATGTTCAAAACTTTTACTGCTATCTGACAATATCTGTGTGGATTTCATGATGGTCATTATGCTTCCCCTGTTTTCATCCCTTATCGCCCCTCGCAACAAGTATGAATTTGGTTAACCAGATTAAACATTTTAGCCGAGTTTTATCAACCTCCATCGCCCAAAAGGGGAAATGATGGTTTTTACGATTTCTTTTCCTTGGCGATCCCCATCATATTAAGCGCCAGTTTTTCAAAGAATGATTCAGAAACCCCGCGGCGCACCTTACCAAGAAAAAACTTCTCAAACGCGATTTTACCCAGATGTACCCACTTGCCCTGGCTGGCCCAATTGACATTTCTTGGTGGTATTTGCGGGCTGGCAATAAAGGCAACACCACCATCGCCAAAGTCGGCCAGACATACCGCATTCCAGCTTGCTTCGTGTGTAGGCTTTTCTCCGCGCAACATGGCACCGATGTTCAAAGCCGCAGCCCGCACCATGCTTTCGATCATAAAGCCGGTTTTAGGAACTCCTACCGGTACCGGAGTTGCGCCTACCGGAGGAATGGCAATACACACCCCAACCGAGAAAATTTCAGGATATTTTGGATTTTGCTGATGTTCATTGACCAGAATAAAGCCCATCGGATTGACCAGACCCTCCAACTCTTGCACGGCATCAATGCCCTTAAATCCCGGAATCATCATTGAATGAGCAAAGGGCAGGCTGTGGGTGGCTTTGATGCTGCCATCTTCGTTTAGCTCCTCCACTTCGGTAGTGTTTTCAGTGATTCTGGTGATTCTGGCATTGCATATCCAGTTAATATGGCGGTTGCGCAATTCAGATTCGAGCATGCCCTTGGTATCACCTACTCCGCCCAGGCCCAAATGACCGATAAATGGCTCCGCGGTAACAAAAGTCATAGGCACTTTGTCGCGTATTTTTCTGCGCCTAAGATCCGTATCCATAATCAGGGCAAATTCATAAGCCGGGCCATAACATGATGCCCCTTGCACCGCGCCAACCACTATCGGGCCGGGTTTTTTCACAAATTCCAGCCATTTCCTGCGCGCCTGTTCCGCATGATCAGTAGAACAGATTGAAACCGTATTGGCTTCTGGCCCAAAACCATCAATAGCAGCAAAGTTTAATTCCGGCCCGGTGGCAATCACCAGATAATCATAACCAACGCTGTCTTCGTTTTCCAATTCAATGGTTTTCGTTTCGGGCAAAACTCTGGCAATATTGGCACAGATAAAATCAATCTGTTTTTTTCTGAACATGGTACCAAGCTCAACACGAATGTCGTCTGGTTTGCGCCAATCAACTGCCACCCACGGGTTTGACGGGGTAAAATCGAAGGTCGGTCGATTGTTAATAACGGTTATTTTGTCTTCGGTTCGGGCTTTGGCTCGCATTTCCAGTGCCATGGGCACTCCGCCAAGACCGGCTCCAAGGATCACAATATGTGCCATAGTCTACCCCTTGCCTGATTATTTCTGTATTTACGGCAGTATACACCCGGAACATGGCAGCTTGACAAGTAAAATCAGGATGAAGCGGCAATGGTGCTGCTGATCCATGCTCCACCCAATACTCGTGAAGCCTGCTTGCCAACGCCATAAAACACACATGCCTGCCCGGGCGCCACCCCTTCTTCAAACACATCCAGATCCACCAGCATGCGGTTGTTTTCATCAAGGGACAATCGGCCCGCAACCGCAGGTCTGGTCGATCGAACCTTTACCTGCACTGGCAATTGTTCAGTATCACGCAAAGGTCTGGCAAGCCAGTTGGGGCTATCAAGATAAATTCTTCTGGTCAGCAAAGCCTGCTTTGGTCCTACGGTTACTTCTTTGGTAAAAGGGTTTAATCGCAGCACATAAAGCGGGGTGCCAGCAGCAATGCCAAGCCCTCTCCTTTGGCCGATAGTGTAGTGAACCAGCCCCTTGTGGCGGCCCAGTATTTCTCCGTCCTGATTGACAATATTACCAGGCTTGTTTGCTCCGGGACGGACGCGCTCTACTATATCTGCGTAATTTCCTTCAGGCACAAAGCAAATATCCTGACTGTCAGGCTTGTTGGCCGCATCCAGCCCCATTTGTCCTGCCAGCCTGCGCACCTCATCCTTGTGTAAAGAACCTAAGGGAAAGCGCAAAAATTCTAATTGCTCCCTGGTAGTGGCAAATAAAAAATAGCTCTGGTCTTTGCCCTCATCCACCGCCCGGTGCATCTCGGGGCCGTTTTTGCCGATAATACGCCTGATATAGTGGCCGGTGACCATGCAGGCTGCACCCAGGTCCCTGGCGGTGGCCAGCAAATCATTAAATTTTACCGATTGATTGCATCTGATACATGGAATTGGGGTTTGCCCGGATAAATAGGTGTCGGCAAAATCCTCAATGACTGTTTCCGTGAACCGGCTTTCATAATCCAGCACATAGTGGGCAAATCCCAATTGTGCAGCAGCACGGGCCGCATCAGCAATATCCTGTCCGGCGCAGCACGCTCCCTTTTTGGCAATGGCAGCCCCATGGTCGTATAATTGCAGGGTAATACCAACCACATCATAGCCTGCAGTTTTAAGCAGGGCTGCGGTAAGGGTTGAGTCGACCCCGCCGGACATAGCCACAACCACCCGGGTTGATGCCGGCTCTCCCGGCAGATCCAAAACAGACGAATCAAGCGCCCGGCGCACAACCGGGTCAGACAAAGAAAACATAACACTCTCCCAACGGGATCAAGGGCCCGTAGCAGATATTTAACAATTATGGCTCTCATACGGCCTTTGTTTGCGGTTGAAAAGGCCTGCCCCTGCGACGTTTGCGCCAATTTCCAAACCAATACTTGATCCCGGGCACCGCTCAGTGTAACCCGGACACATCGGATCAATCTGTATTTGCACGAGGGGAAAACCATGAGCACATATGAACGCGGCACACAAGACATTTCACACCACAAGGATACCTATAAGCTGATGATGGATATTACCATCTGGTCTGGTGGCCTGCTCGGAGCCAATATTTTATTTTTCACACTGCTCTTTGGCGCTAAAATAGCATGGTTTCCTTCTTTGGTCATTTCTCTGGTGGTAGCCATACTTGTCGGAATGTTTCTAAAACGCGGTGCTGCATGGCACGGGGTTATGATAGCCATGGCTATTTTTGCAGCGATTGCCAGCATGGCAGTTTCGTTTTTGGCCGGATTAGGCTGATACATACGAGGCATTTGAGGCTGACAAGAGGCAGGGGCTTTTAATCAACAATTTTCCGGGTGATGACATATGAAACTTGGCGTCCTGAATGAAACCAGTCTGGATGAGGCGCGGATTGCGCTGACCCCACAAACCATCAGCAAGCTAATTGCTACCGGCCATGAGATTGTCATCGAAAGCGGCGCAGGAAAATCTGCAAATTTAAGTGACAGCGCCTTGCGCAATGCCGGCGCCAGTATTGCCAAAACCGCCAAAGGCACCGTTAGTAGTGTTGATATTCTGCTTGCAGTAGGCAGGCCTGATCCCGGTATTTTGACTCATATGAAAAAGGGCAGTGCCATAATTGCCCTGCTTGATCCGTTTGATGATCCGGGGTTTGTGCAATCATGTGCCAATAAAAACATTGATGCCTTTGCCATGGAACTTATCCCAAGGATCAGCCGGGCGCAAAGCATGGATGCCTTGTCTTCACAATCAAACCTGGCCGGTTATCGCGCAGTTATTGAAGCTGCAGAAATTTATGGCAGAGCCTTGCCAATGATGATGACTGCTGCCGGTACTGTGGCAGCGGCCAAGGTTTTTGTCATGGGGGCTGGAGTTGCTGGTCTGCAGGCTATTGCCACTGCCAGACGTTTGGGTGCCATTGTTTCGGCTACCGATGTCCGTCCCGCCGCCAAAGAACAGGTAGCTTCGCTGGGGGCCAAATTTATCGCCGTAGAAGACGATGAGTTCAAAAAGGCCGAAACCGCAGGCGGATACGCCCGGCAAATGTCGCCAGAATATCAAAAGAAACAGGCAGAGCTGATAGCAACGCATATTGCCAAACAGGATATTGTAATCACCACAGCTTTGATCCCCGGACGGGCGGCACCCAGATTGATTGACAGCAAGATGGTTAAATCCATGGCCGATGGCTCGGTGATTATTGATATGGCAGCGGAGCGCGGCGGTAATTGTGAGTTGACCGATCCCGGTAAAGTCGTGGTTTGCCACGGTGTTACCGTTGCCGGTTTCACCAATCTGGTTTCGCGACTGGCTGCGGACAGCTCGGCATTATATGGCCGCAACATAGCAGCTCTGCTGCCCCTGCTTAGTGCAGAAAACGGCTCTTACTCACCAGACTGGGAAGATGAAATTGTGCTTGGGGCCAATGTCAGCCGTGATGGTAAAATTACCAATGAAAACCTGGCCAAAGCACTTACGGCAAAAACACCGCCTGTAAAAAAACCCCCGGCGAAGAAGCCGGCCAGCAAGACGGCCACAAAGAAATCTGCCACAAAGAAATCTGTAAGCAAAAGAACAACTGCTAAAAAACCCGCTGCCAAACGGGCCGCGCCGAAGAAAAAAGGAAGCTGAACCATGGAAGCTGTTGATCCGTTCGTGTTACGTCTTGCGATTTTCGTAATGGCCTGTTTTGTCGGTTATTTTGTGGTGTGGAGTGTAACTCCCGCCTTGCACACGCCATTGATGGCGGTGACCAATGCCATATCTTCGGTAATTATTGTTGGGGCCCTTATTGCTGCCTCTGCCACTGCATTTCCCGGCTCTGATGCCGCAACCAGTGCCGCAACCGGGCAGACCCGCTTGTTTGGCCTGATCGCTACCGCATTGGCGGCGGTAAATATTTTTGGTGGCTTTCTGGTTACCCAGCGAATGCTGGCCATGTACAAGAAAAAGGAGCGCTAGGCCATGAGTCCGACCTTTGCCTCCATTGCTTATCTGGTTTCCGGAGTTTTATTCATTCTGGCCCTGCGTGGGCTATCATCTCCGGCCACTGCCCGTCAGGGAAATCTATTTGGTATGGCTGGCATGGTAATTGCCATTGTCACCAGCCTGCTATCAGTAAATCTTGGCGGCAGTTTTATAGGTATTTTGCTGGCATTGGTATTAGGTGGCAGTGTGGGCGCTGTTATTGCCCAGCGCATTGCCATGACTGCCATGCCGCAATTGGTGGCGGCGTTTCACTCACTGGTGGGCATGGCTGCGGTTTTGGTGGCTGCCGCCGCACTTTATTCTCCTGATGCTTTTGGTATTGCTGATCGTGATGGCTCCATGCATATGCAGTCCCTGATTGAATTGGCACTTGGAACATTTATTGGTGCCGTTACATTCTCAGGATCAGTTATCGCCTTTGCAAAATTAAATGGTAATATGTCGGGGCAGCCAATTTTATTGCCGAGCCGCCATTTAATCAATCTTGGTCTTGTGGTGCTGTCGGCGATCCTGATTATCATGCTGACAGGCACTCATGGCGTTGGCCTTGGCGCCAAGCAATTGTTCTGGATACTTACATTTGTTGCTTTGGTCTTTGGTGTGTTGTTGATCATCCCAATCGGAGGCGCGGACATGCCGGTTGTTGTGTCCATGTTAAACTCCTATTCAGGGTGGGCAGCGGCGGCGCTCGGCTTTACTCTGGAGAATAATGCCTTGCTTATTACCGGAGCACTGGTTGGTTCTTCAGGTGCGATCCTTTCCTATATTATGTGCAAGGCAATGAATCGCAGCTTTATTTCCGTTATTGCCGGCGGGTTTGGTGATGTGGCAACCAGCGGGGCTGATGATGGCATTGAAAGAAACGTAAAACTTGGTGCTGCTGATGATGCCGCCTTTATCATGAAAAATGCCGCCAAGGTGATTATTGTTCCTGGCTATGGCATGGCGGTGGCTCAGGCCCAGCACGCTCTTCGTGAAATGGCTGATCTGCTAAAGGCTGAAGGGGTAGAGGTGAAATACGCCATTCACCCGGTGGCCGGTCGCATGCCCGGCCATATGAATGTTCTGCTTGCTGAAGCCAATGTTCCATATGATGAAGTGTTTGAGCTTGAGGATATTAATTCCGAGTTTTCCGGTGCTGATGTAGCATTTGTTATCGGAGCCAATGATGTAACCAATCCGGCTGCTGAAGAAGATCCCGGCTCACCAATTTATGGCATGCCGGTATTGCAGGTCTGGAATGCTGGAACCGTATTTTTTATCAAGCGCTCGCTGTCTTCGGGTTATGCCGGTATTGATAACACCCTGTTTTATCGTGATAATACCATGATGTTGCTTGATGATGCCAAAAAAATGGTTGAGAATATAAATAAGGCATTGGATTAGGAGCTGGTCTTAGGCTCCGTGAGCTGAAAGGTGGCTGTTTGAAGCTGAAAAAACCTCGTTTATATGAAATTAGCCGGCCCAAGATGGCGCCAATTATGGTCGGACTGGTTTTGCTTCTTGTTGCATGCAGCAGTGTTTTACCGCCAGTTCCGGTACCAAATTATAGCCAGCCTCCGGCTCACAGCACTAATTTTGCCAATCTGGCCCTTGCCTGTATTGCTCGTGAATACCCGAACAAGCTTTCTCATATACTGCAATCAGAAGCGGACATATCGTCACCAAAACAATTGCACCCGGTATTTTACGGTTGTTATGATTGGCATTCCTCGGTGCATGGTCATTGGTTATTGGTGCGCTTATTGCGCTATGAACCGGAGGCACCTTTTGCAAAGGACGCAATTGCAATTCTTGACAGGAATTTGACCAGGGCAAATATAGAACGCGAAACAGCCTATTTCGAAGCCACTGGCCGCGATAGTTTTCAACGCCCCTATGGTTTGGCCTGGGCATTACAATTAGCCGCCGAATTACGCGAATGGGATGATCCTAATGCTAAAAAATGGCTAAATGCACTGGCTCCACTGGAGGCATTGGCGGCAGATCGACTTGCGGGCTGGATTCCGAAACTGGTTTACCCGGTGCGTAGCGGCACCCATCGCTCAACGGCATTTTCATTTGCGCTGATACTGGATTGGGCGCGCATTGCCGGTAATTCCGATATGGAACAGCTCATTTATAATAAATCTGTGGCCTTTTACGCTAGGGATGAAAATTGCCCGCTTGCATTTGAGCCTTCGGGGGAGGATTTTCTATCTCCATGCTTGATGGAAGCTGATCTGATGCGCCGGGTTCTGGATCAGGAGCAATTCAGTATCTGGCTTGGCCGATTTTTACCGCAAATCCCCAAACAATCAGGTACAACATGGTTGCTGCCCGGAAGGGTAATAGACCAATCAGACAGCAAGCTTGTGCATTTGGAAGGGCTGAATTTATCGCGGGCGTGGAATTTGGAAATGATTGCCCTGTCATTAAAACCCGACGATAACCGTAGAAATGCATTGCTGGAAGCAGCTATTTTACACCGGCAAAGCTCTTTGCCCGGCCTGTCGGCACAATTTTATTCCGGTGCCCACTGGCTTGGTAGTTTTGCCACTTATTTAACCACGGGAAGGGGGATATCACCAAAAAAATAGCTATCTTTTCTGCTGCTTGCATATTTTATGAGTGTTTGCTAATATTAGAGCGGTGATGGCGGTTTAGGAGGAAAAAATGTCTATTGAGCGTATGGTTTTTGCCATAGCAGGAGTGTTTATTCTGGCAAGTCTGGTGTTATCACAAATCTACTCACCGTATTGGTTGCTGTTTACCGCCTTTGTGGGGGCCAATATGTTACAGGCCTCTTTTACCGGGTTTTGCCCCCTGGCTAAAATTCTAAAACTGTTCGGGGCCAAACCGGGTAGCGCCTTTAAGTAGGTTTATCTATCGTGCTTGTCAGTCAAATGTCTGAACTGGTTTGATATTGGTAAATTGCCTATATCAACACAGGATTGGAGCATTTCAGCTATCTGTGTCACGCAGGGAGCGGTTGTATCTTTTGTCTGCTGACTGTGCATAATTTATCCCCTACATATACTCAACTCTTGTCCTTGGGTTGAATGACTGTTTATAAGGAGCGGGTTTAGCCTGCACCTGTTAGCAGTCGTTAAATGGGAGAAGATGCCATGAACCAATCCAAGTTCGTTGTTGCTGCACTGTATAAATTTGTTGATTGGCCGGATTTTGCCGAATACCGCGCGGATTTATTGCGGGTCTGTATTCAAAATCAGGTTTTTGGAACCCTTTTGATTGCCAGTGAAGGTATTAACGGAACTATTGCCGGGCCGCGCAAAGGCATAGATATGGTGCTGGCTCATATTCGCTCACTTCCCGGGTTTGCCTCGCTGGAGCATAAGGAGGCCACTGCCGCCACCAATCCGTTTTTTCGGATGAAGGTGCGGCTGAAAAAGGAAATTGTTACCTTGGGTGTGCCAGGAATTTCGCCAACCAAAAAGGTTGGTAAATACGTCTCTGCTTCTGACTGGAATGAACTTATCACCCGCGATGATGTGGTGTTGGTGGATACCCGCAATGATTATGAGGTGGAAATTGGGACTTTCAAGGGTGCCATAAATCCCAAAACTACCAGTTTTCGTGAATTCCCGGCATGGCTTCGGGCGCAAAGAGGCCTGCATAACAAGCCTAAACTGGCCATGTTTTGTACCGGAGGCATACGTTGTGAAAAATCTACATCTCTGGCGCTGGAAGAAGGTTTTGATGAGGTTTATCACCTTGAAGGCGGTATTTTGAAATATCTGGAAACCGTGCCTGAAGAAGAAAGCCTGTGGCAGGGCGAATGCTTTGTTTTTGATCAACGGGTTTCGGTTGATCATCAGTTGCAGCCCGGTTCCTATGATTTATGCCATGCCTGCCGGTTTCCGATTACCGAAAATGATAAGGCATCACCCTTGTATGAGGCAGGTGTTTCATGTCCCAGATGTGCAGGAACTCATTCCGAAGCCCAGAAAATACGCTTTAGTGAGCGGCAAAAGCAAATAGCACTGGCAAAAGCTCGCGGAGATCAACATCTGGCGCAACGAATTGGAGCCTAGACATCGACCTCGGCATCAAGGGCGTTGTTTTGAATAAATTCCCGGCGCGGCTCGACCACATCACCCATTAGTTTGGTGAACAGGTCATCGGCCTCATCGGCGTGCTCAATGCGAACCTGCAACAGGCTGCGCGCATCAGGATCAAGGGTGGTTTCCCAAAGCTGATCGGGGTTCATTTCCCCCAAACCCTTATAGCGCTGTATGGAAAGCCCCCTTGAGCCTTCGTCAAGAACCGTATCCATTAACTGCACAGGCCCGTAAATTGTGGCTTCCCTGCCCTTGCGGGAAAAAACCGCGGGCTCAGCAAAGATTTCCAGCAGATCCGGGCTTAGTGCCGATAAGCGCCGGGCATCGGCAGAGTTTCTAAAAGCTTCATCCAGAACAACCTGTTCGCGCACTCCACGTACTTCGCGGCAGAAGATCATGGAGTTGTCTTCTCCGATCTCTCCTGTCCAGCCATCTTCAGCTTCGTCTGCCAGACGGTCGAGGCGTTTTGCGGTATCAGCCAGCCTGTCCGGGTCAATATCTACCTGCAAGGCCCCGGCAATGGCAGCTTGTGCAATTACCTGCGCATTGGCTTTGGCTTGTAGTCGACGGATTAACTGTGTCGCATTTGCAGAAATACTGATGATTCTCTTTAGGTCTGCCCCAGATATTTGTTCACCGGAGCCAAGCTGCAATACAGCTTCGGATATACCCTCGTTTTGCAAATACTGATCCATCTCATCCTGATCTTTAAGATAAATCGCAGTTTTTCCCTTGCTTGCTTTATAAAGAGGTGGTTGCGCAATATATAAATAGCCCTTTTCAATAAGCTCAGGCATTTGGCGATAGAAAAATGTAAGTAACAGGGTTCGGATATGGGCCCCGTCCACATCAGCATCGGTCATGATAATGACCTTGTGATAGCGCTGTTTCTCAATGTCAAAACTGTCGCGGCCAATGCCGGTGCCAAAGGCAGTGATCAGAGTGCCAATTTCAGTGCTGGAGAGCATTTTATCAAACCGGGCCCGCTCCACGTTCAGAATTTTGCCGCGTAAGGGTAGAATTGCCTGATTTTTGCGGTTTCGGCCCTGCTTGGCCGAGCCGCCGGCGCTGTCCCCCTCCACAATGAATATTTCAGACTTTGCCGGGTCTCGCTCCTGACAATCGGCCAGCTTTCCAGGCAAAGAAGCTATGTCGAGAGCTGATTTGCGTCTGGTAAGCTCGCGGGCTTTTCTGGCGGCATCCCTGGCAGCGGCAGCTTCGACAATTTTTTGAATGATCAGCTTGCCTTCATTTGGGTGTTCCTCGAGCCATTCTGACAGGCCTGCACCCATAACGCTTTCAACAACCGGGCGAACCTCCGAAGAAACCAGCTTGTCTTTGGTTTGCGAAGAAAATTTGGGATCTGGAACCTTAACCGATAATACGCAAGTCAACCCCTCGCGGCTGTCATCACCACTTAATGTAACTTTTTCGCGCTTGGTTGCTCCTGAGGCATTGGCATAATTATTGATTGCCCTGGTCAGGGCACCCCGAAATCCTGCCAGATGAGTGCCGCCATCGCGTTGCGGAATATTATTGGTAAAACACAAAACCCGTTCATGATAACCGTCATTCCACCACAGGGCAGCATCAACCTCAATACCATCGCGCTCGGCCCTGATCACAATAGGTTCTTCAAGCAGGGGGGATTTTGTCCGATCCAGATGCCGGGCAAACTCCTTGACACCACCCTCATAAATCATTTCGGTTTCAACGACTTCGGTGCCGCGCTCATCTCGCAGCCGGATTCTTACCCCGGAGTTCAAAAATGCAAGTTCCCGCAAGCGGTGCTGCAGGGTTTTATACTCAAACTCAACCATGGTGAAGGTTTCAGGGGATGGCAAAAACCGAACCAAAGTACCGGTTTTATTGTCTGGTGCCTCGCCAGTTATCTTCAGATCACCAATGGGCTCACCATGTTCAAATTTCATTTCATGGGTTTTGCCGTCACGCCAAATGGTCAAAAACAATTCTGATGACAAGGCGTTGACCACAGATACCCCAACGCCGTGAAGGCCACCGGAAATTTTGTAGGAGTTCTGATCAAATTTTCCGCCAGCATGAAGCTGGGTCATAATGACCTGAGCTGCGGATACGCCTTCTTCTTCGTGAATGGAGGTTGGAATGCCCCGGCCATTATCGGAAACCGATGCTGAGCCATCAGCATGTAAAATCACATCAACTGTATCACAATGACCGGCCAAAGCTTCATCAATGGCATTGTCCACCACCTCATAGACCATGTGGTGCAATCCTGAACCATCGTCAGTGTCGCCAATATACATTCCGGGGCGCTTTCGTACCGCATCCAGGCCTTTTAACACCTTGATGCTTTCGGCTCCGTACTCGTCAGAAATGGCTTGTTGATTCGTTTCATTTGTCATAAGTAAACCTTAGCGCTTTTGTGCCGCTGGAGCGAGCAAAAACATGCCAGAATAATGTCAATTAACTGGCCTGTCCGGACATAGCCCCCGTCTCTTTTATTTCAAAAAACTGAGCCCTATTGCCAAAGTGCTCAAACAAGGAACGGTCGGTACCGCTGAGCCAGGCCTGACCTTTTAGCTGGCACAGCTCATCTATCAGTGCTGCGCGACGTCTCTCGTCCAGATGGGCGCAAGCTTCATCGAGCAGAATTATCGGCGCGCAGGCTTGCTGGTGGGCGCTTACAGCTTTGGCATGAGCCAGGGTCAACCCCACAAGCAAGGCCTTTTGCTCACCTGTGGAACACTCGCTGGCCGGCATTTGTTTGACAGCCCAGCTTACGCGCAAATCAGCCCGGTGCGGCCCGGTTAAACAGCGCCCGGCGCGGGCATCATTGTGTCTGGATCTGCCAAAGCCTGTGCGCAGGGCGTTTTCATCAATGGGGCATTTCGCTGTCAGTACAGCAAGTTCATCCTCACCAACCAGCTCCAGGTCCGCTTTGGGAAAGGCGCTGTCAGGGCTGGTCTCGATCTCCTGTATCAGGCGCTGCATTGTCTGGTTCCGATTTTGCATAAGCAGGAATGCAAATTGTGCCATTTGCTGTTCCAACCCGTCGAGCCATGCCGGTTCAGCCCCGCCATCATCCAGCAGCTTTTGGCGCTGACGCATGGCCTTTTCATAAGATGACACGGCCTTTGCGTGTTCCGGGAACAAGGAAAAAACCAGACGATCAAAAAATTTAAGCCTCAACCCCCTAGCTCCGGAAAAAATTCTGTCTTGTGCTGGTGTTAACCAAACCTGTCGCATCAATTGCGCCAGCGCTCCGGCACTGGCATGACTGCCATCAACTCGCACCAATCTGCGGTGGCCATTGGACACGGCCTCCAGCCCGGTTCCAATGGAAAAAACACCGTCCTGGCGGGATAGTTTTGCATGCACAGCCCATGGCTGTAGGCTGCCGCGCTGGGTGGCATCAGAAAGCGGTTTGCGACGCAAACCCCGGCCGGGGGCAAGCAGGGAAACAGCTTCTAATATGTTGGTTTTGCCAACTCCGTTGGCTCCAAACAGGATCACTGGCTTTGGTTCAATATCAAGCTCGGTTTTCGTGTGAGAACGAAACCGGCTTAAAGAGAGATGAACAAGGGCCGTAGAGATCACACCCGCAACGGCATCAGTACATAAAGGGCGTGTTTATCACCACTGTCTTCAATCAAAATCGGAGAATTGGAATTAGACAGGCGAAAAACCACTTCCTGACCATCGATTTGGGAGAGGACATTTAGCAAATATTTGGCATTGAAGCCAATCTCCATTGGATCTCCGCTGTATGACACTGAGATTTCTTCGGTTCCCTGTCCTGATTCCGGGCTGGACACCCGTAATGTTAAGGTATCTGCTTCTAAAACCATTTTGACAGAGCGTGATTTTTCCATGCTCACTGTGGAAACCCGATCAACAGATGCAGCAAAGCTGCGATTCTCCAGCTCAAGCTGGTTTTCATTGGTTTTCGGGATAACCCGCTGGTAATCAGGAAAAGCTCCGTCAATCAATTTGGAGGTAAGCACAGCGCTGCCAACAGAAAACCTTATTTTAGAATCAGAGACATCTATAACTACATTATCGCTTACATCATCAATGAGTTTGCGCACTTCGCCAATGGTTTTACGAGGAACAATAATAGCCGGCATGCCTTCGGCACCGGAAGGTATAACTGATTCACACAAAGCCAGTTGATGGCCATCGGTTGCAACAGCACGCAATACGGGCTGCTCCCCCTCTGTTGCGTGCATGTGAACGCCATTTAGATAATAACGGGTTTCTTCGTTTGAGACAGCAAATCTGGTTTTGTCGATCAGCCGGGCAAGTTCAGAGGCTTCGAGCTCAAAGCGATGGGTCAGCCCCTCTGCAGACAGGGCCGGGAACTCATCCTGAGGCAGTGTTGGCAATGAAAACCGTGAGCGCCCGGCGCGCAAGATCATCTGTGTGTCGTCTGGTTTCATCTCCAGCGTCACCTCGGCCCCTTCGGGCAGCTTGCGGGCAATCTCATAAAAGGTATGAGCCGGCAGTGTTGCTACGCCTTCGGACAGAACATTGGCACCCACAGTCTCAACAATTTCAATATCAAGGTCCGTAGCCGCCATGCTTACGCCCTCTGCAGAAGCGCTAAGCAGGATATTGGACAATATGGGAATAGTATTTCGTCTCTCGACCACGCTGGTTACGTGACTGAGTGATTTTAGAAGGGGAGCCCGCTCAATGGTAAATTTCATCGCGTTAATATCCGGTTTTGCGCCCCACTTGTCACAAATATAGCAATTGCTCAATAGGGCTTATTACAAATATGATCCAAATGACCCAAATCAAGGTTATGACTGTAGCTTGGTCAGCGAACGACGCAAGCCTTCAACCTCGTCTGCAAGGGCGGTATCTTCAGCAATCAGCTTTTGTATGGTTTTTATGGCATGAATTACCGTAGTATGGTCACGTCCGCCAAAGCGCTGTCCGATCATGGGTAGGGAACAAGAGGTCAGCTCTTTGGCAAGATACATGGCAATTTGGCGCGGCCTTACAATATTACGGGTTTTGCGTCGTGATAACAGGTCTTCCTTGCCAAGACCAAACCATGAGGTGGTGCCGTTTTTGATGTCGGAGATGGAAACCTTTACCCGGGTTGCCCGCACCACGTCACTTAATATGTCGCGGGCCTGCTCCAGTGTTACCGGGCGACCAATTAACACTGTTCCTGATACCACCATATTCAAGGCACCAAGCAATTCACGCGGAGAAGAACAGATTTTAGAGGCTAAAAAGTCCAGTACATCATCCGGAACCTTGAAGTTTTCAAACTCTGTTTTCATTTCTTCTACCTGCTGCACCAGTATTTCCCGGCGTAATTCAAAAGCAGCAGGTGCAATACGGCAGACAAGGCCGCCACTTAAATGAGAGCGCAGCCTGTCATCCAAAGCGGCAATTTCACCAGGGGAACGATCTGCGCTTAAGACAACCTGCGAGCCGTTCTCAATCAGTGAACCAAGGGTGTGGACGAATTCTTCCTGGGTTGCGGTTTTTCCAGCTAAAAAATGCAAATCATCAATAAGAAGCAAATCCAGAGACCGGAGATTTTTCTTAAACTCAAGGGACTGGGTACCACGAAGCGAGGTAACAAATTTTTGTACAAAGGCCTCTGCGGTTAAAAACAATACCTTTTTCGTCGGAGACTGAGCCCGGCTTTGATGGGCAATCGCCCGTAACAAATGGGTTTTGCCCAGGCCGTAGCCACCATGAATAAACAGCGGATTAAATCTTGATTGCGGCCCGCGCGCCGCCTGTTTTGAAACCGCCCATGCCACTTCATTGCTGGGGCCAACCACAAAATTATCAAAACGGTATTTGTGACCGGCTGTATCTGCAACAGACATTGATGCCGGGTCAGCTTTCTTAGCTCCGGCATCCGTATTTGTTGAAGGACCCTTGCCAGAGGCCACCTGTAAGGACAGGCTGCGATTTTGTGGGTCAGATTTTATCCATAATTTACAAATCAAATCAAACAGGTTTTCCTGAATCCAGTCCCGTGAAAACGTATTTGGCGCAATTAGCGCAACCCTGTCCTCATCAACAGGAACCGCCTGCAAACGATCAATCCATGAGCGAAAGTCGCTGGCGGGTATTTGTTGGCCCAAACCCTCACGAACCATGGCCCACACGGGCTGTAATTGGTTAATATCTGCGTCCTGGTTGACAATGTAATGGTTATGGTTAGCCACTGGACGCGCCCCTCTAACAGCCCGAAGAAGAAATGCCCTTAACTGAGCAGTGCTTTGTTATATAATGAAATTTTCCACATTTTACCTGAAATCACTTAAAATGCCCGCCAGTGATGTCAGCAGATAACCCCGTTGGAAAAATCATCTGGGGCAACCTAACAAGTTAACAATATTGGTCAATGTTGGAATCTGAAAAAAAATGTCAAATTACTCGCCTGTGCGGCTAAGTCTTTGACTCTTCGGCGCTTGCTCAAGATAAAATAAATTGATTCTTTTTTGTTGACTCTTGAGGCGTTTTGAGCGTTCGGGGCTTTGCCTTGTGTGCGAGAGGGAATCGGCAGCCTAAAAAAAAGAACCGGCTCTTTTTGGCCGGTTCTTCAGACAATAAATTTTGGCGTTTGATTTATTTCGCGCCGAGATTTTTGATCCGGTGTGATAGCCGGGAAATTTTACGGGCAGCGGTATTCTTGTGGAATACGCCCTTGCTGACAGCCCGCATCATTGCTGGCTCGGCAATGGCAAAAGCACTTTGGGCAGCCGCCTGATCTTTCTTGGCAATGGCCTCTTCAACGGCACGCAGGCAAGTGCGCACTCTGGTACGGCGGGATTTGTTGACAGCGGTACGACGAGCGATTTGCCGAACAGCTTTTTGGGCGGAACTGGTATTGGCCATAATGGTCCTTGTTTGTTTCCTGTCAGGCAGGGTGGGTTAGGTTTGTGACGCTTAACTGCCGGTTGCCTGTGCAGCCGGCACATATAGCGCCAAGGCGCGGCATATAGCTTTGAGAGCTCGCAAGGTCAACACCTTTTACGTCTATGTGGCTATCGATTTTTGAAGTGAGGAGTGCGTTTTTCAATAAAGGCGGTCATTCCTTCATCCTGATCTTCGGTGGCAAATTGTGAATGGAACACCCTGCGCTCAAATCGGATGCCTTGTGCAAGGGTTGTTTCATAAGCGGTATTAACCGCCTCCTTTGTCATAATTGCAATGGGCAGTGACTTTTCAGCAATTGTTTGTGCGGTTTTCATCGCTTCTTCCAACAGATCGTCTGCAGATATAATGCGTGAAACCAGGCCGGCGCGCTCTGCTTCTTCGGCGTCCATCATCCGGCCGGTCAGGCACATTTCCATGGTTTTGGCCTTGCCAACAAACCGGGCCAGGCGCTGGGTTCCACCGGCCCCGGGCATAACGCCAAGATTGATTTCAGGCTGGCCAAATTTGGCATTGTCAGCGGCCAGAATAAAATCACACATCATGGCTATTTCACAGCCGCCCCCCAAAGCATAGCCTGAAACGGCTGCGATAATCGGTTTTTTGAATCGCGAAACACTTTCCCAAGTTTCAACAAAGGGATCTTTCATATAGATATCAATAAAAGAACGATCCTGCAGCTCCTTTATGTCAGCACCGGCAGCAAATGCTTTTTTTGAGCCGGTAAGAACCACACAGCCAATTTCCGAGTCGGCTTCATATTCAGCTAATGCTTGTGCAATTTCACCGGTCATTTGCGCATTTAGAGCGTTTAGGGCTTCGGGCCGGTTTAATGTGATAACCCCGACATTGCCGTCGGTTTTTATCTGGATTGTTTCAAATGACATTATGTTCCACCATTAGTGTGTTCCACCATTTTGGAGGTGCTGTCCCCACCCCGGAGTTTAATTCATCGCCACATAGGCCAAGATAGCGGCAGGTTCAATAGACAAAAATAACGCAGGCAGCGCAATATTAAATCGGGATGTTTTAAGCGGATACTTTTTTAAGGCGCTGCTTTTGGCAGTCAGGGCAATAAAAACTTGACCTGCCGCTTTGGACTATTCGTTCAATAATGTGGCCACAACCCGGCTTTCGGCAAGGTTGATCATTTCGTCCATATACATCAAAACTGTGCTGGAAATATCCCAAATCTCCATCGGCATTGGTAAAGTCCTTTAGTGATGAGCCGCCGGAGATGATGGCCTCCCTGATTATATTTCTGGTGTGATCAACCATGTCTTCAATTTGTTTTGGGGTTAAGTCACAAGCAGGCATTGCCGGGTGCACTCCTGTTCTAAACAGTATTTCACACACATAGATATTTCCCAGCCCGGCAATTATTCTTTGGTCAAGCAAGGCTGATTTAATGGGGCCTTTTCGTGTGGAGAGCTGTTGTAAAAGCTTTGTTGCCGATATTTCATTGCCGGTAGGCTCGGCCCCCAGGTTTTTCAGGAATTTGGATTTATCCATATCATCTGTTGCAAATAAATCCATAAATCCAAAGCGGCGCGGGTCATTATAAATGAGCATTGCGTCATCACTCATCTTAAATAACACGTGATCGTGTTTTGTGTTTCTGTCTGGCGGCACAGCCTCACCGGTTTTAAGGGCCAAAAATGAACCGCTCATTCCCAAATGGCACAACAAGGTTTCACCGGTGTCCAGATGAAACAGTAAATATTTTGCGCGCCGGGCAGTTTTATGAACTTTTGCACCGCTTAGCCGGTCTGCAAAGTTTTCAGGAAAGGGAAACCTCAAATCAGGCCTATTTAGCTGAACGGTTTTAATTCTATTGCCATCCATAACCGGAGCCAGTCCGTTGCGGACGGTTTCTACTTCAGGAAGTTCAGGCATGTGAAAATGTCCTATGGTAGTTTTGTCAACAAGTCGCTATGTTCCGCCGCCATGAGCAATAAGTCTACACCCGAAGCACAGGAGTCCTTTGGATTTCGCAAGGTGCCCAAAGCTGAAAAAGCAGGCCTGGTCAAGGAAGTCTTTGACAAGGTGGCGGATCGCTATGATCTGATGAATGATTTTATGTCATTTGGTATTCACCGGATATGGAAAGATATGGTGATCCATCGTGCCAACCCGCAACCTGGAGAATTGCTGGTGGATGTGGCCGGGGGCACTGGTGATTTGTCGCGCAAGTTCATTGCTGCTGCCGAAAAGGTAAGGCTTCGCCGGGGCGGGGCACCTGCTACGGCCATAGCAACAGATATCAATGCCTCAATGTTGCTTTGCGGGCGCAAGGAGGAGGATCCGAAAACCCTGTACTGGGCGTGTGGTAATGCCGAGCAATTACCGTTTGCTGATAATACAGCAGATGTATTGACCATAAGTTTTGGCATTCGCAATGTTACTGACAAGCCCAAAGCCTTGCGGAATATGTTGCGTGTATTAAAGCCGGGGGGGCGGTTTCTGTGTCTGGAGTTTTCCAAACCCATCGCGCGGGCCATAGAAATTCCTTATGATCTGTGGTCATTTAATGCTATTCCGGCCATTGGAGAGCTGGTCGCAGGCGATCGGGACAGTTATCAATATCTGGTGGAAAGCATTAGAAATTTTCCCGATCAGGAAAGCTTTGCCGAAATGATGCGGCAATCGGGTTTTGCACGGGTTTCTTACAGCAATTTTACCGGCGGCATTGCCGCTTTGCACACGGGGTGGAAAGCTTAAACCATGAGTAAACTGACCAGCTTTTTCCGGCTGATCGGCGCAGGCTTTGTTCTGGCCCGCTATGATGCGCTGGTTCCGCCGACATTTTCCGGGCTTGTGCCTTCCAGCTTGCGGCTTGTAGGGTTTATTTCGCGCTTTGGAAGATCAATACCGGTTGGAAATCGTGGAGAGCGCCTGGCCCGGGCTTTAGAGCGCCTAGGGCCGTCATATGTAAAGCTGGGCCAGTTTCTGGCAACCAGGTCAGATATATTGTCTCGCGAGACAATAGAGGGTTTATCTACCCTGAAAGACCAGATGGAGCCATTTTCACAAGAACAGGCGACAGCAATACTGGCAGAAGAATTTGGCGAAAACTGGCAGGAATTATTTATAGAGTTTGGCCCGGCAATTGCCGCGGCATCTGTGGCCCAGGTACATAAGGCCAGCACCAGGAATAATAAACAGATAGCAGTAAAGCTATTACGCCCTGGTATAAGAGATCGTGTTTTCAAAGACATAGAATCTTTAGAGCTGGGTGCAAGGCTGTTGGAGCGCTGGCTTCCTTCTTCACGACGGCTGGAGCCTGTGCGCTTTGTGGCAACGGTTGCGCGCTCCTTATTGCTGGAAATGGATCTAAGAATGGAGGCGGCAGCCTGTTCAGAACTTGGAGAAATAGCAGAAGATATTAAGGGCGTATGTATTCCCCAACCCGATTGGGAGCTGACCAGAGAACATATTCTGGCAATTGACTGGGTGGATGGCATTGCTCTTACAAATGTACAGGAATTACAGGCCTCGCAAACAGACATGGTCGAGCTTGCGAAAATAATTCCAGCCAGCTTTTTGGACTTTGCCCTTAATCACGGCGTGTTCCACGCAGATCAGCATGAGGGCAATATGTTTGCTTTGGCTGACAATCGGCTTGCGCTGGTGGATTTTGGGATTGTTGGGCGAATCGGCCCCGCGCAACGCCGGTACCTGGCTGAAATTCTGTACGGATTTCTAAAACGGGATTACCGCAGAATTGCCGAGGTGCATTTTGAGGCTGGATATGTTCCCAAAACTCATCTTGTGGACGACTTTGCCCAGGCTTTGCGCGCGGTTGGTGAGCCGGTTTTCGGCAAAAGAGCCAGCGATGTATCCATGGGAAGGTTATTACTGCAATTGTTTACAATAACCGCTCGATTTGAAATGCATTTACGGCCGGAGTTGGTTTTGCTGCAAAAAACCATGGTGCAGGTTGAAGGGGTGGCCCGATCTTTGGATCCTGATCATGATCTTTGGGGGGCTACTGCCCCGATAATCGAGGAATGGATTAAGCGGGAGCTTGGGCCAGAAGGGCAATTAAACGAAATAGCCGATGATTTGATGGATTTGCGCGATGCAGTTCGTGAGCTGCCGGCAGCTTTGCACAATATGGCCGAGATAGTCCGGCAAACCAGTGAAAGGGGTTTTGCACTTGATGATGACAGCCTGAAGCGTATGAGCCGGTGGCAGGCGCGCGCGCACCGGGTTCGAGACGCCTTTGTGGTTGCCGCTGCTCTTGTGACAGGCTTGGCCGCATTAAAGTGGTTGTTGTAACGGCCATTGCTCATGTGCACAGGGTTTTCCTAGCTCGGAAAAGCCATTGCCTTGGCAAGATCAAGCAGGCGCCGCCGTGGTTCTTCACCCAACGCATAATAGGCTCTGACCAGTTCCATGGTTTCACGTTGTGAAAGCACATCTGATGGCAGGGCTTCGCTGTCATTGGCAGCATCTTTATCGCTTAATCCATCATAAAAATACTGCACAGGAACATGCAAGGCTTCTGAGAGGTCAAACAGGCGGCTGGCACTGATTCGATTGGCAGCACATTCATATTTTTGAATTTGCTGAAACCGGATACCTACCTGCTCACCGAGATTTGCCTGGGTAAGGCCTAATAAGCGCCGACGACGGCGTAAACGGCTGCCAACGTAAATATCAATAGAGTTTGTCATATGCTTTCTCCGGTTTGCTGTGCGAGACCCTTCGCAAGGCTGAACCAGCAAGGGCCGTGCCGTAGCTTAAGCCCTCCCCAACATGTTGAAAAACAAAGAGATTATATGGGGATATGAAGTAATACGACAAGAAATCGTTTAAGCTTACACCCCAATAAATAAAAATTTATCAGAAATTTGTCCTAAAATGATACAGTTTCGTCTGCCTTGAGTTCACGGGCAAACTGGCGAACAAATTTTTTCAACTCCCGCATGATCTGAGTCATTTGGCCTGCAATATCTGAAAAATGCTCGTGCGCCTTTAGTGTGCTTTCATCCATATAAAGGTCTCTGGCAATTTCTATTTGTATTGCATGAAGATTGAGTCTGGGTCTGCCATAACGTCTTATGCTGTATCCTCCGGCATAGGGCTGGTTGTGACTTACCGAAAAGCCCTGTTTGGTAAAGGCTGTATCCAGACAATTGCGCAAAGAAAGATTGCAGGAGGCGCCATATCTGTCACCGAGCACAATTTCTGTTACACCATGAGGCGGCTCCATCTGCCGGCCAGCCCGTGGCATTGAATGGCAATCCACCAGAACAGCAAAGCCAAAGCGCTGTTTTGCCAGCGACAGGCGGCGGGTCAGTTCCTTATGGTATGGAGCATGGGCCTGTTCTATTCTTGTTGCAGCCTGTTCCCGGCTCAGACGATGAGAATAAATCGGATAACCATGTGCCGCCAGTTTTGGAATAACACCAAACCCGGCCTGTACCTGTGCCGAAAGCTGCTGCTCATGGCCGGGCAGGGCTTCTAAAAACATTTCAGGATCCAAAGCTTGCGGGTGGCGATTGGCATCTGCCCAGGTTCTGGGAAACAGGGCCATTACAAAACAGGCCTCCTTCAGTACCGTTGCCGGAAACAGTTTATCTACATATGCGTCTTCACAGCGCCGCAGGTCGCGTACGGGCAAGCGGGTTTGGCTGACAAAGGATTTCGGATATTTTCGACCAGAATGAGCAAAGGAAAAAACCAGAGGGCTTTGCGCCGGTATCGGGCCCAAAACAGATATCGGAGGATCAAAGATCAATTGATCGGCTTGCTTGTTTTTTCCTCGCGCCAGCTTGTTTGTTCTCCACGGCTTTGGGTGTCATTTTTCAGCAAAATAAGCTGGTTCGTCAAGCGCAGTTAATTTACCTCAATTTTACCTCCTTGTGCCAATATATTAACTTATTCGGGCGACAAGACCCGGGGAAATTGAAAAGGTTGGGTTATGGCACGAATATTACTTGCCGAAGATGACGACAGCATGCGCCGGTTTTTAGCAAGCGCCCTGGAGCGCGCCGGGCACGAAGTTGTCTCGTGTGCAGATGGAGAAGAGGGTCTGGGGGCGCTTAGGGATCAGCCAACGGATTTTGATCTTTTGTTGACCGATATTGTTATGCCGGGCGTTGATGGAATTGAGCTGGCCCGAAGGGCAGCAGAAAAAGACGCCAGTCTTAAAATCATGTTTATCACTGGATTTGCTGCAGTGGCGCTTAATCCGGGATCTGAAGCGCCAAAGGATGCAAAGGTATTATCCAAACCGTTTCACCTTCGTGAACTGGTGGCAGAGGTTGAGCGGGTAATGGCGGCATAGGGCTGTTTTATCTTACATCGCACAAACCCGGAGCTTGCATCTGCCTGATCTCAAGGTTATAGAGCCTTGGTAAAATGGTGCGGGCGCGTAGCTCAGCGGGAGAGCACTACATTGACATTGTAGGGGTCGACAGTTCAATCCTGTCCGTGCCCACCATTATTTGTCTCGCGGCGCGAAAATGCGCCTCCGACGGGGCGGCGAACAATCGCCGGGACGCGGTCGCGTCCTTGGTTCGGCTCGAGAACATTTCTCTCACCTCAACCAGTATTTGTCTCGCGGCGCGAAAATGCGCCAGAGCCAGATATGAAACCTTGCATTTTAGCAAAAGCGGAAAACTTCTAATACCCTGCCGCCTCGCTATTTTAAGGGTGGCTTATGCTCTCAAAGCAGGCTGCAAGGGGCGTAAATCAATGCCGGCTCTGCTCCCGGATGATATAATTTCACCGGCAGACAGCTTGTCCTTCTGGCTGAGGGCCCACAAAAAAGCAGCTCTGGTGCCGGAGCGGCAAAAGGCCAGTATTTTTCCGTCGTACTTGTCCTGTGCGTTTTTAGTCTGTTCTATTTGTTCAGGGCTGATTCCCTCGCGCATGGATACAGGTATAAATACGTAATTCAGGCCCGCAGCTTTTGCTGCTTCTTCAATCCGGGAGCTTTTTGGCTGTCCCCAGGACTCATCATCCGGACGAAAATTGATCAATGTGGTATAGCCACTTTCGATAAGTGCCGGAATTTGCCTAGGGTGGATCTGTGGGCTGATATAAAAATTCCCATAAAGGTTATGTGTTTTCATTGCAGATGCTCAATCTTTGCCAAACAAATTCAGCGGCAGTTGCAAATAGGAAATTCCGTTTTCGGCGGGAGGGGGGAAATGGCCGCCCCGTAAATTGACCTGCAAGGACGGCAAAATCAATTTAGGAAAGCTCAATTGTGCATCGCGGGTCTGTCGGGCACGAACAAATTCCTGTTCACTGGTATTGCCGTTTAAGTGAATATTATGGCGCTTTTGCTCTCCAACGGTGGTTTGCCAGGAAAATTCATCGCGCCCCGGTGCCTTATAGTCATGGCACAAAAACATTCGTGTCTCATCGGAAAACTCATAGAGTTTTTGTACTGATCTATATAAATCAACGGCACTGCCGCCGGGAAAATCGGTTCTTGCGCTACCAAAATCAGGCATGAACAAGGTGTCCCCCACAAACAGGACATCGCCGGCTCGATATGTGATACAGGCCGGGGTGTGGCCCGGTGTGGCGATAATATGAATACTTGTTTCGCCCAGCTCAATCTGGTCTTCATCATCCACCAGACGATCAAATTGTGAACCATTAGTGCAGAAGCTGCTCTCAAAATTAAACAGCGGCGCAAAATGAGCCTGCACCTTGGTAATTCCCCGGCCAATTATCACCCTGGCACCGGTTTGCTGCTTCAGGAAGTTTGCAGCGCTCAAATGGTCGGCATGGGCGTGGGTCTCTAAAATAAGTTCAAATGTTAGCTGGTGATCACGGCCATATTGCAGTAATTGTTCAGCATTACTGGTTTTTGTGCGTCCCGAAACCGGATCAAAGTCCAGTACCGGATCAATTATCGCCGCTTTCATGGTTTTGTTATCCACCAGAATATGCTGAGCGGTAAAGGTACAGGGGTCAAAGAATGTTTGAACCGAAAGGCCGGTAGGTTTACTGGTCATAGATAAATTTTCCTTAGCTTGTAATATAGTCGCAAACACAGTATTACAGCGCAAGCGCTTCTTTATATGAGTAAACCCTAATATGCAAACCTCACCATTGCAAGAAATAGAACAAAATGTGGATCAGGCCGCCGCCTTATTACAGGCGATGAGTAATCCAAAGCGGTTGCTGGTCTTGTGTATTCTGGCTGAGGGCGAGTGCTCGGTGGGGGCTTTGGCAAAACAGGTGGGCTTAAGCCAGTCCGCACTGTCACAGCATTTGGCCAGATTGCGTGATGATGGCTTTGTTACCACCCGTCGTGAGGCCCAAACCGTGTATTACTCGGTAACTGGCGAGGAAGTTCAGGCGGTTTTGCACGCACTGCATGGTCTTTATTGCTCTTAAATTCCTAGGCAGACAGCTCTGTCTTCTAATTGCCCTATCACTTCGCTGTTTTAGGGAGTCTTTGATGCGCTACCGTTTTGCTCCCAAAAATGCGACAGATGGAAAGTTTAATCCTGTGATGGTACAAAACTGACAACAGTGCTGCCCGGAGCGACATTTGTTGATTTGGACGGATCAAAAAATACCAGTTCACCACCAGCTTTCTTTTCCGCAATGATATCGGCGCCTTCGGGCAAGGATGCTTGCAAATCTTGAAAAGAATAGTTTTCGCTCAATTCTGTTTTGCGAAAACGCCAGCCCTTCCAGTAATCCTGTATGAGATTTTGTGCCGTGCGCCCCCTCCTCACCAATGTGCGACCTCTGGCCGTAAAGGCAATGGAGTTTTCATCTGCCTCCTCACTTTCCTGCGCTGATGTCTGCAATACTCTGTGACGGCCAAGTTCCGGTGCGAACTCTACACAAACCAGTGCATTATATGCATCATTCTCCGAAGCACATAGCAGCCAGTCAACAGGGCTGTGGTCCAGTTTGTGCTCGGCCATTTCAGACAGGACCTCACCATGAAAAACCGTAACTCCATCCAGCCGCGCCTTGCGTAACCGCCGCCAATTAGTATCAGCCAGCACCACCGGCACTTCCATTTCCATCAACGTTCTGGCCAGTTCGCGTGTCCAGGAATTGGCCCCTACGAGCAAAACCCCTTGCGGGCCTGATTTGGCCAGCCCAAGCAGACGCGACAAAGGGCCAATGGTAAAGCCATGAGCCAAAACAGTGGCAAAAACCATGGCAAAGGCCAAAGGTGCCAGGATTTGCGCCTCACCTCCCAGCTCCTTGGCAAAATAACCGGCAACTGCCACCGCAACAATGCCACGCGGGGCAATCCACCCAATGAGCAATTTTTCCTGAAAGCTTAATTTTGTACCGATAGTGGAGGTAAAAATAATCAATGGCCTGATCACAAACAACATCGCCGTCACATATATCGCAATGCGCCAATCGAGCAGCAAAATATCATCAAATGCAAGACCCGCCGTCAATACCACGAACAGGCTGGAAACCAGCAATGTAGCTATGCTCTCCTTAAAGCGGCGCATTTCATCAATAGCGGCAAAACGTATATTGGCCATGGTCAGTCCCATTGCGGTTACTGCTACCAGGCCGGTTTCATGGGCCAGCGTATCTGCGCCCACATAAGCTACCAGTACCACCGCCAGAATTAACGGGCTTTTCAGAAATTCCGGCACCCAGCCCTTGCGAAACCCAATCACCAGAACAAAACCGGCCACCATGCCAAACAGGGCAGCAAGTACCGACGCACCCAGCAACCATAAAACGCCCTGCATTCCTGGGATTCCCTGCTGGGACAGGACAATAAATTCATAAACAATGACTGCAAAAATTGCCCCCACAGGGTCATTTACAATGCCTTCCCATTTCAACACTGCCGCTGGGCGACCGGTTAATCTGGCCTGTCGCAATAAGGGCATGATAACCGTGGGGCCGGTTACTACCATAAGGCCACCAAACAAGGCGGATAAGGGAAGCGATAAACCGGCAATATAATATGCAGCCGCCGTATTTAGGGCCCAGCCAAGAGGCGCGCCCACAAACACTAGGCGGCGCACCGCACTACCAGCATCTTTTAGATCAGCAAAGCGTAATCCCAGCCCGCCTTCAAACAGGATCAGCGCCACAGCCAGACCAATGGCGGGTCGCAAAATATCAGAAAAATCATTGTCCGGATCAAGAATTGGGGCCGCAAAAACCAGTCCGCTAACCGGGCCAAGCAATAAACCGGCAATGGACAGCAGCACTATTGCCGGCCATTGCAAGCGCCAGCCGATCCATTGGGCACCGATACCGGCTGCAATTATCAGTGCAATTTTTGCAATGAGATCAAGGGTGAATGTAATTTCCATAACCTGTCCCTTGCACTCAATGATGGAAAAATAATTGGATATTAGCCACCATAAACGATGGTAAAACTGTAGTGCAATCTAATTTATTGTACTGCGCCCACTGCAAATAGGTTCGGTGCATTATCACGCAGATATTTGCGGGCGGCAGATGGATCACCAAAACTACGCCTGACCAGCGCCCAAAATGCCGGGCCATGATGGGGCTCTTTAATATGGGCAACCTCATGAGCAGCCACATAACACAATACAAAATCCGGAGCGCAAACCAGCCGCCATGAAAAATTAAGATTGCCAGACGGACTGCACGAACCCCAGCGGCTCTTGGTATCACGCACAGTTATTTTTCCCGGTGTAACTCCAATGTGTCTGGCATAAAGCCCTACAGATTCGCGCAGACGTTTTCGGGCAATATCAACCAGCGCCCGGCGCACCCTGTTGGCAAAAAGCTCCGTACGCAAAGCAGGCACCATCAAACCTTGATCTGTCAGCTCGTAAGAACCTCTTCCCTGTTCAAAAATAAGCAACACCCTGTTCCCGGCCAATAATATCTTTTGTCCAGGTTGAAACGGCATGGGAGGAGGCAGGTTTTGCCATTGTTTTTCCAGCCAGCTTGAACGTTTATGCAATAGTTTTTGACCCTGTTTTAAGAATTTCCCATGGGGCAAAATCAATTGTGCCTCGCGCTCTGCATGATCCAGACGCAAGGAAATACTTCTGGCCCTTGACCGAATTACGGTTTTTACCGGCACTGCAAATTGTGAAGTTCTTGTGGTCATGCCATATCTAACATTCAAAATCATTCTCATAACAGCTTGTCATGCTTTGCATATTAAGCCTAGGGTCAGGACCCATGATAAAATCTGCACAAAAACAGCAAAATCTGGCAATCGGACTGCATAGCCATACTCTTATATGGCTTCGCTGGATTGCTATTTTTGGCCAGACGGCAGCTATTTTAATAGTGGAATATGTTCTTGACCTGGATCTGGCTTTGCAGGCCAGTCTGCTGGTAATTGCAGCAAGTGCCTGGCTTAATGTTATTTTGAGCATATCGGCACGGGAAAACCGCCGAATATCAGAAAAAAACCTGTTTGCGCAATTATTTTTTGATCTTGTTCAACTGGGTTTGCTTCTGGGCCTTACCGGCGGACTTTCTAACCCGTTTCTGGTATTATTTGCGGCTCCGGTGGTTGTTGCTGTTACCGCTCTTAGATTTCGCGATGCAGCGGCATTATTTGCGCTTACCTTTTTCATGATACTGTTATTGGCAGAATTTGCTTTGCCCCTGCCCTGGCAAAATGGCCAGATCATCAAGGTAGACAGCCAACTGTATCAGTTGGGGCTGGCAGCAGCCACTATCATAACCATTGGTTTTACCGGAATTTATGTGTGGAGAATTTCCTCAGACCGAAACCGCATGGCCAATGCTCTTACCGCCACCGAGGCAGCATTGGCCAATGAACACCGGCTTTCCGCTCTGGGCGGGCTTGCTGCGGCCACTGCCCATGAACTGGGCACACCCCTGGGCACTATTCAACTGGTGGCAAAAGAGCTGAGCCGAAACCTGGACAGTGCCAACGACAAGAAGGATTGGCAAAGCATAAGAAGTGATCTTGATTTAATTTTATCGCAGGCGGTATCCTGTCGGCAGATACTGGGCAAATTATCAAACCCCGGCGCGGAAAATGACCCGTTTCATGCCCGCCATTCCCTGTCCAGCCTGCTTGAAGAAATATGTGCAGCACAAATACAGACCGATATCGAACTTGGCTATTATGTAGATGGCAGCGGCCCGGAGCCACAATTGCAGCGCCGACCGGAAATCAGCCACGCCATGAACGCATTTGTTGAGAACGCCATAAGTTTTGCCAAAGAAAAGGTTCAAATCACAGCACAATGGGACAGTGAGCAGATTACAATTTCCATTTGTGATGATGGCCCCGGCTTTGATCCGGTAATTCAGGAGCGGCTGGGTGATCCTTATGTGACCTCAAGACAAGGTGGCAATGCTCGCGGTCAGGGAGGGTTGGGCCTTGGATTTTTTATCTCCAAAAACCTGATTGAGCGTACCGACGGCATTATTGCAGTAAGCAGAAGCGACACTCTTGGCGGTGCCAAAGTAATAATTCGCTGGTCACGGGAAAAAATAGAAGCACAATAGATGGTGGTCAATTTCTGCAAAACCATGTATCTTTCCGTTCAAACTCAGCAGGGGAAAACAATGCCAAACTCCGAAGCCGAACTTAACCTTCCAGAGGATCCGACTTTACTTATTCTCGATGATGATGCCCCCTTCCGAACCCGGTTGGGACAGGCATTAACCGAGCGGGGGTTTATCGTCAGCGCAGTGGCGACAGTTGCTGATGCCAAGGAAATATCCCGCCTGAACCCGCCGGCATTTGCGGTTTTGGACATGCGTCTTGAAGATGGAAACGGTCTGGAAGTAGTTGATACGCTGCATAAATATCGCGAGGACTGCAAGGTCATAATGCTGACCGGCTATGGCAATATCGCAACCGCTGTGGCTGCCGTAAAAGCCGGTGCCGTGGATTATCTGGCCAAGCCTGCTGATGCTGATGATGTGGTAAATGCGCTTTTGGCCACAGGGGATGCTGCCAAGCCACCGGAAAACCCGATGTCTGCTGACCGGGTGCGCTGGGAACATATTCAGCGGGTCTATGAATTGTGCGATCATAATGTTTCAGAAACCGCGCGCAGACTATCCATGCACCGCAGAACCCTGCAACGAATCCTGGCTAAACGGGCGCCGCGATAGCGCTTCATAATTTCATGGTTTTTCGTATCACAGCCGTTTTGTTTGTCGTTCTTGCAAGTATGGGCTGTCTGGCTTCTGCACGAGGTGATGAGGCGATCTCATCGCAGCAGATATATGCCACCATGACCATGCAGGATGTGGCCGAGACCCTGGATCTGCTGGGCCTTACCCATCAACAACAGGATATTGAAGGAAAGAATATTGTTGCCAATACCAGATTGGCAGTCATGGATGGCGTAACATGGTTTATTTACGGCTATAATTGCACAAAACCAGAGATAAAACCACAGGCCTGCGGCGAGTTGCAATTGCGCGCCCTGATCGAAACACAAGCCGGCCCTGAACAAAGTTCCATTTCCTTAAACCAGTGGAACCAGCACAACCGGTTTGCTCGCGTCTATAGCTCAGACAGTGGCAAAACCATCATATTGGAAATGGATATTTATCTATCCGGAGGCATTACCTTGTCCAATTTTGTCGATCAATTGCTATTGTGGAGAGGTTCTTTGCGAAAATTTGCATTATTTCTGGAAGCAAAATGATAAAAGTTCTGTTTGTCTGTCTTGGAAATATTTGCAGATCACCTACTGCTGAAGCGGTATTCCGTTATCATACAAAACAGGCCGGTCTCAAGGTTATGGTGGATTCTGCTGGAACCGCAGGCTGGCATCAGGGACAGCCATCTGATCCACGATCATGTAAAACTGCGGCTGATTTTGGCTATGACATGAGCAAGATTAGATCACGGGCTATTATTCCATCTGATTTTCATACATTTAATTTCGTTTTAGCTATGGACTATCAAAACCTTAGCGATCTTGAAATTATCAGAAACGGTCAGGGAACCCGCCCACAATTATTTCTTGATTTCGCGCATCAATTATCAGAACGAGAAATACCGGACCCTTATTATGGTGGAAAAACCGGCTTTGTTGATGTTTTACATTTGATAGAACAAGCCAGTGCCGGGCTATTGGCGCAATTACAGGCATAGCCTAAAGGGCGTGCCAGCCACCTGAATAAAACTGCCGCTATGTGGTAATAATTTTTAAGTGCCTGTGAGCTATATCAGAAATAATTTTCATCTTTAAGGGCAATCTCATGCTGTCCAAACTTACACTTTGCAAACCTGATGAACTTGACGAAGAAAATCGCCGACGCTGGATTGCTGCACAACAAGGTGTAAAATTATGGAATAATCCGTTTTTACACCCTGAATTTGCAAGTCTGGTAGCAAGGCGCAGGATGGATGCCAGACTTGTTATTGCCGAAGACCATCTGGCAAAGC
This sequence comes from Robiginitomaculum sp., assembly GCA_015485155.1. GTDB lineage: Bacteria > Pseudomonadota > Alphaproteobacteria > Caulobacterales > Maricaulaceae > Robiginitomaculum_B. The sequence goes on along the minus strand of WFUF01000014.1, from coordinate 32,596 downwards.
GGGCATATTTTGCATTTCACCGGGGTAAAGGTGGATTGGCGCGACCCATTGGTGCTCCTGTTTCAGATTATCAGGCAGTAATTACCGAGCCCGGGTTTTGTGTGCCGGTAAAGGACATTATGGATGAGGCTGGTATTGGCGCCTTGCCGTTTACAGCTCTTGCCGATCCGTTGGAGCAAATGGCCAGTTTTAGCACCCATTATGAAAATTCACATTTACTTGATCTTGGCAGCGGCCCCGAGGCGTATTTTCAATCTCAGCAAAAACAGCATCACAAATATTTCAAGAAGATGCGACAAAGAACAAGAGCTGCGATTCGTGAATATGGTTCGGTTGAATTACGTACCGGCGATGAAGCCCCACAGATACTGGAGCACCTGTTTCGCTGGAAGCACGATCAATACGCCAGAACCCGTAAACTTGACGTATTAAATGTGCCATGGATACGGGCCTTGCTTGGAGATATCTCCAAGACTTCGGATCCTGATTTTCAGTCGGCCGTGTTCGGATATCGAATGGGTAATAAATGGGCTGCTGCTGAATTGGGTTTACTGGCTGGTGGGGTATTTCATTCATGGATCGCAGCTTATGACCCGCAGTTTTCGCGCAACTCACCTGGCCTGTTATTATTACATGAAATCATAAATCGTTCCGAAGAGCTGGGCATACAACAGATTGATTTAGGACGCGGACACGAGCATTATAAAAAATATTATGCCAGTTCCGTACAGCCATTGGCAGCAGGGTGCTTTCTTTCTACCGGCCCCTCTGCAAGTCAACGCAGAAGGGTTTTTGCCCTGTGTGATGGCTTTGCCAAACTTCCCCTGGGAAAAGCAGCTTATTTTCCGGGTCGCCTTGCCGGGTCGCTGGAGTATATTGCTTCTTGTCACCCGCAATCTGGCGCACAATTAAAAGCCTTATGCCACAGTGTCTTACGAAAGCTGATACCGTTTAGGGCCTGACCCTTGTATAAAAGCCCCGTACCATTGGCACGAGGCTTTTATAATTCCTTGAACCTAAAACTTATCTGACACTACCAGATACGAACCCGCTTTTCCGGCGGTAAATACATATCATCGCCTTCTTGCACATCAAAGGCCTCATACCAGGCATCCATATTGCGCACTACACCATTGGTTCGATATTCAGTTGGTGAATGCGGTGCGCTTTTTAGGCGGTTTATCAAATTCTCATCACGGTATTTGCCGCGCCATATTTGCGCCCACGCCATAAATAGCCGCTGTTCGCCGGTAAAACCGTCAATTACCGGAGCAGGTTTTCCGCCCAAAGACAAACGATAGGCGTTTAAGGCAAAAGTCAAACCACCAAGATCACCGATATTTTCACCTAAGGTAAATTTGCCATTTACAAAATGACCCTCCAATGGGGAGAACTGGTCATATTGGGCCGCAAGCTCTCCGGTTCTGGCATCAAAAGCTGCCTTGTCCGCTTCTGTCCACCAATTGCGAAGTGTTCCAGTACCGTCGGATTTGGAGCCCTGATCGTCAAACCCATGGCCTATTTCATGGCCGATTACCGCGCCTATACCGCCATAATTTACCGCAGGATCAGCGTTTGGATCAAAAAACGGAGCCTGTAAAATAGCCGCTGGAAATACAATTTCATTGCGAGGTGGCGAATAATAGGCATTGACTGTTTGCGGGCTCATGAACCACTCGGTCTTATCAATGGGCCCGCCTAGTTTGGATATCTGGTCATTCCAGCGCCAAACCAAAGCTGATCTGACATTTGATATCAAATCTCCACGGTCAATATCCATGGATGAATAGTCTTTCCAACGATCAGGATAACCGATCTTTGGGGTAAAGGCTGCAAGTTTGGATCTGGCTTCTTTTTTGGTTTCCTCTGACATCCATTCCAGGCCATCAATGCGCTGTCCAACTGCAATGCGCAAATTTGCAACCAGTTCATCCATTTGCTGTTTGCTGGATGGTGGAAAATGCCGCTTTACATATATTTGTCCAACCGCCTCACCAAGTGAACGGTTTACCACTGATACAGCGCGTTTCCAGCGATCGCGCATTTGTTTTTGTCCGGTTAGCTGCTTACCAAAGAATGCAAAGTTTTCCTCATCAAATGCTTTTGGCAAATTGCTGGCATTGGCTGATAGCAAATGGAAAGTCAGATAATCCTTCCAATCGGCAACTGATGTTTCGGCGAATATTTTGGCCAGCACTGGAAATGCAGTATTTTCACGCACAACCACTTCGGACACATCAACACCGGCAACTTCCATATCCAGCGCCCACGGATAATCAGGAGCAAATTGCTCAAGCTCTGCCATAGTCATTTTGTTATAGGTAATATCCCGATTGCGCCTGTCCACCTTGTCCCAATGAGCCTTGGCTATTTTGGTTTCCAGCGCCATTATATTAGCTGCCTTGTCTGCAGCATCCGGTATATTGGCCAAGGTCAGCATCGCAGCAATATGATCCTGATAGCCTGCGCGCAAGGATATGGAGCGCTCGTCCTGATCCAGGTAAAAATCCCGGTTTGGCAGGCCAAGACCCCCATGGGACATGTAATAGGCGTAACTTTGGGGGTTTTTACTGTCCACATTAACAAAACTGCCAAAAAGACGGTTGGCAGATATATCCCGGCGCGCCATCTGCCTAACAATGTCCTCATGAGTGGACGCCGCCGCAATTAGATCAAGGTCAGGCTGCAATCCTGATAACCCTTTGCTCTCTATCGTTTCAATGTCCATAAAGCTGGCATAAAGGTCGCCGATTTTTTGCTCCACCGAGCCTGCTGCGGCATTGCCCTGCGCTGCATCTTGAATAATCTGTCTTACCTGCTTTTCTGCACGATCACTAAGTACGGTAAAAGAGCCATAACTTGTGCGATCAGCAGGAATCTCAAAACTGTCCAGCCATTTGCCATTTACATAACGAAAAAAATCATCTCCGGGCTTTATGGCCGTATTCATTGCTGAAAGATCCAGACCAAAATCACCCAGCTCAGGAGAAGGCTGTGTGGAGGCCTGATTGTCTGCCTGCTCAGGCTTGTTACCTGCTTGAGGGGTTTGCACCGACGGATTACATGCCGCCAGTAAGGCAATAGCGGCACTAGCTGCCAAAAAACGATATTTCATAGTCTTCTCCCAAAATGTTATAATCACTGTAGTCGTGGCCGATTTCATAAACAATGTTCCGGCGCAAATTGCTGGTTAAATTTTTGTCCGTTTATTCTGCCGGCTCCATTTCTTGTGCAGCAACAAAGCCATCTATATTTTCATGCTCGTCAAAATCTTTAAGGCTCTGGCCAAACCAGCTCATGGGCTGCGCTGTCCACAAATAAATAAAGTACCGGCGAATATCAGCCCCGATTGCATACAGGCTTGGAACCAGAAACAAGGTGACAAACAGCGCAAAGATCACTCCAAAGGCCAGACCAACAGCCACCGGGATCAAAAATGCGGCCTGAATGGATTTTTCCATCATCAAGGGAAGCAGGCCCACAAATGTAGTAAAAGAAGTAAGAAGAATTGGCCTGAACCGCTCTACGCCGGCAACAACCAGCGCCCGGGCTCCGCCCATGCCCTTGTCGCGCAATCGGTGCACATAATCTATCAATACCAGATTATCATTTACCGCCACCCCGGCAGCAGCCATTAAGCCCATAAACGAGAATATGGTCATGTTAAGCCCCATCACCAAATGCCCAAGCACTGCACCAGTAAAACAAAAGGGGATTGCCGCCAGCAAAATCAGCAATGGCTCACCATAGGAACGAAAGGCAATAGCCACTAGAATATAGGCAACACCAATTGCAATCAGAGACAATATCAATATTTCTGACATGAACTCAGCCTGCCCCTGCGCCCGGCCAATATTACCTCTGCGCACATTTGGGTTGTTTTCATCAAATTGATCAAAAAACGTGTTCTTCATATCCGTGCGAACTTCTTCTATGCGCTCGGTAACCACTTCGGCAGAAACAATAATTGCCCGTTGCCGCTCGCGACGTAAAATGCGTGTGACACCAGGCTCAAAACTAAGATCCGCCACAGAATACAATGGCAATTCCCTGCCATCCTTGGTGCGTATGCGCATGTTTTTCAGATAATCCAGAGACTCGCGGTCTCTTTTGGGATAGCGCACAAATACCCTTACATCCTGTCCATCACGAGGCAGACGCTGCACCTCGACACCGTAAAACCCCTGACGCACCTGTGTAGCCACATCATTGATAGTAATACCTAATGTTTCGGCACCGGGTTTTAGCTTGAACCTTATTTCATCAGATGCACTTTGGCTGTCATTGGTGACGTTATACACGCCATGATAGCTACGAAGCTGCGCCATCAACTCATCTGCTGCTTTTTGCAAATCCTCGGTATTTGTTGAATTTAATACATATTGTATCGGAGGGTCATCGCCCTCATTCTTATAACTTACCGTGATTTTTTGCGCATCTGGAACCTCGCCGATCAATTCACGCAAGCGTTCAGCAGTTGCTTTAGCGCTCATAAAGCGATCTTCAGCACCGACCAGTTTTACCAAAGCCATCACATTGGTGCCACGAGCTCTGGTGTACCAGTTCTCAATCAGCTTACCCTCATTGGCGTTTACCTCTGCAGCCAATGCGGCTTCAGCCTGCTGAATTTGTGCAAGAACCTCTAAGGATCGTGAATACGGGGTGCCCTCGGGCAGCTCAACCGTAATATTCACCTCATTGCTTTCGGTTTCCGGCATGAAGGTAAAGCGCACCAGCTCATATTTCATAAGCCCTATGGATATGATGCCAATGGCAATGAATGTACTGGCGGTAATATAACGGTTCTTTACTGTCCACGCCATAAATGGCTGATAGAATTTATGGGCAAAATCTACGATGCTACCTGCCAGTTTTTCCTGAAATCTGGCAATTTTTCCCGAAGCCTTCATCGGCTTTAGGTGTGATAAGTGCGCAGGCAAAATCAATAGGGATTCCACCAATGAAAATGTCAGAGACAAAATCACCACCAATGATATGGCACGGGTAAATTCACGCATACTGCCCGAAAGAAACATCCACGGTGCAAAGAATATCATCGTGGTCAAAACTGCGAAAATTACCGGTTTTATAACCATTTTTGCGCCAAAAATGGCAGCTTGCGGCCCGTATATTCCGTGTTCATTCTGCCGGTGTATGGCTTCGCCGACAATGATGGCATCGTCAACAATCACCCCGATCACCAGCAAAAACGCAAAAGTTGAGATCATGGAGAATGAGACTTCATTCATTGGCAAAAACGCAACCCCACCGGCAAAGGCCGTGCAAATTCCAATAGCCACCCAAAACGCCACTACGGGGCGTAAAAACAAGAACAAGGTGGCCACCACTAGCAATAAACCAGTAAGAAAATTCCATAAAATCGTGTTTATCCGGTCTGAAAAAGCTTCTGATGCATCTTCCCACAACAGCATGCTGACTCCGGGGGGAAGATCTTTTTCAGCGCTTTTCATATAATCCTTTACCTGTTTGGACATGGCCACCACATCCATGTTCGGCCCCGAGAGGATATTGACTAAAACTGCGCGCTTTCCATTCATGGTGGTAAGCAGATTTTCATCGGAAAAACCATCAATTACCGTGGCAACATCCGAAACACGAATGGTGGCGCCGCCAGGGGTCTGACGAACAATTATTTTTTCAAAATCAGCCTGAGTATCGGCCAATTGCCGGGTACGTAACTGCATATCACCCACCGAAGTACGCACATTACCTGAGGACAGATTAACCGATGTGCCGCGAATAGCTGCTGCAACATCGGCAAATGTAATTCCATATTGACGCAGGGAATCTTCGGAAACCTCAATGGAAACCTCCTCATTGCGCACCCCGAATAATTGTACGGCGGGGACCTCACTAAGTAATGCAATATCCCGGCGAACCTTTTCCCCCAGCCTGCGTAATGTGCGCTCGCTGACATCGCCAGAAAGCGCCAGCCGCATTACCTGCCTGTTATTGGAAAACAGGCGGATTTGCGGCTTCTGCACAGCGGCTGGGAAAGTGGCAATAGCATCCACTTCGCGCTTGATCTGGGCTAAAAATGCATCCTTATCCAGAGTTGGCTCGCCAATAACAAACAATGTACCAACGCTTTCTTGAGAAACTGACCAGACTCTATCTACGCCCTTAACCCGGCCGACAGCCTCTTCAAGACGGACTGCAATTTGTTCTTCTATATCCGCAGGCCCGGCACCCAGCCACACTACAGATACTTGCGCGCCGGGAAATTCGACATATGGTTCAAGTTCACGATCAATGCGGAAAAAAGATATTGTGCCTGCGATCAGCAGGGCCACCATTAACAGGTTTGCCGCAACCTTGTTTTTTGCCCACCATGAAACTATTTCACCCATTATTCTTCTTTCGCTGTTTGCTTAGCTGCGGAGCGGGTGACACGTTCAATTTTTAGCCCGTTTCTAGCGCCCAGCACCGGAGAGGTAATGACCTTATCGTCTTCATTCAGGCCATTGGTTATAATCGCAACATCGCGATCTGATGATGCAACTTCTACCTCGACAATGCGTAGCTCATCACCCTTTGCCAAATAAACCTGATTATTACCGCGCAAGGCAGAACGGGGAATGACCAGAGCGTCGGGCAGTGCTTTTCCATGGACCTTGGCCTGAACAAACAAACCCACCAGTAACGGCATTCCTTCATCTGAGCCTGCCCCATATGGGTCTTGCACCTCGACAAATGCGAACAAGACCCTTGTGGCAGGATCGATGGCACTGTCTGTTCGAGTAATTCTGCCGCGCCAGATGCGATCTTCACCCAGAACTTTTGCCGAAAGCTCCACCTCAGGCCCAAGATTTCCTTCGGTTTCAGCAAAGGCCAGTGGCAGGGATAATTTTGCCAGCTCCGCATCAGTCAACGGCAAACGCACATCCACCACAGCGGTAGAAAATATTCTGCCCAGACGTGCACCCGGTGTAACGAACTGTCCCACATCAGCATTTTTGGTACGAACCCGACCAGCAAAGGGCGCCCTGATAGCCGTGCGCATCAATTGCAAATTGGCATCCGCAAGCGATGCCTGTGCCGCGGCCAGTGCTGCCTCCGCCTGTGCCAATTGGGGTTTGCGTAAGGTAAGAGCAGAAGCCTCACCTACACCAAGTTCATCCCAGTCCTTGCGGGCAATCGCCGCTTCTGCCTGCTCGCGCACCAATGCTTGCTGCGCCTGTGCTACTGTGGCCTCGGCCTGAACCACTCGCAATTCATAATCGGCCTTTTCAATCTGGATCAGAATTTCGTCCCTGACAAATGTTCCGCCTTCTAAAAACCCTTTGGATATATGCTCGATTTTTCCGCCAACCTGCGGCACAACGTCTATTTCGGTACGAGCCTGCACCTCGCCCTGGGTCAACACCTCTAATCTGGTTGGCTTGGCGATTGGCTTTGTAACCAATACGGGAATGACCTTGGTTTTTTGCAAGTCCTTTTTAGGATCAGGCTTCAGCAAGCCCAATGCAATAAAACCCGCTATACCAAAAAATAAAATAAATACCGGCAGGAAAAAAAACAGTGCCCGGCCAATAGCTCTTCCCTTTCCACGGGCCTTTTGTGGATTATCAGCTTGCTGGATACCAATATTATTAGTCATTTTGCGGCTTTCCCATTTATGGCTTTATACTGTTTTTAGCCCATAGTTCAGCATCCCCGCCCAATGCCAGATACAAGGATATCCGATTGGACAAACGAGCGTTGGACGCTGAAATCAATTGACCCTCAGCAGAAATCCGGCGGCGCTGGGCATCCAGTAATTCAAAAATAGTGCCTACTCCTCTGCCATATTCACGCTCGGCCAGCTTTTCGGCTTCTTTGGCTTCTTGCACTGATACTTGTAAAGAGGCCTCACGATCAGCAAGATATTTTTCGCCATACAATGCGTCCTCCACTTCGCGCCACGCGATCAAAACCGTTTGGGCATAATTGGCCAGACGCTCACGATGGGCGGCCTCGCTTCTATCAATATCGGCGCTAATGGCGCCGCCGCGAAACACAGGTTGTGAAAGTGAGCCGATCAGCCGGGATAAAACAGAGCCAAAATCCAGAATATCACCAATATTAGGCCCGCCAGTGGCAACAGAGCCGGACAATACCAAACCCGGCAACACCGCCTTTCTGGCATCGGCCACCCGCAACCCTGATGCAGCCAGTCTTTGTTCAGCAGAGCGAACATCTGGTCGTGCGGCGAGAATATCCGCTGGCGGCCCAGCCAAATGCAGCTCGCTTAGTGTCGGTAATCTGGTCGTAGCACGTATTTCATGAGCCGGATAACGCCCTAATAAAACCTCTAACCGTCTTGTGGCATTTGCATGCTGTTGCTTGCGAAGCGAAAGATTAGCCTCGGTGCTGGCCATTGCCGAGCGTGCCAGTCGCACATCAAGGGATGTTGAAAGCCCCCGCTTATAGCGCCGATCTACAATACCCATAGAGCGCTTCCGGGTTTGCACATCATCAAATGCCAGCACCTCTTGTTGACTGGCCGCAATCAAATCAACCCATGCCGAGGCAGTTTGCCCGGCCAGAGAAAGCTGCAAAGCTTCAAAATCGGCCCGGGCTGCTTCGGCATCATGTTTTGCAGCTTTTGTGCGATCACGCACCCGACCCCATACATCCAACTCCCAACTGGCAGATACAGTGCCGCCATAACTGTCATTGGCGGGCATGGAAGTGGCAAAATTTCCTGTACCGCTTGCCGAGGCAGTAATCGATGGAAACCGCGCCGAGCCACTAATGCGGGCCAAAGCCTGCGCCTGTTCGAGCCGGGCTGCACTGGCAGCAAGATTATGGTTGTTGGCCAGAGCCTCGGCAACAAGATCTTCAAGCACCTTATCCTGAAATACGCTCACCCATGATATTTTTTGTTTTTTGCCGCTATGTTCATAGCTTGCCGACCAGTTTGCCGGCGCCTGTGCCGACATGGGAGATGCTGGAATATCTGAAAACGGAGATGATGGCAGATATTGCTGAGTGGCTGCGCAGGCACCAAGCAAGGGCATGACGGCAAAAAATAACAAGAATCGGTACATGAAGCAGCCAGATAAATCAGTGTGATTTTGCAAAGCTACTCACAACATCGCGAAAGTCAATCAAGTTTTATCGTTTTTCAATAAATATTACTTGATTGTCATGATGAACAGAAGGGCGCTCAGGAAGGCATACGAGAACAATCCGAATGCCCTAGAGCTAATCAGTTAAAAATTTCAGGGCACTCCCGGCGGCACTTATTTCGCATAATAATGTAAATGAGGTGCAATGTTCCAAGCCCAGCCAGCAGGCAGAAAAATGAAATATAGGCGTAGGATAAAAACAGTATCACCGTGGTCACTACTGCGATTAAGGTCAGGCCAAACAGCCGCATATGGAAATAGGTTGAAATCAAAGGCGGGATAATTATCAAAAACAGATAGATCACATATGTCATCTCGCGGGAAATGAAATAGTCAAGAAACATCGTTCCTTCATAGGCAATGGACTTGTTATTGATTGTCACATTCACCCAGTCCGGATTGATAATATGCGGAACATATAGCAATAAACCGAATATCAGGCCGGATAAGGCAAACAACATCAGGGGTTTTTTGCGTTTGCTCTCGGGAGGCTCCAGAAAATAAATACTAAAAGGTATCCATGTCGGCCACATCAACCAGGAAAACAATATAAAACCCATTGCCCCCCACCAGGTCAGGTTTGGATCAGAATGGTTCAGGCCCATCCAGACATATCCTTCCATAAATTGCTGTATGCCCGCAAATACAGGCATCATGGATACTGGCAAATAGCGCTTGTTCACCTTCCATGCTTTATATGCTGCAAATGCTCCGCCGGTGACCAATAGACCACCGGCAATAAAGCTTACCGGTTCAGAAAAACACATTGAACTACCCCCAATTTCGACAAAACCCCGGCATCAAGCACTATAGATGATTAATTGCGAGAGTAGGCTTTTTTAGCTGATCTGCGCAAGCTCTTGTTTAACAGGAAAATACCCATCTGACTTACAGGCAATATCGTTGACTGCGCTGCATTGCCGCATCGGGGTCTATTTGAAAAAACCATGCTTATCTTAAAGGAGCGGGCAAGTTGAATGGAGAAAATAATGATTGAAATTCTTGAAAACTCAAATGATCTTGTTTTGGGACTTAAAGTCAGCGGCAAGTTAACCGCCGAGGACTATGAGAGCGTACTGATGCCGGCTATTGAAGAACGGGTCAAACGAGACGGCAAGGTGCGTCTGGTGCTGGAGTGGGGCGATCATTTCGAGGGCTGGCAAAGCAAGGCGATTATTGATGATGCCAAACTTTGTTTTGCTCACTGGAATCATTTTGAGCGCTGGGCTTTAGTGGGGGCGCCAAAATGGGTCGGCGCATCAGCTAAATTGTTCGACAAGGTATCCAAGGGCAAGGTCAAACTGTTTGATGCCAAAGAAGCTGACGCAGCTTTTGAATGGGCCCAGGGTAAAGATTGCTGTTGCAAATAGACCTTGCTACCATAGCAGCTGATGGATCCTACCTGTCTTTGGGATCAATAGCGTCGCGTAAGCCATCGCCAATAAAGTTAAAACAGAACAGAGTGACCATCATGGTGATCGCAGGCACGAACAGCGTCCACGGCAAGGTTTCCATATCTTTGGCCCCGTCATTGATCAACTTACCCAGCGAGGTTAGCGGTTCTTGTACGCCTAGCCCGATAAAACTTAAAAAACTTTCAGCCAGAATTACTGCTGGAATGGTTAAGGTCACATAGACCACAACCGGTCCAAGTACATTGGGCACAATATGGCGCAACACGATTTTTAGCGGAGTCACACCGGCAGCTTCAGCCGCTTCGATAAATTCCCGGCCCTTTAAGGCAATGGTTTGCCCACGTACAATTCGCGCCATGGTCAGCCACTCAACGGCACCAATAGCCACAAAAATAAGCAGTATATTCAATGCTGGTTTACCTGCGGTCATATCGCGAAACACCACCATCAAAATAATAACGAAGAAGATAAACGGCATGGCATAAAGCACATCCACCACCCGCATCATCGCCTCATCTACCTTGCCGCCAACATAGCCAGCCGTGGCACCCCACAAAACGCCAATAAACAAGGAAACTCCCGTAGCAACCAGTCCCACAGCCAATGAAACCCGCAATCCCATCAGCAAGCGTACAAATAGATCCCTGCCTTGAGCATCGGTTCCTAAAAAATGCCAGTATTGCAAAGTAGGAGCCCAGGCCACCCGATCCTTATAAACGGTGTCATAGTCATGCACCCACAGATAAGGGCCTAAAATTGCAAGCAAGGTAATTGTCGCCAGCAAAATCATCGAGGTCACAGCAGCTTTATTTCTGAACAGACGTGCCCTTGCGTCCTCCCACAGGGATCTTCCTTGAATTTCGGCAGCTTGTTTCAGGCGCTCTTCCAGCGGCGCATTGTTTCCGACCATCGCACTCATTAGCGGTATCTCACTTTTGGATCGAGCAGACCATATATTAAATCAGCCAGCAAATTAAATGTAATAATCAGGGCCGCGTACAAAATCACTACCCCCATCACCACAGTATAATCCCGCTGCAGGGCACCAATGGTAAATTGCCGGCCAATACCGGGCAGGGCAAAAATCTGCTCAACAACCAAAGTTCCTGTAAGCAAGGCTGCGGTTGCCGGGCCAGCATAGCTTACCAATGGAAGAACCGCTGCCCGCAAAGCATGTCCTAATAAAACTGAGCGCTCAGAAAGACCCTTTGCATGGGCGGTACGAATGAAATTTGAGCGCAAAACTTCAATCATGCTGGCCCGGGTTAGACGCGAAATAATTGCGATCTGTGGTAAGGCAAGAGTCACCACTGGCATCAATAAATTCTGAAAAGTCATATTGCCACGATCCAGCCCACCCGTAGGAAGCCAGTGCAAATACACTCCAAATACAAGGGCCATCACCGGCCCGGTCACAAAGGTTGGAATACTTATCCCGGTGGTGGAAAATCCCATCACAGCATAATCCATGCCGGTATTCTGACGAAGCGCAGCAATGGATCCTAACAGGCTGCCAACCAGCATGGCCAGTAACATTGAAGATGCGCCAATAGTGGCACTAATGGGCAGACCTTCGCGGATAAGATCGGCTACATCCTTGTCCTTGTATTTCATTGATGGCCCAAGGTCGCCTTTAGCCAGGCCCTTCAAATAATAGCCATATTGCACGTAAATCGGCTTATCTAGATGGAAGCTGGCTTCAATCCGTTGCTTGATTCGCTCTGGCATGGGTCGTTCAAGATCGAACGGGCTTCCTGGAGCTGCCCGCATCAAAAAAAATGCCAAAGTTATTATAACGAACAATGTTGGAATTGCCACAAAAAGCCGGCGAACTAGGTAAGCAAACATTTATTCTACGTTTCTGTGTTGGAAAAACGGCACAATTCCATGACACCGGGCACAAGTCAACGAATGAACACAGGCGCTTGTTGCGAAAGCAAAAATATCCCTACAAACTTTTGTGAGGGCTCTTGCGATGCACTAAAATCCAGTGAAAACTAGGCGAAGAGGGAAGATATTACGAGTAAAACGGAAGAAAAAACCATGACTGTGTTAAAAAGAATCCTAGGTGTGCATCTGCTTTTTGCAGTAATTTTACTGACCGCCATCACCAGTTGTAGTCAAGCTGAGCAACCGGTTACCGGCACCAATATTCCTGCAGCTGTTTATGACAGGCAAATGGCGCAGCAGGCTGGCTTGCGGCCTGTGACGGAAAAATATGCTGTATCCCCGCAAATTCAAATAAAAGATATAAAAGCAATTGCCGATGCCGGTTTTACTAGGATCATTAACCACCGCCCGGACAACGAGCAAAAAGGGCAGCCGCTATCTGCGGATATTGCAGCTGAAGCACAGCGTCTGGGTCTGACTTTTGTTAATCTGCCATTTAGTCCGGGGAACCTCACCGAGGAAGTTTTTGATGCTTTAAGCGCAGAACTGGCCCGCTCTGATGAGCCAACTCTGGCTTATTGCCGCTCTGGCACTCGCGCTATTACTATCTGGGCATTATCAGAAGTAAGGGCTGGAAATCAAACACCAGAACAGGTCATTGCCGCGGCCAGTGCCGCCGGGTACAATCTGCAAGGACAAAAAGAAGCATTGGAAAAACTGCAGACTTCCGATGCTGATTAGTTTTGCATCCACATTCTAGCAAAAGCGGGAGGCTCTTTTAATATCCTTCCGCTTCGCTGCTTGAGGAGTCTTTAATATCCTACCGCTTCGCTATTTTAGGGACGGGTTCCACCCTGGTCCCTAAATGCCAATTCTTGCCGGGCCGCCTTTTTCTGATGTAGAGGGGCCAAAAGAACGATCCAGAATTCTGGTGGATTCAGTTGCCAGAATAATAGCCTCGGTCAAATGATCAAGAATTTTCACATTGTTAGACAATACGGCCATTGCTTCTGGTCGCTGGTCATTGGTAATTTTATTGCATCGGCTGATAATGTCAGCTCGTAAATTGCACAATAAATCTTCTAGTTTGTGTCCAGCTGGATTTTCATCGGAAACTAGGAAATGCGTCATGACATGCTCCAAATTGATGTTTATTTGTCCATATTGCCAAAAGGGTGTTAAGGAATAGCTGATGAACAAAACAGAAAAGGATTTGCAATGATTGAAAAGCTGGGCGCCAACACAGCACTAACGGAGTTGTCTGGATGGAGTGCCGATATTGCCCGTGATGCCATTACAAAAAGCTTTGTGTTTGATGACTTTAATCAGGCCTTTGCCTTTATGACCCGCATTGCCTTGCTGGCAGAGAAAATGGATCACCATCCAGAATGGTTTAATGTTTACAACCGGGTTGAGGTTCTGCTCAGCACTCATGATGCGGATGGTGTTACACAACGGGATATTAAAATGGCAAAATTCATGGATCAAATTGCAAGGAAAAATGATGATGAGTGAACGGCTGGCAGGAAAGAAGGCGTTTATTACTGGTGGTGCCAGCGGACTTGGCGTGGCCATTGCCAGAATGTTCGTCGAGCAGGGGGCACAGGTGGCAATAACTGATATTGATCTGCCCGGTGCCAGTAAAATTGCGGCTGAATTAAATTCAATCAGGCAGGGCTCGGCATCGGCCTTTGCTCATGATGTTGCCAGAGAAGATCAATGGATCAGCGCGCTGGAGCAGGCCAATGAAGCCATGGGCGGCATTAGCATATTGGTCAATAATGCCGGTATCGGGGTCATGGCATCGGTAGAAGACGAAAGTCTGGATAATTTTAAAAGGGTAATGGATGTAGATGTAGATTCAGTATTTTTAGGCTGTAAGCATGCGATGAAATATCTAAGACAAAACCAGCCCGGGTCAATTATAAACATGTCTTCTATTGCCGGGTTGTACGCAGCAGGTTCAATGGCAGCCTATAATGCAGCAAAAGCAGCCGTTTGGCTGTTATCAAAATCTGTAGCCTTGCACTGTGCCAGTTCCGGTTATGAAATTCGCTCCAATTCCATTCATCCGGTGTTTATCAGAACCCCAATACTTGATGGTATCAGCGAGGCATTAGGGATTGAAAGTGATGCCGAACGTGACAAGATGCTGGCACGGGGTATTCCAATGGGGCGCATTGGCGAACCAGAAGACGTTGCTTATGCTGCGGTTTTTCTGGCTTCGGATGAAAGCAAGTTTATTACCGGAATCGAATTAAAAATTGATGGTGGAATGAGCGCCCAATAATTGGCTATTTTCCTCTAACCATAAGGTTTGAAATAAGAAATATGGCATTGCCCTCGCCAAGCATCTGGTCGGTTGCAAACTGCATTCGTTTTGAAATCAATTGGGCATCGGGCAATTCGCCAAAGCGATACAAAGTCCCGGCATAGCGGTTAAGCTCGCGGGTATATTTATCTTGCAGGCGCGGCAGTAGTTTTCTGGTTTTCTCGCGCAGCTCTTTGTCTTCTATTTCTAAGCCAAATCCCAGCACCACCATGCCCTGCACCCGGTATCCATCAAGAACGGTGGACATCATTTGTGGAAATTCAATGTAATTTGGGCGGGCGCTGTCGATTTTTGATTCTTTATCCTCACTGCCAGATGAAGGCGCTGCCATGGCTGGCGCAGTGCAAAAGATAAAAACCCCAATCAGGGCAATATTGATAAAGTGCAATGGATGTTTCATGCACACATGATGGCACAAATCAGTAAAAAAATGGTGTTTATGCCTGATTACTTTTTATAAGCGCTTTTTCCGGCTATCCAGGTTTCGGCCACAGCCTGTTTTGAGCCCAATACCGACAAACAGAACAGAAGCTCAGCTATTTGTGTAACATTATGCGTGCGCCGGGCCAGCAGTTCGGTTGCACCCAGATCCAGCACAATGAAATCAGCTTCCTTTCCTGATTCAAAATTCCCGATCTTCTGTTCAATATGCAAAGCCCGCGCTCCGCCGAGTGTGGCCAGGTATAATGCCTCTACCGGATGTAAGGGGGTTTCCTGTAACTGCCCGACTTTATAGGCTTCCAATTGGGTATCAAGCAGCGAAAAACTTGTCCCTGCACCAATATCTGACCCAAGGCCAACATTGATCCCGCAGTTTCGAGCCTTTGAAAGATCAAACAGGCCAGAGCCTAAAAACAGATTCGACGTAGGGCAAAATGCAATACTGGCACCGGCTCTGGCAATTCGTTTGCGCTCATCATCAGACAAGTGAATACAATGGGCAAAAACCGAGCGCTCACCCACCAGTCCGGCCCGCTCATATACTTCCAGATAGTCCTTGCAGCCCGGGAACAGCTCGGCCACCAGTTTTATTTCTCCCGCATTTTCTGAAAGGTGGGTGTGCAGCAGAACATCGGGATATTCATGCAATAAAGTCCCGGCATCTTTTAATTGCTCAAATGAACTGGTCGGGGCAAATCGCGGGGTAACAGCATATCCCAGACGCCCTCGATTTTGCCATTTTTCTATCAGGCTTATGGTCTTGGCGTGCCCTGTTGCCATCGGCTCACACAGCTCTTCGGGGGCATTTTGGTTCATCAATACTTTTCCGGCGATCAAGCGCATATTTTTGGCTAAAGCCGCCTGAAATACTGCATCTGCAGAATGGGCGTGAACAGTGCCAAAGACCAATGCCGAAGTGGTGCCATTTCGTATTAACTCATCGACAAAGAATTTAGCAGTATCTGCGGCATATGTCTGATCTGCACCAATTTTCTGCTCTATTGGAAAGGCATGTTTATGCAACCAGTGCAGCAGGTCCCGGCCATAGCCGCCGATAATATCTGTTTGTGCAAAATGAATATGACTGTCGACAAATCCGGGCAGGATCAGTGAGTTTTCACGGTTGATAATTGCCCATTCGGCATTATCCGGATTGATTCTTTGCCAGTCATCACAAGCTATAACCCGACCATTTTCCACCAGCAGACAGCCGTCCTCAAAATAGGAAATAGCCTTTTCATGACCGACCAGTGCCGGGTCTTCAGTAATATGGGCTATGGGCCCGCGATGGGCGGTTTTATTACTCATGGCAGGCCTGTCACCTCTATTGGCGGGGATAGTTCAACCTGTTCGCAATCACTTTCCTCAGATTTGCGATCAATTACCAAAAATTCGCAAATTTCACCAAGCGCCAATGAGAAATGGTGCCATGTCCCAGGATGAAAGTTCACCCCCTGTTTGCCGGAGGCGAGAAAGGCTCGCATTTGATTCTGATCAAATTTACCCCTGGGGGCAACTATTACCAGCCATGGTTTTGCAGACAGGGGCACAAAAGTCTGACTGCCAAGATGGTGGCACTCCATTTGCCGTAACAGCAATGGCAGGGGCAAGGGTTTGGTTCTAAATATACTAAGTGCAGCTTTGCCACCTTTGCCCGTTAATTGCAGTTCTGCCAGATCATCAAAGCGTATGGTTTGGCCCTGATTTATGACAACAGCATCTCCAGCAGCTTCAATAACATCGCCAAATGGCGCAAAATCTTCGGCGGTCAAAGCCTGTGCAGCTATGGTTTTATTCATGACCCATTTCGCAAGTTTTCAATCCACACGCCCAGTTTCTGCCGATCTTCATCGCTCATATTATGGTCTTTTCCCATAGGCATGGTTTTGCTTATTACCGCTCTTTGGTAAATACCATCGGCATATTTTTCAATGTCTTCCCTGCTATCCAGAGCCAGCCCCATCGGAGCACTTCTAAAAATGGAATGGGTTGGATTGGCACTGTGGCAGGCTGTGCAGTTGCGTTGAATAATTTCCTGCACTTCGTTAAAGCTCACCGTGTTAAAGGCAGGTTTTGGCTTTTTATCACTAAATGATGCAAAAATCATGGTAAGCACAAACAAGCCGATTCCGACGAGCAATATCGGGTATAAAACCTTGTCCTTGTGGCGAAGGTTGAAAAAATGGCGAATAATTATTCCGCTTAAAGATAAAAGCGCCAGCAACAACCAGTTAAGGGGATGGCCGGTTATATTGGGATAGTGCGAAGAAACCATAATCAGCAAAACTGGCAAGGTCATATAATTGTTGTGCACGCTGCGCTGTTTGGCCATGCGTAACAATTCTGCCTTGGGCGGCTCGCCATTTAACATGGAGGCTACCACTTTTTTCTGATTAGGAATAATTATTAAAAACACATTGGCAGCCATGGCGGTTCCAATCATGGCTCCCACATGGATAAAGGCGCCGCGATCAGTAAAGACCCTGGTTAAGACAAATGCGCCAAGCACCAAGAACGCAAACCATAAACCTCCGGAGACAAGACTATTTGTTTTGCTAAAGAGACGACATGTCCCGTCATAGAAAATCCAGCCAGCGGCTAAAATACCAAGGCCAAACCCTGTAGCAGACCATTGGCCAAATGCTATTTTTGACGGGTCGATCAAATATAGATCCGCCTGCCAGTAATAAAGCAGAACCAGCAATCCAATTCCACTTAGCCAGGTGACATAAGCCTCCCATTTGAACCAGTGCAAGGTGTCGGGCAAATGATCCGGTGCTATTGTGTATTTCTTTTTGTGATAAAAACCGCCACCATGCACTGCCCACAGGCCACCAGTGACCCCGGATTGTTTTTCGTCTGCTTCGGGGCGCAGGGAATTATCCAGCCATATGAAATAAAAACTGGATCCTATCCAGGCAATGCCCGCGATTAAATGCAGCCAGCGCAAGGCCATGGACACCCACGGTAAAATATCAATTTCCATCGGTTTTATTTTCCCTTTTCTGTAACAATTGCGCGGCTATGGCGATGGCAATTTCTGCTGGATCCTTGTTTCCAATATTCCTTAGTCCCAAGGGGCAGGTTAACTTACTAATTTGTTTCTGGCTAAGCCCATCGGCTTTAAGTCTTGTGACAAATCTCGCTCCTTTAGTAGCAGAGCCAATCAGTCCACAGAATTGCAGCCCCGATTTTTGCAAAATACACCGGCACAATTGGTAATCAAGATCATGACAATGGGTAAGAATTACAAACAGGGCATTAGCCGGGGCTTCTATGGCTCTTTGCACCGGGTCATCTGAATTATCGTCACCATAGTCTTTGCGCCCATCAATCAAGTGCAGCTTAAATCCGGTTGGCTCTAAAACTTTGATCAATGCTGATCCAATATGCCCCGCACCAAATATATATACGTGCCTTGGCTTGATGGCCGGTTGTTCCAGAACAAACCTGCATTCATCCAATGCCGTTAGCTTTGGGCAGGCCCTTTGGTTTTTGTCCAGTATTTCAATTTTCCCCGCCGGGCCGCTTTGCGGCTGTAAGGTTTTTTTGCCAGTTTGCAAACAGGTTAAAACCGCCATGTCCGCGCTTGTCGAAATATTTTCAGGACTTGGTTCAATAAGTACCCGTACAAACCCGCCGCAACATTGCCCAAGAACCGGGCCCAGAGGAAAATCCAGTAATTTTGGCAGCGCTTTTTTTTGTAACAGTATATCCCTTGCAATTGCGCTTACACGAAATTCCAGCTCGCCGCCGCCAATAGTTCCGGACTGTCCGTTGTCCCACAGATACATTCTTGCCCCGGCATTGCGCGGGGATGAACCTTGTGTTTCTACCAGGGTAATTTGCACTTGCGGACGGTTGTGCGGGCTCATTTTGCCAGCAATTCTGATAAAATGTTCTGAGGAGTTGCCGGTGCATTTAAGGGGGTAAAGTCCTTGTGTTGGCGTGCATCGGCAATGGCTGCGCGCAAGGCGCTGTGCACAGAAATTGCCAGCATAAACGGCGGTTCACCTACTGCCTTGGAGCTGCCAATGGTTTTAGGCTCCTCGTATTTGCTGTTAAACAGGGCAGTATTAAAATAATCTGGCCGATCTGCTGCTGTGGGTATTTTATAGGTTGATGGCGCATGGGTGGTAAGTTTTCCCTTATCATCAAAGCAAATTTCCTCAGAAGTAAGCCAGCCCATTCCTTGTATAAATCCGCCCTCGATCTGACCCAGGTCAATTGCCGGGTTTAAGGGTTTTCCTGTCGAGTGCAAAATATCAACCCGCAATACCCGGCTTTCTCCGGTGGCTATATCTATTTCCACTTCTGAAACTGCCGCACCGCAGGCATAATATAAAAACGGCTTGCCCTTATGGGTTTTGCGATCATAAAAAATATCAGGTGTCGCATAAAACCCGGTGGAAGAAAGCGATATCCGGGACAAATATGCCAGCTCCGCCAGCTCCGCAAATGTCATTTTTCCGCCGGGAAAACAGATATGACCATCTGCAAACACTATCTGATCTTTTGTGCAATTATGCTTTGATATTATCAGTTCTTCCAATCTATCCCGTATGGTGTTAGCAGCAATATACGCCGCCATTCCATTTAGATCCGATCCCGAAGAGGCCGCTGTGGCCGAGGTATTTGGAACCTTGTCGGTAGTGGTGGGCGAATTTTCAATAGCCGTTACCGGCAAGCCAAACACATCGGCGACAATTTGTGCCACCTTGATAAACAGGCCCTGTCCCATTTCGGTGCCGCCATGGTTCAAGGCCACTGAGCCGTCACGATAAACATGCAATAAAGCCCCGGCCTGATTAAGAAAGGTGGTGGTAAAGGAAATACCGAACTTTACCGGGGTCAGGCTGATCCCACGCTTTTTTAATTGCTGGCCCTGGTTCCATTTGGATATCTGCTGGCGGCGGGTTTTATAATCGCTGGTTTTGACGAGCTCTTCTACCAGCTCAGGAATTTCAAAGTCATGAACCTGTTGCCCATAGGGCGTGATATTATTGTCTTTGCTGTAGAAATTACGCTGTCTGACTGTTAAGGGATCCAGCTTCATTTCGGAGGCAATATGATCCATAACCCGCTCGATCAGCATCATTCCCTGTGGCCCGCCAAACCCGCGAAATGCGGTGGCTGAGACTTTATTGGTGCGAAATCGCTCAGAGCGGATGGTTATATTGGGTAGGAAATAGGCATTGTCCGCATGGAACATGGCCCGATCATTGATTGCCGGGGACAGATCCGTGGAACAGCCGCAATCCGAAGCCAGATCCATTTCTATGCCAAGTATTTTTCCCTGCTCATCCACAGCGGCCCTATAGCTCATTTCAAAGCCGTGACGTTTCCCGGTCATTGCCATGTCATCATCGCGATCCAGACGCAGTTTTGCAGCTCGTCCGGTTTTGTCAGCAACCAAAGCGGCGGCCGCTGCAATAAGCAGAGCCTGGGTTTCCTTGCCGCCAAAGCCTCCGCCCATACGCCGCACTTCAACGGTTATTTTGTTTGAGGCGCGCGCCAGTACATGTGCGATTCCAGCTTGCACCTCCGAGGGATGCTGGGTTGAGGATATAACTTTTATTCTTTGCGCTTCACCGGGAATGGCGACAGCAATTTGGCCCTCAAGGTAAAAATGATCCTGCGCGCCAGTATTCAAACACCCGGATACAATATGGCTGGCACTTAAAATGGCCTCCCGTGCATTGCCTGCGCTCATTATCTGGGTATCTTCCAGACGTGAGTTGGCATGTCTTGCGGCGGCTATGTCTAAAATGGCAGGTAATTCCTGATAGGTTATGCTGGCAAGTCTGGCTGCTTTACGGGCAATCCGCTGACTTGATGCTGCTACCACAAACAGGGCCTGTCCGTGATAGATGACGGTATCTTCAGCGAATAATGGATCATCGCCGGCCATTGGGCTGACATCGTTCTTGCCGGTAATATCCTTTGCACAAAACACGGCGGTTACACCGGGAAAGTCCCGAACCTTGCTCAAATCCATAGACAAAATTTTCGCATGTGCCTGCGTGGAGCGCCCAAAGGCCAGATGCAACATATCAGCAGGCTCTGCCAGATCGTCCACATAGAGTGCCTGACCGGTTACATGAGCCAAAGCGCTGTCATGCTCCATAGGTTGACCGACATTTTTAACAGATTCACTCATATTGATATTTATCCGTGGCCAGTGATACCGGATTATCCTGAAAGGCCTTGTTCAAAAGCGCTTTTGCCACCTGTTCCCGGTATTTTGCCGATGCACGCATGTCGTCAAGCGGGGTAAAGTCCCTAATTAGTGCCTGACATGCCTGTGCGATGCTGGTATCATCGGCGCAAGTGCCCTCAAGAGCTTGTTCAGCAAGAAACGCACGTCTTGGTATTGCTGCCATGCCGCCATAGGCAATGCGCAAATTATTTATTCTGCCCTTTTTGCGCTCATATGAAAAAGCTCCCAAAACGGCTGAGATATCCTGATCAAAGCGTTTTGAAATTTTCCAGGCATGAAAAATAATGTCCCTGGCGGGTTTGGGAATAAAAATACTGTGAATATATTCACCTGGGCGCAGGTCTTGTTTGCCATATTCCAGAAAATAATTTTCCAAAAGAATTTCACGAATGCCTTCAGCGCTGGCTAAATTTAGTCTGGCATCCATGGTAATCAGCATGGGAGCCATGTCCCCGATTGGCGAGCCATTGGCGATATTGCCGCCAATAGTGCCGGAATTTCTGATCTGGGTGGAACCGATCCTGCGCATGACTTCGCCCATTGCCGGCCATTTGTCGGCGCACAGTTCTATCACATCAGCATAGCGGATGGTGGCACCAATATGCAGACCGCTTTCGTCATCGCGGATAAAATCAAGCTCTGGAATATTGCCAAGCAGGATAATGCTGGAAATATCCTGCAAATGCTTGCTCAGCCACAATCCGGCATCTGTGCCTCCGGCCCACAAAACAGCATCGGGGTATTTTTGCAATAATTCTTGCAAATCCGTTTCTGTTGTCGGGGCAAATAGCCGCTCATCTTGTTGCGGTGTTCCGGTTATTGTCTGCAAGATCTTCAAACTATCAGGTTCAACGGGCTTTGGATAACCGTACATGGCCTGCCCGGCAGCAATTATCGGCCCATAACCAGTACACCTGCACAAATTCCCGGCCAGAGCGATTTTCAGGCTCTGCCTGTCATTAGGTAATTGGTTGCGATAATGGGCATAGAGCGACATCACAAAGCCCGGCGTGCAAAAGCCGCACTGCGAGCCATGAAATTCCACCAATGCCTGCTGTACCGGGTGCAAGGCGCCGTCTTCGCCCTGTAATCCTTCAACCGTTATCACCTCACAGCCATGAATTTGCGCCAACAACAAGATACAGGCATTAAGCGCCCGGTATTTAATTTCTCCATCTATTATTTTACCGACAACCAAAGTGCAGGCCCCGCAATCACCTTCGGCACAGCCCTCCTTGGTGCCACAAAGAGCCGCCTGTTCGCGGATGTATTGCAACAGGCTCATATGCGGATCATCTGGTGTTACACATACGATCTGCCCATTGAGCAGGAAGCGGATGGAATTATCCTCAACCATAACGGGTCAGCTACCGCGATAGGTGGAATAGGCAAAGGGTGAAACCAATAGCGGCACATGGGTATGCATATTGGGGTCAGCTATGCCAAAGCGAATAATGATTCTGTCCAAAAATGGCGGCTCGGAGAGCTTGTGTCCCCGGCCGCGAAAATAATCTGCAACAAAAAACTCCAGCCGGTATACACCGGCCTGCGCAGTCTCCAGCAATGGCTGGTCGCAGCGGCCGTCGGAATTGGTTTCAAATTCACCCAGTGGCAGATTATCCGAGTCCCGATACAGGCAAAGTCTTACCCCTTGTGCCGGAATGCCTTCTGCGGTGTCTAAAACATGGGTTGTCAGTCCACTCATATTCTGCCTTCTGTTCTGTTTTATTTGCAATTGGCCTTGTTGGCTATATTGATACTCTAAAGCAATGCAATAGGGAATTCCGGTGAATAAAAATCTAAAATCACGCGAAATGGTCGGATACGGCTGTAATCCCCCCCACCCCAAATGGCCGGGATCTGCAAAAATCGCTGTGCAATTTGTGCTCAACTACGAAGAAGGAGCAGAAAACTGCGTACTAAATGGCGATGATGGTGCAGAGGTTTTTCTCTCTGAAATCATTGGCGCACAGCCGGTAATTGGCGATCGGCATATGAGCATGGAATCACTTTATGAATATGGCAGCCGCGCCGGTGTGTGGCGGGTGTTGCGATTGTTTGAAAAATATCAGGTGCCACTGACCATTTTTGGCGTTACCAAAGCCTTGCAAATGAACCCTCTTGTTACCGAGGCCTTTTTAGAGGCAGGCCATGAAATTGCCTGCCATGGTCTGCGCTGGATCAATTATCAAGACGTGCCAAAAGCAATAGAAAAACAGCATATGCAGCAAGCCATTGCCCTGCATTGCGAACTTACGGGAAGCCGCCCTCTTGGCTGGTATACCGGGCGCACCTCGGCCAACACCAGATGTCTGGTCGCTGAAGAGGGCGGGTTTTTGTATGATTCTGATGATTATTCTGATGATCTGCCTTTTTGGTCAACGCAAGAAGCTTCTTCGCATTTGGTCGTGCCCTACACACTGGACACCAATGATATGCGGTTTTGTACCGCCCAGGGGTTTCATACTGGCGAGCAGTTTTTCTCTTACGTTCGCGATGCTTTTGATGTGCTTTATGCCGAAGGCACAAATTCGCCTAAAATGCTATCCATTGGCCTGCACTGCCGGATTATTGGCAGGCCGGGGCGACTGGCCGGGCTGGAGCGTTTTTTACGTCATGTGCTGGCTCAAAATGATGTCTGGGTGTGTCAGCGCATTGAAATAGCCCGGCACTGGCGCAAAACATTTCCTGATAAGGGTAAGGCCTTATGAAGCTGCAGGATTTAACCGAAAAAGAATTCATAAAGGTTTTTGGCGGTGTTTATGAGCATTCACCATGGGTGGCAAAAGCCGCTTTTCCTTTATTGGCGCAAAACCCCGATTGCACATCTGCGGCTTGTCTGGCCAGCTTAATGTCCAAAGTCATGCGCGCAGCTTCGTACGAACAACAGTTGGAATTAATTCGTGCGCATCCGGATCTGGCTGGGAAAGCAGCCTTGGCCGGAAGCCTGACCGAGGCCAGTCGCTCTGAGCAAAAGGGCGCGGGACTGGATCAATGCTCAAAAACTGAATTATCTGAGTTTACCCGTCTTAATGCCGCCTATGCCGAACGGTTCGGGTTTCCGTTCATTATTGCTGTAAAAGGGCATAATCGCAGCTCTATTCTACAGGCAATGGCCTCTCGGCTGCAAAACATGCCCGAAGATGAATTTGCCGAGGCATTAAATCAAATTGATCTTATTGCCGGTTTTCGCATAGAGGAAATTATACAATGAGCAATTCCCTTATCAATTTGGCCCAGCCCAGGCTTGGCGCACAGGTTGTCCACGCTACCGATGATTTTTTTGCTGATAAATCAAGGCTTATCTTGCCTTCTGATCCTGTGTTCATCCCGGAAAAATATGATGAAAACGGTAAATGGATGGATGGCTGGGAAAGCCGCCGCAAACGGGGGTCCGGACATGATCATTGTACAATTCGCCTTGGGCAGCCGGGGCGAATTTATGAGCTGGAAATTGATACCAGCCATTTTACCGGCAATTTTCCACCATTTGCCAGTGTTGAGGCCTGTCTGTTTGCCGGTGAATTTCCGCCGGCAGAACAACTCTGGACGCAGATTTTAGCAAAAACAGAGTTACAAGGTGACAATAAGGCAGGTTTTACCAGTGAACAATCCGGGCCGTTCTCTCATATTCGTCTGCATATCTATCCTGATGGTGGAGTAGCCAGACTGCGGGTCTTGGGGCAAATTGCACGGGACTGGTCACAGGTTTCCACTAAAGAAATTTTTGATCTGGCAGCTTTGGAACAGGGCGGTCGACCAATTGGTTGCAACAATGCCCATTTTGGCGAGCCGGAGAATATGATTGCGCCGGGCATTGGCAAAAATATGGGTGATGGCTGGGAAACCCGTCGTCGCCGCGAACCGGGGCATGACTGGGCGGTTTTGGCTCTGGCCCATCCCGGAGTGATTGAGCAGGTTTTGCTCGACACCAGACACTTTAAGGGCAATTATCCGGACCGTTTTTTCCTGCAGGCCGCCATGTGTGATGATATGTCTGATGCGCAAATTCTGGCCGAGGCTTCAAACTGGGATGTGCTGCTGGATGAGCAAAAATTATCTGCGGATACTGAACACAATTTCAAGCTGTCTGCAGATAAAGCCATATCGCATGTGCGCCTGAATATCATACCAGATGGCGGGGTAAGCCGTTTGCGCCTGTTTGGACATATTGTCTGATCTGCCCCATTGTCCCATGCTGGACTTACGTTAAAACCTGCGCCCAGCTAAGTCGAATTTCATATTCCAGGCACGTAACATTGCACTCCCCCGTCATTACTGGCTTGAACCATAAATACATCCATGTGGTTTTTAAGCTAAGGATGGTTGCTAAATTTTCGCTATTTCCCCTGCTCCAAATGGAAGGATGGACTTAAAGGTCGAAGTCGCAAGTGACGGTTGCGGGTGAGGGTCACTCTTAAGGGTCACCGTGAAGGGTCACTATTAGGGTCAGTGCCATTTTTCGGCTGTCCCTTGAGTGATACTTGATACCCCCTGCAATCATACCAAAACAGCACTTGTTGGTAATAAAATAACCTTTAAATGACCCTTCTATATACTGACTGACCCTTGATCTACGGGGATAAGTGCAAAAGGCGCCCGCACTTGCCAGAGCTGTTATAATGTAAGGGTTGGGGCAAAGCCCCCGACAAAACGCTATTTGACAGGTAAATAATTGAAACTGGGCCAACTGGAGACATCACTTGTCCAGTGGTGGAGCAATCGCAATTGGCTAATTTATGCTGTGGGTAACACAAACCCGAATCAGATTTATGTTTTTTACAGCAGAAACGGGTCAAAATCGCTCATTGCTGTGATCAATTGGCTGAATCATGGCCAGAATAACAGCCCCGGCCAAGGTGGCGCTTAGCAGTGCAAATGGCGCAAACGGCCCGACAAACTGATAAAGGGCCAAGCCGGTAAACGGAGCAAGAAGAAAACCGGCCCCTGCCGTTGCCCCGATCAATCCGGCGGCGCCGCCTTGTTCATGGTCAAACACCCGCAAGCTGGCAGCGCTGGAAATGCCGGGGCGCAGCAAACCAAAACCCGAAGAGGCAAGAACAAATGCCAAGGCAATTACCCAGACAGAGGCTGCAAATATCATCAGCATGGCCCCGGAAGCTGCAAGCCCGGCACCCACAACCATCAGCCGTCTTGGATTTGGTCTGAACAAAGGAATGCAGCCAAATTGCATCACCAGTACGCTAATCGCCCCGGCCGCCAGAATTGTCCCGGAAACCGGCAGCGCCTGCAGGGCTGTCAAATCCAGACGATCGGACAAAAAGAACAACAGGGTCTGTAAAAAGATACCCTGTCCCATCCAGCTCAACGCCCCTATCATCAGCAAGGTACGCAGGCGGGTGTCAACAATCATATCCAGTAATGCCCGTCCGCTTAACCTCCGCGCGGTTGGCTTTTTATGTTCAGGCAGGCCGATTGATACCGATGCAAAGAACACTACCGACAAGGCAACAAGAAAATACATTGCATTGGGCACGCCAAAACCACTGCCAAGCCATGCGGCCAATGGCGGCCCCAATGCTGTGCCCAAACCGGCACCTGCTGCCAATAATGACAGCAAAACAGTGCGTTCGGCGCGGCTGGTGCGATCTACAATATAAGCCTGTGCTGCCGGCTGCATGGAGCTGCCAACAAGTCCGTAAATAGCCCGGGACAAAGCCAGCAGAACAAGGGCAATGGCCGCTGTTGCCATGCCACTTTCAATCCATGATGAAACCAACCCCATGGCTAACAGGGAAAATCCATTGCCCAAAATACCGATCAGCAAAATCGGCCTGCGACCAAAATGATCAGAGCGCCAGCCCCAAAACGGGCTAAAAAACATATAAAGCAGAGAAGAGGCGGCAAAGATCAAGCCGATATACATCTCTCCGGCACCCAATTGCCGGGTAAGATAAGGCAAGATCACAAATAACATGGAATTGGAGACGCCAACCAGCAGCATCACCAAAAACAGCAAGCCAAATGCAATATGTCGATTCTTGCCGATCTAAAGAAGTCCTGCGCTGCCTAAAGCAATCATATGGCAAATCCTGATTCACCTGATTGTTATTTTGCGGCCAGCCTACTCTTCTTCGGCAAAACAGCGCAAGGGCACAGATGAGCCCGGGTTTTCCCAATCATTCTGCCCCAGACACGAAAAACCCCATTCTTCGGCCGACTGGCCCTTTTGCCCTACAGCCCACTGATCAGCACAGGCGGCATAATCCAGTGTCTTTGTGGGCAAGGAACCATCAGCCATCACCCTGGTGTTGATACAAACCTGATATTGTGCAACCAGAGCCTTAAAACGGTTTAATCGTTGCGAAAACACATCCAGCTCGGCCCGGGATAATTTGCCGGAAAAAGCGGTCTCATAATCAGGAAATACCGGACGGGCGGGCAGGCTGCCGCAAAATGGAGTTACCAGCCTTACCCCTTTTTCCATGGCCTCAGCAGGGCAAGCCTTGTAATTTCGCTGCGCATCATTTTGCGGGCGATACCCATCAACAGCAATCGCCGCAGTTGAAACACTTGCCATTAAGAAAAGCGATCCAATAAAATTAAACTTGTTCATGAGATATTCCTGAATACTGACCTAAAGAGCTTTGAACAATGCAATTAGCGTTTGGACGCCTGATTGGCAGAAATCCAATCTCTTGAAAGCTTCTCATACTGGCCCCAAATAGCGTTTTCTGTTGGCACACTTTGATTGTAGGCCCGCAATGCCGAACGCCATTTATCACGACTATAGTTTTCGGGCTTGGTGATAATACTGTCCAGACACTGTTTATAGGATAGGTTGGCCTTGGCATATGCCTTTACCAGATTTGCCGCAATATTTAGCTGTTCATAGGTGATAGTGGCTCCATTTAGAGGTAACTTTGGCTTGTCTGGAGCCTGACAACCACCATCAGCAAGAGCCGGGGTGAACCCTGCAAAAACCAAAACAACAGCAAGCAATTTACTCTTCAACATTAAACACTCCTGGTTCGTTTGAAACTAACGCAGCTCCCTCGCGATTGATCCATACCAGTCGAAAGGGGGTGTATCATAGCAAGCGCCTGTTTCGCAACTATTCGATAAAACATTCATATCGGAAACACTGCATTAAACATTCCAACCCATTATAGTGTCAAATCGGGACAATCTCGCCCGGCTGAGGCTTATCTGCAGGAAAGAAAAAAGATGTTTCAGATTATTGGAATTTTGGTTGTATTTGGAATGGTGTTTGGCGGATTTATTCTGGCTGGCGGTCAATTGGCGCCAATCCTGCACTCCGCACCCTATGAGATGATGATGATTGGTGGTGCTGCTGTTGGGGCCCTGCTAATCAGCAGCAAGGGCAAAACCGCTTTGGCGACTGCTGCGGGCCTAATCAAAATGACAACTGGCTCCAAATGGAAGAAGCAGGACTATTCTGATCTGCTGGCCTTGCTGTTCACCTTGACCAAAACCATGAAAATGAAGGGCGTAATCGCTCTTGAAACCCATATTGAAAACCCGCAGGAAAGCACGATTTTTTCCGAGTATCCCAGAATTCTCAAAGACCATTTTGCCACAGATTTTATCTGCGACACCTTGCGCATGATGACCATGAATCTCGAAGACCCCCATCAGGTTGAGGACGCCATGGAAAAACAATTGGAAAAACACCATCATGAGGCGCTGGAGCCTGCTCATGCCCTGCAACACATGGCTGATGCCCTGCCTGCTCTTGGGATTGTGGCTGCGGTTCTGGGTATTGTAAAAACCATGGGGTCAATCACAGCGCCCCCTGAATATCTGGGGCGGATGATCGGATCTGCGCTGGTTGGCACCTTTTTGGGTGTATTTCTTGCCTATGGGCTTGTCGGCCCGTTTGGTGCGCGCTTGCAGTCCGTAATTGATGAAGAAGCTACATTTTACAAGATTATTCAAGCAGTTCTGGTTGCCCACTTACATGGCAATGCCGCTCAAATATCTGTAGAGCTTGGCAGAGGCGTTGTCCCGACAGCAGCCCAGCCCAGCTTTGCTGAACTTGAAGAAGCCCTGTCCAATATTGAGGCCGTATAAATATATTGGAAAAAACCAAAGCCAAAAACACCCTACAACCCTGTCATTATTCATATAGCCGGGTTTGGAAAACAAAATGAAACAGCACAAAGCCGCCTTTTTAGGGCTGGCCAAGCCCCGGCTGCGCTTCTCTGATACTGGTGAACCAGAAGACAAAACCACTAATGATGTCTATTTCTCTGCCGAAGGCGGAGCTGAGGAAACTAAAACGGTTTTCCTTGAAGCCTGCGATTTGCCCACGCGATGGCAAAGCGGTAAACCCCATGTGATTTGTGAGCTTGGGTTTGGTACCGGCTTAAACTTTCTGGTAACTTTGGCAAAGTGGCAACAAAGCGCTCTGGCAGATCAGTCTTTGCACTATATATCCATTGAGGCAGCGCCCATGTCCAAATCCGACATGCTAAAGGCGCATAAAAACTTTGCCGCCTATAAAAAAGAATCAAAAGAACTGCTATCCAGATTTCCGCCGCCAGTAAAAGGCTTTCACCACTTGCATTTTGATTCTGGCGTATCATTAACCCTATTGTTTGGTCTGGCCAAAGAGGTCATGCCTCAATTGTCGGCAAAAGTAGATAGCTGGTTTTTAGATGGCTTTGCCCCGGCAAAAAATCCAGAAATGTGGAATGAGAAAGTCTTCACCCAAATCGCCAGACTTAGCGCGCCAATGGCCCAAATTGGCACATATACCGCTGCCGGATCTGTACGCCGGGGTCTGGAAAAAGTTGGGTTTAATATAAATAAGAAACCCGGATACGGACGCAAACGACACCGGCTAACAGCACAGCTTGTCAATTCAGTAAATTACAAACCTGCTGCCACACGGCCAGCAAGGGTAATGATAATTGGCGGTGGAATTGCCGGAGCGTGTCTGGCCTTTGCACTAAACCGCGCCAAATTACCCCATTGCCTGATAGAAAAAACCAGCCTGGCCAGTGCCGCCAGCGGCAATTCCCACGGTCTGGTCAGCCCGCGTCTGGATCTGGATGACACACCACTGGCCAGGTTTTATCGCACCGCCTTTACCTATGCCTGCTCGTTCTATCAACAAAACTGCCCGCACCTGTTCAAAAAAACCGGGCTACTGCGCCTTGCCACCGACAAAAAACAAGAAGAAAAATTTACCGCATTGGTTCAGGCCGAAGCCCTGCCAGCAGAAATGATGCAGACTGGAAAAAATGACCGGGAGCTTTGGCTGCCAACTGCCGGCATTTTACAGCCCAAAAGGGCGGTTTGTTCTTTAACAGAATCAACCACAATAATCTCGGCCCATGTAGAACAATTGCTGTTCAAGAACGGGCAGTGGATTGCTCTTGATGCAGCGGGCAAAGAAATAGACCGGGCACCTGCAGTGGTTATGGCCACGGGCTGTGACCAGATTAATGTGCCGGGCCTGCCCAAGTTAAAAATACTGCGCGGACAGGTTTCAACGGCAAAAAACATACAAGAATTGCCAGCAACCCCGATACTTGGCCAGTCCTATATGGTGCCCATTGCTCCGGATACGGTTTTGTTTGGCGCAACCCATGACCGGGTGCAAAACATGACTTCCAGTGAACCCTGTCAATCTGACAATGCTCGTAATTTGAAAAACCTTGCCCAACTTGTCCCTGAGCTGGCGGCAAAGATTGATATAAGCGCCATAGATGGCCGGGCCAGTTTTCGGGCGGCCAGCCCCGACATGCAGCCTCTGGCCGGGCCGGTACCAACAGCAGAAATTGGCAATTGGGCACAAAAGCACTGGGGCAAGCTCGATGATTATGCCAATGCCCCCATGCAACAGGGTCTGTTCATGCTAAATGGTCTTGGGTCACGAGGCCTGACTCTTGCGCCAATTCTGGCCGAAGAAATTATAAGCCTGATCTGTGGTACGCCATCCCTGCTGGAAAAACAGGCGGCAAATGCACTGCATCCAGCCAGATTTGCCGCCAGATCCGCTCGGAAAAATAATTCCTGAAGTTACGAATCAGCGGTAAAACCGGGCTTGCATCAATGAATCACTGGAATATCCTCCCGTCATCCGCGAAAAATAGTCCTTATGATTGAAATTAGGCCGGTTTTTGCAAAACACCCTTCTATAAAGATGATTTTTATTTATATTGCCACTAGCTTTTGAGGGAGGGCTATATGCAAAATGAATCATCAAGGCCAGGGTTTTTTGCAGCTTTTTTTGGCTTCAAGCGAATGGTCTCGCCGTTTTTTATCACTATTTTGTATTTTGTCGGCTTGATCACAATCGTTCTTGCCATCGGTTTTGCCTTGTGGAGGGGGCCACAATCCATGCCGGCAATGCCTATGCTGAGCCTGCCTGATATTGCACAAATGATCCTTGGTTATGTGGCGATTTTACTATGTGGATTATTGGCGATTCTAATCTGGCGGTTTTATTGTGAACTGCTGATCGTACTATTTGGTATTTTCAATCGCCTTGGCGATATCAAGGAAGCTCTTGAAAAACCGGCTTTGGCGGCAGAATCTGCGGCACGGGTTCAATCTACTATTGCGCCGATTCCTGCCCCACCTGTGGAGCCAGAACCGGTTGCAGCAGAAGTTGTTGCAACAGAACCTGCCAAAGAAGAAGTTACAGAAGCAGAACCTGTGGTAGAAAAAGTCGTTGAAGCAGAGGTTGGTGAAACAGAATCCGTCGCAGACGACGTAATTGAGGCGGAAACCGTTGAGGCGGAAGTCGTTGAAGAAACAGTTTCCACAGAACCTGCCACCGAAGATGCAAGCGCTCAAACAGAAGAAGCTCAAGGTGAAGTCATTGCCTTGCCTGATGAAAGCAATGATGTCGCAAAAGAGAACGGCCCTGCTTCTGATGATGCAACATCTACAAACGAGCCAACAGACTCAGACAGCCAAGATACAAAAGACTGAGAAAGACAAATAATCAACCAGCCCAATATCGGGCTTTTCCTGGGGGGAAACTATAATGTCACATGAAAACTCATCCGAAACCGGATTTTTTGCAGCCTTTTTTGGCTTCAAGCGAATGGTCTCGCCATTCTTTATTACTCTTTTGTATTTTGCCGGACTGATCGGCATTGTTATCTCTATTGGAATCGCACTGTGGCAAGGCCCACAGGTCATCTCAGTGTCAATGGCCATGCTG
>WFUF01000013.1 GCA_015485155.1 Robiginitomaculum sp. | reverse complement strand
TTGACTGTTCATGCCGTCTCCATAGCCAATGGGATCAGTTTGTAAAAACCGTCCGATATAGGGGTCGTATGCGCGTGCCTTGTAGTGATAAACTTCTGCCTCCTTTAACCACATCTGTCCAGTATACTGGAAACGACCGACATTGTTAACATTTGGAACCTCGCCCTGCCGGGCCTTCTACAGTTATTTTTGATCCCCCGGATCAAAAATTTGAATTCCATTCAACCACTTCCCAAGCATTATATTTATTGATCTGCGTCACCGTGCCAGTGTTATCGGTAATAGCAACTATGCTGCCACGGACATCAGCAATCAGCCATTCACGGTTACTGGTTCCAGAGCCATTATATTGCATCAACACCTCATCAGAACCCAAGTCCGGCCCTTCGCACGTCCGTGCTTTCGGGCGTTCGACGGAGAAACGCCCCACCGGGGCCTTTCCGCCCGTCTCACCCATAGACATATCGGGCAACAAGTGAGCCAGAGCCGCTAAACTCTGCAATCATTTGCGATCCAGAATATGCGAACTGCCAAATACCAGATGTGCCAGCAGTCTCGAGCAAGCGCCCATAGGCATCATAGCGAAAAGTTGCAAAGCTTAGAGTTTCAGGGGTAGGCGGGCCGCTAACGGTGCTAACTGAGGTCAGCTGATTATAAATGTTATAGCCATAACTACGATTGCCAGCAGAAGTCATATTACCACGGGCATCATAGGCAATCATGCCAAAACTAGCCTGTACTGCTTGGTTAAGACCGTTTACCGAATAATCTTCCGACGCTATGCGGTAATGCCCCCTAATTTTAAGGGTGTTGATAAGTAGAATTTTCTCGTAATCAGGATTGAGGAGATTTCACATGAAGAAATCGAGATGTTCGGACAGCCAGATCATTGGTATATTGAAGCAGGCAGAGGCGGGCACGCCGGTTCCTGAGTTGTGCCGCGAGCATGGCATGAGCAGCGCTTCTTTTTACAAATGGCCTTCCAATTTGTCGGCATGACCATGTATATCGCCGATAATGTCGTAATTCATTGATTTTCCTTGGTTGGAATTGATTTTTGGTGTGTTCTTGTGCTATATATATGGCCGTGGATCATACGCACGTCCACATGGATCAGAAAATTTGAAAGTGGGGTAGGAAGTGGGGTTTGAAAATATACATTTCAAATTACCACTATAAAACGATTGCATACACATGAAATGTGGCGGATGGGGAGGGATTCGAACCCCCGAGACGCTTCCGCGCCCGCTGGTTTTCAAGACCAGTGCATTCAACCGCTCTGCCACCCATCCGCACAGTCGAAACAGGGAAGTAGCAAGTCGTTGAACGTGGGGCAAGCTTTCTTTTGCATGATTTTACACTTGTGCTTTGCGCCGGGGGTTTATCAAGTTTGAATCACATTCAAATCAATTTTTCACAATCGTAATAATGAAAAAATAACCATCCCATTTAAGCGAAGATTCAAATTCTTGTCCTAAAGTTCGCCTTATCCAAACAACCCGATCAAGCGGGGACAGCGATGTTGTGCAATGACGCGACCAATAACAAGGAAGACCAAGAATGGTTCTCGATTTTAGCTTAAAAAACTTTAGCCCGGAAAGAACTATCCGGGCCCTTATTCTTATCGGCGCCACTGGATTGGCCACGGCCTGTGCCTCAGGAAATAAATACTCTGCCAATGATGGCGGTTCATGGGGGGCGCCGAAATACTATAGCCAGCACACAGGCCAGGACAATTTGAAACAATCCGGACGGCAGACAAAGTCCTATAGCGCCAGAAACTCCACAGGTCAGGCCCATCAAAAAATCGGCCGGCCATATACGATTATGGGCAAAACCTATATTCCGGCCCGTGATGACAGCTATAACCGGGTGGGGATTGCCTCGTGGTATGGCCCAAAATTTCACGGCAAACTAACTGCCAACGGTGAAATATTTGACCAGAACGCAATGACGGCCGCGCATCCCACCTTGCCATTGCCGTCAGTTGTCCGGGTTACAAACCTAAAAACCGGGAAGCAAATTCTGGTTCGGGTTAATGATCGCGGGCCTTTCATTGATGATCGTCTGATTGACTTGTCCAAACGTGCTGCCAAGGAGTTGGGATATCATTCCTCTGGAATTACCAAAGTTCGTGTGGAATATGTTGGGCCTGCGCCATTAAATGGAAACCCACCGCCTATAACAATGGCATCTGCTCCAAAAGAGAGCAGGCAGCCTGTGGCACGCCCGGCATTACATAAGCCAGCAGAACAGGGCTGGCCGGAAGATCCTAGCAAAAAGTACAAGATTGCTTTATCCAAGCCACGAACTGCGGCCAGCGGATGGTTTGTGCAGGCTGGAGCGTTTTCTGATCAGGAAAAGGCCAAGCGCATTGCGGCAAAAATGCGGGTCAGTGGTAAACCCATGGTGCAACCGGCATGGATAAATAACAGGTATATTTACCGGGTTCTGGTTGGGCCATATGCCGAAAAAAGTCAGGCTGAATCCCAACAACGTGAAGTGATTATGGCGGGATTTGCAAAAGCAAGGGTCACACAGCAAAACTAATTCTTGCTTTGCCTGACCAGTTGAATCGTGCAATGATTGGGGCGGCCATACAGGTCGCCCCTTTATTTTATTTGGTTGAGTTCATGCGAATTTTTATTGTTCTGACGTTTTTGTTTTTCCCCATTGCATCGGTTAATGCGCAGGAATTTCAAACCAAGGCCCCCACCGCCGTAATTATGGATGGCACGACTGGTGTCATATTATTTGAAAAGAATGCAAGAGAGCCAATTCCTCCAGCTTCCATGACCAAAGTCATGACACTTTATATTGTGTTTGAACGACTTAGCGATGGTTCCTTGTCATTGGATGATGAATTTAGTGTTTCCGAAGATGCCTGGCGCCGGGGCGGGTTTCGTTCTGGCTCTTCAACCATGTGTCTGCGCCCCAAAGAGCGGGTGCGTGTGGAAGACCTGATCAGAGGGGTGATCGTGCTTTCGGGTAATGATGCAGCTATTACATTGGCAGAAAATATCAGTGGCTCTGAAACGGCTTTTGCGCAGATGATGACTGATAGGGCTCATGAGCTGGGGCTATCCAGCGTTAATTTCTTGAATTCCACGGGATGGCCAGCTGACGGGCATCAGGCCAGCGCTCTGGACTTGGCTAGGATGGCAGAATTGATTATTTCCAAATTTCCGGAGTATTACAAATATTTTGCCGAGCGTGAGTTTGACTGGTGCAAGGCTGCGCCTTCCAATCGTTTTAACCGGAACCCATTACTTGCGTTATTTGATGGAGCTGATGGCTTGAAAACCGGCCATACAAAAGAAGCTGGATATGGGCTGGTTGCATCGGCAAAGCGCAATGATAATCGCCGTATTCTCGTGGTTGCCGGCCTTAACAGCAAGCGGGACCGGGTCAGCGAATCCGAACGCCTGATGCGAGCCGCTTTTCGGGAATTTGAAGTAAAAGAGTTGTTTTTAGGTGATAAATCCGTGGGCGTAGTGCCTGTGACCCTGGGTATTAAAAAGACCGTGGCAGTGGAGGTGAAATCCCCTGTTACTATTGGGCTGTTTAAGTCATCGGCCCGTAAGGTTCGCGCGCAAATCGTCTATAGCGGCCCGGTGCAGGCACCGGTACAGTCCGGTCAGAAAATCGGAGTTTTACGCATTCAGATTCCCGGGCAAACTGCTATTGAAACTGATATTGTCGCCAGTGCTGATGTGCCAAGAAAAGGATATTTTGCCAGAGTCTGGCACGGGTTTGTTAAACTGCTTCGTGCTCCAGGTGCCCAATAATATCATGTCCGGTCGTTTTATTACATTTGAAGGCGGGGAGGGGGCTGGAAAAACCACACAGATCAAGGCTCTTACTCACTTTTTGTCCAAAATGGCAAAAGAAACACTCTGCACAAGAGAACCGGGGGGAACCCCAATGGCAGAGGCTTTGCGGGATCTGGTTACTTTGGGGCCAACCGGCAGGTGGTCAGCTTTGGAGGAAATGTTGATCATGTATACGGCACGCTCGGAACTGGTCAGAACAATTATAAAACCAAAATTGGAAGAAGGGGTATGGGTGCTATCTGATCGTTTTGCTGATAGCACCACCGTTTATCAGGGATTTGCAGGTGGCGTGCCGCTGGATCGTATAAGACAGCTTCACTCCATAGTTCTTGGTGAATTTGCCCCTGATTTAACTATTATTCTTGATCTTCCTCCTGATGAGGGCTTGCGCCGGGTCAACAGTCGCGCGCAAACCATTTCCAGATTTGAGAAACATCCGGCAGAATTTTACCAAAAGGTCAGAAACGGTTATTTGCAAATTGCCAATGAAAACCCGGATCGCTGCGCAGTTGTTGATGCTGGCTTGCCAATTGGCCAAATATCAGAACAAATCTGTCAGCTTGTAGCCGATAAATTCAATAATGAGCTAACCTTATGAGCAGGGAGGGGCAGGGGATTACCCCAGATCAGGTAGAGAACTGTCCACACCCTCGTGATACACACAAACTGCTTGGCCATGAAGCTGCCGAGCACAGTTTTATCAAAGCACTAAATACAAGTAAAATGCATCATGCATGGCTGATTACCGGGCAAAAAGGCATTGGCAAGGCGACATTGGCCTATCGCATGGCGCGTCGGATATCTGGTGTTACTCCAGACTCAAAAAACGGTGTACTCGGATCAGAGCCTGATCACCCCATAAGTCGGCAAATTTCTGCAGGAAGCTATCCTGATCTCAAAATAATCACCAATGGCTGGAATGATAAAACCAAAAAATGGCGTAATGAAATCAGTATCGACCAAATTCGTGAAATCAGTCAGCTATTTGCTAACCGCGCTGCTGGAAATGGCTGGCGGATCTGTATTATTGATTGCGCAGACAATCTGAACCGAAATGCGGCAAATGCGCTGTTAAAAACACTGGAAGAGCCGCCGGACAGAGGCTTGCTTATTTTGATTTGTCACCAGGCTGGCAGATTATTGCCAACCATTACTTCACGGTGCCGTATCTTAAAACTACGGCCGCCTGGTCTGAATATTGCTGCAGAGATCGCACAAAACTGCGGAGCAAGCCATGAAGAGGCCGAACTTGCAGCCAGGTTGTCTAATGGATGCCCCGGTCGTGCTGCGCAAATTGCAAATAGCAAGGGGCAGGGGCTTTGGGAGGAAGTTGAACGTATTTTTGACTCACTACCAAGACTGGATCAGACAAAACTGCATGAGCTGACAGGCAGGCTGTCGGCAAAAAAGGAAATACAGTCTTTGGATCTGTTTCTTGACTTGCTTCAAACGCGTTTGCAGCAGGAAATCAAAACAAAATCCATATCCGGGACCATAGATGCTGCATCGCCTTGGATTACTGCGGCGGAGCAAAATCAGGTTTTGCAAAATGATTTGAACCGAATAAATCTTGATCCAGTAATTGCCCTTCACCAAATGGTGCTGAATTTGCAAAAAGCCTCAAAAAGTACCGGAAAACTAATGGAAACCGTATAATGCTGGTGGAAACTCATGCCAATTTGCATCATCCGGATTTCGAGGGGGATGTTGATGCCGTAATGAAGCGCGCTAAGCAGGCAGGAATCGCAACTATTGTTAATATATGTTGCCAGATGAATGAATTTGAATCAGTGCTAAAACTGGCAAAGGCCCATGCAAATAGCTGGTGCACTGTCGGGGTGCATCCTCATTACGCTGCAAGACACAAGGATTTGAAAATTGAGACACTTATTGCCATGGCAAGCGATAACAATGTTATTGCTATTGGTGAAACCGGCCTTGATTATCATTATGACTTTAGCCCAAAAGATGACCAGATCGCCAATTTCCTTACCCATATAAAAGCTGCGCAACAAACAAAACTGCCCATGGTAATTCACACCCGCGAAGCCGATGATGATATGGAAGATATTTTAGTAAATGAACATAAAAAACAACCATTTGAGTTTGTGCTGCACTCATATACTTCCGGAAAAAAACTGGCTGAAACCGGAGTGGAGTTGGGCGGGTATTTTTCGGTAAATGGGATATGTACATTCAAAAATGCGAAGAGTGTGCGCGAAATAATCAAAGATATCATGCCCGATAACCGTATCATGCTGGAGACCGACTGCCCGTATCTTACACCTGTTCCTCATCGTGGAAAACGCAATGAGCCTGCATTCTTGCCACTTGTTCGCGATCAATTGGCTGAGATAAAGGGATGGAATACCGAACAGAGCAATTTACTAACTACAGATGCGTTTTTTGCACTTTTTTCACGAGCCAGACGACCATGACAAGCTGCAAATCAATTGTCCGAATCCTGGGCTGTGGTTCATCAGGGGGAGTTCCAAGACTTGGTAATCGCTGGGGAGATTGCGATCCCACTGAGCCTAAAAACCGGCGCTCTAGATGTTCAATATTATTAAGCCGAAAACAGCCCGGAGGACAGACTGATATTTTGGTGGATACCAGCCCGGACATGCGCGAGCAATTACTTGCCGCAAATTGTCGGTCACTGGATGCAGTTTTATACACGCACGATCATGCGGACCAGACTCACGGCCTGGATGATTTGCGGCAAATTGCATATTTGATGGAAACTATGATACCGGTTTATCTCGATGATGCTACGCGTCACACTTTATTCCGCAGGTTTGAATACGCATTCAAACAGGCTGAAAATTCAGCATATCCAGCAATTTTACACGCTAATGAAATGCCTGCTTCCGGAGAAAGCTTTTCCATTACCGGGCCCGGCGGGAAGGTAAATGTAATGCCAGTTTTGCTAGATCACGGGCCAAATGTGCACTCACTTGGCTTTCGCTTTGGAAATGTGGCCTATACGCCAGATGTATCAGATATTCCAAAAGACAGCGTAGATCTATTAAAAGGATTGGATTTGTGGATTGTGGATGCTTTACGCTTGCAACCTCATCCTACGCATTTTCATCTTGATTTGGCACTGCAATGGATCGAGCGTCTGGCCCCAAAGCGGGCAGTGCTCACCAATATGCATATTGATATGGATTATATGACTCTAAAGGAACAATTGCCGGATAATGTTGAGCCTGCATTTGACGGTATGGAAATAGGCTTCTGAGTAAACTGATTGCGGCACATTTTAGTTTGTGCAGTTGGAATCGCATATATTAATGCTTTAGCTTTTATATGTTAGTGACTGAAAACAGGAAGTTAAATGTGGGCTACGGCCAAGAATAACAACACATAATATATATTATGCGCAAAACCTGTGTGCATAAACCTAAACCCCTTTTGGCTAATTTTCAGCAATCAAACTATTTGGCCGATGATTGTTTACCTTTAAGCAAAAGGCATATGTTGCAGCTCAGCGATACTTCTCAGCGACGATCCGATGAAACTATCGATGAGGCTGCACAAAACCCAGATTTACAGCAATGCTCTCTTGTTGTTTTGGCAAAAGCGCCCTAAAACCCCGCGCAACAACCAACTTATGAGTAATTGGCCATGAATATTGATAAAATTACCCCCGGAATTACACCGCCATGGGATGTAAATGTATTGATTGAAATTCCGCTGGGCGGAGTTCCGGTAAAATATGAGATTGATAAAACCTCAGGCGCGCTGAAAGTTGACAGATTTCTGCATACTGCGATGTATTACCCAGGTAATTATGGCTTTATTCCCAACACCTTATCACTGGATGGTGATCCAATTGATGTGATGGTTGTTGGCAGGGTTCCGGTGATTGCAGGGTGTATTTTGCAGGCTCGACCAGTGGGAATGTTGCAGATGGAGGACGAATCCGGGCCCGATGAAAAAATTCTGGCAGTGCCTGTTAGCGAAATCCACCCCTATTATGAAGATGTGCGTGAATATGGCGATCTGCCGCCGGTGATGATTGATCAGATTTTGCATTTCTTTAGCCACTATAAGGACCTGGAGCATGAGAAATGGGTAAAAATCGGTGGCTGGGAACCTGCCGATGCGGCTGCTGAGGCGATAATGACTGCTATTAAGCGCTTTTCAGATAAAAACCGCTAAAAGCGCCAGATAACAATATACTAATTGTAAGCTTTGGCTTTATTTATACGCCTCACCTTTTGGGAAAAGCGTAACGGGATTTGAGATGAAAAACACCCCTTCGATCACTCGCCTGCTCGATATTATGAAGCAGTTGCGTGATCCGGACAATGGTTGTCCGTGGGATCTGGAGCAGGACTTCTCCTCTATATCTCAACACACTATAGAAGAAGCCTATGAGGTGGCCGATGCTATCGCCCGCAATAATATGGATGATTTGCGCGATGAATTGGGGGATTTGCTGTTTCAGTCGGTATTTCACGCGCAATTAGCCAGTGAGCTGGGCGCTTTTGATTTTGATGATGTGGTTAACGCTATTTGTGACAAGATGATCCGCAGGCACCCGCATATTTTTGCATCAAGCACGATTGATAGCGCAAAAGCTCAAACCCACGCCTGGGAAAAGTACAAATCACAAGAGCGGGAGGAAAAAGGTGAGCATGGAACTATGGCAGGTATTGCTACTACCCTGCCCCCGGTTTTGCGGGCACTGAAACTGCAACAAAGGGCCGCTGGAGTGGGTTTTGACTGGCCTGATCTGGAGCCTGTTTTCTCCAAATTACAAGAGGAAATCAAGGAATTGCAACATGGCATAGAAGCTAGAAAAGGCTCTGAGTATATAAATGAAGAGCTTGGGGATATATTGTTTGTTTGCATAAATTTATGTAGGAAACTGGATGTGAATCCTGATGCGGCATTGGAACTAACGAACCAGAAGTTCATACAAAGATTTCGCTATATTGAAGAAGCACTGGAATCAAAAGGTAAAACCGTTGAGCAATCTTCATTGCATGAAATGGATGCGCTTTGGGACGAGGCCAAAGGCAAGTTGAAATAGTTTTATGCCAGCAAGGATAGAATTTTTTCCGCTGCCGCTGCGCTGGGGCTGCTAACTCCTCCACGCATTTTATCAATAGTTCGCTTTAATTTTTCTTGTGTTCTTTGGTACAGCTCATCATCCTGTAATAACTCAAGCAGGCTTTTGGCAAGATTCTCACCAGTACATTCACGGGTCAGATATTCGGGCAAGACAGCTTCTTCAGCGGCCAAATTGATCAGACTTGCAAATGGCGCCTTGAACAACAGCTTTTGTAGCGGATAACCCAAAATACCGCCCAAACGATAGCCAACCACTGAAGGAACCTTGGAATTTGCCAATTCAAGAGTAATAGTCCCAGAACAAGCCAGAGCAAGTCTGGAAGCTCTAAACACATCTGTTTTCTGATGTTCTTCGAGCAAAATAATATCTTGCAGGCGCGAGTCAGTCATTGCCAAGGCCCGCACCTCAGTGGCGACGCTATCGGAAAGTGGTGAGACCACCAGCAGGTCAGGAAATTCTTCCCGTACCAGATCCAGCGCGTCTAAGAAATGCTTATGCAATTGCCGTATCTCGGCAGAACGCGAGCCAAAAAAAACCGACAGTACGGTTTTATTATCAGGATTAAACTGAAAGTCGCTTTTTGTATGTGCGGGCTTATCATCTAAAAATAAAGCAGGATTACCAACAAAAGTAGTGTCCAGACCCTCTGCTTCAAAAAATGTGTGATCAAATGAATGAATTGTCAGCAAATGATCATAAAAACTGGCAGTGGTTTTTGCTCGCCCGGGGCGCGTTGCAAAAACCTGTGGAGCTACATATTTGACAAGTTTACATTCCGGAAGGTGCTTTCTTAATTGTTTGGCTACCCGAATTGTAAAGCCCCATGAATCTATCAATACCACGATTTGCGGCTTTGCCCGGACTATTTCCTGAACTGTTTGCTGTACCAGTTCTTTAACCTTGTGATAGGCTAGCAATCCGTCAACAACCCCCATAACCGCAAGTGGTCGAATATCAACAGGGCTGGATACGCCATTGGTCGCCATTTTGCCCCCCCCTACCCCGCGAATGTCAAGTGGTTCTATGGATTGCTCACGCAGTGAATCAATTAGATAAGCGCCTAATTGATCGCCGCTGGATTCAGCTGCGACAATAAATATTTTGTTGAGATTATCTTTGTCTCTACGGCTCAATTTGGTAGCTCCACGCCCCACAGGAACAACCCTTCCCGATCAGCCACAGCACGCATTTTTTCCCGATCAATCAAGAAACTATTGCCTGCGGCAAAGGCAATGCCCGCCAATCCGGCCTGGGCCGCCAAAATGACAGTTTTTTCACCAAGTGTTGGCAAGTCTACTCGCCTATCCTGAGAAGGCTTTAATGATTTAACCAGAACCCCTCTGCGCGCATTTGCATTTCCTCTAATGGCTTCAGACAATCCAGCACAGCGTCGCAGCATCTCATTTGTTCCTTCCTGCGCCTCTACGGCCAATGTCAAACCATTGCAAACCACTGCGCTTTGACCAATATCGAGCGCGCCCATGGCGGCAATGACCTCAAGCCCCTTTTTAATATCTTCGTGATCAAGCTGAGACGGAAGACAATCACTCAGCGCGCCAACCGGAGCCAATAAACTGTCGGCGATTTCCTGTGGGCTTATGATCGTAAAACCCTCTCTTTCGAAAACAGATAAAATGGCGCGCATCAATTCATCATCACCTTTTATTGCGGCCAGTAAGACCTTCGGCAAT
This sequence comes from Robiginitomaculum sp., assembly GCA_015485155.1. Taxonomy (GTDB): domain Bacteria; phylum Pseudomonadota; class Alphaproteobacteria; order Caulobacterales; family Maricaulaceae; genus Robiginitomaculum_B. Next base: position 62,647 of record WFUF01000013.1, on the reverse strand, counting down.
TCCCGCAAGGCTTTTTTATCCAGTTTCAACTTTGCAAAGTCTGGTCGATCCACCTTGCCAGCAAAACATATATGAGTGCAGTTTTGGCGTTTTAGTGCATTTATTATTTTGCCAATAGCTCCAATGGGGTACCAGTCACCGCTCGACAATGAGCCATTGGGGTCAGCATAGCCTGTGATATTAACAGGATACACAAAATACCCGCCGGCAATTGCCCGCTCGGCAACTTCCGCAGGAAGATCTCCACCAAAGGCAACAAGACCTACGCGATTTTCATCAGTTATATCCAGTGTTTTATTCGCCATCTGCAAGACACAATGCACGGGTTCTGTTTTTATCGCGAATAAAGTCTATGATTTGCATAACCTCCTCGCAATCCTTGAATTCTTTTGTGACGCTCTCTACTTTCGCATCAAACAGGCCAGGGGCCAAGAACAGCATGGAAAACGCTGATCTCATTGTATGAATTTTTTTGCGGGAAAAATTGTTTCTTTTTAGACCAATAATGTTTAATCCAGCCAGACTTGCCCGATGCTGATGCACCAATCCAAAAGGGATGATATCTCTGGTAACAATTGTGCTGCTACCAACAAAGGCAAAATGTCCAATATGGGAAAACTGGTGAACCGCCGATTGGGCACCAAGAATACAATGATCACCGATAACCACATGCCCGCCTGCTAGGGCATTATGGGTGAACGTTACATGGTCTGCAATTATACAATCATGAGCCACATGGCTGCCGGCCATAAAATATCCGTGCGAGCCAACTATTGTTTCAGATCTGCCACGAACTGTTCCTCTATGCATGGTAACGTGTTCTCGGATAATGGTATCAGAGCCAATTCGTAAGCTTGTGTCCTCGTTACAATAACTAAAATCCTGAGGCGGGGCCCCCAACACAGCAAATGGGTAAACCTCACACCGTTTTCCCAAAAAGGTTTTTCCCATTATGTGGGTTTGGGCGTGCAAGACAACATCATCATCCAGCACGACCCCGTCATCAATCACACAATAAGGGCCAATAGATACGTTTTTACCTAATTCCGCTTTTGCTGAAATAATGGCCGAAGGATGGATTTTGGAAGCGCTCATCCTGTAACTCCTTCAGAATATGGCTCGGACTTTCATCTAAAATATAGCATTATTCCGATTGTGCTCATTTACTTTTTTGAATATCTCGCACCATTTTTTGAATGGCAACAATTTCACGTAAATGCTGCCGAAATGGCTGGGCTGGAGTTCCGCTCCAGGTTTCATTTGCCGGCATATCCTTTATCAAAGACGATCCTGCAAATAATGTGCAGTCATCACCAATTCTTACATGCTCTGTTATTCCGACTCTTCCTCCCATGCGCACACGGTTCCCCACGCGAACGCTGCCCGAAATGCCAACATAGGCGGCCAGCACGCAATTTTCACCCATGACCACATTATGTCCAATTTGAACAAGATTATCTATTTTCGTATTTCTGCCAATTTTTGTGGCTGAAAAAACACCGCGATCAATTGTCGTGTTTGAGCCAATAGTAACATTATTAGCAATATGCACCGTACCAAAGTGCGGAACATCCACCAGACCATCCATTCCTGGTTCGGTGCCAAATCCCTGTTCGCCAATAACTGCTCCTGAATAGATGTTAACGAAATTGCTAATCTGGGCAAAAGAGATATGCACTCCTGAACCAATGACACATTCATCGCCAATAATAACACCCGCACCAATCGTCGTGTTGGCGCCAATTATGGACTTTTTTCCGATAGAAGCTCCTTTGCCAAACGCAACCCCGGGGCCAATACGGGCCGTAGGGTGAATGGAAACTTCACTGCTATATTCACCATCGCGGCTGTATTCGGTGATTGGCTGTACCAGCAGCTTGGCAATTGCAGCAAAGGCCTCCATGGGAAACTCATGCACAAGCACCGCGCCATCAAAGGCTTGCAAAGACTTCGCAAGCTTTTGATTTATTACGATAACAGCTCCGCTTGCTATCTTCTTTGGCAGATGTTTTTTCTGTACTGCATAGCCCACAATTCCTGCTTTTAAGGCATTAATCGGCCCCACAGAGTGGACATGCTGCTCCGGATTGCCCTGCTGCAGGTGAGCACCAGTGGCATCTACAAGCTCAGACAGTAAAACAGGTGACAAGCAGTGATAAAATCGTGAATCGATCATATCATACACCCGATATCGCTATCTACCCTGTCTGGCACCTGGCTGCTGCGGTTCCGGTTTGCGTGGAACACGCACCCGAACCACCACACTTGTAGAAACAGCTTCATCCATTTTCTTAATTACATCAGCGGTTATATCAGACTGTTTGTTGCGAAATAACACAGCAGATTCATTCAACAGAATATCAATTTTCTTTTCGGTGATTACGGCATTAACTGCTGCTTCATATGCTTGTAGGATTGGCTTTCTTGCCTCTTCTCCGGTTGCGTTCATCTGGCGTTTTTTCCAATCAGCCAATTCACCAAGTTTCTGGCGTAATTCCTGCTCACGACGCATAAGGTCTGTGCGAGTGCGCAGAACCTCTGGAGTTAGAGCTGATATTTCTGCGTTTAACTGCTGAGCCTGAGTGCGTAATGGAGCCAACTCAGGCTCAAACTCAACATCAATCTGCTTATCAATCGCTAGCAATTGCTCAGCGACGCTTTTACCGACTTTGGATTGTAATAAAGCCCCCTCCTGGCTAATGACAGCAACATTAGCCTGAGCAGTAGCACCACCTGCGCCAAGGGTTAAAAGAGCAAGTGACAAAAAAATTGCGTGTAAAGTTTTCATACCTAAAACCTAGTTGTTTGGGAGAATCGGAAAGTTCTCACGTCATCATATACTTCTTGACGTAATATTTGTGAGAAGTCAAAGCGAACCGGGCCAAAGGGGGAATCCCAAAATACACTTACCCCGGCAGATACTCGTAATGCCAGATCATCACGAACGGCGAATCTGGTAGTATCAGCGACAATCTTGTCGTTTTCATCAAGCATTCCCAGCGTGCCAAACTCAGTAAAAAAGGCACCCTTAATTCCATATTCGTCCGGAAGACCTACAGGAAAAGCCAGTTCAACAGAGCCAATAGCATATGCCTTGCCACCCAAAGCATCTCGCCTAACCTCTGTAATACCACCGTTTCCATCGTCGACAAACTCAACTACGCGCGGCCCGATACCTGCGATATCAAATCCTCTAAAGGAAAGCCCGCCCTTGAAAAAGCGATCATTAATCCGAACATCAGCTCCGCCCCATCCGGTAATATATCCAGCATCAATATGGGCGCTTAAAATGAAATCCTTGATCAGACCACGATATACATTAGCGCCAACTCTGGTACGAATAAATTTCACATCACCGCCAAAACCGGCAATATCCTGATCGAATGAAACATCAAATCCACGAGTAGGCTCAATTGGGTCATTCTTACGATCCCATCTAACCGTAAAACCCAGCAGAGAAGTGATGCGAGAGCCAACCTGTGAACATATTTGCGCCGATGCCTGACAGTTGAAAACAAAATTGCCATTGGCATCCACTACCGGATTGCCAAACAGGTCTGTCTGCACCGCCTGCGGGGCCGTGATGGTATCATTTCGCAGAGTATAGCGCAGGAACAAAGACGAATTTCCCGTTAATGGCAAACCTAAACGCACACCTCCGCCCATGGATTCAGACAAGAAACTCGCTTCTCGAATAAAGTCGGATCGAACATTAAATAAATCAAATCCCGCCGACATATTGCGGCCAAGAAAGCGAGGCTCCGTAAAACGGATATCCACGCTTCTGCGGCGCACACTTGTTGACACGGCAAAGCGTAAAAACTGTCCCCGCCCTCTGAAATTACGCTCAGAAATAGAAATATCCAAAAGAAAAGAATTTAATGACGAAAAGCCAGCCCCAAAGGACAATTCACCGGTTGGCTGTTCTTCTACTTTTACTACAACAACTGCGCGGTCTGGTTTGGATCCGGGCTCCTCGGTTAACTCGACTTCCTTAAAAAAGCCAAGCCTTCTGATCAAATTACGGGATCTATCCAGCAAGGCACGGTTAAAGGCATCGCCTTCAACCAACTGAACCTCTCGGCGAACGACATTGTCAAGCGTTCTGGTATTGCCCTCAATCCGTATCCGCTCGATATAGACTCTGGGGCCTTCATTCACCATGAATTGTATATCAACGGTTCGTTCTTCGCGGTTTCGCCGACGTTGAGGGCGAACTTCAACAAAGGCATAACCAGTGGCCCCTGCAGCAAATGTAAGACTGTCAACAGCGTTCTCAATCTGTTTGTTCCTGTACAAACTACCGGGTTTGATCGGCACCAATTGTTGCAAGATATCCGTATCCAGTGCGTCAAGCTCTGTTTTTACGGTCATTTCCCCAAACCGGTACTTTACTCCCTCATCCACCGTAAATGTGATATAGAAGTTCTTTCGATCAGGTGTCAGTTCCGCAACAGACGACACAACCCTGAAGTCTGCATAGCCCTTATCGCCATAGAATTGACGCAACAATTCGCGATCATATTCCATCCGGTCGGGGTCAAAATTATCATTAGAGGTCAGGAATTTCCACCAGCGTGATTCTTCGGTGGCCAATACCCGGCGCAAAGCCGAATCAGAAAAAATGACATTGCCAACAAAATTGATCCTGCGAACATCAGTTACCGGCCCTTCTGTAACTTCAAAAATAAGGTCGACACGGTTTTGCGGTTGCTCAGCAATTTTAGGGGTAACAGTAGCTGCAAAACGACCTGATCTGCGGTATAGTTCAATAATTCGTTGTACGTCACTTTGCACCCTGGCTCTGGTGAAAATAGCTCGTGGCTGCGCCTGAACTTCCTCACGTAGCTTATCTTCCTTTAAGGCCCGGTTTCCCTCAAAGATAACCCGGTTAATGATTGGGTTTTCAACAACATTTACCACCAAGGCGCTGTTAACTTCACGAATGGAAATGTCAGCGAAAAGCCCGGTAGCGAATAAAGTCTTAAGCGACAAGTCAATCAATTGCGGATCGAATGGATCACCGGGGCCAAGCAGCAGATATGATTGAACAGTACCAGCTTCAAGGCGCTGGTTGCCCTGAACCACCACTTGCCGAATGCGCGAAAGGGGTTTTTCTGCTGAGGCTGATGACACTTGTGCAAAGGAAGCAGAAGAATATGACACTGCCGAAAAACCAATGAGCAAAGTCACAAAAAATAATAAGCCGGAACGAGGCATATACACAAATCCCTATGTATGTTTTTTAAGAAAACATTTGGGCCAAGAAATCAAACACGTTGAAATAGCGCAAGTCATTGAATGTGGCAAAGGCCAAAAGTCCAATTACGGCAAAAAACCCGATTTTATACCCAATTACCTGCAATTCCATGCTTAAAGGGCGCTTAAAAATCGCTTCATACGCGTAAAACACCAAATGACCGCCGTCAAGCATTGGCACCGGAGCCAGATTTATCAATCCAATCGCCACCGATAACCCGCCAGCAAGCCAAATCAGTGAGATTATCCGTTGTCCCAGATTTCTATCATCAATAACCTTGCTGTCAGAGCTACCGGTTCCAACTTTTCCGGAAATATAAAAAATGCGAAGCGGCCCGCCAAGCATTTCCGCCGAGCCTTTGCCGCGAAACAATCTTCCGACAAATGCAATCTGATCACCAATAACCTGTCTGGTGATGGTTGTGCCTTCGATGATAGCCCCGACCGGGCCAAATTTCTTGGTATAAACCTTATCTGATGGGCCCAGACCCAAAAATCCTGTTTGGGACATTTTGCCAAAGATATCTTCACGCTCGGCAGCATCAGGGGTGGCCGTAAGACGGATTTCCTCTCCGTTTCTATCAATCACAAAATCAATAGGATCATTGGCGCTAATGGCAACGATTGAGGCAAACCTTCTAAATGTTTGTAATTCCTCCCCATTGGCGCTTTTGATCACATCTCCGGGCATAAAGCCTGCCCGTTCGGCAGCGCTTTGTGGTACTACTGTCCCGACAACTGCACTGCGTTGTGACACCCCGAATATGGACAAAAAGATTGAAAACACAAAAATTGCAAAAATAAAATTCATCAATGGCCCGGAAACAGTAACTGCAGCTCTGCGCCATACGGGCATTAAATGAAAAACACCATTGGCCGCTTCCAGGGTTTGTTTGTTATTAGTGTTTTCCTGCATCTGGCGAGAGGTTTCTTCATCAGGTTGGCTTGTTGCTCCGGAATCTCCTGCGAATTTCACATACCCACCAAGCGGAAGGCTTGATATTCGCCATTTTGTGCCGTGCCTGTCAGTGCGCTGCAGCAATGGCCGACCAAAACCAATTGAAAACACATCGACCTTAAACCCAAGCCATCTTGCTACCAGAAAATGACCCATTTCATGTACAAACACAATAAGTGTGAACACAAACAAAAAAGAGAAAATAGAAGCAATACCAAAAACAATTGTATCCATAACGGCTTCCCTTTAATTAGTCCTGCAGGCGCTGTGCGCTTTGCAGCGCAACATAGCGTGCCAGTTTATCAATTTCAAAAACCTGCTCAAAAGATTGCGGTTCTCCACGCCATGGATCAGATTCAGAAGTCTTTGAATTCATAACTGTAGATATAAGTTCTGCTATTTGTCCAAACCCCAGATTGCCTTGCAAAAACAAAGCCACAGCCACCTCATTTGCAGCATTTAGTGCATTGCAGGAATTACCGCCTGCTGCCATTGCGTGTTTTGCCAAATTCAATGCAGGAAAACGCCTGTCATCAGGGGGTTCAAAATCAAGCCTAGACAGTTCTGACAGGCACAAGGACTTAACAGATGTAACAATTCTGTTTGGCCATGCCCACGCATGGGCAATGGGGACACGCATGTCAGGAGCCCCCAATTGAGCCAATAATGAGCCGTCTTTATACTGAACCAAACCGTGCACCACCGATTGAGGATGAACCAAGACATCTATTTGCGATGGACTTACGTCAAAAAGATGGCGAGCCTCAATAATTTCCAGCCCCTTATTCATCAAACTTGCTGAGTCCACAGAAATCTTGGATCCCATTGCCCAGACCGGGTGCGCAATTGCCTGTGCAGGTGTCGCTTTTTTGATTTGTTCAAAGCTCCATGATAGAAACGGGCCGCCGGATGCTGTCAGGATTATCTTTTCCACCATATTGGATTGGGCAGGGTCAAATACCTGAAATATTGCATTATGCTCTGAGTCCACAGGCAAAAGGGTCGTGCCATTTTTTGCGCAAATACTCATAAGCAAAGAGCCGCTGCAAACCAGAGCCTCCTTGTTGGCCAGAGCCAAAACACACCCGCGCTTTGCCGCCTCCAGCACTGATGGCAGTCCTGCTGCGCCGGTAATTGCGGCCATGACCCAGTGGGCATCGCAGGCAGCAGCAGTAATTAACGCATCAGGGCCGATACCAATTTGTGTATCAAAACCTGCAATTGCTTCGCGCAGATCATTTTCAAATTGCCCATCAGCCAGTGCGATAAATTCTGGATGAAATTCGTGAACCAGTTTTGCCAGCTTTTTCCAATTGCTGTTTGCAGTAAGTGCTTTCACTTTTATTGAATCAGAGCCGTTTTTGGCTCTTTGCTCACGCATAATATCAAGAGTGGCGTCACCTATTGAGCCGGTCGCGCCCAAAACAGTAATAGTTTTTACTGATGAATTTTCCATTCCTAAAAAGAACCCCAGACACCTGGAAATTCATAGATAAGCGCTGAACACACCAACACCGATGCCAAAAAAGCATCCATCCTGTCAATTACACCGCCATGGCCAGGAATAGTATCACCGGTATCCTTTACTCCAAAATGGCGCTTCATTCTTGAAATAAGCAAATCCCCTCCCGATGCAACAATGGTCAACACAAACGCAAGCCCGCCAAAATCAATCGGCGAGTTTCCAAATAAAATTGCAAGTGCCACGCCTGATATTGTGCCTAAGGCGACGCCACCAAAAAAACCTGACCAGGTTTTATTCGGGCTTATTTCCGGCCATAATTTTGGGCCTCGTATCATGCTCCCAAGAATATAGGCTCCAGAGTCCGCAGCCCAGACAACCACAAAGATAAATAAAACCAGTGCTAATCCGCCTGATTGATCGCGTAACAAGATCAATAATAACAAGGGCAAAAGAATGTATAACAGCCCAAATCCTGATCTCCACGCACTCCCGCGCCGGGCCCGCTCCAAGCAATTAATAACTACGAATGAGAACAGTAATATCCCAGCCATAGTAATCTGCCCGATCGCAACAAATGTCAGAGTAAAAGTCAAAGCGGCACCGTTTAGTATATCCGGTAATATACCGCCTTTGGGATCAGATATATTCTTCCATTCCAACAACATGGCCAGTCCAAACAGCCAGGAAACTATTATAAACAACAGCCCGCCCTGAAATACCGCTGCCAGGGCAATAACGACCAAAACCACGGCAGAGATTACACGCACAACAAAGCTCCTGCTTTGAAATGGTCGAAACAAACCGCCTGATTTCATAGTTCAACCCCACCTAGTCTTCGTTTCCGCTGACTGTAAACCGTAAGGGCTGCATCATAATCAGCAGGCGTAAAATCCGGCCACAAGACGTCAGTAAGAACAAATTCAGCATAGGCGCTTTGCCAAAGCAAAAAATTGCTTAAACGATTTTCCCCGCTGGTACGAATGATCAAATCAGGATCAGGTTGCCCCTTGGTATCAAGAAAACTGGCAATGGTTTTTTCTGTTATGGCATCAATTTGTATGGAGCCATTGGCCACCTGACTGCAAATATTTTGCACCATTCGAATGATTTCATCTCGTCCGCCATAATTAAAGGCAATATTTAAGTTCAATCCTGAATTTAGTCTGGTTTTGCTTTCTACATCTTGCAAGATTTTGCTGATGTCCTGTGGTAAATTGTTTTTGTTCCCCAAAACTTTAACGCAAACCTTTTCATTATGCAGTCTGTCCAGATCACGGTGCACAAAAGATCTCAACAGACCAAAAAGCGCCTGTATTTCTTCTTCTGGACGCTTCCAGTTTTCAGTAGAAAAACTATATAGTGTCAGGTGTCTGGTTCCACTTTTGGCGGCATGAGAAACAATGTTGCGCACAGTATCAACACCGGCCTGATGACCAAATACCCGGGACTTGCCTCTGGCCTGCGCCCAACGGCCATTACCATCCATGACAATAGCAACATGGCCGGGGGCTTTTTGCGAAATCGGCGGTGAATTGTTTTTAGACACCGTCTTAGACCTGCATAATCTCTTCTTCTTTTTGAGCAAGAAAATCAGATATTTTGGAGATTTCCGCATCAGTTGCAGATTGAACTTCGTCACTTAAGCGCTTGTGTTCGTCTTCGCCTATTTCGCCATTCTTTTCCATAGACTTCAATGTCTCCATACCATCACGACGAACATTACGAACAGCGACTTTTGCTGTTTCGGCAAAACGACTGGCCAACTTAGCCATCTCGACTCTTCGCTCTTCATTCAACGGAGGAACAGGAATTCGGATATTCTGTCCATCTACAATAGGGTTCACCCCCAAATCAGCATTACGTATTGCCCGTTCTACCGCCGCAACCAGTGTTTTATCCCAAACGGAAACCGATAACATTCTTGATTCAGGCACGTTAACAGTTCCAACCTGATTGATAGGGGTTGGACTGCCATAGGCATCTACCATTACACTGTCCAGCATGGCCGCATGGGCACGCCCGGTTCGCAGCCCGGAAAACTCATGTTTTAGTGCATTCAGTGCGCCGCTCATTCGGCGCCGTAAATCCTCAATGTCATATTCAGCCATCATAGCGCTCCTGTTGAATTAAGCTTCACCAATTACCGTGCAAACACCAGACCCGGCCAGAACTTTCTGTAAATTACCTGGTCTTTGGTTTGAGTATACAATTATCGGTATATTATTATCCCGCATCATTGCTACTGCAGAGGCATCCATTACTCTTAGGTTTTTTGCCAAAACCGTATCATAATCAAGATTGTCATATCGAACAGCATCGGGATTATGCTTGGGATCAGCAGAATACACACCATCAACCTGAGTGCCCTTCAGCAAAGCATCACAAGCCATTTCTGCCGCGCGCAAAGCCGCCCCGGTGTCCGTGGTGAAAAAAGGATTTCCTGTACCAGCAGCAAATATAACTGTCCGGCCCCGCTCCATATGCCGGATAGCCTTTCGCCGAATATACGGCTCACAAACAGACATCATGGGAATTGCTGATTGAACCCGGGTTTCTACTTCCAGGTTTTCCAGCGCATTTTGCATTGCAAGTGCGTTCATAATGGTAGCCAGCATGCCCATATAGTCGGCCGTGGCTCGATCCATGCCCTGCTCGGCTGCAGACAATCCGCGAAAAATATTTCCTCCGCCAATTACCAGACAGATTTGGACATTTCCGGCGACGGCTTCAGCAATTTCACTTGCAATCTGACGAACAGCGGAATGATCAATGCCATAAGATTGCTTCCCCATAAGCGACTCACCGGAAAGCTTTAACAACACCCTGCGGTATCTGGTTTTTGACTTGCTGTCCGATTGACCGTCCATATAGATAGCTCCTGACTATTTTCGACTCAACATATATCAAGTTATAAGATCAAGTGCCACTAACCCAAAAGAATTGGCCTTACGCCTTTGCTCCTACTGAAGCCACTTCTGCTGCAAAGTCTTCCTCTTTTTTCTCAATGCCATCACCCAAGGTAAGGCGTGAGAAAGATACCATCTTAATATCAGAGCCCAGTTCTTTTGCGCTTTCATTGATAAATGCTTCGACTGTCTGATCCGGGTTCATAACAAAAGATTGTTTTAATAGAACCACTTCGGAGAAAAACTTATTGATGCGACCATCGACCATTTTTTCAATAATATTGTCAGGCTTGCCAGATTCACGTGCCTGCTCGACCAATACGGATCGCTCGCGCTCTACTGCCTTTGGATCAAGATCATCAACCGACAGTGACAAAGGTGATGTTGCGGCAATATGCATAGCAATTTTACGGCCAATTTCTTCGAGTTTTTTCGGATCTGCCGCACTTTGTAAACCAACCAGAACACCAATGCGTCCCAGGTTTTCACCTACAGAATTATGAACATAAGTTGCCACAACCCCCTGCTCCACACTAACCATTTCAGCGCGGCGCAAATTCATGTTTTCTCCAATAGTGGCAATCAATTGCGTCAGGCTCTCAGAAACTGTTTCGCCATTTTTCATAACTACCTGTTTCATGCGCTCAATATCGCCGTCACAGGACAATGCGATTTCAGCCAACTCCAGTGCAAACTCCTGAAATTCAGCATTTCGGGATACAAAATCTGTTTCCGAGTTTAGTTCGATCATCACACTGTTTAGATCTTTAGATGCCAAGGCAATTAAGCCCTCAGCAGCTACACGTCCGGTCTTTTTGGCTGCTTTGGACAATCCTTTGGCTCTTAGCCAGTCAACTGCCTGAGTGATATCACCATCACATTCAGCCAGGGCTTTTTTGCAATCCATCATGCCCACGCCGGTAATTTCGCGTAATTCTTTCACCAATGCCGCTGTAATCTTGGCCATAGGTATATTCCTTTTAATTCTGGATACGGAAAATTCCGTATATTAGGGATTTGAAAACGGATAAATTAAGAAGCCCAATAGCATTCATCCAGAATGTGTGGCTTCTTAATTTTCCTGTTAATCAGTTTTATCTTCTTTTGCCTTTGCAGTTTTTGTCGGCTTCTTTGCCGGTTTCTTTGGTGCTGCTGCTGTTGCTTTTTTCGCTGTCTTTTTAGGCTTGGATGTACTTACAGGCTTATCATCAGATGCGGCTGCAGAAGTATCTGTCTTTTTCTTGGCCTTGCTTTTTTTATCATCTTTAGCTTCAGAAACTTTTTCTTTTGCACTATCAGATTTTTTTGCCTTATCAGAAGCCTCTGCGTCATCTGAACCCTTTGCGGCGTCAGACTTTTTAGTATCGTCAGCCTTCTTTGTATCAACAACTTCTTTTGTATCCCCACCCTGCTTAGCATCCGGCGTTTCCATTATTTCCTTTGCTACTTCAGCAATTGCCGGCTCAACAGGATTTACCGCCGCACCAGGGTCAATGCCCATATCAGCTTGTGCATCAGCCATCCCATCTAAAGCTGCATCCGCGATTAACTCGCAATAAAGCGTAATTGCCCGTGCAGCATCATCATTTCCTGGAATTGGGAAATCTGCATCATCCGGATTTGAGTTGCTGTCAATAACTGCCGCAACCGGAATTTTCAATTTGCGAGCCTCGCCAATGGCAATTACTTCCTTGGTTGTATCAACAACAAACAGCAGATCCGGCAGACCGCCCATGTCCTTAATACCGCCCAAAGAACGCTCAAGCTTGTGCAATTCACGGGTCAGACCAATCAATTCCTTCTTGGTCAATCCGGTGTTTGAGCCTTCGGAAAGCATTTCTTCAAGTTTGCGCAACCGGTTGATCGAATTGGAAATAGTCGTCCAATTGGTCATGGTACCACCAAGCCAGCGGTGGTTAACATAATATTGGGCACACCGTTTTGCAGCCAGCTTTACCGGCTCTGAAGCCTGACGTTTTGTGCCAACAAACAAGATCCTGCCGCCACGCGCGGTAACTTCGCGCACCTTCACCAGAACCTGGTGCAAAAGCGGAACAGTTTGTGACAAGTCAAATATATGAATGTTTGAGCGGACTCCATAAATATACGGTGCCATCCGCGGATTCCAGCGGTGTTTTTGATGCCCAAAGTGAACACCAGCTTCTAAAAGTTGACGCATGTCGATTGTAGGTAGTGACATAATTTATCCTTCTCCGGTTCGCCTCCGAAAAGCCTGTTCCGCAAAATAAGCGGCACCGGATGGATTGATACAGAATGATCCCTGCAAACCCGACTCTTCGTGCGTGATTGCGCGCCTTATAGAAAGGCTGCTGCCTGTTGGCAAGTAATAAATATCAGATTGTTTTCTCAATTTCGACAATGGACTGTACGCCAGCAATGCTCTGCAATACTCTTTGCGCCGAGCGGCCAATGGGAAACTTGCGTCCTGCATCAAGTTTCACCTTACGACCATCTGATAAAGCTGTGACAATATGAAGGTCGCCAACTGCCTGATCCCGCTTTTTTTGCAGATTCCCAAGTGCCTCAGCTATAGCAATTGAGACCTTGCTGTTATCGACAAAAACAACAATTCCCGAAACCTGTATCGCTTGCACTTCTTCTATGGAATGCAGGTTTTCCAAAAAAAACCTAATATCGCCATTATTGTTTTCAGCCTTAACCCTAAACGTCCAGATTTTTCCAGGCTCCAATTGCTCCCGGAATTTTTCCAGAATTTTTGCAGATGCCAAAACCTCAAAATCTCCTTGCGGATCAGAGAATAAAACATAGGCAAAGCGTCTGCCACTACGTGCGGAAACCCGTTCTTGTCGTCTGCGCACAACACCCAGCATGCGAAAACTGTTCTGGCCGTGTCCAGCAGCGTTAAAAGCATCTCCAGATAATGTGATGTTTAGCTTCTTCACCAGATCCAAATACTCATCCAGCGGGTGTCCAGATAGATAAAACCCAATGCTAGACAACTCGTTTTGCATTTTTTCTTCATGGGACCATGGCTTTAGATCCGGTAATGGAAGCCGTCCAAAGTCTTTTAGCTCCTCGCCGAACAGACTTGCCTGATTTGCCTTTCGGCCCTCAGCAGCAGCCGTACTTGCAGACTGTATCAGCCCGGCTGCAGCAACAGCATTTCTGCAATTTGGCTCTATTGAGCGAAACGCTCCAGCACGAGCTAAATTCTCAATAGCCCTTTTGCCAATAAAAGACGGATCCACCCTGTCGGCAAAATCATATAAATCAGTAAATTCCCCGCCATCTTCTCGAGCCGCCACAATATGCTCCATTGCCTGATGGCCAATATTGCGAACAGCGCCCAGCGCGTACAGAATTTCACCATTTGCAACGTCAAAATCAGCCCGGCTTTTATTCACATCAGGAGGAGAAACTGTGATTTTATGTTGAATTGCATCTTGAACAAATACCGCCAGCTTGTCTGTATTGGTCATGTCCAAACTCATCGAAGCGGCCAGGAATTCGACCGGATAATGAGCCTTCAACCATGCTGTTTGATAAGCAATCAGTGCATAGGCTGCGGAGTGCGACTTGTTAAAGCCATATCCTGCAAACTTGTCCACAATATCAAAAATTTCGTTAGCCCGCTGTGCGGTAACACCGTTTTTTACCGCACCTTCAACAAATCGTGCGCGCTGGGCCTGCATTTCTGATTTAATTTTCTTGCCCATAGCCCGGCGCAGCAAATCAGCCTCTCCAAGCGAATACCCGCTCAAAACCTGAGCGATCTGCATGACCTGTTCCTGATAGATAATAACACCATAGGTATCGGCAACCAATGGTGTAATCATATCATGAAGGTGTATCGGCTCTTCCTGTTTGAATTTGCATGCAACAAATTTTGGAATATTGTCCATGGGCCCGGGGCGATAAAGCGCAATGATCGCAATAATATCCTCAAAACAATCAGGCTTTGCCTTGCGCAAGGTATCGCGCATGCCGGCGCTTTCCAGTTGAAATACTCCCACCGTATCAGCTTTGCGCAACAACTCATATGTTGCTTCATCATCAAGTGGCAAGGCATCAATATCTACGTCCACTCCACTTTGCTTTATATATTTCACTGCCCGTTCAATCACCGTCAGGGTCTTTAGTCCCAGAAAGTCAAATTTGACCAATCCGGCTTTTTCGACCCACTTCATATTGAATTGAGTAGCGGGAATATTGGAGCGGGGATCAAGATATAAAGGCGTTAACTCCACCAGCGGGCGGTCACCAATCACTACTCCGGCAGCGTGAGTAGATGCATTGCGAACCAGCCCCTCAATCTCCATAGCCGTAGATAGCAATGTGGCTACAGCTTCGTCTTCGTCTCGAGCTTGTCGCAATCTGGCTTCGCTTTTAATCGCCTCACTTAATGTAACCGGGGCCGTTGGGTTGTTTGGCACCATCTTGGCCAGCCGGTCTATCTGCCCAAGGGGTAGCTGCATTACCCGCCCAACATCACGCAAGGCAGCTCTTGGTTGCAATGTGCCGAAGGTAATAATCTGTGCCACACGATCAGAACCATATTTGGACAAAACATATTCAATGACTTCACCACGGCGCTCCTGGCAAAAATCAATATCAAAATCAGGCATTGAAACCCGTTCCGGGTTTAAAAACCGCTCAAACAACAGACCAAAACGGATAGGATCCAGCCCGGTAATTGTGAGTGCCCATGCCACCACTGAGCCTGCGCCGGATCCACGGCCCGGGCCTACGGCGATGCCCTGCTCCTTGGACCAGCGAATAAAATCAGCAACAATCAGGAAATAGCCAGGAAACCCCATCTGGGTTATTACCTGTAATTCAAAGTCAAGACGCTTATAGTATTCCTCTTCGGGAGCCGCCAGTTCAATTTTTTCAAGTCTCTGCCGCAATCCGTCTTTAGCTTGCAAAGCCAATTCTTCGGCTTCGCTTAAATTTGAGTTTCCTGGAAACCTTGGCAATATGGGGCTTCTGGATACGGGGCGATATGAGCACCTTTTGGCAATCTGGCAGGTATTTTCAATTGCTTCGGGCAAGTCTGCGAATAGCGCCGACATTTCATCTGATCGCATGAAATAGTGCTGTCTTGTTACCGCTCTACGGTCTTTTACTGACAAGTAGGTACTTTGCGAAATGCACAATAAGGCGTCATGGGAGCGATGATGTTCGGCATATTCAAAAAATGGCTGATGGGTCGCCACGATTGCCACATCATTGTCATACGCCCAGTCCAGCAATACTGTTTCAGCCTTATATTCATCAGCCAGACCATGCCGTTGAAGCTCGATATATAACCGGTCGCCAAAATGTTGCTTCATTTGCGTAAGAACGTCAAAAGCCTGCTCTGTATGGTCGTTGACGATATATTTGTTCACACACCCTTCCAAACCACCCGTTAGCAGTATAAGTCCCTCGCAATGATCAAAAACCATATCCAGATCAACACAAGGGTTTTGCGTTGGTGAGGTGTCGAGCCAGATACTACTGGCCAGTTTCATCAAATTCAGGTAACCGGCTTCTGAACTGGCTAGAAGTGCCACGGTGCCATCCGCCTCCCCTCCTCCATTTTTGACCTCACAATTAACCCTAACTGAAAGAGTCAATCCGCAAATCGGCTGAATACCGGCCTTTGCCATAGTTTCAGAAAATTCCAACGCCCCGAACATGTTGTTCGTATCAGTCAGTGCCAGTGCTGGCATTTTATTCTTTAGGCAAATTTCCTTTAGCCTCGGAATCTGAATGGCACCCTCAAGTATGGAAAAGGCAGAGTGAGAACGTAGGTGCACAAATGGCTGTCTTGATTTTCTGCGGCCAGATACCACCATTCACTCCAATATATCAGCGTAACCGGATTCAAAAACGAATCTGTCCTGCCTAAAGCATTTCCTGTTCAAAATGAACCGGAAGCCTGCTTTCTAATTTTTGTCTGTCGCATTTCCCACCGCAAAACCCCGTCCTTAAAGTGCTAAGCGGTAGGATAAAAAATACTCCCACTTTTGCTAAAAATGCTCTGATACAGATGAAGAGCTATCCCCCGAGAAGCACTGACCATGTTCCAATCATCGCAGTGAAGGAGGCAAGGGCTGATAAAGCCGCCAGTTCTTTGATTATCTCTTTCATGACTTTTTCTTTGTTTTACATGGGTTCGTATTTTGAGTTCATGCTTTGTTCTATTAAACATATTCACCCTTTGTTCTAATGTCAATGGTTATTTTCGGTGATAAGGCAAATAGCTATCCAATCTCAATGCTCGTGCTTTTATCGAGGTTTATTTGCGACAGTGCGCCCGCCTTGCAATGTCAGCACCCTGTCCATATATGCCGTCAACGACATGTTGTGGGTTGCCACTAATGCGGCCACCCCTTCGATGCGCACCAAATCGAACAGGCTTTGAAACACTGTGGCGGAGGTGGTAGGATCCAGATTGCCAGTTGGTTCATCAGCAAGCAGGACCGAAGGTTTATTCGCCAATGCCCTGGCGATAGCCACCCGCTGCTGTTCCCCGCCTGATAGTTGGGCGGGCTGGTGCTGGATACGATCAGAAAGCCCCATTACCCCAAGCAGTCTATCGGCTTCTTCTTTGGCTTGTCTTTGGCTGATACCGGCAATCAGCATAGGCATTGCCACATTATCCAGAGCTGAAAATTCTGGCAGCAAATGATGGAACTGATAAACAAATCCTATTTTTTCACGGCGTACTTTAGTGCGGGCTCGATCTGAAAGCGAGAGGCACTCCCGATCATTTATCCATACTTTTCCTGATTTTGGGCGCTCCAGCAAACCGGCCGCATGCAAGAGTGTTGATTTACCCGAGCCAGAGGGCCCAAGCAGGCCGACAATTTCACCGGCCTCGACGTGCAGCGATATATTTTGCAGTACATGCAGAATTTGCGTTCCACTAAGAAAACTTTGGCTTAAATTCTCAACCCGCAAAATAGATTGTCCAGAGATATCACTCATAGCGCAAAGCCTCAACAGGGTCGAGTTTTGATGCTCGCCACGAAGGATAAAGAGTTACCAATATCGAAGCAATAAAACCAAAAAGCGCAATAATCAGCACTTCATTCCAATCGACGATTGCTGGTAGTCTGGCCAGGCCGTAAACCTCTTCATCAAATATCTTGCCCCCTGGTGAAAACAAGCCAAATACCCATTGCAGAAAATCCTGAATAGGATCAATAAACCACGCAAACAAGACGCCCAGAACAATGCCAAAAAACGTACCAAAAACCCCGATGGTGGCACCAACCAGAATGAAAACCCGCATCATCGCGCCTTGACTGGCACCCATAGTCCTAAGAATGGCGATATCCTTGCCCTTATTTTTCACCAGCATAACCAGGCCTGAAATGATGTTTAGCGCCGCAATCAATACCACCAGCATCAAAACCATTCTCATCATGGTTCGCTCAATCTGCAGGGCAGAGACAAAGCTGCGGTTTTTATCCAGCCAGTCATCAATATAAACCGGCATGGCGGCAGCATCGACGATCATCGGCTTTAATTGTGGAGCAAGAAACGGATCCTCCACCCGGATTTCAATAAAATCAGGCTTACCCTGGCGTTTGAAAAACAGATCAGCCTGCGAAAGCGGCATATAAATAAAATGCTGATCAAAATCGGCAAAGCCCATTTTGAAAATAGCCCCGATACGATAAGTTTTCCGCACAGGCCTTGTGCCAAAGGGGGTCATGGTTCCACCGGAAAAACTAAGCAGGGTTAAATCATCACCAACCATCAATCCGAATTTACGAGCCATGGCAGAACCGATAACAATCAGATCGCCGCCTTTTCTGCCCATTCCAAATTCATCTAAAGACCCTGAGGTGATTTTTGTGGTAAGCACGCCCAGGCTTTTAAGCGCATCAGGCTCAATTCCAAAGACCAAGGCCAATTCACCATCAGGAGCCAGCGGGGACATGGCCGCAGCATTGCCAAAAATCATAGTTCTGGCCCCGGTGACTCCCGGCACATCGCTTACCCGTTTTCGAATTGGCTCTATGTCTTCAAGCTCTATCCTTGAGGTATAAATAAATATATGTCCTTGTGCCCCGGTCATGATTTCAATGACTTTTGCGCGGTATCCATTCATCACAGACATAACGACGATCAACACCATTACCGCCAGCATAATTCCGAAAAAGGAAATAATCGTAATCAGGGAAACGCCCCCGGTAGAGCGCTTGGCACGCAAATATCTGGCAGCCAATTGCCGCTCAAACAAAGAAAGAGGCAAGGCCCCGCCTCGCTTATGTTCAAATATCCCGCTCATATGAGAGAATGCCGGTGCCTGTTGATGATATTAGCCACAGCCTGATCAGGGGAAAGGTCGATACGCTCGCCAGTGGCGCGATCCTTTACCTCCACCTTGCCTTCGGCCAAACCGCGGGGCCCGACAATAATCTGGTCAGGAAGCCCAATCAGATCCATTTTTGAGAATTTGGCCCCGGCACTGGTTTTGGTGTCGTCGTAAAGCGGTTCAAGCCCGGCCTGTTGCAACTTTTCATATATACTATCACAGGCAGCATCGGTTGCGCCATCACCGGGGCGCATGCTTAATATACCCACAGCAAATGGCGCAACAGATCGCGGCCAGATGATCCCGGCATCATCATTAAAAGCCTCAATAAGGCCGCCAACAATTCGGGATACCCCAATACCGTATGATCCCATATGAACTGGAACCTCGCCCATTTCGGGGTGGCTTACCCGTGCTTTCATCGGTTCGGAATACTTGGTGCCGAAGTAAAACACCTGCCCAACTTCTATGCCGCGGGCTGAAACCCTTTTGTCTTCTGGAATCTTTGCGAACTCCTGCTCGTCATGAACGTCCTCGGTTGCAGCATAAAACTGTGTGCGCTCATCGACGATTGATTGCAGGTCACCATCAAAGTCAACATCCAGCCCCGGAGCTGGCAGGTCAAGCAAATCCCGGTGGCAAAACACTTCAGATTCGCCATTCTCAGCTAAAATGATAAACTCATGGGACAGATCACCGCCAATCGGGCCGGTTTCAGCTTTCATCGGAAAAGCACGAAGTCCCATGCGGGCAAACGTATTCAGATAAGCCACAAACATGCGATTATATGAATGCTTTGCATCTTCTTCGGTTAAATCAAATGAATAAGTATCCTTCATCAGGAACTCACGGCCCCGCATTACTCCGAACCGGGGACGACGTTCATCCCGGAATTTCCACTGAATATGATAAAGAAGCTTTGGTAAGTCCTTGTAAGATCGGCAAAAGTTGGCAAATATAGATGTAATCATCTCTTCATTTGTTGGCCCGAACAGCATTTCGCGATCCATACGATCGCGAATCCGCAGCATCTCGTCGCCATAATCATCATAACGACCGCTTAAACGCCATAATTCAGCAGACTGAATGGTTGGCATTAACATCTCAACTGCTCCGGCACGATCCTGTTCTTCCCGGACTATTTCCTCGACCTTTTTCAATACCCTTAATCCTAAGGGAAGCCAGGAATAAATCCCCGCGCTTTCCTGCCGGATCATTCCGGCACGCAACATTAATTGATGCGAGACAATCGCAGCATCAGCAGGTGTCTCTTTTAAGGTCGGCAGAAAAAATTTTGAAAGGCGCATAAGTGATACAGACTTGTTGTTGATGTTGTTTGATAAACTGCTCTTAAGCTGATTGTCCAGTAAACAAAACAACAAAAAAGGGCGGTCAGGAAAACTCCCAACCGCCCAAGTTAAATACGCCATCAAGCAAATGTCAGTGAGCGAGCTGCTCATGACTGACAACAACACTCATGTCGACATTTGTGGAAAACTCAATGCTAAATTAGAAAATTATTCCACAAAAGCCAAATAAAGCATATATTGTGGCAAAAATATCTCTTATCTGGCCGTTTTCAAAACTATTTAGGTCGAAGTTTCAAGAAACGGTCTGAATATTTCAGCCTCAACAGCCATACGCACCAATATGAATACCACAAATGTAATCAATGTGGTCGCACCGAATTTACGAAGAATATTCGGTTTTTGCGGAGCGCCGGGATCAGTTCCATCAGACTGGGTTTCATCTTCCCACTGACTGCGAATTCCAAAGGGCAGGGTCAAAAACAAGACCAGCCACCAAAGTACAAAAAAAACAGCAATGCTTGTGGCTAGTCCCATGTTAATCTCCTGTTGGTTTTTGCATCAATTCCACCAAAACTCCGCCAGAGTTTTCCGGATGAATGAATATTACCGGAACACCATGCGCGCCTATTCTTGGCTCTCCGTTCCCCAATACCTTTGCCCCCCGGTTTATCATTTCATCACGGGCTTGAAGAATATCATCAACCTCAAAGCAGATATGATGCTGTCCTCCAGAGGGGTGCCGCTGCAAAAATTTCTCAATCGGTGAGTTTTCCCCCAGTGGGGCAATCAATTCCAACTGCCCGTTTGGAAGATTGATAAACTTAACCCTTACCCCCTGCTCAGGCAGATCAAAAGCATCACCAGCATCAATGGCCCCGTAAATTTTAGCCCAGTTCTCAGCGGCCTGCTCCACGTCCCTGGTTGCTATTCCAATATGATTTATACACCCAATCATCTTTATTTTCCATCTTCGGTGAGAATTATAATTTCAATATGTGGTGTCTTGCCCCAAATGGTACGGGCCAAGCGCTTTATTTTCCGGTAAATTTCAGTTTCCGCCTCTTGCAGATTTCGTTTTTTCTCTTTTGTCAAACTTGACCATACATCAAATGCCTTATCTTCAATTTCGCTTAATGCACGATCAAAATCATCATAATAAGGATCTGGCAAACCTGATATTCTGGCCTCTGGTAGTGCTGAAATGTTAAATCCTTCGTCCACGCAAAAACAAACCAGCAATATGCCGCCAGAGCTCAAATATTTGCGTTCGCGAACCACCCCTTCTCCTTCGCGAAAGACAGTTGATCCATCACGAAAAAGCCGGGCGGCATATACCTCATCAACAAGTTTGGCGCCAGATTCAGACAACATTAGCATATCGCCGTTCTTGGGAACAAATCCGTGCGGCACCTGCAGCTCTTTGGCCAGTTCTCCATGTTCTATTAAATGCCGACGCTCGCCATGTACAGGTATGGCAATTCTAGGTCTTATCCATGAATACATTTGCCGCAATTCGTCTCGGCACGGGTGGCCTGAGACATGAATATGGTGCTCTTTTTCAGTAATAATTTTGACCCCCTGCCCGGCCAGCGCGTTTTGTAATGAATAAATAGATTTTTCATTGCCAGGGATAACCCGCGAAGAAAAAATAACAGTATCTCCGCGTCCCAGTTTCACATGGCGGTGAGTTCCCTGCGCAATGCGTGAAAGAGCGGCTCTTGGTTCACCCTGACTGCCGGTACACAAGTATAAAACATTTGATTTAGGCAGTGATGCGGCATCTTCTTCATCGATAAAAGGCTTGCTATTGGCAAACAGGCCCACATGTCTGGCCGCTCCCATCATTCGGTGCATTGAGCGGCCAACCAGACATACCGAACGATCATTGGCCTCGGCAGCTTCAACGGCTGTTTGCAGTCGGGCAACATTTGAAGCAAAGGCAGCAATAGCCACAGCCCCGTCCTGTCTGGCAACAAGGTCGATAATGTTTTGGCGTACGCTTAGCTCTGAACCGGCTTCGCCTTCTTGAAACACATTGGTTGAATCACAAACCATCGCCAAAACACCCTCATCACCCAGGGCATCCAGTTTTCCACTGTTTGTGGCAGCTCCAATCATAGGGTCAGGATCAATCTTCCAGTCGCCTGTGTGATACACAATGCCAATGGGTGTGCGGATAATCAATCCGTTTGGCTCAGGAATTGAGTGGGTTACCGTTACCAGCTCCAGATCAAACGGGCCAATTGTAAATTTGCTGCACAGAGGGACTTCATGAAGTTCTACTTCACCTAACAGCCCAGCTTCACGCAAGCGATCCTGTAGCAGATAACTTGTAAACGGGGTCGCATAAACAGGAGCCTGCAGTCGCGGCCACAATGGAGCGACCGCCCCCATATGGTCTTCATGAGCATGGGTAAGAATGATTGCCAGTAAATCAGACTTTCGTTCCTCAATGAAGCTGGGATCAGGATAAATCACTTCCACTCCGGGAAGAGATGCATCACCAAAGCTGACACCAAAATCAACCATAATCCACTTTTCACGACCCTTGGGCCCAAACCCATACAGGTTCAAATTCATTCCAATTTCATTTGAACCGCCAAGGGGAACAAAAACCAGGCGATCTGACTGTAATTTACTCACATCTTCCCCCGTTTTGACGATAAATCTCCAATAGCCCCCGAACCGTCAGGTCGGATTCAAATCTTTCAATTTCTTTGGATGCTCCGGAGAATAGCGGCGAAACCCCACCAGTTCCAATTACGGTCATTGGCTCTGCAAACTCCTTGCGAATTTTACGAACCAGACCGTCAATCATTTCCACATGCCCCCAGAATATCCCGGTCTGCATGGCATTTACCGTATTGGTACCGATGATTTTTTCTGGCTTTTGCAGTGCAATCCTGGGCAGTTTTGCAGCGGCATCGTGCAGGGCCTCAAGTGCCAGCGCCATACCCGGTGCAATCGCCCCCCCGATAAAACGATTATCCTTGCTGACCACATCAAATGTGGTTGCGGTACCTGAATCAACCAATAGTAAATTCCCCTCTGCTATCGTGCGAGCACCAACAGCATTAACCAATCGGTCTGCTCCGATTTCTTTAGGATTATCAGTATCGGCAACAATGTTCATTTGCACATTGCTTTCACCGATTACGATAGGTTCATTCTTCAGATATCGCCGTGACAAATTCCGTAAATGAAATAATGACTGCGGCACTACCGTTGAGATAATGCAGGCGTCCAGATCACCCAAAGACAAGTCATCCATAGCCAGCAATTGATGCAGCCACACCGCGTATTCATCGGCGGTTCGGCTGGTATTGGTGGCTGTGCGCCATTGCTTGCGCCATTTACTGCCATCATGCACAGCAAACAATGCATTGGTGTTTCCACAATCAATTGCAAGAAGCATATAGCTATCCCCCACCAGTGGCGAAATACACTTCACCGGCTGATATTTCAATAACCTGCCCGGAAGATTGCCGCAAAAGCAAGCCGCCAGTTTCTGACATATCTTCAAATCGGCCTTCGATTTTATTTGATGTCATTATTTTTTCACCGAAACCATAGGCCTTGGCCATCCACGCATTGCGCAGCTCGCCAAACCCTTTCTGCTGCCAGTTCAACACCCATTTTTCAAAACAGGCAATTAGGTCAGGCAATAGTTTTACAGGAGTAAGCTGTCGTGATGTTGGATTTTGGAACTGCCCCACACAAGCGGTCTTGCGATCAGGCAGTTGCGGTGCATGAGTAATATTGATCCCGATACCCACCACCAACAGATAAGAACCATCATCTTGCGGAAAGCTCTCCAGCAGGACACCAGCAAGTTTTGAACCTTCAGCCAGCACATCATTGGGCCATTTCAACTGCAGTACATCAACCGGCATATAGGCTGATACGGCATCAATAACCGCCAAGGCCGCAGCAAATCCCAATTGCGCAAGTTTTTCCGGGCTGGTCTCAAAGCTATATAGGCCACTGGCATATAGATTGCCGCTTTTGCTGCTCCAGTTACGATGCAAGCGCCCCCGGCCTCTGGTTTGTTGATCGGCCATAACCCAAAATGGCGCAGCGTGACCAGCATTGGCCAAACGGATACATTCGGAATTTGTGCTGTCCGTAGAGGCTAAATGCCGAACGGGAGTTGACTTATCCACCAGCAAAGAGGCTCAACGCAACAATTTCTGACCATTCATACAAGGCAGGCAAAAACCATATCGCAGCGGGCAGCATCAAAGTCGCGCTCGAGGCAACAAGTATTGCCTGCACACGGCTAACCGGGACAAAGTCCTGCTGTGGTGGCTCATCAAACCAGATGATCTTTACCACCCTGATATAAACAAAGGCACCGATTACACTGGCTACAGCCCCGAAAATGGCAAGCCATAGCAAATTGGCCTGCATTGCCGCTAAAAAGATAAAATATTTGCCAAAAAAGCCGGCAATAGGTGGAATACCAGCAACAGAAAACAGCAATATGGTCAAACCAATAGCCAAAGCCGGTTGTGAGCGGGACAGTCCGGCAAGGTCATCCATTTGCTCTACCATGCCTTCGGCACGGCGCATGGCCAAGATGCATGCAAAAATACCCAAGGTGGTAATCGCATAAAGCACCATATAAATCAGCAGGCCACTTAAACCGCCAGCAGTTCCACTGGCTATGGCAATAAGTGCATATCCCATATTGGCAATAGAGGAATAAGCCATCATCCGTTTGATATTGCGCTGCATGATTGCGCCCAAATAACCAACGACCATGGATAAGACAGAAATTGCAATAACCACCTGCTGCCAGTCTGCAAGCATTTGCAAAAACGGGTCAAACAGGATACGCGCAATTAAAATAACTGCAGCAATCTTTGGTGCTACGGAGAAAAATGCGGTTACCGGTGTTGGAGCGCCTTCATATACGTCCGGAGTCCACATATGAAATGGAGCAGCCGAAATCTTGAATGCAAGACCACTTAGCAAGAATACTATTCCAACCACCAAACCAACAGAAGCGTCATTGGCAATGGCCGCAGCAATCCCCTCAAAACGCAAACTGCCCGAAAATCCATAAATCAGCGAAGCTCCATATAAGAGCAATCCAGAGGACAATGCTCCCAATACAAAATATTTCAGTCCGGATTCTGAGGAACGCAAGCTGTCACGATTGCTGGCAGCCAGCACATAAAGTGCCAGACTTTGCATCTCTATGCCCACATAAAGCGCAAGCAGATCCGTAGCCGAAACCATTATCATCATGCCTAAGGCTGCGAACAATATAAGCACGCCAAATTCTGTGGTTAACCGCTTGTCGGTTTTCAAATAACCATAGGCCAGCCACAGCCCCAAAGCCGAGGCAAGTAATGCTGCAAATTTGCCAAACACCGCCAGGGCATCAAGACGCAAAGCACCATCAAATAACGATAGTGCCGCATCGGGTATCCGCAGCAAAACCAATACGGCAACCAGAAGCAGAATTCCAACAATTGTCAGATTTATGGCAGGCACAGCCTTTTTACCGGCAAATGCCCCAACCAACAATAAAACCAAACCGCTGATTACCAGAATAATCTCTGGTAATAATGCAGCCATATTAGACCCAAAATCAGCCACCGGCCCCTCCTGTGGGTGCGGCCAAGGCCAGCCCCGCATCTATTCGTTCCATCAATGCCTCTACTGCCGGCCCTGTGATATCGGTCACCAGCACCGGCAACACTCCCATAATCAATGTTGCCAAAATCAAAGGCGCAAACATAAGCATTTCTTTTCTTGTGATATCCGTAATCGCAGCCAGCTTGTCATTGACCATTTCACCAAAAATCACTGCGCGGTACAGGTGCAGCGCGTAAACTGCGGAGAAGATAACCCCGGTTGTTGCACCAAGAGCCACCCATGTGTTGACCTTGAATGCTGATACCAGTGTCAGGATTTCACCGATAAATCCTGAGGTACCAGGTAATCCGACATTGGCCATGGTAAATACCATGAATATGGCTGCATACACCGGCATCCGGTGAACCAGACCGCCATAAGCTGCAATTTCACGAGTATGCATTCGCTCATAAACCACACCAACGATCAAAAACAATGCCCCGGAGATCACACCGTGGCTTAGCATTTGGAATATGGCGCCCTGCAAGCCGATAAAGTTCATTGCAAACAGGCCAATGGTTACAAAACCCATATGGGCTACCGATGAATAAGCAATCAGCTTTTTCATATCAGTCTGCCTGAAGGCAACCATTGATGTATAAATAATCGCAATAACCGACAATACGAAAACCAATGGCGCAAAAAACTGTGATGCCAGAGGAAACATCGGCAGGGAAAACCGGATAAACCCATATCCGCCCAGCTTCAGCAATACACCAGCCAGAATGACTGATCCCGCCGTTGGCGCTTGCACATGGGCATCAGGAAGCCATGTGTGAACCGGCCACATGGGAAGCTTGACTGCAAACGAAGCAAAGAATCCAAGCCACAGCCATGTCTGCAAGCCGGGGGCAAAATCAAATGCCAGCAATTCAACAATGTTTGATGTTCCTGCTACCATAATCATGGCGATTACAGCTATCAGCATCAACATGGAGCCAAGCAGGGTATAGAGGAAGAACTTAAAAGCGGCATAGACCTTGTTGTCGCCGCCCCAAACCCCGATAATCAAATACATCGGGATCAGGCCTGCCTCAAAAAAGATGTAGAACATCACGATGTCCAGCGAGCAGAATACTCCGATAATCAATGTTTCCAGAATTAGAAACGCCACCATGTATTCAGTAACTCTGGTTTTAATCGCCCCCATGGAAGCAATGAAACAAAGCGGCATCAAAAACGTCGTCAGCAAGACCAGTAATATGGAAATACCATCAACACCCATGCGGTACTGAAAGCCGGCAAACCAGTTGGCTTCTTCAACCAGTTGAAACCCCGGATCAGCAGGATTGAACTCCAGCAGCATCAAAATTGAAAGCGCAAATGTGAACAATGAGGTCACCAGCGCAACGGCTGGCGCGTTGCGCTCGACAATGGCCCGGTCATCAGAGCGGGCCAGAGCCTTAAACAAGATAAGCAACAAGGCACCAATAGCAGGCGTAAATGTCACCAGCGATAATAAATGTGGCAGATTACTCACTTCACTGACCCCCAACACCGCGCAAAACCACCCAGCTAACAAAAGCCACCAGTCCGATTAACATCAAAAATGCGTAATGATACACAAAGCCTGTTTGTAAACGGGTAGCCTTGCGCGCCATTGCCGCCGTTACAGCAGCAAACCCGTTTGGCCCAAAACCATCAATTATTCTCTGGTCACCTAGTTTCCAGAACCAGTCACCAAAGCGTTTAACATTGTTGACAAACAAAACGTCGTACAACTCGTCAAAATACCATTTGTTATACAAAAACGGATGCAGGAATTTTGATTGCTCGGCCCATTTATCCGCAAGTCCAGCCCGGCGAATGTAAAGCCACCATGAAAACACAAAGCCCAAAGCCATGGCAACAAACGGAGACCACAATACCCAGGTCGGGACATGGTGTTCTCCACCGGATTTCTGCTTTTTCTCATGATCAGAAGGCTTTGGCTCATGGTCATTGCTGCTTTTGGCAACGGCGTGATCGTCTTTTAGAGCACTTTCATGGGTTTCAGCCACTGTAGATCCGCGCCAGAATTCCGATGAATTGCTACCGACAAAATCACTCTTGAATAACACCCCTGCAAACAATGCTCCAGCCGCCAGCAAGGTCAAGGGAACCATCATGCTAAGCGGGCTCTCCTTGGCGTGGGCAAATGTATGCTCATCGCCCCTTGGTTTGCCATGAAAGGTCATAAAAATAACCCGCCATGAATAAAAGCTGGTCATAAGGGCAGCAATCACCCCGACCCAAAACGCCAGATAACCAAAGTTTCTTCCGGCATCTCCAGCCATATAAGCTCCTTCGATGATCACATCTTTGGAGAAGAAACCGGACAGACCAAAATAGGTTCCAGGAATACCAAAGCCGGTCAATGCCAGTGTCCCGATCAACATAAACGCCCATGTAAGCGGCATTTTCTTCCACAAGCCGCCCATTTTTCGCATGTCTTGCTCATGGTGCATACCGACAATGACCGAGCCTGCACCAAGGAACAGCAATGCCTTGAAGAATGCGTGAGTGAACAGGTGGAACATGGCCGCATTATACATGCCAAGACCGGCGGCAAAAAACATGTATCCCAACTGGCTGCATGTTGAATAGGCAACTACCCGCTTAATATCATTTTGCACCAGACCAATAGTGGCCGCAAAAAACGCGGTAGTGGCACCAATTATGGTGATAAAGCCTGATGTAAAGGGTGCTGCATCAAAAATCGGGCCGCAACGCACCACCAGAAACACACCGGCCGTTACCATGGTTGCAGCATGAATCAGGGCTGAAACCGGAGTTGGCCCCTCCATGGCATCGGGCAACCACACATGCAAAAAGAATTGCGCGGACTTGCCCATGGCACCGATAAATAACAGGAAGGCAACCAGTTCAATTGCGGCTATTTGCATGCCAAGGAACTGGAACATTTGACCTGATTTTCCGTCAACTTCGGCAAAAACAGTATCAAAGGAAAGCGAGCCAAAGATCACAAATACCGCCATAATCCCTAAGGCAAAGCCAAAATCACCTACCCGGTTGGTAATAAATGCCTTGATTGCGGCGGCATTGGCAGTTGACTTTTTATACCAAAACCCGATCAGCAAATAAGATGACAGGCCAACCCCTTCCCAGCCAAAGAAAATCTGCATGAAATTATCTGCTGTTACCAGCATCAACATGGCAAAGGTAAACAAGGATAAATAAGCAAAAAACCGCGATTTGTGCGGGTCCTCAGCCATATAGCCCCATGAATAAATATGCACCAGGCACGAAACAAAAGTCACCACCACCAGCATAACGGCGGTCAAGGTATCAATACGCAAACTCCAATTGGCCTCAAAGGCACCAATAGAAAACCATCTTGCAATTTCAACAGTTTTTTCATGACCAAGATACGCAACATCATAAAATGCATATAAGGAAAGCACGGCGGAAACAGCCAAAATGCCTGTAGTAATTATCTGCGCCCCAAGATGACCGGTCAGTCTTGGTAACAGCCCGGCTACTGCCGCTGCCAACAGAGGTAAAAATACAATCGCCAAATACATCATGTTAGGCTCAGCCCTTCATCAGGTTGATGTGATCGACGCTAATGTCGCCACGATTGCGGAAATACACGACTAAAATCGCCAGACCAACGGCTGCTTCGGCAGCAGCAACAGTCAATACGAACAGGGCAAAAATCTGCCCGGCCAAATCGCCTAAATGCGCGGAAAAAGCTACAAGATTGATGTTAACCGACAACAGTATCAACTCCACCGACATCAGGATAACAACCACGTTCTTGCGGTTCACAAAAATGCCGAAAACCCCTATTGTAAAAAGGATTGCCGCCACAGCCAGATAATGGGCCAGCCCAATTTCCATCTCTTAAATCCCCTCGCCCGGTTTCACATCTACACGCTTTAATCCGTCTTTTGGCGTTCGCGATACCTGCTCGCACACCTTTTGTCGCTTGACGTCTTTTTTGGTACTTAATGTCAGCAAAATAGCCCCGATCATCGCCACCAGCAGGATCAGTCCGGCCGCTTCAAAAAAGAAAGCATAATCGGTGTATAAAACCCGGCCAAAAGCCTCAATATTGCTTACATCTGCGGTAATCGGTGTCTGGGCGACAAATTCCTTTGGTATCCGGAAAGTTGCCCCTAAAATGATCAGTTCGACCGCCAAAACAAAGGACAATAAAGCTCCCAGAGGCAAATATTCAGCAAAACCCTGTTTTAGTTCCACAAAATCCACATCAAGCATCATCACTACAAACAGGAATAATACCGCCACTGCACCCACATAAACAACTATCAGCAGCAATGCCAGAAACTCGGCACCCAGCATTACAAACAAGGCAGCAGCAGAAAAAAACGTCATGATCAAAAACAGCACTGAGCGCACCGGATTTCGGGCGATCACCACCATTAAGGCCGATATTACTGCGACACCTGCAAACAGGTAAAACGCAAGAGCGGGAAGCAAAGTTTCAATTTCCATATTATCCTCCAACCCCTAGCGATAAGGGGCATCCAGCTCCAGATTTTTGGCAATTTCCCGCTCCCAGCGGTCACCATTAGCCAATAAACGTTCCTTGTCATAAAATAATTCTTCACGGGTTTCGGTGGCAAACTCAAAATTTGGCCCCTCAACAATTGCATCCACCGGGCAGGCCTCCTGACAGAACCCGCAATAAATACACTTGGTCATATCAATGTCATAGCGGGTAGTGCGGCGCGAACCGTCAAACCGTGGTTCGGCCTCAATGGTGATGGCCTGAGCTGGGCAGATCGCCTCACATAATTTACAGGCAATACAGCGCTCTTCGCCATTTGCATAACGGCGCAAAGCATGTTCGCCGCGAAACCGTGGAGATAACGGCCCCTTTTCAAACGGATAGTTGAGCGTGGCCTTTGGCTTAAAGAAATATTTCAGCCCCAGAGCAAATGCCTTCACAAAATCCAGCAAAAACAGACTTTTGATGAAATTGACAAACAGCTTCATATCAAGCCCCTCCAGCTATAAACGTTACCCATGCCGCAACAAGAATAACCGCGAGCAAAGTCAGAGGCAGGAATATCTTCCAGCCCAGCCGCATCAACTGATCATAGCGATAACGCGGCACAATTGCCTTCACCATGGAAAACAGAAAAAAGATAAAACAGATCTTGATTGCCAGCCACAATACCGGCGGTATCCATGTAAAGGGCGCAAAATCAAACGGGGCATGCCATCCACCAAGGAATAACAGGGATATCATTGCGCACATCAGCACAATGTTTAAGTATTCACCGATCATGAACAGCAAATAAAATGTTGAAGAATACTCAACCTGATATCCTGCTACCAGTTCGGATTCCGCCTCTGGCAAGTCAAATGGCGGGCGGTTGGTTTCAGCCAGAGCTGAAATGAAGAAGATCACCATCATCGGAAACATCACAAAAGTCAGCGGCGACAGAGCAATGCCATTCCAGTTCCAAAAGCCGCCGGATTGGGCTTCGACTATTGTGCTGATATTCAAGGAACCGCTTAGCAGCAATACTGTAATCAGCACCAGACCAATGGAAATCTCATAGGAAATCATCTGGGCTGTGGAGCGCAAAGAACCCAAAAATGCATATTTTGAGTTGGAAGCCCAGCCTCCAAGAATAATTCCGTAAACACCAAGTGATGAAATCGCCAATACATACAAAATCCCAAGATTAAGATCGGCAATCACCCAGCCCGGAGCCACCGGGATCACCGACCAGGTGATAAAGGCCATTACCAGCGTCAACACCGGAGCTAAGGCATAGATAGGCTTGTCGACCCCTGCGGGAATAACTGCTTCCTTGAATACAAATTTCAAAAAGTCAGCAAAAGACTGCAACAAACCAAAGGCGCCAACCACATTTGGCCCGCGACGCATTTGTACCGCCGCCCAGATTTTACGATCTGCCAGCAGAATAAATGCCAGCGACACCAGTAAAACCACAACAAACGCCAAAATAACCAGCGTCTTTACGATAAACCATCCCAGGGGCGTTGCTGTGTCGAACAAGAATTCCATAGCCCTACTCCGCCGCCTCTAATTGTGTAACCTGCGCGCTTGCACATTGCGCCATAACCTCAGAGGCCCTGGCAATCGGATTTGTAAACCAGAAAGACCTGCTTGATGGAGCAAAGACGGCAGCCTTGATTTTGCCGGCAGCACCCAGCTTGGCCGGGTCAAATACCTCGTCCTTTGGTGTGGACATGGTTTTGCGTAAATCCTGCACCGTATCATAAGGCAGGGTGCGCCCTGCATGATCTGAAAGAGCCCGGATTATTTTCCAATCCTCTTTGGCATCTCCTTTGGGGGCAGTGGCAGCGCGGGTTTGCTGCCAGCGGCCCTCGGTATTGGCAAAACTGGCATTTTTTTCCGTATATGCGGCACCTGGTAATATTACATCAGCACGATGGGCCCCGGCATCGCCATGACTGCCCAGATAAACCACAAATGTATCTTTAATTTGATCCATAGGTAATTCATCAGCGCCCAGCAGGAATAAGGTATCAAGCTCACCGGATTGCGCCGCCTTTAAGATTTTGCCCGTGTTCATGCCGCCCTTTAACGGAACAAAACCAAGATCAAGCGCTCCGACCCGTCCGGCTGCACTATGAAGAACATTAAACCCGTTCCAGTCCTCACGAACCAACTTCCATTCAGCAGCCAATTTGCCGACAGCACGTAAAATCTGTGCACCATCAGCCCGGCTTAAAGCATCCATTCCGACAATAATCATCGGGTTTTTTGCCTTGCGCATTGCGGTAATAAATGGGTGCTTTTTAGTGCTCAAGGATTCCAGATCAGAAGGAGCATTACCAAAATATGTATGGGGGTAAGTAAGATCAGATTTTGCCCCCAAAAGAGCAATCTGTGCATCACCTTCAAGCCAGGCTTTGCGAATACGGGCATTTAATACCGGCGCCTCCACTCGCGGATTAGTACCGATCAATAAAATTGCATCAGCTTCTTCAATGGCAGCAATGCCTGAATTAAATATATAGCCCGAACGGCCCTGCTCACCAATATGAGCGCCATCCTGACGGCAATCAATTGACCGAACCCCAAGATTTTCCATCAAGTCTTTTAATGCCTTAACGCTCTCCATATCGGCCAGGTCACCGGCAATCGCACCTATTTTATCAGGATCACCTTGCAGTTTTTCAGCAACTGTCGCCAGCGCCTCATCCCAGCTTGCGGGGCGCAATTTACCATTTACCCTGACAAAGGGTTTATCCAGCCGCTGTCGCTTTAACCCATCCCAGACAAAGCGGGTTTTATCAGAAATCCACTCCTCGTTGATTTCATCATTCAGGCGCGGCAAAATTCGCATAACTTCCGAACCACGGGCATCTACGCGAATAGCACTGCCCAGCGCATCCATTACATCAATAGTCTCGGTTTTGCGCAGTTCCCAGGGGCGGGCACTAAATGCATATGGGCGTGAAGTAAGTGCCCCCACCGGACATAAATCAATCACATTCCCTGATAGTTCTGAGGTTAGGTTTGCCTGTAAATATGTAGTTATTTCAGCATGTTCCCCACGATTCACAAGGCCAAGCTCCTCAACGCCGGCAACCTCGGTAATGAACCTTACGCAGCGCGTGCACTGAATACAGCGGGTCATTACAGTTTTGACCAGCGGCCCCATGTTTTTTTCTTCGACGGCGCGCTTGTCCTCATCATAGCGGGTTTCAGATCTACCATAACCAATGGCCTGATCCTGCAAATCGCACTCGCCGCCCTGATCGCAAATCGGGCAATCCAGCGGGTGATTGATCAGCAAAAACTCCATAACCCCTTCGCGGGCCTTGCGCACAGTATCAGAATTAGTGCGAATATTGGCAGGGCTTCCATCGCGATTGGGGCGCAAATCATTAAGGCTCATGGCACAAGAAGCCATTGGTTTGGGCGCGCCCACCCATTCCACCAGACACATGCGACAATTTCCGGCCACTGACAGACGCTCATGATAGCAAAAACGCGGAATTTCCGCACCGGCCTCTTCACAAGCCTGCATCAGCGTATAACGCCCCGGCATCTCATATTCTTTGCCGTCAATATTTACTTTTCGAAGGTCGGTCATCCCTCTACTCCGCTGCCACAGCATGAACATTTTTGTTCATGCGATATCTGTTGATTTTATCTTCGATTTCGTGCCGGAAATGCCTGATCAGGCCTTGCACCGGCCATGCAGCGGCATCACCAAGCGCGCAAATAGTGTGACCCTCGATCTGCTGGCTGACATTTAGCAGCATATCGATTTCCGACATTTCTGCCTTTCCTTCACACATGCGCGTCAACACCCGCCACATCCAGCCAGTACCCTCACGGCATGGCGTACACTGCCCACAGCTTTCATGCTTGTAAAAATAGGCGAGACGGGTAATGGCCTGCACCATATCGGTGCTTTGATCCATTACGATCACACCAGCAGTACCAAGCCCGGATTTATGCTCGGACAGGGCATCAAAATCCATCAAAACCGTATCGCAAATATCACGAGGCAGGCACGGCACTGATGAACCGCCTGGAATAACCGCTTTTAAGTTTTCCCAGCCGCCACGCACTCCACCGGCATGAGTCTCAATTAACTCTTTTAGCGGAATGGACATGGCCTCTTCCACATTGCATGGTTTATTGACGTGACCAGAAATGCAATAAACCTTGGTGCCGGCATTACCCGGCCTGCCAAAGGATGAAAACCAATCGGCACCCCGGCGTAAAATAGTAGGCGTTACCGCGATGCTCTCTACATTGTTTACCGTAGTCGGACAGCCATAAAGCCCGGCATTGGCAGGAAATGGTGGCTTTAGGCGTGGCTGGCCCTTTTTGCCCTCAAGGCTTTCAAGCAAAGCTGTTTCCTCGCCGCAAATATATGCACCGGCACCATGGTGGACAAATAAATCAAAATCCCAGCCCGAACCACAGGCATTCTTGCCAATAAGTCCTGCCTCATAGGCCTCATCTATTGCTGCTTGCAGGCGTTCACGCTCAAACACATATTCGCCGCGCAGATAAATGTATGCTGTATGAGCCTTCATCGCAAATGAGGCGATCAGGCAACCCTCGATCAACAAATGCGGGTCATGGCGCATCATATCACGGTCTTTGCAGGTGCCAGGCTCAGATTCATCAGCATTGACCACCAGATAATGTGGGCGCTTGCCAACCTCTTTGGGCATAAATGACCATTTGAGCCCGGTGGGAAAACCGGCACCGCCGCGACCACGCAAGCCCGAAGCTTTAATCTGATCAATGATCCACTCAGAACCAAGTGCCATAAGATCACCGGTTCCATTCCAGCACCCGCGTTTTTTGGCAGCCGGTAAACGCCAGTCTTCGCGACCATATAAATTGGTAAAAATACGATCCTTATCCGCTAACATTATTTACCACCCTTTCCGGTCGCGCTTTTTGCTTTGGGTGCAGCCTTTTTCGGCGCAGCCGCCTTTTTGGTTTTGGCTGGTGCATTAGGAATTTTTTTCAGCTTTTTGGCCCTGGAGCCATCAAAAAGAGAGGCATCGGTAAGAGTTATACTTTCACCTGTCGGAGCAGATGTAACCCGATCCACCCTTGGCCCAGGTATTGGGGCCTTTCCCGAAGCCAATTCATCAAGCAGCGCATTCATTGATGCTTCGTCCAGATCTTCGTAATAAAGATCACCATCACTGTTAGAGACCTGCACCATTGGCGCGTTTACACAGGCACCAAGACACTCCACCTCTGCCCAGGAAAAATTGCCATCAGCAGATATGCTTCCCGCCGAACCAATGCGGCTTTGGCAAACTTTGATCAAATCACCAGAGCCGCGCAACATGCAAGGGGTTGTCCCGCATACCTGTATCAGATGTTTGCCCACCGGTTTCAGATTGAACATGGTGTAAAAGGTAGCCACCTCCAACACCCGGATATAAGCCATGTCCAAACGATCGCCGATCACCCGCATGGCAGCTTCTGGCACCCAGCCACCATGATCTTTTTGCGCAATCCACAACATCGGAATTACCGCTGAGCGCTGTTTGCCCTTGGGGTATTTTTTTAACCAGTATTTGACCTGCTTTTCACCTTCGGCAGAAAATGCGAAGGTTTTTGGCTGTTCCTTGGCTAAATGACGAGACGCCATTAGTTCACTCTCCCCAAATCGGCATCATTAATTTTGGCAGCCACCTTAAAACATCCCAGACATAACAAGCGCCCCAACTCGTTTTGCTGTTCCTGCCATTGCTGTTCGCTTAACTGGTTACATTTGTGACAGATGGCATCATACTCGCCGTCTGTTACCGACCACAAAAACCCAACCCCCACACCGGATTCCATAGACTTTATGATATGTTTGCAAACATAGGTTTTTGGCTGTTGGCCATGGGTGCCGCAGTTAAGAAGCTCGCTCATCTGTCAATCTCCCCAAACACAACATCCAAAGATCCAATCAGGGCCGACACATCAGCTAACATGTGGCCCTTGGCCATAAAATCCATTGCCTGCAGGTGCGAAAATCCCGGAGCCTTTATCTTGCAGCGATAAGGCTTGTTGGTGCCATCAGAGATCAGATACACACCAAATTCACCTTTGGGAGCTTCAACGGCGGCGTAAATCTCACCTTTGGGTACATGAAAGCCCTCGGTAAATAACTTAAAGTGATGGATTAAAGCTTCCATTGATTGCTTCATTTCCTGGCGCTTTGGCGGAGCGACCTTGCCGCTGGTTTCCATAATCGGCCCTTCCGGCATTTTGGCAATGCACTGCTCGATAATGTGAACCGACTGGCGCATTTCCTCCATCCGCACCAGATAGCGATCATAACAATCGCCATGCACCCCGACGGCCACATCAAAATCGAGCTCGGAATAAACTTCATAAGGTTCCGCCCGGCGCAAATCCCACGCCATGCCGGAGCCACGCACCATTACCCCTGAAAAACCCCAATCCAGAGCATCCTGTTCACTTACAACGCCAATCTGACAATTTCGCTGCTTAAAAATACGATTATTATCAAGTAGGCCTTCAATGTCTTTTAGAACCTGCGGGAAGGTTTTGCACCATGCGCCAATATCATCAATCAAATCCTGAGGCAGATCCTGATGCACACCACCGGGACGAAAATAAGCTGCATGCAAACGCGAACCACAGGCGCGCTCATAAAACACCATCAGCTTTTCGCGCTCCTCAAAGCCCCAAAGCGGCGGGGTAAGCGCCCCCACATCCATGGCCTGAGTGGTAACATTAAGCAGATGGCTTAAAATACGGCCAATTTCAGAATAAAGAACCCGGATAAACTGCGCCCGCCGAGGCACTTCAATATCAGCCAGTCGCTCCACTGCCAGACAAAACGCATGCTCCTGATTCATTGGAGCCACATAATCAAGACGGTCAAAATACGGCATGGCCTGCACATAGGTTTTGTGCTCAATCAGTTTTTCTGTACCACGGTGCAGCAGACCAACATGCGGATCAACCCGTTCAACCACTTCGCCATCCAGATCAAGAACCAAGCGCAAGACCCCGTGCGCCGCCGGGTGCTGGGGACCAAAATTTATGGTAAACTTGCGCTTTTCAGTAATTGGCTCAGCCATTTTCCACCCTCAAAACCATAACCCTCGAGCTTTCAGAATTGTCTATATTTCGCTCGGCCAGATATTTCCCGGTAAACAAACCCAATACAAAAAAACCTGCGATAAGGACGGACGCGCCCACCCCAAGCATGAGCCCAATAAAAAACACCGGCTTATCCTGTGATTCAGAGTGCTCCTGTACGGGGGTATCATTCATTTATCCGGCCCCTTGGCTTCTTCGTCACGAATATAGTTTGCACCTTCCCACGGACTTAAATTATCAAAAGAGCGAAACTCCTGCGACAGGGAAACCGGCTCATAGACCACCCGTTTTTGCTCCTGGTCATAGCGGCACTCCACATGACCTGAGAGCGGAAAATCCTTGCGAAGCGGATGTCCGCTAAATCCGTAATCCGTCAGCAAGCGTCGCATATCAGGATGATCGTCAAAACTGATGCCAAACATGTCAAAGGCCTCGCGCTCAAACCAGTTTGCTGCCGGATAGATACTGACTACGCTGGCTATGCTCTGACCTTCTTCGACCTTTACCTTGATGCGGATGCGGGCATTTTTCTTCATTGACAACAAATGGTAGACCACATCAAAACGGGCATTGCGTCCAGGATAATCAACGCCGCAAATATCAACCAATGTGGTAAACTGGCACTTGGTATCATCGCGCAGGAAGGTAAGCACAAAACGCACCTGATCCCGGTGAATTTCCAGAACCAGTTCATCGCCAGTCACAGCCAGATCAACCAGCGCATCGCCGATCTTGTTTTCAAGATGATCGATAAGATGGCTGTCAGAGGAATAACTCATCGGATAATGTCCCCTTCTCTGCGAATCTTCTTTTGCAATTGTAAAATGCCATAGACCAGAGCTTCGGCAGTAGGAGGACAGCCCGGCACATAAATATCAACCGGTAAAATTCGGTCACAACCCCGAACCACCGAGTAGGAATAATGATAATAGCCACCACCATTGGCACAACTGCCCATGGAAATCACATAACGGGGATTTGGCATCTGATCATATACCTTGCGCAAGGCCGGAGCCATTTTATTGGTCAAGGTTCCCGCAACTATCATGACATCAGACTGTCTTGGTGAGGCCCTGGGAGCAAAACCAAAGCGTTCCACATCATAGCGCGGCATGGCCGCATGCATCATTTCAACTGCGCAACAGGCAAGGCCAAATGTCATCCACATCAAGGAGCCGGTTCTTGCCCATGTAATCAATTCATCAGCACTGGCCACCACAAAGCCCTTATCCATAAGGGCATCATTCACACCATCAAAATAAGGATCGTGTTTTTTTGGGTTATAGCCCGGTGTCATGGCTTGCGCCGAAGAAAAAGCAGGGTTTTTGCTCTCGTTCATAGCTTTAATCCCATTCCAGTGCGCCGACTTTCCATGCGTAGATATAGCCAATAATCAGTTCGCCAAGAAACACCATCATTGCCCAAAACGCATACGGCCCCACTTCACCCAGACTAACTGCCCATGGAAATAAAAACGCCACTTCCAGATCAAAAACAATGAACAAAATAGCCACCAGATAAAACCTGATATCAAACTTCATCCTTGAATCATCAAAGGCAGGAAAACCACATTCATAAGTCGAATGCTTTTCATCATCCGGAGCCGCAGGGGCCATGATCAATGGCATTGCCAAAAACGCAAATGAAATCACCAGAGCAATGGCAGTAAAAATCAAAATCGGAAGATAATCCAGCAGTAACCCGCTCATTGGAACCTCGTTGGAACCTAAAACAAGGGGGCGACTCATCACTCATTTGCCCCCACTCGCGCAAGAAACTATGACCGAATTGACGCGAAGGCAATGTCTGAATTGCGGTTCTTGAACGAAAAAAGCCCAAGGCATCTCCCATTACCTGAAAAGCACACAAAAACGTAGCTTCCAGCCGGATTTTCCCGCTATAAAATCATCGCAACCGGTTAAAACCGCGAAAAAAATCCGCTTGCAACACCAATTATATAGAATCAGAAGTAAGAATCAGCGGCACACGAGGCTGCTAATTCAGCCAGTCTCTTAATATGTCCTTGCGATTACCACCGGGAACTGGCGGCGGGCCGGTAATTGCACCCGGGGTTTTTGAAAATCTGGGCGCCGGAGCCGGTTGTAGAATACCGTCCACCTGCATCAGGGATTTTCGCGCCCGTAAATGTTCATTATCCAGCGCGCAGACCATATCTTCTATTGGTGCGACACAGGCATCACTGTTCGCAAATACATCCAGCCAGTATTTTAAGGGTTTGCTGGCAAAAATTCCGGCAAGTTCAGCCTTAAATACCGGCCATTTTGCCTGATCATACTGATTGTTGCGTATAGTTTCACCAACACACAACCCATCGCATAATTCTGCATAAAATTGTGGCTCGATAGCGCCAACGGCCAGATACCTGCCGTCTTGGCAAATATAGCTGCTATAAAAATGAGCGGCACCATCAAGTAAATTACTGTTCCTGTTGTTCTGCCACATACCGCTGGCCCGAAGCCAGTGAATCGGAGCCATCAGGCTTAAAGTGCCATCGACAATAGCTGCATCTATTACCTGCCCCTGACCGCTGGCTCTTGCGTGGATCAACCCGGCCAGCAGACCCATTGCCAGATACAAGGCCCCGCCACCATAATCACCCAGAAGATTTAGCGGCGGCGGCGGCGGAGAGTCTGCTGATCCCATAGCATTCAAAGCGCCGGTAATTGCAATATAGTTTATGTCATGACCAGCCCGTTGCGCCAGTGGCCCATCCTGCCCCCAGCCAGTCATACGCCCATAGACCAATGCCGGGTTTTGCGCCAAAGCCATCTCTGGCCCCAAAGCAAGCCGCTCCATCACTCCTGGACGAAACCCCTCCATCAGCAAATCAGCCTTTGCCATTAACATGATTGCAGTTTTTTTATCCTCAGGCTGTTTTAAGTCCAATGATATTGAACGCTTTCCCCGACCCTGAATGTCGGCACTGCCTGTGTCCGGGGTGCCTGGGCGATCAATACGAACCACATCCGCACCCATATCTGCCAGCAACATTCCACAAAAAGGCACCGGCCCAATTCCGGCAAATTCAACTACTTTAATACCTTGCAATGGCATTTGTGCCGGTTTCTTCATTCTGATAACCTTCCATTATCTCAATCGGGGTAGTTTTGTGACGAATCTTCTTTTTAAGCAAGGGCATGCTGCTTTTTGAAACGGTAGATACGGAAGAATTGATATGAACTTTACCGCACAGATTCTGGTATTGGCTAATGAACACGGTGCTGTTTTTGAAGCCGCAGGAAAACTACAGGATCGTGGACTGCCAACAATTCTGGCGGAAACCGAAGAAGCAGCAATTACCGCTGTTCGTGACTTAAACGTGGACGCCATCCTTATTGATGCCATCAATAAAACACCGGAACAAACAACTCATCTGGCGCAGGCCATGAGTGCCGGGCGCGCTGACCACCCTGTGCCTGTCATTGTCGTCTCTGACACCATTAGCCAAAGCAAAAACAGCCCCTTTGCCAGCGTACTTTACCCACCTGTTCACCCCGTACAACTGGCCAGCAGGGTGTTGTCAGCATTGCGCCAGTCATTGATGGAAGAAGAAGTTCGTCTGCGGACACAAACCTTGCGGGAGCTTGGGCTTGATCTGGAGCTTGATGATAAAACAATTCAGGATCATATGCCGGTTTCAGTTCTGTTTACCGGGGGAGCTGCTCCGCAATTTATTGCTATAAAAAATGCTCTGGAGGATGCCGGAGCAGAAGTGACCGCCGCATTGACCTCATTTACTGCATTTGATTATCTGCATGACAAGACTTTTGATGTTATTCTGCTCAATGTCCTAAAAGAGCTGGAGCCAGCCTTTACAATTGCTTCGGCCATGCGTCGAAACACCCGTTTGTTTCATGTTCCGGCTGTTATGCTTATTGATCCGGCAAAATTTGAAGCTGTTGATGAAGCCTATGCCAGAGGCGCATCGGATCTGGTTTCACAAGATAATGACCCGGACATCATTAAACAGCGCATTATGAATCTGGCCCGTGAGCACCGGCGCCGTGAATATGTAAAACGTACATTTGAAGCCATACGAAGCCCAGCCATTATTGATGGGGAATCAGGGCTGTTTACCGCACAGTTCTTTGCCAAACACCTGAACAGAACCACAGAACAGGCTAAAAAGATCAACCGGCCATTATCACTTACCGTTATCCGCACAGCACCGCCCCCTGGCATAGCCGAAACCCATGTAGAGGCAGCCCGCAGGCAATTTGGCGGCATGTTGCGGCATTTGGTGCGAGCCGAAGACATGGCAGCGCGCATTGATCCTGGAGTATTTGCAGTGCTTATGCCCGGAGCCTCCAGACAATCAGCACAACTGGCGGCCAAACGTATCGAGGGCGTTGTCGATTGCACCGCATTTGAAAGCGGTAATCCTGAAGAACCTTTTCAGTTAGAATTGCAAATAGAGGTGCTGGAGTTACAGCCTCGCGAGACTCCGGATCATCTGATGAACCGGGCCACACAATCCTGAACAAAAGTAAGCATTCTTGTTCAGCAACCATTCAGCCATGTTTTCATAACTTTTCCTCAAGACCGGGGTTCGTCATTCTTCGTCCCTCGCATGAACGCCGGTTTTAAGGTTGGAAACAACCAGTTAAAGCGCCGATCCTTAAAGTTTTGAGGGTCGGCGTTTTTTATTGTTTTGGACAAACTGACGCTTCTCTTTTGGATAATTTGCGCTAGATTGCCACAATTCACCCATAACAATATGAGAAGTGATTTATGGCCAACAAGATATTCCAAAATGCTACCGAGGCTTTAGATGGTGTGCTGTTTGACGGCATGACTATTATGGCTGGTGGATTTGGGCTGTGCGGCATACCGGAAAACTCCATTGCCGCGATTCATACTGCCGGAGTTACAGACTTAACCGTTATTTCCAATAATTGCGGAGTAGATGGCTTTGGGCTTGGAATTTTGCTGGATTCCAAGCGCATAAGGAAAATGATTTCGTCCTATGTTGGTGAAAACAAGGAGTTTGAACGCCAATATATTGCAGGAGAACTCGAGCTGGAGTTTAACCCTCAAGGAACTTTGGCCGAGCGTATTCGCGCAGGCGGTGCCGGGATTCCGGGATTTTACGTTAAAACCGGGGTTGGCACTATCATTGCCGAAGGAAAACCTCATAAGGAATTTGATGGTGAAACCTATGTGATGGAAACCGGGCTTAAAGCTGATGTTTCCATTATAAAGGCGTGGAAAAGTGACACACAGGGCAATCTTGTTTTTCGCAAAACTGCCAGAAACTTCAACCCGATGATGGCCACTGCTGGCAAGATTACTGTGGCTGAGGTTGAGGAGATTGTTGAACTTGGCGAGCTTGATCCAGAAAACATCCATACGCCAGGCATTTATGTACAGCGGGTGTTTGCCGGAAAATTTGAAAAACGTATTGAACAAAGAACAGTTCGCCAAAGGGAGGATGCGTAAATGCCCTGGACACGCAATGATATGGCGGCGCGGGCCGCAAATGAGCTGCAAGACGGGTTTTACGTAAATCTGGGCATTGGTATTCCTACACTGGTAGCAAACCATATACCAGAAGGTGTCGATGTTACCTTGCAATCGGAAAACGGAATGCTGGGCATGGGCCCGTTTCCATTTGATGATGAGGTTGATGCTGATCTTATCAATGCTGGCAAGCAGACCATTACAGAACTACGCCGCACCAGCTATTTTTCTTCTGCCGACAGTTTTGCCATGATAAGAGGCGGCCATATTGATCTGTCCATCCTTGGTGCCATGGAAATCTCGGAAACTGGAGATATCGCCAATTGGATGATCCCGGGAAAAATGGTCAAAGGCATGGGCGGAGCCATGGATCTTGTCGCCGGAGTAAAACGGGTAGTGGTGGTGATGGATCACACCAATAAGGCCGGAGCGCCAAAACTTTTGCACAAATGCTCACTGCCGCTTACGGGAAAGTCCTGTGTGCACCGGGTAATAACCAATTTAGGCGTATTTGACGTGACAGATGGCGGCTTGAAAATAGCCGAACTGGCTCCGAATGTGAGCTTGGACGAGGTGCGTGCCTCAACCGAAGCAAATCTGGTAGAATAACCGAGCAAAACCACTTTTAAGAACACAGGTAAAGAGATGAAATTCTCTAATTTGCAAAAATTTTTGTGGGCGCTTGTCGCCATTGCAGTTATCGGACTTTCAGGAGCTGCATTTTGGCAGAAAAGACCTGATACAAATCCCATGATATATTCCCCGCCGGCTTTGGTGGCTGATTTTTCTTTAACAGACCATAATGGCAATTTGCGAACAGATGAGGATTTTACCGGCAAGTGGCTATTGGTTTTTTTCGGGTTTACCAATTGCCCTGATATATGCCCAACCAGCCTGTCCGAAATTGCTGTAGTTATGGATGACTTACAAGAAAAGGCATCTGCAGTTCAGCCCTTATTTATCACCATTGACCCCAAACGGGATACACCAGAGGTA
This sequence comes from Robiginitomaculum sp., assembly GCA_015485155.1. Taxonomy (GTDB): domain Bacteria; phylum Pseudomonadota; class Alphaproteobacteria; order Caulobacterales; family Maricaulaceae; genus Robiginitomaculum_B. The sequence goes on along the minus strand of WFUF01000013.1, from coordinate 18,746 downwards.
TTGGCCGAATACGTCACGCTGTTTCACCCTGCAATTTTGGGCTTAAGCGGCAGCCTTGAGCAAATTGAGCAAACTGGAAAATCCTTCAAGATTTTTTATGAAAAACTGCAACAGGATCAGGCGCCTGACGGCTATACAATGAGTCATTCCTCATCATTATTTTTATTTGATAGCAATGGACATTTTGTCCGATCCTTTGCCTATGGAACCCAGGCCAGCAAGATTGTAGAAGATATTAAGAGCAGGCTTTAAGCTCAGGAGCAATCCATGATAAATAAATTACTGATCCTGATCGCCGTAACAGTCACTTTTGTGAATATCCCGGCATATGCACAAACAAGGGATGTTACGATTACCAGGCAATGGGCCCGGGCCTCGATCGGGACCATGCGCCCGACAGCGGCTTATCTTACCATTACCAATAATGGCAAAGATGCAGTAATCCTTGACCGCATTAAAACCAAAATTGCCGCAATGGCCCATATTCATAACAGCACCACCAATGCCAAGGGCATAAGCTCCATGGCTCCGGCAGGTGAAATCCGAATTGAGCCAAACCAAAGTGTAACCCTGCAGCCTTCTGGGCTGCACATTATGTTGATGGATTTACAGCGCCCGCTCATTAAGGGTGACAGTTTTGAATTAACGCTGATTTTTGAAAATGGACAACATATAACCACAGATGTGCCGGTATTGGCGATCAGCGCCCGAGGGCCGAAGGAATAACAATCGTGCTGCGAGTTTTTACATATCTGCTCATCGCGATTAGTATGATTGCTATCAGTATTTTTATTGGATGGTGGCAAGTCGACGGGCCAGGTACCAAGGCTCCTGCCTCCACCATTCCGGTTTCATTAACTCAGATGGAATTCAGCTTAAAAGACCATGAAAACAATCAGGTTTCCGCCAGGAGCCTGCTTGGCAAACCTGCCATGGTTTTTTTCGGTTTTACCTATTGCCCAGATATATGCCCGACAACGCTTGAGAATATTTCCAGATGGCTTGATGAGCTTGGCCCGGATGCTGAAAAATTTAATGCAATTCTGGTGTCTGTGGATCCTGAACGGGACACGCCCAAGGTGCTGGCCGAATATATCAGTTATTTTCATCCGATGATCAGAGGCTGGACAGGATCGTTAACTGAATTGGATAAAATGATGGCAGGATTCGCTGCCAAATATGAAAGAGTCCCGCTTGGTAAGGATGATTACACTATCAACCATAGTGCTGGAGTATACTTATTTGCAGAAGATGGCAGTTTTGTATCAATTATTGACAGTCATGAAGATGCCAAAATGGCGCTTACTAAAATTCACCGCGCCATTAAGTCCCCTTAAAAGTCAATAAAGCAAAAGGGATAAGCCAACAAGCTAACCCCTTTTGCAATGACCAGTTTATTTTTTGGTTGTCGGCTTCTTTTTTGCTGCCGACTTTTTAGGCGCAGCCTTCTTTGGAGCAGTTTTTTTCTTTGGCGCAGCCTTGGTTTCTTTTTTCTTCGGCGCAGCCTTTTTTGCTGCAGGTTTTTTCTTTGGTGCAGCTTTCTTTTTAGTTGCTGGCTTCTTCTTTGCCTTTTTAGAACTGGCACCCGGAGCATCATCATCCATGAACAATTCTTCCTTGCTCACGCTGACATCCTTGACTTCAGCTAGCTCCAGCATGAAATCAACTACTTTTTCCTCAAAAATCGGCGCTCGCAATTGAGCCTGAGCCTCAGGGTTCTTCTGGAAATATTCTACTACCTGTTTCTCCTGTCCGGGATAGCGCATGGCTTCCTGATTGACGGCTCTCGAAACTTCTTCAGCAGCTACGGCAATATTGTTCTGTTGTCCTATTTCTGCCAGCACAAGGCCCAAACGCACCCGGCGTTCGGAAATACGTAAATATTCGGCGCGCAATTCCTCTTCGGACTTATCCTTGTCTTCATCATCCACACTGCCTTCTTTTAAGTCAGCCTCGACCTGTTTCCATATCTGGTTGAACTCAGCCTCAACCATGCCAGGCGGCAGTTCGAAATCGTGTTGCGCATCCAGTGCATCCAGAATACGCCGCTTGCTTCTGGCTCTGGATTGGTTCTTGTATTCGTTTTCTATGTTCTGGCGAATAGCATCTTTTAACGCATCCAATGAGGTTAGTCCCAATTGCGTAGCCAAATCATCATTGATTTTGGTTTCAACCGGGCCTTTTACTGCTTTGACTGTAGTTTTGAATTCAGCCTGCTTGCCCGCCAGGTGTTCGGCCTGATAATCAATGGGAAAGGTAACTTTCAAAACCGGGGTGTCACCCTTTTTGGCTCCGGTAAGCTGCTCTTCAAAGCCGGGAATAAACTGCCCTGCCCCAAGCACCACTTCGGCATCGGTAGCGCTACCGCCCTCAAACTCCTTGCCATCAATGCTGCCAACGAAATCAATAACTACTGCATCGCCTTCCTTGGCCTTTGCTGTTGCAGCTTTCTCCTTAAACGTTTTTTGTTCGCTGGCAATTCGCTCAAGAGCCTCATCAACATCCTTGTCTGAAACCTCACACACTGGACGCTCAATAGAAAGCTTTGCCGGGTCAGCAGGAGTGAACTCCGGCATAATATCCACATTCATCTCAAAGCTAAGATCAGCCTTGCCAGATACCACGTCTTCGGCTTCGCTTTGCAGATCGAATTTTGGATTGCCCGCAGGTTTGATCCCATTGTCATCCAGCGCCTGTTTGGAAGCATCATCCATAGACTCCTGCACCAATTCACCCATCATGGATTTCCCAAACATCCGCTTGATATGCGAGACTGGAACCTTGCCAGGGCGAAAACCTTTTAAGGATACTTCAGGCTGCACCTCGGCGATTTTGGCGTCCAGTTTTGCATCCAGCTCAGCGGCGGTAATGGTAATCTCATAAGTACGGCTCAGGCCCTCGGCCCTGGTTTCTTTAACCTGCATGGTTTTTATCCGGATTCTTGTGTTTCTCTTGTGTTTCTATACTGCGCACGATTCGTGCAAAAGGCTTCTCTTGCTGGCTTTTCAGGCACAGCAAGCGCGCCTTATGTCATGAGTTTGCCTCCCGCGCAACGGGCCATTTCACATCTTCTATAACTTAAGGTCAGGATAGCAAAACATGCCTGCCCCAAAAATTACAAAATACGCTCTGCTTCAGGTTCGTTACTCCGAACTTAGATTATGTATACATCCACTAATTCATATCATTATCAATTGCAGGGATGGACTTACGGCCAAAGCCCGTCTGGCAAAGGACGTTAAGTGACGGAACTTGGTATTTTGGATACGCAATACTCAGGTCATTCCAAAGTCATCATTCCGGGCTCGACCCACTACTGTCCGGTGTGATGGTTGGGACGAGGGTCACTCTTAAGGTCACTCTTAGGGTCAACGTGATTTTTCGCTGTCCCTTGAGTGATACTTGCGCCACCCTGTAATCATACCAAAACAGCACTTGTTGGTAATAAACTGACCCTTAAATGACCCTTGGTGATACTGACTGACCCTTCCAACTAGGGGATAAGTGATAACGATGCCCGCAATCTTAAAACCTGTTATAATGTAAGAGTTGGGGCAAAGCCCCTTACAAAATGCTCTTTGACAGGTAAATATTTTTCTCAAACCCAATAATTTCAAGGGTTTTGCGAACCAATCTATGCGCAGGCAAAACTGATAATTCAAATATATTGCGCTGTCCTGCTTCTTTTTTTCCACCGGGGAAAATGAAGAAACAGTTTTTTGTGAAAGTTTCCTGATTTTAAGTGTGGAACCTATAATGCTACATATGCAAACCGCGATCATAGGCGTCTAATACGCTTTCATGCATCATTTCGCTTAAAGTCGGGTGAGCGAAGACTGTTTCAAGCATCTCGGCCTCTGTGGTTTCAAGGGTGCGTCCAATAACGAAACCTGCGATCAATTCGGTAACTTCAGCTCCGACCATATGCGCTCCCAGCAATTCCCCGGTTTTGGCATCAAAAATGGTTTTGACCAGCCCTTCGGCCTCACCCAGTGCGATAGCCTTGCCATTACCAATGAACGGGAACCGGCCAACTTTTACGTTGAGTTTCTTCTCTTTGGCCTGTTCTTCGGTGATACCTACTGAGGCGACTTGCGGACGACAATAAGTGCAGCCCGGGATATTGGCATGATTAAGTGGGTGCGGGCTTTTGCCAGCAATTTTCTCTACGCAAATTACCCCCTCATGACTTGCCTTATGGGCCAGCCATGGTGGCGCAGTAATGTCCCCAATAGCATAAAGACCAGGTATATTAGTGCGCGAAAACTCATCAACAACCACATGACCGCGATCCAGCTTTACACCTAATTCATTTAGTCCGATCTTGTCGGTATTGGCTTCAATGCCAATTGCAAGAATCATCCGTTCGGCTTCTTGTTTTTGGCTTTTGCCATCTTTCATGGTTATCTCGGCCACAATCGAATTGGCCTTCTTGCTTATGTTTTTGACTTGTGCGCCAGTTAAAATGTTCATGCCTTGCCTGGTGAATGATTTATGAGCAAAGGCGCTGATTTCGGCATCTTCGACCGGCAAGACCCTATCCAGCATCTCCACCACAGTCACCTTGCAGCCAAGGCTTTGGTAAAGGGAAGCAAATTCAATACCGATAGCCCCGGATCCGATCACCAGCAAGGACTTTGGCATGGTTTTGGGCACCATCGCCTCACGGGCAGTCCAGATCAGTTTACCATCTGGCTCAAGCCCTATTGCGGGCAAGGTTCTGGCTCTGGCACCTGTCGCCAAAATAACATGTTTGGCCTGCAGGCTGGTTTCCCTGCCGCTCTTATTACGAACTATAACCAATGGAGCAGGAGAGCCTTTGTTTATTCGAGCCTCGCCATCAATGACGTCCACCTTATTCTTCTTCAGCAAAAACGACACGCCCTGTGAGAGCTGGCCTGCCACATCACGAGAGCGCTTTACAATCTTTCCTATGTCAAATCCCGGATTTTCCACGCTGAGCCCAAACTGATCAGCATGCCGTATCATTTCAAAGACTTCTGCCGATCTAAGCAGGGCCTTGGTTGGAATACACCCCCAGTTAAGACAGACACCTCCTATGTGTTCACGCTCTATCACTGCGGTTTTAAGGCCCAATTGCGCGGCCCTGATAGCGGCCACATAACCGCCGGGGCCTGAACCAATAATTACAAGATCATATGTTGTAGCGCTCATTATACCGCCCCTATTCAGCTATCAGTGCCGGAGCTTTCACCGGCTTACTGTTTTCATCAACGGCAACCATGACAAAATGCCCCTTTGTTGCCTGTCTGCGTTCACCACTGCTCAGGTCTTCAGCCCATAACTGCACTTCCACCCTGATCGATGAACGGCCAACACTTGAAATTCTGGCCGATAGCTCCACCAATTCACCCACATGAATAGGGCTGGTGAAACTGATCTCTTTTAGGGCCGCCATTACCACCGAACATCGGGCATGGCGAGATGCCGCAACAAAAGCCGCTTTTTCCATCAGAGCCAGAGCCCTACCACCGAATAACAGCCCGCGATGGTCTGTATCCCCCGGAAATACCAGTTCAACATTGCGGGTGTGTTCTTCTGGTTCTGGCTGATATTCAGGAACAGGCGGTAAAGGATCCTTGTTGGTTTTGCGATCATTGGCAACCATGGTGAATTCACCTTGTGTGGTTAACCTTCGTTCTGCTGTCAGCAGGTTTTCCGCAACCAGATTCACCCTAACCCGAATAGATGTACGCCCGACGCTTCGCACTTCGCCAGTTAAATCAACAAGTTCGCCAACCAGAACCGGGCTTCTAAAATCAGTGCGTTCCACTGCCGCAGTTACAAATCCGCGCCTGGCGAACCTTGCGGCAGCCAAAAATGCTACCTTGTCCATAAGCGCAAGAGCAGCACCGCCAAACATATTGCCCTGATGATTGGTCTGATCCGGAAACACCAGATCCATCAACCTGATTTGCTTATGAATACTCATCACGCGGCAAAGAACACATTATGCAGACCATCAATGATAAGCTGCATGGAAAGCGCTGCCAGAATCACTCCAAACACACGAGTAATCAAAGCACCAAAAGTATGTCCTAATTTTTGCAACAACCAAGGAGCAATCAATAGCAAAATCAAAACAATCAACATATTAGCGGCCAGCGCACCAACTATTACGCCCTTGGCAGTCCAGTCATCAGCCTGTGACATGAAAATCATAATTGCCGCAATTGATCCTGGCCCTCCCAGCAATGGAATCGCCAGCGGAAAAACTGAAATATCATCGGGACCGTCTTCATCCTCAGCCATGGCTTCGGCTCTGGTCTCGCGCCGAGCCTGACGTTTCTCAAACAACATCTCCAGCGACATCAGTAACAGCATTAACCCACCAGCAATGCGAAACGCATCCAAAGACACCCCCATGCGCGAAAGCAGCCACTCACCGCCAAAAGCAAACAGCAATAACAGCATGGAAGCATAAATAGTGCCCTTAATAGCCATCAGGCGGCTGTGTGCTGCTGGTTGACCTGCTGTCATGGTGGCAAAAATAGGCGCAACACCCAGCGCATCAATAACCACAAACAAGGTAACGAAAGCAGTTAAGAACAAATCAAGCATGGCTATATCCATTAGCAAACTCCCTTACCTGTTGTGTATGCGAAAAAGCCCTTGCCAGGCAATGTAACAAGCAGTTATGCAAGCCATGCACATTTGCCTTGTCGGGTGCTTGCTCACAACAACATCAGCCCCGGATTTTCTATCCTGGCCTTAAATTCGGCTAAAAATTGTGCACCGACTGCACCATCTACTACCCGATGATCACATGTCAGGGTTACGCTCATAACCGTAGCTATGGTCAACTCGCCATTCTCCACCACCGGACGCTCTTCACCGGCACCAACCGATAAAATACATCCCTGTGGCTCGTTAATGATCGAGGCAAAGGACTTTATCCCCATCATGCCAAGATTTGATACAGTAAACGTACCGCCCTGATACTCTTCGGGCAGCAATTTTCTATTCCGGGCCCGGCTAGCCAGATCCTTGCTGGCCGCAGATATTTCGGCCAGTCCCTTGTTTTGTGCCTGTTGAATAACTGGCGTAATCAGACCACCATCTACTGCAACGGCAATAGCCACATCAGCATTATGCCATAATTTCAAACCCTCTGGCGTATAACTGGCATTGGCAGCCGGAACTTTCTTCAAGGCCAGCGCTACAGCACGCACAATAAAATCATTTACCGAGATTTTAATTCCATCGGCTTCGGATGCGGCATTGATCGCCTTGCGACTGGCCAGCAAAGCATCCAGCTTACAATCAATATTAAGCGGGAAATGCGGCACATCACGAAACGAAGCGCTCATGCGCGCGGCAATGGTTTTGCGCATGCCGTCAAGCGGCACCAGATCAAATCCGCCCGCCATGGCTTTGGCTACAGTATCCACAGGTGCAGGCGCACTTGCGGCCCCGGATGCTATGACCTGTTCAATATCGCGTTTAACAACACGCCCGTTTGTTCCAGTTCCTGCAATGCTCGCAATATCAATATTTGCCTGCTTGGCCATTCGCCTGGCCAAAGGAGACGCCTTAAGACGCTGTCCTGAAGAAGTCGGCAATACCGGTGCAGCTACAGTATCAGCAGCCGCAGCCTGAACTACTGGTTTTGTTTGTGATTTTTCAGGTGCTGTTGATGAAGAAGTATCTGTAACGGATTTTGTGTCCGGCTTTACCGGATTTTTGAGCGCTGTATCAATGGCAGAGGCATCTTCGCCATCTTCGAGAAGGATTGCAATAACTGCATTGACTTTGACATTTTCACTGCCAGCAGGGACGACAATCTTACCCAATACCCCCTCGTCCACCGCTTCGACTTCCATAGTTGCCTTATCGGTCTCAATCTCGGCGATAACATCACCAGACTCAATCCTTTCGCCTTCAGCCACCAGCCATTTGGCCAGCACCCCCTCTTCCATGGTTGGGCTAAGGGCCGGCATTAAAATTTCTATAGCCATGATACTTCCTTATGCCAGATGCGCCAAAAGAGCGGCATTGTCTTCCCAGTTTTGACCATCAAATTCTTCGACCTTGACGCTCGAAAACGTAGAACGATCAACACAATTCATATTGATAGAAACCCCTTTGGGGTTTGATCTTGGAATATAATAGGACTTGATCCCGCAAATTTTACAAAACAAATGTTTCGCAGCCTTTGTATTAAATCGATATTCAGTAAGATTGTCTTTGCCAGCAAGTAATACAAACTGCTCTTGCGGCACGATCAAGTGCAAAAAACCACTCATGGTGCAAATGGAACAATTACAGCTTTGCACTACTACATCTGCCGCAGCAACAAACTTGAATCGCACTGCCTTGCAATGACAATTGCCTTCATGTTCCAGCAAAGTGTCAGACATAACAGGCTCCGCGCACTGCCTCGGCAATACGTTCCGGGCTTGGCATGGCCAAGGCTTCCAAATTAGCAGCATAAGCAAGTGGTGCCTCAACCTGATGCACTCGTTTTGGCGGGGCATCAAGATAATCAAATGCACCAGCAGTAACCAGAGCTGCGATTTCGGCTCCTATGCCCATCCGCCCCCAGCTTTCCTCAACCGTTACCAGACGGTTGGTTTTGCGAACCGATGACAGAATTGTTTCCTCATCCAGGGGTCGAATTGTACGCAAATCAATGACCTCAACAGATATGCCCTCTGCCGCCAGAATTTCGGCGGCCTGTAATGAAAACCCGACCATCCGTGAATGAGCAGTAATAGTTGCATCAACTCCTTCGCGACGCACCAATGCCTTTCCAATTGGAACCACCCAGTCATCAACATCCGGCACATCGAAAACTTCGCCATACATCAATTCATGCTCAAGAAATACCACCGGGTTTGGGTTGCGAATTGCCGCCTTTAACAGCCCCTTTGCATCAGCGGCATCATAAGGAGCTATCACGATCAGCCCCGGCACATGGCCATACCATGGTGCATAATCCTGTGAGTGTTGCGCCCCGACCCGACTTGCCGCACCATTTGGGCCTCTAAACACAATCGGGCAAGACATCTGGCCGCCGGACATATAACGGGTCTTGGCTGCTGAATTGATGATGTGATCCATTGCCTGCATGGCAAAGTTAAAGGTCATGAACTCAACAATTGGCTTTAGGCCGGCAAATGCTGCACCCACAGCAAGCCCTGCAAAGCCATGCTCCGTAATCGGTGTATCGACCACCCGGCGGGCACCGAACTCATCCAGCATTTCACGACTGACCTTGTAGGCGCCCTGATATTCAGCCACTTCCTCACCCATCAAGAACACATCATCGTCACTGCGCATTTCCTCAGCCATGGCATCACGCAGCGCATCTCGTACGGTGGTGGGTGTCATTTTTGTATCAGCAGCAAGTTCCACAGCAATCGTATCTGTAAGCGCCGGGTTTGACTCTGGAACTGATGTGGAATCAGCTATTTGCGTATCAGCCACAGGATCGGTTACAGGTTTCACTTCCACTTTATCAGGATTTGCCTTGCCAATAGATGCTTCATCAACATCGTCCATGGTTTCACCATCTTCGAGCAATATGGCAATTACCTGATTTACCTTTACGTTTTGCGAGCCAGCAGGCACCAGTATTTTACCAATCACCCCTTCATCCACGGATTCAATTTCCATAGTGGCCTTGTCGGTTTCAATTTCAGCCAGAATGTCACCGGAAACAATGGCATCACCCTCATCAACCAACCATTTGGAAAGCACGCCCTCTTCCATTGTTGGACTTAGTGCCGGCATTAAAATTTCTATGGCCATAATCAGCTATTCATCCTTGTGATTCTTATGATTTTATATCTAGACAAGTACATCACTTAACAATTCTGATGGATCCGGCTCTGGACTGTCCACAGCAAAATCTGCGGCATCGCTTACCTGCGCCCGGATTTCCTTATCAATGGCTTTTAATTCTGCCTCTCCAGCGATTTTCTCATCCATAATTTTTGCTTTTAGCATTTGGATAGGGTCGCTTTGTTTGCGTACGGCGTCCACTTCCTCACGGCTTCGATACTTGGCCGGATCGGACATGGAATGTCCACGATAGCGGTAAGTTTTCATTTCAAGAATAATTGGCCCCTTGCCCGCTCTTGCATGTTTTACTGCCTTTATTCCAGCCGCATGAACTGCCAACACATCCATGCCATCAACCTCGAAACCGGGGATGCCGAAACTGGCTCCACGACGATGCAATTGTGTCTCTGATGAGGAGCGCGCAATGGAAGTGCCCATGGCATACTGATTATTCTCAATCACATAAACAACCGGCAAATTCCATAACTTGGCCATGTTGAAGCTCTCATACACCTGCCCCTGATTGGAAGCCCCATCACCAAAATAGGCCAGACAAACCCGATCATTCTTCCGATAGGCATTGGCAAAGGCAAGGCCGGTTCCAAGCGCCACCTGCGCGCCAACAATACCGTGACCTCCATAAAAATTCTTTTCGGTGGAAAACATGTGCATGCTGCCACCCTTGCCCTTGGAATACCCGCCTTCGCGCCCGGTAAGCTCGGCCATTACGCCGCGGGCTTCCATGCCCAGGGCCAGCATATGACCATGATCACGATAGCCGGTAATAACCTGATCTCCTTCACCTATTGCCGACTGCATTCCTACGACCACAGCCTCCTGCCCTATATAAAGATGACAAAACCCGGCAATTAAGCCTTGACCATATAATTGTCCTGATTTTTCCTCAAAGCGCCGGATCAACAGCATTTCCCGATAAAAACTCAGTATTTGTTCAGGGTTTACACTTTTGGCGCGCGCTGACTTTGAACTGGTATTTTTGGACTTTGATTTTTTTTCAGACATATTTCACATGTGAACTTCTTTTGTTGCAGACTTCCCCATGTAGCCAATCAGCCATCAGCCGTCCACTAAAATATCTCTTTTTTATACCGGATTTATGTGGCCAATCCCAAAACAGGCCAAACCATAACCCCTAAAACTAATCGCTATAAACAATCAGGTCATTTGGTTCCATATATTGTAATTTTGCTTGTGCGCGCTCGCTTAAATAGTCCAGGTCGAGGGAGGAATTGCGCAGCATCCGGTTTTGCTGTTCCAGCCGATCACGAGCTTTATGCAACTCGCCCAATCTTTCGCGCAAGATGGATTCTTGTTGCTGATTATTTGCCCAATGCAGAATGCTCTGATCACCACGCAATACGTGATAACCAAAATACAGTATTATAACTGCAATGCCAAAACTTGGCAGGAATCGCTTAACTTGCGACATATTCACCCAGGTCGCGCCGCTTTTTCTGCGTTTGCGCTTGTTTGCACGGCGCTTCTGCCATGCGGTTTTGCCTGTATATAACCCTTGAGAGTAAACATATTGTTAGAGCAAGCACACAAACTAAACGCAGTTGAGCGGGCTATTATGTGGGTGATATGACAGGATAAGCAGAGCCTTGATTGACCAGACCTGTTGTTGCGCTAGACTGTAAGCAAGTTTCACAGGCCGCTTTTGCAAAAGAGCCAGTAACACAAGGGGATCATCAGCAATGAAAAAATTACTCACAGGCGTAGCGCTACTCGCACTTACCGGATGCAATCAACTAACTGCACCTGACAACCCTCCCTCAGAAAGTTTGCCCACAATAGCTGAAGCCGAAAAATTCATCGAAGACGCTGAAAAGAAAATGGAAGAGATGAATGAATACGGCTCGCGTATTTTCTGGGTCAATGCCAATTTCATTACAGATGATACTGACTGGCTTGTATCAAAGGTCGGTGCTGAATTTACAAAAATGGGCGTAAATCTGGCTAATGAAGCTAAGCGCTATAACGATCTGGACTTACCCCCGGAACTGGCCCGCAAGATGAAAATCTTGAAAATGGGCATGACGCTGCCTGCTCCTTCCAAAGTTGAAGGCGCAGCAGAGGAGTTATCGGAAATTTCCACATGGTTGGGCTCAACCTATGCCAAGGGCAGCATCGAGATGGATGGGAAAGTCTATCCAAGAAATGACCTTGAGGAAATGATGGGCACCGTGCGCGACCCTGAAGTATTACAGGAAATGTGGACAAAATGGCGTCAGGTATCGGTACCAATGGCTCCCAAATACGCAAGACTGGTTGAAATTGGTAATGCGGGGGCCAATGAGCTTGGATTTGCTGATTTGAGTGAACTATGGCTATCAGGATATGATATGAAAGCCAGTGAAATGGCCGCAGAAGTCGATCGACTGTGGGGACAGGTAAAACCCCTTTATGATCAATTGCACTGCTATGTAAGAAACGGACTTAACGAACAATATGGCGACGAGGTACAAGCTAAAACCGGGCCAATACGCGCCGATCTGCTTGGTAATATGTGGGCACAGAACTGGGGTAATATATATCCACTGATAGCCCCCAAAAACAGCGGCCAAGTTGGCTATGATGTAACCGAATTGCTCAAGGAAAAACAGTATACTGCGATAAAGATGGCAAAGACCGGAGAAGATTTCTTCTCATCACTTGGCATGGATCCCCTGCCGGAAACTTTCTGGAAAAGATCCTTGTTCACAAAACCAAAAGACCGGGATGTGGTCTGCCATGCCTCTGCATGGAATATTGACGGCAAAGATGATATACGCATCAAAATGTGCACCAAGGTCAATGCCGATGATTTTCAAACCATGCACCATGAACTAGGTCACAATTATTACCAGCGCGCCTATAAGGATCAGCCGGTATTATTCCGGTCCGGGGCCAATGACGGCTTTCACGAAGCCATTGGTGACTTTATCGCCTTGTCCATTACTCCTGACTATTTAGCCAAAATAGGTCTGATCACCGAAGACATGATTCCGGATGCGGACGCTGATACCGGCTTGTTGTTAAACAAGGCTCTGGACAAAATTGCCTTCCTGCCCTTTGCCTACATGATGGACAAATGGCGCTGGCAGGTATTCTCCGGAGAGATCACGCCGGAAAATTACAACCAGGGTTGGTGGGATATGCGCACTAAATATCAAGGCATCACCCCACCAGGAGGCGAGAGGCCAGCCGACGCCTTCGATCCCGGAGCCAAATATCATATTCCGGGCAACACCCCGTATTTGCGTTATTTTCTATCTTTTGTGATGCAATTTCAGTTCCATCAGGCGGCATGTGAAATGGCTGGCTGGGAAGGAGCTTTGCACCGCTGCTCCATTTATGGATCAGATGTAGTTGGTGAAAAATTCCAGAAAATGATGGAAATGGGTCAATCAAAGCCGTGGCCTGATGCACTGGAAGCCTTCACCGGCACAAGACAGATGGATGGTTCGGCAATTATTGCTTATTTTGAGCCATTAATGGGATATCTTGAAGAACAAAACAAGGATAATGATTGCGGCTGGTAGCCTTTGGTAGAACAGGACGGCGCCTTTGGCCCGGCGCCGTTTGCTTCCTTAATTTGAGGCGTGTAACCTGTCGTTTTCCCGAAAATATTCTTCTACTCCATCGCCAATAGCATTGGTCAACCTGTTGATATATCGCTTGGAGTTTAAGTTCATCTCGTCATATTTGTTTGACAGGAACCCGGCCTCAACCAGCACCGCTGGCACATCGGGGGCTAGCAAGACAAACAGATTACCATTGCGGTGAGTATTTCCAATCAAAGGCCCCACTTTGGCCAGTTTTGGGATTAGCAATTCAGCAAATACGGCTGACTGATTTTTGGTTTGCCGCTGGGACAAATCAATCAGAATATCACTGACCTCTGGTCTTGCTTCGGCCAAGTCTACATCAATCAGCCAATTACTGCCCTTTAATATCTCACTGCGAGAGCGTTTGCGGGCTCCTTCAGACAGGGTATAGACAGAAGCACCGCGAGCTTTGGAATTACCTGCTGAATCAGCGTGCATGGATATGAACAGATCAGCCTCCCGGCTTCTGGCGAATTTTACTCTATCGTCCAATTCGATATAGCGATCCGTACTGCGGGTAAGAAACACCTTAAATTTTCCATTTTTCTCCAGCCGCTTTTTCAGAGCTAGTGCCAGACGTAAATTTACGTGCTTTTCTCTGGTTCCTCTGTGTTTACCAATTGCTCCGGGGTCTTTGCCACCGTGACCTGCATCAATAACAATCACCTTTTTGTTGCCTTTGATATCAGGCTTTAAGGACGGAGCAAGAACCGTGACTTTGGCAATTTCCCTTTGTTCCTCAGTTTTTGCCTGAACATTATTATCCAAAGCAGGTAAAAACGGCTCATATACGCCAACACCTGCAATAAAGCTAATCAGATCAGTGCTCTCCAGATCAAAGACCAGACGATAATTAGGGTTTTCATCGTTCGGGGCCAGATAAAATTCGCGGGAAATACGCATAGGGCCAACCAGATCAAAAACCAAGCGAGATGTGCGTGGGGAGTTAACCGCAAACCGATAACTATCTACCAGCCCATGGCCTTCTGCAGCCCCCTGCTCTGCTCCTTGATGACCAGCCACATTCCAGGTGAGCGTTGGAAAGTCCAGCACCAGTCGCGCCCCCTGACTGGCCAATGTGAACCAGCGATAATCCTGTTTCTCATCCAGTTCAATAACGATTCTGGTTTGCTCAGAGTTTCCGGAAAACCTGATATCATTAACCTCACGAGCCAAAACCGGGCCAAAGGACATCCCTAAAACCAGCATGGCAAAAGTCCAAAGTCGTACTGAGTACCCCATATCAACCTTTAAGCCCTGTAAAAAAGCCATATTACCTAAAACCTTGTGGTCGTTTCATAACCCAATATCCTATCAACTTGTTATTGACGAGAAGTTGATTACACAAATCTTCTTATTTTTTCTTGCATTCTCACTTTATTGGTGCATGGTTGTTCAGGCTACGGCATGTTGGTTTGCAAAACCTTATGATTGCGCAGATGGTCTGCTCATGGTTCCTGCAAGAACACACCTTAACCCGTGGCGCTTTGATCTGATTTTTTCGCATATGATTTTTCACATATGCTGGAATATACAGATCTACGGAATTTAACGATCGTTTGCACGATCAATCGGAATAGCCCTTATATGTTTTTGTCACCACCAATTATTGCAACACCCCTGATGGACGCATTTGTTTTTGCGCCGGGACATGTGATTGGTTTATCTGACAAAAACCCCAATTTATCCCGCCAGCTAAGCCTCGCACGAGAACAGTCAGGCGGAAGAAAGAGACCTTATGACCAAAAGAATGCTTATCGACGCCGCCCACCCGGAACAAACCCGGGTGGCAATTGTTGACGGAAACCGAGTTGAAGAATTTGATTTTGAATCTCAAAGCAAAAAACAATTACGCGGTAACATATACCTTGCAAAAGTAACCAGAGTTGAAGCTTCCTTACAGGCAGCCTTTGTTGACTTTGGCGGAAACCGTCATGGCTTTTTAGCCTTTAATGAGATTCATCCGGATTATTACCAGATCCCGGTTGAGGATAGACAGAAACTTCTCGAAGCTGAAGCCGCAGCCGAAGCTGCAGAACTTGCAGCAGAAGAAGCCCAAAGTGACGAAGAAGAAATCAATGATACGGATCATGACGACACAGAACATGACCCCGATACAGCCGAAGAAGCTCAAATCGCCCATGAAGCTGTAAAAAAACGCGAAAAACGCCGGCGGAACAATTATCGCCGCTATAAAATCCAGGAAGTGATCAAGCACGGGCAGATCATGCTGGTACAAGTCGTCAAGGAAGAACGCGGTACCAAAGGAGCAGCCCTTACCACATATATGTCACTGGCTGGCAGGTATTGCGTCTTAATGCCCAACACGGCCAAAGGCGGTGGTATTTCACGCAAAATATCCAATGCTGCTGACCGCAAGCGTCTTAAAAACATTACCAATGAACTTGATATTGCTGCCGGTATGGGACTGATCATTCGTACTGCAGGAGCCAAGCGCAACAAAACTGAAATCAAGCGCGATTACACATACTTGACCCGTCTTTGGACTACAATCCGTGAGAAAACACTGGAGTCTTCTGCTCCGGCGCTTGTTCATGAAGAAGGCGGATTAGTACGGCGCGCTGTACGTG
Organism: Robiginitomaculum sp.; assembly: GCA_015485155.1. Classification (GTDB taxonomy): domain Bacteria; phylum Pseudomonadota; class Alphaproteobacteria; order Caulobacterales; family Maricaulaceae; genus Robiginitomaculum_B. The sequence continues at coordinate 2,737 of WFUF01000013.1, read as the reverse complement.
ATCTTTATGGCAAGGATATCGAAACGGTACTAGTTGAAGGCGAAGATGCCTATAAGGACGCCAAATCCTTCATGAAAATGCTAATGCCATCCCATTCTGAACGGGTGAAGCAGTATAAGGAAAAATATCCAATTTTCCTGCGCTATCAGGTTGAGGATCAATTGGAGACCATTCACTCACCAGAAGTGCAGCTTAAATCCGGAGGCTATCTGGTTATTCATCAGACCGAAGCTCTTGTGGCCATTGATGTGAACTCCGGCCGGGCAACCCGTGAGCGCAACGTGGAAGCGACTGCTCTTAAAACCAATTTGGAAGCCGCCGAAGAATCCTGCCGGCAGATGCGCCTGCGCGATCTGGCTGGCCTGATTGTTATTGACTTCATCGATATGGAGGAAAGCAAGAATAATCGCGCCGTTGAAAAACGCATGAAAGAAGCGCTAAAGCGTGATCGAGCCCGGGTACAGGCGGGACGCATTTCCATGTTTGGACTATTTGAAATGTCCCGGCAGCGCCGCCGTGCTTCCGTGATCGAAGGCTCCAGCCAGGTTTGTCCAACCTGTAATGGCCTTGGCGTTATCAGATCAACTGAATCAAGCGCTCTGCAGGCTCTGCAAGCCCTTGAATCCGAAGGCATGCGCAAAAGATCAGCCGTGGTAAAACTTATGGCACCATCAAGCGTTGCCCTTTATATATTGAATGAAAAACGATCTCAATTGTATGATATCGAAAATCAGTCCGGGATGCGGGTATTGGTTGAAACCGATCCTGAAATGCACCCCCCCCAGCATGAAATCATTGTGATTGAACCTTTGGCCACCGCAGCAAAATCTGAAGAAAGCTCCAAAGCAGAGCGACCAAATCGTAATAAGAAGCGCGGCCCCAAATCGAAAACCGAACCAAAAGAAGCGACTTTACCAAACAAGCCAGTATCTGATGAGGATATAGAATCAAAAGATAACCAGCGCCCCGAAAAAACAGAAACCGCAGATGAAACAAAGGACGCCGAGCCAAAACGCAGGCGCAGAGGTCGCCGTGGTGGCCGCAAGCGTTCGCAAAATAACACCGAGACCACTGCTTTGGAAACGACAAATGCCGAAGCAAAACCTGTGCAAGAAGTTAAAGACACCGAACCAGTGGCTCCGGAAAAACAGAGCGAAAGCAAACCAAAACGTCCGGTTCGCAGGATCAGAAAATCAAAAGCAACCGAAGCAGCTACAGAAAAACCTGTAGCAATTGCAGAACCACAAACAGAAACTGAGCAAGATGACAAGCTCTCGACAATTGCGATCAATGCAAAGCGCAGAGTCCGCCGCACACGACGCAGCAAACAGTCTGAATCGGCATCGGACGCACAGACAGCAAAACCACAATCAAAAGAGCCGCAGGCAGCCCCAAAGTCCGCAGCAGAACCAAAAGCCGAAGAATCCGGTGCTGATGGAAGTACTAAAGCACCAGCTCGGCCTAAGCGCACCATACGCAAGCGCAGGTCTTTGGCCGCTTTAGAACCTCAAGAGGCAACAAAATCAAAACCAAAATCTGCGCCCAGGAAAAAGGAAACAGTGCAGGAAACCGGAGAAAAACCGGCCCCAGCGAAAAAACCGGCCCGTACTGTGCGAAAGCGGCCCTCAGCCGCTACAGGCAAGTCGACACCGCAAGCAGAAAAAACGCAAGAAGCCAAATCAGAAAAGCCGAAAGCAAAAAGAGCCGTCAGCAGAAAAAAGACTGTGGCAAGTGAACCTGCCTCTTCTGCGGATAAGTCAGCAAAGCCAAAAACCCGTCGTAAACCAGCCGCTAAAAAACCAGCTACAAAAAAGCAGGCGGACAAGGCACCCAAAGCTGAACCTGAGACATCAGACAAAAGTCCTTCAGCACCTCCTGTGGAAGAGGCCGTCAAAGCGCCAGTAAAGAAAACCAAACGCAGCTGGCGCAGCCGTATCTTTGGCAATGCTGGCAGCGATGAATAGGCATTAAAACCAGCAAATACGACTGCAAAAAACCCTTATCTTGTTTTCCCCACGGGATAAGAGCCAGGGCAGGGCGTATTTGTACGACGGCCTGTTAAAATTACTTGCGCTATGGGAGCTGGCAAAACCCTTGAAATTATTGGGTTTGAAAAGAAATATTCACCTGTCAAAGAGCATTTTATCGGGGGCCTTGCCCCAACTCTTACATTATAACAGTTTTTGGGCAGGCGGGCAGGTTTTGCACTTATCCCCTTATTCCAAGGGTCAGTTAGTACACCCAAGGGTCATTTAAGGGTCAGTTTATTACCATCAAGTGCTGTTTTGGTATGATTGCAGGGTGGCGCAAGTATCACTCAAGGGACAGCAAAAAATGGCACTGACCCTAATAGTGACCCTCGTTACTGACCCTAGCCCAAACCGTCACTTGCTCTTCCCTATTTATGCGCGGTCTTCTGTACCAAAATTTCTGCATAATCAGTATCAGCAAGAAAGTTTATTCCTCTAAAGCAAATCTCTGAGTATTAAAGGTATGGCCTTGGGCAGATCCTCGGCAATCAACCCCGGGCCGAGCCTGCGACCCAGTTCTCCATGCATCCAGACAGCAGCGCAAAGCGCCTCAAACCCCCTATGGCCCTGTGCCATGAGGCCTGCAACCATGCCCGCCAACACATCGCCGCTTCCCAATGAAGCCAACCAGCCAGAGGTGTGGGTGTTGACCACAATTCTGCCACTGGCCGTAGCCATTACGCTGTCAGCACCTTTGAGCAATAAAG
>WFUF01000012.1 GCA_015485155.1 Robiginitomaculum sp. | reverse complement strand
GTAATGATCAATGGTACCGCCTCTTGGTCTCGAACCAAGGACCTCCGGTTCCACAAACCGGCGCTCTAACCAACTGAGCTAAGGCGGCTAACCTTCCATTGCGGCGCGAAACCTAATGCCATGAGACAAATCAAACAAGCACAAAATCATGCTTGGGAACAGTTTCTACTTAAAACCCGGCACAGATCAAGGTTCTGGCCCTTAAACATAACCCTTGGTTCTGATATAGGCATCCAGATCGCGTATTCTGGTTTCGGGAGAAGGATGGGTCGACAGGAATTCTGGCTTTCGGGGGCCGGCACTGTCTGCAGCCATTCGCTCCCAAAGTTTGACTGACTGCCGCACATCATACCCTGCCCTGTACATATAATCCACACCAAGCCTGTCTGCTTGTGATTCATGCTTTCGTGAAAATGGTAGAATCACACCAAAGGTTACACCGGCACCCAATACAGCAGCAATCTCGTTACGGTAGCGTGTATCTGATTGTGACAGGGCCACATTCGCGGCCACAAGACCAGCCTGACTTGCCATTTGCGCCGAATAACGGGCCGCAGCATGACGTCCAACCACATGGCCGGTCTCATGGCCCATGACCGCCGCCAATTGATGGTCATTCTGAGTAAAATCCATCATCCCCCGGTAAAAACCAACCTTGCCACCGGGCATGACAAAGGCGTTTTTCTGATCCGAATCAAAAACCGCATATTCCCAGCTTTCATTCTGGCGATTCGCGGCTCTTGTGATTTTGCGGCCAACTTTTGAAAGCCTGGAATTTAGTGCCGGGTCTCTGGAAATCGGGGTTTGGCGCTTGGCATCGGTCCATGCAGTAGCCGCCATTTTGGCTAATTGCCCGTCATTTACTAATAAAAACTGGCTTTCTCCGGTATCGGGATTAGTAACACAGGCAGTTACGCTACCCGCAGCCAATCCTGCAATCAATTGTCTTCGACTTAGAACTACATCCATGTCTTTTGTCTCCCGGAACTATGGTTTTTATTTTAACTTCCCTCGCGAAATCACATAAAATCAAGTATACTGCACATAGGATAGAATCTCAATCACTGACCTGATTTTGTGAAAGGCCCTGACAATGCTGAGGATTATTGCTGTTTTCTTTTCCTTATTCTTTCTGGTTTTGACTGGACTTGTAATTGCAGCGCTTCTTATTCCCAAAGAAGTCTACAAAGCCCAGATTGAACAGCAGGCCAGTGAGAGATTACTCCGTGAGGTCAAAATAAACGGCCCTGTTCAAATTGGTATTTTTCCCAAAATCTCCGTATCCGCAAGTAATGTGCAAATTGCCAATCTTAGTGGATTTTCGTCTGAAAATCTTGCGGTCATGGAAAAAATGCACGCCAATGTGCAATTGCTGCCCCTGTTCAGCAAACAGGTTGAGATCAGCGAATTTACATTGATTAGGCCTGAAATTACTTTGGAAAAGCTAAAAACCGGGGCTGTAAACTGGACAATCAACAGCAATACAAACAAAGACAACAAGCAAACCAAAGAACAGGCATTTGTTCGCAGCCCGGACAACAGCGCCATCAAGGGCAGTCTTGGCGATATCAGTTTGGTTGCAGGACAGATTATCTATATTGATCACAGCAAAAACACCAAAACCAGTCTCTCGGATATAAACCTGCAACTGACCATGCCGGACATGGAAAAGGAAATGGCCCTAACTGGTGACTTTACGCTTAACGGTCATGCCTATTCCATTGCAGCAAATCTGGGGAGCGCACAGGATTTCCTTGAGGGTAAAACCAGCCCGTTTACAATAAAACTAGCCGGAGAATTGATCAATTTTGACTTTGACGGGGCATTTTTAGACGGCCCTGACATTGAGTTTGCCGGAAAACTGGATATGGCGCTTCCCAAATTAAGGAAAATGGCGGCAAATTCGGGCAAAGAGATGACATTTGCACCGGGCACGTTTGAAACGCTTTCTTTTTCCGGGACAGTAAACGGCTCCACAAAGTATTTATCTTTCAAACAGGCAGTTTTGAACTTTGACCAGATCACCGGCACTGGAGATTTCTCCATTTCCATGACTGGTAAACAACCAAAACTTGCCGGAGCCTTGCAAATCAAAACCCTTGATCTGAACCCGTATTTGCCGCCAGTTCCTGAGCCGGACACTCCGATTGCACCATGGAGCACGAAAGCAATGTCTCTGGACGCCCTGCAATTGGCAGATGCTGATCTGTCTATTGATGTGGCAAGTATGAAAATGCGTAATATCGAATTTACAGACACCAGTTTGAAAACTGTCTTGAAACATGGCCGCCTGCGCGCTGATTTCACCAAAACCAACCTCTACAGCGGTAAAGGTTCCGGATATCTCGCGCTCAACAGCAATGGCAAAGCCAAACTGCAAATGCAAGGGAAGATCAGTGGCGTACAGGCCCTGCCCCTGTTTGAAGCAGCCGCAGGGTTTGATCGGATATCAGGCACAGGAGAAGTTCAATTTGACATCACAACATCTGGTAACTCCATTGACAGGATGATGAAGTCCATGGCTGGCACCGCAGGCTTACAAATGAAAGACGGCTCTATTCGCGGGGTAAATCTGGCACAGGTTTTGCGCAGTGCGCAAAGTTTTCTACTAAATGGCGCCTTGGCTGCCAATGATAACGCACCCGCAAAAACCGACTTTTCGGAGCTTTTGGCATCGGCTGTTATAAAAAATGGTGTGGCAAGAAACACCGATATGAAAATGCTAAGTCCATTGATCCGGGTAACCGGTCAGGGACAGATCGACATTGGAAGGCAAAGTATTGATTACCGCCTTAATCCGCGGGCAGTTGCCTCACTAAAGGGCCAGGGCGGCAGTCAGGACATGAAAGGAATAAATGTTCCCTTTCGCATACAGGGGCCATGGAACAATATAAAGGCTGGCATTGATACTGATGCCTTACAGAAAAAAGCCTTGCAACGGGCAAAAACCGAGGCGGCGAAGCTTGTTAAGGATAATGTTGGCGGCGAGTTAGGCTCCGTATTACAAAACTTCCTTGGGGAATCCGACAATACAGAAGCTACAAACCCTGAACAAAAAACACCAAAGACCGACGAAGAAAAGGCATTGGAAGCCTTGGGCGGACTGTTCGGGTTTGGAGCACCACCAAAGGAGGACAAACCCAAGGATCCACAAGACTGATTACACATATGCGCTTGCTTAGATGCAAAAGAACAGGCAAATTCAACAATCAGGCCATTAGGCAATTATACCTGATTAAACAAGAGGAAGCGCCATGCGATTTGTGCTAACACCCATTTTTGCCGCAGCGCTTATTGCTGTCATGTCAATTGAACTTGCTGCTGCACCGCCAAAAAACCCGCAAGCTGGTGACCGGATTGCGGGACAATATTTTCAGACCAGAAGTGCGGTTCTGGGCAAAAACGGCATGGCTGCCACTGCTCATCCTCTTGCCAGCCAAGTAGCTATCGACGTGCTAAAGGCTGGTGGTAATGCGGTCGATGCCGCAATCGCCGCCAACGCAGCTATCGGCCTGATGGAACCAGTGGGCAATGGCATAGGTGGTGATCTGTTCGCTATAATCTGGGATCCTGAAACCAGGAAACTGTACGGATTAAACGGCTCTGGCCGCTCGCCGGCAGGAATGGATTTAGCAGAATTGAAAAAGCGCCTAAATGGCGCCGACGAAATTCCGCCGGTAGGAACCCTGCCGGTTTCAGTACCCGGAACCGTTGATGCATGGTTTGAGATGCATGACAAATTTGGCAAAATGCCAATGAGAGATGTGCTGGCACCTGCTATTTCCTATGCCCGGGAAGGTTTTCCGGTAACCGAAGTAATTGCCTATTACTGGCAGATGAATATGCGCAGGTTTCAGCCCTTCGTTGAAAGCGGAATTTTAGAAGAGTTCGACAATGCCAGGGCCACCTATCTTATTGATGATAAATCCCCGGCAGAAGGTGATATTTTCAAAAACCCAGATCTGGCGAATACCCTGGAACTTATCGGCAATGAAGGACGCAATGCTTATTACCGTGGCCCGATTGCCAAAACCATTGATAGCTATATGAAGCGCATTGGCGGCCCCTTGCGCTATGAAGACTTTGCCAACCACAAATCTGAATGGGTAGAGCCGCTATCAGCAGATTATCGCGGTGTAACCTTGTGGGAGCTACCCCCCAATGGTCAGGGCATTGCCGCCTTGCAAATGCTCAATATTCTGGAAGGCTTTGACATGAAGTCTGCCGGTTTTATGAGTGCAAAAAGCATACATTTGCAAGTTGAGGCCAAGCGTCTGGCCTTTGAGGACAGGGCAAAATACTACGCCGACCCCGAATTTGCTAAAGCCCCTATTGCCGGGCTTTTATCCAAAGAATATGCCGACAGCCGCCGGGCTTTAATCACACCTGGCAAGGCTATGGCATCGGTAACAGCAGGTGATCCTGAAGCCTTGCGTGATGGCGACACCACCTATTTGACCGTAGCTGACAAGAACGGAATGATGGTATCACTAATTCAGTCCAATTACCGGGGAATGGGTTCCGGGCTGGTGCCTGATGGTCTGGGCTTTATGTTGCAGGATCGCGGACAATTATTCAGTCTTGAGCCGGGTCATGCCAATGTCTATGCCCCCGGCAAACGACCCTTTAACACCATTATTCCGGCCTTTGTGACCAGGGACGGAAAACCATGGATAAGCTTTGGCCTGATGGGCGGCGGCATGCAGCCCCAGGGCCACACCCAGATCATCGTCAATATGGTTGATTACGGGCTTGGCCTGCAAGCTGCTGGCGATGCTGCCAGATGGCGCCATGAGGGATCTACCGAGCCAACGTCCACGCAGACCAGTGGTGTTGGCACCTTGCATCTTGAAAATGGCGTTCCTGATGATGTGCGCAGGGAATTAGAGGCCATGGGTTACAGGCTCGGACGCTCTGATGGCGGCTTTGGCGGCTATCAGGCTATCATGCGCGACCCTGAAACCGGTGTGTATTTCGGCGCCTCGGAAATGCGAAAAGACGGCTCCGCGATTGGGTATTAGAGCATTTTTAGCAAAAGTGGGTACCGGTTTTGCGGCCAAAAATGCGACAGACAAAGATTTGCATTTTTAGCAAAAGTGGGTACCTATTTGCTTGCGCTACCGCTTCGCTACTTGAGGAGTCTTTTAATCTCCTACCGCCTAGCGGCTACTTGAGGAGTCTTTAATGTCCTATCGCCTAGCGGCTACTTGAGGAGTCTTTAATGTCCTATCGCCTAGCGGCTACTTGAGGACTCTTTGCTTGCGCTACCACCTAGCGGCTACTTGAGCGCGGGTTTTGCGCTACCGCTTCGTTGCTTACCGAATTGTCCAAGTGATGACAATTGCAGCCATCAACACTCAACCACATTAACCGCAAGGCCGCCTTTGGAGGTTTCTTTGTATTTGGCGCTCATATCCCGGCCGGTTTCACGCATGGTTTGGATTACCTTGTCCAGGCTTACATGATGTTTGCCATCACCAAGCAAAGCCAGGCGAGCAGCCTGCACCGCCATTGCCGCTCCAAAGGCATTGCGCTCAATGCAGGGGATTTGCACCAGCCCGCCAACAGGATCGCAAGTCATGCCAAGATTATGCTCCATGCCAATCTCGGCAGCATTTTCAATTTGCTCATTAGAGCCGCCAAACACTGCCGCCAGTCCAGCAGCCGCCATCGAACAGGCTACGCCCACCTCCCCCTGACAGCCCACCTCAGCCCCGGAAATAGAGGCATTGCGCTTATACAGTCCACCAATAGCCGTGGCAGTGAGCAAAAATGTACGCACCCCGTGTTTTCCTGCGCCTTCAACAAATTCCAGATAGTATTTAATCACTGCCGGCAACACACCGGCGGCACCATTGGTAGGAGCAGTCACCACCCTGCCCCCGGAGGCATTTTCCTCATTCACCGCCATCGCCCACAGGCTTAGCCAGTCACTGCGTTCCTGCTTGTGGCCCTCATTATGATTAGTGTTTGATAATTTTTGAGCCAGATCCGCCGCCCGCCTTCGCACCTTTAGACCACCCGGTAGCAGTCCCTTTCTTCTGATCCCGCGCGAAATGCAATCTTGCATATTGTCCCAAATCTTATCCAGCCTGTCCTCAATCTGATCACGAGTTGCAAGCGCACATTCATTGGCCATTACCAATTCAGCAATAGTGCAGTTTTGCTGCGCTGCAATACGCAATAAGTCCGCCGATGAGGTGATTTGAAATGGCATATCAGCATGAGCCTCACGCACCTGATTGCGCCCGGCCTCTATTTCATCGACCACAAACCCACCGCCAATGGAATAGTAAATACGCCGTGCCAATTCATTGTTATTACGGTCAAAACCAATAAACATCATGGCATTGGAATGAAACGGTAAATTCACCTTTGTATCAAATATCAAGTCCCGTTTGCGCTCAAAATCAAATGCTGTGCCATTGTCATTGTTGATTTTGCCAGATGCTTCAATGCTCGCAATCAACTCATCCACCTGTTCCGGGGCAATGGTCTGCGGCGTGAACCCCGATAATCCAAGCAAAATAGCCCGATCCGTATGGTGACCAATCCCGGTTAATGCCAATGATCCAAACAGCCGGGTTTCAATGCGTGACACCTGTTGCAAATAACCATTATCCAAAAGCCAGCCAACAAATCTGCGCGCGGCCTTCATTGGCCCGGTAGTATGGGAACTGGACGGCCCGAGACCTATTTTGAACAATTCACTTGCAGTTAGCATAGGGTATTTCCTGATAAACAAGCAGATCAAAATTATCTGCCGGATGTTGCCCTGATTGGCCAGTAAAATTTTGACATAATTTTACGCAGCCCCGTGTTGCCCTGCTATGCCTGCTCCTCTAGAACTGACGCTAATGGCCCAACCATTGATACACTTTCAGGCTTTGACCCATGCAAGATTTTCGCCCGCACGCCAAAGATTTTAACGAGGCGTACAACCTCTGGCAACAAGCAGCCAAACGAGCCTTGCGCGGTGCTGATCCTGATATATTGGTGCACAAGACCATAGATGGCCTGCTCCGTGGCCCGCTCATGACCTGTAATGATCATGACAATAATACTGGCACACCTGGAGAATTTCCCTTTGTGCGGGGATTGAAAAGACAACTGGATCCCAACCGGCCATGGGATATTCGCAGTGAAGTCTGGCTGGATGCGCCACAGACATGTAATTCCCAAATTCTCGAAGAGCTAACAGGCGGAGCCAGTTCCATCCAGTTACAAGCAGGCCCTGAACCTATACTTGGTGATGAGTTGGGAACCATTCTGAACGGGGTTGAGTTTAATCTTGCCGGCATTGGTGTGTCCTGTGATGACGGCGGGCCGGATACAGCTCTTGCCTTGCGTGATCTGTGGATGGATATGCAAGTTGACCCTTCACAGATTCATGGTGATTTTGGTTTACAGTTAAGCGATAATGAGGGCCACAACCAAGACATTATCAAATTGTGCCACTGGGCGGCGCAATATGCACCAAACATACGAAGTTTAACCATTGCCCCTTGTTACATTCACGAAGCCGGTGGCTCCGAAGCGCTGGAATTGGCGTGGATGTGCGCTCAAGGTGCGCAATATATGCGGGTTTTGCTGGAAACAGGGTTAACTGCAAACAAGGCAGCCGATCAAATGCAAAGCCTGTTCAGCATGGATGCCGACCTGCACCTTGGTATTGCCAAATTGCGGGCCGCACGCCGGTTATGGGCGAAAATGCTAAACTCCTTCGGAGTTGATCCCGGTCATTGCGGCTTGCACATTCATGGCCGGTCTTCACGACGCATGATGAGCCGCCTTGATCCATGGGTGAATATTCTACGCACCAGCACGGCAACTCTGGCCAGCGTTTTGGGCGGGGCACAAACAGTATCTGTGCTTCCATTTACCTATCGTCTTGGTACCGCCTCTGACATGGCCAAAAGGCTGGCGCGCAATACTCAATTGATACTGGCCGAAGAGTGTTTTGCCGGACGGGTAATTGACCCTGCCGGTGGCAGCCATGTTCACGAAACCATGAGCAACCAACTGGCACAGGCTGGATGGAAGATATTTCAGCAAATCGAGGCCAAAAACGGTTTGCAGAATGCCAGGGAATGGCTGGCAGGTAGGGTCAGGGAAATGCGTGAGCTAAGAACACAGCAAATCCGCACACAAGAACGCGTACTAATCGGTGTAAATGCCTTTGCTGATCTAAATGAAACTGCACCAAAAATTGCAAAAACAAATCAGTTAACAGAAGAAAATCCATACTTTTTACAAAGCTATGACAGCGCAGAGTTTGAGCAATTAAGAGACCTTGCCAGACAATTGCCAGCCACGCCCACGGCATTCTTGGCCAGTATCGGAACTGTAGCCAGCAATAGCGCACGGGCCAGTTTCGCCCGCAGATTTCTGGCAAGCGGCGGTATTGCCTGCAGTGAAGCTAAAAACTGGCAAGGCAACTCAGCCATGCTTGCTGATTTTGATGCTGACTTTACGCCGCTGGTAATAATTTGCGGCTCTGATGAGCAATATCAGGAAAATACAGACGAATTGGTTGCAATGTTCAAAGCCAAAGGCGCAAAACAGGTATGGATCACCGGCGACACAAAAAACGAGGCGCTTGACGGATGTATATTTGCCGGTTGCGACATGATCGCAACTTTAAAAATCTTGTTATCGTGCTTTAGAGGCCGACAATGACTGACAGGAAATACCCGGATTTCACGCAAATCGATTTGGATCAGAATGTGGACAGCATACTTGTTGATCCCACATGGAAACCTGGTCGTGAAGGCATAGATATTGCCAGTTTTTACTCAGCCAAAGACCTGCCCTTAAAAACTGAAACTGATTTTCCGGGACAGGCACCATTTGTTCGCGGGCCATATCCAACCATGTTTACCCAGCGCCCGTGGACTATCCGCCAATATGCCGGATTTTCTACAGCTGAAGACAGTAATGCCTTTTACCGTCGCAATCTGGCTGCCGGGCAAAAGGGGCTTTCCATTGCCTTTGATCTAGCTACCCATCGCGGTTATGACAGCGATCACCCAAGGGTTGCAGGCGATGTTGGCATGGCAGGCGTTGCCATAGACAGCCTGTTGGATATGCGGATTCTATTCGATGGTATCCCGCTGGATAAAATGTCGGTATCCATGACCATGAACGGAGCCGTACTTCCTGTCCTTGCACTTTATATTGCAGCAGCACAAGAACAGGGGGTCAGTGCAAAACAGCTTTCGGGTACTATCCAGAACGACATCTTAAAAGAGTTCATGGTGCGCAATACCTATATCTACCCACCAGAACAGAGCATGCGCATTGTTGCTGACATTATTGGCTTTACGGCAAAGCACATGCCAAAGTTCAATTCCATTTCAATTTCCGGCTATCATATGCAAGAAGCCGGGGCCACAGCAGATCTGGAACTGGCCTATACCTTAGCTGATGGTATTGCTTATGTGCGTGCCGGGATTGCTGCCGGGCTGGATGTGGATGACTTTGCCCCGCGCCTTAGTTTTTTCTTTGGCATTGGCACTGATTATTTTATGGAAATTGCCAAATTGCGCGCAGCACGTCTGCTGTGGGCGCAATTGATGCAGGATAATTTTGCCCCCAAAAATCCAAAATCCTTAAGCTTGCGTACCCATTGCCAGACTTCTGGCTGGTCACTGGCGGCATCTGATGTATTTAACAATGTGGTGCGAACCAATGTAGAAGCTATGGCAGCTATAGACGGCCATACCCAATCCTTACATACCAATTCACTTGATGAAGCGCTGGCCCTGCCAACAGATTTTTCGGCGCGCATTGCCCGCAACACACAGCTTTTCTTACAGGTCGAAGCCGGTCTTACCACAAGCATTGATCCGTGGGGCGGTTCGTACTTTGTGGAGCGCCTTACCAATGATCTTGCCAGCCGCGCGCTTGAACATATTCACGAAACGGAAAAACTGGGCGGCATGGAACAGGCCATTGAACAAGGAGTACCCAAACGACGCATTGAAGAAGCTGCCACACTTACTCAAGGCATGCTTGACAGCGGCGAGCAAATACTTGTCGGGGTTAACCGCTTTATACCCGAAGCCGAAGAACCGGTTCCGGTACTAAAGGTTGATAATCAAAAAGTATTGGCCAATCAGATCGCCAGATTGCAGACTTTGCGCGCAAACCGCGACAACCAAAAAGTAGATGCTGCATTAAAGGCACTGACGGAAACTGCAAAAACCGGCGAAGGCAATTTACTGGAAAAAGCCATAAATGCCGCAGCAGCCATGGCCAGCGTTGGCGAAATTTCTTTGGCTTTGGAAACGGTTTGGGGAAGGCATAATGCTGTGCCTGAAACTGTTAAAGGCATATACGCCAAGGCAACCAGAAATGATAAGCGGGCAATCAGGGCCAGAAAACTTGCCGATACCTACACCGAAGAACAGGGTAGAAAGCCAAGAATTCTGGTGGCAAAAATGGGTCAGGATGGCCATGATCGCGGGCAAAAAGTAGTGGCTTCGGCTTTTATTGATCTGGGCTGGGATGTGATTACCGGGCCCTTATTCCAAAGCCCTGCCGAAGCTGCAGAACTGGCCATTGCGCAGGACGTGGACGTGATAGGTGCCTCCTCACTGGCTGCCGGGCATTTGAGCATGGTTCCTGAGTTGCGAAAATATCTGCACGATGCCGGACGCTCTGATATTCATATTGTGGTTGGAGGGGTAATACCTCCTGATGACGTACAAACATTATATGATCTGGGGGCCAGCGAAATATTTTTGCCCGGAACCATGATCACAACTGCTGCAATTTCCCTGATTGAACGCTTGATGAAACGACCAAACCGATGACATCGCACACCAAAGCCATTGCAAAAGCCCCGGCCAGCATTGCCAATCTTGCCGTAGGATTTGACCTGTTGGGACAGGCCTTTGCCGGCTGTTATGACACCATCACCGCCAGCAAAACCCCTGAATCAGGCATATGCCTGGGGGAAGTGACCGGTTTGGCCAACAGCTTGCCGCAACAAATTTCCAAGAATACCGCTCTGCGTGGCGCAAACGCTGTATTGCAGGCTGCTGGCGCCCGGTTTGGAGTGCGTCTTGATCTGCATAAGAACATTCCTCTTAGTGCCGGACTTGGCGGCTCGGCAGCCTCCAGTGTAGCCGCAGTAATTGCGGTAAATGCCCTGCTTGAACAGCCATTTAGCAAGGAAGAATTGCTGGATTTTGCCTTGGAGGGTGAGCGCGCATCTTCGGATCCACCACCCAGGGATAATGTTTCAGCCTGCCTTTATGGTGGGTTGGTTCTGGCCAGCCCGGGGCAAAGCAAACAGGTAGTGCAACTGCCCTGCCCCAAAGGTCTAATGGCGGTGGTAATTCATCCACAGCTAAAAATAGAAACCGGCGAAAGCAGAAAAAAACTCTTAACCGATAACTCTTTGGCACAAACCATAGATGTGGCCGGGCGCATTGCTGCTTTTGTCCATGCCTGCCACAAAAGCGATATTTCCCTATTGCATCAGGTCATGCAGGACGTGCTAATCGAGCCGCAGCGGGCCGCCACAATCCCGCCATTTTATCAGGTGCAAAAAGCTGCCCTGAACGCCGGTGCAATTTGCTGTTCAATTTCAGGATCAGGGCCAAGCATATTTGCATGGGCTTTGCAAAAAAAGGCAAATGCTGTGCAAAACGCCATGTTACAGGCCATGCGGGATGCAGAAATTTTAGCAAATTCCTATCAATCGCCGTTGAATGTGGACCAATGCAAAGTGATTGAGCAATGAAATATATTTCTACCAGAAACAATGCAAAGCCGGTATCGGTAAGTCAGGCAATCCTTAATGGCATTGCCCCTGATGGCGGTCTTTATGTACCTGAAACATTTCCAGAATTTAGCATAGAAGACTTTGACGGTGCAAAAAACCTGCCTGAGATTGCCGATATTTTATTATCAAAATTCTTTAATGGCGATGATCTGGCCCAAAGGCTTCTTCCCATATGCCAAAGCGCCTTTGATTTTGAGGCTCCATTGCGGCAAGTGACCGACGGGTTACAGGTTTTGGAGCTGTTTCACGGACCAACTGCGGCTTTTAAGGATTTTGGCGCAAGGTTTTTAAGCAAATGCATTGGCCAAATTCCCTTATCACACAAGAAAACCATTTTGGTTGCAACTTCTGGAGATACAGGCGGCGCCGTGGGCTGTGCCTTTGAACAAAACCCAGGCGCCAAAGTGGTTATCCTGTTTCCAAAGGGCAGAGTATCACCACTACAGCAACAACAGTTAACTTGCTGGGGTAAGAATGTTCAGGCACTGGAAGTTAACGGTGATTTTGATGATTGCCAGCGTTTGGTAAAGCAGGCCTTTGCCGATGACAAAATGTGTCTAAGCTATAATTTAAGCTCGGCCAACTCTATAAACATTGCCCGATTATTACCACAAATGAGCTATTATGCCGCCAGTTCACTGACATATTTCCGCCACCACAAGAAACCAGCCAATTTCATTATTCCCACTGGAAATATGGGTAATGGCATGGCCGCGCTTTGGGCCAGAATATGTGGCCTGCCCATCGGCCGGATACACTTTGCCTGCAATGCTAATCAGACTTTATTTGAGTTTTTTGTCGATGGAAAATTCAAGCCCCGTCATTCCATTGCCACCATCGCCAATGCTATGGATGTAGGCAATCCAAGCAATTTTGAACGTTTTGCTGCTCTTGCACCTGATCAGACAAGACATATTGATTGTAAAAGTTTTACCGATCAGCAAATCAGAGACACCATCAAAACCGATTATCATAAATTTGGACAAATATGGTGCCCGCACACTGCATGCGCTGCACAAAGCTGGCGCGAATTGCCCACTGATTTTGCCAAAGAGGACTGGATGATTGTGGCCACAGCCCACCCATATAAATTCAGTGAAGTAATCGAGCCGATAATAGATACAGCAATTGCGCCGCCTGATTGTCTTGCACAGATTATGGAGCGCCAGACCAAATCCACTCCGCTGGAACCTGAACTCCCTGCTCTGGCAGATATTCTATCTGCGCAAACATTTTAAGCCGGATCAATCAGCCTAATATGGATTTAAGTACACTGCCCGCTTTGCTAAAATCCATGCTGCCTGAATGTCGTTTTTTAAGCAGACCCATGCACTTACCCATATCTTTCAAGCCTGCTGCCTGTAATTCCTCGACCACTTTTCTTGCTTCGTCCTCAATTTCCTCATTACTTAGCTGACGAGGCATAAAGCTGCGGATTACGGCAACTTCTTCGCGCTCGCGCTCGGCCAGGTCAAGTCGTCCGGCCTGCTCATAAATAATGGCGCTTTCCTCACGTTGCTTTAGCATTTTAGCCAGAATTTGCAGGATTTGTTCATCACCGCATCCTTCGCACTCATCCTTGGTACGCGCGGCAATATCACGATCCTTGATCGCTGCCTGTACAAGGCGAAGCGTGGAAAGCCTGATAGCATCGCGAGCTTTCATCGCGTCTTTCATTGCTTCTAGCAATTCATTTCTTAGGGACATGGGTTTTATAGTTCAGGAAATGCGCTGACATATAGTTACGCCTGACAATTACGTTTCCCAAACTGCTCCTTAGCTCTTAAAACATCAAACCGGTAATTAAAGCAGGCTTTCGCCCTTAACATAAGGGTGATAATACCCTTTTCCAGATTCGCAAGTGATGTCAGGGATGACACCGAAAACTGGAGCGTTGGCCTATGGAAAACCAAACGAAGAGTCAAGGGCAATTGCCCTTAAATACCGCAGTGCTGGTATTAGCTGATGGCCGGGCATTCACTGCGAAAGGGGCAGGCATGGTCGGCGAAGCCATTGGCGAGGTGTGTTTTAACACATCCATGACCGGGTATCAGGAAATTATGACTGACCCATCATATACCGGGCAATTAGTATGTTTTACGTTCCCTCATATTGGCAATGTTGGCACAAATGCACAAGATGAAGAAACCGCATCTCCTGAACCAGCAGCCAGAGCCAAAGGCATGATAGTGCGTGCCGATATAACCGAACCTTCCAATTGGCGATCTGGCCAGTCACTGAATGATTGGCTAAAAGCCAGATCCGTAATTGCAATCTGCGGCATTGATACACGGGCTTTAACCAATCATATCCGCGAAAACGGTATGCCGCATGGCGTAATTGCCCATAATCCGGACGGCATATTTGATCTTGATGAATTACAAGAAAAGGCCAGAAACTGGGCTGGTATTACCGGCGCAGACCTAGCCACGGGCATTAGTACAGATAAAACCTATAATTGGCAGGAAACCGCATGGTCATGGCCCAATGGCTTTGCCACAAGCAGTTCTGAGAAACCGCACATCGTAGTGATAGATTACGGGATGAAACGCAATATTGCCCGCTTGCTGGCGCAACAGGGCATGGCGGTAACCATTGCTCCGGCCTGTTATAGTGCCGAGCAGATTTTAGCATTGCACCCCGATGGCATCGTTCTATCCAATGGCCCCGGGGATCCGGCAGCTACGGCCCAAAAGTCCGCTCCTGTCATTAAAGCCCTGCTCGCAGCCGATCTGCCAATTTTCGGGATATGTCTTGGTCATCAAATGCTGGCACTGGCTCTGGGCGCAGGAACCGTAAAAATGGCCCAGGGCCACCACGGAGCCAATCACCCGGTAAAAGACACAAGAACGGGAAAAGTTGAAATTGTCTCCATGAACCATGGTTTTGCCGTGGATTCATCTTCATTTGACGAAAATTTACTGCAAACCCATGTTTCGCTGTTTGATGGCAGCAATTGCGGCTTGCGTTTACATAACAGGCCGGTGTTTTCCGTACAGCACCATCCCGAAGCCAGCCCCGGCCCGCAGGACAGCTTTTCAATGTTTTCTGATTTTGCCAACAGCGTGCGCGAACGTCTGGTATTGCAAAGTGAACAAAAATCAGCCTAAATTTGCACATGGCATTGTCATGGACACTTAACCGGCGAGCATTGTTACTTGGAAGCTTGGCAATCCCGCTTGCAAATTGTTCGCGTAACAGAAACTCCAATGGTTTACGCATCGGAATTTCCTCATCACCTGATAGCCTTGACCCGGCGCAGGGCCAAACTGCCAATGCGGCACTCTTATTCAAGCAGTTATACACTCCGCTCACCAATTATGATGAGAATGGCAATTTGGCACCCGGTCTTGCCGAAAGCTGGACAATGTCAGAAGATGGCCTGCGCTGGAATTTCAAGCTGCGAGATGGCTTAAAATGGTCTGATGGCACCCCCATTACTGCCAAAGACGTAGTTTTCAGCGTACAGCGAATGCTTGATCCGGACAGTATTTACACAGACGTCGGAGACTTCTTTCACGTTACCAATGCCAAAGCAGTGCTTTCTGGTGACAAGCCAATAACTGATTTGGGAGTGCGAGCGCCAGGGGATAACATGGTTGAATTTTCCATGGATGAACCACTTGGTGTATTTGCTGAACTAATGCGGGAATTTTATCCGGCCCCGGCCCATATCCTGAACAAGCCTGCAAATCTTTGGCCGCTGCCACCTGATTTTGTTGGCTCCGGCCCATTTATACTTGATAAGGCCGAACACATGGCCTTGCAATTAAAACAGAACCCGTTTGCGCCGGATCCTGCACATATTGAACAGATTTATGTCACTGTTGTTGAAGATGCCGCAACCAGGGCACGCATGGTTCGCGCCGGTGATCTTGATCTGGTTGAAGATCCTCCTCCCAACCGTATTGTTGATCTCCAATCCCGCAAAGACGTGCAGCTTAATAGCTGGAAAAGCCCAAAACTGGTATATCTGAAAATTAATCACAAGCATCTGGCATTAAGTAATCGTGATGTGCGCTCGGCCCTGAATATGACTGTGGATCGCGAGTTTATTTCCGAACAATTATTCGAAGGTTTTGCCGAAGCCGCTAACGGGATTATGCCATGGGTTGCAACACCGGAGCCGGAGCCCTTGGAACAGCGCATAAAAACTGCCAAACAGCTAATGGCCAAAGCCGGATTTGGCGGGGGGCTGACCCTGACCATTCTTCATTCCGGCGGAGAAAGAGAGCGCATTGCCTTAAGTCTGGCTGATAACTGGAAACAGATCGGAGTAATTTGCCATTTGCAGGGCACTGATGCACAGGGGCTGTATAGTTTCATTGAAATGGGTGATTTTGATCTTGCCATGGCCAGTTTTGATCGCGGGCTGAAACGGGAAAACTGGCGCATGATAGAACCCTTTGCCAGTGGTGGATTTGCTGCAAACTTTAACTGGATAAATTCGGAATATGACCAATTAGTGCTCCAAACCCGCAGCGAGTTTAACCCGGTACGCCGGGACTGGCTGGCGGCGGAAGCTGCTGATTTATTGTATGGAGATGTAGCCATCATACCCTTGGTCTTTGAGCGAAAGTTCTGGCTGTCCAGCCCGCAAATAACCGGATTCTCCAGCGAAATACCTCCAGATCAATGGCGATTTTTGCGCAGTAACTAGAGCATTTTTAGCAAAAGTGGGTACCGGTTTTGCGGTTCAAAAATGCGATAAACAAAGATTTGCATTTTTAGCAAAAGTGGGAAGCTCTTTTTATGTCCTATCGCCTAGCGGCTGCTTGAGGACTCTATGTGTGCGCTACCGCCTAGCGGCTACTTGAGCGCGGGTTTTGCGGTTCAAAAATGCGATAAACAAAGATTTGCATTTTTAGCAAAAGTGGGAAGCTTTGTGTGCGCTACCGCCTAGCGGCTACTTGAGCGCGGGTTTTTATGTCCTACCGCTTCGCTACTTGAGGGAATCTTTTAATGTCCTATCGCCTGAGCCAGAAGCAAAACACGGATGACTTAAGATATCACCGGTTTTTTGGCGCCTGTATCCACATGCAGGCTGAAAATATCTGCTCTGGCATAATGGCCCACCGTATCCAGATCATATTTGCCGCGCGCCAGCTCATTCAAATCAAGCTCGGCCACTAACAGGCAATCTTCGCCAAATACCGGCCCGGCCAGTATTTTACCAAATGGTGAGACAATACAGGAGCCGCCATTGATCAGCACCGTGTCCGGCTCATTACCATCGGCACAATCGAAATCTTCTGGCGCCTTGTCCCTTTGCATATATTGCACCGCAGAAAGCACAAAACACCGGCCTTCAACTGCAATGGTTTGCATCAAAGGTGTCCACACCACCCTGTCGTCCACCGTTGGCGCACAATACAATTGCACTCCCTGCCCATAACAATGAGTGCGGGCCAGCGGCATATAATTTTCCCAGCAAATCAGCCCGCCGGTTTTACCGATATCCCAATCCTGCATTTGCAAGGTGGAGCCATCACCAAACCCCCAGATAAGGCGCTCCATGGCCGTGGGCATGACTTTGCGATGCTTGCCGGTAAGGCTTCCCGTACGGTCAAAATACAGCAAAGTACAATACAAGGTTCCACCATCGCGCTCTATTACACCGACCACCACATAGATATTTGCGGCACTTATGGCTTTGCTTATGCGGGTAAATTCAGGGCCGGTTAAATCCAGAGCGCTGTCAAAATAGCGGGCAAACATGTCACGTCCCGCCGGGCTGCGAGATCCCACCCTTGCGCCAAAATCATGACCCTTTGGATATCCGCCGATAAAGGCTTCGGGGAATACCACCAGATCAGCACCTTGCTTGCTGGCGGCCCGTAGATTCTCGATAAACAAATCAATAGTGGCATTTAGATCAAACAAGATGGAGCCGGTTTGCACCACGGCACAGGTGACTTTTTGTTGCTTCATAACCGTTCTTTCATAAAATCAGAAAAAAACACAAAACAATGCTTTGTCCTAATCGTCAAATGCACCATTGAATAATGCGCTAAAAAATTGATTTTGATCGCCGGTTCCACCGTATTTAACAATTACCAGCCCTTCGGACGGGATCATGTGCAATTGCATGGCACCAAAGCCAATGGCAGCAAAATGATCATCAGGCAGCGCTGGTGCCATCTGCCCTGATTGCGGCAAATGAAACTCGGCAGCAAACGGAATATCATCCTCAGCCGGGTTCCATGTATCGCCAACTGGCCGGTTAAGCCAGAAGGACAGGCCATAAATCCCAAGTGCCGGAGTATAATAATGACGGCATTTTCGCACAGCGGATCTGGATAATATCTGGGTGCCGTTCCACAATCCATCATTAAGCAGCAACTGCCCATATTTAATCCAATTGCGAGCGGTCATGCTAGCCCCGGCAGCAAAATCCGGCTTGCCATTTATATCCCGCCTCCACGTGGCAATTTGTGATCCGATGGGATCCAGTACTTCCGACTGAATAAAATCAGCCGGATCAATACCGCCGCTTATGGTGTTATTTACAATATTTCCGCCGGTTTTCAGCTCAAAAAAAGCGCCAAAACTATGAAATCCGGTGGAGCCATAAATCGCCTGCTCACCCGGTGGCAAATCCTGCGGTGCACTAAATGCCAACCCGTATATATTTGAAAAATCCGGAAATCCCGCAGGGCTTACCCGGCTGCGCAAACCAGAGGTCAGGGAAATCAGATCACGCGCCCTGATCATGGCTTTTTGTGCCGGCTCAGGCATGGTGCCGCCCGGAGCCCATGGCGTGATCGCGCTCCAGGCAAAATCATCAGGGTTCAAAATCCCGTCATCCATCGCCGCTGCGGCCAAAGCGCAGGAAAAACTCTTGCTGCCTGAAAAAATAGGCTCTGCCACATTTACGCCGCCTGCTCCCCAGTATTCTTCAAATAATATCTGGCCATCCCGCTGAATAATCAGGGCGCGGGTTTCATCGTTCAAGGCAAAATTGCGGGCAGCGGTTAAATTTAACGGTACGTATCCTGCTATTGGCTCGGGGGATAAAACCGCAACACTGGTAGCAGCCAGTATATCTCCATCCATACTTTCAAGCTGTAAAAAAGCCCGCGCCAGTTCCGGCATGAACGGTATGCCCTCACGATCAGAGGCAAAACCAAATACAGAAAATGTTCTGGTTTGATTGCTGGCAAAATTCACCTCCAAACTGGCTGTTGCCGGGGCCAGACAATTGCCATTAACATCGGTCTCACAAACACTAAGCTGTATGGGCCAGACATATTCTCCGCCATCAGCACGCACGCGTACTGTGGCTGCGTCTCCGATATTCACCACAGCGGCAGCAAAGGCCGAAGCTCCTCCGGCTTCGGTAATGCGTAATACCCCATCACCGGACAGGCTAACGGCAATGGGTATCAAATCAGGTATAGCAGTATCGCTAATGGTGATACGCAGGCTGTTCACACCGGGATAAAGTGGTGCCCTGGCCTCATCACAAATAAAATCAAAACCCAGATCACGACTTGCAAGCGGCCCGCTGCCGGTCAATTCAATCAAAAAATTCTGCACAGCACCAGCAGCAATCGTCACTGGCTGATTAACCGTGCCTACAAGCTGATTAAACTCATTTGTGGTCTGGTAGTTCAGGGTAATTGGCACATTGCCCGAGTATCCACTGTTTAGCTCAATTCTGCAATTACTGGCGCTGGCAGTGCCATAGTTTTGCATTGCAGCAAATACCGTAAGTGGGCTGGCCACCTGTCCGGATCGTGCGCCAGGTGAAACAGCGGCATTGATTGCAGGAGCTGCCACGGCATCCGTCAGTCCTGTCCACCACAATACGAATACAGTAAATAACAAGATATTGCGCATTTCACCTCACTTGTTGGATGTTCAACCCTGCACTAACGAATTAACTTAAATTTTTCCGTCGCCCGCAGAATATTATTTTTTTCTGCGCCTACGGAAAAAATCGCGCAATAGCTCCGAAGAAATATCTGCTTGCAGGCCATGGCTTACCTGCGGGCGATGATGACAGCTTGCCTGCTCAAAGAACCTTACACCATTTTCCACCGCCCCCCCTTTGAGGTCAGAAGCACCATATACCAGATGCTTGATTCTGGCGTTTGAAATTGCCCCGGCGCACATGGTACATGGCTCCAGCGTTACATAAAGCGTGGTTCCGGTTAAACGATAATTCCCAAGTTTTTTTGCTGCCATGCGAATAACACTGATCTCTGCATGAGCACTTGGGTCATGATCGCCAAGCGGGGAATTGTGGGCCTCGGCCAATATGGTTTTGCCATCTTCTGCCACCAGAACCGCCCCCACCGGAACTTCGCCAACAGCAAAAGCTGCTTGCGCTTGGGCCATGGCCCGTGACATGAACACTTGCGAATTACACATGAGGCTTTAAATGCGCGACAAACCAAATCAAGGTCAAGACAAAACAACAAGTCCGGATCGTCCTGATGGCGAACGCATTGCCAAATTTCTGGCTCGTCGCGGCGTTGAAAGCCGTCGCGGTATCGAGCGAATGATCGAACAGGGCCGGATCAGGGTCAATGGCAAAACCGTAACCAAACCGGCATTTTTCCTGACCGGTTCAGAAGAAATACTAGTGGACGGCAAAGCCATTGATGCCAAAGAGGAAACCCGGCTGTGGCGCTATCACAAGCCCGCTGGTCTGGTGACCTCGCATCGTGATGAAAAGGGCCGCGAGACCGTATTTGATGCCCTGCCCGCAGATATGCCACGGGTGATATCAATTGGCCGCCTTGATTTGAATTCCGAGGGGCTGCTATTGCTGACCAATGATGGCGAACTTGCGCGCAAGCTGGAATTACCACAAACCGGATGGACGCGAACCTACAAGGTGCGCGCCTATGGAAAAACCGACCAGAAACGTCTGGACAGACTATCCAAAGGAGTGATGCTGGATGGAAGGCGCACCGGGCCAATCATGGCAAATCTGCTGCCAGGTAGCGGTAATAATGTCTGGATCGAGGTAACTTTGAAAGAGGGCAAAAACCGCGAAGTGCGCCGGGCGCTTGAAACCATTGATCTGCAGGTTAACCGGCTGATAAGATTAGGGTTTGGGCCGTTTGAACTTGGCGGCCTTGCCAAAGGCACATTGGCAGAAATAAGCGGACGGCAATTGCGCGCTGCACTAAAGGCCGGCACCAAACCTGTCCGCCACAAAAAAACCGGAGGCAAAAATGCGCATAACCAGCGGTAAATTCGGTGGGCGCAACCTGATCAGTCCTTCGGGCAAAAACACCAGACCCACTACCGACCGGGCAAGAGAAGCCATGTTCAATATTTTAACCCACGCCGACTGGGCGCAAGGTTTTGCTCACTCACGGGTATTGGATTTATTTGCCGGATCCGGAGCATTGGGTTTTGAAGCTCTTTCGCGGGGGGCGGAATTTTGTTTGTTCGTGGAGCAGGATTCTGCTGCCCGTGCTGCAATTCGCGACAATATCGAAAATTTTGGTCTGTTTGGCCAAACCCGAATTCATCGCCGAAGCGCCACTGCATTGGGAATGCGGCCCGCCAGTACCGGCGCCCCGTTTGATCTGGTGTTTCTTGATCCACCTTATGAACAGGGTCTGGGCGAGAAGGCGTTAGCCGAAATATTCAAATTTGGCTGGGCCAATGATGATGCAATACTGGTGTTTGAGTGTTCGGCCAGAGAAAACCCTGATCTTGCCGGATTCAAAACACTTAACAGCAGGATATATGGCGCCGCCAAAATCCTGTTTTTACGAAAGCACAAATAACCCCGTGATCAAAAGCATTATTCATCATCAATCACACTTCTAATCATACTTTTAATCACACTCAAAATCATCCTCCCCAACCGCCCGGCATTGCGGCGGAAAGCCGTTTTTGCGCCAGTACGCAAGAATACCGGAGTTTTTGATCCCCGCCCTAAAACTGTCCGACTGGCGATAGTTTTTATAGCTAGCATCCCAAATCTCTTGATTAATCATTATGCGGCTGTAACCCCCTAATCGGATTGCCATATTTTGCCCCTGTTGGGTCTGCAACTCTCCGGCATTTTTAGTGAAGTTGAGAATATCATTTGCCAGTTCAAGATGTGGTCTGTCCGGCTGGCGCAAGGCATCGTATAACTCGCCTTGCCGGCGCCAGCCAAACAACATATTTGGTGAGTTGAACGCCAACAGCAAGGCCATCTCCTCCCCCTGACGAACAAGCGGCCCTGTGGGTGGATAACCTATCAGTACCAAGCCGTTTCGTAAGGCCGCCTTGTATGCGGCCACGGCCTCGGCATCCCGGCCCAAATTGCCAAGTGTAACAAATTGATTGCCAATACACGGGGTGTAAAAAGGCTCGGCCTCAATGCAAGCCGTAAAATCATCAAGTGCCGTGTCCAGATACCCCATGGACGCATAGGTAAGCCCGCGCCAGTTGAGCGCCGAACCATCATGGGGATTTATTTCTAGCGCCCGGTCATAGCCGGTGATGATTTCGTTAAAATCCCCGGATTTACGCAAATTAAATGCATTATCGGCTTGTATTCTGACCAGCGTGGCAATGGCGACGGCACTGTTCGGGTTGATGGCCAAGGCGTGTTCGGCAAATTCAACTGTCTTTTGCTCGACCTCATCACGGGCCGTTACGGCATAATCGTAATCCACCATTAGAGACTGTAATGATGCCCGCATTTCCCATGCCCCGGCAAATTGCGGGTCTTGCTCCACAGCTTGGGCCAACAGCATATCGGCCCTATCAAGGTCAGTGCGGCTTTGATATAATGGCCGGGCTTTCAAAAACAGATCATAGGCGGTGAGGTTTTTTGTCGGCACAGTTACGGCTACTTTGGTTTTGGCCAACACTTCAATGCTTTCGCCCAAAGCATCAACAATGGCTTGGGCAATCTCGTCTTGTATCTCAAAGATGTTTTCTGCGGTGAGCGGGCGGTCGAATGTATCTGACCATAAATGCCGATCATTGGATGTGTCGATAAGCTGCGCGGTAATGCGTAAAGTAGTGCCGGATTTGCGCACCGAGCCTTCTAATATATGTTGTACTTTGAGGTTTTTTGCGATTTCGGGAATGCCAATATCACGGCCTTTAAATTGAAAAGACGAGGTGCGCGACGAAACCGAAAGCCCGTCCACCCGCACCAAGACGTTAAGAATTTCTTCGGCAATGCCGTCAGAGAAATATTCCTGATCCTTGCCCGGTGATAGATCGGCAAAGGGCAGCACTGCGATGGAGGCTTCTTCAATGGCTTCATCAGTTTTACCTGTTTGCGTTTGTTCGGCAACATCCGGCGCGGCGGGTTTTTTCGATATAAACTGGCTGCTGATAATCAATGCGCCGACAAGCACAAGCCCGGCCAAAATCGCAAAGTCCAGTTTGCGTCCGGTTTTGGCGGCTATGCTTTCGCCGACTGGCACCTTTTCGGTGGGCTTCATACCCTCCGGCGTCATCTCAAACGCCCAAGCCAGCAATAGCACTATAGGAAAGCCGATAAGTAACAGGGTTACGACAATAGTATCAAACCAGTGCGGCAGGTTCAGGGCGCTTTCCAAGACGCCAGAAACCTGCATCAATATCCAGCCAACCACCGCATATACTCCGGCAATACGGAACATATTACGGCGGCGAAGTTCGGTAAAAAGAGTATTCAAAATGAGTTCCCGCAATCTATTTAGCAACTATTTGTTAGCATGCACAATTCCTTACCACAAATAATCTGTATTCAAATAATAAATTATATTGCGCAGAAGGGGCTGACATAGCTAAGGGTTTCATCATTACTTGAGCCACCATTTGTGGAGTGTTTTGCTTAAGCTGACAACGGGGCGGTAATTGAAGCGCCATTCACACTCTTTGATAAACAGGTGGAAGTGTTGTTTGGAGATGCCATTATAGGCTC
>WFUF01000011.1 GCA_015485155.1 Robiginitomaculum sp. | reverse complement strand
TTGGGGAAGGCGGGCGCCTTTTGCACTTATCCCCGATCCTCAAGGGTCAGTCAGTGTCATCAAGGGTCATTTAAGGGTAAGTTTATTACCATCAAGTGCTGTTTTGGTATGATTACAGGGGATATCAAGTATCACTCAAGGGACAGCGAAATTTACGCTGACCCTATAAGTGACCCTTCACGTTGACCCTTAAGAGTGACCCTCACCTCTAACCGTCACTCGGCTTCGCTGGGCGGATTTGAAGCTTAAGTCCGGCGTGGGTCTTCATCCACGGCATCGAAATCTCCTTCGCTAATGCCTGTTGTATCTGTTACCTGTGCTCCCGATTTTATCTGATAGTTTTCGTTTTTTCGTATCATCAGAGCAATTACTATGGCTCCAGTCATTTTGCCGGTTATTGACATGATAACATTGGCAATGGTGAAGAAGCCGGCACCGGCCAAGAATACCACGCTGTCAATCGGTGCTGCGATAAGGCTGGACAAAAATACCCGTGTTGACAGGCGAAACCTTGTAAAGGTGAATAATATCCAGTCCACCAGTTCGGAAATTGCAAATGCAGCTCCGGATGCCAGAGCCAGTTTTGGCCCGGCCAGAACCACAGTAATTGCCAAGGCGATCATCATGGCTATTAAGACCTTATGGCCTATTTCGCGCTGAGCAAAGTCACGTACCACCAATACCAGCCCGGTAATAATTGTTACCGGGTTAAATGCCCATGAACCAAACAGCTCGATATTCGGAGCCCATGTAAATGACCAGTTTACAAACGGGATCAGAGCCACATAAACAAGTGTCCATTTTAACGAAAATAATTTGTAACCCACCGCCAATTACCTTGGAATAATTTTCAAACCCTCTGTATACATACGCCTTATGAAATCCAAAGCCAAACTTTCCATGATTGTTGCTGTCGCCAGAAATGGAGTGATTGGAAAGGATGGTGATATGCCGTGGCGGCTGGCTTCTGATATGGCGCATTTTAAGCGTGTTACCAGTACAAAGCCGGTTTTAATGGGGCGGAAAACCTGGGAAAGCCTGTTCGTAAGGCCATTGCCCGGACGGGATAATTTGGTGTTAAGCCGTAATGCGGAATACGATGCACCGGGTGCTTTGGTGTTTAGTGATATGTCTAAGATGATCGAGCATGCCAAATCTTTGAACAGCGATGAAGCCATTATCATCGGCGGGGAAGCCTTATATCGTGCGTCCTTGCCGTTTTGTGACCGGATTTATTTAAGCCGGGTTGATGCCGCTCCAGAAGGAGATACTTTTTTTCCAGAACTGGATGAGAAAACCTGGGCTTTGGTGCAGGAAAATTCATATCCGGCTAGTGAGAAGGACGATCACGCATTCGTTGCACAGGTGCTTGAGCGGCGTTAAACATCCTCAAACTTTATTTTAACCAATATCTATTCAAATCTCTGCCAGTATCGTATTGGCCAGTCCGGAAAATACTTTGCCAAGAGGGCTGTTCGGGTCGGTTGCAGCAGGCTTTCCGGCATCAGAGCTTTCACGCAATACCGGATCCAGAGGGATTTCACCCAAATAATTGGTTTTTAGCTCTTCTGCCACGCGCTTTGCGCCGCCTTTGCCAAATATATCAATGCCCTCACCGGTTTCAGGGTGAATGAAGCCGGACATGTTTTCAATAACGCCAAGTACCGGAACTTGAGCCTTCTTGAACATGTTAACTCCACGCCGTACATCGGCCAGGGCAACTTCCTGCGGGGTTGCAGCAATCAGCGCTCCGGCCAGTTTTACCGTTTGCACAAGGGTAAGCTGCGCATCTCCCGTTCCCGGAGGCATATCCACTATCAACACATCCAGATCGCCCCATTCACAATCAGCGAACATTTGTTGTAAGGCCCCAATAATCATTGGCCCGCGCCAGATGACAGCTTGCCCGTCGCTGACCATGAATCCCATAGACAGAACTTTTACTCCATGAGCCATTAGCGGGATAATTTTGTTGTTTTCATTGAGTTTAGGCTTTTGACCAACAAGGCCGAACAGGATTGGAGCTGATGGCCCGTAAATATCCGCATCCATCAGCCCTACCTTTTTGCCCTGTTTGGCCAGTGCTACCGCCAGATTGGCGGCAATGGTGGACTTGCCAACCCCGCCTTTGCCCGACGCAACAGCAATCACGGCGCTAACACCGGGCAGGGCATTGGGGGTGGGCGGTGGCGGTGTGCCGTGGCCACCGGACATGGGCGGTCTTTTTTGCTGTTTCGCACCGGCAGGCGGACTTTGTGGATTTTCATTGTGTGACGTAAGGACGGCAGTCACCGCGTTAATACCGCGAACCTTGCGAACGGCAGCTTCAGCCTTTTCTCGAATCATTTCCATTTTGTCGGCCATTTCGCGGCTGGTCTGGATGGCAAAACCGGCCCGATCATCCTTAACGGTGAGCCCCTGAACAATGCCGGCGCTTATAATATCCTTGCCAGAAGCAGGGTCTTTGATTTTGCTGAGTGCTTTTTGGACGTTTTTTGTCAATTTTTCTGTCATTTTGTACTTCAATGCTTGCCTTTGGTTTCGTCTATCGCCACATATCGTGCTAGTATACGCATGATTCAAGGAGAAAGAGATATAATATGGCTTGGAATAACCAGCAAAATGGAGATGGCAAAGGCCCGTGGGGACAAAAACCCGGAGATGGCAAGGGGCCGTGGGGCTCTGGCGGCCCCGGTGGTGGTGGAGAAGACCCCATTGATGTAGATGAGATGATGCGTAATCTGCAAAACCGGTTTGGCGGCATTTTTGGCAAAGGTGGCGGCAAAGGCAAAGGCGGCGGTCGACTGGGCGGTTTCGGGATCGGAGTGTTTTTGATTCTGGCTGCATTGTTCTGGGTCGCCATGCCGGGATCTGGCTGGTATGTTGCTGAAGCCGACGAAGAAGGTGTTATCTTGCGTTTTGGGGCGTATACCCGCACCGAGCCTCCCGGCTTTCACCTGAAATTGCCTGTACCGTTTGAGCGGGTTCTAAAACCAAAAGTAACGGTGGCTCATCAAATTGATATTGGTGTTGTTAGTGCAAATTCCCGTCGTGCGGCATCTGCTGACAGCCTTATGCTGACCGGAGATGAAAACATTGTGGAACTTGGTTTTTCAGTATTCTGGCAAATCAAGGAAGCTCCAGATTATTTGTTTAATGTGGAAGACCCTGAAACTACCTTGAAGGCGGTTGCCGAAAGTTCAATGCGCGAGATAGTTGGTAAAAACAAGCTACAGGATATTATTACCGAACGTCGCGGCCAAATCGAAGAAGAAGCTCGTGAAAACATTCAAAAAATCATGGATGAATATGGTGCGGGCATGCAGGTTACGCAGGTTCAGATTGCCAGATCACAGGCTCCTGGACAGGTGAATGACGCATTCCGCGATGTGGTAAACGCAGCACAGGACAAGGAAGGAACGATCAATAAGGCGATTGCCTATCGTAATGATAAGGTTCCAAAAGCACGAGGTGATGCCCAGCGTCTGGTACAAGAAGCCGAAGCATACCGTGAGGCCAGAGTAGCAGAGGCCAAGGGCGAGGCCGAGAGGTTCTCGCTGGTTTACAAGGAATACAGGCTGGCACCAGAGGTTACTCGCCAGCGCATGTATCTGGAAACTATGGAGAAGGTATTGGAGAAATCCGATAAGATTTTGCTTGATCCGGATGGATCCGGTGGCGTGGTTCCATACCTGCCGCTTAATGAGTTAACTCGTAAGGGTAAAGGACAATAATTATGGGACGTTTCACCTTACCGATTGTAGTTTTTATTATTTTCATTGGCAGCTTGCTGGCCAATACGGTTGCTTTTTCCGTTGATCAGCGTCAGCAGGCCCTGGTTTTGCGCTTTGGTAAAATTGTCGATGTAAAACACGCCTGGGGAAGCGATGATAAGCCCGGGTTAAAGTTCAAAATGCCATGGGACAATGTGGTGTTTTTTGATCGCCGTAATTTAATGCTGGATGCGCCGGCCAAGCAGATATTGGCTTCTGATCAGGAATGGCTGGTTGTTGATGTCTTTGCCAGATACCGGATTGCAGATCCCTTGCTGTTTTATCAGCGTGTGACCACTATCCGTGGTGCTGAAATGCGGATGACCCCGTTTCTGGAAGCCTCGGTCAAAAGCGTGCTTGGCAGCCAGAACTCCACTGAAATCGTATCCGGACACCGTGCGGAACTCATGAACAGTATTCGTGATCAGCTTGAGTCTCAAACCAAGGATGCGAATTTGGGCGTAGAGATCATTGATGTAAAAATTCGTCGTGCAGACCTGCCAGCAGAAAATGCTGACAAGGTGTTCTTGCGAATGATTACAGAACGCCAGCAAGAATCAGCAAAAATTCGCGCTGAAGGTGAGGAACAGGCATTGGAATTGCGGGCGAAAGCTGATCGTGAAGTTCGGGTTATTCTGGCTAATGCCAAGGAGCAAAGCTCAAAAATTCGTGGTGCCGGTGATGCTGAGCGTAATGAAATTTATGCCAAGGCCTATAGCCAGGATCCGGAATTTTTTGCATTTTATCGCTCAATGGAGGCCTATGAAAAAGCATTGGCCAATGGCCAGACCTCAATGGTGCTCTCTCCGGATAGTGAATTTTTCCGCTATTTTGGAGACTTAAAAGGAAAATAACCAGAGTAGTATTCTGATAAGTAAAGAGCCGCCCCTGCTTGCTGGCAGGGGCGGTTTTCTGTGAGAGCTTTTACTGTGCAGCACCTGTATATTTGGTGAAAAACAAGTCTGTCCTTAAATTAACTTTACGTCACGTTATCGTTAAGTATGGTTGCGCCATGCACCATCAAGGGGAAAATAGATGAAAAAACGTATTTTGCTGAGCCTGTTGGCCTCGGTTAGTCTGATTGCCTGTCAGGCAGAAACTTCAGGTGATTCAAAAAATAAAACTGAAACCGAATCAAAGGTAGTATCTGAAATGGCTCTGCCGGCGGGGGTTACCCTCATAGAAACAGTTACCAAACAAGACGGCGAAATAGCCATTCCTTACAGCAAGTACAAATTAGACAATGGTTTAACTGTGGTTCTGCACGAAGATCGTTCTGATCCGTTGGTGCATGTTGATGTGACCTATCATGTGGGTTCCGCTCGTGAGGAGGTCGGTAAATCAGGATTTGCGCATTTCTTCGAGCATATGATGTTTCAAGGTTCAGAAAATGTTGGTGATGAACAGCATTTCAAAATCATCTCTGCAGCCGGTGGCACCTTAAATGGCACCACCAACACTGATCGCACGAATTATTTTGAGACAGTTCCCAATAACCAGCTGGAAAAAATGCTGTGGCTGGAGGCTGATCGCATGGGCTTTTTGCTTGATGCGGTAACTCAGGAGAAATTTGAGGTTCAGCGTGAAACGGTAAAAAATGAACGCGGACAGCGCATGGACAATCGCCCCTATGGTCTTTTGCGTGAGCGGGTTAATGAGGCCATGTTTCCTGAAGGCCACCCTTATTCATGGCAGGTCATTGGCTATCTGGAGGATCTGGATCGGGTTGATGTCAATGATCTGAAGAAGTTTTTCTTGCGTTGGTATGGCCCTAATAATGCCACCTTGACCATTGGTGGTGACTTGGACACCAAAAAAACCTTGGAATGGGTGGTTAAATATTTTGGCTCTATTCCGCGTGGCCCGGAAGTGGATATGCCAACTGCCCCGGAATTTTCTCTTGATGCCGATCGATATATTTCGATGGAAGACAATGTTGCGCTGCCTTTGCTTTATATGTCTTGGCCAACGGTAAAGGCCCGTCACGAAGACGAAGCGCCACTGGATGTGTTACAGTCAATACTTGGCGGTGGCAAAACTTCATTATTGTATAAAAACATGGTCAAGAACGGTCTGGCTGTTCAAGCATCTTCCAGCCATCATTGCGGTGAATTGGCTTGTCAGTTTGCGGTTATGGCCTTGCCTAATCCCGGCAAGGGCAAGAATCTGGCCGATCTGGAGGCAATCGCCCGGTCATCACTGACGGAGTTTGAAACCCGTGGTGTTGAAGATGATGACCTTACCCGCGTAAAGGCCAGTATAGTTTCCAGCATGATCTATGGTTTGGAGAGTGTGCGTGGCAAGGTGAGCCAACTGGCAGCCTATGAAACCTTTACTAAAAATCCTAATTATATCGGCAAAGACATTGCCCGCTATAAAAATGTCACCAAAGCAGATGTGGTGCGGGTTTATGAGAAGTATATCAAAGACAAGCCCGCAGTGATCATGAGCATTGTTCCAAAGGGCAAGCTGGATTTAATAGCCAGGGAAGATACATGGGAGCGTGTCGAGCGCACTTTGCCTGAGTATGAAAAAACCGATGCCGATAGCCTGCAGGCCAGAGTTGCTGTGGACAATTTTGATCGCAGCATACAGCCTCCCGCCGGGCCAAATCCGCAAATATCCCTGCCGCCTATCTGGCGGGCCGAGCTGGATAACGGCATTAAAATAATGGGCGCGATCAATGATGAAGCGCCAACAATGACTATTTCATTTCGCATTCCGGCGGCTCAGAAGCTGGAACCTGTATCCAAAATAGGCCTTGCCAGTTTGACAGCAGCAATGATGAATGAAGCTACAAACAATTCTACCACTGAGGAATTGAGTAATCGTCTGCAAAAACTTGGCTCATCGGTCAGCTTTAATGCCAGTGGTGATTTTACCACGTTAAACATCCGGTCCTTGACCGAAAACCTCGATGAAACGTTGGCGATTGCTGCTGAAAAGCTGTTTGAACCTAAATTTGATCCTGCGGATTTTGCCCGGCTGAAAGCGCAAGCCCTGCAGGGCATTGAGCATGCCAAGAAGAACCCTTCGGTCACTGCGAACAATGTGTTTCGTAAATTGGTTTATGGCAAGGATAACGCCTTTGCCTGGCCGGTGGGCGGGGTTACCGAGACGGTGTCTGCCATAACTCTGGACGATGTAAAGGCCTATCATGGAGCTAATTACACCCCGGCAGGAGCAGCTATAATTGCCGTTGGTGACATGAAACAAGAAGATCTGGTGCAAAAGCTGTCTGTCTTTGCCAGTTGGAGCGGTGAACCTGTTGCCAGGCCGGTAATTTATCCAGCACCTGATCTGGCGGTGGGAACCTTGTATCTGATTGACAAGCCAGGGGCCGCACAGTCAGAAATCCGTATTGGCAACAGCTCCATAACCTATGATGCAACCGGAGAGTTTTATCGTCTTGGGCTGATGAATTATAACCTTGGCGGTGCATTTAATTCCCGGATCAACATCAATCTTCGTGAAGACAAGGGCTATACCTATGGTGCGCGTTCCGGGTTTAGGGCTGATGCTGATGCTGGCAGATTTACCGCCAGTGCCGGGGTTCGGGCTGATGTTACCGATAAGTCGATTATTGAGTTTAACAAGGAAATTGCTAATTATTTTGAAAACGGAATGAGCGATGAGGAACTGGCATTCTTAAAAAGTTCACTTGGGCAACGCGATGCTAGGTCGTATGAAACGCCACGCCAGAAACTCGGCTTCTTAGGGCGGATTGTTTCTTATGACTTGCCTGATGACTATGTTGATCAGCAAAACAGAATTCTGGCTGATATCAGCAAGGACGAGTTAAACGCTTTGGCTGCCAAATATCTGGATCAATCGCAAATGATAACAGTTGTAGTTGGCGACAAGGCTAAAATTCTTGATGGTCTAAAGGCTCTGGGTCAGCCGATTGTCGAGCTGGATGCTGACGGAAATCCTATTCAGCCTAAAACTCCGTAGTTAATAGCGGACTTTTGGTATGACAAGTCAGGGCGCACATTGTGGTGCTGCCCTGATTTTGGTTGTGGCAGGTTACTGCAATTGGCTGTAAGAACGTAAAACCTTATAAAGTATTTGGCTTTAGGGTTCTACATCGACTGTTGTCTTTGCTTAAGGTCTATCCGATGAAAAATTTTGAAGATGTCCGGGTTTGCCTGTTTGATCCGGCCCGCCATAACTTAATGGTGACGCGGGCTTCACTGGTGGAGATCGGGTTTACCAATATTGAAATGACCACGGAATTTTCAAAGTTTGCTGAGCTTGTATCCAAACAGACATTTGACCTGATTATAGCTGAGTCCCATGATGCTGGCGGTGGTGTTGGGGATCTTATGCGCAGGGTCAGGACCGGAGAAGTTGGTGATAATCCGTTCGTCGTTTGTGTGACTACCAGCTGGGGACGCGAGTCTGTTCATGTTAAAGGTCTGGTCAATAGCGGTATTGATGACATATTACTGCGACCATTTTCCACGGCACAGTTAAAACAGCGTTTGGGCTCGCTGGTGACTAATCGCAAGGAATTTGTGGTCACCAGTGATTATGTCGGGCCAGATCGAAGGGGGGATACTGCGCGCAGTTCAGGTCATGTTAAGTCATTTCAGCCGCCAAATACCCTAAAGGCAGTTGCTGAAGGCAATGCACAGGAGCAAATGGCGGTGGAACAGGAAATTACCGCGGCCAAGGCAGATGTGGCAAAAGAGCGGATACGTCGTCTGGCGATGAAAGTCGTTGTGGCCATGCAGGTGCTGATAGATGACCCGGCAGCAGCAGAAGCAATGGACATGGAAGAAATTGACGCAACAGCCAGGGAATTGCGCCGGCGATTACGTGGCCATGGTGTGCCGGATGCGGTGGAATTGGCCAGCGCCCTGACCGAAATTACCACTGATGTTCTGGATCCTCAGGAACGTGACCCAAAACAGTTTAAGCTGATACGGGAATTGGCGATGGGTGCTTATATGGCTTTTGCCGGGGGCGATGAAATGAGCGTGGATACACATGAAATACAAAGCACTGTGGCCAGCTTGCGCAATAAATTACAGAAACAGTTGATAAGCGGCTGGCAATCTGCCTGAGCTTGCGCTAAGAGGAGCCGCTTCGCCTGTTTGCGGGCTTATACGGATTTTGAGATTTTCAATGACTACTATTTTGTTGACTATTCATTTTATCATAAGTGTAGCTTTGGTAGTTGCTGTCCTGTTACAGCGATCCGAAGGTGGTGCGCTTGGAATGGGTGGTGGGCCCAGCGGTTTAATGTCAGGGCGTGCAGCCGGTGATATGCTTACCAAGGCCACAGGAATATTGGGTGCGGCCTTTTTTGTCATGTCAATCCTGCTTACCGTTGTTCCCAATTGGGGCAAGGGCAGCATAGACAGTGATATTATCGGGCAACAGATAGAGAGCGCTCCTGAAGCTTTGGATGCTGAAATACCTGTGGAAAAACCTGAGCCAGAGTAAGTTATCACAGCATTTCTCTTTTCAATCGTCCCGAATCTAAGATATAGTGCGCTCCCATGTCCCGATATATATTCATAACCGGGGGCGTGGTATCTTCTCTTGGAAAAGGTCTGGCCTCTGCTGCTCTTGGCGCTTTGTTGCAGTCGCGCGGATATTCCGTACGCCTGCGTAAACTTGACCCATATTTGAATGTCGACCCCGGAACCATGTCTCCGTATCAACATGGTGAGGTGTTTGTTACTGATGATGGTGCCGAGACAGATCTTGATCTTGGCCATTATGAGCGTTTTACCGGGGTATCAGCTCACCAGAGCGATAATGTGACTACCGGACGCATTTATCAACAAATTATCGAGGCCGAGCGCAGAGGGGATTATCTTGGCGCCACCGTACAGGTCGTGCCGCATGTTACTGATAAGATTCGGGATTTTGTCCTTTCTGATGCCGGTGATGTGGACTTTGTCTTATGTGAAATTGGCGGAACCGTTGGCGATATAGAGGCCTTGCCGTTTTTTGAGGCAATCAGACAGGTTGGCTTAAAAATTGGTCGTCAGCGGGCCTTGTATATTCATGTTACTCTATTGCCTTTTGTAAGGGTGGCAGGAGAGCTTAAAACCAAACCAACACAGCATTCGGTCAAGGAGTTGCGCTCAATAGGCATTCAACCAGATGTGCTTCTGTGTCGAAGTGAACAGGTTTTGTCTGAATCTGAGCGCCGTAAAATTGGTCTGTTTTGTAATGTGGATGAGAAGGCTGTAATACCGGCCTACGATGCCAAATCCATATATGATGTACCCTTGGCCTATCATGAGCAGGGGCTGGATGATGTGGTTCTGGATCGCTTTGAGCTGCTTAATGATGCCCCGCCTCCGGATCATTCCAGATGGCTGGAAATTTCAAGGCGCATTAACGAGCCTGATGGTGAAGTGACGATTGCGGTGGTCGGTAAATACACTGTATTGCCGGATGCATATAAATCTTTGATGGAGGCTCTGGTTCATGGCGGTATTGCCAATACAGTAAAGGTGAATATCAAATGGATCGATAGTGAGAGCCTTGAAAGTGACAGTCATTCCCTATCTGCTCTTGATGGTGTCGATGGCATTTTGGTGCCTGGTGGCTTTGGCGAACGCGGAGCCGAAGGCAAGATATTGGCGGCACGCTATGCTCGTGAGTGCAAAATTCCATATTTTGGAATTTGCTACGGAATGCAAATGGCGGTAATCGAAGCCTCCAGAAATCTTGCCGGCATCAAGGATGCCATTTCCAGCGAAATCCACAGCGAAGGCACAGCCGTGGTCGGACTTATGACCGAATGGATAAAGGGAAATGCCCGCCAAAGCCGATCGGCAAAAGACGACCTTGGCGGCACCATGCGTCTTGGTGCATATCCGGCCCTGTTAAAAGAAGGTTCGCTGGCTGCGCGTATTTATAAAAGTACACGGATTACAGAGCGTCATCGGCACCGATATGAGGCAAATGCCGCATTTGCAGATATTCTGGCTAAGCATGGCGTTGTATTCTCCGGCATGTCTCCGGATGGGGTATTGCCCGAAATTGTCGAGATCAGCGATCACCCATGGTTCATTGGTGTACAGTTTCATCCGGAGCTGAAGTCCAGGCCATTTGAACCCCACCCATTGTTCTCCAGTTTTATTGCTGCAGCCCTAAAACAAAGTAGGCTGGTATAATCATACCGCTTTATGGTTTTTCACTGCTGTTATCCTTACCAATACTGCAAAATACCTTGTTATTTAACTATTTTTTTAAGTAATCGCATCATTGTGTGATTACGGGGTGAAAAGGTTGGTTTCGTGAAACATATTCGCGAATTAGAGAGCAAAATATCCGCAGCGCTTACAACTCCTGTATCAGGAATTACCGCGCCCGCAATTGTTGCAAGCAAACCTTCCGGAACTGGCAATATACCCGGGCGTTATGATTATTCCGAAGATATTCTGGCTGCATCAGATAAGCATTCAATCATTGCCGAGAGCGATTTGCAGGGAAATATCATTTCTGCGAATGAGAATTTTGTTAAATTGTCCGGATATAGTCATGAGGAATTAATCGGCGCTCCGCACTCAATATTGTGTTCTGGTTTTCATCCTGATTCATTCTTCAAGCGTATGTGGCAGACAATTCAACGCGGAGAAGACTGGCGCGGAACCATAAAGAACCGGGCCAAGGACGGGCATCATTATTGGGTGAAAACCCTGATCAGACCGGTTAAGGACGAAACCGGGGCTATCATACGCTATGTCTCCATTCGTACCGATGTAACCAGCTTATTACAGGCGAATTCGGACAAGAAATATTTTGAACGCAAGGCAAAAAACGCAGTTCGGATAAATTATATGTACGAGCTGGACAGAAAAGAAAAAACCCTGCCTGAAATACTAAATCAGGCGCTGAACATTCTTTTTGCGGCTAACTGGCCGGATCGGCAGCCGGCAGGAGCAATCTTTTTAGTAAATGAGCGCAATCAGGACATGTCCTTGATTAGTGATTATAATCTTGAACCAGAGCAAAATCGATCATATCGGGTCATATCATTTGATGATCCGCTGTGCGGTAAGGCAGCGCGCACCAAAACCATGGTGTTTTCACAGATTGATACGCCGGATGAAGCTGCCAGTATCAAATACGCAATTCCTGTTGCCATTGGGAATAAGATTCTTGGGGTTTTGCTTATCATCTTGCAACAGCACACCAGATTGCAGGCTGTGGAAGAAGAAAACCTTTCCGATATTGCCAATGCGATGGCCGTAATTATCTCTTTTAAGCGCCGCGAAGAAGAATTGGTTGCTGAGCGTGAAAAAGCAGAAATGGCGGTGCAGGTGGCCGATGCAGCCACGGTAAGGGCTGAGGCCGGACAAAGAGCAAAAGCAAACTTTCTGGCAACAATGAGCCATGAACTGCGTACGCCGTTAAATGGTGTGGTGGGCATGTTACATGTCTTAAAACAATCAGGATTGAGCAAGGAACAGCACGAAGACCTGGATGTGGCCATGACATCAGCTGATCTGCTTTTGTCCCTTATCAATGATATTCTTGACTTTTCCAAACTTGATTATGGTGCACTTGAAATGGAGCGCGAAGTTATAAACTTACGTGACATGGTGCATAAAACCCAGATGCCGCTGAAACAAATGGCGCTGGACAAGGGGCTGGAATATTCATGCACTGTTGCTGATGATGTTCCTGAATTTTGCATTGGAGACTCAACGCGTATTCGCCAGGTTGGTGTAAATCTGGTTTCAAATGCGATTAAATTCACCGATTCAGGATCCATACGATTATCTGTGGATATGTGTGAACCGCCTGCGGGTAAAACCGGCGGGCAGTGGACAATTTCCAAAATTGTCGATACCGGCGTTGGCATACCAGAAGATGTGCAAGACAGAATATTTGATCGTTTTTCCCAAGCGGATGACACTATTACGCGCAAATTTGGAGGCACCGGGCTGGGGCTGGCTATTTGTCGGCAATTGGTCGAGCTGATGGGTGGGGAAATCGGGCTTGAGAGCAAAGTAGGTGAGGGAAGCTGTTTTTGGTATAAGCTGCCGTGCATTGCAGTAGATAAGGACGGAAACCGGCTG
Source organism: Robiginitomaculum sp. (assembly GCA_015485155.1). GTDB lineage: Bacteria > Pseudomonadota > Alphaproteobacteria > Caulobacterales > Maricaulaceae > Robiginitomaculum_B. Next base: position 22,834 of record WFUF01000011.1, on the reverse strand, counting down.
CCGGCTCATGAGCCTAAAAAACCGTAAGCAATATATTTAGCGCAGACAGTAAGCTTATTGCCGACGAGGGCCACCAGCTCCGCCGGGCAGGTTTTGCTGACCCATGGTTCCTTGTGGCAATCTGCCCACATTACCCAGCAATTGCTCCAAAATGGTCAACTCCCGTCCCCGGGTCGGAGTTTTTCTGCCAACCAGCGAAACCAGCTTTCCGTCTTTTATGGTATAGATATCAACATTAGAGACCATGCCATTATCGGCAAACTTGATAGTTGTAATGGTTCTGTTTTGGGTTTTTGGCTTCAAAAATCCAAGCTGCTCGCGAAATTCCGACATGTAATACCAAGTGTCTTCTTCAAATACTCCGGTTGTGGAAGGGGTGCCAAATTTGGCTAAAACGGTTGATTTGCTGTCAACACCGGCCTCTACATCGCCGGGTGAGCCTTTGGCGGAAATAAATCCGTGAGAGCGTGAAATAGGTGTGCATGCACTTGTTGCCACAAGCAAGACTGCGCCTAAAACAATTGTGCTGGTGAGCAGTTTCATTTTTATCTCATTGCTAATTGAACTGTTGACCTAAAGATGTGTGACGTTAGTTTCAAGCCTCTTGTTGAATATTATTGGAAAAACTCTCCAAAAACACAGAAGGCATGGCAGATGGGATTTTGGTTTTTCTCTAATCGGAAAAAACGGCAAAAATTAGGCAAAACCTGTTACGAATTTATCAGAAGCGCCGCCCGCAACACCAGTTTTTTTGGGCCGGGAAAGGTTGCTGATACTGTAGATGGCAGATTTGAGTTATTGGTGCTGCACGGGTTTTTGCTTATGCGTGCCTTAAGAGTCAAATCGCCCGAAGAGCGGCTGGATCAATTGCTGTTTGATGCCATGTTTGATGATATGGACACGGCTGTACGTGAACTTGGCACCAGTGACACGCAGGTTGGCAAGAAAATCAAGGCCATGGCCAAAGCCTTTTACGGTCGCAGCAGGGCTTATCATGAGGCTTTGGATGAGGGCTCAGAGGAAAAAATGCAAATTGCCCTATTGCGAAATGTCATGGCAGGTGCCGAAGGCGCGGAAGAAACAAAATTCGTAAAACAGCTAAGTAAATGGGTTTTTGCCAGTGAAAAGAACCTGAATTCCCAGAGTTTAAAGCAAATATTGCGAGCAGGGCCGGATTTTGCTCAAAGTGATTTTTATTAGTTCAATGTATTGCCAGTTGCCGTGTGTCTGACTATCGTCCCGGCAAAACGGTCAGGTGCAGTTCTGCCGCTAAAATGGAAGTATGCCAGATGAATGAACCGGTTTGCCTGTCGGTCGATGCAATGGGTGGCGATTATGCACCCGAAGCGATCATACAAGGAATAGACTTATTTGCAGATAGCGCCAAAGACAAAGTCTCAAAAATATTACTACACGGTCAGGAACCTATACTAAAACCGCTTTTGCAGAAATTCTCAAATGCTGCCAGCCTTTGCGAAGTCCGTCATACAGATACCTTTGTAGCAATGACCGACAAGCCAAGTCAGGCTATACGCCGGGCCAGAGGTTCCAGCATGTGGAATGCAATTCGCGCCGTTAAGGAAAATCAGGCCCATGCCGCAGTTTCTGCAGGCAATACCGGCGCGATGATGGTGCTTGGCAAGGTTTTGCTGGGCATGGTGAAAAATGTTCACCGCCCGGCCATTGCCGCAAGCTGGCCTTCCCCCCATGGCTATAGCGTAGTGCTGGATGTTGGCGCCAATGTGGAGTGCAGTGCTCATCAACTGGTGGAGTTTGCAATTTTAGGCGAGGCTTTCTCACGGATTGTTCACAAGAAAGACAATCCAACCGTGGGCCTGTTAAATGTTGGGACCGAGGATGTTAAGGGTAATGATGTAGTAAGGGAAGCTGATCAACTGCTTCGAGATGCTAATCTTCGTATGAATTATTCCGGTTTTATCGAGGGAAATGACATATCTCTTGGCAGCACAGATGTTGTGGTAACAGATGGCTTTACTGGTAATGTTGCCCTAAAAGCTGCTGAAGGCACTGCTAAACTTGCAGCTTCTGTATTAAAAGAAAGCCTGATGAGCAGGCCCTTGTACCGGTTTGGCGCTTTGCTAAGTCGTGGTGCTTTCCAGAAAATGAAGGACAAGATGGATCCGAAGAACTCAAATGGCGGCTTGTTCCTTGGGCTGGGCGGGCTTGTGGTTAAAAGCCATGGAGGTACTGATGCCGAAGGTTTCTCCAATGCGCTGGAGGTGGCGCGCCGTATGTCGGCCTCAGATTATATGGATATCATTCAGCAAAACCTGAATACCTTTGCCGGCAAACAATCTGGAGCGTCTTCATGACTAGGTTTCGCAGTGTATTTGCCGGTGTGGGCAGCTATTTGCCCAAGAAAGTTTTAAGTAATGATGATCTGGCAAATATGGTTGATACCAATGATGAATGGATCCGCCAGCGTACAGGGATTAAGAGACGCCATATCGCTGCCAGTGGTGAAACCACATCAATGATGGCGGTGCATGCTGCAAAGCGGGCATTAAAAGATGCAAATGTAGAAGCCGGGGAGCTGGATCTGATTGTATTGGCAACTGCGACGCCTGATCTTACATTCCCGGCCACCGCAACCATGGTTCAGCGTGAGATTGGCATGTATCGTGGTTTTGCCTTTGATGTAAATGCAGTTTGCTCCGGGTTTTTATATGCTCTGGCAATTGCTGACAGTTTCGTAGTTAGGGGGCAGGCGCGAACCGCCATGGTTGTCGGTGCTGAAACCTTTTCCAGAATACTGGACTGGGAGGATCGCACCACATGTGTGCTTTTTGGTGATGGTGCTGGAGCTGTTGTTTTGCGCGGTGAACCGGGCGCGCCGGGAATGGGTGACAGGGGCATAATCCACACCCATCTTCGCTCTGATGGTCGTCATGAGGAATTACTTTATGTTGATGGCGGGCCATCGAAGACCAAAACCGTTGGTCATTTGCAAATGAGTGGCAATAAGGTATTTCGCCATGCAGTGACCAATATTTCCGGGGCCATAGCGCGGGTGCTTGATGATACAGGCCTAAATGTAAGTGATATTGACTGGTTTGTTCCGCATCAGGCAAATGAGCGGATTTTAGAAGGCATTGCCAAAAAGATGGGACTGGCCCGTGATCAGGTTATTTCTACTGTTGCTGATCATGGCAATACATCTGCGGCATCTATTCCATTGGCACTGGATGTAGCCATAAAGGATGGGCGTATCAAGAAGAATGATCTGGTGCTGTTTGAGGCCCTGGGCGGCGGGTTTACATGGGGTGCCGCTTTGGCTCGTATGTAGCTGTTTTAAGAATCCGGCACAAAACCTATGGTCATACACGAAAGTTTCAATATATCGTATTGACTGCCAAAATTACTCGCCATAGGTTCTTTGTAAACGCATTACGGGGACGCAGTAGCATGGGGATGCAAATGAGCGGGAATACTTTAACAAGAGCAGGATTAGCCGAGTCACTGGTAAGTGAGGTTGGGCTTTCACGGCAGGATTCATCAGACTTCGTTGATCGGGTCTTTGAACTGATGTCCGATGAATTGGCACAAGGCAAATCTGTAAAGCTATCATCTTTTGGAGCATTTCATGTGCGCGACAAAAGACAGCGCATGGGGCGCAACCCCAAAACCGGAGAAGAGGTTGCTATTGAACCTAGGCGGGTGGTTGTGTTCAAATCCTCGCAAGTACTAAAAGATCGCGTTGATTCGGGTAACAAGTAATTGAGTCTTCGCCCCAATAGTGGAGCGTAGTCCTGATTGACAAGAAGCCACATGCCTATCGCACCATTGGTGAGGCGGCAAAATCCGTAGGGGTTCCGTCTCATGTCTTGCGGTTCTGGGAGACCAAGTTCTCCCAGGTCAGACCAATGAAGAAGGGTGGTGGCCGAAGGTATTATCGACCCGAAGACATTGAGCTGCTCGCTGGAATACGACTTTTCCTGTATGAAAAGGAGTTTTCAATCAAAAGCCTACAGGCTTTGTTGCGTGAGCAGGGGCCAGAAGCCGTAGCCATACCCACAGCAGAGCCAAAACAGTCCTCAAAACCAAAAACAGCAAGCAAAAAGGCCGAGGCGCCGCAAAAACCGTCTTCTGCATCAATAGCGAGTGAGCCAAAGCGCGCTGACAATTCTTCGCCAACAAAACAAGAAGAATTACGCGATATTCTGTCCCGGCTTACCGGAGCCAGAGAAAAACTGTCGGCAAGCCTGAAAAAGCAGTAAACTCTCCTTGATGCCGGTGGGGGCAGGGCCTATAAATCGGGGCAGTTCAAGAACCGTGTCGGAACGTGGCGCAGCCCGGTTAGCGCACCGGTCTGGGGGACCGGGGGTCGCGAGTTCAAATCTCGCCGTTCCGACCATTCTTGCGCCGTTGGGAGCCTCTGGGTTCCAACTCTCCCATTTTAGTGCTCTGCATGTATGAGGTGAACTGTGCGTCAATTTCAGGTACCGCAACACGCAATCAAACCGCTTTCAGTGTGGCTTTTGATTGTTATCGGCTTGTTGATGGCGATGATTGTGCTTGGCGGCATGACGCGGGTCACCGATTCTGGCTTGTCGATTACCGAGTGGAAGCCGGTTACCGGGGTCGTTCCTCCCTTATCCGAAGCTGCATGGCAGCAGGAGTTCCAGAAGTATCAGCAAATTCCCGAATACAAGCTGCAAAACACGCATATGGATGTGAATGATTTTAAGGCCATTTACTGGTGGGAGTGGGGGCATCGTCTGCTGGGACGGGCCATTGGTCTGGTAGTCTTATTACCACTGGTATTTTTCTGGGTGCGCGGGTTTTTAAGTACAGGTTTGAAAGTCAGGTTGGCTGGATTGTTTGTTTTGGGTGGTTTGCAAGGGTTTATGGGCTGGTGGATGGTTTCGTCAGGACTTGGTGGTCTTGGTGATCTTCTGGATGTGAGTCCCTATCGTCTGGTGGCGCATTTGGGGCTGGCTCTGATTATTCTGGCTATAAGCGTATGGACATGGATGGATTTGATGCTGACTAGCAAGCGCAAAGGCTGGAAGGTATCTTCGTCACTTCTCGCAACTGCCTGGGTATTGTTAGGGCTGGTGTTTGTCCAGTTTCTGCTTGGCGGGTTTGTTGCTGGCAATGATGGTGGTCTGGTGGCCAATACCTGGCCGTTGATTGATGGCGCTCTGATACCTGCTTCCTATGGTGATTTGCTTCCCCTGTGGCGCAACTGGTTTGAAGACCCGCTTATTACCCAGTTCCATCACCGCATGGGGGCTTATATAGTTCTTATTGCAACGATTTTTCTGGTGTGGAAGTCACGCAAGGAACCGCAGGCAGAACTGCGCCGTAGTATATTTTGGGTCGGACTGGTCATTGTTGCCCAGATACTGCTTGGAATCTGGACCTTGCTGGCAGTTTCGCCGATTTCTCTGGCGCTGGTGCATCAGTTTCTGGCGCTGGTTTCATTTTTGGTGGTTTTGAATGTAACTCATGGCGGTTCGCGTCTTCAGCGTTCTTCCTGATCGTGCTTAAATCCAGGCAGTGTATCGCGAACCACTAGGGAAATCCGGTTATTTTCATTATCGGCAATTGCCAGCAAACCAGCAGAAAAGCCCGCACCACCAAATGACCAGCTTGAAACTGCCAAAGCGCCAGGACGGGTGACCGGAGGATTGCTAAGCGAAGTCACTGCCGACAAGGCACCGCTTTGGGTCATGGTCTGGTCAAACTGCTGCAAGGCGGCCTGTTCTGGACTGGAGGACAGCACATAGGTGGTATTCTCGTCCGGGGAAAGGGCAACAATATGCGCCCCCACTTGTGTGCTTGCGCTTTCAATGACCGGTTTGGAACTGTTATCAATGGCATAAATGCCGCCATTGGTGCCAGTTGCAAATACGTGCTCATCAGAGGACGTACAGCTTTTTGTAGGTACGGCTAATTGGTTGGTTTTTATGTTTTTTGCCTCTAGCGTATCTGCTCCGGTGTCTTTGATCTGCCAATGTTCAAAGCTGCCATCAGTTCGCAAAATAGCAAATTCTGGCGTTCCTGGTAAGGATACAAGGGCGCAAACTCCGGTGACGCCAGTTTCAGGAAGCCCGGAAACTGGGACCTGAAATACCTGGCCTCTGGCATCATCAACAATCATTGTTGATAGCCGGCCATCTTTATGAGCTGCCAGAACCAGGCTGGTTTTTAGTTTGCGAATCGAAAATCCGGCCTGTGCAGCCAAAGCTGAATAGACCGGCCCCTGCATGATGAAGCCCTGCTTTCCTTCTACGCTATAGACCATAATACCGCCGGTTTCAGGAGCGACCAGCAGCCGTCCCTCCCACGGGATTGAGGCATTGGGCGCAAAGGCCAAAGCTGATATTCCTCCGGCTATCGGCCCTATGGATTGCGCCGAATATATCGGAGTAGGCTCTATGCTCACCTCTTGCTGATCTGGTGCCGGTTCACATGCTGCAACGGCAATCAGCAGGCTGGCCGCTATAACTCTTTCCACGGGCCGCGCACGGCCAGGGTCAGTCCATCTTGTTGCAGGTTGAAATACAGGGTTTTTCCATCGGGTCCAAAACATGCGCCACAAAACTCATTTTTCTGTTTCAGCGCAGAACGCGCCAGAGTGTATATTTTACCTTGCGGAGTTATGCCCCGCAAATAATTGTCACCATTTCCATCAGAATATTCATCTTCGCAAATAAGAATATCGCCCCACGGGGCAATGGTTATGTTGTCACAGTATTCCATAACCGCTTTATCCGGAGATTCAAAGAACAATTGCAGCCGTCCTGGTTCATTGGCTTCAAATTCTGTTCCTTCAAACCTGGAAGGAACATAGCGCCAGATCTGCCCGAGTTTTTTAGCTCCGCCATCAGTGGAGGCAAAATATAATTCCTGATCTCCATACCAGATGCCTTCGCCACGGGAGAAAATCGCAGCGCCGTTTTCAACGCCACGATCCTCAATGTCATTTTCCGGGTTGTGGCGATCTGCAATATCCACCCATTGCACATCAAGCCATTGCCCAGAGCGCACGTTTTTACCTTTGGACAGGGGCCAGTTGCGTAAATCACGTCCCGGCTGTCCTATGACCATAAGTGCCTGAAACCTACCGCTATCAGCATCGATCATTTCGCCTGGAATATCGGGTACAAAGCGATAGAGCAGGCTGTTATGGCCCCAATCATCCTGCGTAAGGTAGACAATACCGGTAGCCGGATCTACGGCTGCTGCCTCATGCTTGAAGCGGCCCAGACCTTTTAAGGGTACAGGATCCTGCAGGCCAAGTTCTGGATCTGCTATTACTTCAAAGGCCCAGCCATGATCTTTTGCACCTTTCTCGCCGGCTCTGGCGCGGGTTTCCTCGCAACTGATCCAGCTATTCCACGGTGTTGGCCCGCCCGCACAATTGTCATAGGTGCCGGTAAGTGCCAGCCATTGGTGCTTTACATGCAGTGGGCCTGGATCAATTACCAGTCCGGTAACCCCGCCGGCCATGGCTCTGCCGCTTTTGTGAAAGTCATAAATTTTTGAGCGATCTACCGCATCAAGCAACTCATCATCCTTGCCAAAGGGAGATACAGGCTTGCCAGCCCGGACATCCTCTTTTGCCAGATCTTTGGCGTTTAGTTCATGATTACGCATCAAGATTGTGGTGCCGTTTTTACCGGCAAAGGCGGCCATGCCGTCAGGGTCTGCGGGAACGCGCAAGCCATCGTTCATTTTTTCACCGGCCCGAGACAGGATTTTGTATTCAAATCCTCTGGGAAGATCCAGGATTCCTTTTGGGTCGGGAATTAGTTTACCGTATTTATCAAGGGTAATTTCCAAAGAATTACGATCATTACCACATGCCGCCAGTACGGACATGCCACCAAAGGCAGCACTTACCGCCAGCCCGGATTTTAGTATATTGCGTCTTGACAGGTTCATTAAACAGCTTTCATCAAATAAGGATCAAAATGAGCATTTGCGTATCAATGCCCAGTATAAATGCTTTTGGGTGATTCTACACTGCTCAATCGCGTTTAATACACAAATCCAGCAGTAAAAACGCTTATCCGGTTTTCCCCTGCGCATAACTGCCAGAGGCAGGCAACACTTATATGCTTACCCGTTAAGATTGCTTTCGCGTCACGAGTGCACAAAACCTTTTATTTTATTGGTTTTGAGAAAAATATTCACCTGTCAAAGAGCATTTTGTAAGGGGCTTTGCCCCAACTCTTACATTATAACAGGTTTTAAGATTGCGGGCATCGTTATCACTTATCCCCTTATCCCAAGGGTCAGTTAGTATATAGAAGGGTCATTTAAGGGTCATCTGGTTATCAAAAAGTGCTGTTTTGGTGTGATTACAGGGGATATCAAGTATCACTCAAGGGACAGCGAAAAATTGCGATGACCCTGTAAGTGACCCTTCACGGTGACCATCGTCACTGACCCTCACCCCAAACCGTCACTTGCGTCCTGCGCGACGTAAGTCCATCCTTGCACTTAGCGAGGTTTTCTGCCTCTTTGCCAGTGCTTCAGCCGCAGCTTACAAGAGGTGCTTTAAGTGCAAATTGCCTTGCGGACTGACAGCATCAGTTTTTCGGTTTTGGCTTTAGAATTAAGATTGTGCTCAATAATATTGCTCAGGTTTTTTGAGTCCCCAGCCGCTGCCGCCTGGCAAGGGGCGAATGAGCGGCAGGATTGCAATTCACTTTGAATGACCTGGCCAAATTCGTGTGCTATGGCGGTGTTTAGGGATAGTTTTGCAAAGCATTTCGCCGCAGCTTGCATAATCACTGAATTTCCTGCTGCAGGATTATTGGCATTTGCCGAAGTATCTGGCCTCAACAGGGGCGCGGAGTTTTTCGCGCTCAGAAGTATGTTCTTTATGGACTGCAATTCCAGCACCGCATCAATATTGCGTTTTGCCAATTGTTGGCGTCGCAAAGGCGCAAGAACCTCAGCCCGATTTAAGGCCAATTGGGTTTCAGCGCCGATGGTCTCAATTTTGCTGGACAGTGCAACCAGACGATTGCCAGCATCCCCAACCTGCTTATTGCCAAGCTTGGCCCAGTACATTGCCTGCAATGCTGTACCAAGCTCAAACAGCTCTTTAACAGCAAGGCTTAGTTCCACATCATCAGACTTTGTTGTTTTATTGCCAAGCAGAATTTCAAAATTGTCCGTTAGTCCGGACTGTGCGGCCATGGCGGCACCGTTCATAGTCATATTGACCTGCGCCACTATACTTCTTTGGGATTGATCGGCACCTTGCAGTAGAATATCTGCATTCTGCAAGGCCAGTGAGATTTGCGGCCACTCCTTGTCTTGCCGGGTTAACAGCGCATCAAATGCGCAATACTCCGCGCTATTGATGTTTATTGTGCAATCTGCCGTACATGATTGTCTGGCCGCGGCAATCTGTTCAAACTGGGCAATATAGCTTTCCTGTAATTGGTTAAATTCTTGACTGGCCGGGTCATTGCAAAAGTCTCTTACGCTAAATTCAATCGGCAGAGATGCTTTTGGTATCCGGCTTTTGTTCATATAGGTTTTGACTTCCTCTATCCATGAGGCTTCAAGGTTTGATCTGTCCAGTATTTGCGTAAATTTGTTTAAGCTGGGACAGTCTTCGCAGACAATGGCTACGGTATCAATTTTACTGTTGTTTGCCTTGTCGTTGTCAGGCTCACAGCCGCCCAGCCAAATAACAGCGCTTGCAACAAAGGTGAGGGTGAACTTACCAAACATGCCAATGCTCCGGTTATGGGCCATTTGGATATTGTTTCCATTAATTGGCAAAGCCGCAGGCCCAGTAATCAATTGTCTCAGTATAGGCCAATATTGCCAGATTGCATATGCCGGGACTGATTCTGGACCATGGGATAAGCTATCGTCTTTGTTCAATGGTTGCAAAACCGGGCTATGAATGCATGAATGTGCCTTAGCTTATCTGGAAGAAAATTCTATGGAGGGCAAATTGCAACGTGTGTTTCTTATTATTGTATTGCTGTTTGTTTCTTTCGAGGCAAAGGCTGACATATCAAAATGGGCGGAGTTCCGTTCAAGCCTTGCGGCTGAATCCACATTGAATATGGAGCTAAAACCATGGACACCGGCGCAAAAGGCTAAGGTAACAGCCCTGTTTGAGGATTTGGCTGAAAACTCTCCTGGTTTACTGGCACGTGCCATGGGGCCGGGTAAAATCTTGTTGTACCGGGCCAAATCATCACCGTCTCATGTTTCGGGGGCATGGGTGCGCAGACGCCATGAGGCTTCATTCATTTTTACTGATGTTTTTTTCAAGGGCACAGGTAACAACCATTTGGGAATTGATTATGCCAATTGGTTGTTTATCCATGAAATCACCCATCTTGCAGACCCGGTGGATCAAATCGCGCGTTCTGATGGCTGGAGCCGGATTATTGCAAATAAGCTGACTTTGGTTGCAAACGATGTCAGCGGGCAGGGGTTAAACATGCGTCAGGCAATGTTCAATCGCATGGATGCGCTGGCGCAGTCTTATGGTTTTCCTTCTATTTATGCTGCCACCAGTCGTCATGAGGCATTGGCTGAATTTGTGGCTACTGTTTATTTTGGGCTGGAAATATCGGACGACATAGCAATGTTCGTAAAAGAAGAAGTCTATAGCAGTCCCGATAAAAAGGCAAAACAGCTATCAGCATTATATCGTGCCGCCAATCTTGAAATGCGCAAGAATAACTACCCGAAGGCAATAAAATATTTGAACAAGGCTATTCGATTGTCACCTGATTTCAGTCAAGGCTGGTATTTGCGTGGATTTGCACAGTTAGGAGCAAAAAATTTCCAGAAGGCCCGGGCGGACTTTGATCAAGCCCTGCAATTGATCCCGGAGGATGACCGTGCCGCCAGAAGAGATGTGCTAAACGCAAAAAAGTGGATGGATCAGCAATAATTATTTCACCATTCGTGCCGGAGCAACTACAGTGCATGCTTCGATGACTTCGGGCGGATGCCGATAGAAAAAGGGCTCATTGCGGATACGTTTTTTTATTTTGAAAATTTCAAATTCGCCCGATAATGTTGGCATTACTTCATAGGCTGGGCGCTCTGTTTCCGGCATATCAGCGGCAATCTGGAATTTTCGAATAACATCGCGCCGCGCAATATCGGCAATCACGCCGCTATTTATGGCGCGTACACCACGGTTTAGTTTCTGGATATACTGCATGCCATCTATCACCCGGCCAAATATGGTAAGATTGCGATCCAGATATCGGGTGCCGGGGCCAAGCACGATATAAAATTCCGCATCACCACTGTCCGGGTCAGTATCTCTTGCCATGGCCATCACGCCGGGGCAGTGCTGGAGCCATGTGCGCCCGGTTTTGGGGTCGCGAGCAGCCGCAAACCCGTTCACATGGCCTGCCTGCGGCGCATATAAATCAGGTGATACAATCTCAACAAATTCCAGACCTTCGCTGGCACGGTCATTTTCATTCTGCAAAGTGCCAAAGCCTTCTGGCAATGCTCGTGCATCCTTGCCCTCACCGCGCCCGGCCTGGGCTACAAAACCATCAATTACCCGATAAAAACTCAATCCGTCATAAAACCCGACCCTGGCCAGTTTGCGGATTTGTGCCACATGGTTTGGGGCAAACTCAGGGTTTAACTCGATTATGGTGCGCCCGTAATCTGTATCAATAACCAACAAATTTTCCGGGGCAATGGCGCGCCATTTAATGTGATCGGGGCCATGCTCTGCCGCCAGAGGGGTGCTTAAAATTGTAAAAAACAATAGCAGGGCAATCAGTCTCATAAGGGCTTTTCCTATGTTGGTACAAATGCTTCGGCCTCAATTTCTATCATCATGTCAGGATCAATAAGGGCACTGATGCCAATCATGCTGGTAGTTGGCGGGTTTTGGGCAAAAAAATCGTGATGGGCTTTGCCAAATTCCTGCCACATGCTGATATCTGTTACGAACATTCTGGTGCGCACCACATGGCTCATTTGCACATCAAGCTGTGCAAGGGCCTGCTCAATGAGCTCAAAACAGCGCCGGGCCTGTGCATAGGGGTCTCCCGGAGCAAAACAGCTACCATCATCTGCAACCGGAGCCGTTCCGGTAACCCAGACATGGGGGCCGTTGCGAATAGCCCGGCAATAGCCAATTCTGGTCTCCCATGGTGCGCCGGAAAATACCCGGCTGGCGGTATTCATTCGCTGGCCAGCAGATCAAGTGCGATTGCGCTCATGCTGGCAACTCCGGTTTCGATGGTTTTTACCCGGTTTGGGGCAAAAAATGGCGAATGCAGGGATGGCAGGGACGTGCCCTGTTTTTTGGCGGCTTCGTATTTTTCCGGCTCTACCGCGCCCAACCAGTAAATTACGCCGGGAATATTGGCCGAGGTGCGACCATAACGGCCAAAGTCCTCTCCGCCCATTACCGGTTCCATTTTAATCACCTGCTTGTCGCCAAGAGCTGCGCTTAATGCGGACACCACACGCTGATTAAGTGCCGGGTTATTATAGGTGGAAGGGGTGAACTCGTCCTTTATTTCAATTTCCGGCCATTTGTCTCTGGGCAAGCCAAATGCCTGAGCCTGTCCTTCGGCAATGCGCTCAATGCCAGCCAGCAATTTGGCCCGGGTTTCATCGGAATAGGAACGAACGGTAAGTTGCAAGTGCACATTATCAGAAATAATATTGTGCTTGGAGCCGCCATGTATGGAGCCAACAGTTACTACTGCCGGATCCAGTGGAGACAATTCCCGGCTGACCAGAGTCTGTAAGGCAGTTACAATATAGGCCGCCAGAACTACCGGGTCCTTGGTGGTGTGCGGGTAGGCTCCGTGACCACCAATACCGTGAACCTTTATGTCAACACTGTCCACATTGGCCAGGGCATAACCTGAGGTATAACCCACAACGCCTGCGGGCAATGAGGCGTTTACATGCAGGGCAATATTGAAGTCGGGCTGAGCGAAGCGCTCAAAAAGCCCGTCGGCAAGCATGGCTTTGGCGCCTTTTCCCACTTCCTCGGCTGGTTGTGCAATCAGCATCAAGGTTCCAGACCATTTATCTTTCTGCCGGGCCAGATTGCGCGCTGTTCCAACCAGGGACGTCATATGAATGTCATGGCCGCAGGCATGCATTATCGAGACCTCCTGTCCCATCTGGTTCACCCCTTTGGCGGAGCTGGCATATGGCAATCCGGTTTGCTCTTTTAAGGGCAGGGCGTCCATATCGGCGCGCAGCATCAAGGTTGGCCCATCGCCGTTCTTCATAATCGCCACCAGCCCGGTGCCACCAATGCCTGATGTTACCTGAAAGCCTGCTACTTCAAGCTCGGCTTTCATGCGTTTGGCCGTTTCAACTTCTTGCAGGGAAAGCTCCGGGTTTTGGTGGAAGTGCTTGTACAGGTCTTCCAGATATTTGCTCTCTGTATCTGCTTGTGCAGGAGCTCCCCACAACAGGGTCAATCCAAATACTGCCGCAATCAATTTACTGTCCATGCCCCCACTCCCGATCTGTTTTCAATAAAAACACCATAACAAGCCGTGCCATAAACAAAAGCCAAAAATGAAGTGGACGTGTTCACGATTGTGAATGGGCATTGTGCCGGTTGAACTTGCTGATGCCAGATTTGGTCTGATGGAACGGACGATCGGGGGCATTTGTTTTATCTTGGTCTGACTTGTCTTTTGCTGATTATCAGGTCATGCACTTATTACTGTTATTGAATCTGCAGATAATTTATGAGGCCCGGCGTGCATCAATCCGAATATTTGTTTGATGTTTTGATTTTTCTAACAGCAATGATTGTGATTGTTCCGGTGTTTCAGCGCTTTAAGCTCAGCCCGATTTTGGGTTATCTGGCGGCGGGAATGATTATCGGCCCCTATGGGCTGAAATTGATAGGAGATACGAGCGCGGCGCAAACTCTGGCCTCGTTTGGTGTTGTGTTCTTGCTGTTCATGATCGGCCTGGAGCTGTCATTTCGGCGCCTGCGGGCCTTGGGCGGCAAGGTTTTCGGCCTTGGTTCCGCACAGGTTATCATTAGCGGGATAATGATTGCTGCCACTGCGGCGTTTTTCGGGCAGGGTATTACTTCTGCGCTGATAATTGGTGGTGGGCTGGCCTTGTCATCTACTGCTTTTGTGCTGCAATTACTTGATGAGCGTGGCGAAAGAGCCAGCCGGTTTGGTCTGACCACATTTTCAATCCTGTTATTACAGGATCTGGCGGTAGTTCCAATTTTAATTTTTGTTACCCTGGCCGGTGCTCCTGATACGTCCTTGGTGGAAACTTTTACTATGGCAGCACTAAAGGGTGGGGTCGCATTTTTAGTTGTAATTGCCTTTGGGCGGTTTTTATTGCGACCGCTTTATCATATGATTGCCCGAACGCGCAGCGTGGAGTTGTTCGTATCGGCCACATTATTGACTGTGCTTGGCATGGCATGGGTAATGTCACTGGCCGGTCTTTCAATGGAGCTTGGGGCATTGCTGGCCGGGCTGTTGCTGGGTGAAACCGAGTACCGGCACCAGATCAAAGCCGATATCAAGCCGTTTCGCGGTATTTTGCTGGGCCTGTTCTTCATCACTATAGGCATGGCAATAGATATTGGCTTTATCGCCGGGAATTTACTCATAATTATGTCAATTGTGGCAGCCTTGATAATTGGCAAGGCTGTGGTCATCACCTTGTTGTGCCGGATCACTGGAACACCGTTTGCTGTGGCTTTGCGTAGTGGGCTGGCACTTGCACAAGGAGGTGAGTTTGGCTTTGTGATATTTGGTGCTGCCTTTGGTGCCGGATTGTTTTTGCAAAATACAGTACAGATACTTATGGCAGTAATTGCCATTAGCATGATTGCCACGCCGGGCCTGTTTTATCTTGGCAAGTTTCTGTCCACGGCTATTTCAAAACGGTTTTCCGATGGCGCCAGCAGTTCGCAAATTGATATTCAGCCGGGTAAGGATCATGTTCTGATCGCAGGATTCGGCCGGGTCGGGCAAACAATTGCAAATGTATTGTCACAAGCCGGAATTTCCTATGTGGCTCTTGATCTGGATCAGAAACGTGTGCGCAAATGCCGGGATCGGGGGCTGCCGGTATATTATGGTGATGCTGCCGGTATTCACGTTATGGAAGCGGCTGGCGTGGCCCGGGCTAAAATGGTTATTATTACAATAGATGATACAGTCTCAGCCCGCCATGCGGTAAAATCCCTAAGGGGACAATATGCTGATTTACCGATATTTGTCCGGGCCCGTGATCGAAAGCAGTTACACTTGCTAGAAGAAGCAGGAGCCAATGCTGCGGTTTATGAAGCCGCAGAGTCGAGCCTGCAATTAGGTGGCATTGCCCTGCAAGCAATGGATCTTTGTCCCGATGAAATCACCAGCCTGATTGATGAATACCGGCAGGATGAATATGCAAAGCTGGATGAAATTATTGGCGGTAAATAGTATATCCCTGCCCTAAATCTCTTGCCTTTGGGCGCAAACCGTTTACAGAGCCCGCCATGACACAGCAAACTCCCCACACCCCGACCTTACGTAATATTGCAATCATTGCCCACGTTGACCATGGCAAGACCACGCTGGTTGATGAAATGCTGCGCCAGTCTGGCGCGGTACAGGCCCATACTGCAATGGATGAACGGGCGATGGACAGCAATGATATTGAGCGCGAGCGAGGTATTACAATTTTGGCCAAATGCACTTCTGTATTGTGGGAGAAAGCTGAAACACCGGTACGGATCAATATTGTAGACACTCCAGGTCATGCAGACTTTGGTGGTGAGGTTGAACGTATATTATCGATGGTTGATGGTTGCCTGTTACTGGTAGATGCAGCCGAGGGGCCAATGCCACAAACCAAATTTGTGCTGTCCAAGGCTCTGGCGCTGGGCTTGAAGCCGATTGTTGTCTTGAACAAGGTAGATAGGCCAAGCGCCGATTCTGATGCTGCGCTTGATGCTGCATTTGATTTGTTTGCAGCTCTTGGCGCCAGCGATGAGCAATTGGATTTTCCCGTGCTTTATGCTTCGGGTCGCGATGGCTGGGCATCAGAAGAGCTTGATGGAGAGCGCAAGGATCTGGAACCATTATTCAGGGCAGTGGTGAAGCACACACCCTTGCCGCCAATGCCATCTTGCGCCAAGGACGATCCGTTTTGCATGTTGGCAACCACCTTGGAGGCAGATCCGTTTTTAGGTAGAATTTTAACCGGGCGCATAGTCTCAGGAATTGTCCGTCCCGGGATGACCCTAAAGGCGCTATCTAATGATGGTTCGGAGATTGAGCGGGTGCGTATTTCCAAGGTTTTGGCATTTCGCGGTCTGCATCGTCAGCCGGTGGAAGAGGCGCTTCCGGGGGATATTGTGGCTCTGGCCGGCTTTGCCAAAGCCTCAGTTGCTGACACATTGTGTGAGCCTGTGGTTTCTGAGGCCTTGCCTTCACAGCCAATTGATCCGCCAACCCTATCTATTACGCTGGCACCTAATGACAGCCCGCTGGCCGGGCGTGAAGGTTCCAAGGTGCAGTCCAGGGTTATTCGTGAGCGTCTTTACCGTCAGGCCGAAGGCGATGTTGCCATAACCGTTACTGAAAGTGAAAAAAGGGACGCATTTGAGGTTGCCGGGCGCGGTGAGCTGCAATTGGGCGTTTTGATCGAAAACATGCGCCGTGAAGGGTTTGAACTGGCCGTGTCCCGCCCCAAAGTGGTCACCACACGGGACGATGATGGCAATGTGCTTGAGCCAATAGAAGAAGTTACCATTGATGTGGATGATGAATTCACTGGCGCTGTGATCGAGAAGTTAACCCGTAAAAAAGCCGATCTGGTAGAAATGAAGCCTTCTGGTGGCGGCAAAACCCGGCTGGTAATGCATGTGCCGGCGCGAGCCTTGATCGGCTATCATGGTGAGTTCATGACCGACACCCGTGGCTCTGGTATTATGAACCGGATTTATCTTAAGCACGCTGCGCACAAGGGCGCGATTGAGGGCAGAAGAAACGGAGTGTTGATTTCCAATGGTGATGGCGTAGCCGTGGCATTTGCGCTTTGGAACCTTGAGTCGCGGGGGCCTATGTTGATATCTCCGGGAACCAAGGTCTATAAAGGCATGATTATAGGTGAAAACTCCAAGCCCGATGATCTGGTGGTAAACCCGTTGAAGGCCAAGCAGTTAACCAATATGCGCGCCTCGGGCAAGGATGAGGCAGTGCGTCTTACTCCGCCTAAAATCCTGAGCCTTGAGCAGGCTATTGCCTATATCAATGATGATGAATTGGTTGAAGTTACGCCCGATTCCATTCGGTTGCGCAAAATTGAACGCGAAGAGCATTTACGCAAACGGGCCAAAAAGGCTGAGGCGGAGCATTAAGGCGGAGCTTTGATCTGGTTCAATCGCCTGATTTGAGTCCAGACAAGTTATTTGAACGAACAGGCTTGAGCCTTGGCGGTAGGTCATTTGCTTGCAATATCCGCCTTGGCTGTTTCCACGTTCAAGGCCATTTTTACTGCATGGCTCTTACATATTGTTTTTGTGCTGTGTTTTGGTTTTTTTCAGGCTTTTACCTGGGCAGTTATTTTTTTTCGTTAATAGCTGAAAAATCGCTTGTGCTGTAGCCGAATCTTATCTACAAGCTGCCCACCCGGTCGGGATGACGGTTTTTTACGTTGAGAAGAATTCTTCTCTTGCACGAAAAAAACAGTTGGAGTATAATTCCGGCCCTAGCGTTATTTAGGTGAGTCTTTACGAAAGCCGGTTTCGGCCAGCTTCGCGGGGATTTTTCGGCTCTTGCAAAAGTCTTTTTGCTGCAACTGAAAAAAACTGAAAATAGCGTTTGACAGGTGATACGGCGGCGCTTATACAGCGCCTCCTACTCGAAGCAGCGGCCTTTACCGGCAGTAGTTTCGGGGGGAATATTCGGGGAAACTCGAGTGTTTTCGGCTCTTTGACATCGTTGGAAAATGGAAAGAGAAACGCAGGCAGCGAGGATCTGGCGGTACTTAGCAATAAGTACGTTTGAAGCTTCGACTGCAATGTCGTTTCTTTTTTGACGAAATCGCTATTTATATGACTTGTCATATGAAGCAGCGGTTCCCGTTAAATTTGAGAAATATGCTTTGCGTATTCTGATCCGGTAGATGGATTGGAATTATATAGTCGGATCAACTCAACTTGAGAGTTTGATCCTGGCTCAGAACGAACGCTGGCGGCAGGCTTAACACATGCAAGTCGAACGCCTCTCTTCGGAGAGGAGTGGCAGACGGGTGAGTAACGCGTGGGAAACTACCTAATAGTACGGAATAATCCATGGAAACGTGGCCTAATACCGTATACGCCCTTAGGGGGAAAGATTTATCGCTATTAGATGTGCCCGCGTCAGATTAGCTAGTTGGTGGGGTAATGGCCTACCAAGGCGACGATCTGTAGCTGGTCTGAGAGGATGATCAGCCACACTGGAACTGAGACACGGTCCAGACTCCTACGGGAGGCAGCAGTGGGGAATCTTGGACAATGGGGGAAACCCTGATCCAGCCATGCCGCGTGAATGATGAAGGCTTTAGGGTCGTAAAATTCTTTCGCCTGGGAAGATAATGACGGTACCAGGTAAAGAAGCTCCGGCTAACTCCGTGCCAGCAGCCGCGGTAATACGGAGGGAGCTAGCGTTGTTCGGAATTACTGGGCGTAAAGCGTGCGTAGGCGGACCATTAAGTTGGGGGTGAAATCCCAGGGCTCAACCCTGGAACTGCCCTCAAAACTGGTGGTCTTGAGATTGGGAGAGGTAAGTGGAATTCCGAGTGTAGAGGTGAAATTCGTAGATATTCGGAGGAACACCAGAGGCGAAGGCGGCTTACTGGACCAATACTGACGCTGAGGCACGAAAGTGTGGGGAGCAAACAGGATTAGATACCCTGGTAGTCCACACCGTAAACGATGAGAGCTAGTTGTCAGCAAATTTATTTGTTGGTGACGCAGCTAACGCATTAAGCTCTCCGCCTGGGGAGTACGATCGCAAGATTAAAACTCAAAGGAATTGACGGGGGCCCGCACAAGCGGTGGAGCATGTGGTTTAATTCGATGCAACGCGCAGAACCTTACCGGCCCTTGACATACCAATCGCGGTTACCAGAGATGGTTTCCTTCAGTTCGGCTGGATTGGATACAGGTGCTGCATGGCTGTCGTCCGCTCGTGTCGTGAGATGTTGGGTTACGTCCCGCAACGAGCTCAACCCTCGCCATTAGTTGCTACCAGGTTTGGCTGAGCACTCTAATGGGACTGCCCGTGGCAAGCGGGAGGAAGGTGGGGATGACGTCAAGTCCTCATGGCCCTTACGGGCCGGGCTACACACGTGCTACAATGGCGGCGACAGAGGGATAATCCCTAAAAGCCGTCTCAGTTCGGATTGTTCTCTGCAACTCGAGGACATGAAGTTGGAATCGCTAGTAATCGTGGATCAGCATGCCACGGTGAATACGTTCCCGGGCCTTGTACACACCGCCCGTCACACCATGGGAGTTGGTTCTACCCGAAGGCGCTGCGCTAACCAGTTTACTGGAGGCAGGCGACCACGGTAGGGTCAGCGACTGGGGTGAAGTCGTAACAAGGTAGCCGTAGGGGAACCTGCGGCTGGATCACCTCCTTTCAAGGATGGGTTTTTGATCTAGCTACATTCTAGGATGTAATTAACAAACACCCTTTCATTGACATAAATGGTGCATGAGGTTTCCTCATGACACCGAACTCTAGCGGATCGTCGCTGTCTTCGTTTCTCTTTCCAGCGTTACATTCCTCCAAGGTGAGGGATATAACGATCATTGATAGGTTGTCTGGTGCGTAATAGGCCTTGCAATCTGCATTTCACAGCGCAGTCGGGCCTGTAGCTCAGTTGGTTAGAGCGCACGCCTGATAAGCGTGAGGTCGGAAGTTCAAATCTTCCCAGGCCCACCATCTTGCCTGTCCTGACGCAACGCTAAGGCTTGCTGCTTGAGGACGTTTTGCTTGGGTTATGTTCAAGGGGCGTTGTTGGTGTTTCTAATAGGGGCCATAGCTCAGTTGGGAGAGCACCTGCTTTGCAAGCAGGGGGTCGTCGGTTCGAACCCGTCTGGCTCCACCATTTTTCCTGGCGCTCTGCTATTTCAAGGACTGTTTGCCGCTGTGATTTTATGATCGTTAAACGTTAGAGATCCGAATTCGTGTCTGCTTTGGCAGTTCACGTTTTGACATTGTAAAGGAGGATCTGTTCGGCGTGCTTATGACTGCTCCAATTATGGTCATAGATGCGTCCCCTTAAACGAGCAGATCAGAAACACATCTATAATCCCGGTGCATTATCAGTGTGCCGGGTATCTGGCGCGATGTTTAAGAGCTGGTGTTTGATTGAACTTTTGTGTTATTGCTTGTGTCTGTTTGAGGCGTTCGTCCTCAAGTAGCGAAGCGATAGGACGCAACCCGTCCTCAAGTAGCCGATAGGCGATAGGACAGATAAAAAGTCCTCAAGTAGCCGATAGGCGATAGGACCAAAAAGTTCGATACATTCACTGCTTATGAACATTGCTGAGATCAAGCGTTTTAAGGGCTTCCGGTGGATGCCTTGGCGCGTAGAGGCGATGAAGGACGTAGCACGTTGCGATAAGCTTCGGTGAGCCACGAGCAGGCTTTGACCCGAAGATTTCCGAATGGGGAAACCCACCTTATAGCCTTTGATTGTTGTTTGTACCGTTTACGATACAGGCAATTTTCAATGGTTATTTTAAAGGTATTTTGACCTGAATACATAGGGTTAAAAAGCGAACCCGGGGAACTGAAACATCTAAGTACCCGGAGGAAAGAACATCAACCGAGACTCCGTTAGTAGTGGCGAGCGAACACGGACCAGGCCAGTGGTGAATTCTACATAACCGGAACCGATTGGAAAGTCGGGCCTTAGCGGGTGACAGCCCCGTACGGGTAAACCGGAATTCATCCTTGAGTAGGGCGGAACACGTGAAATTCTGTCTGAATATGGGAGGACCACCTTCCAAGCCTAAGTACTCCTACGCGACCGATAGTGAACAAGTACCGTGAGGGAAAGGTGAAAAGTACCCCGACGAGGGGAGTGAAACAGTTCCTGAAACCGAAAGCTTACAAGCAGTTGGAGCCGTCTGGATCTTCGGATCAAGCGCGGTGACAGCGTACCTTTTGTATAATGGGCCAGTGACTTAGTGTAACGAGCAAGCTTAAACCGTTAGGTGTAGGCGAAGCGAAAGCGAGTCTGAATAGGGCATTTTAGTTCGTTGCATTAGACCCGAAACCGAGTGATCTAGCTATGAGCAGGTTGAAGGTGCAGTAACATGCACTGGAGGACCGAACCCACCTATGTTGAAAAATGGGGGGATGACTTGTTGCTAGGGGTGAAAGGCCAATCAAACTCGGAGATAGCTGGTTCTCCGCGAAATCTATTTAGGTAGAGCGTCGCACGAATACTAACGGGGGTAGAGCACTGAATGGGCTAGGGGGACTCACCGTCTTACCAAACCTAATCAAACTCCGAATACCGTTAAGTACTATGCGGCAGACACACTACGGGTGCTAAGGTCCGTAGTGGAAAGGGAAACAGCCCTGACCGCCATTTAAGGTCCCTAAGTGACGACTAAGTTGGAAAGGATGTGGGAATGCCCAGACAACCAGGAGGTTGGCTTAGAAGCAGCCATCCTTTAAAGAAAGCGTAACAGCTCACTGGTCAAGCGTTCCCGCGCCGAAAATGTAACGGGGATTAAGTCGTCCACCGAAAATGCGGGCGTGCGTAAGCACGCGGTAGCGGAGCGTTCTGTAAGTCTGTGAAGCAGTTCTGCGAGGAGCTGTGGAGATATCAGAAGTGAGAATGCTGGCATGAGTAACGACAAGGGGAGTGAAAGACTCCCCCGCCAAAAGTCCAAGGGTTCCTGCGCAATGCTAATCAGCGCAGGGTTAGCCGACCCCTAAGGCGAGGCCGAAAGGCGTAGTCGATGGGAATCTGGTAAATATTCCAGAGCCAGTGGGTAGTGACGGATCACGTGTATTGTCTTTTCTTATTGGATTGAGAGGGCAGTGAAGTGGTCCCAGGAAATAGCTCCCACATTAAGATCGTACCCCAAACCGACACAGGTGGACAGGTAGAGAATACCAAGGCGCTTGAGAGAACTATGCTGAAGGAACTCGGCAAATTGCACGCGTAACTTCGGGATAAGCGTGACCCTTCTTTGGGCAACCATTGGGGGGTGTCACAAAATTGGGGGTGGCGACTGTTTACTAAAAACATAGGGCTCTGCGAAGTCGCAAGACGACGTATAGGGTCTGACGCCTGCCCGGTGCTGGAAGGTTAAATGGAGGGGTGCAAGCTCCGAAATGAAGCCCCAGTAAACGGCGGCCGTAACTATAACGGTCCTAAGGTAGCGAAATTCCTTGTCGGGTAAGTTCCGACCTGCACGAATGGCGTAACGACTTCCCCACTGTCTCCAGCATAGACTCAGTGAAATTGAATTCTCCGTGAAGATGCGGAGTTTCCGCGGTCAGACGGAAAGACCCTGTGAACCTTTACTCTAGCTTGTCACTGATATTCGATTCAGTCTGTGTAGGATAGGTGGGAGACTATGAAGCCGGCGCGCCAGTGTCGGTGGAGTCATCCTTGAAATACCACCCTTGTTTTCGTTAATATCTAACCGCGGTCCATGAACCTGGATCCGGGACCCTGTATGGTGGGTAGTTTGACTGGGGCGGTCGCCTCCTAAAGAGTAACGGAGGCGCGCGATGGTAGGCTCAAGCTGGTCGGAAATCAGCTGTTGAGTGCAATGGCATAAGCCTGCCTGACTGCGAGACTGACAGGTCGAGCAGAGACG
>WFUF01000010.1 GCA_015485155.1 Robiginitomaculum sp. | reverse complement strand
TAACAGTGCTGGCAAGTGCGGGCATCTTTACCACTTATCCCCGACCCTCAAGGGTCAGTTAGTATAGAGAAGGGTCATTTAAGGGTCATCTGGTTATCAAAAAGTGCTGTTTTGGTGTGATTACAGGGTGGTGCAAGTATCACTCAAGGGACAGCGAAAAATCACGTTGACCCTAAGAGTGACCCTCACCCCAACCGTCACTTGCGACTTCGATCCGATGCCCATCCTTGCACTCGGTGCGGGGGAAATAGCGAAGATTCACCAACCACTCTTCGCGCAGAAACTATTTGGATGGATTTACGGACCAAGCCCGGAATGACGAATTTGGGATGACCTGAGTATTGCGTATCCAAAATATCAAGTTCCGTCACTTGCAGATGTTTCGTGTCCTACCGCCTAGCGGCTGCTTGAGGAGTCTTTGTTTGTCCTACCGCCTAGCGGCTGCTTGAGGAGTCTTTGTTTGTCCTACCGCCTAGCGGCTGCTTGAGGAGTCTTTGTTTGTCCTACCGCCTAGCGGCTGCTTGAGGACTCTTTGTTTGCGCTACCGCTTCGCTACTTGAGCGCGTTGCTTGCGCTACCGCGACGGCAAGCCTCGCTATTTTAAGCGCGGGTTTTGCGGACAAATACGCGATAGATAAGATCGAGCTTTCAGGTATTTTGAACCGGAAAATGTTCTAAAACATATTTAGCTCTAAGCGAGCTTCATCAGACATTCGCTCCGGTGTCCACGGTGGATCAAAGGTAAGGTTTACCTTTACTTCGCGCACCCCAGCAACACTGGCAGCAGCATTCTCCACCCACATCACCATGTCACCTGCCACCGGGCATCCAGGCGCGGTCAGCGTCATATCAATCTCTACATCGCGCTCATCAGATACATCTACCTTATAGATAAGACCAAGCTCATATATATCCACCGGTATTTCCGGGTCATAAACACTCTTAAAGGCGGCAATAAGCTCCTCTGTAAGGCGCTGTAACTCCTCAGGAGGCAATGCAGAAACCTGTTTCTTTGTGTTGGTATCATCAGACACCACTGGATTAGGTTTTAAGCTTAAGTCAATGGTATCACGCATCTTTTTGTCTGGCTTTTCAATTTTATTCATTGCAGAAACTCCCGAACCCTGGCCAATGAGGAAAGAAAAATTTCTGCTTCTTCTATGGTGTTATAGGCGGCAAAGCTGACCCTGCAGGTAGACGAAATATCAAACCTTCGCATTAGCGGTTCTGCACAATGGGTTCCCGCACGTACTGCAACGCCATATTTATCCAGCAATTGCGCCACATCATGGGCATGCATTCCATCAATATTAAAAGTACAGACCGCTGCCTTGTCAGAAGCCCGCCCAAGAATAGTTAAATCGTCAAATTCCTGTAAGCCTGTTTCAACATGGCGTAATAGCATCTGCTCATGCTCACCAAGGGCCTCACGATCCAATGACATCAACCATTTTAGAGCCGCATCAAAGCCGGCAGCCTCAATAATGGGCGGCGTTCCTGCTTCAAAACGATGCGGAGGATCAGCATAAGATATATTATCCATGGAGACCGACTGCACCATCTCACCGCCGCCCTGCCATGGGGGGAGACTCTGCAAACGCTCCAATTTTCCATATAAAGCGCCAATGCCGGTTGGCCCATAGAGTTTATGGCCGGTAATGGCATAAAAATCCACGTCCAATTCCTGTACATTTATTGGTAAATGCACTGCTGCCTGCGATCCATCAAGTAAAACCGGCACATCGTGGCTATGGGCTATTTCAACAATTTTTTTTGCGTTAGTAACAGTGCCAAGCACATTGGACATATGACTTAGCGCCACTAGACGGGTTTTAGCTGAAAATAAGTCGCCATAAACTTCCATATCCAGCTCACCGGCATCAGTTACCGGCACAAATCTTAAAACCACACCTTTTTGCTGTCGCAAAAAATGCCAGGGAACAATATTTGAGTGATGCTCCATTACAGAAAGAATTATCTCGTCACCGGCCTGTAAACCTTGTCCAAGACCTGCCGCCAACAAATTTATAGCGCCGGTGGTACCACTGGTCAGTATGATTTCCTGCTCTGATGCCGCATTCAAGAATTTGGCAACGGTCTTTCGCGCGCCCTCAAAGCGCTCAGTTACTTCATTGGCAAGCGTGTGCAGACCCCGGTGAACATTGGCATAAGAGGCCTCCATAGTCTCAGCCATGGCAGAAATCACACATTCAGGCTTTTGTGCAGATGCTGCATTATCCAGATAAACCAGTGGCCTGTCATTTATTTTGCGCGTCAGTATTGGAAACTCTGAGCGCAAGGCATAAGGATCAAAACTGGCCGGAACTTGTAAAAAAGAGGCGCTCATAATGCCTGCTCCAACCATGTATCAATTTTATCACCAACCTGTTCTTGCATGACTTGTGGTAAGTCCTCCAGGGTTTGTGCCACAAAGGCCCGCATTAGCAAGGCGCGCGCATCTGCTTCGCACAAGCCGCGCTGCCGCATATAGAACAAGGCATCTTCATCTAAAGTTCCAGTGGTGTTTCCATGGGCACACAACACGTCATCAGCATAAATCTCTAACTCAGGCTTGGCCCTGACCCGCCCGTGATCACTTAACAATAAAGTATGGTGGCCCATTTTGGCATCAGTTTGCTGTCCAGAAGCCGGCACGTGAAATTTTCCCTGAAAAACTGCCTGACCGTGGTCTAAAACTATACCTTTGTGCAATTGTCGGGTTATACAATCAAGGTGCGGGTGATGAATAACAGAAGTAACATCTGCCCGCGCTGTATCGGTAAGCAAATAGGCTCCACTTAATGTTGCTTTGGCGTTTTCACCACCATAGGAAAGATGGGTTTCGATCCGCGACAATTCAGCGCCAAAATCAAGAATGAATTGCGAATAATGTCCATTTTCGGCAACTTTGACAAAGCTTTGCTGAACCCTGGTTTGTTTCAACCCCTTGTTACAGATCAATATCCGGTGAAGATGCGCACCGGGATCCAAAACAAATTCACGAACATCTACTGCCAGAATTTGGCCGCTATCAGCAATCTCTTCGAGTATAATTACCTGGCATCCTGATTTTATTTTGATTTGCACATGGCTTGCGCATAACTGGTTTTGTTTTATGGCCTGTAAAACCAGCGGCTCACTATGATTTTGTTCGATGCTGTAACTGCGCCGTGCGGTATCTGCTGCCAGGGCCCCGGCCAGCATGGTGATGGGATCAGTGTGCGAGCTGTTAAAGGTTGTTTTGTCAGGACTAATACCAGATAGCTCAACCGAAGTTTTCTGTCCTGCTGTTGCGGGAAAGTCATCAAGGCCTTTGTCCACGGCCCTGTGCAGATCACTCCAGCGCCAGTTTTCCGCATGTGGGCTTGGCAGTCCAACATCTATAAACTCAACCACGCGCTGCCGCTGTACCTTATCGACATCAAGTGATAACAGCACCTCAGCAAGCTTTGTATCTGCTGCAGATATGTGCGCAATACCTGTCATCAGGCCACCGCCGGGGTAAATTGCTCATAACCGTTCTTTTCAAGCTCATGCGCCAGTTCCGGGCCACCTGATTTAACAATAGTGCCTCCTGCCATCACATGCACCATGTCGGGTTTGATATAATCTAGCAGACGCTGATAATGAGTAATGACTATCATTGAGCGCTTGGCGGAACGCATGGAATTTACGCCATCGGCCACGATTTTTAACGCATCAATGTCAAGACCTGAATCGGTTTCATCGAGCACCATGAGCTTGGGTTCTAAAATTGCCATTTGCAGAATTTCCATGCGTTTTTTCTCGCCGCCGGAAAACCCAACATTAATTGCACGCTTTAACATATCCGGTTTTACTTTAAGCATAGCCGCTTTTTCGCGGGCAAGGCGCAAAAAATCAGGAGCTGACAGCTTGTCCTCACCACGGATTTTATTCTGGGAATTCAGTGCTGCACGCAAAAACGTCATTGCCGGTACTCCGGGAATTTCTACCGGATACTGAAATGACAAGAATACCCCTTTGGCGGCCCTTTCCTCTGGAGATAGTTCAAGCAGGTTTTCACCCTCAAACTGTACTGAACCTTCGCGTATTTCATAGCCTTCCCGTCCGGCAAGCACATTGGCCAGCGTAGACTTTCCAGTGCCATTAGGGCCCATAATCGCATGAACCTGCCCCGATGGCACCGACATGTTAAGGCCACGCAATATATTGTCGCTACTGCCGTTTATGCCTACTTCAAGATTTTTGATTTCAAGCATTTTATTCTTCACCATTCCCAAAATCCACCAATGGCACATCATTCATAAAGACGAATGGTTTTACCGATTTGTTCATTATCCGACACTCCCTTCAAGGCTTACGGCAACCAGGGCTTGCGCCTCTACGGCAAACTCCATTGGCAGTTTCTGCATCACCTCCCGGGCAAAACCATTGACCAGCAAAGCTGTGGCTTCTTCAAGGTCGAGCCCGCGCTGCTGGCAGTAAAACAGTTGATCCTCAGAAAGTTTGGTCGTGGTTGCTTCATGTTCCAGTGCGGCATCAGGATTAGCCACATCCACATAAGGAACCGTATGGGCGCCACAATTATTTCCTATTAACAGGCTGTCACACTGGGTAAAATTACGAGCATTTTCAGCCTTGCGATGTACATAGACCTGTCCGCGATAGGTGTTTTGGGCATGGCCTGCGGAAATACCCTTGGAGATAATACGCGAATTAGTGTTTTTCCCCAGATGAATCATTTTTGTGCCGGTATCAGCCTGCTGATAACCATTGGTGATTGCGATCGAGTAAAACTCACCAGAGGACCCATCACCACGTAGAATACAAGATGGATATTTCCAGGTTACTGCTGATCCGGTTTCCACTTGTGTCCATGAAATATGCGAGTTTTTGCCCCGGCAATCACCGCGCTTGGTAACAAAATTATACACCCCGCCTTTGCCTTCTTTATCGCCCGGCCACCAGTTTTGCACAGTGGAATATTTGATCTCGGCATCATCCAGAGCCACCAGCTCAACCACAGCGGCATGAAGTTGGTTTTCATCGCGCATCGGCGCAGTGCAGCCTTCCAGATAAGAGACATAACTTCCGGCTTCAGCAATAATCAAGGTGCGCTCAAACTGGCCCGAACCTTCAGCATTCATGCGAAAATATGTGGACAGTTCCATGGGACAGCGCACACCTTTGGGAATATAAACAAAAGTACCATCTGAAAAAACTGCCGTGTTAAGAGTTGCAAAAAAATTATCCGAAGGCGGAACCACAGAACCCAGATATTTGCGCACCAGATCCGGATAATCATGCACAGCCTCGGAAAACGAACAAAAGATTACCCCGGACTTTGCCAACTCCTCACGAAATGTGGTGACTACAGAAACTGAATCAAATACCGCATCCACCGCAACCTTGGGTGCTCCCTCCACCCCGGCCAAGACCTCCTGTTCGCGCAAAGGTATCCCCAATTTGGCATAAGTTGCCAAAATTTCCGGGTCCACTTCATCCAGACTCTTGGGGCCGGAGCCTGCAGCTTTTGGGGCGGCATAATAATAAATATCCTGATAATCAATTTTTGGATAATCAACCATCGCCCATGTGGGCTCTGTCATGTTTTGCCAGCGCTTCAAAGCCGCTAACCTGTACTCAAGCAGCCAGTCCGGTTCCTGTTTTTTTGCAGATATGAATCTGACAATGTCTTCTGATAATCCTTTGGGTGCGTACTCGGTCTCAATATCCGTGGTAAATCCATGTTCATAATTATCGGACTCAAGGTCGCGGGTAGCCTGAACGGTTTTGGGATCAAGCCTGTCTGATACATTGGCAGGATCTGACATCATGAATTATTCCCTGTAACTGCACGCCGGTAGGCTTCGCCCCAAGCTTGCGCAAATTGCTCGATTTCTTCACTGGTTGTTCGCCAGCCCAAAGATATACGAATGGCACAACCAGACAGATCAGGCGATACCCCCATGGCCGCAAGTACGTGCGACGCTTTGACCTTGCCAGATGAACATGCCGAGCCGCTGGAAATGGCAAATCCGGCCAGATCCAGGGCCATCAACTGGGTTTGGGAACTAAAACCCAAAGCCGCACAACAAAGCGTATTGGGTAAACGCTGCGCCTGCTTGCCAAACACCACCAGATCACTAGCAAAGTCACGCAATAATGCCTCCAGATGGTCACGCTTTTGGGACAAACCTGCAAATCTATCAAGTTGTTCTTCGGCCTCCACCGCAGCAGCGCCAAAGCCCGCAATACCTGCAACATTGGAAGTTCCTGCCCGCCTGCCGGTCTCCTGACTGCCACCAACGATTTGGCCGACAAATGGCAGACCGCATCGAACGATCAGTGCCCCTATACCCATTGGGCCACCAAGTTTATGAGCAGCCAATGTCATGGTATCAGCACCCATCGCACCAAAGTTTACAGGAATTTTGCCAAAAGCCTGAGCCGCATCCACATGCAAAAAACCGCCTGCCTCATGCACCATATCAGCAATCTGCCTCATCGGTTGCAAAACGCCGGTCTCATTATTGGCCAGCATCACAACCACCAAAGGGGATTTGCAGTCCAATAAAGAGCTTTGCAGTGCATCCATATCAATCAGGCCGTTGGTCTGCAGCTTTAGTCTGGCAACCGGAACTGCCATAGCATCAGCCGGAGCCAGATTGCTTGGATGCTCACCTGCCCCTATCAGGACAGAAGAACAGGCAAGTGCATGTTTTGCATTTGCGATTGCAAGATTATTTGATTCTGTTCCGCCACTGGTAAAAACCACATCATCAATGCCGCATTTTACTGCACTGGCTATTTGTTTGCGCCCAAGATCAACCATAGCTTTTGCTGCACGACCTGCCTGATGCACTGAAGACGGATTACCACCAGCCTCGTACGCCGCATTCACGGCAGCCAGAGCAGTCTTTCTGATCGGTGCTGTGGCATTATAATCAAAATACACGGTCATTTTTCCTGCACCACCAGCTCTTGAAACCTGGCCCCTCCTGCAGTGCCAATAACCCGGCGTTCCAGAACATCGTCCAGCGTAATAGAGTTCAAAAACAGGTATATATGCTGGCCCAGCTCATTCCAAAGATCATGAGCCAAACATTTGCCAGTTTTGCCCGTACAATTAACTCCGGAGTTTTCCTGGCATCCAGTTGTTTTAATGTTTTCATCAACAGCTAAAACAATATCGGCTATTGAAGTCTGGTTTGCAGCGTGCGCCAGAGAATAACCACCTCTTGGCCCCCGCACCCCCACAACAACTCCATGTCTGCGGAGCTTGGCAAACAACTGTTCAAGATATGACAGGGATATCTCCTGCCGTTCAGCAATTTCTGATAGAGGTACCGGCTGTTCAGAATTCAGGGATGCCAAATCTGCCAATGCAATCACCGCATATCTACCTTTTGCACTTAGTTTCATAATTTTGTTCACTTCTTTGCTCGCCAGCACCGAAAAAAGTGTGCTAGAACCCCGCTCGACTTCAGGTGGGTCGAAGAATCGAACCGCTTGAGGCTGTCAGGAGCAAAAACAATACCTGATCAGTTTAGTCAAGAATTTTTGTCACAAAAAAGGCAGATTTTTCAAGGAAGTTACGATATAGATATCAAATCGAAAAACTCAATTACTCAGGAATTCAACAAACAAGAGATGCACCTATGCCCGAAGTAATAATTGCTGGCCCCGAAGGCCGATTGGAGGGGTTTTATCACCCGGCAACAGAACCAAATGCCCCAATTGCACTTATTTTGCATGCTCACCCCAAAGGTGGCGGCCACATGAATGCCAAACCAATAGTAGCTCTGTATGAACTTTACAAAAGGCGTGGATATGCGGTTTGCCGATTTAATTTGCGCGGCGTTGGAGCATCTCAGGGCGAATATGATCAGGGGCAAGGTGAACTGCAAGATGCCGCAACTGTGCTTGACTGGCTGCAATCTCTAAACCCGAATGCACCATTTTGCTGGGTTGCCGGTCATTCATTTGGCGCATGGCTCAGCATGCAATTATTAATGCGCAGACCAGAAATTCACGGATTCGTCTGTATGGCAACTCCGATGAATATGTATGATTTTGGCTTTCTGGCGCCCTGCCCTGCTTCCGGGCTGATCCTGCACGGATCTGCTGACAGAATCTGTCCTCCGGAGGAAATTGAACATATTTCAGACCGCATTCGCATCCAAAAAGGCGCTTTTCTAACCCATAAAACCATTCAGGGCGCAGGACATTTGTTTGACGATCATATTGATGAGCTTGAAGCTGAAGTGGACACCTATATGAACTATAGGGAAAATGGAACCCGCGATCCTCACATGGAAGAATATATCAGAACTAATCGCAAGGGTCGCAGATAGCCCCGCCACTTACCGGATGCAAAACACCTGTAGTGCCGGGCCAGCTTGTAGGGTGATTGTGAAGACGCAAGGCGCTTAACCAGGCAAATGCTTCGGCCTCGATCAAATCGCCATCAAACCCCGCCGCCTCACTGGGTGCGATATTACTTATGCCAAGTTCTGTTAATTTCGTCATTAAAACCGGGTTTAACCTGCCGCCCCCGCCAACCAGAACCTGCCCTGGCTCTTTTGGCAGGGAAGAAAGGCCGCGCACAATTCCACAAGCGGTAATTTCCAGCAGGGTGGCGGCGCCATCTTCCACTGACAGCCCTTGAACGCATTTATGATCAAATGCCCAGCGATCCAAAGAAAATGGGCACCCTGCCACAGGCAATTCCTTTATCACATCTGCAACAATATCGTGATCAACAACTCCCCGAGCTGCAAGCTGCCCATCCACATCCATTTGGCCAAGCCCATGTGACGCAATCCATGCATCAACCGGGCCATTGCCCGGCCCGCAATCAAAGGCCAGCATATTTGCCTGTAAATTATCGCCATCAATTTCAGGCACAAAAGTTATATTGCTGACCCCGCCAATATTTATAAAAGCAAATGGCGCGCATTTTAGCTGTTTGGCAATTTCAAAATGCCATGCCGGAGCCAGGGGAGCACCGTGTCCACCAAAATCCATATCCATACTGCGAAAATCATGAACAATGGTACAGCCGGTTTTATTGGCCAATTGCTGTGCATTGCCAAGTTGCAGGGTCTTGCCGTTCTTTCCCGCAACCGGTGGCCTATGAAGAACGGTTTGGCCGTGAAACCCGATTGCTGTTAAATCAGTGTTTTTTATACCATTAGACGCCAGCAAATCGTCGATTGCTTTAGCCGCAATACTTGCCAACCTCATTGCTGCATGTTCGAAACTGTGAGGAGTCGGGCCTGAAAATTGCCATTGCAGGGCATCCTCCACTGCGTGTGATAAAACATTTCGATCAGTCGGGCTAAATTTTGTGGATATGCCGGTATATTTTTGTTCGACTTTCAGTGCCCCATTATCACTAATGCGCAAAAGAGCAGCGTCCATGCCATCAAGTGAAGTTCCGCTCATTAAACCAGCCACAAGCATCATTTTTCCTTTTCGTAATTCACAAGTTAATGATAGTGGAACACAAAGCATACTTTTTAGCAGGATTTTGTTATGAGCAACCACAAATCCCAATTATTACGCAATCTGATTGATCGCGGGTTTTTATTCCAGTCTACGGATATTGACGAACTTGATGCTGCAGCCAGCAGTAATAAGCCTTTGGTCGGCTATATTGGTTTTGATTGCACAGCAGAATCCTTGCATGTGGGCTCACTTGTGCAAATTATGATGTTACGCCATCTGCAACAATCCGGCCACAAACCAATTGTCCTGATGGGTGGCGGAACTACCAAGATCGGTGATCCATCGGACAAGGACAAATCACGCCCGTTACTGGACGATGCGCGCATAGCCGCAAATATGAAATCCATAAAAACTGTTTTTGAAAAGTTTCTTGTCTTTGGAGATGGCCCAACAGATGCGATTATGGTCAATAATGCTGACTGGCTGGATCGTCTTGAGTTAATTCCGTTTCTTCGCGATATTGGCAAGCATTTCACCATCAACAAAATGATCAAGATGGAAAGTGTCCGGCGGCGTATTGCCGATGAGAACGAAATGACGTTTTTGGAGTTTAACTACCCCCTGCTGCAATCTTATGATTTCCTGGAGCTGAACCGGCGTTTTGACTGCAGCTTGCAATTAGGTGGTTCAGACCAATGGGGAAACATGGTCAATGGCAAGGATTTGATCCGCAGGGTAACTGGCAATTCCGCTCATGTTTTTACGACACCTTTGGTTACCACCTCCTCCGGAGCCAAAATGGGAAAAACCGCAGATGGTGCCATTTGGCTGAATGCCAACATGCGAAGTCCTTATGAATACTGGCAGTTCTGGCGCAATACTGAGGATGCTGATGTAGGAAAATTCCTAAGATTGTTCACCGACTTTTCTTTGGATAAAATTACCGAACTGGAAGCCCTAAGGGGTAGTGAAATAAATACTGCCAAAATTGCATTGGCAAATGCCTGCACCACAATGCTTCATGGTGAAGATGCGGCAAAATCTGCAGAAAAAACCGCTCATGATACATTCTTGCAAGACGGAGCAGGCGATGATCTTCCAACACTGGTTCTTGATGAAACAGATTTACTTGATGCGCCCTTGATATTGCAGGCATTTCTAAAAACAGGTTTGATTGCAAGCAATGGTGAAGGCAAGCGCCATATCAAGGCCGGGGCATTAAAAATAAATGGCAAACCTGTCACCGACCCGAAAATGACTCTAACCAACGAGACATTTCAATCCTCAAAGCAGGTCAGAATATCCGTAGGCAAAAAGAAACACGCAGTAATAAAAATCAGATAGAAGCAACGAGCCTGAGGTATCTGCGTTGATTAAAATTGCGGTGATGAACCACCCACAACGGGCTCTGCTGTCTGATCTGACTCGATTGCCTGCTCTGGCTTTGTGGCCTGCCCTGACTTTGTTGTTTGTTCTTCTTCGTCAGGAGAGGGCGGTTGATTTTCTTTTGCGTCTACAATTTCAGGCAAGCTGCCACCAAACATCTGCCTAAGGACACCCGGCGCAAATGCCGACAGCGGATTTACCGCAACCTGCATCTGTGCAAACGAACCATTTACCGAATAGGTTAAACCGAACACCCCTTCACCTTGCCGAGGCACCAGAATATTTCCCACTATGGGAACTGAACGAAACATGGAGTTTAGGGTATAAGCTGGTGCAAGCACGCCATGTAATGTCAAATCCTGATCCCGTAAATTAACATCACCGTCCAAGGTAACTCCCATAGCAGGTCCGGTGGCACTAGCCCCTCTTATTGACAAAAATCCTTCCTGAATTTTAATAGGCAGGGTAAGTTTTTCAAAAGCAATGCCGGAGCCACTAAGCGTATCAGCAAACCCGCGCAAAGACCCTAATGACAAAATCTGAGCAGCTACCGGGGTATTAGCAAGCTGGAAGTTTTCTAAATTCAGGACTAAATCTGTTTGTGGCACGGAACCATAGACAACCTCGCCGCTTAGGTTCATCTTCCCGCCAACCAGGCCATCAAAGCCCAAAAACGCCTCCAATGCAGCCCCGCCATCAGCACTGTATGCAGAAACCAGTAATTTCTCCTGCTCGCCCTCAGTAATAGAAAAACGGTGTTCTCCCTGATCTGAATTAGCCCGAAAATCCAGATTGTACAGCTTTTCACCATTATGCCCGAACTTCAAATACCCGGAATTTAGCAATAAACGCGACCCGGCAATGGTTTTTGCAAACCGGATATCTCCTTTTACAGGAACTGCAACCAGATCAGATGACGGATTGGAAATCCCCCTTACGATAGGAGAAATATCAGCACTGGCAACATTCATGTCTACCAGAAATGTCCCCTGTTGGTCACGTTTAACATCAGCGGCAAAATCAAACACGCCGTCCATCATGGCCCTTGTTACAAGTAAGGACTGCAGGCCGGAACTTGCGGAAAACGATACCTGACCTTCAAAAACCAGCCCACCGGCAAGCAATGCCAGCTCATTTAGCAGATATTCACCTGGATTTATTTCTTGCACCTGAAATGACAAGGAGCCCGGCATGCCTTTGGGCTTGTTCCACGCAGAACCCGGCAGATCCAGAAATGCCTCTGACAAGTCCGCAGAAACAACAGCATTCTGCACAGCAAGACCATTACCTGAAATGGCAAGTTTAATGGCAAGGTTTCCATCAAAATACTCTCGTGTCGGCAGCCCGAATGCATCAAAAATACTGGCATCAATTATGGATTCAAGTTCCATTTTTGTTCGCGGCTCATCAACGGCCTTAAAGTTTTCGCTCCAGTTAAACTTCGATGACTGACCGCCAACATCACCGTGGCCTTCTATTCTAAGTTTGGATTCATCTGCCTGAAACTGTATGCTTACCCCGGTCATATCCTGCTCAAACAATAGTGCAGAAGCACTGACATTGGTGTATTCTCCCGAAGCAGAAAAAGACATGTCCCTAAATGGAACTCTGGTTCGCATTGGACGGTGCATTTCAAAATCTACGAAGCCGCTGCCACCTATTTCATTTGGAACAATCCGGTACATGCTGACATAACCAAATGGCTCCTGATCAAGAATATGCAAAAGATCAGACAAGGGGCCGCTTGCCCTAGCCCCATAAACCGCCATTGCGCCTGCAGGGTATAAATAGGGAATTTGCACATAACCCTTGCTTAATTCATTATCGAGCAGGCGCCCTGACTTCATATTAACATCAAAGCTATTGCCTCTTAGCAATGCAGTTCCCTGCGCCTGCTTAATGGCTGGCATGGTTCCAAAATATGTGGTTTCCAGCTTGTCAAAGGAGAATGACAGGGTGAGCATTTCATTCTTCAACCCTCCATTGTCGCGCAGGTTTTCATCCACATTCACCTGCAAGATGAAATCGTACATATTGGCCGAGCGCATATTTTTTGCCGCCCAGCTTCTCACCCCTTCAGCAAGATTAACCGGCCAGAATGATAAAACCTGCTTTAGATCAGTATTGCCACTGCTGCGTCCGTTTATCTGTACCTTTGGAAAAACCTCCCCCTCATCCGAAGAAACCCATTGCACGCCCCCATTGCCATGTAAATGAAGCTGATCTGCCGTAATCTGCCAGCTTTCAAGATGTAAGGATTGATCCACTGGCGAATATGCGCCTTGTAACAGCAAGTCATCAAGCTCTACGAGTCCTTGCATAAAGCCAGTCATGTCCATATTGCTTTTTTGGAAATCCAGCGAAAAATCAATCTGGCTTCCAACGATAAGCTGGGCAGGATCCAGCCCCTTAATCTGGCCAACAAAACCAACGTCAATCCTGGGCCCTTCCATTTGCGCCGTTGTAATGGAAATAGTTCCAGTTTCAGCATCAAAGTTTGCCTCTATTGATCCTGATTCCAGAGCAAGATCACCAAATGGAAGATTTAGCACTCCTGCTCCGCTATCCAGCTTAAAAGACGCATTAACAAGAAAACCAGCCTCATCCGTAGCCACAGACATAGAAGAACTAACCGGAACCTGTACTCTGGCAAGGAAAGACAATCTCCCAAAATCAGGAACCAATTGTGCCGGAATATAATTGGAGAACATAGCATTGGCGCTAAGGTCTGAAAAATCTGTATTAGAAGTTCCCTCAAACCTTACCGGGCTTTTCATGCCGTTACTTTCGATTATACCATCGGCAAAAAACTTGATGCGCTGGCCGTCTCTAATGAAGGAAATACGCGTATCTGGCGCCCGCCACTGAATACCTGAACGGAAATCCTTTAAGTTCAGCGCTCCACCTCTGATCGACAAATTCTGTAATTTGGAAAGAGCCTGACGGAGCAAGGGGGCCTGTACTGTGCTTTGCTGTTGCCAGAGCCGGGGATTGTTCAGCACATGCTCAACACTGCCAACCCCGACACCAATTTCACCAGTTTCACGGCGAACTGCTGATATTTCTCCACCAATTATAACCAGCCTCGAAAATTCAATACCGCCCCGCAACAAAGCCAGACCGTCTAGGCCCGCCTCAAACCTTGGAATATCCAGAACAATGCCACCATCGGCATCCTGCAAACTCACGTCTTTGGCCACAATAACCAATGACTTTTCACTAACTGACCAGTCTGCTTCCAGCTTTCCAATATTGGCATTCTGACCGCCAAACACCTGCATCAGCGCCGCATTTGTATCCTCTTTCAAGAATGAAAGATCTAATGGCCCCTTTGACAATTGCCAGGCAAGAACAGCAAATGCCACCAGAGCCAGCACCATCAACAAAGCTATTATCTCAAGCACATGAAATACAAAACCACGCAATATCCAGCGTCGTGATGAGGCAGGATTCCCATTTTTTCCGGGGTATCGCCAGAAACGCATTTTTTGCAATATATTGCTCATATTAGTTCAACTTACCCCAAAAAAGCAAAACCTGCTTTATCACTCTAATGTATCGTGCAAGAATCAAACCAACCAAATCAAAAGGATTCTCCCCATGAATAACTCTCTTTCCATTGGCGATCAGGCACCAGACTTCACCCTGCCCGGTGATGGCGGTAAAGACATTTCGCTGAGCGATTATAAAGGTCAAAATCTGGTACTCTATTTTTACCCAAAAGACGACACCTCTGGCTGTACCACCGAAGCGATTGATTTTACAGCAAATCTGGCAAAATTCTCCAAGCTTGATACAGCAATTGTTGGTATATCTAAAGATAGCGCTGCAAAACATGACAAATTCAAGGCAAAACATGATTTAAAAATACGTCTTGCTGCTGATGAGGAATTAAAGACAATCAAGGCCTATGGAGTATGGGTGGAAAAATCCATGTATGGCCGCAAATATATGGGAATTGAGCGCAGTACATTCTTGATTGACGCCGATGGCAAAATTGCAGAAATCTGGCGCAAGGTAAGGGTAAAGGGTCATGTGGATGCAGTATTGAACCGTCTTGGTGAAACGGCTGACTAATGGCAAGTTTTGCCCAAAGCTGTGTACAAATTTTGCAGCAGCCATGTCCTGCCCAAAAAGCGATGATGGCTCTGGCTCTAATGCCACCTTCCAAACAAGACCTGAAGCAAGCCGCGCCTTCCATACCACGGCACCCAGCCCGCCCTGAAGGATTGACTATGGTTGCTCCGGGCAAGGTCATGAAGCGAAAATGGGGCAGCAAAACGGGGCGACTAGCCCTGTTGCATGCCATTGCCCATATTGAGTTAAATGCCATTGATCTGGCTTTTGATATAATGGCAAGGTTTGCATTCATCCCTCCTGTTTGTGCTGAATGGAGTATGGAGTTCTGCTGTGACTGGTTGCGTATTGGGCAAGAAGAAGCCCGGCATTTTGGCCTGCTTAGCGAACTTCTTGCTGCCCACGGCATGCAATACGGGGATTTAGCCGTTCATGATGGCATGTGGAATGCCGCTGTCGATACCGCAGATTGTGTATTGGCCCGTCTGGCCATAGCGCCTTTGGTACTGGAGGCACGCGGGCTGGACGTTACCCCGCCCATGATTGAAAAATTCAAGCAGGCTGGTGACAACAAGACAGCAGAGGTTTTACAGCTTATTTTTACGGAAGAAATTGGCCATGTAGCAGTTGGTGCAAAATGGTTCAAACGAATTTGTGAACAGCAAAACCTTGATTCAAAGTCTCACTTCCAGCATTTGGTAAAAACCAGATATACCTCAACCTTAAAACCGCCATTTAATACGAAAGCCCGCAATCAGGCTGGCCTGCCAGAAGACTTTTACATGCAAATGACGGAATAATATTGCAATGCTGCTTCATTTCATTCGCCATGGCCCTTCATCCAGCGATGCTCCACGGCGCGCAATCGTGCAGTAAGGCCAATTAAAAACGCCGTTGACCAGCCGATCAGGATGAACCCGTTGGCGGATTCGATCGCCGTTAGCAAACGCCATTTAGGGCCGGCAACCACCTCCCCAAAACCAACGGTGGTAAAAGTGCTGGTAGAGAAATAAAGCGCCGTTTCAAAATCTTCAAAAACATCAAGAAATATATATAAAACAGCATATATCCAGATTTCTACAGAATGAGCAGCAAACAGGCCAAGCACCACCAGCACAATCACCAGTGACGGACTAATGAAGTTTCCGTTTTCACCGATTTTACGCCTTTGCATCAACCAGGTAAGCCCGGTCAAGAATACCAGATGAACAATAGTGGTAAGCCCGACCATCAAGGTGGCTATAGCCAAATTTGCAGCCAGCATGATATTTTCCTATTGCGCAGCCATATCCGGCCAATCCTGTGCCCATGGTGCGATCTCTTCTAACTGTCTGGCCAGTTCAAACAGGTTTGCCTCATTTCCATAATTACCTTCAAACTGAACACCCACCGGTATATTAGCAGACGTGCGCAATATAGGCACTGACATGGCAGGATGACCTGTCGCATTGGCCCACGGCGTAAATCCCACATAATGCTCCAGCCAGTCGCGCATGGCACCGATATCGCCACTTTGGTCAATCCTGCCAATTTTAATTGCAGGCTCTCCCAGAACCGGGGTTAGGTAAAAGTCGTATTCTTTATGAAATTTGCGTGCTGCCTCACGTTCTATGGCAAATTGAGCAAAAGCTGACCCCATTGCCGAAGCATCCTTGTCGGCCACCTGCTCATATAACCACCACGAAAAGGGCTCGAACAATTCACGCGGAGGCAGCTTGCCCCCCATTTGCTGTCCGACACCATCAATGGCTCCCTTGGCACCAAAGGCCCATACAGTCATAAAGGCATTCCAGAATTCACCCCAACTATAATGGCTTGGTACGTCTTCAACAATATGGCCCAGATCCTGACAATGTTTGGCCGCCAGCAGAACTGCTCTTTTGCAATCAGGATGTACCTCACGGCCATCAGGGGTTTGGGTGCGCATGCCTATCCGGTATTTTTTATCCCTGTCAGACGAAGCTAAATCCGCAGACGGCAGTCCGTTACCAATAGCAGCCATAGTGTTCATCGCCAATTGGCTGTCACGAACAGACCTTGATACATAACCTCTGACGCTTATTTCCCAATCACTGCCATCTGCATCAGGCCATCTGCCGCGGGATGACTTCATGCCAAACAATCCGCAGCAATTAGACGGTATACGAATTGATCCGCCGCCATCACTGGCCTGTGCCATGGCAACTATTCCGGCTGCAACGCTTGCCGCAGCACCACCGGATGAGCCACCGCAGGTATGATCCAAATTCCACGGATTACGTGTAGGGCCAAAGGCCAACGGCTCGGTCACCGGCAAAAACCCGAACTCAGGAGTGGAAGACTTGCCGATTGACACCAGACCAGCCTGCTCCATGACATCGGTAAACTTTGAGTTTTGATCAGGCACATAATTCATAAACGCTCTGGAGCCAAAAGCACTGCGCACCCCCTTGGTTTCCAAAAGGTCCTTGGTCAGCGTTGGAACGCCTGAAAACGGCCCTTGGGGCAAATCTTTCAAAGCACGCTCACGGGCCTGCTCAAAGGAAGGAGTTACCATAAAATTCAGATCAGCATTCGCCCGCTCTGCTCTTACAATTGCCTGTTCAACCAATTCCGCTGATGATATCTTGCCCTTTGCAATCAATTGCCCCTGAGCTGTAGCATCCAGCTTGAAAAGTTCGGAACCTTTATCCTGGCTCACGGCCGGAATTGCGGATTGTGTCTTATCAGGAGTTTTGCCTTTTGAACACGACCCTATGCCTGCAACACCAAGTGCAGCACCATAGCTTAGAAATTTACGCCTTTTCATAGCTCCCCCCTGTTTAATATGCCAGGCAGGATAATTTCATACCGCATAGCTAACAAGTGCAAATTATCTTTGCCGTGACTCTCTTGTAGATATCTGGTGCATGCTTGCAATAGACTGAACACATGCCGCAGCAGCTTCGCGACCCTTGTTATGAGCATTATTCGCGCTGCGTGCCATGGCCTGTTCCTGACTATAGGTCGTCAAAATCCCGAAACTTAATGGAACTCCCGTATCAAGAGATGCATTCATCAACCCCATGCTAACTCCTGCACTGATATATTCAAAGTGGGATGTCTCTCCCTTGACAACACAGCCAAGACATACAATTCCATCAAAACGACCACACATGGCAAGGGTTTTTGCAATAAGGGGAATTTCAAATGCTCCGGGGGCATCTATGATATTTTCTTTTGGAACATCAATGCCATATTCACCAAGGCAGGTAAGCGCACCCGTCAACAGCCCTGAAGCAATGTCCTCATTATACCGGCTGACAAGGATTGCAATTTTTGGTGCGGCGGCAGTTGTTTTAACCTGTTTCATAATGTTTCCTGTGTCAGTGTGATAGGGAATGGCCAAATTTTTCACGCTTGGTTGCAAGATATTTTGCGTTATGCGGATTGGGCGAAATGATCAGAGGAACTTGCTGCGAAACTGAAATACCGTAACGCTCAAGCCCCATAATTTTTTGCGGATTATTACTAAGAAGACGAAGTTGATTGATGCCAAGGGCTCTTAAAATCTGGGCAGCGTTTCCATAGTCTCTGGCATCTGGAGCAAAGCCAAGAGAAGTATTTGCCTGAAATGTATCCAAACCTTCATCCTGTAGTGCATAGGACTTGATCTTATTGGCAAGCCCTATCCCGCGCCCTTCATGACCGCGCAGATAAACCAGCGCCCCGCCGTCACTGCTGGATATTAGCTTTAGCGCTTCTTGTAATTGCGCGCCGCAATCGCAGCGTAATGACCCCAACACATCACCAGTAAGGCACTCCGAATGAACACGAACCAACGGATTTTCAGGCAATGGATATTTAACCACTGCCAGATGCTCGATACCATCAACACGGCTCTTAAATGCATGCACTTTCATTGGCTCTGATGCAAAAGATGATGGGAAAGTGGTGCTTGCAACCTGCTCAACCAGCCTTTCTGTTGTAAGGCGGTGTCTGATAATCTCCTCAATTGTCAATATGGGCAGATCATGTTTTTTTGCAAAAATCTCCAAATCATCGCGGCGGGCCATATGGCCATCATCACCCATAACCTCACAGATAACTGCTGCAGGCTGCAGGCCCGCAAGCTGCATCAGGTCAACAACCCCCTCGGTATGACCATTGCGAGCCAGAACCCCGCCCTCGACCGCTCGAAGGGGAAATATATGACCTGGCGAGACAATATCTTCTGGCCGCGCATCCAAATTGCTGGCAGTTAAAATCGTGTGGGAGCGATCATGGGCCGATATGCCAGTGCTAATTCCCTCTCTTGCCTCGATGGAAACCGTAAATGCTGTTGTCCGCCGCCCGCGATTTTCCGCCACCATGGCAGGCAAAGCCAGCCGGTCAACCTGCTGTCCGGTTAGTGCCAGACAGATCAGCCCGCGCCCGTGCATGGCCATGAAATTTACGGCCTCAGGTGAGGCGAACTGTGCCGCCACTACCAAATCGCCCTCGTTTTCGCGGTCTTCATCATCAAGAAGGATTATCATTTTACCCTGTTGCAGGGCGCTCAAAGCTTCGGTTAGGGACGACATAGCCTCTCCACATATTTTGCAATAACATCAACCTCGACATTGACTTCCTCACCAATAGCAACCGCATTCAAATTGGTAGTTTTCCAGGTATGCGGGATAATAGTGCTTTGAATAAGACAGCCCTGATCCGGACTTTCATTTGTCTGCATTTTAGAGCCGGGTAATTGCTGTCCTTTGCCGGCAACTGAATTTATCGTCAGACTGACCCCATTAAGGGCAATTGAGCCCTTCTCAATGCAATATCTGGCAAGTTCCGCTGGTAATGAGAATGTAAGCTGATATGCATTCCCATCCAGCATGATTGAGACCAGAACAGCTTTGCCGTCTACATGGCCCTGTACCAAATGCCCCGACAGCCGGGTGTCGAGCCGCACAGCGCGCTCAAGATTAACCACATCACCAGCTCTCAATGCTCCAAGATTTGAGCGCGAAACAGTCTCGGAACTAACAAAGAATGTTGCGTCTCCTTGCTGGTTAAGTCCGGTTACCGTAAGACACACACCATTTATGGCGATACTTTCTCCTGTTTCCATATCCTCAAACCTGTTCTCAATAGTCAGAACCAGATCCTGAGCTTTGCGCAAAACAGTCGTCACCCGACCCAGGTTTTCAATAATTCCAGAGAACATGCTGCATTTCCTTTTTAATCTTCAGCTTTGAATTGGACGGATAACTAATTAAGACGCTGTCTTTTTGTTCGCGATCAATGGATTGAGAAATGATGACATGCTCGTCCCAGAGCTTTGTCTCCATGATCATATCAAGCAAAGTCGGGCCGGCCTCGACCAGAACCTCAAGCACCCCCATTTGTGCCAGCCGTCTCAGGGCCTTTTCAAATGAGGCTTCAACCAAAACTGTAAACCCGGATGTTCTGGCAGCCTCCAGATAAGAGTTTCCCACACGCCCCCTGCGATCCATAATTACCAGATAGCGACGCTTATCTGTAAAGTCGGCAATATGGCGTACTGTGAATTTTGGATTGTCTGCCAGTACAGTTCCAGATCCAGTCAGAACAGCATCGGCGCGTTTACGCAAATAATGAGCAAAAACAAGAGATTCCGGCGAAGTGAAGGTTTTATGTCCAGCTTCCGGAATCATACTACCTGCACGATTTATCGCCTGTTTTACCGTAACCCACGGCACACCTTGCGTCACACGCTTGGCAAATGGCGCAATCAGCCTTTGCGCTGCCTGCGCCAGCTCCACAGCAGCCGGGCAACCCATTTGCTCTATATACCGTACGGTTAGCCCGCTGGAGGCCAGCTCCTTTGCGCCACCCCCACAGACATTCGGATCAGGGTCTTTGCTACCGATCCATACTTTGCGCGCTGGAGTGCCAAGAATGGCTTTGGTACAAGGCGGTGTACGACCTGTATGATTACATGGCTCCAACGTCACAATCACACTATGGATGCGCTCGTATGTGCCTGCCTTCTGGCACTGCTCAATAGCCAGAGCCTCCGCATGGGGCTCTCCTGCCTTTTGGTGTGCAGCCAGTGCCAGCTTGTTGCCTTGCTCATCAAGCAAAACACAGCCCACAGGTGGATTGGCAGAGGTCGAACCGGCAAATTGCCCGGCACAGCGTATGGCATCAGCAAATGCCCTTAAAACTAGCTGTGACGGTGAACCGTAATTTTCCTGTGAATATAGTAACTTCTGGTTCATCACTCATCTCAATATATCAAAGACATACGATCAGAGCGAACGACGATCAGAACAAAGGGCACCAACAAACGGCACCTGCCAACGCGCTCCCATAAAGAAGCGCGAGCAATCATCATTATTCTCTTCCATCCGGACTATAACCGTCGGCTCCGGAGTTTAACCGGATCTGCTGACCTCGCTACAGGATAGCGAGCGCTCGCGGGCTGATGTGCAAGTACACAAACACCGCCGGTGGGGAATTACACCCCGCCCTGAGAATGTCTGCCAGCATAACTGACCTACAAGATGTAAGACGATGAAAAAAAATATGCAAGAACAAATTCAGTGCATTGATCGCCGAACACATCCCGAACGCCGGGTTAGCGTCCAGGGCCCGTCGGCTGGATTTTCGCTGAATTTGCGAACTGATTTGCCAAAACTTGAGCTTTTAAGAAATACTCACCTATCAAATTGCCGATAAGCTCTTTTAGTGCGGCA
Organism: Robiginitomaculum sp.; assembly: GCA_015485155.1. GTDB lineage: Bacteria > Pseudomonadota > Alphaproteobacteria > Caulobacterales > Maricaulaceae > Robiginitomaculum_B. The sequence goes on along the minus strand of WFUF01000010.1, from coordinate 29,847 downwards.
GCAGCGCGGCTCAAGTATCCTCAACCCTTAATCTCTTGATAAGTCAAATGGATACGTTTGCGACAGCATACCAATACGAACTATTCATATGATATGCACACCCTACGCAGGTTTTCTATTGGCGGGCCTATAACCCGCCAAACAGAATCAGGCGTTTCCTGAGAGCCATTGCCGTGCCGCACGCTGTGCAGCTGCTATTTCTTCTGAACTCATTTCAGACGCCAATTCAGAGCGATATACTTTTGCAGCTTTACAGCCCTTGAATGCCGCCAGATTGAACCATTTATGAGCTTCAATAAAGTCAAGCATAGGTCCATCACCGGTTGAATAAATCAATCCAAGTTTATTTAATTCCTCGCCGCTTGGGCCCGCTTCGATAGCTGCGTGCGCTTCTGCGACTTCAACATCTGTGAACGCCATAACGCTCTCCCCGTTTCTCGCGCCGTTTTCCCTGTCTTTGCAAGCTGCCACGGACGCATTTCACCAAATGCAAATTTCTTTTGCCAGCTAATTTTTCTATATGGGGGTTTCTGCAAGGTTAATAAAAAATCCATAGGATTTTCTTACCGCGCAGCGCTGTAAAAACCCTTTGTTTACCAGCATTAACAGCCAAGGAGCTGTCATCGGCAAATATTTGATCTTTTTCGGTTTTAGCCAGGTAGGTCAGCGTGGTTTTGGTAACTATTTTGAGCAGGGTTGAAAAAACTGCCTTTATTTTTGGCGTAAAAAAATTATTTTTTTTTGCAGAACTGCCCTGAAAACCACGCAAATTTTGACAAAAACACCGTATTTTAGCACTTTTTTAAACTAATTTTCAGCAGTCCCAAAAGAATTATCTTGCAATTTGTCACATTCTAAAAGCATGTTCCCTGTTATAAAGTAACATTTGTGACTATTGTGCGATGAACAGGTGAACCATGCCCGCAAACAATCCCACCTTGTCGCTTGGCAAAGCAGAAATGCAGGAATTTGCTGATGCAACAATGAAACTTATTATTGAGCATTATGATACGCTGCCTCAGGCACCTGTCGGGCGCAAATCTGATCCAAAAATGCTGCAAGACTGGTTAAACGAGCCACCACCGCAACAAGGCTCAGACCCATTGGATATTTTATCTGAACTGCAGAACAATGCGTTAAATGATACCATGAACATCACCCACCCAAAATATCTTGCCTTTGTTCCCGGCCCCGGGAACTTTGCTTCGGCAATGGGAGACCTGATTGCATCAGCTTATAATATATTTGCCGGGGCATGGCTTGGCCCCTCGGGCATTGCTGTCATTGAAATAAAGGTAATTGACTGGCTAAAACAGATGTTTGGTTTTGGTACCGGGTCTGGAGGATTGTTCGTAAGCGGCGGCTCCATGGCCAATTTGACTGCGATGGCTGTTGCCCGTCACGTCAAATTACGCGGCAATATAACCAATGCCACCATTTATTTTTCTGACCAAACCCACTCATCTGTTCAAAAGGATCTGGCGATTTTGGGATTTCAGCCGTACCAGGCACGTAAAGTTCCTTCTGATGAGTTGGGTAGAATTTGCGTAAAATCCCTCACTGAACAGATAGATTCTGATCGCATAAGAGGCATGGTTCCATTTTGTCTGGTTGCGAACGCCGGCACCACCAATACCGGTGCAATTGATCCGCTACCAACCCTTGCCAAATTCTGCAAACGCGAAGGCCTGTGGATGCATGTGGATGCAGCCTTTGGCGGTGGGGCAATACTATCCCCTACCCATCGCCATCTGCTTGATGGCATAGATGAGGCTGACAGCATCACTATTGATCCGCACAAATGGATGTTTCAGCCCTATGAGATTGGTTGTGTTCTGGTTCATAATGAGCAGTTTCTTGCTGATACCTTCAAGGTTGATGCTGAGTATCTGGAAATTTTCAACCATGGCGACACCAGCACCAATCAGGTAAATTACTGTGACTATGGTGTCCAATTAACCAGAGAGTTTCGAGCATTAAAATTCTGGATGTCAGTAAAGACTTTTGGTCTTGAGAACTTTGCTGCGGCGGTTGATCGCGGGTTTATGCTGGCAAAACATGCGCAAGAGTGCCTGTTTCTTGATTCCGGTTTCTGGGAGATTTGTTCACCAGCCCAACTCTGCGCGCTTACCTTTAGCGCCAAAGCACTAGACCATCTTCCACCAAACAAGGCAGAAGCAATCCTGATTGACACGGTTCGGCATATTATGGCCTCTGGTGAGGCGGTAGTGGCACCAACCCGGGTCAATGGCAAAATGGTACTTCGACTATGCACGATCAATCCACGAACAAGGCGCAGTGATGTTGCATTTGTTATTGATCTTCTAAAACAGCAAATTTTGATGAGATTGTAAAATCCCCTATATCTGGGTACAAACCACGCAGAAGCACAGGCAGGAGCAGATCATGAGCACTACCAACAAGATCGTGGCAGGATTACTTATTTTGGCAATTGCTGCAGGACTACTATTAAATCGTCAGCGTATTACCAGATTGCTACAGGTAAATTCACTGTTTGCCGAAGATAAAATTGTTCACAACTTTTCCAACATGAAAGACATATTACCCGCCACGCGCCTGCCCCGCAGCGGCCCGGTTCATCAGTGGCCAGTGTCTATTGCTCCGCTCAACCAAACCTTTGTGCTGCATGATAAACAGGTTCTGGTGGCAGACATGCTAAAGGAGTTAAAGACAACTGCGCTCATTGTTGTGAAAGATGGCACCATTGTCTTTGAAGAATATTATCAGGGCACAGGGCCAGAGGATTTGCGCATTTCATGGTCAATGTCCAAATCATTTGTTTCGGCCCTAACCGGAATTGCCCTTGAGAATGGACAAATTACAAGTCTTGATGACCCGGTCACCAAATATGTACCTGATTTGAAAAAATCAGCCTACAATAATGTAAAGCTGCGTGATGTAATGAACATGGCAAGCGGCGTTAAATTTGATGAGGACTATCTGGACTTTTACTCGGATATCAACAAGATGGGCCGCGTACTGGCCCTTGGTGGCTCGCTGGATGAGTTTGCAGCCAGCATATCAGAAACAGCATATAAGCCAGGTACCGCCCGCCAGTATGTCTCCATCGACACCCATGTTATCTCCATGGTCTTGCGCAGTGCCACCAATGAAAGCCTGCAGGATTATTTTGTCAAAAACCTCTGGTCCAGGATCGGAGCCAGTGCCGATGCCTGGTACTCCACCGATAGTGACGGCAACGCCTTTGCCCTTGGCGGATTAAATATGCGCACCCGTGATTACGCATTGTTCGGGGAATTGATGCGAAATAAGGGGCGTACTGCCGATGGCCTGCAGATAATCCCGGAAAAATGGGTGGAAGTCTCCACCTCTAAGTCGGCGCCTGATGATATTTATGGAGACCCATTTGACTATGGATATCAATGGTGGCTGCCAAAAGACTCAGATCAGGAGTTTTTTGCTGTCGGGGTTTATGGACAGTATATTTACGTAAACCCTAGGGCCGGTATTGTAATTGCCAAAAATGCGGCACAGCGTTCATTCTTGGAAGTTGATGATTTCGGCATGGATTACAAATCCAAAAACATTGCGATGTTTAGAAGCATTGCTGAGCATTACAGTGACTGGAGGCTTAAACCCCAAACAGATACCGCTGATGCTGTGCCGGAATAAACTTCCAACGAAACCTGTAAAGTCAAACAAGAATTAACCAGCCTTGGCAGCCCGGCTTAAGAACTCGCACATCTGGTGCTGCATGGCCTTTAATTCACTGCCCTGCCCTTTTAAGATACTGGAGGCACTTTCAACCTGTCCGGAAGTTCTTCTGACCTCCTCTGTGGTTTTCTTCACCTGATTTATGCTGGAGCTTACCTCGGTTGTACCTGTGGCTGCTTCTTGAACATTTCTTGATATTTCTCTGGTTGCCGCCCCCTGCTCCTCGACTGCGGCAGCAATGGCAGTAGAGATTTCGTTTACCTGCGCAATTGCTTCATCAATTTCCTTGTTTGCAGATACCGCCTGCTCAGTGGCATTTTGAATATCCTCAATTCTGGTTTTAATTTCGGCAGTTGCGGTCTCGGTTTGGGCTGCAAGGGTCTTAACCTCTGAGGCCACAACCGCAAAACCCTTGCCTGCTTCGCCAGCCCTGGCAGATTCAATAGTGGCATTTAAGGCCAGCAAATTAGTTTGACCGGCAATCTCGGTGATCAATTCCACAACATTGGCAATCTTCGATGAAACTTCGGTAAGGGATGAAATATGTTCTTGCATGTTTCCAGCCTTGGCAACGGCCATTTCTGTAATATCCGTTGCTCTTACCACCTGCCTGCTGATTTCATCAATGGAGCCGGTCAATTCTTCGGATGCGCTAGCCACTCCGGTCATATTGGCCGAGGCCTGCTCGGCGCCGGCAGCAACGCTTATGGATTGTTCACTGGCTGATTTTGAAGCATCGTCCAGCAGGCTCTGAGCCATTTCCAGATCCTCAACCGACTGCGTAATGCTTTCAACCACTTCGTTCATTTTGGTTTCGCATGAGCCACCCATTTTCAAGAATGACTCGTTCTTTTCATTCACAAAAACCACGGCGCGGTTAATGGTTCGAGCAGATTCTAAAAAACTGCCCGCCATGCCTTTTTCTGCAATAGTTCGAAAATACTGATTACGGCTGACATATTCCAAAGTAGCCTTGGATTCTCGCATATAAGCATCGGTTCTATCGATCATAAGGTTAATAGTGTGCATCAAGTCACCGAGTATCCCGGTTTCATGAATATCAAGAATCCTAGACTCAAAATCGCCTTCAGCCACTGCCTCGCACACTGTTATTATTTTTTGTAATGCTGTCTTTGAATTACCAATAATCATGATCCATCCATCCCTGTTTGTGCTTATTCAAAAACCCACTTAAACCTTACGCTGCGAGCTCCTTCTTGTTACGTCCTAGTGTCAAAATCCATTCGTCATACGCAATGCCGCGTTCCGCCAGCATGTCGTCAATCATCTTTTGTGATGTAGCCAGTCCCTGCTTTCGGTTCTCGGCTCGATCCTCGGCGCTCTTTAGGGAAGTGTATAACGGTATAATAATATCTTTGATGATAACCGGATCCGGAACCCGGCGATTTGAGTGATAACCAACCACCTTGCCAGATACATCATAACTTGGCGTCACATGGGCATACACCCAATAGTAGTCCCCATTTTTGCACCTGTTCTTTACATATGCAAAAATTTCCCTTTCATCTTTAAGCGTGTCCCAGAGCAACTTGAATATGCATCTTGGCATATCTGGATGCCGGATCATGCTGTGCTGTTGCCCCAGACATTCGTCTTCCGTATAACCGGCAATACTTAAAAACACATTGTTGCAATAGGTCAAACGACCTTTAAGGTCGGTCTTGCTAACGATGATCTCATTGTCATCAAAAAACCGCTCAACACCTGCGGATGGTAAGGATTTGGCCATAACATCTTTCCCCGATATATGCACCTGATACTCACACGTTCACCGATTACCGTTAAAAAAAGATGAAGAGCGCTGTTATCCATCTGTTTTTTATAAAAAAAATGAAAAAGAATATATATTGGACTAAATCCTGTTCGCCAGAACACTCATCAACATAGCCCCGCAGTCAGGGCCCTGCTCTACATAATGATAAGGTTCAATCAGCTCCAATTCTATCAAAAGTGGCTGTCCACTATCATCACTTATCGCATCAACCCTGGCATAAAGAGGTACTCGCCCAAGTGCCGATAATGCTTGTCTGGCCAGTGTCATTTCTGCGGATGAGGGCTGCTCTGCCTGCTCATGACCGCCATAGATAGATTGAATTCTATAGTCCCCGGCTTTGGGGGTTTTACGAACTGCGTGCGAAAACTCACCACCATAGAACAGCATTGATAACTCGCCCATAAACTGTATTTGCGACAGGTATGGCTGTACGAATGCGCCCTTAGGCGGCAATTGCGCTGCGGAGGGCCATGGTGCCTGATGGTGCAGCAAGACCTGTCTCCAGGCCCCTGCCCCTATTGTGGGCTTGATTACCAATTGTTCGCACCCAAAGCTCTCAAAGGCGGCTTTTACCGCTGTTCTTGTGACTTTTTCCATGCTGATTGTCGGAACTACAGGCACACCTTTATCTGCAAGGTCAAGCAAATACTGCTTATTCATATTCATCTGCAATATGTCCAGTGAATTGAACAATCTGGTTTGCCCGTCAATCTGCATCATAACGTTGGAAAACTGTTCCAGCTTTTGCACATAGTCCCATGTGGTGCCGACCAGAACCGCATCAAATACAGACCAGTCAACATTGGCCTCATCCCAGATGACTTCAACAAGTTCAATATCATGCTGCGCAGCGGCTCTGGTGAACAGGCTGAACTGAAGATCATGCTCAAAGGCATCTTCGCGCAAATCCGGCCCCGGCCTGATCATATTGGCACTGGTTAAAAAGGCGACTTTCCGCATGATTTATGCTGTCAATTTCTGGCGCATCAGCACCAGCTCCTCAGATGCTGTGGGATGAACAGCGCAGGTCTCATCCCATTCCTGCTTGGTAAGTTTAGCCTTTACTGCAATGGCTGCGATCTGAATGATTTCCGGGGCTGCATCAGATACTATGTGCACACCAACCACCACCTGATCCAGGGAGCGCACCACCAGCTTCATTAAATAGCGCTCATTACGACCCGAAAGCGTATGGCGCATCGGCCGGAAGCTCTCCCGATAAACATCAATTTCGCCGAACCTTTCACGGGCATCTTCTTCTGAAAGACCAACAGAACCCGCAGCAGGTTGTGTGAAGACTGCACATGCTACGTCCTTATGATCAAAACTATGGCGGCGCGGGCCAAATTGACTGTCGGCAAATGCAGCGCCCTCACGGATAGCTGCCGGAGTAAGGTTTGTGCGGTCAGTAACATCTCCAACCGCAAACACACCATCAGCACTGGTCTGGCCAAACTCATCGACTTTGATTGCCCCGGTATCATTGATGGCGATACCGGCACGATCCAGACCAAGCCCTTCAACTGCCACCGTACGCCCCAAAGCCATCATTACCTGATCCACTGTTAGCGGCTGCCCGCTGTCCAATTGCACAATCAGGCGATCATTCTGTTTGGCAATTTGACTGACATTTGCGTATGTGATCACACGCACACCCTGGTTGATCAGCTCATTTTGCACATGTTTACGCAGATCCATATCAAATCCGCGCAATACAAAATCACGGCGGTAGACCAAAGTGGTTTGCACCCCAAGAGCGGCAAAAATTGACGCAAATTCACAAGCAATATATCCACCACCTGCAATCAGGATATGCTCTGGCAATACAGGCAAATCAAAAGCTTCATTAGAAGAAATGCTAAGTTCCTCTCCAGGAAGCCCTAATTTTCTAGGAGTGCCGCCAGTGGCAATAAGAATTTTTCTGGCACGGATCACTTGCCCTGAGGACATCAGTTTGACCTGGCCATTACCCAGCAATTCTGCTCTTTCTTCAAAAATCTGAACACCAGCCTTATCCAGATTCTTTTTATACAGTCCCGAAAGACGCGCAATTTCAGCATCCTTGGCTGCGACCATGTCCCCCCAGCTAAAACGAACATTATCCGCCGACCAGCCATATCCTTTGGCTTCCTCGAACCCGGCTCCATATTGCGCCGCATAAACCAGCAGTTTTTTTGGAACACAGCCGCGAATAACACAGGTGCCACCAATGCGAAATTCTTCGGCAATACCTACTTTGGCTCCGTAATTGGCTGACATTCGCGCCGCACGCACCCCGCCGGAACCAGCTCCAATAACAAAAAGATCAAATTCAAGTTCCGACATATTTACATCTCCAGAATATCCGCACCGTTATCAGTCCCGACGACAACAATCCGTGCCAGATCAACAAATAACCCATGCTCCACTACACCGGGAACTGCAGACAGTCTGGCGGCTGTTTCCTTGATACGGGAAAAGGAGGAGCAAGCACAGTCAACGATATAATTACCACCGTCAGTAATGAAAGGCTGTGAGCCGTCATTTTTTAATCTTTGAACAATCTGCGGTATGCTTCCACTGACTGCAGATAATACGTCAAATATTTTCTTTGCAGTAATAGTAAAGCCAAAACGATCTACCTCCACCGGCAAGGGATAGGCCCCCAGCACCTCCACCAGCTTGCTGTCATCAACAATGCAAACCATTAAATCAGAAGCATTGGCGATAATTTTTTCCCGAAGCAAGCAACCGCCACCGCCCTTGATCAAGGCAAAATCAGGCCCCACTTCATCAGCACCATCCACGGTAAGGTGAATATGGTCCACCTGCTCCACCTCAACCAGAGGAACTCCGGCATCAATTGCCACCCGTTCGCTTTGAAGGGAGGTTGGAACCCCCCGCACCTTTAGTCCGCCAGCTACTTCCTGTCCCAAAAGCTCAATAAACAATTCTGCAGTAGACCCTGAGCCAAGGCCCAAGGTCATCCCCTCTTCCACATAGGACAGGGCCGCCCGGGCTGCATGTTGCTTTGCAGAAATATCAACTGGTTTATTCATCACCACGCACCTAACTCAAAGTGTTTACAGGTTTTGCTTCTTGTTACGAAATTCATGGGCCCAATTGTCAATCTGTCGCTGCCTGGTACGAGCCACGGTTAATGCATCTGCAGACACATTCTTTGTGATAACGCTTCCCGAACCAATAAATGCCCCATCGCCAATTTGAACCGGAGCCACCAGAGACGAATTTGAGCCAATAAATGCCCCATCGCCAATCTGGGTATGATGCTTGTCAAAACCATCATAATTACAGGTAATGGTTCCGGCACCAATATTGGCATTGGCCCCCACATCAGCATCCCCGATATATGACAGATGGCTGATTTTGGCTCCCTCGCGTATGGTAGATTTTTTCACTTCCACAAAATTGCCGACCTTGGCTCCTCCCTTAACCCTTGTTCCCGGGCGAATTCTGGCATAGGGGCCGATGACCACGTCTTCGTCAATTCGCGCGCCCTCAAGATGCGAAAAAGCTCTGATTCGTGCTCCGGATTTAACAGTGACCCCCGATCCAAATACCACATTTGGCTCCACCACCACATCGGCCTCCAGAACCGTATCAAAGTTAAAATACACACTATCCGGTGCCAGCAGACTAACCCCGTCGGCAAGGGCCTTGGCACGGGCGCGCTGTTGAAAAATGTGCTCGGCCATGGCCAGCTCACTGCGTGAATTAACCCCCAGCACTTCATCGGATGAGGCTCGTACGGCCTTTGCCTTTAGCCCTCTGGCCACAGCAAGGCCGATAATGTCGGTCAGATAATATTCGCCATTGGCATTATCATTGGTTACTTCATCAAGCAGGCTAAACAATAAATCCCTGCTGGCCGCAACCACACCGGAATTACAAAGCCCGATAGCCAGTTCCGCATCAGTTGCATCCTTTGCTTCGACGATACGGGTTAAATTGCCGTTTTCATCTTCAACAAGCCGCCCATATGCCCCCGGATTTTCCGGTTCAAACCCCAATACCGCTACCGAGAAGCCATCATGTAAAGCGGCAAAAACCCGCTCTATTGTTTCCGAAGTGATCAGGGGCGAATCCGCAAACACCACCAAGACATCCCCTGCAAAATCGCTTAATATGTCACGGGCAAAACCAGTTGCATGACCAGTACCTAATTGTGGCTCCTGCACCGCAACACCACCACCGCCCAGCACCTCCACGGCATGCTCTTTAACCAATGGGGTTTGCGTGCCAACAATAGCCGCAATACGATGGGCTCCCACGTCTCGCGCCAGCCCTACCAGCCAGTCAAACATCGAGCGCCCTCCCACTTCATGTAAGACCTTGGGCAATTTTGACTTCATACGAGAACCGTGACCGGCCGCTAGAATTATTACAGCACGCGGGTTGGACATCCAATATTTCCTTTTCCAGCTTTATCTATTGGGAATCAGTTATACTGTACTATCTGTACCTGTAGCTTGCACCTCGTTCCAGCCAAATGAAAGCCTCATTTTATGGATAAAACAAACTCACTTGAAGGCAAAGTCATAGCATTTGATCTGGATGGAACACTGGTTGACACGGCCCCTGACCTAACCGCCAGCCTGAACTTTGCCATGGCACAGGCAAATCATCCGCCGACTTTACCGTTCATTGTGCGAAATACTATTGGTTTTGGAGCCAAAGCTCTGCTTATTGAGGCTCATCAGCATCACAACCTGCCAGTTGAGGAAACAAAAATTGCTGCCTTATTAGAGGTATTGCTAACCCATTATGCCAAAAACTGCACAATACACTCCAGACCATTTCCCGGTGCCGTGGATTGCTTGCAAAAATTGCGGGAACGAGGAGCAAATTTAACAATTTGCACCAATAAGATCGAACGCCTTACCTTACCGATTTTGCAAAACCTTGAACTAATGCCTTACTTTGACGGAGTGTTTTGCGCGGACACGGTGTCTGCTAAAAAGCCGGACGCGGCCCACGTATTAGAAGCCACTCATCCTGCTGCTGTCAAAGATGCCCTTATGGTAGGTGACAGCATTACAGATTTGCAAAGCGCACGGGCAGCAGGAATAGACTGTTTTTTGCTGGAACACGGCTATAGCGAAAAGCCAGTGGCAAAGCTGGGGGCTGATGGGGTTTTTTCCGGCTTTTCCGATCTGCAGAATGCCATTTTTGATAAATTCAACAAACCAGCATAGGCGCTATACCCTTGTCATGGAGCATTACTTGCAGCAAAATATCTTATACCTCGAAATATGGAGAACTATCATGACATTCAAAACACTTCTCGTTTCGGGAGCAGTTTTAACCCTGATGGCTTGCGGGGCACAAAACCCCGCTGAGGATCAGGGCAGCAAGCAAGTGCCGGATACTGCGACGACAACTGAGGATACCGCCAAACTCGATGCAACTAATCCAGCAACTGAAACAGGCCTGAAGCTATATGCGCTGTCCTGTGGAGAAATTGATATTTCAGATTTAGGCGGATTTTCTACTGGCGGAGAATTTGCAGGTCAGGCACGAGTATTCGTAGATAGCTGTTATCTGATCCGTCACAAAAATGGTGACTTGATGTGGGATGCTGGGCTTCCCGATGAATTAGCACAATCCCCGGAAGGCGTGCAGAACGGCGTATTTAGAGTAAGCGTTCCGGTCACTTTGGCCAGCCAGCTTGAGCAATTGGGTGTTGATCCTGCCAATATTTCTTATTTCGCCATGTCCCATTCGCATTTTGATCATACAGGCAATGCCAATTTGTTTGCCAATGGGCCAAAATGGATTGTTGATGCTTCAGAGCGCGAATGGATGTTCAACGCCGGCCCTGAAACAGGGCTTACTCAATTGAATACTTATGACAAGCTACAGGATCAGGAACCATTACTGATTGATCAGGATCACGACGTATTTGGCGATGGCAGCGTTACCATTGTCCGCACTCCCGGACACACTCCGGGACATCTTGCACTTTTGGTAAAGCTCCCAAATGCTGGCAATTTGCTACTAACCGGAGACTTGTATCACATGCCTGAAAGCCGGGAGTTTAAGCGAGTGCCAGCCTTTAATACCTCGCCGGAGCAGACACTGGCCAGCATGGATAAATTTGAAGCACTGGCAGAACAATATAACGCCAAAGTCATCATCCAGCATTCCCGCGAGGACGTGCAATCACTGCCGGCTTTTCCTGCATTTGCTGATTAGAGTATTTGCAAGCAAAAGCGCAAATCCTTTGCGTGCTCCACCAGCCCGCGCCGCCAACTTAAGGCACAAAATGGCACATACTGCCACAAGCCCCTGGTGCGGATGAGAAGACTCGAACTTCCACGTCGTAAGACACTGGAACCTAAATCCAGCGCGTCTACCAATTCCGCCACATCCGCACGTTTTGGTGAGCGCTGTTTAGCGCTCTTGACGGGGGCTTGGCAAATGTTTTCACTGCATAATTATGAAAAATCTTGAAAAACCAGTAAATGCCGAGCAATGGGAAAGCCGATATCGCGAACAACTGACCGGTTGGGAGCGCGGAACACTTAACGATGCTCTGCACGACTGGCTTGCTGGTGGCCACTTGCAAGCAGGAAAAATAATCATTCCTGGCTGTGGGCGCTCACCGGAGCCTGTTGCCCTGGCAGAACTTGGCTTTGAAGTGATCGGACTTGATTTTGCACCCAGTGCCATAGCGCATCAGGAACGACAACTCAAACAATTACCAACCGGGGTAAAATTACACTTTGAACAGGCAGATGTGCTTACATATTTGCCCAAAGAATCAGTGGATGCAATATATGAGCAAACCTGCTTGTGCGCCCTGCAGCCTGAGTATCGCACAAGCTATGAGCAGCAATTATACCGCTGGCTACGCCCCGGTGGCAAATTATTTGCCTTGTTTATGCAAACGGGTGAGCCTGATGGCCCGCCATTTGACTGTCCCTTAGATGAAATGCAGATCCTGTTTAACAAGGAGCGCTGGCAATGGTTGGATGAAGGCCAGATCACCTCCGTTCACAGTGAACAAAAAACTGAATTGGGACGAATTTTGATCAGGGTCTAGAGCATTTTCAGCAAAAGTGGGAAGCTCTTGCTTGCGCTACCGCTTCGCTACTTGAGCGCGGGTTTTGCGGTCAAAAATGCTCTCATACTTATTTGGCAATGGGAGCTGATCTTGTGCTATCGGCAGCATCCATATTGGCATTGCGCATCCAGAAGAACACAAGGGATCCGGAAATTATATTGGCCAAAGCCAGTGAAATAATAATGCCAGGAATGCCGTAAAAATAACGTCCTATCCAGACACCTATCCCAATTAACACAAAAGACCTGCCAAAGGTCATCAACATGCCAGGAAGAGGCCTGCCCAGCGCATTAAACCCAGCAGCGGCTGAAATTACAATGCCATAACCCATAGCGGTTAATGGAACTATTGACAGGTGCAGCTCTATTACCTGTTGTACTGCCGGATCAGCAGAGAACAGCCGGGCAATCGTGCCACTTAACAATAGCAGAATAATACCGGTGCCGCTGGCCCAGATCGCCGAGACCATAAAAGAAGCCCGAAATGCTTCTCGCACACGGTCATGCAGGCCCGCACCACCGTTTTGACCGGTAATTGGGCCAATAGACGCCGACAGGGCCAATAAGGGAATTGCAAACAAAAACTCAATCCTGCCTGCAACACCAATACCGGCAACAGCGGCATCACCAAAAGTGGCAAATGCGGCTGTTACAACAAATATTGTGATCGGATTGGCAATATTGGTGGCGGTTGCTGGAATACCTACTCGCAACACCTGCCACCATGAATGGGCCAGTTCATGCCACGGGGCCAGATGCAGTGTGATCAGGCGCTCACGGTGTACCAGATACCAGCCCATAACCACTATCGCAAATACGTTTGATAATACCGTTGCCAATGCCGCACCCGCAACTTCCATGCGCGGGAAAGGCCCAATTCCAAAGATAAGAAACGGATCAAGAATCAAGTTAATAATGGCTCCGGCAACCATGGTCATGCCCGGCACTCTGGCATCACCAAGAGCCCTGAGAATATTGCCACCAACCATCGGCCCGACAATAAAGGCTGAACCTATAAAGGAAATATGCAAATAGGCGCGAATGTCCGGCATCAGATCATCAGACGCTCCGGCAAACCGTAAAATTGCCTCAAAGCTGAAAAAACCAACGGTGGCAAATACTGTTACGATCAACACAGCCAGCAGGATAGAATCTGTAGTTTGGCGACTTAGGCGATCATGGTCACCACCACCAGCAGCCCGCGCCACCACTGATGCGGCACCGGCCCCCAGTCCCACAGAGAGACTTTGCAGGACAAACAACAAAGGCACACTAAAAGAAACTGCAGCCAATGGCGTAGTGCCCAGACGTGAGACATAAAACGTATCTACTACCGAGGCTGACATCACAGCAAAAATGCCAATCGACATTGGAATGCCAAGGCGCAACAAATGGTTCAATACCGACCCTTCGGTCAGCTTGGCTCTGCTCTTGGTGGATTTAGGTGCAAATGTCATCGCAAGGGGCGATACGGAACTATACAGCCAATGGCAAGATATAAATGATGCAGAACTGCATTACATTTCAGCCATAGTGTGCTGGGCCAAGGCCCAAAACTCAAGGAGGCTTGCATCACTAAAATGCTTCTGTCACAAATATGACATACTCCATACGCTTTTGATCACATTTTATATGTGAGGGATATATCGGTTATGAAGACATTTACTAAGTGGTTGTTACGTTTGTTAATTTTGGTCATAGCAATTATCCTTGTCGTAATGGGATATTTGTTTTGGCAGTTTAACAAATCGCTTCCGCAAACAACAGGAAAACTGATACTGCCCGGCATTCAGGATCAGGTAAGCATAATTCGCGACCGGGTTGGCATTCCGCACATTTTTGCAAATTCGCGGCATGATCTATTTTTTGCAATGGGCGTTGCCCATGCTCAGGATCGCATGTTTCAGATGGATTTATCCAGGCGCGCCGCCTATGGCAGGCTTTCTGAACTTATCGGCAAGGTAACTTTGCACTCTGATGTGCAAATGCGGGTATTGGGTCTGGGCGCGGCAGCCGATCAATCATTTGAGCATTTGACCGATGAAACCAAGGCTGCATTTCGTTCTTATGCAAATGGGGTTAATTCCATCATCACCGCCTCAGGATATACTCCGCCGCCTGAATATATCCTGTTGCTAAAGAAACCTGAGCCGTGGCGCGCTCAAGATAGCGTAGCCGTATTAAAAATGATGGCATATGGTCTCTCTGGGGATGCGTTTAATGAACCATCTCGCATTAAATTACTTGATATTCTTGGCCCGGAGCGAACTGCGCAATTTCTGGCTCCATATCCTGATGATGCTCCAATTACACTAAGCGAAGCCGATTTGGGACTTGCCCAGCCGCCCCCGGTTCAGAACCAATCTGCGCCAACTGAGTTTTCTTCGCCCACTGGCGAGCTTAAACAAGGGTCTAACAATTGGGTTGTTGATGGAAACCTGACTGCCAATGGCAAGCCGTTACTGGCCAATGATCCGCATCTGGCTCTAAGCACACCGGGTGTCTGGTATTTTGCCCGGCTGCAAGCGGCAGATGAAATGGTGCTGGGGGCAAGTCTTCCTGGAACCCCGTTCATAACACTGGGACGAAACTCTCATGCCGCATGGGGGTTTACCAATACCGGCCCCGATACCGCAGACTTGTTCGTCTACCCAAAAGATAAATTGATCACGACAACGGAACAGACCGTTATTAAAATACGCGGTAGTGAGGATAAAACCATTGACATCCTGCGCACAGAACAAGGGCCGGTTTTAGATCCAAAATGGTTTAGTGCTGCAAAAATCGCCAAACATGAAGAAGCAGTAATTATCCAAAGCACGCTGGATGATGGAGATGACACTACTGGGGATTTGGGTATTTCTCTGCTTACCGCCAAAACCTTTGAGGATTTTGAAAATGAGCTGCAAAGGTATAAAATGCCCCAGCAAAACATGGTCTTTGCGGACACTACAGGCACCATTGGTTTTATTGCCCCGGCCAGAATTCCGGTGCGTGATAATAATGGCAATTGGGTTGGTGAAATTCCCTATTCGGAGCTGCCAAGGTCAAAAAACCCGGATCGGCATTATTATGCCTCGGCAAACAACAAGATTGTTCCCGATAGCTATCCGCATTTCCTGACCGGATCATGGTACGGATTTAGCCGTATCAAGCGTATCGTTGAATTGCTTGAGCAAACTGAACTTCATGACCGCAGGTCATTTTCACGCATGCAAATGGATACGGTTTCTGATCTTGCACGGCAGTCCATTGCACTTATTTCGGCCTCCAGCCCGCTAACAGATGGCGGGAAGGAATTACGTGTCATGCTAAGTGCATGGGATGGCAATCTGGCGGCTGATCGTCCTGAAGGTCTGGTTTATTCAATGTGGATGCGCGCCTTCACCAAAAATCTGTATCAAGATGATCTTGGCGAGGATTTTGAGCGCTTCTGGTCGCCACGCAGGGAATTTGTCGAAAGCGTGCTAAAAGGAGTAGCTGCCAGTTGGTGCGACGACATCAACACCAGTGAAATGGAAAATTGCAGGCAAATAGCGGCAAAATCACTGGATCAGGTATATGCACAATTATCAAAATCAGGAAAAACCCCGATTGCAGATTTGAAATGGGGGGAGGTTCACAAGGCCAACTTCGCCCATCCGCTTTTTGATAAAACCCCCTTGCGCAGTTTTTTTTCAGTACAGGTTCCCGTGGGTGGAGATGCTTCAACCATCAATGTCGCGCATTCGTCTTTTGCTTCGGGGAATTTTGATGTGTTATGGGGGCCAAGCATGCGGGCAATTTATGATTTTTCCGATCTTGATAGCTCCTTGTTTATGCATGGGCCGGGGCAATCGGGAAATGTAATGTCGCCGCATTATCGCGACCTGGCACAGGCTTGGGCCAATGGAGATTTTGTTGAAATCCGTTCCGATTGGAACCCGCAATCCCCACCACCTAACAGCTCCACTTTAATCCTGCTGCCCAAAGCAATGGATAAATGAAAATCTAAAAAAACACAGAGCCGCCAGACAGCCTGAAAAATATAATTACTAAACTCTCGATTAACTTAAAATCGGATAAGTTATGGCGCAATGCTGCAAGAATAAGCAAAGGGCGCGAATAAATGACGGGTGATCGGCCTATTATCATCAAAAAGGTTATCAAGGTGTCCGGCGGGCACCATGGTGGTGCATGGAAGGTGGCCTATGCAGACTTTGTCACCGCAATGATGGCTTTTTTCTTGTTGATGTGGTTGATAAATATGACCTCGCCAGAACAAAAAATGGGCGTGGCAGATTACTTTGCTCCGGCCAGCACATCAAAAGCAACCAGTGGCTCAGGCGGAGTGCTGGGCGGCACCCAGATTGGCGAAGACGGCGCAAAATCAAGCGGTGCTGATGGAAAACGCAATACCAAGCCTGAACCCACCACATTTACCGATCCATCAAAGGGAAGCAGTAGCGACGAAAACAGTGAACCTGAAATTTCCGAATCAGCTTTGGATGAAGCCCTGTCACGCCGCGAAACAATGGCCTTTCAAAGCGCCGCTGAATCCTTGCGTCAAGCCATGCAGGATTTGCCTGAACTGGCGGAGTTGTCAAAATCATTGCAGATTGATCAAACCCCTGAGGGGTTACGTATCCAGATTGTTGATCAGGAAGGGCTTTCAATGTTTGAATCCGGCTCAACAAAACCCAAGCCCAGAACCGTTGCCCTGCTAAGAGCAGTTGCTCAGATTATCAATAATCTTCCCAACCGGATTACTATTTCAGGTCATACAGACTCGGCCCCAACCAGCAGCAATAATGAAAGCAATTGGAATTTATCCTTTGGCAGGGCAGACGCTGCCCGAAAAATACTTAGGGACAATCAGGTTCCTGCCAATCGTATATTCTCGGTCATTGGCAAGGCTGGATCCGAACCCTTATACCCTGATGATCCATTTATGGCCGGCAATCGCCGGATCTCGATCGTGTTACTGCGCGAGGCTCCACCACTGCCGCCGGGGCACCGCTTATAAGACAAACGCTGGTTTTAAGTTCTTTTGCGAAGCTCACGGGCAATCACATAGGTTTCAGCGCTCATTGCCCTGCTGGCGTCAGGCTTGAAATGCCGGACACTGCCAAAATTAGCCTTTAGGGTTTTTAACAATCTGCTCTCGGAGCCGCCCTGAAATACCTTGGCTACAAATTTGCCACCGGGCGCAAGGGTCTCAATAGCAAATTCAGCCGCCATCTCAACCAAAGCCACAATGCGCAAATGATCAGTTGCCGGGTGCCCGGTAGTATTCGCTGCCATATCCGACATTACCAGATCAGGTGGGCCTTGTAATAACGCGCGCACAGCCATTGGAGCAGCATCATCGGTAAAGTCCATCTGCAGGAACTCAGCCCCTTTAAGAGGATCAATCTCCAGCAGATCAATGCCAACCACCCGCCCTGCACCTCTTGCCACGGCAACTTGTGACCATCCGCCTGGCGCAGCACCCAGATCCACAACCAGCGAGCCGCGCCGGATTAGCGAAAAACGCTCATCCAGCTCGATAAGTTTATACGCCGCGCGGCCTCGATAGCCTTCTGCTTTGGCGCGTTGCACATAAACATCATTTATTTGCCGCTGTAGCCAGCGTACCGATGAAATTTTACGGCCACGTGAGGTTTTTACCCTCCGGGTCAGTTTGCGTCGCTTGCCCCCGCCAGTGGCCTCAGACTTACCCTTCCAGCGCCTGATATCCCCGTCTCTGCTCATTTAACTATCTCCTGCGGCCACGGGGCCCGCGTCTTTTGAGGTCTGCCGTTATCATTGACAATAACAGACCCTCGCGCAATCCACGATCCGCGACCCTGATCCTTGAACTGGGCCATTCTTGTTGCACCGCCTGTAAAATAGCGCATCCTGCCATTACCATATCAGCGCGCTCGACACCAATGCATGGCTCTGCGGCACGCTGCGCGGAAGTTTTACCTAGCAGCCTATCTGCTGCGGCTTTTGTATCAGCCTGGCTTAGCCATATACCATCAACCTTGGAGCGGATATATCTGGGAAGGCGCAAATGAACTCCGGCCAATGAGGTAACAGCCCCCGACGTTCCCACATAATGAGTATTGCCATTGGTAAACATTTCCCTGAATTCATCAGCTCCCGTAAAATTTGCAACCTGCCTGCGCGCATGCTCCTTCATCTCATTAAACCAAAGCTCTTTGTCTTCATGCTCGGGAAAGCGCTCGGCCAGGGTGACAACCCCCAAATTCAAAGAAACCCATGAGTGCAGTTTGGAAATCGCTCTAGCATTGTGTTTTTTTCCGTTTGGTTTATGTACACGCACCCAGGATATTTCTGTGGAACCCCCTCCAATATCCAACACCAATGCCGCATCACACGAGCGGTCAATAAGGTCCTGACACCCCTGCAAGGCCAGACGAGCCTCATCCTCGGTCGAAATGATTTTTAAGGAAATACCTATCTCAGCCTGGACTCTTTTCACAAACTCCACACCATTTTCAGCCTGCCGACAAGCTTGTGTTGCCACTGCCCTAACTCGTTTGACGCGAGACTTACCCAACTTGTGAGCGCAAACTTTCAGTGCGTCCAATGTTCGCTCCATGGCCGCATCACTTAGCACTCCACTTTTATCCAGCCCCTCACCCAGCCGAACAATTCGCGAAAAGCCGTCTGTCACCGCAAACCCGTTAGCAGATGGCGTAGCTATTAACAGGCGGCAATTATTGGTTCCCAAGTCAAGTGCACCGTATAACTTCTTCGAGCGCGCACCGGATAGCCCACTTCTTTGCCAGCGTTTTTTACGATTACGCTGTGGCAAAGACGGACTTTCGCCGTCAGCCATCTGTTTTCCCTTCAAGGACATTCAAGCCACATAACCACACAAGTTTCCGGGGCCTGATCCCTAAACCTTGTCATCATTCTTCGTAAAATGATGATGCATTCAGAAAAACCTTATCCCTATTTTCAAAAAAAGCAAAATTCCTTTTTGAATAACTGCATCTGCGACTATTCGTCGTTTCCTATTTATGAAAAAGTCCGTTAGAAAGCCTGATCACTAATATCTGTGGAGCAAGAAATGGATCCGGATAACATATACGCAGACCCAAGAACCGCCGAAGTTGCTGATGATTTTACAATTGATCAAAATTGGGACGCCTATACGGATGAAGAGCACGGGACATGGGATATTTTGTATAAGGAACAATTGTCCTGTCTGCCTGGATTAGCCTGCGACGAGTTTATGGATGGCCTTGATGCTCTTGACCTTGGATCCGGCGGCATTCCTGATTTTGCCAAAATAAGCAAGAAGCTAAAAAAACTTACCGGTTGGGAAGTGGTGGCTGTTCCTTGTCTGGTACCAGATGATGTATTTTTTGAGCATTTGGCCAATCGCAGATTCCCGGCAGGAAACTTCATAAGAAAACGCGACCAATTGGAATATATTCAAGAACCGGATGTGTTTCATGACGTATTCGGACATGTTCCCATGCTAACCAATCCAATATTTGCTGATTATATGCAGGCCTATGGCAAAGGCGGCATGCGTTCAGCAGGCTATGATCGTCTAAAAGCGCTGGCATCCTTGTATTGGTATACGGTGGAGTTTGGTCTTATCAACACACCAAAGGGAATGCGCATATATGGCGCCGGCATTGTGTCATCACGAACTGAATCAATATTTTCCCTGCACGCCCGATCACCAAACCGAATTCATTTTGATCTGGAACGCCTGATGCGCTCTGATTATAAAATTGATGATTTTCAGGCCAGCTATTTTGTTATCTCCTCCTTTGATGAACTGTTCAAGGCCACTGTGGATACAGACTTTGGCCCACTTTATGAACGACTAAACCCTTGTTTTGACTATACAGCCACTGCAGTTTTGGAAAGTGACCGCGTATATACAAGAGGAACCCAGGAATATGGCCGTGCGGGAGGCCGCAAAAAAGGCATTAAACCGGTCTAGAGCATTTTTAGCAAAAGTGGGAACCGGTTTTGCGGCCAAAAATGCGATAAACAAAGATTTGCATTTTTAGCAAAAGTGGGAACCGGTTTTGCGGCCAAAAATGCGATAAACAAAGATTTGCATTTTTAGCAAAAGTGGGAAGCTCTTTTAATGTCCTATCGCCTAGCGGCTACTTGAGGACGGGTTTTGCGGCCAAAAATGCGGTAAAACAAGGATAAGCATTTTGGCATCTGGTGCCATCAAAACGGCTTTTTGCGCCATTTCCTGTCTCTAACAAGAACAAGGATACTGGCAATAAGCGCAAAAACGGCCACAAAAATCAGCCAGGAAACCAATGCTGCGATTATATCATCAATGGCGGCTTCTAATTCCTCGTCAGAGATTTTAGGGCTTTCATCCTCAACAGGGTCTTGCTCTACAGCAGATGGCAATGCCTGACGCATTGTCATTCCCATATCATCACGCACCATCCTTATACTTCCCATCACCTCTTCAAAATCTTCGGCAGAAATATAGTCCCGTTTGGTCACATATTCATATTTTTCAAGAAACTCTCCATCAGAAAATTTTGAGATGCGTGAAAACACAAAACTGTCATTATCTACTTCATCATTTATGTCGCTTATTTTCCAGTTTGCTTCCACAACATATTTTTGTTGATGGCGGGTACGCTCAGGGTGGGAAATAGCATAAGAAGAGACCCTGCTTGCGCCATCAAATTTTGGAAAATCAGCTTTTAATTCATAAGGATAAGAGGTGAACTTCTTTACACCGGCTTCGATATCTTTCTCCCATGCATCTGGAATTCGATAAAATAGAGAAAATTTTACATGTGCAGCCGGCTTGTCAAAACTAACCTGCATGGAGCCGCTTTCTTCGATACTAGGGAAAATATCCTTAAAATAATCAAGGAATGACTGCGCTACTTTTTCCTCACCATCAGCCGCCAGCCAATGGCTCATAGCATCTGCCTCTGAACCAAAATAACCAAAATCGGCAGAAAACAATACTGTATCGGATTGCGCCACCAGATTAAACGTATCTTTGAAATCCTTTCGCCATTTTGGCCCCTTGGGTTTAACAGCAATCATGTCACTCCCAGGCGCTGTAATTGGCAGGCCGTAACCAAAATCACCCTGCTCAAATGTATCCAATGTTCCTAATTGAACCCCGGTTGTAGGATCAAGAAAATATGATTTTCCATTAACACTCGCCATCACAATCACATGATTAAATGCTGCATGGCCTGGCATATTACCGATTACTCCGGAGCGCTCTTTTGAGTTCACCAATAAGGGAATTGCCTCAATTCCCATCTCCGACAGCAATTCAAGCAACAATAAGGTCATGTCCTTGCAATCACCAAACCGACGTCGCAATGTGGTTCCCGGTGGTCTTGGCTGATAGCCTCCTGCGCCTAACTCGATTCCCAGATAACGTATTTCTCTTTGTACAAAATCAAGAGCTGCGCGCGTCCGCTCTTTCTCGGAGGGGTTTTCCAACATGATTTTTTCACTAATAGCCAGAGTTTCTGCCGAGCGCTTTTTAGGCAATTGATAATGAGGCACAAAAAACCTGCTAACCTCTTGCCAGTTCTTAAAACTGGATAACTCAAGCGCAGGTCTGGAGTAATACCAATTAGGAATATTGTCATCAAATTTTCCCGCAGCTATATCGTCTGCTTTCCAGATATATTCCCTAGCATTCCTGAGACTTACCACTTTTGCCAACTGCCCATTGGCTTGAGATTTTTGATATAGTCTTATGTCTCCTTCAACCCGGGTGCGATGAAACGCTTTATGAACCGGTACTGAGTATTGTTGTGCAATACGAAAGAAAAAATGCTTCCCAAGGGCCGGGTTTCCTCCCGATTTCGTATAGGAAAAATCCAGAACATCCCCAACCCGAACATCAGGAATCACCAAAGCAACCTGCAAGGTTCCATTATATAAAAGCTTTTCACGATCAGTTTCCAGCCGGTATAATTGCAGATCAGAAAAGTTCAGCCGGCTGCTTTTTTTGCCATCCCGCGTGATTGAAATTTCATGGATTTTAACTGTCTGATATTCAGGATCAAAATCTATTTCAACAGTTGAGTTTTTTTCAACCCCTCTGGTATTATTCAATGTATAGCGTGTTCTTATGTATTGATCTGTTGTTTTTTTTGATATCCGGTTTTGCCGGTCAACCAATTGATAGCTGATATTTAGTTTATCGGAATCGGCAACAATAACGTCCTGTACTTTTTGCTGCTCAACCCATCTATCCGCGGGGCCGATGAAAACATATTTTTCTATTTCCTGAGAAAATGCCGATCCGGAAAATAAAAAAACCACCAAACTCAATACAAAAACACGCAAAACCATACCCTAACACCCGTAATTCTACGGGTATATTGTGCATGTTCACCCTTACGTTGACAAGAGTTGTTTTATAATACTGTGATCAAACCTGCTGAAACGGATAGAAATTGCTTCCTAGATTCATAATTTTAGTAAGCTCATCCAGCGCCGCCCTTCCCTCGGCAATCAGGGCCGGATCTGACAAATCCGCAAGGGATATTTCCTCGCGGTAATGATTATTGATCCATGTACACAATTGCTCAAACAGATGTTCGTTCATCAACATTCCAGGATTGGTGAGCGCCAGTTCCTCATCGCTCAGCACCACCCGTAAACGCAGGCAGGCAGGCCCGCCACCATTGCGCATGGATTGACGAACATCTACAAATTCCACCCGTCCAATAGGGCCATTTCCCGCCACCAGCCTTTCACAATACCGCAATACTGATGGCGTTTGCTCACATTCTTTGGGCGCAACAAGTACCAGACGCTGTTCATTTGGCCACTGCACCAGCATGGAGTTAAACAAATACGAGCGAATTGCATCCCTGATCGGAACCTCGTCTTCCTGAACTTCAAGGAAAAATGGCTGAAACAAATCTGAGGCAGCATTTTGAATATCAGCCAAAACCTGCTTCTTGTCGGCAAAGGCTAGCTCATGGAAAAACAGGCAATGCAAACTGCCAACACATACCACATCATTATGAAAGGCACCGGCTTCAATTGCAGCCTTGCTTTGTTTTGCAAATACGGTTCGATTAAGGCTTAGCCCGTGCCGTCGCGCCAGAGATTGTACGGACACCAAGGTTTGGCGCGCTGGAAATTTACTGTTTATATCATTGCTATCCCGGCCAAAAACAAACAGCTCAACCCCGGGCGCACCATGCTCGGCACACAATCGTACGTGATTGGCCGCGCCCTCATCAGCAAATTGACTATGTCCAGGCAAGGGATCATGTACAAAAAAGTGTTGTTCACTGGCAAAGGCAGAGCGCAGCGCCCGCGCCGTTTGCTCCGGCTCAATACTGCGGTGCAGCATTGTTGACAAGTTGGCAGGGCTAAAATGCAACCTGCCATCAAATGTGTCAGCCGAAGGACTTACCGTTGCTGCATTTGCCGCCCACATTGGCGAAGATGACAAGCAGGCCCGCGCCAATTCAGGGGTATTCTTCCATGCACTTTCATAAATTTCAGAATCGCTTCCCCTGTATCCTGCCTGACGCAATAAGGGCAGGAACGGCCTCTCATGAGGCGGCAGCACCCCTTGCACCAAACCGGCATCAGCCAGCCATTTCATCTTATTCAAGCCCTGCAGGGCAGCCTGTCTTGGGCGCGATATCTGGTCCTTGTTTTTTGCACTTGCAAGATTACCAAAGGACAAGCCGCCATAATTGTGGGTAAGTCCGACCAGACCGTCAAAATTAGCTTCCACAGCGCTCATCGCTCAAGCCCCGGAATATCATTCCACACCGGAGCCGGGGCTTCCTGGCTGGCCATTGGCCAGGCACAATAATCAGCAGCATACCATGCACCGGGGCGGTGATTGCCACTAATGCCGGGCCCGCCAAATGGCAGGGAACTGGCCGCACCAGTCGTCGGCCGGTTAAAGTTTACAATTCCGGCCCGGATTTCATTGGTAAATTGTTGCCAAAGCCCGGAGCTGTTACTAATCAAGCCCGCCGCAAGGCCAAAGCGGGTATTGTTCGCTATTGCAATGGCATTATCAAAATCAGAGGCTCGATATATCTGCAACATTGGCCCAAAGGTTTCTTCATCGGCAACTATGGTATCACCCATTTCCAACAGGGACGGGCTAAGGGCTGCCGCTGACCATGACAGGGCTTTGGCACTGCGAATTGCAACTGCGCCTGAGGCAATATGAGAATCCTGATCCCGCAAAACCATTTCTGCAGCCTGTGACGATATCAGGCATCCGGAAAACGGCTGCGGATCAGATGACCATGGTGCAATATTGAGGCGGTCTATTTGTGCGACAATAGCCTCAACCAGTTTATCACCCGCAGCACCATCTGGTAAAATCAAACGCCGAGCACAGGTGCATCTTTGACCAGAAGTAAGATAAGCGGATTGTACCACCAGATTAGCCGCAGCCTCTGTATCTGTGGCATCCCAGACCACCAAAGGGTTATTACCGCCCATTTCTAGTGCCAGCAAAATCTCAGGCCGACCACCAAATTTTTTGTGGATAAATGCCCCGGTTTTAGCCGAACCTGTGAACAATACCCCATCCAGATCCGGGTGATCAAGCATGGCAGCTCCAACATCATGACCGCCTTGCACCAGATTTAACACCCCCTTGGGCAAGCCGGCCTTACGCCACAGCTCACACATAAACTCACCGCTAGCCGGAGTAAGCTCGCTGGGCTTAAACACCACTGTATCACCGGCAATCAGTGCTGGAATAATGTGGCCATTTGGCAAGTGAACGGGAAAGTTATACGGGCCAAACACAGCTAAAACCCCGTGAGGACGGTGGCGTAAACTGGCCGAACCAAATGCGGTTTCAGTACGACTTTCTCCGGTTCGCTGTTCATAAGAAGAAATAGATAAGTCAACCTTTGCGATCATTGCTCCGACTTCGGCTTTGCTCTCCCAATGGGCCTTTCCGCTTTCCTGTGAAATCAGAGTGGCAAAATCTTCTCTATTGTCTTCTAATTGCCGCTTAAAAGCATGCACAAAGACCAGTCTTTCTGCCAGACTTGAACGTGCCCAGCCCCTACCGGCAGCTTTGGCCGCCGCAAAAGACTCTGCTACCTGTTGCGGGCTGGCCGAATGGCTTTGCCATATTTCATCCCCGCTTGTTGGGTCAATTGATGAAAACAATGTACCTTGACCCTTATGCCAGTTCCCATCCCAAAATCCGCCCGAATTTTTCATACTAACTCTCTATAAAACGTACGGGATCACCCGCTGCAACTTCCAACGCATCCAGTACGTGTGATTCAACTGATATTGTACCATCTTTTTCATTAAGTCCGGCCATTACCGGACAGGCACGAAATCCGTCCATGCGCTCATTGGAAAGCAGGCCTCGAACAGAGCCTGCTCCTGATTTGGCAATGTGTAATACCCGGCTGTTTTTCACCCCCAGCAAGTCATCTCTGGGGGCTGACATGGTCGGGCCGCCATCAAAAATATCGACCACCCGGTCATAACGAAAGCCTTCTTTTTCAAGCAGCCGCCTGGCCCCCTTGCCATCACGATGCACCTGACCGATAGCATCCCTTGCTTCTGGCGGGAGCAGATCAACATAAATCGGATATTTGGGCATCAGGTCTGAAATAAATTGCTTATCGGAAACACCGGACAGGTAATCAGCTTCATCAAAACTCATCTGAAAAAACTTTTTGGCTAAATGCTGATAGAATGGACAGGAACCATCATCATTTACCACACCGCGCAGTTCAGACAGAATAGTACGACCAAAACGCTCTGGCTCAGTGGCAATCAACAAATACCGGGAGCGAGCAATCAAAGACCCGGTGCCACCGCCGCGAAATTCCGGATGAACAAAAAGCGTCCCTACTTCCGTGGCTCCTGCATATTCGTTAACCAAAATCATTAAATCCATATCAAATCTGCGATCAGCAGTACTGGACACCTGGGCTATTGAAAACAGTTTATAGCTAAAAAACGGTTTGGATTTTCCAACACCTACCTTTACCGCCGATGTTCCGATAATTTTACCGGTATCCATATGTTCAAGCACCAGCAAATAGCCTTCTTCGCTTGGTTCCTTGACAGCTTTGGCAAAACTTTCCTCAGAAAGCAAAATCCGCGATTCCAGCAGTTTTGGATCATCGGGCAATGATGTAAACCCAAGGCCGGATAATCTGGCCAGTTCTATAAAATCATCACGATCAGACGTCCGAATAGGCCTTACTCGAAACATGGCAGCCTCCTATTTCAGATTACGCAGAGATTTTGCGTCAAAATCTCCATTGGCAAATTTGAACAACAACAAGGCAGACAATTGCGCCCGTTCAACAAAACTGGAAGTAATTACAAATTCGCGATCCGAATGTATCTCACCCCCGCAAACCCCTAATGTGTCAACATTCGGGCATCCCGCAGCCCACAAATTATTGCCCTCACAAACCCCGCCAGTGCTATTCCAGACCAAATCCATTCCCAGCGCCTGCCCGGCAGCCCGTGTCATCTGGAACAAGGCCGCATTGGGCGGTGCCATAGGTTTTGGCGGCCGGGTAAAACCGCCGTGCAATTCTGCTTTTATTCCCTCTTGTTCACGTAAAGAGCTGATGATTTCATCCAATTGACCTTGAAACCATGTCATATCATTCAACTCACTCAATCTGACATTGAAGCGGACAATTGCCAGATCGGGCACCACATTGTTGGCTCCGCCCCCCTCCAGTTTCGCCGGGTTTACAGTAAGGCCCGGACGGACTCCTGATAAATCTGCCAGACGTGATATGGCTTTGGCAGCCACAACCAGCGCATTTCGCCCCAAATGATGTTCACGGCCCGCATGAGCACTACGCCCACGGATCACAATAGAAAAATTTCCGCTTCCCTTGCGCGCGCCTGATAAGGAGCCATCACTAAGCGCCGGCTCATAAGTCATGCCCAGATCAGCACTTACTGCATGTTGGTGCAATATGTCCGCAGAACCGGTAGAGCCAATTTCCTCATCAGGGTTGATCAAAACCGTATAGCCTAAATTCGCGGCATTTTCTGATTTTTCCAGCGACAATAAAGCCTGAAGCATTACCAACAGCCCACCTTTCATATCAGCAACACCGGGGCCATTGAGTATGCCGGGCTTTATTTCTCTAACTGTCTGAAAGGAGCTGTCTTTGGCAAAAACAGTATCATAGTGCCCAGTAAGTAAAATCTGAATAGGAGCATGTGGGCGCTGCACAATACGAATGGTTTTTTCATAGGCAATTTCAAAAATCTGTCCGCTGGCATCAACCGAACTGGTTGGCGGCAGTGATATTTGATCACAGACCCCGCCAAGCTCGGAAAAAGCATTGACGATCTCATGACGCTGTGCACGCAAACCTTGCAAATTCATGCTTCCGGAATTGATCTGTGACCATTCCTTCACCCTTGCAATCATGCCCGCACCGTCAGCTTTTATTTGCTCAAGCGCAGCTTGCTCTGATCTTGTTATTTGCACCTGCACGGGCAAGTCCTTTATTCACTAACATTTAGCAACAGATTATTTTTTACAATAAAACAGTTAAACAGCGTCCAACGCCTGTTCCAAGTCGACCAGCAAATCATTGGCATTTTCTATTCCAACAGAAAAGCGAATTAGCCCGTCAGTATACCCCTGTGCCTGGCGCATTGCAGCTGGAACACCCGAATGAGTAGTTGATCCGGGATGACACATCAAACTCTCAGTTCCGCCAAGACTAACTGCCAGCTTAATCAATTTTAGCGAATTCAACATCCTAAAGGCAGCTTCCTGACCTCCCTTTACATCAAATGAAAATGTTGATCCTGCGGATAAGCACGTCCTGTCAAATATTTCCTTTTTGCTGGAGCCTTCTTCCAGAAAACCCAAATACCGCACTTGTGATATTTTTGGATGATTTTGCAAAAATTCGGCACAGATGCGAGCATTTTTTGCTGCCTCGTTCACCCGAAGTTTCAATGTTTCCAAGGAACGCAAGATAAGCCAGCATGTGTCAGGACTGGGCACTGTTCCAAATACAGTACGCAAGCTGCGAATACGTGAAATAACCTTGGCCGACCCAATCGCCGCACCAGCAATCAAATCTGAATGGCCGCCAATATATTTGGTCACGGAGTAAAGCACCAAATCAATGCCACTAGTGATCAGGGGGGTTTGGCCAATTGGCCCCTGCATTGTATTATCACTCATTACCACCGGGCGAATAGACTGGCTTTTCGCAGTCTTGCCTGCCAGTTCCATACACAAATCCAGATCGACAATTGCATTGGTAGGATTGGCAGGAGTTTCCACATAAACTACCGATATCTCACCCATCTTGCGGGCCCTGGCAAATGTTTCCTCAACCACTTCTTTTGGCGCATCGGCTGGAAATGATATGCTCTTCACCCCGAATTTTGGTAAAAAATCCTTTAGGAACATTTCCGTCGGGCCATAAAGCGGACTGGAATAAACATATACCTGATCGCGCTCGGCAAAGGCCAGTAATGCAGTTGTAATTGCCCCCATTCCACTGGAAAAAGCCAAAGCATCTTCACCGCCATCAAACAGGGTGAGACGATTTTCCAGTATTTCCAGATTAGGGTTGTTAATACGGGTATAGGCAAGACCCGGGTCTTTCATATCATCTGAAAGCTCCTGCCCTCGTGACTTACGAAAATAGGCAGCGCCGTGTTCTGCTGATTTGAATACAAAGGTTGATGTTTGAAAAACAGGTGGCTTGATAGCGCCTTCGGACAGGTGCGGATCAAAACCATAACCCATCACCAGAGATTCGGGCCGCAATGGATGATTTCCAATAGATCGTTTGTGGTATGACTTTTCAGAACTGCTCATGCTTTTACTCCCCAGCTGGATTTTGATGTATGCGCGGTTGAGTTCAGGTGGTCAAGATAGTCATATTTTCAAACTCCCATAAAAAAACGGCCCGGTGAAACCGAGCCGTTTTACAAATTTACTAAATCATATGCTTAACGAGCGCGAAGCACGATCACAGCACGACGATTTAATGGCTCACGAGCGCCATCTGGTGTTTCAACAGCTGGTGAGGTTTCACCGAAAGATTCGGTTGTGATCACAGCAGGATTTACACCGCGATTGACCAACTCACCGCGCACTGTATCAGCACGACGTGAAGAAAGACCCATATTATAGCGCTGATTACCTGATTTATCGGTATATCCAGCAACCGACGCAGAACCAATGCCACAACGGCTTGCCCGCGCTACACCAGCAGCAATTGCATCGCTGGCCTCATGGGTGAGACTGGACTTATCCCAGTCAAAATACACCGGGAACATCACATCATTAC
>WFUF01000009.1 GCA_015485155.1 Robiginitomaculum sp. | reverse complement strand
AGTTTCAGTTTCTGACTTGCAGCAATCATGAGTTTCTTCTGCATTTGCAGCTTCGTCCATTGGCACTAAATTCATGCCGCATTTGGGGCATGAACCCGGTTCATCCTGTATTATTTCCGGGTGCATAGGGCAGGTATATTTACCTGTTGTCTCTGTTGTTTCTTCTGTAGTTTTTGCAGATTTGTGATGCTCGTGTTTTGCAGAGTGAGCGTGATGTTTATGCTCATGAGATGTTGGCGTATCATTATTGGCCTGCACCTCCCGCTTAACGAGAAACATGCCGCATTTGGGGCAGGAACCCGGTTCATCCTGCACTATTTCAGGGTGCATCGGGCAGACATATTCAATGCGGGTGCTCAAGGCGCTGGCTTCAAAATCTTCTACATTCTCTGAAAATGCGTTTTGTCCAAACCATTCCCGTAGTTTTATCACTGCATCTGCTAACCCCTCTGCTGATGGTTCAGCACTGATACTTGCAGGAGGTAATGTCGATACTGCCTCGCCTCCCAGAGACAGGATAGCTCTGGGCCGGGCCATTTGCGCGTAAATAACTGCTGCTGCATCAGATAGTTCCGGTGATAAGGAGCCAATAATTACAAGTACGCTGGCATGGCGGGGGCTGGCAACGATTTTTAACCCGCTGGCTTCAATGTCAAGATTGTTGGCGCGGGCAATATCTGCGCCTGGGATAATATAGGCCGTTAAGTCATGGGCCATGGCAAATGCACTTATTTTTTGTAAAATGGAGTTTTTCTTCTGACGAGATCCGGTGTTCATCATTGCCTCCTAAGCGCGCCCTGGCTCCAACCGTAGAGCAGGCCTAAAAATAAAATTGCCAGAAAAACCCCCATGTCGAGCAGGGCAACAAGGCCAACTTCCTTATAAACAACGGCCCATGGGTACATATAAGCCATCTCCATATCGAAGGCTAAAAATAACAGGGCATATCCGTAATATCTGGCGTGATAGCGAACCCAGACTGGCTTCCTGGCCATTACGCCAGATGTAGCCGGTATGTTTTTACCTGCTTCATTGCGAACTGTGCCGATGGCTCGAGATATTAATAATAAAATGGAAACAAATCCGATTGTGCCGATAACCAGAGCCAGCAACAGGCCGTATTGCTGTAATGAACTCATAACGTCATCAACCCCTTAGCCTGTGTTTTTATTATAAAGATAGTCTCGGGTAAGCGGAACCGTGTCAAGCTTGTTGGCCAATTGAATTTGAAATACTACCAGTCCGGAGTGCCTAAAACCCGCTTCACAGGATGCGAGATAAAACTCCCACATGCGGCAAAAGCGATCATCATAAATTTCCCTGATCTCCTCTTGATTCTGCATAAAGCGCTCGCGCCAGTCCCGTAATGTCATAGCATAATGCAAACGCAACACTTCCACATCGGTTACAATAAGCCCGCTTTGTTCAATTGCCGGCATTATTTCAGAAAGAGAGGGAATATAGCCGCCAGGAAAAATATATTTGGCAATCCACGGGTGAGGGGCGCTGGGTGGGTTTGCGCATCCTATGGTATGAACCAGCGCAACTCCGTCATCCTTGAGCAGTTTTTTGATTTTATCAAAATAGGACTTGTAGTATCCGGCACCAAGATGCTCGAACATACCCACTGAGACAACGCGGTCAAATTGACCGCTCTCTTGCCTGTAATCCTTTAGGAAAACCCTCACTTTGTCGGCCATGTCCTTTTTCTGGATCTGTTTTTTTGCATATCCAAGCTGTTCCTCGGATAAGGTGATACCGGTTACTTCTACGTCACTTGTTTCAGCTAAAAACCTGTCAAGACCACCCCAGCCACAACCAATATCAAGGACGCTCTGCCCCGGTTCTAGCAGCAGTTTTTCAGCAATATGTTGTTTTTTTGCAGCCTGTGCGGTCTCTAAGGTATCGCTTGCAGATGGGTAATATGCGCAAGAATACTGCCGGTCAGCATCCAAAAACAGCTCATAAAGCCTATCGGATAAATCATAATGGTGCGCGACATTTTTTTGGGATTTTGCAATCGGGTTGTGCATCATTAAACGGCGGCACAACATTCGCATACCTTGTTGCACCTTGCGAACCCACAACCCCTTGCCACGATCAAGATTGCGTAAACATAAATCCAGAAAATCATAGACGTCGCCTTTGGAAAAGGTCAGGCGACCATCCATATAAGCCTCGCCAATGCGCAAATCAGGATTTATCAGTATTTGCCAGACCGTTTTCCAGTCATGTATTCTTGCGGTCACAGTCGGCCTGTCTGTACCTATACAAAGTTTTTTTCCATCAGGCAGCAACACTATCAGCCCACCTTTGACAAGAAGCTTCTTCAATACATTGTGCAGGATCATGGGCGCAAAAAACGAGCGGCTAGTTGACTTTTGCAGAATTTGACTTTGGTCGGTCATTTCAATCTCCTGTTTTGGAAGAAGTTGAAAATTGGCACAAACACCAAAGCTATATACCAGCCATAGGCGAAAGTTTCAATTAAACCTAGAAAGAAGCTGGGTATATCCATCCAGTTAACCCACGGCAAAAGTGGTAACCAGCTTTGATACATTGTGGAATTTGGGAATACCAGGCCAAAGCCAACGCAAAGGCTAAAGGTTATGGCCAAAAATAGTCCCAGACTCATGCCCAGAGCGTAAATATCAGTCCACAGGTTTTTTTCATAAATATGTTCAGGTTGTTTGTTCATCGTGCTTTCTCCGTTATTGCCGGGGCTGACTGATCGGCCCCAAAGCTTTTTTCCAGATACGTCACTTGTGGAATTAAAATACTGTACTGAGATATAGACGCTCAAAACAATGTAACATTACAGCGCACATTATTATTCTTTGAAAAATTAGCAGGTACTGGCAAAATGAATTGCCAGATAGACTGTTTTATGGACACTAAAAGGCCTGTATTGGAATCGATAAGGATAATGCAAATGGGATTGCAAATTCCTGATCACAGTTTGTTCAGTTCGCGTTTTAATCTGCTGGTTCAAACTCTGACCGGTATCAAGGTCGGGGAAGATAACTGGCATGAAGAATTGCAAAACTGGATAGAGAAACACACAGCAGCATGGTGGCAGGGTGTTTGGCTAGCTTGTGAAATCAAGGGGGATCAGGGCGATATTTGCCAAAACAATACTATACAATCCCCCCGCGCCGAACAGGTTTTTGCAAATGCCAGAATTAATGTTGCGGAGAATATTTTCACCTTTGGCCCATTAAATGATGACAGTTTAATAGGGTGGGCGGAGGATGGCCCCAAAACAATCTGGTCGCGGGCAAGGTTAAAGGAAATGTCTGGCAGATTTGCTTCAGCCTTTCATGAATTAGGCTTGGAGCCGGGTGACAGGATTATTCTTCATCTCCCCGATACAC
The DNA here is from genome assembly GCA_015485155.1 of Robiginitomaculum sp. Lineage (GTDB taxonomy): Bacteria > Pseudomonadota > Alphaproteobacteria > Caulobacterales > Maricaulaceae > Robiginitomaculum_B. Next base: position 3,180 of record WFUF01000009.1, on the reverse strand, counting down.
CACAAAAAATAGCAGCATTTTTAGGGGCCAGTTGGATGGGGCTGGTATGTGTTATTGAACCACCATGGGCCATCAACAACAGTGGACGGGATAGTCTTTGGGCGGAGTTTTCGCCCAAAGTCATCATCACCTGTGATGGTTACAGGCGTGGTGGAGCATGGGTTGACCACGGGGGTTTTCTTAAAGAACTGTCGTCTGAGGTTAAAGATAACCTGGTTATTGTGCCGGTACCATGCGCCGGTTCGCGTACTGATGTGCAGGCTTTGAACAATATTTTCCCGTGGAGCAGATTTAATACTTTGGGCAAAGGCGGTGGTTTTCCATACCGATATGTAAACTTCGCACAGGATCTCGCATTTTCACACACAGAGAGCAGCCCTGAATTTATAAAAATCAGTGGCGGTAACTGGCTACTGGCCGAGATGATGAATTGGCTGTTATGGGTGGATATTGGAGCTGGCGCCCATATTTTTGTGGCAGACACAAACCAGCAATTAAACTGGCTCAATATGGTTGCGGCTCTTGCAACCGGCTCTGATGTGGTGGTTTGTGATGCTGAGCACACTGCCATGAACAATCAGATTTTGTGGCGTGTAATTGAACGTGAGCAGGTAAAAGTCGTGCATATGACAAAAGCACTTGTAAATGATCTGCATCAAAACGCAGAAGCACCTATGCAAAATCACCGATTGGAGTCTGTGGAATTAGTATTGGTGGACACAGAACTATCGCAGCAGCAAAAAGACTTTCTGCAAACCTCTTGTTTTGTAAATGCCAAAGTATGTCAGGCTCGTCTGTCCAATTTGTAGCCAATACTTTACAATCAGAACCTCCAGGGGTGCCGTGGCGATTCGCCTTCTATTGCCTGCGGCTGAGAATACACCCGTTGAACCTGTTCGGGTAATGCCGACGAAGGGATAGGAACCATTATGAACAAGCCACCAAAATCATCAGAGTTTACACCGCAAACTGTTTCCACCGGACCGTTGCCGGCCTCAAAGCGTATATATACCTCGCCAGCAATGGCACCGGCGCTAAAGGTGCCGCATCGCGAGATTACCTTGCACGAAACCGCCAATGAGCCACCGGTGCGGGTTTATGACACTTCAGGGCCATATACTGATGCCACGCAAAACATCAATGTTGATGCAGGATTGGCCCGCCATCGGCTTGACTGGTATGGTGATCGCGGGCTTGAAGCCTATCAGGGACGCAAGGTTACTGCTTTGGATAATGGCGGAGCCCGGGGCAAATATCTGGCACGGGCTTTTCCCAAAGCCTATCAACCTTTACGCAGCAAAGGCGATCAGCCTTGTACGCAATTGGAATTTGCCAGGGCTGGAATTATCACTAATGAGATGTATTTTGTTGCCGAGCGTGAAAACCTTGGCCGCCGGGCGATGGTAGAAAATGCGCAAAAAAACATTGACCAGGGCATGAGTTTTGGCGCGCAAATCCCGCCCCATATTACCCCTGAATTTGTCCGTGATGAAATAGCCAGAGGCAGGGCGATCATCCCAGCAAATATCAATCATGCGGAATTGGAACCGATGATTATCGGCCGTAACTTTTTAACCAAAATCAATGCTAATATTGGAAATTCCGCTTTGGGCTCTTCGGTGGAAGAAGAAGTGGAAAAAATGGTCTGGGCCATTCGCTGGGGAGCCGACACGGTTATGGATCTGTCCACGGGCCGCAATATCCACAACACCCGCGAATGGATTTTACGCAATTCACCAGTGCCAATTGGTACGGTTCCGATTTATCAGGCTTTGGAAAAAGTTGGCGGTGTGGCCGAAGACCTGACATGGGAAGTTTTTCGCGATACTTTGATTGAACAGGCCGAACAGGGGGTTGATTATTTTACCATTCATGCCGGGGTGCGGCTGGCCTATATTCACCTGACCGCCGAGCGGGTAACCGGCATTGTTTCGCGCGGCGGTTCGATCATGGCCAAATGGTGCCTGCATCACCATAAAGAGAGCTTTTTATACGAGCATTTCACCGATATTTGCGAAATAGCCCGTAAATATGATGTCAGCTTTTCGCTTGGTGACGGGCTTCGTCCCGGCTCTATTGCCGATGCCAATGATCGGGCGCAATTTGCCGAATTAGAAACCTTGGGCGAGTTGACCCATGTGGCATGGGATCATGGTTGTCAGGTGATGATCGAGGGCCCGGGGCATGTTCCAATGCACAAAATCCGTGAAAACATGACCAAGCAACTCGAAGTCTGCGGCGAAGCACCATTTTACACCCTTGGGCCACTAACCACCGATATTGCACCGGGATATGACCATATAACGTCTGCCATTGGTGCGGCACAAATCGGCTGGTACGGCACGGCTTTGCTTTGTTATGTCACCCCCAAAGAGCATCTTGGCCTGCCCGATCGCGATGACGTGAAAGTAGGCGTAGTAACCTATAAGCTGGCCGCTCATGCAGCCGATCTGGCCAAGGGACATCCGGCAGCGCAATTGCGCGATGATGCTGTTAGCCGCGCCCGGTTTGAGTTTCGCTGGCAGGATCAGTTTAATTTATCGCTGGATCCAGAAACTGCGCAAAATTATCATGATCAGACACTGCCTAGGGAAGCGCATAAAACTTCACATTTTTGCTCCATGTGCGGGCCGAAATTCTGCTCGATGAAAATCACTCAGGACGTGCGCAATTATGCCGATGGCCTGTCGGACAATGAAAAAGCCGACATAGAACGGGGCATGGAAGAAATGAAACACAAATTCCGCGAACAAGGCAACGAGATTTATTTGGAAGCGAAGGAGTAGGGGGTGGAAGAGCAATTATTGAGTCCACACCCCCGTCATTCCGGGCTCGACCCGTAAATCCATCCATGTGGTTTTGCACTAAGAGCGGTTGATAAATTTTCACTATTCTCCCCCTAGCCAATTGCAGAGATGGACACCTGATCAAAGTCGCAAGTGACGGTTTGAGGTGAGGGTCACTATTAGGGTCACCAATTAAGGGTCATTCTTAAGGGTCAGTGCAGATTTTGGCTGTCCCTGCGTGACACTTGAGAGACACTGTAATCATACCAAAACAGCACTTTGTGGTAATAAACTTACCCTTAAATGACCCTTAGGTGTACTAACTGACCCTTGAGCTACGGGGATAAGTGTAAAAGGCGCCCGCACCTGCCAAACCTGTTATAATGTAAGAGCT
>WFUF01000008.1 GCA_015485155.1 Robiginitomaculum sp. | reverse complement strand
TTTAGCATTTTTAGCAAAAGTGGGAAGCTCCTTTGTGCGCTACCGCGACGGCAAGCCTCGCTACTTGAGCGCGGGTTTTGCGGCCAAAAATGCGACAGATAAAGATTTAGCATTTTTAGCAAAAGTGGGAAGCTCCTTTGTGCGCTACCGCTTCGCTATTTTAAGGACGGGTTTTGCAGTTCAAAGATGCTTTAGGAAGTTTGATCAGATGGCTCAAAATCAAGTACCGTGCCATTGATACAATAACGCAGCCCGGTAGGCTTTGGGCCATCATCAAACACATGCCCCATATGGGCCTTGCAATTGGCGCAATGCACTTCGGTTCGTTCCATTCCCAGCTTTGTATCAATGGTTGTTGCAAGGGAGGACTTATGCAGCATTTGCCAGAAACTTGGCCATCCAGAGCCTGAGTCGTATTTGCAGGTGCTGGAAAACAGCTTGTTGCCACAGGCTGCGCAGGAATAGGTGCCAGTGCGTTTCTCATGCAGCCACGGCCCGGAGAACGGTGCTTCGGTGCCGTGGTTGCGGGCAATTTCTATCTGATGTTGTGATAGCTTTTTCATCAAGTTCTGGTCTCACAAATGTGATTGGAAAATATATGGTTGTCTGGGCAATATACAGCAAAACAGCGGGGAGGGGAAAATGAAAAAAATCAGTTGGTCTTTAGCAATTGTCTTGGCTTTGTTCTTGATATTCATGGGTGCGCAGAAATTTACTGATCCCAATGCAGTGTTTAGTTATATTGCTGTTACAACTGGTATTAACGCATTTGAGCCATGGGTGCGCAGGTTCATCGGAGCAGCGGAAATTGTGTCTGCCCTGTTATTGCTGTGGCCGCCAGTACGCCGGTTTGGTCTGCTGCTGGCCTTGGTTGTGCTCTGTGGAGCAATTGGCTTTCACCTGTCCCCGTTCCTTGGCATCAATGCCCCTGTTTCATTTGCCCCTGATGGCGAATATGTAAAAAGCCCGATACTGTTTTTTATGGCTCTTGGCTTCTTTACGGTGGCTCTGGCCGGTTTTTTGCTGGAATTTCGATCTGAAAGACCTTAAGTAACAGCAGAATTTTAGACATAAGTGACGGTTGGTTAACCAAGGCTTGCTTCACTGCTGTTCGTTAAATACGCAAATATCAGGATAGGTAAATGATATCTGAGGCTGCCAAAGTGCCTGAAACTGCGCCAGAGTCCCCGGTCATTGGTCGGGCGCGTTCGATCCTGTTAAAGCGCCTGTCGGATCTGGTATGCCTGCCGGATAGCCGTATTTCGCCGGTAGAGCGCCACATGGTTGGTGATTTGTTGATGGACATGCTGCGCGAGGCCGAACCGGAATTGCGGGCGCGTTGCGCGCGCAGGGTGGCAAGTCTTGGCGATGTTCCGCCCTTATTATTGCGTATGCTGGCGGCTGATGAGTTTGATATTGCAGCTCCGGTTTTAGAGAGCAGCCTGGCTATTTCTGATGTGGATCTGGTTCATGCTGCCACAAATGGCGGGCTAAAGCACCGGATACTGATTGCCAGACGTAAACATGTTAGCGAGCTGGTCGTTGAAAAGTTGACCTCCTATGCAGAAGCAGAAGTGGCCAAAGAATTGCTGCGCAACCCGGGAGCCAACCTGTCAAACCGCTCATTAGAGGCATTGGTGGAGCTTACAAGGGCTCACACGAGCCTGTGCGGCCTGTTATTGTCGCGGCCTGAATTGCGGCCAAGTCAGGGTTTAACCTTGTTCTGGTGGGCGAATGAGGAGGATCGAAAACGGATTTTTCTGCGCTTTTGTGTGGATCGGGTGCTGATGCAAGAGTCTGCGGCTGATGTTTTTGAGATGGTTGCAGCTGAAAACTGGCAGGATCCTCTGGCGCGCAAGGCCATACAGTTCATTGAACGGCGGCAGCGCAATCGTGCTGCGCTGGCAAAAAGTCCGTATAGCAGTCTGGAAGATGCGGTGGATGCTGCTATGGTAAAAATGGATGTGGCGGTGTCAGAGGAAATTTCCTATCTTTCGGGAATTAAGCCGATAACCGGGGCAAGAATTCTGGCGGATCAGGGCGGTGAGCCGATTGCAGTTTTGTGCAAGGCTACGGGATTGAAGCGGGAGTATCTGGGCAAGATGTGGGCCGCCATGGGGCGTTGCAGAATAGAAAACCTGAACAATGATGCCGGGTTTGAGCGGGTTTTGTATACGTTTGATACGCTTTCATCAAACAAGGCGCAAACTGTGCTTCGATACTGGAACTGGGCGCTTAGCTCATCTTTGTCCAGTGACCTGCGTCGGCGAATTCGAGAAGGTGATATGGGCGAGGCTTATAATCTTAGCGCACCAGATCGAGCAGCATCATTGGTGTTTGGCACCAGAGGCTAAAGCATTTGCAAGCAAAAGTGGGAGCTCTTTTAATGTCCTATCGCCTAGCGGCTACTTGAGGACTCTTTGTGCGCTACCGCGACGGCAAGCCTCGCTATTTTAAGCGCGGGTTTTGCGGCCAAAAATGCGATAAGCAGGACTTGAAGCAAATTCCGGTTTTTATGAATTGGAAATTCTCTTAAGGTTCAGGCCTCAATTACCGTATGCAATTCTATTTGACAGAGAGTAAAACAGGCAAAATTTTCGTGTATGGCGAAAATTATGCAAAACCCTTCGTAAACTGACCGAAAAGACTGGCAATCCGAATTCTCTTGCGTAAACTCTCACTGCCTTAAAAAGTGAGTCGAGGGCGGGGGAGTATGCGTTATATTGGTGTGCGTTATATTATAGCATTGATTATTGTGCTGGTCACTTTGTGGCTTGTGCTTTCGGGCTATTTTAATAAACCGCTTTTGTTGTGGCTTGGCTCGGCATCAGTGATTTTTACGATTATTCTGACAATCAGGATGCGTATTATTGATAATGAGTCAGTCCCGTATTTTAATCTGTTTCGCATGGTGCCTTATTTAGTGTGGCTGGTGGTGGAAATATGGAAATCCACCATAATCATAAGTGCAACGATTCTTCGCCCCGATATGGTGCTTACACCACGATTAATTCGAGTAAAAACCCTGCCTTCCAGTGGGTTTGGTAGGGCTTTGTTTGCTAATTCCATTACTCTTACTCCGGGGACGGTTAGTATTGACCTCGATGATGATGAGGTGATTGTGCATACGCTTCTAAAGGAAATGACCAATCGCGGTGATTTTGCGGAAATGGCTAGAAGATGCGCCATTGCTGCCGGAGAGAAGGAGCCAGCGTTTTGATTTTCTTTATTTCCTTACTGATTACGCTTTCTATGGCACTGATATTGGCCCGATTGCTGCGCGGGCCACAATTGTATGACCGTGTTTTGGCGGTTAACTCGTTTGGAACCAAAACGGTTTTGTTTTTGTGTCTGTTCAGCTTTTTGATCAATCGACCGGACGGGGTTGATATTGCCATATTGTACGCGCTGATGAATTTTATTGGTACAATCGCAGTTCTTAAATTTTTCCGGTACCGGTCTTTGGATATTGCCTTGTCAGATATGGCTCCACGGGAATATGCAGCAGGAGAAGATAAATGATTGAGTGGGGGGTATGGCTGGATCTTGCCCGTCATGGTCTTGCCGGTGCCATGATGCTGGCTGGCGCGTGTTTTATGCTTATTGGTTCAATCGGTGTCTTGCGTTTGCCGGATTTTTACGCTCGCATTCACGCAGCAGGCATTACTGATACTCTGGCAACTATTTTTCTACTGGGTGGGATGATAGTGGAATCTGGACTGACACAGACTTCTGCCAAACTGGCTTTGGTTGGCATGTTGCTGTTTTTAACATCTCCGACGGCTACGCACGCTGTAGCCAACGCGGCGCACAAGGCGGGGCTGAAGCCTCGTCTTGGGACTATTGCGCCTCCGCATCCACGTGATCGCGAGGACGGATAAATGGAAATGAGTTTTCCGGTAGACATGAATCTGCCGATCAATCTGTTTACGATTTTGGACATGATATTGCTTAGCATGTTGGTGGTTGTGGCCATTGCAATTGTCCGTCTGAACAATTTGTTTTCAGTTGTCATGTTGTTTGGTGTGTATTCCCTGCTGGCGGCAACCTGGTTTGTTTCGCTGGATGCTGTGGATGTGGCGTTTACAGAGGCTGCTGTGGGGGCGGGTATTTCCACGGTTTTAATGCTTGGTGCCATGCTGCTTACCTCGCGCAGGGCGCTACCAACTACGCCGCTTCGGCACTGGACAGCTTTGCTGGTGGTAACAGCAACGGGTGTCGCCTTGTTTTATGCAACCTATGACATGCCAATGTTCGGCGATGCCAATTCTCCAGCCAACAGCTATGTCGGTCTTGAGTATATGACACGTACCATTACCGATATTTCGGTGCCTAATGTGGTGACTGCAGTTCTGGCCAGTTATCGTGGTTTTGATACTTTTGGCGAAGTTGTCGTGGTTCTTACTGCCGGGTTTGGCGTTATGCTGATTTTGGGTATTGATGGCACAAAACCCGGTAGTGAAAATAGCGAGCCGGCAGGCAAAAAAGAAAAACCGGCAAAGAATTCTTCGGTTGCCTCTGAGGCGATAAAGTCTCCTTCAAACCACCATGTGGTATTGGGTGTTATTGCCAAAATGCTGATACCGCTGATTGTTGTTTATGCGCTTTATGTACATTTTCATGGCGATTACGGCCCCGGCGGGGGGTTTCAGGCCGGGGTGATTTTTGCCTCGGCAGTGATTTTGTATTCCCTGATTTTTGGCATGGCTGAAACCAGACGTGCTTTGCCTCCGGCTCTGGTTCGGTTCTGTAGTATTTTAGGCGTGCTGATTTATGGCGGTCTTGGGCTGGTAACTATTATTATGGGCGGCAAATTCCTTGATTATAATATGCTGGATACTCACGACACTATTCACGCACAACATGTCGGTATCCTGATTATTGAGCTTGGGGTTCTGGTGACGGTCGCTGGTGTTATGTTGTCGATTTATTACGGATTTGCCGGTCGGTATCGGGATTTGAAGGACCAGAACTGGTAATTGCTATGCTGGATTTCATTGTTGGACATTTTAACTATTGGGTGGTCATTATTTTGATGATGACCGGGCTTTATGTGGTCATTTCCACGGGCAATCTGGTAAAGAAGCTTGTTGGCCTGGGTATTTTCCAGACATCAGTTTTTCAATTATATATTTCAATTGGAAAAGTGGTGGAGGGGCGGCCACCGATTTTGGAATATCTTCCCAAAAAGTACGCAAAAGAGACTTCTGACTATGTAAAGTCCGGTGGTGATGGGGCAATTGCATCTGCTGAGTCTCTGGTAAAAGAGCCGGTTGCGGATGTTAAAGCCGCTCTTGATGTGGCCAGCGATCCGCTAATGGGTATCGTGTATTCCAATCCATTGCCCCATGTTTTAATTCTAACAGCAATTGTGGTTGGTGTTGCCACTTTAGCCGTTGGTCTTGCATTGGTGGTTCGTATTCGCGAAGCATATAATTCAATTGAGGAAGTGCAGATTAACGAGGCCGAGTACAAGCAGGAGGCCGGCGGGTCATGATATTGGAAAGTATAGGTTCCTCCAGTGCTATAGGCATTGATGCTCTTTGGTCTAATGCCGCAGCCCTTGTGGTTGTAATCCCGTTGATTGGTGGTGCCGTTGCCGCGCTTTTGGGCCGTGGGCGTATTGCCTGGGCTTGGGCGGTATTGTGTGTGCTGGCGTCCTTTATCCTGTCCTTGTTTATGCTTAATCTGGTTTTGGGCGGCGAAACCATTGGCTATGAGATGGGTAATTGGGAGGTGCCATTAGGTATTGCCTATCAAATTGACAGTCTAAATGCGCTCATTATTACACTGGTGTCAGCCATGGCGCTTTTAGCGCTTTTGTTTGGCCTGCCAACCGTAGAACATGAAATAGATCCCAAAAAACAGTCAATGTTTTTTGGTACGTTTTTGGTCTGCGTTGCCGGTCTGCTCGGCATGGCGGCAACTGCTGATGCCTTTAATGTATTTGTGTTTTTGGAAATTTCCTCGATATCCACTTATGTATTGGTGGCGATGGGCGCAAAACAAAACCGTCAGGCCCTAACAGCCAGTTATAATTATCTTATACTGGGCACAATCGGTGCCACATTCTTTGTTATCGGTGTTGGTTTATTGTACATGGTCACCGGCACGCTGAATATGTCGGACATTTCAAGCATTCTGGCAGGAATGGGTGACGACAGGGTGGTGCGGGCTGCCTTCGCATTTATTGTGATCGGTCTTGGCCTGAAAACAGCGATGTTTCCGTTGCATACCTGGCTGCCAAATGCCTATGCCTTTTCTCCAAGTATAGTCGGCATGTTTTTGGCTTCAACTGCAACCAAGGTTGCGCTTTACCTGCTAATCAGGTTTTTGTTCTCAGTGTTTCAAACCGGCTCCTCTTTTGAAACGGCTATGTTTGACTTTGTTCTGGCTCCGATGGCGGTAACGGCGATGATTGTCTGTTCTGTGCAGGCCAGTTTTCAGCCGGATGTTCGACGGTTACTGGCTTATTCCTCGGTGGCACAGGTAGGATATATGTTGCTTGGGGTGTCCTTAGGGACTGCTGCCGGCCTGTCTGCGGGCCTGCTGCATCTGTTTAATCATGCCCTGATGAAAGGGGCGTTGTTCATGGCTATTGGTCTGGCGGGTCTTGGGCTGGGTGTGGTTCGCATCAGCGAGATGCGCGGAATGGGCAAGACCATGCCATTTACAGCTGCCGGATTGACTGTTGCTGGCCTGTCCTTGATGGGGGTTCCATTAACGGCAGGATTCATCAGCAAATATTATCTGGTGATTGCGGCGCTGGAGCGTGGTTGGTGGTGGGCTGTGGTCGCCATTGTCGTAAGCTCGGTTCTGGCAATTTTTTATGTGGGGAAAATGATCGAGGCAATGTATCTGCATGAACCGGCAAAACATGCAGATGGTTCTGTTATGAAAGTTAAAACCCCGGTTTTATCATTGATTGCGCTTTATATTCTTGTGCTGGCAAATGTCTGGTTCTTCTTTGATCCGTCCTTGCCATTTGGCCTGGCGGAAACTGCCGCTAGCGCTCTGATTGGTGGAGAAGGGTCATGAACTGGACACCGGAGTTAGGGCTTGGCCTGTTATTGATTATCCCTGCCATCGGCTGCGCCGGGATTGTGCTTGCGGGTAAAGCACCAAACTTTCGCGATATAATCAATCTGGTTATGGGAACGGCTCTGCTGGTTAATGTGATTGCATTGGTAAAAGCAGTTGGTGCCGGCTCCAGACCCAGCCTGGTATTGGCTGATATTGGTGGCGGCTTGTCATTACAATTTACGTTGGAGCCGTTAGGCGCACTGTTTGCAGCTTTGGCCAGTAGTCTGTTTTTGCTGAATACTCTTTACGGTATCGGCTATATGCGCGGAACCAATGCCAAGGATCAAACCAGATTTTTTGCATTTTTTGCCGTGGCGATTGCTGCAAGCATGGGGGTTGCGGCCTCTGGTAACATGCTGACCCTGTTCGTTTTTTATGAAATTTTGACCCTGTCAACTTTTCCGCTTGTTACTCATAACGGTGATGCCAAGGCTAAACGCGGCGGTCGTATCTATCTTACTATATTAATGGCAACTTCTATTGGCCTGTTATTGCCGGCGGTTATTGCAACACAGGTATTTGCCGGTTCTACCGAGTTCGTGGCTGGCGGCTTGTTTGCCGGTACTCTTGGGGCGGGAATTATTGGAACCTTGCTGGTGCTGTATACTTTTGGAATTGCCAAGGCAGCCTTGATCCCGGTGCATATGTGGCTGCCCAATGCCATGGTTGCGCCAACTCCGGTCAGTGCGTTTTTGCATGCAGTGGCAGTGGTTAAGGCCGGTGTATTCACCATGGTGAAAATTGTGGTTTACCTGTTTGGAATGGATGTGGTTCGGGATTCTGCAGTGGCTCATTGGCTGGCGATATTGGCAGCTATTACGATTGTGATCGGGTCATTGATAGCGATGACCAAGGATAACTTAAAAGCCCGTCTGGCATGGTCTACCATCGGGCAATTGTCCTATATTACACTTGGGGCGATGATTGCCACACCTTTGGCTTTGTTGGGGGCTGCATTGCAAATCGTCATGCACGCTTTTGGCAAAATCACCCTGTTTATGTGTGCAGGTTCAATTTACAGCTCTAATCATACCACGGAAGTGTCGAAGATGAATGGCATGGGCAAAGCGATGCCAATGGTATTTATTGCCTTTTTTATCGGGGCTCTGTCCATTATTGGCTTGCCGCCCTTTGCCGGTGTATGGCCCAAATTTCTATTGTTCATGGGAATGACAGACAAGGCAGATCAATGGCTGGTTATGGCGCTGATTTTATCCTCATTGCTCAACATCGTGTATTTGCTGCCCATATCGGTAAATGCCTTTATGAAAAAGGCTGAATCGCAGGAAAATAATATTGCAGATGCCAGGCCGCCGGTATTAACCGTGCTTCCCCCGGTATTAACCGCAGCAGCTACTTTGGTTTTATTTTTTATGGCAGTACCGATTATGGATTATTTACGCCCAGTCTTTGAGGGAGGCAGTTAATGGCCAAAGCATCAAAACCAGCCAGTAAAAAACCAACTGCCGATAAAAACACCAGCTCGGGCGGTGCTGATGGCAAGCCGGATGATGGAATTCACCCGGCAGCAAGACCCTTTTTGTGGTTGGGATCTCATGGAGTGCAACGTAATTTCATGTGGTTTATAGGTGTATTGATGGTGATTTCTATAGCTATGAACTATATCAAAAAACCCTATGGGTACTTTGAGTGGGAAGCTGCTATTGGCGGTTATGCGATTTTTGGATTTCTAGCATTTACGTTTGCAGTGCTGATGGGCTGGCCGCTGCGCAAATTAACCGGTCGCTCCGAAGACTATTACGAAGATGAAGGTGGAGAAGACGATGGCTGAGCTTTTATCTTCTCCGGTTAATCCGGCCTTTGCCTTATTGATTGCCGGGTTTTTAATGGCATTGCTTCCCGATTGGAGGCAGCGCAAATTTGTGGCGCTTGCGGCACCGCTGGTGGCCTTGTGGTTATGGATGCAGGTCAGCGTCTTTGGCAGTTATGGCGGTATTCATATTGCTGCTATTGGGCTTGACTTACAGCCGTTTCGCTTTGATGGCCTGTCACGCATATGGGCTTTGATCTTTATTATTGCCGCATTTATCAATGCGATTTATTCATTGCATGAGCGTGACCGGGTTCAAGATGCCATGGCGGCGATTTATGGTGGATCGGCAATGGGTGCCGTATTCGCAGGAGATCTGCTCAGCCTGTTTGTATTTTGGGAATTAACCGCAATTACATCGGTATTTCTTATTTGGCGTGCAGGAACCGCGGCTTCGCGCAAGGCGGGGATGCGCTATCTGGTAATGCATGTGGGATCTGGCGTATTATTGCTGGCCGGAGCCGTATTGCTACATAGCCAGACCGGAAGCTGGGCCTTTGAACATATTGGTCTGGAGACTGGATTGGCCGGCTGGCTGTTATTCCTGGGCTTTGGCATAAAGGCCGCATTTCCATTACTGCATTCATGGTTGCAGGATGCCTACCCCAAGGCCACAATCTCCGGCACAGTGGTTCTGTCATCATTCACCACCAAAATGGCTGTATATGCTCTGGCCAGAGGGTTTGCCGGTGAGGACATTCTTATTTATATCGGCATGATTATGACCGCCTTCCCGGTGTTCTTTGCGGTGATAGAAAATGATTTGCGCCGGGTGCTGTCATTTTCGGTAAATAACCAATTGGGCTTTATGGTCGTGGGGATCGGAATTGGTACCACCTTGGGCATAAATGGTGCCGCTGCCCATGCTTTTGCCGATGTGATCTTTAAGGGGCTGCTGTTTATGAGTGTGGGGGCGGTTATGCTGCGCACCGGTACAGCCAAGGCCACTGAGCTTGGCGGTCTGTTCCGCTCAATGCCGTTTTCTGCATTCTTCTGTTTAATCGGGGCCGCGGCAATTTCTGCATTTCCTTTATTCTCCGCCTTCGTCTCCAAATCTCTGATTTTGGCGGCAGTGGCAGATGAGGGGCACTGGTTTGTGTTCGGAGTGCTGATTTTTGCTTCTGCCGGAGTACTGGAACATGCCGGTATTAAAATCCCATATTTTGCATTTTTTGCCCATGACAGCAAAAAACGCCCCAAAGAGGCGCCGTGGAATATGTTGCTGGCTATGGGAATTGCGGCATTCTTGTGCATCTTCCTTGGTGTTAATTATGGCTGGTTCTACAGCCTGTTGCCGTACCCGGTTATTTATGAGCCATACACATTTGTGCATATTGTCGGGCAAATGCAATTATTGCTGGCGGCTATATTTGCCTTTGGCCTGCTGATCCGTATTGGCCTCTATCCTCCGGAAGTTCGCATGACGATTTTGGATGTGGACTGGCTGTGGCGAAAACCGCTCAAACATCTGGCTTTGTGGCTAAATGCAATTTCTGATCGTTTGTTTGCAGCGGTAGAAAACGCCATAGACTCAAAGATACAAAACGCTGGTCGTTCATTAACAGCATTGCTGAGCCCACAAGGTGCCTTTGCCAGAATTGTTCCTGGAGGCGTGTTGACAGGCTGGGCGGCGGCGTTCTTGCTGATCGCCTTGTTTATTGCCTATCTTGCTAAATCATAGGATATGGTCAGGGTCTATTAATTGGCACATTCTGCGGTTGGGCATCAAGGTGGCGCGCTGGCTCCTAAAACAGGTTAAGCGTGTTACCCTGGTTGCAGCCTGATGCGCCTTAATGTCGGTTTGCGGGTTACTAAAAGCTGAAAAATGTAATTTTGCTGCTGCTTGCATCTTGTCTAGCTGGCTTTGATACGGCATAGAACTTCACCAAACTGGTTAGGGCCTGTAGCTCAGTTGGTTAGAGCCGACCGCTCATAACGGTCTGGTCGTAGGTTCGAGTCCTACCGGGCCCACCATTTTTGTCTGCGCTATCGCCTAGCGGCTATTTTAAGCGCGGTTGTTTGCGCTAATGAGACGGCAGGTCCAATTATTATTAACGCGGATTCTCCGCTCTATAATTTGAAATTGTAACAGGCTGGTGTTATGATGACCCTGAAGATAAACCGGACAAACATCATGGAAGCGCAAAAATACGAGCAAAGTAAAATCCACCCCCGTTATCTCTACCTTGTCCTTGCCGGGATTGTTGACGAGGATGACATGGTTGACGGCATTGATATTGTAGCGGCGCGCAAACGCCATGCGGATTATATCAAGAGCGAAGGCGGCATGCCTGTGGATGATCTGGTGTCTTGTTACCATTTTATGACCCGGGAATTTAGCGATGTAACAGGTGAAGAAGCCGAACGCTATTTGCTCGATGATCATTTGGAAGTGGCGACTTCTATCCCGCGCCATGAACCGCCCAGCCCAGAGCAACAGGCTGAGCTTTTACAAGGAACCTATCCAAAACATGATGACCTGGCCTTGGGGGCGCGGCTTAATGCCCGCCTTTATGCATCCAGCGGTCAGGAAACTTACACCCATTGGCGCGATGTATTCACATGCCTGAACATGGCGCATCCTGATTGGCTTTGTGCAGATTTGGCGGAAGATTATATTGAGTTTTAGGCAAAGCTCACCATCCCGCCAAGGATATTTTGCCCTAGTGCCAATGGGGTTAAGGTCATGCCGTTTCTGATTGGTAAGATTTGTTCTGCTTAACCAATCATGAGTAACGAACATGACCCATCAGCGAAATCAGCACGCCGGAAGTTCAGCTTGATAGAGCCTGCTGGTGAACTGAATACGTTTCCAAGCCTGCAAGATTATCCCAGAATAGAGCAGGTCATGGGGTATAATTCGTATCACTTTGTATCAGATCACTAAGCTTTCTGTCTCTATATACATGGGTTTCCATAATTTTAGCAATTATCCGTTTTTTAGAACGAACGATTGCTTTTGGTTGCCAGCGAACCAGTACATAAAAATTATTTAACGTACCATCTTTTTCCCGGATTTTTTCTGCTTCTGCGGGCTCTATTTCAATAAAATTCAACCGCTTGATTTCAGGAAAAAATATCTGGACTATTTCATTCACATTTCGTGAACCAAGCCTCTCATGGATAGAAAACCGCGGGCCCACGGTTATGGGAAAACCCTTTCGTTCTTTATCATATTCTGAATAGTCTAGTCTAAGTATTGTTTCGTACTTAAACTCCTTCCAATCTTGATCGCTTGCTTCTAGAATCTTAGCCCGCATTTCATCTAGGAATGCGTCTTTCTTGAATTCATTAGAGGCAACATCGATCCATGCCTTTCTATGAGTGTCCAATGCGTAGCCAATATGTAGCTCTCTGTCATCAATATCAAAGCCCCCTTTGCCAACCCACATAGCAAGAAATTCGTCAAGAGAAACCTCATCTGGGCTTGCATAAACAATTGAGGCAAACCCGGATGTAATGGCCATAATAAACAGGATAGTTATTCTACAAATCATCTAGACCCTCGACTTTCTTATTTCTCCGCTGTTCCAAGGCGTTAAGCTGTTCTTTTAATTTCAGCTCTCGTGCAAAGCTGCGAGCAGCTTCGGGTAAAAACCTTCCAATGATGCCAACTGTTACCTCTGTAGAGCTGATACGAATATCAAGTGCTTCAGAATCTTCAGAAGTAGCAAAAAACAGATGGGTGTCATATGGATCCAGTTCCATCAAATATGAACACCAATCATCCCATTTTTCTGTATATTCGTTAATTCTGTCCTTTAAGCATTTGTTCCGTGATTTGGATGCTGCTTTAATTAAGTTATTCCCGTAAAATACTGTAGAATCCCTCTGGGCACGAACATCTTGATAAGTTTCCCCGCGCGGCAAAGTGTTAAAAACCTTATATGATAGTGAAACTTCCTTTTCATCTGATGAGCCAGAAATATTTTCACGAGTTGGCTTGCCATACCGCTTCTTAAAAGTATCAAGCATGTTTGGTGCATAAATAGGCTCGGAAAATTTGCGTTCATATTTAACTTGATAAAGCCGTTGAACGCCGTTGCGATCCACAAAAAAGAATGGCAGAATTTTTTCTGCTGGGGCGTCCGATTCCAAATCCTCCCTAATGGAATAGGTAGCATATTGTTGGCTATATCCAATTCTTTTGCATGGGTCTGTTGTGCTATCATCACACTCTATTCCCAATGGGGTTTTGTTGGCTCCCATAAACCCGCCAGAGGTTGGTATGTCAAAGCCTTTACTTTCTAAAGTTTGCCGCACCTCATCCCTTGTCATCAACGGCTTTAGCCCCATAACGGAGGTGTCCAGAAATTGATCAATGCTGTACATATCATCTGGTTTAACCACTTTCTCTTTTGGTTTTACTTTGGTCTCTTCATTGGTTTTCTCTTGTTGCGAAGTGTTTTTATTGCCGCTGTCATCTGATTTACCACAGGCTGTCAACAAAACGGCGGTACACGCTGTTACAGCTAATGTATTCGTAAATTGCATGATTGTTCTCCTTAAGAGCGCTTATGGCTAAAGTTAACCATAGGCGCTTTGGATATTTGTTCTGCCGTATTTATTCAGGCGAGAACCGGATTATTTTCACTAAAAATTTCTAGTAAGTGTGCCGCCAGCGCCCATCACGTTTCATGAAAACGCCAGACTGTTCATATGTTTGTTGGCCGCCTAGCATTGGGACGTCCACTGTCACCGAAAAGTTGCAGTGATAGCGCTCTGCGTCCTGTTTCTTGCAATTTGTATTCTCTATTGAGAAAGGAGCATCCTTGCCAAAATCACTTCCGAACAAGCTGGTAACCTGATCCATATTGTTTTTAAATGCCCGCTCAATATCTTTGTTCGATGGTGCGCCACCCGAGCAGGAGGCCAGAAATACAGAGGCCCCAAGTGGTAGGATAAGTAGTTTTGAGTTCATAATACACTCCTTTTCGTGTTTACATTTACCCGTGTATTGTTAGAAAAATTGAGAAAGGAGCGCATCTAATGTAAACAGCGGTAATCCGTAGTAATACGTTTTTATGCTGTTATTTTAGCAATGTTTATCTACAGATTTTAAGGTTTTGGGGAATTATGAGCACAAAAAAGAAAAGGGGAGTTAGGGCCTCACGAATTAAATTACACGAGGCTCTGGCCAAAAGTGATATTGTCCCCAAGACACAAATTGCTCTTGCAAATGCCATTTCAGATCGAGAAGGGCTTGATGCTGCGCCGCGAGACCTCGTCAACAAACTCTTTCGAGAATTGCCGGTTGATCCGCAAACCATAGAACGGGCTGCGCGCGCTTTAGGGGTGAATGCGAAGTCGCTATATCAAGAAGGCCCTGATAATGCTGTGTTGCCGGAAACGGATGAGGCCATTAAACCTGAAAAGAAACCATCTCCAAAGAGAATACTGGCAATTGCATTGCTACCTGTTTTATTTTTTGTCGGTCTTGTTGCTTTTAATACGCCCGACAGTTGGTTTTCTGCCAAACAATGTACTGGGCTTACTAATAGTAAAGTGAATACGCCAAGCGATAAATTAGGCGTGGTCATTGGCCGTTTTTCTGGTGATCCTAACAACGAAATTCAAATCATGTTGGCAGATGTATTTATGAAGAACGAGAAACTATCTGAAGATATTGAAGTGTTCACAAGTTGCAACCAAATTAATATGGGCGCTAATGCCTCTTATTCACAAGGGTTGTTGGAACAACGCAAAAAGGCACAAGCCGACCTAAAAGCAGTTGATGCCCATATTTTTATCTGGGGGGAGCGGTCTCAGAACCAGATAAATATTCGCTATACAAGCTTGGCTGCAAATAATACTGAGGCTGCTATCGATACGGATCAAAGGGCGATCCAGACCAATGAAATTTATTTTTCAATTCCAGTCAGGTTGACGGCTAGCAGAGATGTTCCGGTTGAAGTCACGAAAATTCCTTTGGATTTCATGGGTGTTAAAACTGAGGCGCGGAAAAAAACACTATCAAAGTTAAAAAGCAAATTTGAGAGCACCGGCGATTGGATTCGTGATACGGTGATAAGCGACAGAAATCTTCTGAAAACGATTTCACCAAAAACAGATCCTGTTCTTTATGCGCTTACAGGAAATCAGCTTTGTTATCGATACAGAATGCTGGGCGATTATGAATATAATCAAGAAGTTTATGTTGAAGCGGAGAAAGCTTGCCGAGAGGTTTTGGAAAACTTACCTGAAGATAAATTCCCGTCTATGCGCGCTGTTATACAAATCAATTTAGCAACTGTACTTGTTAGACAGCATATGTTTGCAAGAACTCTTCCTGAACGGTTCAAGATTTTAGATGCTGCCCGGAAGATGTTTGAGAGCGTTGAAGATGAAATAAAAAGTGGAAATGCGATAACCAGTTATGCAGCCTTCAATAAAAACCTGTCCTTAACTTACTTGTATCTTGGCGGGATTACCGGGGGTGAAGACAGCTTGGCATATTTAACAGAAGCAAGCCGCCGCTCAAACCTTGGTCTTGAGGACACTGATAAGGTTATGCAGCCTAAGGATTATGCAAAAACAAAGCAAAACTTGTGTTTAATTGGGCACCGATTAGCCAATTTAACAAAAGAAAAGGAATATGCTTTGCAAGCCATTTCTGATTGTAAAGAGGCCATCTCCGGGCTATCCCAACACAGTGACCCACAGGCATGGGGAATGGCTCAAAATAATCTGGCTATTAGCTATGCTTTATTTGCGGGATTATCGAAGGATGAGCAATCCCTTGAAAAAGCAATCACGGAATTTTCAAAGGCTCAGACAAATTTTACAAAAGAGCGTTTTCCTGTAAACTGGGCCGAAGTTGAAATAAACAAGGCCGAATTAAATTGCCGTCTGGCTATACTCAAACAAGATGCAGCATATTTTGATAAAACCAATAAGCATAGTATGCTGGCATTGCCCGTTTTGGTGGAGCACAATGTAGCTACACATATTGATTATATTACAAGGCTTCTTGATACAGTAAAATCATGTGATATCTCCAATATTAGTTCTTGTAAGTGCTCATCCTAGGTGTTTATGAAATCACAAGATTATTACGAGTTACCAGCCTATGGGCATGATGCGGGCTGAGTATGTCTTCGTATACTGGATATGATTCACTTGATAATTTTACTTTGAAACAATAACTTAAGCAGTGCAATAATTTGTAACTTGACTAAGCTCTAAACTATATCAATGCTTAAAACAGGCGGCCTTGGGTCTGGGGGCATGGCCTTGGCATGCTAAACCTCATGGAGTTCAGTCTCTAAAATGCAATTTATACCGGCCCAGCCCGCTGGTTGCGCCTCGGCCTATATGTGTCTGTTGCCCAAGTACAAGCAAAGGCAGGTATTCATGCAGGATTGCCCCTGAAATCAAAATTGTTGCCCGGCGCACTGGTTTCACCCATTTTCGATTTTGACGTTTTGATCCTGTTCTTAGGTTAGATATTTTGTTTGAATCAACTATTTCAAAATCACTATTCAGACTGGCTTGGTGTAATGCCTGCCAGTCTATATCTAGTTTAAGTTCCTGCCACAGGGACAGCCCGTAAATACGGCGGGCCAGTCGCAACATAAACAAGGATGGTTGTTCTGATATATCACCTCTTTCCACATCAAATGGAGTAATAAATTCTAATTCAGGATCAGTTGTGCAGGCGTTTACTTGAGAGGCATTTAGTTCCGTAATTTGTAAATCCTGTATCTGAACCGGGGTAGGAATAAAAAGTCCATCGGCTAAGGTCTTCCATCGAACCAGATTATGCAGACAATGCACCAGACAGTGCCCGGCACTTTGTTTCCACTCATTTGCAAATCCAAATAATATCAACCGCACCACTAAATTTTGACCATGCCGATCAGCTTCAAACACAAATGGTTTCGGAATTTGATTAATTTGCCTAGGATCAAACTCTATTGCTCCTTGTTCCTTGTACAAAGCCTCATAAGAGCAAACAGGCCGAAAGGCGCAAGGCTTATTATTCCTTGCTTCTACAGAAGCACCCTGTAACAGGGCGGTTACCCATGCCCCCTTGATTTTAGCAAGTAGGTTAGGCACATCTATCAACGCCCCCAAGCCAGGAATAGTCGCTTCAATAGCACTTGCCTGCCAAATGGCTGATAACTCATTTATGCAGACTTTTCGGGCCGGGTTTACCAGCCGCCGGGCAATTGCTCCGTTGATTGTATTATTTACAGTTATAATATCCAATACGGCCCTTCCTCAGGCAATGGAGTTCCACCGCTTGCCCGGCAATGGGTTAAGCCATCATGAGACAATGCATACATTCGCAACTTGTCATCCGGATCAAGATATTCGCGCACCATATCAAATAATTTCACAGCACTATCTGTGACCATGCGGGCTTCAAATACACTTCGCTGCACGCGAACCATACGCTCCTCTAACAGGCGTGCAACCTTGCGCCGGGTTCTGGCCCTCGAAATATCATAACATAAAACAAAGGTCATTATACTGTCCGCCATTCTAATAATCCATCAAATAAGGCGCATAGGGAATATCAGAATCAAAATGTGCAGCTAATGCCAATGCCTGCTCCAGCATCAATCGGCGCCAGCGCACCTTGCGTCCGGTTCGAGGGGATTTAACCAGGCGCTCCACTCTGGTTTCATAGGCGCGTATCAAGCCTTGAGTAGCGCGGGTTCTCATCCGCCATTTTGAGCCCTCACGGGAAAACATATGTGTCTGAACTATTTTCTTGTTGACGCAATACACCGCCAGCCCGCCAATGAAATGTCCTCTGAATTCCTCCATCAAATCATAAATGCAGGCGTCTTTTCGGTCTTGCCCATCGTGCAAAACACCAAATCCGGGATGCAAGCCCGCTCGCGTGACCGCGATGGAAATATCACGAGCCAGCAGTGATGACAGAAAGTTAAAACAAATATTTGTCGGGTCAGCCTTTTTGCGTTCGCGGGTTGAAAATTGCATTTCAGGTCGCATTAGCCCACTGATTGCCGGCCACCATAATCGACCAGCCGCCCCCTCATAGCCGCGCAACATATTGATGTTCTTTGCCTTTGCCTGATCACGAATTAGGCGGTTAAGTCCTTTTAATGAGTTGGTTACAACGGCTGGAACCTCTCGTCCCCGGATTAACCGCCGTAATACTGCGCGCTGATTACGCAATCTGGCATCAACGATCCTTTTGGCCAGATCAATGCGTTTCTCAGAGTCCATGATGAGTTTTGCCTGCGCCAGATGCCGACCGGCCATGGGGGTAATCGGCGCGCTAATCCATCCTAATGTTTCTCCCCACCCATTTACAAAAGCCAATGGCGTATCAGTGCCATAGCAATGATGCTGAGCAGGTTCAGTAACGCTGGCATCAGGCCAAACTTCAATGCGGTCGACGTCCTGATGGGGAATTGCGATCAATTCGCGCCATGTTTTTTCTGTCTTCGGGCCGCCGCTGGCCTCTTCTACAGTAAAGGCTGTGTTTCTGATGTTTAACCTTCGTGCGGCGCTGGTGATATATAATACCCGCAAGCCCGGCGAATATCCCCGTTGTCGTTTGCTTTCATAAATCGCTTTGGCTTGATCTGTTTCTTTTTGTCTTGTCAGATCCTGTTCACCGATCCGGCGTAGCCATTTGATAGCATACTGCTCATCCGTTATGGGCGCCATTTGTTTTAACGCCATGGAGCGTACGAACAAATGTCCCAAAAATGAAAACCCCTGTTCAAATGAAGTAATTTTGGTTTTTTGTTCATTTAGCTGCAATCCTTGCCCGTGCAGTAATTTTGTCACCTTGTTCATTGCGCCATCTGCACCAGCACGACTGCGGCACAAAATAACAAAATCATCAGCAAATCGAACTATTCTCGCACCTTGACCGGCAAATTTTTCATCCATTCGATCCAGATATAAATTGGCCAATAACGGCGAAAGCGGAGAGCCTTGCGCAAGCCCGCGCCCCGTTGGCGCCCAATGCACCAACCAGTTTTCCACCAAAGCCGACAGCGCCCCTTGTGAAACTGATTGTGCCCACCGATCCATCAATCGATCATGAGGAACACATTCAAAATAGTTTTTAATATCTGCATCAACCACCCATCGGTATCCATCACGCCATGCGGCGCTGACCTTTCGTGCTGCCTGAATGTGAGATTTCCCGGGTCGATAGCCAAAGCTCGATGGCTCAAACTCCTGGTCCAGTAATGGCATCATTATCTTTGCCACCGCGCCTTGCGCCACCCGGTCGCGTATAGACGGAATGTCCAATCTCCGGGTGCCGCCGTTTTTCTTGGGGATATTGACCTGACGCAGTTTTCCAGGTGTGTATTCACCGTTTTGCAATTGATCTGACAATAATCGTAAATAGGTAGGTGCATCGCGAAAGAACTGCTCCACCGTGATGCCGTCACCACCACATGCCCCGCGATTGCTCCATACCTTGGCCCAGGACTGTTCCAGTGTGCGCAAGCGAACAATTTGACCGAATAAGGATCGATCATCAAGCAATGGCTGCCGCGGCCCGTGAGTGATGGTTTTTATCATTATCATGTGGATTTAGCATAAATACTAACTAAAATAAATAGTTATATAGTAGAGATAACTTTCTGTTGCTAATCTGTTCTTTTTTGATTGCTTTTTATTTCTTATCATGTGGATTACTTTAGTAATTTCTCACTTGAAACAATGGTTTACAAATGGTAAGTCTGCAGACCACCCAGCGAACTGCTGGGATAGAAACCAATGGGACATAGCGCAAGAGCGCGACAATTGTCTGCAGACCACCCAGCGAACTGCTGGGATAGAAACGACGTATGGCCGTACATCTCGACAGGTATCTCAGTCTGCAGACCACCCAGCGAACTGCTGGGATAGAAACTACATAGTATACTATGTACGGCAATTTATCTCGTCTGCAGACCACCCAGCGAACTGCTGGGGTGAGGCATGGTCTGCGAAGCAGATTGAGCGATTGCATTGGTCAAAATGACGAACGCACATGAGCGAACCGCGAATGGGCCGGGCCGGATTTGATATCAGTGGGATGTTTTGGATAGTTTGAAGTCAAGGCGCCCTTTATGATTGACATCAAACTCTTCGCCGCGCGGCAAGGCCGCTGGCTTCGAGCGTTCAGGGTTGCAAACGATCCACTGGATCGTTTGCTACCACCCTTCACCCCAGCGAACTGCTGGGGTGAGACATGGTCTGCGAAGCAGATTGAGCGATTGCATCGGTCAAAATGACGAACGCACATGAGCGAACCGCGAATGGGCCGGGTCTATGCTGATGCCAGTGTGATGCTATGGAGCGGATTTGCTCTGTCCATTAGTTGTTGCCTTGCTTCGTGCCGGATCATACTGCTCGCTGTTACGAAGCTTTGTCCAGTCTATCCATATATTGCGCTTATCTCTATCAATTACCAACCATTCAGCTTCAATAGCATCCTCGTAAAACGGTGTCGTAATCCAATAAGAAGGAGAAATAATTGATTTAAGAAGCTGCCATCCTTCATAACTTTGCGTTACTATTGCTTTGGCATCTTTGGACACCAACTTATATGTTTTAGCACCTTCGCTATAGCGATTTTCACCAGTGTAGACGGTGTACTTCTTGTAGGGTCGCATTTCCAGATAATCAGAGCCCTTTACAAATGCAGCAATTGCCAACCCAAATACGATCCAGTTCAAAAGGCCAGTTGCCCACCATTTTCCATCTGCAAGAGAAGCTATGACCGCTGGGAAGAAATCTGCAAAGATCAATGAAAGCAATACAAACAGAGCCAAAATCCCGCCGCCAAATATACAATATTTCCCCATCACACTCTCCTTATTTCATATTCAATTAATTCTGCGCCCAGTTCGTCCATGTCTTCTGCGCTTAGTTCTTGCCCGCGCCTTTTGGGTGGGGTTTTCAGGCTCAGGTGCAGGTATTTTGCTCCGCGAGTGCAAACCTGCGCGGCAACCGAGACCGGCAAAGTTCCCAGCACCACATCACCGGGCTTTATGGTGTCAGGGTCGAGATGCTCAATATGCTGCGCCTTAATTCCTCGCCCCCGCGCCCATTCCACCGCGCCTTTGTGTCTGGTTACGAAATATGTGGTCATTTAGTTGTTTTCAATTAGACGTTTGAGGTCAGCAAGCGGGATTGTGCCTTTAATTTTACCTTGCCCGTCATCAGGTTTAATTTGCGCCATGCCATCCCCATATTCAAATAACTTTAAGACAACACCTATACGTCCGGAATAATTTCCAGCAATAATTTCAACTCTATCTTCAATTTGCGGCGGGCGGCGGGCTTCTATTGCTTCTTTTTTGGCTTCTGCCTTTTCGCTATTCTCAAACCGCCCAAAACCGACCGCTGTTTTTGCGCCGGCGCCGATCCATTTAAGCGCATGTTCCAGATATTTATAGGCTTTTTCAAGGTCTTCATCTGTTGTTTTTGATGTTCGTTTAGCCATGGCGAATTGAAATTTTGCGCCCTCTTTGACGGCCAGAAACGGAATCGGAACCGGGCTGATCCAGTCGGCGGGTGCATTTGCGGCGGTGGGCTTAGTGGCAATGCGCCAATCGCCTGTATGGGGGGTGATGACCTCGATATAAAGCTTAAGCGGTTCGGTTGGCAGGGCATCAAACACAATGATATTTCCGGCGGAAGCTCCATCATCCGCCTTGTCATCGTTCCCAAATATGCGCTCAATGTCTTTGTCATCAACGTCTTGCCAATGTTTTGCCCACGCCCTTATCATGCCTTTGACGCTTGAGCCGGGCAGATAAGGAACCCCCAGCGTATGGTGCCACAAAAACCCATTCTCCACCGGATGCGACAACCCCATGCCCGTAACAAACAGGCCAGTGGTGGTGTATTCACAAGCCGCACCGCCGAGCTTTAACGCAAGCTTTTGTACGCGGTCAGCTTCGGTTTTCGTGTTGGCGGTTTCTTTTTTAGTAAATTCTTTAAGCCAAACATTTTTGCCGCCGTCATAATTTTTTGTTGGTTCTTTTACCTTGGCGAACTTGTCCGCCCATTGGTCAAAAAATTTATTGAAATACAAACCTTGATTGGCTTTATTATCGAGATTAACATTGTTACGCGGTGTGTCGTCAGGGCGCTTTTTTGGTAAAGGTAAGTTGGTCTGCAACATCAATCCTCCCCCTTGTCCAAAAACGCGACAGCGAATTTCTTCAGCCATTCCAGATATTCCATAGCTTCGGCCTGGGCACGGATATAGTCGTCTTCATTGCCGCCGATTATGGCTTGTAATATATCGCCTGAATACGGGCCGTGTTCCCATCCGCTACACAGCCAATCCTGCATGTGGTTAAATAAAATACCGTGTCCAGGTTTCTTACCAGCTTTTAACATAGCCAATGCCTGCCCCAATCCCGACATAATAATCGTGGCGGGCAAGGCGCTGACATAAGACACATATTTGCCGTAATCGTCCTTGATATTATTGATAGCATCAAGTGCATGTCTGGCGCGCTTTTGTGCCAGTGATTGGTTTGATTGCATGGTTTTTGTCTTAGCAGTTTGTCGTGATGGACTTGCTGTTTTTTGGTGGGGCACATGCCGTTGATTTTGCCCATGCGGGTTTGTGCCCGGCTTCATGTTTTTGCTTTTTTTCTTTTTTCGCTTAGCCATCTGTCCCTCCATCCTTTGAAGCTGGAGGGGGAGCGGGATATTTACGCATCTTGAACCAGCCCTGGCCGATGGTTTCATTGCCGCCAATTTGCACATAGGGGGCTGTTTCTATGGCTTTGATTATTGTGTCTACGGCTGACTCGCGCTCCCCGAACAATACATACATGACGGTATCGGGTGCCAGGCTTTCTTCGTACCATAGTGCGCCGCCTACAACTATTTTATTTTCATCTAGTTTATTACGCGCCATAATGGGCAAGGCGTAGCGGGCAAACCAGGTGAAATCCTTATTTGAAAGAATAACCAGACGGTTTTTCAAATTAACTTCATCTCCACCGACGACAGGTTTAATTGCCTGAATAATCGTATCATCAACACCACCTTTGTACTTAAACTCCCGCTCTTCGAGACCAAGCCAATCACCCTGATTGTCGTGGCCAAAATACTTTTTATCGCCCGGATCGGGAATCGTCATAGGGCAAGGAACTTCCGCCCGCTTACAATCCCTTGCAAAGCGTTTTAACAATGCCGGGCAAGTTACCCATTTATAGGCATCCGAAAGGCAACGCACCGGCAAGAGCAAGAGCCGCGCATCGGAACACAGCAGATTACCCGCACCGCCGACACCGCCCGCATCACTATCTGCCTGTCCTTCTTTGCCGAACAAGGTGCCGATATCTTTATCATTCATCCCTGCTTGCTCTTTTGCCCAAACCCGAAACGCGCCCTTGACGCCGGAGCCGGGGATGAACGGGTAATGGGTTGTGCGTTCACGGGCTACGGGCAGATCCAGCGCCCCGGTCGATTGCCCAACGCCGGAATGTATATGGGTTTCGGCTATCATTGTGATGATGGCATTATTGTTTTTGCTCATAGCTTTCTCCTACCATTTCCCGATCAATATCTGCCCAAAACCCCATTCGGTGGCCAGGCCAATTGCGGCGGGCGGCTTGCTGCCGTCCATAAACCAGACCGAGCCTGCCGGGATACAGTTACGCAAGGGTATGGGTGTTTTATTTTGCGAATCCCAACCGCCAATCACCACAGGCTTGCCGAGACAGGCGCTGATTATTTTATCTTGTTCGAGACCAATTGGTGCGCCTTTCTTGTCAAGAACTACGGGCGACAACGCAATGGCGCACCATTTCTCGTCTATTTTTCCAGATAAGCTGGGAAGCGTAATTCCCGTGCCGCCACGAATCTCCGCCATGCGGTGTTCACCGGCCAGAGGGCGCAGGGTTTTGTCAAAACCATCCTTCCAGCCCGCAAGCTCTACATAAAGCGAGACGCCATCGCCCATACGCACATGGCTGGCCATATAAAGCTGCCCGTCTGAGGTGGTGCGGCTGTCTCTGTTTATGCCAATACCAACGCGCGGCTCGGTGCGCCAGAGTTTGGAGCGTTTGATCAGGTCACTTCTACAAGTAACACGTCCATCCAGAATTCTTTGCATCCCCGCCAGATTAACCCAGCGGTCTTCAATTGTTTTAACTCCCTCTAGCGCAGTTTTCTCTAGCGCAGTTTTTTTGGGGGCAGGTAATTTGGCCGCGCCAAGATCGGATTGTCGTTCAACATCTGGGATCAACCGGGTGAGAGATTTATTACCGTCTTCGTCTGTTCCCTCAAGGATATGTAGCGGCACCGGGAAAACCGGCTCGCCATTTTTTAACAAAAGCGGCGGGCCAAATTTCAGCGGGTTTAGAATGTCTGTTTTAGCCTGCCAATTAGTACCATTACCGAGTTTCTGAGCATCCCAATTTCCCTTAAGCGGCCCCCGCCAAAGCGCGGCTCGCACCGCACCGACCACTGTTGGCGGGAAGGGCGGAAATACGCTGAACGCAATGCTGGCCCCTGCGTCATTTTGGTTAAAGGGACGACCATCCCTGAACATCAATGTGTCTATGGCGTCCATGTGGAGGTGAAGATCAGTCATTTTTCCCCTCCGTTTTTTGCTCTGGCTGTTTCTTGGTCAAATGCCAGCGTCCTTCAGATGATAAAAATCGCGCCACCAATGCACCGTCAAAATGATAATTGTCTTTTGAACTGCTGGACTGGATGACAGGCTGACCAATTCGCATCAGCTTTTCAACGGCATCGTTTACCGCCTGCTCACCCATTTTCTTTAACTGTTTTTCGCTAAATTGTTTTTTGTATTCAGCCGTTAAGATAGAGCGCATAAAATCCGGGGCATTGGATATGACAGTATCCGCATCCCGATCTTCTGCCGGGTCATCACCCTCAAACAAGGGCGCATAACGGGCGCGAACATTATAGAAAAAACTGTTGGAGTAATGCGATTTGTCTTTGGCAATTGCGTCCATCGCCTCAACCGGATCGCCCCAGCCCGATACCCAGTCAAAAGCAATGCCGCCCGGTTTCATTACCGCCAGCGCCAGACTGTCGCGGCCATTTTTATCCTTGGCGATATTGTCGAGATAATGATGGGCTTTTTTCAGCACGGCCCGTAAAGGGATTTTATATTGGGCAAAAATAATTGCGCCTGACATGGTGAAGCTTTCATCCGCGCCGCCGTGCTCTTTTGTTGCGGCTTCAAACGCCTCTTGGTACTTTTCTCGTAAAGTCGTTGCCGCTTCTATGGCCGTGTCCACAGGCACAAAGGCCAGAACATCATCGCCGCCTGCATAAATCAACACGCCGTTAGCGGGGTTTTTCTTGATAGGATTAAAATATTCTTTGACCGACTGGGTAAATGCCGCCAGCCCGGTGGAGACCGTCTTCTCATGGGCACCGATTTTAGCGCCAATCCTGTCACCGTCCATAATCAGGATTGCGTAAAACTCGCTGGCGGCTACGCTGACTTCGCTCTGGATACCCTTCAGTGCAGGCAGAAGAGCCGCAAGTGCATCGCGGCGTTCTTTATCAGTTTTTCCCTTGAGATTGTCCTTCACCCAAAGTCGAATACCGTCTTCGTGCAGCAGATGGCCATCGAGATCGTAAATACCGCCTTCAGGCAAACCGAACAATCTGGTTTCGGTTTCTCCCTTATAACTCTTGAGTTTTTCTGTGCTGGCCGCATCGGGCAAAGCCGCCGCGTCAATTTTTTTCTCCTTGATTGCCTGCAACCAAGGCACGGCGGCAATATAGCTAACCGATGGCCAGTTGATAATGCTTAAATACTCGCCACCCGGTTGCCAGCCGATAACATCCTTGGCGATCAATGGGAACAAACGTTTAATCAGGGCGATAGCGCACAGATATTCATTGTCTTTCAAATTAAGCTCGCGCAGACGCCGCTCTTTATCAGTGCCGGCATGCAAATATTTTTGCTCTGCCAGTTTATCCCAAAATTTCTTCTGCTCATCTTTACCGTTAATCCGGTGATAGCCAGAAAGTTCCTGATAGCGCCCCATCAGGCGGCACAGATCGCCCGGCTCGTCCTCTTGCCAATGACTGCGCCAGTTTTTGCGCTCATCCAGCCATTTGCCGTCGGTGGGCTTCCCGTCCTCATCAAATTCCGGCTCACCAATAACCCAGTTAATATCCCAAAACCCGTCAACCTGCCTGTCCCAGATGTCCATGGTGGCCTTTGCGCCGCCTTTGCCAAGCGCCGCGACCTCGCCTTTAATGAACCCATCCCAAACCGCATCAGCAAGTTTTTTCCATGCTTGCCTGATAGCGCCCTCGCAGATTTTGGCTGCATCGCCTGTGACATTGCTAACATCGGCTTTGAAACGATTGGGCAGGGAGCCGATATAGGTAGTGCCGCCTTTACCTTGAATTGCCTTGAATAATTCGTCATCCGTGACTTGAGGGAAAATGATTTCACCGCCTTTCGCTTCAAGAGCGGCCATGGCGTGGCCCGATAACCAGGATAACAAAAACGACCCTGACCAAAAATCCCGTGTTCTGCGCGCATCAGAAATAAACCCCTGCACCGGCCCAAGAGTGAAGTGGAGGATTTTCTTCATTGGCCGCTCCCCTCATCGTCCATGCGCAAAACTTCATTCTGAAAATACGGATTGTTTCGCGGAGTGCTTGTCGGCTTTTGGGATTTGTCATCTTTGTGGCGAAACCCATCGAGAAAATCTGTAACGATCAAAGGATCGAAAGTGTAATCCTTGTCGCACTTCTGCTCTTGGCCTCTCTGCGGCTTTCTCAAAATACCAACCTTGTTGTTCGGCAAAAAGCGCGTAGGCAATATGGCTGCTACGGCAAAAGAACCGGCATCCGTGTGGTGCACATGAAACAAAAACGGGCTTGCCCGTCTCTCTATTTTATCCGGACCTGTCACCCCATAAAACTTGCTGTAATTGTGTGGAAGCCCGAAAGCCGTGCGCATAGGCGCCCAGTTTTCAGCATCCCGTGAGCAGGGATTTGTATCTCTTGTTCTATAATACCAGTCATGGTCTGCATCGAAACTGGCATCAACAACGACACCCCCGACTTTCCTGATTTTCGTGTGCTTATTCGATCTGCCGTAGGAGCGATATTTCAGGAAGCCGCTTCCTAACTCATTCAGCGTATCCAATGGATTGCTGCGAATATCGGTTCCCACGTGGATTCGGCTCTCTTTGGCAAAGGCCGTCAGCGGCCAGTCTCTGCCTGATTGCTTAAGTGAGGGGTGATCTTTGAACAATTCCTTCAGGCGCGCGATATAATCTTTGCGGCTTTCTGGCTCCTGCCAGTTGACGTTCATATCTTCCGGCAGGTTTTCTCCTTCCAATTTCACAAGCGCCACCGAGCCCCAGCCGCGCCTGACACGCGAGCCCAGTCCTCCGAGCAGGCCGAATAGTTTTAGAGCGTCAATCACCTCCTTGATATCCTTGGTATCGTCAGTCGGCCGAAAAATGATTTCAATGGAAAACGTCTGACCAGCGGCGAAACAATTGCGCACCAATTGCCCTGCAAACGTGCCTCTCTTTTGGCTGCTAAAGGCTTCGAGAATCCCATAACCGAGATAACGAGCTCCTACACCAACCGGATTAGCTCCATTAGTCGGTTTTATAGCCTGTCCATCAGTAGACAGTATGTTGGCTTTATCCAATTTGTTGAGCGTAGCGGTATGCACCCGCAACAAAAACACCCCTTGACCATCCGGGCCGCCGAACAGTTTTTGTTCTTCTTTTTGCATGGCGGCAAGCGCGTTGTTCAGTTTTGCACTCTCATCGGCCCCATCCGCTTCCCCCACAAACCGCGCATAATTCAGTGCCCGCCACCAAAATGCCAGTGCGCCTTTAATGCTACTCTCGCGAATACGTTCGGCCTCATGGTCGGCCCCGCCCAGAAACATTGGGGTGACGATCTCAAAAGTTGCACTTATTGACGAAGGAATCATTATGGTGGAGAATTAACATAAATCCATAATCAAGTTAAGGTATTAGCAATAATTAGCTATAATTTACATGAAATGAGATAGGTTGTATCTGAATTTCGCAGGGTTCTGCTTATTTTTACTGTAGCGTTTTCTGACCAGAATACTTAAAATTTACTCTTGTTTGCTCGGTCGTGTTTTGGCCCAAAACCCGTCCTCAAGTAGCGAAGCGGTAGGACATTAAAAGAGTCCTCAAGTAGCGAAGCGGTAGGACATTAAAAGAGTCCTCAAGTAGCGAAGCGGTAGGACATTAAAAGAGTCCTCAAGTAGCGAAGCGGTAGGACATTAAAAGAGTTCTCAAGTAGCGAAGCGGTAGGACATTAAAAGAGTTCTCAAGTAGCGAAGCGGTAGGACATTAAAAGAGTCCTCAAGTAGCCGCTAGCCGATAGGACATTAAAGACTCCCTCAAATAGCGAAGCGATAGGACATTAAAATTAAAAGAGCTTCCCACTTTTGCTTGTAAGTGTTCTGGCTAACCAGCCCTTTTGGCTTGGCAAGGGCGACCGCCCGCCGGCGACTATTCGCCGCGCCGTCGCAGGTCATTGCTTCGCTACTTGAGCGCGAGACGTACAAGTATGGCAATAAAAAACCCCGGCAGAAGCTGCCGGGGTTTTAGTGTTGTGATAAATCCGTTTAGTGAGTTTCGTGAGACACACCAAGCGAGTTCATGGTTTCCATGGTCAGTTGGCCAACTATCAAGCCGTTTGCCCGCTGGTAGGCTTCCATTGCGCGCAAGGTTGACATTCCAAACACACCATCAGAGCGACCTGGGTTATACCCGGCAGCGGCCAATGCTGATTGTACCTGTGCGATTAACTCAGGTGTTGAGTTGGTGTCACAGATAACCTCACGCCATTCCAGATTGCCGCCTGAAACAACCACAGTTTTCTGGATTGTTTTGTAGGTAGCAGGAATAACAATGGTTTCTTCGTATGCAGGGGTCACTTCTCTGCGAACCTGTACCGTACGGTATTCGGCAGGAATAATAACCTCCTCAACCCGTGGCGGTGTGGCAACCACCTCTTTGGTGATGGTCTCGTACTTTGCAGGTATGATGTTCTCTCTGGTGGTTTCGGCCTGTACCAGACGCTTGCGAGTGACAGTTTTGTACTTGGGTGGAATTTCCACTTTACACAAAATTTCGCCTGTTGGCTGAATTAGGGTTGGCAATACTTTGCCGTCCGGGCCATAGAACAGGCCATCAGAGCC
Organism: Robiginitomaculum sp.; assembly: GCA_015485155.1. Taxonomy (GTDB): domain Bacteria; phylum Pseudomonadota; class Alphaproteobacteria; order Caulobacterales; family Maricaulaceae; genus Robiginitomaculum_B. The sequence continues at coordinate 111,915 of WFUF01000008.1, read as the reverse complement.
TTGACGGTATCCAGAGCTGGCACCACCGCCAATCAAGCCGGCACCGGGTTTCCAAGTAGTATAGGCAGGGCGCACCAGAATTTCTTCGGTGATTTCTTCGTATACAGCCGGGATAACTTCAACTTCACGAATTTCAGCCTGTACAAGAACCTGTTCGGTAACTGTTTCGTAAGTAGCCGGAACCACGATATATTGTACAGATTCTTCCTTAACCAGAACCTGTTCCTCATAGAATTCATAAGTGGCAGGCACGATGCGAATTTCGCTGCCTTCTGGCTGGTCGATAACCTGTTCGCTAACAGTTTCGGTAACTTCGGGAATCAGAATTCTGGAGAAACACTGACCGGCCCGGGCATCAGGAGGATATCCGGCATCGGCAGCAATGTGATCATAGGATCCGGTAGAAGTATGAGTTTCAACTGAACTTACGCTGGAACGCAAGGTGGTTACTTCCTGTGTTAAAGTGCTGTTTTGTGAGCGAGCTTCTGATAGTTGACGCTCAAGCTCTGCAATACGTGCAGCTTCGGCATCAGTTGCAGAATGATCGGCATATGCTGGTGCCGTGGTTTCGCAGGCTGCGACCAAAAGAGCCATTGAGCCCGCCGCTGCCAGTAAAGCGCGTTTATAATGCATTTCTTTCTCCCCTTAAAACCCGATATCCAAAATGCGAAGAAAGTCAAAATGACATGTCTTCTCAAATTAAACCGCCATCTAAAATAAATGGCCCGGGCTACCCGACAATCGGGCGATGCGACGGACTGTCGCCTAAAACCTGTGGGACCGCCCCACATAACGGGGCAATACTAGCAACTTTTTTGCCACACACCAGACATTACGCCAAATAGTTGCGTATCTGGAACCGTTGGTTGATTGCAACGGGATATTTTATGTTAAGCTGTTATCTTATGGTACAAAAATGGGACTACCGGATAAGTCATCCTTCAGATTACAGGGTGGTCATGCATGAGTCATTTTGTTTTTTTTGGGGATAACTTTGTAAAATTCAAAGAAAGAATGGCTGATCGCTTAAGAAAATCGTATCATAATGAACCATATTCGACTCAATTAATTGACCGGCTGGAAGTGTAATATGAACCGTCTGCTTGTTGCTTGTGTTATGATCGTGGCGTTGTCTGCCTGCGGTCAGGCTTCGGTAAAGATGCCGCCAGCTGCCGAGCAGGACGACAGGAAAATCACTGAAACATTCTTTGCATCCCCTCCACCCTGGCCGGATAAAAAACCACCGGCAATAAAAGTGCAGGCCGAGGGTGCCTTGATGGATTTGCGTAATAAGCTGGCTTTGAAGGGGGGATCCTTACAAGGCTGTGTGAGCATTAAGGCATATCTTCGCGGTAATGTTTTGCAGACGGCTGATTTTGACGGGTTTCTTTTTGCGTATTCGCGGGTATTTGGTACCAGGCTAATACCGAATCGGCCAGATTTGATACAAATTGAAGTTTCAGGTTTTGCCCGGCCCGGACAATTGGTACTGGTGGAGGCCAGGTGCGCTATACCCGGCTAATCGCAATTAGCTTCACCTTCCAAGGGTAGAAGGGCAGGCTAGAAGGGAATTTTTGGATGATACCTCGTTACGCACGTCGGCCCATGTTAAAAATATGGGAACCTGCCACCCGCTTTCGGATCTGGTTTGAGATAGAATCCCATGCCTGTGATGCGCTGGCTGAATTGGGGGTGATCCCGCAGTCTGCTGCACAGAATATTCGCTTAAAAGGGGATGTGGAGTTTGATGTTGATCGCATTGATGAGATCGAGCGTGAAGTCAAACATGATGTAATCGCGTTCTTGACCCATTTGGCCGAGCATGTGGGTGAGGATGCGCGCTTTGTGCATCAGGGTATGACCTCATCCGATGTGCTTGATACCTGCTTGTCGGTGCAGTTGAGCAGAGCAACGGATTTATTGCTGGAAGGGGTGGATCGGGTGCTTGCGGCGCTAAAGAAACGCGCCATGGAGCACAAACACACGGTTTGTATCGGGCGCAGTCATGCCATCCATGCCGAGCCTACCACTTTTGGGCTAAAGCTGGCGCAGGCATTTGCTGAATTTGACCGGGGGCGTGAAAGATTGCAGGCCGCGCGCAAGGAAATTGCAGTATGTGCGATTTCCGGTGCGGTTGGAACCTTTGCAAATCTTTCACCAAAGATCGAAGCTCATGTGGCAAAGGCGCTGGGTCTTGAGGTTGAGCCGATTTCTTCGCAAATCATTCCCCGTGATCGTCATGCGGCGTTTTTCTGCGCTTTGGCGGTTCTTGCCAGTTCCATTGAACGTCTTGCGACTGAAATACGGCATTTGCAGCGCACCGAAGTGCTGGAAGTGGAAGAGTTCTTCTCTGCCGGGCAAAAAGGTTCTTCAGCCATGCCGCACAAGCGCAATCCGGTATTAACAGAAAACCTGACCGGGCTGGCCCGGCTGATCCGTTCGGCAGCAACCCCGGCTCTGGAGAATGTGGCCTTGTGGCATGAAAGGGATATTTCCCACTCCAGTGTCGAGCGTGGCATTTGCCCTGATGCTTGTGTTCATCTGGATTTTGCCTTGCACAGGCTGGCCGGAGTGATTGAAAATCTGGTGGTTTATCCACAGAACATGCAGGCAAATCTGGACAAGCTGGGAGGCTTGCACAATTCGCAACGAGTATTGCTGGCGCTGACCCAAAAAGGTGTCAGTCGTGAAGAAGCCTATGCTCTGGTGCAAAGAAACGCCATGGCAACATGGCGCGGCGAAGGGGATTTTTTGCAACAATTGCTGGCTGATGAGGATGTGCGAAAGTCATTAAGTGCAGATGAGATCGCAAAAATGTTCGACATTGAGTATCATCTGGCGCAGGTCGATCATATTTTTGAACGGGTGTTCACTCCTGATAATTAGCAATTCCATTTCTATCGGTTGATAGGCGAAATTAACTCTTCTTACGAATTTGTGATTGTTGCTTTGGGCAAAAATGTGCTTTTGGTATTGATCATTCTTAACGAAAAGGAAGTTGGTTATGTTGCGTCTTGTTATTTCCTTGGCGGTGGCAGGTATTTTGGCCGGTTCAGCAATTATGCCCTCTGCGGCCTCTGAAGAACCTGCATTGCCCAAAGTCAAGGCCGTATATTTTCATGCGGACTGGTGTTCAAACTGTCTGGTGCTGCGGCCAAAGCTGGAACAGGCGAAACAGGAAACCACTTCTTTGGCTGTGCAGCACATAACTTTGGATTTCACCAATGCGCAAACCTGGGACAAGGCCATGGAAACAGCGCTGGATGAGGATGTAGTTGCCACCTATAATGCCTATGCCGGAACCACCGGAATGGTGGTGCTGCTGGCCGCTGATACGGGCGAGCGCATTGATTGCGTAAACAAGCTGTTTTCGGTCGAGGCGATTGAAGAAAGCTTCAAGAGGGCAATTGCCCGGGTGGGCTCAACTGCTGCTGGTGAGCGTGATACGGGTTCCGTTGTTTGCCCGCCCAGCAGAATGAGACGTTAATCAGACCGGGCTAACAGACCGGACATAACAAGAGCGGACAGGTGACTTTGCCAAAATCTCTCATAAATATCATTGCGGCCATATCTTTATTATTGGCACCAGCAGTATGGGCCACAGAGCCGGGGGGTAATTTAGCACAATCCCAGACCGCTCCTGCTTATGATCAGGTGCAGGAAGATCAGCCGGTACAGGCGGTCATGTTCTATTCCAACTGGTGTGGTGCCTGTCAGGTGCTTGATCCCAAGGTGGAGGCAGCCAAGCCTGTTTTTGCGGATCGTCCTGTGGATTTTGTCCGGTTTGATTTCTCATTTGCCATGGTCAAGGGAAAAGAGCTTCAGTCTTTGGCCGAGGAAAAGAATCTGGCCAATATCTATGCCAAAAACAAGGGTAAGGTCGGATTTTTGTTGCTGGTGGATCCAGATACTGAAACCGTGCTTGATGTGTTGACCATGCGCGATAGCCTGGCGGTAATTATTGCTACTATTGACAAGCGTCTGCAGCGCGGCAAGTCAGGCGTGCAGAATTGATCTTGTAAAATTCGATTCTCGAAATCGTTGTGTTAAAATTCGTATCAAAATTGGGATCCTTGCCGATGACCCTTACAAAGGGCAGGGCATGCCCCTGCCTTACCTTGTTATGCTATTTGTTGGCCGGTGCGTGGATAATAAAATGCCCCTGTACTGACCCTTATTGACCCTGCATGACCCTTGGGCTTTTAAGGGTTATTTATACTCGTCCTCTCGCAAAAAGGTTCGGGTTATAATAAAGAAAAAGGCGCATTTGCCTTGGTTCTTTGACATTGTAAACAAACAAGAAAACGGAAAATATAAGGGTTTTTACGCTTTGGGTTTAAGGCGCATTACCGTATTCACCGTTGTCTGTTGTGGCTGGAAGAGTAGCCTTTTCCACCGTAAAACTCTCAAAAAAACTTATGCGGGCTTTTTTGAGAGTTCTTAAGTTTTTGATTTGGGTTTTTAAGCTTTAACTTTCGGAGCGCACCTGTTCGCGGGCCAGTTCGAGCATTTCGTCCATCTTGCGGCGTATTTGGTGATCGGACTGCTCAACTCCGGCAGCATCCAGATCGCTGCGCAGCTTGCGGAATACATCATCATCACCGGCTTCTTCAAAGTCAGCAACAATAACCTGCTTGGCATACTCTTCAGCTTCGGCTTCTGATTTGTTCATCAGCTCAGCCGCCCACAATCCCAGCAGTTTATTGCGGCGGGCAGCGGCTTTGAATTCCAGATTTTGATCTACAGCGAATTTGGACTCAAAACCGGTTTTTCGATCGTCAAACGTATTCATTGGATATTTTTCCATTTTGTTATGTGGTGTTTATTTTGGTTACTCCGAAGTTCGACTGGAATCAATCAATTTGATTGGATTGTGAATAAGGAATTGCTGCGGTAGGTTGCCCCAGATTTGCAAAAGTGATTCTAGTCATCTGCTCGATTATGGGCGCTGATTGGGTTTTACTTCGACAATCCTGTCTTGGCGGTGGATATATCCTCCATACATTAGGAAATTTACGGTTTGAGTAGGCGGAAAAAAATCTACGAAGGCAAGGCCAAAATACTCTATGAGGGCCCTGAAGCGGGGACTTTGATAGCGCACTTTAAGGACGATGCCACAGCCTTTAACAATCAAAAGCGCGGCCAGATTGAAGGCAAAGGGGTTCTTAATAATCGCATCAGTGAATTCCTGATGACCCGGATTGAGGCAATTGGCATACCTACCCATTTTATCAAGCGATTGAATATGCGTGAGCAATTGGTGCGAAAGGTGGAAATTATCCCGCTTGAAATGGTTTGCCGTAATGTGGCTGCGGGCACTATTTGCAAGCGCTTGGGACTTAAAGAGGGTGAAAAACTGCCCCGGCCAATTATTGAATACTATCTGAAAGATGATGAACTGGGCGATCCTTTGGTTTCTGAGGATCACATTTCGGCATTTGGCTGGGCCGCGCCACAGGAAATGGATGACATGATTGCCATGACCTTTCGGGTCAATGATTTCCTCTCTGGCATGTTTGGAGCTATTGGCATCCAGCTAATTGATTTCAAACTGGAATTTGGTCGCCAGTTTGAAGGAGAAATGATGCGTGTCATTCTGGCAGACGAAATAAGCCCGGACAGTTGCAGGTTCTGGGATGTGCAGTCGAAACGCAAGCTGGATAAGGATCGGTTTCGTCAGGATCTGGGTGATGTACCTGAAGCCTATGCTGAAATAGCGCGCCGGCTTGGAGTGCTAAAAGATCGTCCTGACTTAAAAGTGGTTGCAATGGAGAATGAGCCATGAAAGCAATTGTGCATGTGCAACTAAAGCCTGGTGTTCTGGATCCGCAAGGCCAGGCCATCGCCGGGGCTTTGGCATCCTTGGGCTATGATGAAGTAACAGGTGCGCGTCAGGGAAAGGTTATTGAGCTTGAGCTAAGCGGAACAGATCATGCTCTGGCCCGGGAGCGGGTTGAAGCCATGTGCGGGCAGTTGCTGGCCAATATGGTGATTGAGCAGTTTTCGGTCGAAATACTGGATTGATCGTAAAGGCAAAGGTTTGAATTACGAAGGAGGATCAGCCATTGCGTGTTGCTGTTATCGTATTTCCCGGATCCAATTGTGATCGAGATGTTGCTGAGGCCATTGCGCAGGTAACCGGCAAGCCGCCGATAATGGTCTGGCACCGGGAAACAACATTCTTTGATGTTGATCTGGTAATTCTGCCCGGAGGCTTTGCCTATGGTGATTATCTGCGCCCCGGTGCAATGGCAGCCCGGTCGTCTGTCATGCGCCATGTGCTTGATCATGCTAAGGCAGGTGGTCTGGTTCTGGGTATTTGTAACGGGTTTCAGGTTTTGACTGAAATTGGTCTTTTACCCGGAGCATTATTGCCAAATGCCGGCATGAAATTCATTTGTAAACCGGTAAAACTGAAGGTGACACGAACCTCTACGCCATTTACCGGGAGTTTCACAAAGGGTCAGTATCTGGACATTCCTGTTGCGCACCATGATGGAAATTATTTTGCCCAAAAGGACGAATTATCCAGACTTGAAGACAATGAACAAGTTGTGTTTCGTTATGAAAATAACCCAAATGGCTCCATCAACGATATTGCCGGACTTAGTAATGTTTCGGGAAATGTGCTGGGCATGATGCCGCACCCGGAGCGGGCCATGGTGCATGGAAAAACAAGGGGGGATGGATATAAATTATTCAATACCTTGATGGAAACGATACGATGAGCAATTTATCAACCCCGACACCGCAACAAATTGCCGAGCATGGGCTAAGTGATGAAGAGTATGAAAGCCTGTGTGAGCAATTAGGCCGGGAACCAAATCTGAACGAGCTTGGTATTTGTTCGGTAATGTGGTCAGAGCATTGTTCTTACAAGTCCTCGCGTATTCATCTGGCCAAGTTTCCAACCACGGGAAAACGGGTAATTTGCGGGCCCGGGGAAAATGCCGGGATCATTGATGTCGGTGATGGCGATGCTGTGGTGTTCAAGATGGAGAGCCATAATCATCCATCTTTTATTGAACCATACCAAGGCGCAGCCACTGGTGTTGGCGGCATTATGCGGGATGTTTTTACCATGGGAGCCAGGCCAATTGCATTATTGAACGCTTTGCGGTTTGGCGAGCCTGATAACCCCAAAACCAGATCACTGGTGGCTGGCGTTGTTGCCGGCATTGGCGGTTATGGCAATTGTGTCGGGGTCCCAACCGTAGGCGGTGAAATGAATTTTGATCCGGGATATAATGGTAATATTCTGGTGAACGCCATGTGTGTGGGTTTGGCCCGTGCCGACAGTATTTTCTATTCTGCTGCCAAAGGTGTTGGAAATACAATTCTTTATGTGGGAGCAAGAACGGGGCGAGATGGTATTCACGGTGCGACCATGGCTTCGGCGGAATTTGATGATGATACGGAGGAAAAACGCCCAAGGGTTCAGGTTGGCGATCCGTTTACGGAGAAGCGTTTGATCGAAGCCTGTCTTGAGTTGATGGCTACGGGAAATATCATCGCTATTCAGGACATGGGTGCCGCCGGTTTAACCTCATCATCAATTGAAATGGCTGACAAGGGTGGGGTCGGCATTGAAATAGACCTTGATATGGTACCACAGCGCGAAGACAATATGACAGCATATGAGATGATGCTGTCTGAGAGTCAGGAACGCATGTTAATCATCTTAAAGCCGGGAACAGAAACCCAGTCTAGGCAGATTTTTACCAAATGGGAACTGGATGTGGATGTTATCGGGAGGACTACCGATACCGGACGACTGGTTCTTAACCACAAAGGTGAAACTGTTTGTAATTTACCAATAGCGCCGCTTTCGGATCTTGCTCCGAAATATGACCGTCCCTGGAAAAAGCAGGAGCCTGCGCCGGAATTAAATGCCGAGGATTTACCGCAGCGTGATCCGGTAGATGCTCTTTGCAGGCTGATGGTCTGTCCTGATATGGCGTCAAAACGCTGGGTCTGGGAGCAATATGACCGTCATGTCATGAACGATACCGTGGCCGATTCTGCCAGTTCCTGTGACGGAGCAATTGTGCGCATTCATGGAACGGACAAGGCTGTTGCGATCAGTTCTGACTGCACTCCCAGATATGTACAGGCAGATGCCTATCGCGGCGGCAAGCAGGCAGTTGCTGAAAGCTGGCGAAACCTTATTGCCTCTGGAGCCAAACCAATAGCAATTACCAATTGTCTTAATTTTGGCAATCCGGAAAAACCGGAAATAATGGGACAGTTCGTACAGGCGGTGGAAGGCATGGCAAAAGCCTGTGACAAGCTTTCTTTTCCTGTGGTTTCGGGCAATGTGTCCTTGTATAATGAGACCAATGGCAAAGCTATTCCGCCAACCCCAACTGTGGGTGGTGTCGGGATTGTCAAGTCTCTGGATCATGTAATTGGTTTTGGCGGCGCAGAAATTGGCGATCTGTTATATCTGGTTGGTGAGACCAGCGGCTGGCTCGGGTCTTCATTGTATGCGCGGGAAATTGAAGGACTTTCGGGACACATGCCGCCGCCGGTTAAGCTGTCTGTTGAGCAAAACAATGGCAAATTTGTCAAAAAGGCAATTCAGCAGTCTTTAGTGCGGGCCGTGCATGACCTGTCTGATGGCGGGCTGGCCTGTGCTGCGGCTGATATGGCTTTGGCAAGTGATGTGGGCATGGTGCTTGAGACTCATGATGAAATGCCCAATCATGCGTGGTTGTTCGGAGAAGATCAGGCCAGGTATTTGCTGGCGGTGCCAAGTCATAAACTAAACCAGTTGCAAAGACTGGCCTATAAACAACATGTTCCATTCGTGTTTGCAGGTGAAGTGGTCGGCGATGATATCAAAATAGGTGCCGCTAGGATCAAAGTTGCAGACCTGCGCAAGAAATGGGAAGGATGGCTTGTGGAATATATGGAGAAAATTCATGGCAATGCAGGAGAGTGAGATCAGGGAAATGATTTTAGCAGCGATCCCTGATGCTGAAATTGAAATTACTGATCTGGCCGGAGATGGTGATCATTACAAGGCGCGTATTGTCTCTGCCAGCTTTGCAGGAATGTCCAGAATCCAGCAGCACAAAACCGTATATGCAGCCTTACAGGGAAAAATGGGCGGCGAGCTGCATGCTTTGGCCCTGGAAACGGCAGCGGAGTAATTGTGTCGTCAGCTAATAGTTCGCAATTGGGGAAAATGGGATTTGGCGTTGCCGGGCCTCTGGCTTCAAGGTTTTTTCCAGCAGCCAAAACTGAACAACTGATCGAAACTGCTATTGATTGTGGTATCAGGTTTTTTGATACCGGGCCTTCCTATGGTGGCGGAGAAGCCGAGCGAAGATTAGGAATAGTTTTGGTCCGCGCTCAGCGCAATAAGCTATTTATCACAACCAAGGCCGGGGTTACAGAAGATGGACAGCGAAATTTTACCCCGAACAGCTTGTACGAAAGTCTGTTGCGCTCTTTAGGGCGCCTGCAGCTTGAATACGTGGATGGCTTGTTCCTGCATGGCCTGACCCGTTCAGATTTTTCGGACGAGTTGTTACACGTGCTGGAGCGGATGAAGTCGGAGGGCCTGGTGCGAGCATTGGGAGTGGTTGGCAGAAAATGGGTTATGGAGCTTATTTTTGAGCAATACCCACAGTTTGAGCTTATTATGTTACAAATGGGCCCAAAGCATTTGCCTGAGAATATGACTGTGGCAAATTGTGCAAAACAGGCAGGTCGGACGGTTATCGGAATTGAAATGCTGGCCCACACCAGAAAGCCATTTAGATGGTCGCTAAATCCTGCTGATTTATGGTATATGGCCAGATATTTGCGCAGAGGCGGCACTTACAGGAAACAAGATACAATGGAAGTTTTGCGTAGGTCACTTGCAAATCCGCAAGTCGATGTGGTTTTAACCTCAAGTACGAAACCAGGACATGTACAAGATTGGCAATCGTGCCTTGACGAATGTGCCAATGCTTCTTAGCTGTTTGATATATGTTATAAAAAAAGGGCAAGTGCCATGACTGACCAAGCTATTCTCGACCATATCAAATCTACGGTTGAGGCTGATGATATTGTTTTGTTTATGAAAGGGTCTCCAGTATTTCCGCAATGTGGTTTTTCGTCTCTGGCCACCAAAATTCTGGATATTATTGGGGTGGAGTTTGCTTCGGTAAATGTTCTGGAGGACATGGCGGTTCGCGAAGGGATTAAAGTATATTCCGAATGGCCGACTATTCCGCAATTATATGTCAAAGGGGAATTTATTGGCGGCAGCGACATTATGCGTGAAATGTATGAAAGTGGCGAGTTAAAAACCCTGTTGCAGGAAAAAGGCGTGCTTTCCTGACATTACAGCAAATTAGATTTATATCTGGATGCCCTGACTTTTAAGGGCCAATATGGGATTAAAGTAAGTAAAAGGGGTCGCGCAATGCGACCCCTTTTAAGCTTTTGATCATAGCAATTTGTTAAAAGCTATTATGAGTAAAACTCAATAACCAGATTTGGTTCCATGACAACCGGATATGGCACATCGGCAAACTCCGGAACCCGTAAATAGGTGGCGCTCATGGACTTACCGTCTACTTCTACATAGTCTGGCAAGTCACGTTCAGGGCTTTCCAGAGCTTCTAGAACCAGGGCCATGGATCTGGATTTCTCGCGAACCTGAATGACATCTCCAACCCGGCAACGATAGCTTGGAATGTTCACTTTGCGACCATTTACGGTGACGTGGCCGTGGTTGACAAATTGTCTTGCGGCAAAAACTGTCGGTACAAATTTGGCGCGATATACCAGGGTGTCCAGACGGGATTCCAGCAAACCAATCAGATTCTCCGCAGTGTTACCACGAAAGCGCTGCGCATCAGAGTAGATACGGCGGAACTGCTTTTCAGTAATGTTGCCATAATAGCCCTTAAGCTTTTGTTTGGCGCGTAACTGCAGTCCAAAGTCTGAGTCTTTGCTTTTGCGGCGCTGGCCGTGTTCGCCCGGGCCATAGGAGCGCTTGTTAACAGGGCTTTTGGGGCGACCCCAGATGTTTTCGCCCATGCGGCGATCAATTTTGTATTTTTGAGTATGACGTTTTGACATTGGTCACTTCTTTTACAGACACGAACCGGCAGACCAAATCATTCAGACTGCGATTACAACGGCGGTTTCGTGACATCCCGTGATGCTTCCAGCCGACACTGCCGGTCAGAAAGTCTGCGGAACCTAGTGCGCAAACCACAAAAGTCAAGCACCTGCCCACAGGTTATGGCTGTTTTGTCTCAAAAGAATCATATTCATTGTACCCGGGTCAAGCCAGGTTCGAGTCAATGCTTATGCTGCTTGTGTATTTTCCAGTTTTTGCCGCATCTGCCAAAACCGCAAGGTGCGACGAGCCGCATTTTCCGGAATAGATATAAACATTTGCCTGATCTGCCGTGAATTGCCTGTATTGGCCTGATCTTCTTTGGCCGTGAGCAGGGCAATGGTCACAAATAGGGAAGAATCAAATCCAATTGCCCGGCATATCAGTGCCAGAGCATCCATATCGGATCGTTTCAAAATCCGGTCTATTGTATCAAAGTCCACACCGGCAAGCTCTGCCATTCCCAATGTGAATTCAAGGCGCTTTGACTCCCGTTCAAGCTGAACCAGTTTTGATCCATCAAGTTCACCGGTTTTAGCCCATTTTTTGACTTGCTCTTTGGCAGCAGTAAAACCCTTGGCCCTGGGCGGAGAAGGCTCCTTTGCCTGATGTTTTACCTTGCGCAAGGCTTCTTGCAGCACCTGTGGATCAATGTCTTCATTTCGCTCCAAAATCCGCTTTCTGACTTTTTGTTCCGCAAAAGCATACATCTCATTCATCAAATCAGGTGGCATATCCTGATGTTCCACCAGCGGAGTCTGCAGGGCAATGACCTTTTCTGAGCGTGAGACCATGGTCTGCATGGATTGTCTGTCAAACCTGGCATTTTGATTACTGGCCAGAGTTACCAGTGTTTTATCGTCACCGGCTTGCACCAAATCGCTGGTCACCTCCGTTCCCAAATCATCACGTGTTGAAATCGCGCGCATGTGCGGCTGTTTGCCCGTTGCAATTACTTCTTGTAAATGCTTGTCCTGCAACACCGAGGAATGAGCCAATACCGGAGAGGCAATATCAATTTCATCATTAGCCAATTGCCGCAGCAATTTTAATGGGGCCTTTGATTTAGGGGCAAACTTTTTTGCCATTTCCTTGCGGACTTCCTTGTCCATTTCACGGGTTACCCGGCAAAATATTTCCTCAAAATGCTCGTTCTCAATCTCCGAAGAAGTATTGTGGTTGGCAAAGTACAGATCTGTAAGCTCACGCAATAATTCGCGCCTGCGCTGTGACGAGGTTTCGGTGGCCAGTTCCGCCAGCTTGTTCAATGATGTCGGTGGAGTCATCAATAACCTCTATTCATCAAATCTGCCATTTGCCTGACGCGCAAATGGTGAGCGCGAATTATTGCCATATCCATAGGATGTATTTTGGGGTTGGCCGCCTAGTCCCAATTCAATCTGCTGTTCCAGTTTTTGTGCAATTCCAGATATGCAACACGGGCTGGTTTGTGCGGGCATAACAGATGATTTTAAGGAACAGACCCCGCTGGGCTCTTTTATTCCCGGACGCTCCCATGTCCAGGCTTTGCACCTGTTATCACTGGCACAAGCACTCCAGCATTGTCGCGGGCCGGCTGCTCCGGCAGGGCTTTTAGCATAGGTGGCTCCGGCACGTTCAGTATTTGCTTCCATCAATTGCGAAAATGCAGGGCTGCTCAACAAAAAGCTGCTTGCAAGCAAATACAAAATAAACTGAAACCTAGCCACATAATCCTCCGTAAATTATAGACAAGGATGACATTCAGCTCTTAAAAAACATTCAACAATATGCTGTTTTTAAGGAGTTTGCGCACCAAGAGTCTGTTGGCGAAAACTTTCCGACAATTCAGTGTAAAATGCAGCCAGTCCTTCGTCTGTTGCGGAGAGTATTTGCGGCTCTGGTGCGGTTAGTGGCTTTGGAGCAATCCCAGCATGGGCATCAGCCATATAACTTTGCCATATTTGTGCAGGAATAGTTCCGCCGGTAACTTTTTTCATTGAGGTATTGTCATCATTTCCGACCCAGACACCAGTAATGAATTGCGCAGAGAACCCGATGAACCATGCGTCACGCCATTGTTGAGAGGTCCCGGTTTTTCCTGCGATGGCCCGTTGTCCAAGGCGGGCATGTTGGCCCGTGCCCAAAAGGGTGACTTCCTGCATCATTGTGCTCATTTTTTGGGCCAGATCCTGTTTAAAGACGTAAGAAGGTTCAATGTCCGGGCGTTGGAACAACACATTGCCGCTAGAAGTTGAAACCTTGGTCACCAGATAGTTTCGATACAATTTTCCATCATTTGCAAATACGCCAAAAGCCTGAGTAAGCTCCCAAAGAGTAACTTCTTGCGCACCTAGGGCAATGGATGGCAGTGGTTGCAAGTCTTCACTGAAACCAAAGCGCTTGGCAAGCTCAACTACTTTGGTTGCGCCTATATCTTCTGTTATCTGGGCTGCTATTGTGTTTATTGATCTGCGAAAGGCCTCGTGGATTGTGACACGTCCACGATAATCACCACTATAGTTTTCTGGCGACCATCCCGCGATCTCAACAGGTTCATCGCGCCTGATACTGTTTGGGTGCAATCCCGCTTCCAGTGCGGCGGCATAGACAAATGCCTTGAATGATGATCCGGGCTGTCTGCGCGCCGAAACAACCCGATTAAAATTACTGTTTTCATAAGAAAGGCCGCCAACCAGTGCGCGGACCGCGCCTTTGGTGTCAATACTAAGCAAGGCGCCTTCATTTACGTTTTTGCTGGCAGAATTCTGGGATATCAAGGAGCGAAGGTTATTCTTAGCAATGGTTTGTAAACGCGGATCAATTGTGGTTTGAATCACCAGATCAGGAACCCGTCCTCCGGTAAATTTATGGGCCTGTTTGATAGCCATATCAAAGATATAACCATGGTCTTGCTCTTTGGCTCTGCGGATAACTGTGGCCGGAGAGTTAATGGCTGCCAGTTTTTGTTGTTCTGATATGGCGCCGGTTTTTACCATGGCTTGCAGAACCAGTTTGGCGCGTGCCTGTGCTGCTGTAAGGTTTTTATGGGGTGCAAATTTTGAAGGAGCTTTGGGCAATGCGGCCAGTATTGCAATTTCTGACAGGTTTAATTCTGCAACCTGTTTGCCAAAATACCGCTCGGCAGCAGCAACAACACCATAAGCCCTATTACCAAGATAAATACGGTTCAGATACAGGCTGAGTATCTGGTTTTTATCCAGCCTTTTTTCCAGTGCATGTGCCAGCCGCATTTCCTGCGCTTTTCGTCGCAGGGTTTGATCGGGGCTAAGCAGTAACAGCTTTACTAATTGCTGGGTGATCGTGGATCCGCCTTGCAGGGTTTTCCCGGTTCGCCAATTATTTAATACTGCTCTAAGAATGCCTTTTTCATCAATGCCGTCATGTTCGTAAAAGCGCTGGTCTTCAATGGCAATAAATGCCTGTACCAGCATTTTGGGCATTTCTTCCACGCTCATGATCTGACCATAGCGCGGGCCGCGCCGGGCCATAACTTTTCCCTCCATATCCAGAAGCACATAAGATGGCTGCCTGCCAATAGACCACAATACGTCCAGATTTTCAGGAAGATCAGGGGAGTCTTTGAATAAATAGCGCTCAATGCCAATGCTGCCTAAGATCACGATAAAGCCAATGACAAACCCAATGAAGAGCAATCGGTTCCGCCGTCTGGTTTTGCGCAAGCCCTCAGCATGCAAGATGTCAGCTCGAAATGATTTCATGGATTTTGGTAACTTGAATTTCATGCAAATAAAAGGCTGGCAAAGATTAAATTGTGGCCGTAAAAGCTTTTTCCATGAACAGGTTTTGGAAAGAACAACCAATGACATGCTGGACACGGGCGCAATGGGAGTCGCTTTGTGATGGTTGCGGCAAGTGCTGTATGATCCGGTTGCAGGATGAGGAAACTGACGAGATACACACAACCAATGTGGCATGTAAGTTATTTGATCGCCATGCCTGCCGATGTTCCGATTATGATAATCGTAGCGCCAATGTTCCAGATTGCGTGACTCTTACTGCCGAAAACGTCAAAGAGCTGCACTGGATGCCCGAAACCTGCGCTTACCGGCTGGTGGCAAATGGTATGGACTTGCCAGATTGGCACCATCTGATCAGTGGCAGTGACAACAGCGTCCATGAGGCAGGGTTTTCAGTACAGGATCGCTCTGTTTGCGAAACCGAAATTGCCACAGAGGACTTAGAAGATCATCTGGTAAGCTGGCCCGGAGAGCGCCGCCGGGGATAGATGCAAACCTTTTCCTGATTAGATGATAATAAATAGCAATAATAACAACATATTATACGCTGATTACAGATAGATATCCTATGGGCGCAGGGATCGGATATATTTGTTCACGATCCAAAAAAGCGATCAGAACCGCCGCAGCTTTGGCGGATTTATACTTTATCAAAACCGGCATGGGGCTGCTGATGAGGAAAATAACTCTTGCCCCAGCTTTCAGGCCCCTTGCGTGCTGTTGATTTGATGTCTTTTGAACCAGAGCGTGTGCGATGGGCAATTAAAAATTTAAGCCGGGGAAATGCCGGAAAATTATTGCGGTACTGGGAGTTTTGGGCTCGTGAGGATCAATTGCCGCCAAAATGTCAATGGTCAAGCTGGGTGTTGCTTGGTGGCCGGGGTTCCGGAAAGACCAGAGCCGGGGCGGAATGGGTTCGTGCCTTGGCGCAAATGAAGTGTCAAAGACCGCTGCGTATCGCCTTGGTGGGAGCCACCATTCATGATGTGCGAGAGGTAATGATTGAGGGAAACTCCGGGTTAAAAGCTATTAGTGATTTGAGCAACCGACCAAAATATTCGTCATCGCGCCGACAGTTGAAATGGAAGAACGGAACCGTGGCACAAGCCTTTTCAGCAGAGGATGCAGATAGTTTGCGCGGTCCACAATTTGATGCGGCGTGGGCAGATGAGTTTTGCGCATGGAAGGATCCTTCTCACTGTCTGGCAATGTTAAGAATGGGTTTGCGCTTGGGGCAAAACCCAAAATTAGTGGTGACAACAACGCCAAAACCATTGCCGGCACTAAAGAATCTGCTGGCGGAACCGGGTCTGGTAATGAGTCATGCCAGAACCAGTGATAATCCGCATTTGTCGGCAGCGTTTTTGAATCAAATGCGCGGCCTTTATGCAAATACAGCCCTTGGTCGGCAGGAATTAGACGGGGAGTTGATTGAAGATCCGCCGGGCGGATTATGGAACCGCAGGCAAATAGAGCTGGCAATTGAGCCGCCACCTGCAGATTTTGAGCGCATAGTGGTGGCTGTTGACCCTCCGGCAGGTGCAGGAAAAGAATCTGCTGCATGCGGGATAATCGTGGCCGGTCTTATAAAGGCAGGAACCATGTCAAAAGTCTGGGTGCTGGCGGACAGAACAGTGCACGGTTTAATGCCAACAGGCTGGGCCAAAGCGGTCTGCGCGGCATGGCACGATTTTGAAGCTGACAGTGTAGTGGCAGAGGCCAATCAAGGCGGTGAGATGGTTAGAACCATTTTACAACTGGCGGACAAAACCCTGCCGGTAACTTTAGTACATGCGCGCCGTGGCAAACGGATAAGGGCCGAGCCTGTGGCTGCGCTTTATTGCCGGGGAATGGTCGCGCATGCCGACTCATTTCCTGAGCTGGAAGATGAAATGTGCTGGTTTGGAACTGAAGGAAACACCAAATCGCCCGATCGTATGGATGCACTGGTATGGGCGGTCTGGTCTTTATTGCTCAATCAAAACGGATCGCCGCGAATGCGGGTGCTTTAACAGGACAGGAAAAATAAATGTTTGGATTTGCCAAAAATAAATCATCTGCGGCACCAGAAAGCAAAACCAGAAGTGTCAGGCACCTGATTGCTATGCATTCCGGTGGCAGCGTGATCTGGACACCAAGGAATTATCGCAACCTGATCCGTGAAGGTTTTATGCAAAACACCATTGTGTACAGATGTGTGCGCATGATCGCAGAGGCGGCAGCCTCAGTGCCGGTGACTTGTGAAAATGAGCTGGTTACCAACTTGCTCGGTGCACCTAATCTTGAACAAACCAGTGCCGGCTTCTTTGAGGATATTTATGGGTATCTGTTACTTTCTGGCAATGGCTATATGGAATTGGTCGAGCTTGAAACCGGTAGCTATCAGATGCACGTCTTGCGTCCAGACAGGGTAAAGGTAATCATTGATAAATCCGGGCGCCCTTCCGGGTGGGAATATAAGGTGGGGCCAAGAAAAGTCCGTTTGTTTAAGGATTTTGTGCAAGGCCGTCACCCGGTTCTGCACCTTAAATTATTTCACCCTGATAATGACCATTATGGAATGAGCCCTGTTGAGGCCGCTGCCAGGGTCATTGATATTCATAATGCAGGAGGGGCGTGGAATAAATCTATGTTAGATAATGCCGCACGGCCTTCCGGGGCTTTGGTATTTCACAGCCAAAATGCAGATCGCTTGAGTGAAGAGCAATTTCAGCGCCTGAAGTCTGAATTAGAGCAATCCCATCAGGGCAAAGACCATGCGGGAAGGCCAATTCTGCTTGAAGGTGGACTGGACTGGAAGCCAATGGCCCTTAGCCCTACGGACATGGATTTTCAAAATGGCCAGCATGCTGCAGCACGGGAGATCGCTTTGGCATTCGGCGTGCCGCCTATGTTGCTGGGTATTCCCGGTGACAATACTTTTGCAAATTATCAAGAGGCAAACCGGGCCTTTTGGCGACAGACAATTTTGCCTTTGGTCCAAAAAACCACTTCCGGGCTGGAGAATTGGTTGCGCGGTTGGTTTGGTGATCAGCTTGTTTTGTCTGTTTGTGCAGATCGGGTTCCCGCTTTGCAGGAGGATCAGTCTGGTTTGTGGAAGCGTATTTCAGAAGCTGATTTCTTAAGCGATGAAGAAAAGCGTCAATTTCTTGATATCGGTTCTGCAAATAACAAGAAGTGCAACCAATGAATAACGCCAAAACAGATGTAGGCCGCTGGCATTTAAGCCGCCAGATCGGGATTGCAATGATTTTTACGCTTGTCGTTCAAGGTGCCACGGCTTTGCTGTGGGCCGGTAGTGCCGCCGAGCGAATACGCCAGTTAGAACAACGGGCTGATGCCGGGCAAAACATAGCCGAGCGACTGGCTTCTTTAGAGGCTCATATGGTGCAAACCCGGCAGTCCCTGGCTCGTATTGAGAACAGACTCGATAATCAGGACTAGGGCTCAGGACCGAAATCCATCACAAAATTTTGGAATGTAGCAATATGGGTGACATGAGAAAGTCCCTCCTTATCGAGGGCTATGCTTCGCATTTTTATAAGCGGGATCTGGCCGGGGATATTGTGCTGCCGGGTGCATTTAAGCACTCGCTGGCACAGCGTGTCCCGCAAAAAGTCAGCATGTTGTTTCAGCATGATGCTTCTGAGCCGATAGGCGTGTGGGAGAAGATCATTGAAACAGAAAAGGGCCTGTTCGTTCGTGGGCGGATTTTTGCCGATGGCGCCCGATCGAGAACGGCCATGGCGCTGGTCAGGCGGGGTTCTGTTGATGGGCTTTCCATAGGTTTTAGAACTCAGAGCGCTGAACCAATCGCCGGTGGTCGCCGGTTAAGCGAGATAGAATTGTGGGAGGTGTCAATCGTTACATTTCCCATGCTGCCCAGCGCCCGTTTGCGGGTGCTTCCGGCCCACCTTCCAGCCATGGATGGGTCATTGCAACAAATTCAGGCTGGATGAATCAGGAGAAAATAAGTGAAGAAAGAAACTAAAATGACACGTGCGCAAACTACAGCCAAATCAGGCATGGAAGAGTTTTTGTGTGCCTTTGATGCTTTTAAGGAAGTCAATGACCAACGCCTTTTGGAAATTGAACAAAAACAATGCGCGGATGTGCTGACAGAAGAAAAGTTAAAGCGAATTGATGCTGCATTGACCGAGCAAAAGGCAGCCCTGGACAGGTTGGCCAGACGCGATGCCCAGCCGATTGCCGGCTCGCATCAGGATCAGGTTCAAATGAAAACAAACCCGGCATGGGATCGCTATATGCGCAGTGGTGATGCATCACATCTGGTGGAGCAAAAAGCATTATCTGCAGGCATTGATGCTGATGGTGGTTATGTGGCACCTGCTGAAACCCAGGCGCAGATTGACCGGCTACTGGCTGAGGCTTCACCTATTCGCGCTATTGCCAGTGTGCAGCAAACCCGATCTGGAAATTTGCGTAAACCAGTAAGCCTTGGCGGTGCCAGCTCCGGCTGGGTTAGTGAAACCGCAAGCCGCCCGGAAACCGATTCGCCCACACTTGGCATGATTGAATTTCCTATGGCTGAGATTTATGCGATGCCTGCAACCACACAGACCTTGCTTGATGATGCCGTTTTGGATGTGGATCAATGGCTGGCCGAAGAAGTACGTGATGTTCTGGCTACTCAGGAAACAACAGCTTTTGTTGCCGGAGATGGCGTTTCGCAGCCAAGGGGTTTCCTGTCCTATACCAATGTGGCGCAGGATGTACATGCATGGGGACAGATGGGCTATATAGCAACTGGTACTGATGGAGCCTTTGATGCCAGTAATCCAATGGATGCTATTTTAGACCTGATTTATGCACCGGCCTCCGCTTATCGGCCCAATGCCCGCTTTGTAATGAACCGGCGTACAGTCTCAGCGGTACGCAAGTTTAAGGATGCCGACGGGAATTACATTTGGCAGCCCGGGGCCGGAGCCGGTCAGCCATCAACATTGCTTGGTTATCCTGTTACAGAGGTTGAAGACATGCCGGATATTGCCAGCAATTCCTTTTCCATAGCTTTTGGTGATTTTCGACGCGGTTATCTGATCGTGGACAGGGCGGGCATAAATGTAGTGCGTGATCCATATTCATCCAAGCCATATATTCTGTTTTACACCACAAAACGTGTAGGCGGCGGCGTACAGGACTTTAACGCCATCAAACTTCTGAGATTCGCAATCAGCTAGGCCCCTGAAGTTGAAGCGAATGGGGATCGGGCGTGTGGGAAACCCGCGCCCGGTCACTTTTTCAATTGCTGTGAATTTTGAACTGGAGATCGGATAATGGCGACCAAAATCCTTGTGGAGCCGGTTGTAGAGCCGGTAAATCTGACTGAGGCCAAAGCGTGGTTGCGGGTAGATCATACAATAGAGGACGACCTTATAAATGCTTTAATTCGTACAACTCGTACGCATATTGAGGCGATTGCAGGTTTGGCGATGATCACGCAGACCATACAGCAAACAGGCATTGGTGACAGTCAAACCGGCATTGTTGAATTTGCTGTTACGCCGGTACAATCTGTGCAGCTAGTGGCCAGAAGCAATGTTGATGGCACCGAGACCATACTAAGCAATACTGATTATCAGCTTGATCTTGATAATAGCCGCATTGGGTTTGGCCCTCTGGGTGCCGGAGCAGCATTCAGGATTGAGTATATTGCCGGGTTTGGTGATCTGGTGACGGACGTTCCTGAAGCCTTGAAAACCGCCATGTTATCACAAATGGCAAGATTATTTGACCATCGGGATGAACCGGGGCCAGGATTAAGCCATTTTGTTCAATCTCTGTTGGCTCCGTTTGTGCGGGTGCGGCTATGAGTGCAGTTATCGCCCTGTCAGAGCGCGTGGAATTGCAAACACGCCAGACAATAACAGATGGATCAGGGGGACAGCAATTTCTCTGGAACACTTTGGCAAGTGTCTGGGCGGAAATACGCCCGTCCTCGTTCACCACCGGAACCAGAATCGGAGGGACAACGACCAGACGTTTTGTGAAGGTTTTTATTCGCAATCGTTCTGATCTTGTATTGCCCATACAAGTGGTCTGGAAAGAAAAAAACCTGACTGTGCTTGGTTTTAGGGATCATAAGCCCGGTTTTATGGAACTGGAATGTGAGGAGACCCTGCAATGAGTGACAGCCCGGAACTCAGCTTGCAACAGGCTGTTTTTGCGCATTTGCAACAAGATACCAATGTGCAAAACCTGCTTGGCCAGCCTGTTAGATTATATGATGACCCGCCGCCATCTCCTGAATTTCCCTTTGTAAGTTTTGGCCGTCATCAGTCCAGGGAACTTGATGGTGATGTCTCGCCTTTGATCGAACACACATTCAGCTTGCATGTTTGGTCAAGATATGGCGGCAAAGCCGAGGGCTTTCGGGTGCTAGAAGCGCTCAAAGCATCTATTGGTACGGTACCACAAATCAGTAATGGACACCTGATCATCGGAGTTCGTCCTATTTTCTCAGATGTGCTGCGAGCCAGAGATGGCCGGGTGTTTCAAGTTATTTTGCGCTTGCGAGCGCTTAGCCAATCCACACTTTAATTTATGTCAGGAATAGAAATGAACGCGCAAAACGGCAAGGATATTTTGCTCAAGATCGAGGAACCGGCAGGTTCCGCCACCTTTGTTACCATGGCCGGATTGCGGGCCAGAACAATTTCTCTAAACGCAAATGCAGTGGATATAACCAATACAGATAGTCCTGATGCCTGGCGGGAGTTGCTTCCAGGAGCAGGCGTAAAAACCGTATCAGTTTCAGGCTCCGGGGTATTTAAGGATTCTGCGGCTGATGAAGCTGTGCGTGCTACGTTTTTTTCGCAAGAAACCCGCAATTGGCAAGTAATTATTCCCGGGTTTGGGACTCTTGGCGGGTTGTTTCAGGTTGCAGCTCTTGAATATGCCGGAGACTATGACCGCGAGGCTATTTACAGTTTAACCCTGTCTTCTGCTGGCGCTATTTCGTTTGCGGCGGTCTGATGATGGAAAACTCAGTACGCGGTGAAACCAGCCTTATGATTGCGGGAGTTCCGCACCGGCTTTGTTTGACCCTGGGGGCTTTGGCGCAAATTGAAACCGGATTGGGGGTTGCGGGCGATGTCAGCCTGTCTTCTCGCTTGAACAGGTTAAAAGCCAATGATGTATTGCTGCTGTTGCAGGCATTGTTGGCTGGTGGTGGTAATCCCGTAGCCATAGAGGATTTGCGGGACAGCTCTCTTCATCCCACAGAGGTTGCCAATGCAATCGCATCTGCGTTTTCATTGGCAGATAGCGATACATGAAGCGCATGGACTGGGGCAGGCAATTAAGGCTTGCTGCTGTGCATTTCTCTATTCCTCCGGCAGAATTTTGGCAGTTATCGGTATGGGAGTGGATGCAATTAAGTTCACAGCCAATACCGAAGTTTATGAATCATGAGGATTTGCAGAATTTGATTGAGCAATTTCCAGATCAACAATCTAAGGACAGAAAAAATGAGTCGACATGATGCTGATGCCAATGATCCATTTGCCGAAGCAGGCCGACAATTACAGGATCTGGCACAAGGGCCGGCAAAGCAGGCGGCAGAACAGTTGGAAGTCCTGTTTTCACGCGCTGGCAACCGGATTGGACGGGAGTTGGAGAGAGCCGCAGTATCGGGCAGTCTTTCTTTTGAGAAAATGGTTGAATCAATTTTGAAAAATCTGGCCAGGTTGGCCATAAGGCAAGTCATAGGAGGAGCCCTGTCCTCGGCTTTGGGCAATGCTGTTTCCCAAGGATTTGGCGGAGCCAGAGCCAATGGTGGCCCGGTGGTGGGCAACAATGCCTATCTGGTTGGCGAGAATGGGCCAGAGGTGTTCAGACCGGCTGGTGCCGGAATGATTGATCCGAATACTGGCACAGCTCCGGTGACGGTAAATTTTCATATGGGATCAGTAAGTAATCTAGACGAGTTCAGGCGTTCATCAGGACAAATAAGCGCCATGCTGTCCCGTGCCGTAGAACAGGGAAGGCGCAGGCTATGAACGGATTTCACGAAATAAGGTTTCCGGTATCGGTCTCTTTTCGCTCCGGTGGCGGGCCAGAAAGAAGAACAGAAATTGTGGAACTGGCATCAGGTTTTGAAGAAAGAAACAGTCCCTGGCAACATGCCAGAAGACGTTATGATGCAGGACTTGGTATTCGTTCAATGGATGATGTTGAACAGGTATTGGCGTTTTTTGAAGCCAGATATGCAAGGCTATACGGATTTCGCTGGAAGGACTTTGTTGATTTTCGTTCAGCCGCCGCCGGAAACCCGGTTACG
The DNA here is from genome assembly GCA_015485155.1 of Robiginitomaculum sp. Classification (GTDB taxonomy): domain Bacteria; phylum Pseudomonadota; class Alphaproteobacteria; order Caulobacterales; family Maricaulaceae; genus Robiginitomaculum_B. The sequence goes on along the minus strand of WFUF01000008.1, from coordinate 88,727 downwards.
GCTCTGGATCAGCAATTGGGTATAGGTGATGGTGTTCAAGACACATTTGCGGTGCAAAAAACCTATGAAGAGGGCAGTTTTGCATATCGCCGTCCCATTCGTAAATTGGTGCAAGGCACTTTTTTGCTTGCGGTTGATGGGGTGACGAAAACTGAAGGTGTCGATTTTTCCGTAGATATTAATTCCGGGGAAGTCAGATTTTTACCAGGGAGTATTCCGATGGCAGGAGAGCCGGTTACCTGTGGATATGAATTTGATGTGCCGGTACGTTTTGATACTGACGCTTTGGTTATATCTCCTGAAGCTTTTAATTCTGGTAGCATTGGCTCCATTCCGATTGTGGAGGTGCGCTGATATGCGTTATATTCCGCAAAGCCTAGCTGAAGATATGGCCAATGGCGTCACGCATTTGTGTTGGTGCTGGAGGATTATCAGAACCGATGGGGTTATATTCGGGTTTACTGATCACGATCAGGATTTGGTTTTTGATGGGCTGCTATGTAGAGCAGATAGCGGCCTTTCGCCTGGAATGATGCAAAGCAGGACTGGTTTTGAGTCAGTCTCCGCCGGTACGGCAGGTTCAGTCTTTCACGAAGATTTATCAGAGCAGGATTTGCTGGCTGGAAGATTTGATGGGGCGCGAGTCGAAATATGGCGTGTGGATTGGCGTAAAACTGATGACAGGATCGCAATCTGGGCCGGTGAAATTGGGGAAATTAAAACTTCAAATAAGGCTTTTACGGCTGAATTGCTGTCAAATTCAAGAAAACTGGAACGAACACTGGGGCGCACATTTGCAAAGAATTGCGATGCCCAGTTAGGAGACGCTCGCTGTCAACGGGACGTTTCCATGCCTCCCTTCAGTCAGGATGTGCAAATATCAGAAGTTTTAAGCGCAAATGAATTTGCCGTGGATGGGCTGATTGATATTGAAAAGAACTGGTTTGTTTTTGGCACGGTACGATGGCTTGATGCCGGCAAAGAGATAAATCATTCTGAAATTGAGAGACATTATTCATCTGCTCAAAGAGAGTTTTTTGAACTGCTATTGCCACCAAAAATAGCCATTGAAGTGGGCGATCAAATTCGCCTTACTGCCGGGTGTAATAAATCACTTGAGCAGTGCGCACAGCGGTTTTTTAATGTGGAGAATTTTCGAGGTTGTCCGTTCATGCCAGGAAATGATGCGGTATTGTCAGCGCCGTTTTCTGATTGATGAAAAGTGAACAATTGCTCCGGCAGGAAATCATTTGCGAGGCAAAATCCTGGATAAATACGCCTTATCGTCATCAGGCCAGCGTCAAGGGTGCTGGCTGTGACTGTCTGGGGCTGGTGCGTGGAGTTTGGCGGCATCTTTATGGAGCAGAGCCGGAAACCTGTCCGGTATACTCGCCCGATTGGGCGGAGCGTGGGCAGGATGAATTATTACAAGGCGCTGCCGAGCGTTATCTGGTGCGATCCAGAGCTTTGACGCCAGCATCGGTTTTATTGTTTCGGATGTACGCATCAAGCCCAATCAAGCATTGCGGAATTCTGATCAATGATCATGAGTTTGTTCATGCTTATTGGGGGCGTGCGGTTTCATGTTCAGCTTTTGGGCGTTGGTGGCAGCGTCGTCTGGCTGCAGTTTATCATTTTCCGTTATTGAATTGAGGTAGTATAATGGCTGAATTAGCGCTTGCATTTGCTGGCAAGGCTGCAACCAGTATCGCAAGCGGGTTTGCGGTAAATGCTATATCCTCCTTGTTTGCAGGCGATAAAGTTGTTGGCGCAGAGCTTGATCAGTTGAGCGTTTTACAATCCACAGAAGGCGCTGCCATGCCGCGTGTGTTTGGCCGTGTGCGAATAGGTGGACAGGTAATCTGGATTGATAAGCCGGTAGAAGTCAGGGAGCAGGTACAAAGCGGTGGCAAAGGCGGCCCCTCAACATCACAAAGAAAATACACTGCCAGTTTTGCAGTAGGTCTTTGTCAGGGTGTTATTGATGGTGTCGGGAGAATATGGGCCGATGGCAAATTACTGGACAGCTCTAGGATCGGGTTTCGGCTGCATCACGGAGAAGAAGACCAGCTTGCCGACAGCCTGATACAGGCAGTTGAGGGCATCAGTAAAACGCCGTCTTTTAAGGGTCTGGCCTATCTGGTGTTTGAAGACTTCCCCTTAAGTGATTTTGGAAACCGTATTCCGCAATTATCATTTGAGGTGTTCCGCAGCCCGGAAGGAGAAAATGACCCTGACAGTCTGCAGCAACGTTTGCAGGGGGTTTGTCTTATCCCCGGCTCAGGAGAGTTTTCTTATGCCACCCAGCCGGTATTGACGGATCTTGGGCCTGGAATAACCGGTTCTGAAAATACGAATAATAGTGTTGGCGGAACCGATATTATGGCTGCCCTTGATGATTTGCAGCGGGTATTGCCTGCATGTAAAACCGTGTCTTTGGTGGTAAGCTGGTTTGGTACTGATTTAAGGTGTGGAAACTGTGAAGTTATCCCCGGCATAGAAAGCAGGGATAAGGTAACCATTGACCAGCAATGGCAGGTCAGTGGTGTTTTGCGCCATCAGGCCCATCAGGTGTCACTAATCGATGAACGTCCTGCTTTTGGTGGCACACCATCTGATGCATCTGTCTTGCAAGCTATTTCAGAATTAAAATCCCGTGGATTCCGTGTGGTTTTCTATCCGTTCCTGTTAATGGATGTACCACCGGGAAATAGTTTGTCGGATCCTTATGGCGGTAGTGAACAGGCAGTTTTCCCATGGCGTGGAAGAATTACATGTGATCCGGCTCCCGGTCAGGCAGCAAGTCCGGATAAGTCAATTGCGGTGCAAGGCCAAGTTGATAGTTTTTTTGGAAATGCAGGCATAGCTGATTTTGCTGCTGGGGCGCAAACTGTTAATTATTCCGGCCCTGCTGAATGGTCATTTCGCCGAATGATTTTACATTATGCGCATCTGTGCCAGCTTGCAGGTGGTGTAGATGCCTTTCTGGTTGGTTCTGAACTGCCGGGGTTAACCAGGCTGCGTTCCTCACAAGACACGTATCCTGTGGTGAGCAAATTAGCTGAACTGGCTGCGGATGTTCGTTCAATTTTGCCGCAGACGAAAATTTCCTATGCTGCAGATTGGTCTGAGTATTTTGGCCATCATCCAAAAGACGGATCAGAAGATGTCTATTTTCATCTGGATAAGTTTTGGGCAGATCCGGCCGTGGATTTTGTGGGAATTGACTGGTACGTACCGCTTTCTGATTGGCGTGATGGCCAAGACCATCTTGATATGGATGTGTCCGATACAATTTACGACCTGACCTATCTGCAAAATAATATTAGCGGCGGTGAAGGCTATGACTGGTATTATGCTTCTGCGTCGGATCGTGATGAGCAGATCAGAACTCCTATTACAGACGGGGCTTATAATAAGGAATGGGTTTTTCGCTATAAGGATCTGGAGAACTGGTGGTCGCAAGACCATTTTGATCGCCCAGGCGGGGTAGAGGCTGTAACTCCAACGGATTGGGTGCCGATGAGCAAGCCGATCTGGTTTACCGAGACCGGGTGTCCGGCTGTGGACATGGGATCCAATCAACCTAATGTATTTTACGATCCCAAGAGCTCTGAGAGTTTTCTGCCGTATTTTTCTGATGGACAGCGTGACGATTTGATTCAGCGAAAATACTGCGAGGCTATTCTGGAGCAATGGCAGGTCGGAGCGCCGGGAAACCCTGTATCTTCGGTTTATGCCGGGCCAATGGTGAACCCTGCGGATATTATGTTCTGGACTTGGGACGCAAGACCGTTTCCTGATTTTCCATCCAGATCAGATATTTGGGTGGATGGAGAAAACTGGAAGCTTGGACACTGGCTAAATGGTCGTATCGGTTTTTCTTCTTTATCTGCGATTATTACCGATTTGTGCGAAGAAGCAGGGCTTACAGATTTTTCCGTTAACTCAATAGAGGGTGTTGTTACGGGTTTTGTGGTGCGAGGAGGTATCACGTTACGACAAGGGCTAAGGCCTCTGGCTGATGTATTCGGGTTTGATGTTGTTGAGCGCTTTGGAACATTGAGTTTCATGGCGAGCAATAATTTTGTCATAGAGACCGGTTTGGGAGTACAGGACCTGGCGGCACTTGATGGAGAGTTTTCAGCACAAAAACTGTTGGAAGATGCTGAAAAATTGGCCACTGGGGTAAAGGTCAGGTTTGCTAATGATGAAAATGATTACCAGCCAGCAGAAACACTTGTTAGAATACAAAGCGATAGCAAGGAAAGAATAATCGCATTCTCCATGCCGCTCGTAAGCGATCAGGTTTCGATGCGGGTGTTAAGCAATGGGATATTGGCGCGCGCAAGGCATGGTGCAAAGCAGCTAAGATTAAGTCTTCCACCATCAAGTTTGCGTCTGGAAGTAGGCGATGTCATTGCTTTTGCCCCACAATTTATTGCCGGGAACTGGCAGATCAATCAAATTGAGGAACAAAATCGCCGGGAGCTTCTTTTGACGGCAGCCAATATGGCTGCAAGGCCCCTTGTTAGTGGGGCAAATCCGGGAAAATCTACTGGTAACAGTCTGGATCAGCCCTCCCGTCCGCAACTGGTATTTTTGGATATTCCTTTATTGCCGGGAGAAGCCGAACGGTTAGGCCCACGAATAGCAGCCTTTGGTGAGCCTTGGTATGGCCAGTTGCAGATCAGGTCAGGGTACGAACAAGGGTCGCGGGCACAACTGGATCGCCCTGCACAAATTGGTTTTGTGGTGGAATTTGTTTCTGGTGGTAATTTCTTTGGCAGGCTGGATCGTGCGGCCCAATTGCATATTAACCTTCCGGGGGTGAATTTATTGTCGGTTCAGCATCTGGAAATGCTGTCTGGTGCCAATTCAATTGCTGTGGCGCATGCAAATGGAGTTTGGGAAATTATGCAGTTTCAAAGCGTTGAACTGCAGGCTGATGGTTCATGGATTTTGCGAGATTTACTTCGTGGCCAATCAGGAACTGAACAGACACTAAAAGAGCCAATTGATCCAGGAGCACAAGTGGTGCTGTTTGATGGGTCAAGTGTGCACCTGCCAATCAGCGAGTATGAGCTTGGCGTTGAATTAAACTGGCGTGCCGGTTTTGCTGGTAGAGTCTCAAACGCAAATGAGCAGGAGGTTTTCAGCGCCGTTTTTACAGATGAAAGCAGACTTCCAAGAATGCCTGTTCATCTAAAAGCAAAGGAAAATGCCGGTGATATTACTATATCATGGATCCGCAGAACCCGTATTGGCGGTGATAACTGGTTTAGCCCTGATGTGCCGTTAGCTGAGAGCTCTGAGGAATATTCATTCAAGTTATTTGTAAATGAGGTTCCGGTTTTATCGGAAATTGTTTCCAAGCCATTTCGCACTTTATCTGCCATGGAGCTTGAGCAAATATTCCCAAATGGAGTGCCGCCACAACTGGACATATCGGTAGCCCAGAGTTCAGCAGAAGCCGGTATTGGCCCCGCTAATCGAAAATTGCTCTATTTCTAGTCTTTTTTTTATCGCAGTAACAGCATACATAGCAGTCAGGAGGGACTGTTATGACTAATGATCCTTACAAGGTTTTAGGTGTTCCAAAATCAGCCAGTCAGGCCGATATAAGAAAAGCATATCGCAAGCTGGCAAAACAGCTGCATCCGGACATTCGTCCAAATGACAAGAAAGCAGAAGAGAAATTCAAAAACGCCAGTGCTGCTTTTGCATTGCTTAACAATGAAGAAGAGAGGGCTAAATTTGATCGTGGTGAGATAAATGCCGATGGTAGTCCTACCGGTGCATATGCTAATTACGGTGATCGTTCTGGAGGTTTTCCAGGTGGTTTTGCTCCGGGCGGGCATGAGGATATTGCTGATATTCTGTCCGAGCTTTTTGGTAGGCAGGCGGGCATGCGTGGGCGCAGATCATTTGCACGGCGTGGTGAGGATTTGCATTATACGCTAAATGTGGATTTGGTTGAATCCATTAAAGGTGGCACCAAACATGTTCGGGTCGCCGGTGGTAAACAGATCAAGATACAAATCCCAGCCGGAGTTAAATCTGGCAAGTCTCTGCGATTAAAAGCACAAGGTAGCCCCGGCATTGGTGGCGGGCCACCAGGTGATGCAATTGTCGAGATCAGGGTTACTCCTCACAAGTTTTATGTAGAGGACGGGGCAAATTTAAGAATGGATGTTCCAATTACCTTAAAAGAGGCCGTGCTGGGTGCCAAGGTAAAAGTACCTACACCCGATGGTTCGGTAAGCCTGTCTATTCCGGCCAATACATCATCTGGAAAAGTTTTTCGCATTAAAGGTAAAGGCGGTGTTGGGGCTAATGGAAGACGTGGAGATTTGCTGGCACGTACCTTGATCATGTTACCCTCATCACCAGACAAAAATTTGGTAAAAATTCTAAAATCAGATAAAACATTATCAAGTCAGGATCCAAGAAGCACTTTCTATTCTTAGTGAAGTTATTCACTATTGGTTCAGGCAGGGGAGTGCATGGTGGCAGCATGAAGAAAATGGTACATATTTTTATTCCGGTGCTTTTTGCCATGCTCGTCGTAATTGGCGGCAGTGCTGCAGCTGGTTCTCCGTTCAGGCATTCCCTTACAGCAGATGAGGCCAGAGATGCCAGAAAGTCCGGTCATGTGCTTGGGGCCAGTGAGGTTATGCGAATTGTACAGAGAAGATACCCAAGATTAAGAGCGGCAGATGCTCATTTGATCTCACATGGACGCGGTGGCGCGCGATATAAGGTAAAAATGTTAAGTACTGATGGGCGGGTAGTCGAAGTAACGGTGGATGCAAAAACCGGCAGAATTCTGGGAACACGGGGAAACTGACATGCGTATTCTTGTTGTAGAGGACGATCCGGACTTAAATCGGCAATTGGTGTCTTCGCTGCAAGATGCCGGATACGTGATAGATAAGGCATTTGATGGAGAAGAAGGCTTGTTTCTAGGAGAAACCGAGCCTTATGATGCTGTAGTTCTGGATCTGGGTCTGCCGGAGATTGACGGAGTAACCGTGTTGGAGCGCTGGAGACGGGCTGGAAAAGTTTTTCCGGTGCTTATTTTGACGGCTCGTGATAGATGGAGCGAAAAGGTTGCCGGGTTTGATGCTGGTGCGGACGATTATTTGACCAAACCGTTTCATACCGAAGAATTGTTGGCGCGATTGCGGGCTTTGGTCAGGCGTGCAGCTGGGCATGTAACGTCAACTATTGAAATCGGTGACCTGTGTATTGATACCAAAGGCGCCAGAGCGTTTATCAATGGCAACCCATTGAAGCTGACCTCCCATGAGTTCCGTATTTTAAGCTATCTGTCTCATCATGCGGATCGGGTTATTTCCAGATCTGAGTTAACTGAGCACATATATGATCAGGATTTTGACAGGGACTCAAATACTATCGAAGTGTTTATTGGGCGATTACGTAAAAAAATTGGTACGGATCGCATTACTACGGTTCGAGGGCTGGGCTATCGCCTTTGCGACCCTTCAGCGCCAAATCAGTGAACAATACCTTCTCGATTGCCAATCGCCTGACCCTTGGTGCCGGGTTGTGGAGTGCGGTTTTGCTTATCGCTGCAGCGTTGATTTTTACCACCCAATATCGTGAAGCCGTACACCGTGTTGATGATGATCGTTTTGGCGCAATTGTAGATTCATTGGCTGTATATGCGGAAATCGATGAAGACGGGGGAGTATTTCTTTCAAGGCCCCCCGGAGACCCCAGATTTGAGCGTGCTTTTTCGGGTTATTATTGGCAGGTGTCCAAATTAAATGCAGATGATACAGAGATTGTTTTGCGGTCAGGTTCGCTTTTTGATGCCGAATTGGCTATAAGCCAGCAAGTATTGGATGAAGCCAATAAAAATCGTGGGTTAGGCATAAAACAGTCACTAGACGGGCCTTTGGGCGAGCCGCTTCGCTCATTGACAAAGGCCTTCCAATTACCAGATCAGGAAACGGTTTTAATTATAACGGCTGCGGCAGACCGTCGTCCCGGTGATCAGGAAATATCACGTTTCCGCATTGCAGTGACCGGTGTGCTTGGAATGTTTGGCATTGGCTTGTTGCTGGGTATATTTTTTCAGGTTCAGTATGGACTTAGGCCGCTTTTCAAAATGGAACAGGAAATTTCTGATATTCGTGCAGGACGTCAGGAAAACATCGAAAAGGTCTATCCAAAAGAACTGGCACCACTGGCAAGTGAATTAAATACGCTACTGCACCACAATAAGGAAATTGTAGCCAGGGCAAGAACACATGTTGGCAATCTGGCCCACGCCCTAAAAACCCCCATTTCGGTTATTATTAACGAATCCCAGTCTAATGACACGGACTTTTCCAAACTGGTGCATCGTCAGGCATCAAGCATGGCCCGGCAAGTGGATCATCATTTGCGCCGGGCCAGTGCTGCAGCGCGAGCTCACGCTCTTGGTGCGGTAACATCTGTAGAGGTAAGCGCAAGTGATCTATGCCGTACTATGAAGCGTTTGTTTCGTGAAACAAATATAAAAATTCATCAAACAGTCGAAGACGGACTTATGTTCAGGGGAGAAAAGCAGGATCTTGATGAATTACTGGGCAATCTTCTTGAGAACGCTTGCAAGTGGGCCAATAGCGAGGTGGTATTAACAGCCTGGTCAACTTTTGAAAACAATCTGGTGATTACTATTGAGGACGACGGTGTCGGCTTAACACCGGATCAGCAAAAAACAGTCATGAAAAGAGGTGAAAAACTTGATGAGGCTAAGCCCGGCTCAGGGCTTGGCCTGTCAATAGTCTCAGATCTTGCTCATGCCTATGGCGGTACTTTTTCATTGCAAACAAGTAAATTGGGGGGATTGCTGGCAAGGCTGGAGCTTCCTGCTGCTGCACAAAATAAGTCATCATAAAGAAGAATTAAGGCTTACACCGGATACTGCGGTAACAGTTTCTGCTAGGTGTGTGATATGTCTATTCATTTGGACAAAAAGAATAAGTTAAAGTCTGTCTTTAAGTCACTGCCAGCTGATGCCGTGCAACGGCTTGGCGAGGCTTTTTCCGGCGCCAGAGATTCAGGCGATATTTCGTTGCCATATGATGAGTTGCTGGAGTTGTTGCCAGATTTTATTAGTCAGTCAGATTTGGACGTGCTGTTCTTCCCCATTACAGAGTTGGCTACCTCCAATAGTTATCGAGCAGATCAGGTTTCTTACGATTTGCTCCGGGAGGTTTGGTGGTTTTACGCAAAAAACAATCCGCAAGATGCCGATAGTAACTGGAAACATGATAGCTCTGTTGCCAGTAATATTAAAAAGCAAATGTCCGTAGAATTGCGTCGTTTATGGAATGAAGGTCAGCTTGCTCAACATTTCCAGTCTAAAGTTGGCGAAGATGAGGCAAAAAAACTTCCACTTATTTTTACATTGTTGTCATTTGCTCCGGAAATAGGAGAATTGGTTTGCGGCTGGCCCGAACAAATCAAGGATCTGGATGATCAAATTCTGTTGCCGCTTCGTGATATGAACGAGTTGCTGGTGGAAAATGATGCGGATATTACGCCTTTTCTTTTGTTCCTGCTCAAAAAACGATTGCGCTATCCGCAGCAAATTCTTCGAGCCATCCAAAGGCTGTCCCGTCAAAATTCTGATATAGTTATTGTAAATACCGACATGAACATCATCGTAGAAGTGCTACTGGATGAAGCAGAGTATTTGTTGGATCAGGCAAGGTCGCCGGTTGAAAATATTGAACAGATTGAAGATATCAAACGGGGGATGGAGCGCTTTGGCAATATAATTGCAGGATCAATTGAGGAATTCGATATCAGCAGAGACAGCAGTTGGGGCACCAGACTATACAATATCTCAAGTCGTGCTGTACAGTTTTGGAACCGCCGGGCAAAGGAGTCCTGGGGGGAAATAAGCAAGGCAATGCCGCGCACGCGAACCAAGTCCTTTTTGGGTGGCGGCCTTACAGGGCCGGACTTGGGAGTAGAGATCCACGATCATATGATAACGGCTGCGGTCTTGAACGCGCACTTCCTGAAAATGATATTTGCCCATGCGTCTAGATTGGGATTTTCTTCCGTACGCGACAAGGTTGCTGGAGAGCTCGAAGAGAGGTTAAGAGAGCAAGAATCTAATTTGATCAGCATGTTGGCCGATCCTGGAGAAGCTGATCCGCAAATATTGCAAACACATTTTTCAGTATTGGTTAGCGTAACGCGCGCTTATCAAGATGACGATACTGCAAATGTGCTTAGTCGCAGAGGTGCCGCCGCCTCAGCTTCTGCGGTTGCTTAAAATATTTCAAAGCTTTTGCCATATTATCTTTTCTCTAACATTACTAATTTGTAATAAATTGGAAGGATTACAGATATATTTTCATCCCCATATTAAGCCTTAATCCTACCCACTGACTTACAATGTATTCGTGTTAAATTCTGGAGTATCGAAAAGTGACATTTCCCGCTCAACTAAGAAAAATTACTATTGTTAGCCTGACAGCATTGGCGTTTGCCGGCATGGTGGCCTACATGCCATCTGCTGCCATAGCCAAAGAAAAGCCGCTGGCAGGTATTCTGCAACCGGGCACGCCGGTCTCGTTTGCTGACTTGGTTGAACAGGTGAGCCCGGCGGTTGTTTCGATAAATGTGACAATCAAAAAACCATTGCCTGCGCAATCTATGGGCAACTTTGATGAATTACCTGATGGGCTGCGTGAATGGCTGGAACGTCAAATGCCAGGGTTTGGTCAACCAGATGGCCCGCGTATGCGTGAGGGCCGTGGTCTGGGTTCGGGTTTTTTAATTTCAACTGATGGCTATGTGGTAACAAACCATCATGTGGTAAATAATGCGACGGAGATAAAGGTTCGCTTTCAAGACTCAAGAGAGTTTGATGCAAAACTGATTGGATCTGATCAAAGAACAGATCTGGCAGTACTAAAAATTGAGAGTGATGAAAAATTTCCCCATGTGAAGTTCGCTGATGATGTTAAAGTAAGAGTGGGCGATTGGGTGGTTGCTGTTGGTAACCCATTTGGGTTGGGCGGAACAGCAACAGCCGGGATTGTTTCGGCAACCGGTCGTGAAATTGGCAATAGCGCTTATAATTTTATTCAGCTTGATGCTTCGATCAATCAGGGAAATTCCGGTGGGCCTACCTTCGATCTTTATGGAAATGTTATTGGCGTAAATTCGCAAATCCTTTCACCTTCAGGCGGCAATATTGGAATTGGATTTGCGATTCCTGCAAAACTGGCATCCAAAATCACCACCGAGCTTATTGAAAAGGGCGAAGTGGTCAGAGGCTGGCTCGGGGTTTCAGTGCAAAGGGTTGATGAAGATATGGCGGCAAGCCAGGGTCTGGAACGGCCTTATGGAGCGTTGGTTGCTGATGTGGTTGAGGACAGCCCTGCTGAGGCTGCAGGTTTTAAGGATGGCGATATTATCCTAAAACTGGATGGTACTGATATTGAAGATCAGCGAGACCTTACCAGAAGGGTTGGCGATTTGTTTGTTGGCCACAAGGCTAAATTTACCATTTTACGAAATGGCATGCAAAAGACTTTGCGTGTGAAAATTGGCAAGCGTGATGAAGCAAAATTGTCTGCCTCAGGTGTGGATACAGTGCGTGATAAAGCTGATGAGTTTGGGATGGTGCTGGCACCGCTTGATGAAGAGGGCCGTGATGCGCTTGGTATTTCTGATAAAAGAGGCGTAAGAATTGTAAGGGTTAAGCCTGACAGCAAGGCATATCGCAAGGGTATTCGCAGCGGGTATGCAATTCTTTCAGCAAATAATATGGACGTTTTTTCTCCGGAGGATTTTACAAAGGCCATTGAGAAGGCTCGTAAGAAGAAGCAAAAAGCTGTGCGTATTCTGGTTCGCAACCCCCGCGGGCAGAGTTATACTGCGCTTCGCCTGGATGATATGAATTAACAGGTTTTACAGCCATCAAGTTTTGAAAAAGGTAGCGTTCATGCGTATACTAATTATCGAAGATGACACTGTAGCAGCAGGTTATATTCAAAAAGGCCTAAGCGAGGCAGGACATAATGTTGATCACGCCAGTGATGGCGAGTCCGGTCTGGAAATGGCCCGTGTTGCGGAATATGACGTGTTGATTGTAGATCGAATGTTACCTCTGCTTGATGGCTTGTCGGTTATTTCAACTTTACGATCAGAAGGTGTAACTACACCGGTTCTGGTTTTATCTGCTCTTGGGGATGTGGATCACCGGGTTGAGGGCCTGCAGGCCGGAGGTGATGATTATCTGACCAAGCCCTATGCATTTGCTGAACTGCAAGCCCGGGTCGAGGCGCTGGCTCGTCGCCGCGATCCGGATGCAGTGCAAACCCGCCTGAAGGTTGGGGATCTGGAAATGGATTTACTAAGCAGAACCGTTCGCCGCGCTGGTGTAAACATTTTACTGCAACCCAGAGAATTCCGGCTGCTGGAATATTTAATGAAACATGCCGGGCAGGTAGTCACCAGAACCATGTTATTGGAAAAGGTATGGGATTACCATTTTGACCCGCAAACCAATGTCATAGACGTTCATGTTTCCAGATTGCGTGCAAAAATAGATAAGGAGTTTTCCACTCCGCTCCTTCACACAGTGCGCGGGGCGGGTTATCGTCTGCAGGCATGAAGCCATTACCTGCATTTTTACGAACCACAACCTTTCGCATTACGTTATTCGTTGCGTTCTTGTTTTCCTTGTCGACTTTTATTTTGCTGTTGTTTGTTTACCAGTCCACAGCAGGCGCCCTTTCGCGGCAGGCCGATATTCTTCTGACCCAGGAAATTAACGCCCTTAGTTCCTTATACCGGGTTAGTGGAATTAACGGTGTGAACCGTGGCGTGGTAGAGCGCAGTGCTGCCAACAGCACTTATTTGTATTTGTTCACCGGAGCCAGTGGTGAGCGGGTATCTGGCAATTTGAATGGGCTGCCGGCAAATGCTGCTGGGAAATCAGGTTTTTTTGGTTTTACATATCGTTCTGGCTTCAGTTCAGATGCTGGAGACGCAGAGCGCAGAGCCAGAGCAAAAATTGTCAGACTGCCCAATAATTATCTTTTGCTGGTGGCGGCAGATATTGAGGAACAGGCACAGATATCCGGCAAAATTGCACAGGCAATGTGGATCGGAGCTATTTTGGTGCTTGTTCTTGGAGTTGCATCAGGGGCACTTATTTCACGTAGATTCGCCAACAGGGTCGAAGCCCTAAATGCAGTGGCCCGTGATGTTATGGCCGGCGATATGAAACGACGGGCACCGCGTAATTATACAAATGATGAACTGGATGAGCTGTCTTCAAATCTGAACAGGATGTTATCCAGAATTGAAAGCCTGATGGCAGCCAGCATGTATGCAGGGGATTCAATTGCCCATGATTTGCGCTCTCCCTTGACGAGAATGCGGGCCAGACTTGAGCAGGCTGTTCGTGAACAGGATGATGCAGGTGAAGTTTTTTCTGAAACATTGAAGGATGCCGATGAGTTATTATCAATTTTTAACTCTATACAGCGCATTTCCCGGCTTGAATCCGGGGAACAGCGCAGTGTTTTTCAGTCCATAGACCCGGCTCCACTGGTAGAAGATATTGCCGAGCTGTATGGGCCATTGTGCGAGGAACAGGATCGGGGTTTTGAATGTGAAATAGAAACCGGGCTGCAAATCAAGGCAGATAAGGGGCTGATTGCCCAGGCCGTGTCAAATTTGCTGGATAATGCAGTTAAATACACCGATCCCGGCGGCGGTGTAGCGCTTCGTTTGCGCAAATGCCGGAATGGCTCCGTTGAGATTTCAGTAACAGATACCGGGCCTGGGGTTCCAGTGGAAAAGCGCCAGGAAATTCTAAAGCGTTTTGTTCGCCTGGAGGATAGCAGGTCTCGGCAGGGCAGTGGGTTGGGATTATCTCTGGTCAAGGCCATTGCTGAAATTCATTCTGCCGAATTACTGCTGGAAGATGGTGCTGGCTCCCAGCATGGCACAGGCAAGGGTTTGCGTGTTGCCCTTGTGTTTCCAAGAACCTGAAATAAATTGTATGCTCCTTTTCAGCTATCCAAGTTGGTTTTAAGCCCAGATATGAGCAGCCCGGACTTCCTAAAGCAAATCAGCCAATGGCCGTGTTATGATCAAGCTGATTTGGAAGTTGAACAAATAGCTGCCAGATTATCAAAGGGCGATAAGGGTTTGCAAAACCTGTTAATCGGGGTGATGGAAAATTCTCCTTATTTGCGGCGTCTGCTGGAAAAACATCCTGAGCAGATAGACAGGCTCATTGAGTACGGGCCGGATGGCGCAATTGGTGGATTGTGCACGGATCTGACAGATTTTGTCACAGAACAGCGTGCTGACTTTGCCCGGCATATTCGTCAAATCAAGGAAAAATATCACTTATGTCTGGCTTTGCTTGATTTGGGCGGAGTATGGGACACAGCCCGGGTAATTAGTGAATTTTCCGACTTTGCCGATAAAATGATCAATCATTGCCTTCAATATAGCTGGGCGCGCATAATTTCCGATAGTTCAGAAGGAGCCATTTCGCTGTATAGGGACACCCCTCTGCATTCCTCTGGATTGTTTATCATAGGCTTTGGCAAGCTGGGCGGGCGTGAGCTAAATTATTCCAGTGATATTGATCTTGTTTTTTTCTGGGATCCGCCTGTGGCCATGAAGGAAACCGGGCATCAAATTCAGCGTAAAATCATACTTGTGGCCCGTGATATGGTGTCCTTATTATCGGAAATCAGCGAATATGGTTATGTGTTCAGGGTGGATTTGCGTCTGCGCCCTGACCCTGCTTCCACACCAATTGTCTTAACCATTGCTGCCGCCTTGACCTATTACGAAAGCGTGGGGCAGACATGGGAGCGCTCAGCCTGGATAAAGGCAAGATTTATAGCTGGTGATAAAACCGCATGCTCTTCTTTCTTGCATCAGATGGAGCCATTTATCTGGCGCCGAAACCTTGATTATTCGACGATTGATGATGTGCATCAGATACGTCATCAGATATTTTTTGGCCCAAATCAGCCAAGAGCACCTGACGCTGGTTATAATGTTAAGCTGGGGGTCGGCGGTATTCGTGAAATTGAGCTGTTTGCCCAAACCCTGCAATTGATCCATGCCGGGCGTATTACTTCTTTAAGGCAAAAGAATACGGTTGAAACCCTGCGGACACTGGCAGCGGAAAACTTGATTTCAGAACAAATAGCCAGCAAATTGACAAAGCATTACTTCTTTTTGCGACGGGTGGAAAATGTGTTGCAAATGCGAAATGATTTTCAAACCCATGATATTCCAGCAGACTCCAAATCCAAAGAGCAATTGCAAAATCTTTTAGGATATAAAAGCGAAAAACACCTAGATCAGGATTTAACAGCAAGTACAAACGAGGTGGCGCATCAGACTCATGAATTTTTTGGGCAGCGCAGCTCTGATAACGCTTCAGATCGGCTGCATCTGTTTGCTTTGGATGATCACCCGGAGGCAATTGAGCTGTTGCAGCAGGCTGGATTTACAGAGCCATCTGTTGTGCTGCAAAGATTACGCAGTTGGATGACCGGACGTATTCGGGCAACCCAGTCACAAAGGTCGCGAAAATTATTGGCTAAATTAAGCGCCGAGCTGATTGAAGCTTTTACCCGCAGTGAAAACCCGGACAAGGCTTTTGCAGCTTTTGCCGGGTTTCTTGAAGCCCTGCCTGCCGGTGTGCAGATACTTTCCCTGTTTGCCAATTGTCCGGGGCTGCTGGTTCGGGTTGTCGATATTTTCCAGCTTGCCCCCCGCTTGGGCGAAATTATTGCATTGCGGCCATCACTGGTCGAGGTGTTGTTGGCACAAGACCCGTTTCAGAGTTTTTCAGAAGCACAAATATGGCAGAATCTACGCTTGAAGATTGCCCGCTCTGATGATTTGGAGCGGGCAATGGATGAGGCGCGCAGACAGGTGCAGGAGGCAAGGTTTGTAATTGGCTCACAATTACTTACCGGCCATGCTGACCCCTGCAAAATCGCCATGCAATGTTCAGGGCTGGCGGCAAATACCATTACAGCCCTGGCCGGGCGGGTTATAGACGACATGGCTGCAAAAACCGGCCCGTGTCCGGTGGATTGGGCAATATTGGGCTTAGGCTCCATGGGAAGCAGGGAAATGAACCCGGCTTCAGATATTGATCTGATGGTGGTTTACCGTGAAAAAGCGATTGCGGATTTTGAACAGCCATTGGATATGGCTGCGGATATCTGGGCAGCACGCTTTACCCGCAGGTTGATATCGGCGTTATCGGCTCCGACTGCCGAAGGCTTGTTGTACGAAGTTGATATGAAATTGCGGCCATCAGGAAAATCCGGGCCAATTTCAGTGGAATTTTCCGCTTTTGGTGACTATTACCGGCGTGTGGCAAGGATATGGGAGTTTCAGGCTTTGTGCCGGGCGCGTACTGTTGCAGCTTCCTGCAAAAAATTCGATCAGAAATTAACTGACAATATAACCCACATGCTGGCCAATTTTATTGATTCTTCCAAGGTTCGCCCGGCCATAAGAGAAATGCGTGACAGGCTGTTTGTGGAAAAACCCTCCCTTGGGGTATGGGATATTAAACGTGGAACTGGAGGCTTGACGGAGCTTGAATTTGTCTGGCAGGCGCTAATCCTGTTATCACCGCAGGTCAAATACCGGGCTTCCTTGTTTGATTATTCTGTGGAAGATGGATTGCCCAAAGCTGCAACAAAAATAAGCAATGAACAATTTAGGCAGCTAAAATCTGCCCATTCCTTATTTCACAGGATACAGCAAATCATAACTTTGGCTATAGGCAGAATTGGTTGTGCTGATGATCTGCCTCCACGCTTGTCGGAAATCCTGCTAAATAGTTGCAAGCAGTCATCCATAAAGGAATTAGAGCAGGAAATTATTTCCAAACGCGAACAGGTGGCTGCTGTTTTTGCTCATATTATTGAAAAATAGCGACGGAAAATCACCAGTCAGACCGTTTGTTTTACACATTGGCAAATGGAGACAAAAATGACAAATCAATATATTAAGCTGGCAGTATTGGCTTTTAGCGCTACGGCCTTGTTGTCGACCAGCGCATTAGCATCGCCCAAATCCTCAAAGCCTGCAACAAATTCGCCGCTTATACGTAAAATGCTAAAAACCGTGGATGTTAATAATGACGGTGTAATAACCACAGAAGAAGCAATAATGGCACGGGGTAAAATGTTTGATCATATGGATAAAAATGCCGACGGTTTCCTTGACCGGCGTGAACAGCGCCTGGCTAAAATGGCCCGCAAGCACAAGAAAAAGCACCGAAAAATGATCCGTAAGTTTGAACGTCGCTCGGCACTGGACGCCGACAATAATGGCGAGATTTCATCTGCGGAATTTGTGCACCGTCCGTCTTTGCTGTTTACGCGGCTGGATAAGAACAATGATGGCGTGATTTCCAGGGAAGAACATGAGAGCGCCAGGGCAAATAGGTTTGCAAAGCTTGATATTAATAAAGACGGGGTTTTGAATGCCAAAGACCGCCGCCACAACAAAGTGCAAGCCTTAAAAGCAAGTCTGGATCCTGATGGTGACGGAAAGATTGCGCGTAATGATTTCGTTTCGGCTCCGGGGCCAATGTTCCAAAAGCTGGACACAAATGGTGATGGTACCATTACCGGGCAGGAAATGCGACGTATTCCAAAGCCGATGCGGGGCAAGTGAACATGATCTGAAGGCGCCGTGAATATAGGCTGGTAATGGCTTTGTGACCTATGATTTGATATTTATAGTCCTGCTAGGTTTTTAATGATCCCGGAGTTTTTAATGTGATACGGGCCAGCAAAAAAACTGTAGCTGATCCGGATGGTCATTTGATTGCCCGGATTGCAAATGGTGAGTCTGAAGCTGCCTCCTTATTGATTGAACGCCATCTGACATCCATAGCTGGTTTGGCTCGTAATATACTAGGAGATGACTGTGAAGCAGAAGATGTCGCGCAGGAGGTTTTTTTGCGGGTCTGGATACATGCGGATAAATGGAAACCAGGCAAGGCAAAGTTTGCAAGCTGGATGCACCGGGTGACGATAAATCTATGTTATGACAAATTACGCAGGAAAAAAGAAATTTATATGGATGTCCTGCCTGAGCAGACGGATGAACAGGCGCAAAGTGCCGAATTGCTGGTGGATGAAGTGTCTAGGTCACGACAGGTAAGGCTTGCTCTGGATATGCTTGCGCCAAGGCAAAGGGTGGCGATTGTGCTTTGTCACCTGCATGAGCTGGGCAATATAGAGGCGGCACATGTTATGGACATAAGTGTCGAGGCATTGGAGTCCTTATTGGCACGGGGGCGTCGTGCCTTGCGGGTGCGTCTGGCGGGGCAAATTGAGGAATTACTGAGCGAATGAAATGGGGTGAAGCATGAATACAGAAGAAAAACAGAACAAGGCTCTGACGCAAATTTTAAGACGATTGCCATCAAAAAGTGCAAGCCCGGCCCTGCGCCATAAGGTCATGATGTCATTTGAGCGCTTTCATAGCAAACAGACTAAGGGGCTGTTCAGCTTGCCATTATTGTTTGGTCATCAGCTTAATGCTCGTGCTCTGGCTATGGTCAGTGCGCTGGTTATTACCCTGATCGGGGGTGTTTCAGGTTATGCGGGTGCGGAGTATATGTCGCAAAACAGCGGGGTTATCGAGTTGTTTTCACAGGCATTTCCAACGGATATTTTGTGGACTGGCCCGGAGGCAGAAGCATGATGAGTCAAAAACTTACCCTTGGCCTGTTGGTCGGTTCCGTAGCAGTCAATTTGCTGATTGCCGGTGTCATTGTCGGGGCATTTATCGCCAGGACACAACACCCTGATAGTGGTGGAACCCGGAGATCAATACAAAGTGCAGCAGTCGCCGAATTCAACGGCGCCGGTTTTTTTGCGGCATTACCGGCACCCGAAAAACAAAAGGCAAGGCAGATTTTTGTCCAGAACAGAAAAATCCAGCGCCAGAATATCAGGCATATCAGGCAGTTAAAACGTCAAATATACGCTTTACTGCGCGAAGAGAATCTGGATCGTGATGCAGTTATCAGCAAGCTGGCTGAATTGCGAAAGGCCGAGGCAGAATTTTCTGAACGCGGGCAGATGGCAATTTTGGAAGTTCTGCTTGATATGGACGCCGCAACCCGCGCGCGGGTGGTCAGGGAAATGCGCAGCCCGCGATAAGGGAGGCGCTAGAAGCGTTTGCAAGCAAAAGTGGGAGTCTTTGATGTCCTATCGCCTAGCGGCTACTTGAGGACGGGTATATGTCCTATCGCTTCGCTACTTGAGGACTCTGTTTGTCCTATCGCCTAGCGGCTACTTGAGGACTCTGTTTGTCCTATCGCCTAGCGGCTACTTGAGGACTCTTTATGTCCTATCGCTTCGCTACTTGAGGACTCTTTTAATGTCCTATCGCCTAGCGGCTACTTGAGGACTCTTTTAATGTCCTATCGCATAGCGGCTACTTGAGGACGGTTTCTTCGTCTTGTTTTTCGTCCTGCTGATTGTCGGGAGGAGCAAGGGGGAGCATAATCGTCACAATAGTTCCGCTTCCCAATTCGCTTTCAATAATAAATTTTCCGCCATGTAACTCAACCAGAGACTTGGTCAAAGCCAGTCCCAGACCTGAACCATGGTGGCTTTTGCTGTGCTGGCTTTCAATTTGGGTAAATGGAGTACAGAGTTTTGGCAGATTTTCCTTGGAAATACCAATACCGGTATCGGTAACTTGAAATATAATCCCGGGAGTGTCCGGGTTTGATCTGGTGACAAGGGTAACCTTTCCCCCTTCGGGGGTGAATTTTATGGCATTGGACAATACGTTTAGTAAAATCTGTTTTAAGGCTCGTGGATCGGCTTCTATATCCGGAACCTCGGTAAATTCAGATACAAGTTCCAGCCCTGATTCGACGGCTTTTCCCTTTAACAGCCGCACGCACTGTTCGACAATCTCGTCACAATAGATGGTTTCAGGATTAAGGCTCATTTTCCCGGATTCAATTTTGGACATATCCAAAATGTCATTGATCAGGTTCAGCAAATGCTTGCCAGAGTTCAGGATATCACCAGCATATTCAATATATCTGTCATCGCCCAGCGGCCCGAACATCTCCCTTTTCATCATCCCTGAAAACCCGTTTATGGCGTTTAACGGAGTGCGAAGCTCGTGAGACATATTGGCCAAAAACTCACTTTTGGCGCGATTGGCCTCTTCGGCACGGATTTTCTCCTGTTGATAGTTTCCAGCAAGTTCAGTTATTTTTTTCTTGCTTATTTCCAGATCTCTTACCGAAGCCAGCAATTCTTTCTCATTTTTGATCAGCAGGGATTCTTGTGCTTTTAAGGCGGTAATATCAGTACCAATGCCGACCAGACCACCATCAGCAGTAGTGCGTTCCGAGAGGTGAATCCACCTTCCGTCTGTTAATTCCATTTCAACGGCACTATCGTCACGGCCCTCATGAACCGCCTTGATTGATCGTGCGGCAAGTTGTTCTAATTGCTCATATGGTGTGCCGGTAACCAGATATTCCTGATCTATTGCAAAAAAATCGGCAAATTTTCTATTGCACATGATCAGGCGGCGTCGGGCATCCCAGACCACGAACGACTCAGACATTGACTCAAGAGCAGCGCGCAGGCGGTTTTCCGCTGCATTTAATCTATCTTGTGCCCCTTTTTGTTCGGTAATATCAATGGCCACCCCTACTACCCTGTCAGTTTCAACACGGCCATCAACCTGCCATGGTTTGCCTCTGGCCTGAAATGAAAGTGCCTGTTTGGCGGCACGAAACTCCACATCAATTTTGCCGGTAGTTGGCGCACCACGCAAAGCAGATCTAAGTGTTTCTCGATCTTCATCGTGTATCATGGCTAAAAACTGGGCGCCGGAAACGGTGGTGTTCTTATCATGACCGAACATTCTGGCCAGTGAGTCGGTCACCAGGACAGTATCCTTGTTTAAGTCCCAATCAAAAACACCACTTCTTGCCCCTTCGATGGCCAGTTTGAATCTGGCATCACTTTCAAACAGGGCAGTTCTGGCATTTTGCAAGCCTTTCATCTGATTTAGCAAAATCACCACCAGCACAGCCGCCACCAGCAATGGCGCAATGGTCATAAGAATGAAAAATGTAAGGGTGCGAAGCCAGTTGGCCTTATCAATTTGCAAGTCTACAGCCTGATATACCACCAGGTCTCCGGCAAACAGGGTGACCAGACCTACGGCCAGTTTTTGGGAGTTGGGGCCAATTCCCTCCAATCCGCCAACCAGACGGGTGCGGATATGATAGGCCGCTTCATTTGGGCTAATGCCCAGCAATTGATATACCGAAACATCAGGTACTGTGTTTTGACCCTCGATCAAATTGCCGTTTCGGTCACTGAGCAGCTTTATTGTTGTGGCCTTGCCTTTACCAGTAAGCCATGGCGTTGAGATGACCGCAAGCAGATAACCTGAGTCTGCTGCATTGGATATCCGCTTTGCCGTAACCACAAAACTGCGGCTGTCATCACTTGCGGCCAATCCAGCATAGCGGGACGATTGCTGTAATTTATTGGCGATCATAGTGCGCATGGACTTGGTAATATAGCCGCCGCCATAGATGATCGGTTCCTGATCAGCACGAATTAAAGCTGCGGATATTATGGAGGGGTGCTGGCCCAGAGAGTTAACGTATTCTTGTAATTGCTGGCGCGAAGATGAAGCTGCTATTTCCATGGCCAGGGCGGTTGCATCTAATCTGGCTGATACCTGATCCACTTTTTCGGATATCTGGCTGGCATAGCTGGTGGTAGCAAGAACCTGTTCATAAATTTCGTCCTGCTGGATGGCGCGGTATTCCATTAACAGCTTCATAGCAATAACAATAAGGAACAGCAGGGTAAAGAACAGGACAAAGCCTACGGACCAGCGCGCTTCTAAATTTTTAACGCCCTGAAGCGGCTTGCTTTTGTTCTTTCGCAAGAAGGCAGTTTTGGATCGTTTGTTGGCAGGGCGGACATATTCAACATTCCCGCTGCCACTCGGCAGGGAGTTGAGTTGCCTGGAAGTGCCCGGTTGCTGTTTCAACGACGTTCCCGCATTACTGATTCGGTTCCCGATGCTCAGGATAATCCACCAGAGTCAATGCTGTCGATACACAATTTGTAAATAGTATTAAACCATCTGAATGAGTTTTGGGCCTAAATATCTGGCGGCATGACCTGTTAATTAACTGGTAAAGTCAACCACTTGCGGGCCCGAAGTGCTTTCTTGTTGTTCACTTTCAATTTTGGCTTCGCGTCCTTCGTCGGTTTTTCTGCGAAACGGGCCTGGGTGATCGCTGTCATCATGGCGTCTGCGATCAGGGCCAAAATAAGTGGCGGTTCGGACAAAGTCCCGTGGATGCTCAATTACTGACACCAGTTTTTTGTATAATTCTTCTGCATTGATTGGTTTGTTGCAAAATTCTGTAACCCCGGCATCTCTGGCGGCCACAACCTTGCTGCGTTCAGAATAAGCAGTTAGCATTATAATTGGAATAAATGGCGTGGGGCTGTCGTCGCCGGTGCGCACCAGTTTGATGAAATCCAGCCCATCAAGCAATTCCATCTGATAGTCAACTATGATCATGTCCAGCGCTTCGCTGCGCACCAGATCAAAGGCATCGGCAGCATCTTTGGCTTCATAAAACAGCTTTATGCCAAATCCGCGCAGGATTGTTTTGACAATGTTGATCATGTGCGCATTGTCATCGACAATGAGAATGCGCAACCGATCCATTTGTAATTTACCGATCATGGCCAGAACTCTTGTTCAAAGCCGTAGACACTAGTGAAAAAAAGTTAGAGCAGCCTTAATTTATTATCATCAGATGCCGACTGGCAATCTCAAAGGTATTTTTAGACAGGCCGGATGTGCTTTTAACTCGTTCAATGGCCTTTTTAGCCAGTTCCCGGCGTTCAGCTTCCACTTTCCGCCAACTGGAAAATGCACCCATCAATCGGGCTGCCAGCGCCGGATTTTGCCGGTCTATCTGCAAAATTCCATCTGCCAGCAAGTCATAGCCCTCGCCATTTGCTTGATGAAACAATGGCAGGTTTGCTGTGGCAAAGGCCATGTAAACAGCACGAACCCGGTTTGGGTTTTCCAGATTGAAATCAGCATGATCAAGAAGGTGTTTAATCTGGCCTATGGTATTTGTTTGTGTTGCACTGGCTTGTATTTGGAACCATTTGTCCATGACCAGAGCTGTATTGCGCCAGCGTTGGCAGAACTCATCAAGTGCATTCTCAAACTGTTGTGAGCCGCTAATGTCCAAAGCGTGCAGAGCGGCAATGGTATCGGTCATATTGTCCGCATCCTGCCATGACCTCCACGCCATTTCCTGACTGTCACTGGTTTGCAAATGCGCCATCATGATCAAGGCCTGATTGGCCAGGGCCCGTTTCCCGGCACTTGTTGCATCGGGACTAAACGGCCCTGTTGGACGGATTTCTTCTTGTAATTCCAGAAGTCTGTCACTGTTGTTTTTTGCCACTTGCCGGATGAGTTCATGGCGGGCACTGGCAATGTCTTTTGGAATGGCATTGTCTGTCAGTTGCAAGATCTCATCTTCTGAAGGCGGTTGTACAGCCAGCGCAACAAATGCCGGATCAAGCCGGGAATTATGAATAATTGCGCCCATGGCCTCAATATATGCCGGTTGTACGGACGGGGATGAGCCCTGCCCAATCTGGCTGGTCATTATTTGCAATTGCCTGCGGCCCAGTTTCTGGGCTTCTTCCCAGCGGGTAAACCAGTCAGGATCATGAGCTATGAGATGGGCTTGCTGTTGTTCAGTGCGGGCAATTTCCACATCAACAGGCGCAGAAAAACCCCGAAATACAGAGACCACAGGTCGCTCGTCCAAACCGATAAAAGTCCAGCTTGCCTGCTTGTCTTCAAGAACAATAACAGTTTCCTCAACTGGCGAGCTGTGCATGTTCTGAACCATGAAGTCTAATGGCCCGTTCAGCCCTTGCAAGCCAAGGCGAATAGGAATTGGCAGGTTTTGTTTCTTGGTTTCTCCCGGTGTTGGATTGGTGCGCTGGCTAAAGGTTAGTTTTAAGGTTTTGCTATCCTCGTCCCAATGTTCATCAACTCGCACAATAGGCCGTCCAGCCTGAGCGTACCAGCGCAAGAATTTTGACAAATCCCTGCCGGAGGTTTTGGCCAAGCAGTCCAAAAACTGTTCCATAGTGGCTGCAGTGCCATCACAGGTTTCAAAATAATACTCCATGCCTTTGGCAAAATCATTTTCGCCAAGAATGGTTTTTAAGGCCCTGATCAATTCTGCACCTTTTTCATAAACGGTGGCGGTATAAAAATTATCAATAGCCAGATAAGACGATGGGCGAACCGGATGGGCCAGCGGCCCGCTGTCTTCGGGGAATTGCCGGGCGCGCAGGGCTTTTACGTTCTTTATCCGGCAAATGGCGCGGCCTCGTTGATCGGCGCTGAATTCCTGATCACGAAATACGGTAAGTCCTTCTTTGAGGCACAATTGAAACCAGTCACGGCAGGTGATGCGATTACCCGTCCAGTTGTGAAAATATTCATGGGCAACGACGCTTTCAATCGCTTCAAAGTCAGCATCGGTGGCAGTGTTGGCATCGGCAAGCAAAACAGAGGAATTAAATATATTAAGACCCTTGTTTTCCATGGCGCCAAAGTTAAACGAGCGCACAGCTACGATCATAAACAGATCAAGATCATATTCGCGCCCGAATACGTCCTCGTCCCATTTCATGGAGCGCTTTAGGGCATCCATGGCATAATCTGCCAGATGGGCATCTCCAGGATCCACATAGATGCGCAACGGGATAGTGCGGTTGCTCATGGTGGTAAATTCATCTTCCACCAGATCAAAACTTCCGGCAACCAGCGCAAACAGATAAGCGGGCTTTTTGAACGGATCCTGCCAGCGCGCAAAATGCCTGTGGTTTGGTAAATTTCCCTGTTCAAGCAAATTGCCATTGCTAAGCAAGGTGGCAAAGGAGGTGTCGGCTTCTATATAGACCTCAAACCTGCTCATTACATCGGGGCGATCCGGGTAATAGGTTATATGGCGAAAGCCCTGCGCCTCGCACTGGGTACAAAATCTGCCGCCAGACATATATAACCCGGACAGGGACAGGTTCTGACTTGGCGAAAACCGGGTGGTGATTTCCAGCACGCATTTATCGGCAAGCTGTGACAGGGTAAGGTTTTGCTCATCCAGTTCATATTCGCTGGCATTTAGTTTCCGGTTATCAAGTCTGATCTCCAGCAGTTCAAGATTCTCGCCATCAAGAATTAGTGGCCCGTCCATATCCGGCTTGCGTACCAGCTTTAATTTTGACCTGACTATTGTGGCATTTTCATCAAGATCAAACCATAATTCTGTTTGTTCTATTTCAAAGGGAAAGGGCTGATAATCGGCCAGTTTTACCGGCGAGCGCAGGTCAGTTTTCATGTGAATCCCGGTCTTGTCATTGTGCAGAATGGATAAAATCAATGAGGGTGCGAACCTAGCTCTTTAATGTCATGTGGTCATCCTGAAAATGCCCTAAATGCAGTTGTGGCCAAAATGGTTTTCTCATAAGGGGGCACCACAGTCCGCCGTTCCTGTCAAACCCTGTTAAATATCAATCTGGCCACATACCCTGGAACCGCGCATGGAAGTAATAGGGTTTGTAGGAAATAACAAGATATCGCATATCATGTAATAAGCGTAATATCCGCGTATGAGTATTGTTGACCGGGTGTGTTACGCATAGTAATTTTAATAGTGCGGAGGACTTATATTGGAGGCTAACATGAATAACTTTATCAAGTTGGGAATCATTGCTGTTATTGGTTTGTTTTTTACGTCAACACCAAGCAATGCAAATGAGCCGCGAATAAATAGCAGGGTTTGCGTTCCTGATTCAGTAGCCGTGTTTTCGAACCGTATTCACGTTAAATGCAAACCAGATCCTAAAAAAGCATTTACTAAAGATATCCGTTATTATGCAATGGCAATTGCAAGCAGGAATTCAAAACAGGTTGATTATACTTTGCAAGTCCTTCTTGGCGCACAGACCAGCAACAAAAAATTGCGAATATGGTTTGATACCCATGACTATAAGAGCGTTCCCGGCTGTCAGGGGTCGGATTGTCGCAAACTGACCGGGGCTGCGATTTATTGACGAGTAAAGACTCCTCAAGTAGCGAAGCGGTAGGACAAACAACCCTCACTTTTGCTTGCAAATGCTTGTTTAGCGACACTGGCCCCTGTGTAACAATCGTGCGTTTGCTTTTTTGCGCTCGCAATCATTATTGTACGTCGTTCTTCGACCGTTGGACAAGGCGCAGACCGGGGAATAGGTGCGTGGGCATGCTGCCTGATTATCTGGGGTATTCGTGCATGTGCCTTTATAGATCGCATCACCGCCCTGGTTTCGCAATTGGCACATATTGGAATAGGTTTTTTCATTACCCGATGGATCCAGACCGCAAACCGGCGCGTAGTTTTCAGGGCATGGTCTGGTTTCTCTTGGTGGCTGGGGCACACAGTTTCCACGACTGTTTTTGAAAAATCCCTGCTCACAGCGCGGGGTTTCAGGCCTTGTTGGCACGCAGTTTCCACGACTGTTTTTGAAAAATCCCTGCTCACAGCGTGGGGTTTCAGGCCTTGTTGGCACGCAGTTCCCACGACTGTTTTTGAAAAATCCCTGTTCACAGCGTGAGGCTCCAGGCCTTGTCGGTACGCATAGGCCCCCTCGTGTTTTGATAGAACCTTCGGGACATGTTGACCCTGTGGATAACCTGGATGGGCATGGCCCTTGCGAAATAATAGTAGCGCCAGAGGCCAGGCATCTGTTGTTAAAGGTTTTTGTTTTACCGTCATTAGTTCGGGCGCAGACCGGATTATAGTCCCTTGGGCAAACTCTTCCCTTTAATGTCTGGGTGGCGAGATTAACCAGTGATGTATTGCTGGCAAGATAAGCCGGCGCTTTATTTGCCAGTGCTTTGCCGGCAAAACCTGCAGATAGGACAAAAAAAAGGCTAAGTAATAATTGTCTCATGGCCACCCCCTTGCCCGGCAGTATACACAAAATAGTGAAATTTGCAATTTGGGCGGGTTTTGGCTCGGTATCATATGGCCGTTAGCGCGCCGGACGATCCTCCACATAACGAATAATCTGTTCTGCCTCTTTGGCCAGTTCCATCAGTTCCGCCGAGGCATTGGCACTGTCGCGGGATATATTTTGATAAAGGCGCTTGGCAATGCCAAGTAAGCGCAGGCTACTGGCCATTACCTTGGCCTGAAATTCCACCCTGTCAGGATTGCGGTCATATTCTGCCCCCGGCGTGCGCCATCCGCCCCAGTCCTGATTATCAGTAATGACCACCGGGAAGGTGCCGGGGAAGGGGTGTCCGGCACATTCTTCAGCCGTTTGCCATTTGTTTTTAGCACGCTGTACCCGCCAGTTTTCCTGCAAGGCATGTTCGGCAGTTTCATCACGGGCTTCCGCTGAGAGCTCTTCTGCCTTAAAGTCACGACCAAGACCAACTTCGTAGGTAATGCGTAATGGTTCAGGAACATCTTTGACCCAGTGCGGTTTTATCTGTTCAATGACCGCCCAGGTTCCAACGGGCTCAACATAAACCCGTTGATTTTTATGGAATTCAGCTTTGGCCATGATATTTTTTTCCTCAATTACATGCCATTTCACACGGCGCTATCATGTAACAGGTGCGCTTATCATGGCGTTAATTCTATTGTTATTGTTGGCCGGGTGTGAAAACAGCTCTGCCCATAAGGGATCAATTCTGCGCGAAATAGAGCAAAGCGGGGTGTTGCGCGTGGCTACCACCAATGCGCCAACTACGTATTTTGAAGGTGGTGATGGTCTGGCCGGGTTTGAGTATGATCTGTCAAATGCCTATGCACAGCATTTGGGGGTCCGGGCAGAGTTTCTGGTTTTGCCCAATATCGAAGCCGTATTGCAGGCGGTTAAGGATGACAAGGCGCACATGGCTGCCGCCGGGTTAAGCATTACTTCTGAGCGCAAGGCAAAATTTGCATTTGGCCCGGCCTATTTGCAGGCCGCACCGGTTCTGGTTTGTCGGCGCGGCTTGGGCAAAATCAGTGATCTTGCCGACCTTGGCAATTTGCGCTTTGAGCTGGCAAATGGTTCTTCCTTTATTGAGCTGGTTGCAGATTTGCGTAAGACCAATGAGATGATCCCGGCACCGGTTATCAGCATTAATTCGGTTGAAACCCTGCTGGCTGATGTGGCCAACAGACGAATTGACTGCACCATTGCCGATGAACACGTGTTTTCATTGCAGCGCCGATACTGGCCCAATCTTGAATCCCGTTTACAGCTTGGAGCAGGAGTGCCCCTGGCGTGGGCGGTTAATGGCGAGCCAAACTGGCGCAAAAAGAGCTTTCTTCGCAATCTTGAACACTGGTGGCAGCAGGACGCGACCCGGGCCTTGCTTGATACTTTGAACGAGCGGTATTTCACTGTTGCTGATACAGAATTTGACTATGTGGATTTATCGCGATTGCGTAGGGCCATTCGCACGCGCCTGCCTTTGTATCGTGAGGATTTTGAGGCCGCCGCCAACAGATACAAGCTGCCATGGACATTACTTGCGGCGGTGGGCTGGCGCGAGAGCCATTGGAAAGCCAATGCCAAAAGCCCGACCGGGGTAAGGGGCCTTATGATGCTGACCAGGGTCACTGCCAGTGAGCAGGGGGTGCAAAACCGCCTTGATCCGGCGCAATCCATAAGGGGTGGCGCGCGCTATCTGGCCAGCCTGCTTCGACGTTTACCCAAAACCATTGCTGATGATCAACGCTATGCCTTTGCACTGGCAGCATACAATATGGGATGGGGGCACATGATGGATGCACGGGAGTTGGCACAGCGAAGAGGACTGGATCCGGATCAATGGTCTGTGGTTTCGGATTTGTTGCCGGAACTTGAGCGCAAGGAAATTTACTCAACCTTAAAACATGGCTATGCGCGCGGGCTTGAGGGGCAGGCTTATGTAGCTGCGGTGTTGAACTTTGCTGATATTATTGAAAAGGCCCATGCCCCGGCAATTCCGATTTCTTCTTTGGAAGATGAAACTTAAACCTGATTATATGGATAAGTTTGCAAAATTAATCATTGGCTTCGGCAAATATTCTGGCGGCCATAAAATCACCGACTTCGGCATAGAGTCGTTTGTGGCGATCTGGCTTCCCCAGCCCGTTCGACCAGTAAAGATCAATACTTATTGCTTCTGTGGGCTCAAGTTCTGAAAAAGCTTGCAAAACCTCCCCGTCAAAGCCAAAGCGAACCCCGCTCACTCCTTCGGATGTGGACAGCATGCCAGTTTCAGCCATGACCCGGTGTTTGGCAAAATATGTGTTAGTGGCACTGTCCGGCGGGGCCAGTCCAGATACGCCTTTCATTGGCAGTTTTAGCAGTTTACGCAGAAACTCATTAGGTGGGTTCGGCAGCTTTTCTGGATCACGCATGCGCAACAATACCGAGCGCGGGGCGGGCTGGTTTTCAATAACAATATCCAGTGAGTACTGACCGTCCAGAATTGAGGAGCCCAGTAAAACCGAGCCGGTATCGGCTTTTTCAATTTCCTGAATGGTGCGCCAATGGCGCTGTGAAAGTACATCATCGCGCCGGGCCTGCCATGATCGGTATTGTCCGGGATACTCCAGGGATTTCATCTTCAACCAGTGGTTGTGGGAGGTCTTTACCCTGTCAATCTCGGCAAGGGCTTCGGGGTTTTCACAATCAATGCCAATAACGCTTTGTCTGGCAATCATATCCATCTTGTTTACTTCTGATGCTAAAATGCCAGAGCGCAGCAAGGCACCACGGGCTTGTAGCTGACCGGATTTTACCGCCAGCAGCTCACGGTCACTTAGTAAATCGCACTTGTTGGCAAAGGCAAAAATTGCAGTTCTTTTGGAAAATACACCCCGGTCACCAACCGCAAGTGCCGATACGCCAAGCGTCATCAAGAATATCAGGGCGATCCCGCCTGTTCGCAAAATATGCTGCATTTTTACACCCAAATTTGAGCGCAAATTGCCATATTTTCCTTAAAGACGGGTGAATTTGGAAAATTTGTGGGCCTTGGCCAGATAAACCACCGCCCACAGGCCGCCGGGTAATAAAACCAGCACCAGAATATTCCACAATGATATCTCGGTGAGCGTGAATGTTCCAGGCAGGTTCGGATCGGTTGAGTTTATTTCTACCAGTTCTCCCTGCCAGCGCACCACATTGCCTCCAAAATGATCAATGGCCCTGCCATCAGCCAAATCCTGCAAGGCTCGTGCCTTTGTGCTCTCGTCTATTTCTGAGATTGCTGCCCAGACCTGTCCATTTGGCACTTTTACGGCGGCTGCCACACCCGGCGCGGCAGTAATTGGTGATGCTGCAAATGCACTTTGCGTGAAGGGGAATTTATATTCTTGCTCAGGTTCAGATGGATATCTACCAGCGCCAATTGCAAAACTTTTTGGTAGTTTTTCATTGATAATTGCCGGGATTTTTGACCTTTTCCCAATATATAAGAGGCTTTTTGTTGTATCAGGCCTGCCGCCAAAGTCGGCATGGATAAGTGCGCTGTTTCCCAGCTTGGCCAATTTGGCCAAGACCCGCCAGCTCTGGAACAAGGTCTCGCCCTTGGTTGGGGGTAGAAATATCTGTACATTCTTGCCATTTCCAGAACTGAACCGGCCGCCATTCCAGGCTATTTTATCCAATTCTGAAAGCGCATCTATTCCAGCCAGTTGCAAGGAAACCGCTATTGGCCCGGTTTTAACCTCAGTAGCAAAGGGCGGGCAGTTATTTTCGGATTTTCCTGTCGGAACCATGTCCGAGGTCACGGAGAAAACTCTTGCTGCTGACTGGCTGGCGGGAAGATTGAATGTCAAAATATTCTTTTTGCCAAGTAGTGCCGGTGCCGCAATTTGCTTGCGATCAATAGACAGCCGCAATCTGGATGCCCATCCTGCTATTTGTGGTCGGCGCACATCCATTTGCAAGCGGGCGGAAGCTATGGGCGGCAGGCGCATCTCAACCGGCGGGCTTATTATCCGCCATGCAGGAACACTGGTTTTTTGCAGCAAAGACCGCAATGGCTGTGGCGTGGGCAGTTGATCTGTTGGTAATTTATTTTCAGAAGCGGGCAATACTCCTGTAATTTTGTTTTGCGCGAACCATTTTGCTTTACCAAGCTGTAAACTTTCAGTTGGCGCCCTAAAACTCAAATGCGGTATTGATGAAACCTGTTCCATGGTTATGGGATGATTGTTTGTCTGTGCCTGTACGGCTCGTATAACCAGATCCGCATGATTACTGTTGGCGGTGATTTTGGGAATGTTTTTCATGCGCAGGGCCAGCGCCTGCATCACAGTTGCGCCAAATTCCTGATAGGCTGAAAATGAAAGCATGCCTTGTTCAATTGCAACCACTTCAGGCGCGCCCATATCAGCCCGCAGCCAGTCTTCAATTTGTGACAGCTCTGGTCTGGGGTGGTTCAGTGCAAGATCAAACCGGCTTTTTTTCATATTGATTGTCCAGCCGCCGTCCTGCCTGCCAAGGCATTGCTGTTGCTTTCCTGATACAAAACTAAGCTCAACCTGATTCATGCCGGGCCTTAATTGTCCTTGTGGTATGTCAAAGCGGGCGGAAAAACCCCTGGCGGCCGGAGCAAATGGAACCGCAGGGTGCTGATTGACACTGAGCAGAAAATAACTGCCATCAATTGCAGGAGTGTCCATAGGTCTGGCAGCAATGGTCAGGCTGGCCGCCCCGGGGGCAGGTGGCAGATGAAACTCAAGGACCATTAACGGATTGCGCCAATCCAGCTCTACCGGTTGATCAGATCCTGCGAGCGCAGCAAAGGAGGTTTGTGCATTGGCCGCAGAAACAGCACACAGGAATATCAGTATCAACAGGCTAAAAGAAAATTGTCTCATCTTGGCACTTTTTTCTGGTGTTTTGTGACGTATCCAGCAAGAACATGGCCATGGCTCTTCTTCGATCAAAACTGCAGGTGCAGGCGTTAATACGCCGGGCTGAAACCAATGGTGCCTTTGCTCTGGTTCGCAAATCCGGCGATGAGGATGCGGGCAGTATTTTGGTAATCGTCAACACTCTTGATGGCATGGGGGCATTGCTGGGCCAGACACGAGATGAGGATTTTAACCGGGTGTGGGAATATCTGTGTCAGCCGGAAAGCAAATATGAGCAAATTGAGGAAATTCTACAGCGCCGGCTAAGCTCTGATCCTGATTTATGGCTGGTGGAAGTGGAAGATCGCAAAGGCCGGCACTTTTTGGTGGAGCAGGTTCTGTAGCTGTTATCAATACAGGCAAAATACGCTATTACTCTTGACCCTGTGATTTGTTCTGCCAAAAAGCATGTATGTTATTTTTGTTTAATGATGTGGTTTTGGAGCTGGGGCAGCCTTTGGAAGCGCTGGAAGCTGAGGATTTTCCCATCAGCAAGCAGGCCTTTGCCAAAATGTCATTAGTGCAAATCACCACACTGGTGCGACAGGGTATTTTTGAAGACTTGCAATTGCCACGAACCCAGCCAGAAAAGGCCAGGGTTCTGGCAATTATGCTGGCAGTTAGAACCGGTGCTGCCAATGCCGTTCTGGTGGGGCCTCCGGCAACAGGCGCAAGCACGCCTGCCGAAATAGGCCTGCGGCTGGCCGAGGTATCCTTGGTGACGCTTTCTTATTTGAATCATTTGCAATCCGGTGGAACACTAACCCCCCAGCAGGTGTATCGCGATGTCTGGCAGGCCCTGTATGATAAAGACAAGGGCCAGGATACCTGATCCAGGCGTTGATATCTGATTGCCTTGAGGCACAAGCTGGGTTAAGCGGGGCCCAGATATTTGTCAGGGCAAAACATGACTGAATTACCGTTTGCAAGCGAGGCCGGGCGTCGGCGTACTTTTGCGATTATTTCGCATCCCGATGCCGGCAAAACCACATTGACTGAGAATTTGTTGTTTGCTGCCGGCGCCTTGCGTCTGGCCGGGCAGGTGCGGGCTAGAGGGCAGAGCAGGCGCACCTCATCAGACTGGATGAAAATAGAGCGCGAGCGTGGAATTTCGGTTTCTTCATCGGTAATGACCTTTGAATATCGTGATTGCACAGTAAACCTGCTTGATACTCCTGGACACGAAGATTTCTCCGAAGACACCTATCGCACCCTGACTGCTGCTGATAGCGCAGTAATGGTGCTTGATGCGGCCAAGGGTATTGAGCCACAAACCCTGAAACTGTTTGAGGTCTGCCGTCTGCGCGACATTCCTATTTTAACCTTCATCAACAAGATGGATCGTGAGGCCCGCGACCCCCTGGAGATTCTGGAGGAAATTGCCGACAAGCTGGCACTGGATGTGGTGCCGATGCAATGGCCTGCTGGTTCCGGCTCGAGATTTTGCGGAGTGCAGCAAATAGCAAAAAACAAGTTTTTGCCATTTGTAAAAGAGCAGGACGAAGTATTGCCATCACTGGCGATGGATGATCCTGATCTGGTAAAATATTTGCCTGAAGAGGAGCGGCTGGAACTTGCCGAGGCTCTTGAGCTGGCCGATGGCAGTTTTGCAGAGTTTTCAAAAGACAGCTATTTGGAGGGGCATCTTACCCCGGTTTATTATGGCTCTGCCTTGCGTAAATTTGGTGTGCGTGAACTGCTCGATGCTTTGGTTGATCTGGCGCCGCCCCCTCACGCTGCCAGCGCCAAAAAATCCGATGCCGATGTGCAACAACAACCGGGCAGCGCTGAGGTGTCAGGATTTGTATTTAAGGTGCAGGCCAATATGGATCCCAATCACCGGGACCGGATTGCCTTTACCCGGCTTTGCTCTGGCGAGTTTAAGCGGGGAATGAAGCTAAAAACCACTTTTGGCAAGTCCATGACTATTTCACAGCCTTTGATGTTTTTTGCTCAGGAGCGCGGTATTGCCGATACTGCCTATGCCGGAGATGTTATTGGTATTCCCAATCACGGGGTGCTGCGGGTTGGTGACAGTTTGAGCCAAAGCGGTAAATTGCAATTTCCGGGATTGCCAAATTTTGCCCCGGAATTACTGCGCCGGGCCCGTCCCAAAGACCCGATGAAGGCCAAGCATTTGCGCCGGGCACTGGAAAGTCTGGCCGAAGAGGGGGTAACCCAATTGTTCAAGCCAATGATCGGCTCCGATATGATCTTGGGAGCGGTCGGGCAATTGCAAATTGAGGTAACTGCTGAACGCATTGCCAATGAATATAAGCTGGATGTTCTGTTTGAGCCGTGTCCATATTCAATTGCAAGATGGATAAGCGCCAGTGACAGGGCGGCGTTGCAGGCATTTAGTGATCGTCACAAAATGCAAATGGCCGAAGATGTGGATGGTGATGCAGTCTTTTTGGCCAAAAGTGCTTGGGAAATAAATTACGCGCAAGAAAAATTCCCTGATATTTCATTTACTGCCACCAAGGAGCGTTGAATTGAAAATCTCTGCAACAGGTTTCCCAGCAGCCTTATCGGATCTCTGGCTACAGACAAAACTGGTCTGGGATACCAGCCTGTTAGGTGTAAGTGCCGGTAATATGATTATGGCGGTAATCGTGCTTGTGCTTTCTTTGGTTTTGCGCGGGTTTATTGCTCATCACCTGGTCGGGTTCTTTTCCCGGATTACAAGGCGCAGCAAAACCGAGCTTGATGATGAATTGCTGCGGGCACTCGAAGAACCGCTAAAGCTGATTCCGGTAATAATTGGTTTGTTCTTTGCCTTGCGGGTGTTGGGAGCCGATGCAGAAACCTCCCTTGTGTTTGACAAGGTGTTGTCATCGCTGATTGCATTTTCAATTTTCTGGTCCTTGGTGCGGGCGGTTGATCCCTTGGCGGCAGTGTTTCGTCCATTAGACAAAGTGCTTACTCCGGAGATTATGCTATGGGTGCGCAAGGCGGCCAAGGGCTTGTTCGCATTCATTGGCGCTGCGGCAATTCTGGAGTTGTGGGGGATACAGGTCGGGCCGTTTCTGGCCGGTTTGGGGATTTTTGGCGTGGCGGTGGCGCTGGGAGCACAGGACTTGTTCAAAAACCTTATTGCCGGGTTTTTAGTGCTGGCGGAAAAGCGCTTTCAGGTGGGCGACTGGATCAAGGTCGATGGTGTGGTTGAAGGCACGGTGGAATTGATCAATTTTCGCTCAACCACCATTCGCAGGTTTGATAAAAGCCCGGTCTATGTTCCAAATGCCAATTTATCTGACAATGCCGTGACTAATTTTTCGCGGATGACGGCGCGCAGGATTTATTGGAAAATTGGTCTTGTTTATGATTCAAGCATTGAGCAATTGCGCGAAATTCGTCAAGGCATACATGATTACATCATGGACAGTGACGCTTTTCTGCACCCGCCTGAAGGCACATTGCTCATTCACATTGACAGCTTTAACGACAGCTCGATTGATCTGATGGTTTATTGTTTTACTAAAACTACCGATTGGGGTGAGTGGCTGCAGGTCAAGGAAGACTTTGCCTATGCCATTAAGGAAATTGTCGCCAATGCTGGTTCTGATTTTGCCTTTCCCACTCGCACCTTGCATGTTAAGGGGCCGGGAATGGGGGAAATTAGTGATGCCGCGCAAGCGCCTACTTCTGCAAAAGCCACTGAATTTAAGAATTTTTCTTGAGTTTTAAGCTATTGCGATAGACCAAATCATAACTTTGCTTTCGTTATCGACTATTTCAAATAAAACTCTTGTGCCTGTAGCATGGGCGAAGTTGGGCGTTTTGCATATGTAAAACTTACGGCTTGCAAAGCGAGATATCTGAGTGCCACATGAAAGTGGATCTTTTTCCATCCATCATATAAGTCAAAAAAGATTTCTTCATATCTTGGGAATTTTTTTGAATTCTAAAATAACCTGCTTCCGCTATTTCTGAATATTCAACACGAAATGGTGGTTTCTTACCCGGCGGGCGCAATTTCATGGTTTATAATTTCCTGCTGAGCCCAACGTATGTCCTCGGGCTCAATTTCAGTTGCAAAAAGCCGATATACGGAATGGTATGGGATCACCTCTCCCATATTAGCCAGTTCCCATGCTTTATTGTGACTTATTTCGCTAACTTCAGATGCGGAGAGTCCTGCAAGAAAGCTAATGGAGTCATCAAGAACTTTTAATTCCTCGTTTTCCAGAACATTCGACTTAAATTCCGAAATTGAAATATAGTTCTTTTTCATATAGCCGTGAAAATTCTCTTCAGAAATTGAAATTTTGTTTGATTTTTCCAATTCCCTTAGAGCCCAAGCTAAATGGCGAGCAGTAGGTCCCATTTTTTGTTTTATATATTCAACACCGGTCAAGGGCTGCCCCGATTCTAAAAACCGGAACATATCTGCGAGATACAGAATTTTATGCAGTTTGACGTTTCCCAGCTCATCCTTCTTCATTTTGGAACAGATATAGTGAACCGCAGCCAGCAGTTTGTCCTTATGGAGTTTGGTTTTCGGTTTACTAAGGTTCATTTGAATGAATAATTCCCGTCTATGATGGGCCCATTATAGCGCAAAGTTTGGTTATGGTGATTAAGTTTTGCATATTTTTTGAATAAAAAACTTAAAATGAACGAATTTCAGTCCTTTTATCATTCAATGTGAAGTATTTACCGCCCCAATTCGCGCATTGCTGCTTCGATTCCGTCCAGAGTTAGCGCGAACATGCGATGTTTTCCGATAATTTCGGCTATCATGTTTATGCTTGGGGTATAATCCCAGTATTTTTCCGGGGTCGGGTTCAGCCAGATCACATCATCATAAATGTCGATTACGCGGCGCAACCACTCAGCGCCGGCCTCTTCGTTCCAGTGTTCTACTGATCCGCCGGGCATGGTTATTTCATAAGGGCTCATGGCAGCATCGCCGACAAAGATAATTTTGGTATCGCTTGGGTGTTTATGCAGCAAATCCCAGGTGGGTATGGTTTCAGAGCGTCGGCGCAGATTGTCTTTCCACACTGCTTCATAAAGGCAGTTGTGAAAATAAAAACTGTCCAGACGTTTGAACTCGGAGCGGGCTGCCGAGAATAATTCCTCGCAAGTTTCAATAAACGGATCCATTGAGCCGCCCACATCCAAGAACAAGGCAACCTTGATGGTGTTCCTGCGTTCCGGGCGCATTAAAATATCGAGCCAGCCCTGGCGGGCAGTGGCATTTATGGTTCCCGATAAATCCAGCTCATCCGGGTGACCATCGCGGGCCAGCTTGCGCAGGCGGCGCAGGGCCATTTTTATGTTGCGGGTGCCCAATTCCTTATCGCCATCAAGGTTTTTGAACTCGCGCTTGTCCCATACCTTTACCGCCCGGCCATGGCGGCCCTGATTTTGTCCGATGCGCACTCCTTCAGGATTATATCCATATGCTCCAAACGGAGAGGTACCGGCAGTGCCGATCATTTTATTGCCCCCCTGATGGCGCTTTTCCTGTTCTTTGAGGCGTTTTTGCAATGTTTCCATCAGCTTGTCCCAGCCGCCCAATGCTTCTATTTCGGCTTTTTCTTCTTCGGACAGGTATTTTTCGGTTAGTTTTCGCAGCCAGTCTTCCGGGATTTGCGCATCCTCGATAAGGTCGGAAGTGGGCTCTAACCCCTTAAAAACATGACCAAATACCTGATCGAATTTGTCAAGATTGCGTTCATCCTTAACCAGAGCCGAGCGCGACAAAAAATAAAAGTCCTCAACCTTGTGCCCGATTACCCCCTTGTCCAACGCTTCCATCAGCGTCAGGTACTCACGCAAGGAGACCGGAACCTTGGCGGCGCGCAATTCAGAAAAGAAATTCAAAAACATGGGGTGCAGAATAACCTAAAACCAGCTCGTGGGAAGCGTATATTCAGTCGGAGTCGGTTAAAAGGAATTCCAGTCTTTTATCAGTTCGTGCCACAGATATTTCAGTGATGGTTGCTGTGACAATATTTTGTGCAACAAATGGGTCATTAGCCACTCGTTTTTCCAGCTCTGTCGGCGAAGTGTTATGGGCGATTATGGCACCGCCTGATCCTGATGCAAGGCTGCCCGAAACCAGAAAAACCCCATCATCAAAGCCGCCCCTTATCCAGTTGTTATGCTCCTGCATATAGTGGCTGGCTTGAGACTTATTGTCAGAAAATTCAAGTGCTATGAAAAACATTTTCTAATTTTCCTTATGTTAGGTGGGCGAGGCCCCAAAACGCTGCGACCACTCGGCCACTTGTTCGTCTTCGATTTTGGCAAACAATAATTCAGGCACCGTAAATTGCGACCGGCGCGGCAGTTTGTCCAATAGCACTGATCCTGCTTGATTGGGCCAGTTGCGATTTTCTTTCGGCACTCCCATGGCATCCAAAACTCTGGTGGCAGCATCGGGAATAAACACTTGCGCCACTATTGCCGACATTACCACCATATTAAGGGCGGTGCGCACTATCATCGCGGCCTTGTCAGGATCGGTTTTAATTACTGTCCACGGCGCAGCTTCGGCCAGATATTCATTGCCCAAAGCCCAGATGGCACGGGTCGCAGCAGCAGCCTTGCGATAGTCCATGGCTTGATGATGAGCGCTCAAAGCCGTTATCTGTGCGTCAAACTCAGCAAACAGTTTTTGCTCCAGCTCGCCAATAGTGCCGCCGTCCGGTATTTGTCCGTCAAATTTGGCATTTGCAAATTTAGTGATGCGGTTTACGAAATTCCCCAGCACATTGGCCAGATCCGAATTTACCACGGCCTGAAACTGTTCCAGCGTAAATGCGGCATCAGAGCTTTCTGGGGCATTGGCCATTAAATACCAGCGCCACATATCAGATGGAGCAATTTTGAGCGCCTGATCCATGAATATTCCACGGTTTTGCGAGGTTGAAAACTTGCCGCCATACCATGTGACCCAGTTAAAGGCTTTTAGCCGGTCAACAGTTTTCCATGGTTCGGCTGATCCTAACAGGGTGATGGGAAAACTTACCGTATGAAAGGCGACATTGTCTTTGCCCATGAATTGCACATAGGTTACATCATCCGCGCCCTTGTCGGTACGCCACCAATCCTCCCATGTTTTGCCATTGGCTTCTGCCCATTCAATGGTTGCGCCAATATATTCGATGGGGGCATCAAACCAGACATAAAATACCTTGTCCTCAAATCCAGGCCTTGGCTTGCCATCTTTTAATACCGGCACACCCCATGATAAATCGCGAGTAATAGCACGATCCTGCAGGCCCTCATCCAGCCATTTTAGGGCAATTGATTTGGCCAGAGATGGC
The DNA here is from genome assembly GCA_015485155.1 of Robiginitomaculum sp. GTDB lineage: Bacteria > Pseudomonadota > Alphaproteobacteria > Caulobacterales > Maricaulaceae > Robiginitomaculum_B. The sequence goes on along the minus strand of WFUF01000008.1, from coordinate 49,370 downwards.
CAGTCAACAGAAGCTTCAACCCAGTTGCGGATAGTATCCTGCATTGCTGCCTGTTTCAGGAATAAATGGGTGGTGTCACGCAGCTCAACATTCTTTGAGCCGGAAAGCGCTGAATAGGGGTCGATCAGATCAGTAGGGTCAAGCAGTCGGCCGCAATCATCGCATTGATCGCCTCTGGCTTTTGCTGAGTCACAGTGCGGGCAGGTGCCTTGCACATAGCGATCCGGAAGAAATCGCTTGTCATCAATGGAATATACCTGCCGCGAGGTGCGCTCTTCAATCAGCCCTTCTGCTTCCAGTTTTTGGGCAAAATGCTGTGTCAATTGGTGGTTTTGGATGCTCGAGGAACGGCCAAACCAGTCATAGGAAAGTGAGAACCCTTCCCCCGCAGCACGTTGTAATTCATGTTGTTCATCACAATAGGTTTTAACATCCTGTCCGGCAGCTTCTGCGGCCAGCTCAGCCGGGGTGCCGTGTTCATCGGTGGCACAGATGTATAAAACCTCTGAGCCACGCAATCTTTCAAAACGCGCATAAATATCAGCAGGCAGCATGGAGCCGGCAAGATTGCCTAAATGCTTGACTCCATTGATATAAGGAAGTGCGGAAGTAATCAGAATTCGGTTCATATCAAAGTTTTCATTCTCAAAGGCATCGATTGCGCCTATATTACCAGTATTGGCAGGAGCTATCTGTCATGAATAAAGGGACAAGCACCGGCTGACAACAGGCAGAAGGTGCTAATTTAGGGGAGGTTAAAATGCCTAGGATTTTTGGGTTAAGCCTATTGGGGTGGATCGTAACCAGTATTGCTTTCTTTTTACTTGGCTATTTGTTTTTTGGCGTCATTTTTCTGGACAATATGACAGAATTGATGGGCTATGATGAAAATACGGCGATGAATTTTGGCTTTGGTTCGCAATTGACGCTGGGGTTTGTTAATGTTGCTGTGACTTCTCTTGGCCTTGGACTGTTGTTAAAATGGTTAAAGGCAGAAGACATGGTAACAGCCATTAAATACGGCCTGTTTGCTGCATTGGTGTTTGCCATTACCACCGAGGCCTATGCCTGGGTTTATGGCAATTTCCCGATTGAGATGGCGATTATTGATGGCGTTTATATCCTGATCGGTTATTCCATGGTTGCAGCAATCTGGTCAATTTTTGACTAGGATTCAGAATAGTGGCGAGTTTAGGCGAAAATTGATGCCTTGCGCCGGACTTAAAGTTTGAACATAAGTCCAACTAAGGCTACTAATTCATGCCATTACCATTGCAAGGGTGGACTTACGGCGCGTAGGACGCAAGTGACGGTTGGGGTGAGGGTCACTCTTAAGGGTCACCGTGAAGGGTCACTTACAGGGTCATCGCAATTTTTCGCTGTCCCTTGAGTGATACTTGATATCCCCTGTAATCATACCAAAACAGCACTTAAGGGTAATAAACTGACCCTTAAATGACCCTAAGAAGTACTGACTGACCCTTTGGTTTAGGGGATAAGTGCAAAAGGCGCCCGCCCTTGCCAGAGCTGTTATAATGTAAGGGTTGGGCCCAAAATTCCCGACAAAAACGCTCTTTGACAGGTAAATATTCTTCCAAACCCGATAGTTTCAAGGGTTTCTACGCGCCAGCGTGCGCGCAAATCAACCAGCAGTCTAATAACTCCCCCTGCGCCTTCCCTTACCCTTATCCTGCGGAAAAACAGAATAAGCGTTTTTCCAAAGCTCAAGTTTTGTGTTTTAACTTTGAGTGTTTTTTGATCGGTGATGATAACTTTTCCCATCTGGCCCCTTTCCCTTGCGGTGGCTTTGCGATACACCGCACCCGCAAGAGAAAGGATGATCGGATGAAGATTCGTGAAGGCATAACGTTTGACGACGTTCTCTTGCAGCCCGCAGCTTCGCAGGTGCTGCCGGGAGATGCAGAAATAGCAACAAGGCTAACCCACAATATACGCTTAAATGCGCCATTATTGTCCGCAGCCATGGATACTGTGACCGAGGCAAGGCTGGCCATCGCTATGGCCCAGACTGGCGGCATTGGTATTATCCACCGTAATTTAAGCATTGAGGAACAGGCCGAGGAAGTTCGCAAGGTTAAACGCTATGAAAGCGGAATGGTGATCAACCCGGTAACCATTCACCCCGGTGCCACTTTGGGCGAATTAAAGGCATTGACCGAGCGCTATTCGATTTCGGGAATTCCGGTGATTGACCCGGACAGTCAAAAACTGGTGGGCATTATTACCAATCGTGATGTGCGCTTTGCCGAGGACATGAACGAGACTGTGGCCAATTTGATGACCCGTGAACTGGTGACAGTGGGCGAAGGCGCCAGTCCGCAACAGGCCAAGGCTTTATTGCACAAGCACCGGATTGAACGCCTGTTGGTAGTCGATGACAAGGGGCATTGCACCGGATTGATAACGGTAAAGGATTTTGAAAAATCTCATGCCTATCCGGATGCAGCAAAAGACAGCCATGGCCGGTTGCTGGTTGGTGCTGCGAGCACGGTGGGCGATGCCGGCTTTGAGCGCGCCATGGCGCTTATTGAGGCCGGGGCCGATGCAATAATCATTGATACGGCCCACGGTGCAAGTCAGGCAGTGCCGGATCAGGTAGCGCGCTTGCGCCGTGAAACCGGCAAGGCACAGATCATTGCGGGGAATGTAGCGACCTATGATGCCACGCGCACGTTGATTGATGCCGGGGCTGATGCGGTCAAGGTCGGTATCGGGCCGGGCTCTATTTGTACCACAAGAATTGTAGCCGGGGTCGGAGTACCACAATTAACTGCCATAATCGATGCGGTTCGCGCAGCAAGTGACAGCAAAACCCCGATAATTGCTGATGGCGGGATCAAATATTCCGGAGACATGGCAAAAGCACTGGCTGCCGGGGCTTCTACGGTGATGATCGGCTCCATGCTGGCTGGTACCGAAGAAACCCCGGGCGAGGTGTTCCTGTACAAGGGGCGCTCCTACAAGGCCTATCGGGGCATGGGCTCGGTTGGGGCGATGGCTCAAGGCTCGGCAGATCGCTATTTTCAGAAGGAAGTAAGCGATTCCATGAAGCTGGTGCCCGAAGGGATTGAAGGCCAGACCCCGTTCAAAGGCCCGGTAGCGCCAATTCTGCATCAGATGCTGGGCGGATTGCGTGCGGCCATGGGTTATACGGGTGCAAAAAATCTGGAGGAATTTGTCAAGCGTGCCGAATTTGTAAAAATAACCGGTGCCGGCTTGCGCGAAAGCCATGTTCATGATGTGACCATGACCAGAGAAGCGCCAAACTATTCCTCACCTGGGGGCTAGTTTAAGGATCCTGTTATGCAAGATGGAGCCAAAGCCGCCGCAGCTATTGCGGTACTTACCGACATGGTTGATGCCAAACGCCCGGCCAAAATCGCCTTGAAAGCATGGGGGCGGGCGGCGCGTTATGCCGGGGCACGGGATCGGGCTTATGTGTCGGGATTGGTTTTGGACGCGTTGCGCCATAAATCAGCAATTGCAGCGGCAATGGGATCGGATAGTCCCAGATCGCTGGTTATCGGAACTCTGGGTCGGGTTTGGGAGCGTGCGGCAGAAAAGATTGATACTGACTTTACCCAAAGTGAACACGCACCGGAGCCATTAACCCAAGAGGAAAAGTCCGGGTTACAATCGGATATTTCCGATGAACCGGAATATGTGCAAGCCAATGTTCCCAAATGGTTATGGCCGAATTTCGAGCGGGCGTTTGCTGAGCGTGTTGTGGCAGAGGCAAAAGGCATGAACACCCGCGCACCCGTTGATTTACGGCTGAACGAGTTAAAACGCCCCGCAATTGATAGCTTAAAGGCGGTGAGCAAAATCGGTGGGCAAGGGCTTGAGTGGCTGCCGACTGCGGCGCGAATACCTGCGCCAAGCGCCGATACGCGCTCTGGCCATGTGCAGTCCTTGCCCGGCTTTGCCAAAGGCTGGCTGGAAGTGCAGGACGCCGGTTCGCAATTTGTCACGCTTTGCACCGGTATTGGGGGCGGTTCGCAAGTTCTGGACTATTGTGCTGGGGGTGGTGGCAAAACTCTGGCACTGGCGCAGCAAATGCAAAACAAGGGGCAGGTATTTGCCTATGATCGTGATGGTCGCAGATTAGTGCCTATCCATGCCAGGTTGAAACGCGCCGGTGTGCGAAATGTACAGGTTCGTGATCCCCGTGACGATGATCCTCTGGGTGATTTAACTGGCAAAATGCATGCGGTGCTGATTGATGCGCCGTGTACTGGTACGGGTACTTGGCGCAGGCACCCTGATGCCAAATGGCGGCTGCGTGAGGGGCAATTGCAGGTGCGAATGAATGAGCAGGCTCAAGTATTGCGCCAGGCAGCTCCGTTTGCCCGATCCGGCGGCATGATGTTCTATGTGACCTGTTCCTTGTTAGCAGAAGAAAACGAAGATCAGGTGGACGGGTTTTTGGCTGAACACAATGAGTTCACACGGGTGTCCATAGGCGAAATTGCCAAACTAGGCGGCTTGTTAAACCCGGCAGGCCTGTTGATGCTGGAAAAATGTTTGACCGCATCGGGTGATTTGCGAATGTCACCACACAGTGCCGACACTGACGGGTTTTACATGGCAGCACTGCGGAGGGAATGATGACAAAAATTCACCAACAGGTTCTGATTGTCGATTTTGGTTCTCAGGTTACGCAACTGATAGCCCGGCGCTTGCGCGAGATGGGTGTTTATTGCGAAGTGCATCCATACAATAAGGTTGATGCAGCGTTTGCCGAGCAATTTGCTGCCAAAGCGATTATCCTTTCTGGTGGCCCCAATTCGGTACATTGGGACGATAGCCCACGGGCTGATGATTGTTTGTTTTCACTGGGCGTTCCGGTGCTTGGTATTTGTTATGGCGAGCAAACCATGTGCGCGCAATTAGGCGGTTCGGTCAGTGCTTCTGCGGAACGCGAATTTGGCCGGGCAGAGATTGAGACTATTGCGGCAAGTCCATTGTTTGAGGGTTTGCAAAAAATCGAAACTGTGTGGATGAGCCATGGTGATAAGGTCGATGCCTTACCGGATGGCTTTGTGGCTATTGCCAGTTCTGCCAATGCGCCATTTGCTGCTATTGCGGATGAAACACGTCAGTTTTATGGCGTACAATTCCACCCCGAAGTGGTACACACCCCATCTGGTGCAAGAATTTTGAGCAATTTTGTCAAAAATATTGCCGGCCTGTCCGGGGATTGGACAATGGCGGCGTTTCGCGGCGAAATGATTGCCAAAATACGGGCGCAAGTGGGTGAGGGACGGGTGATTTGTGGGCTTTCCGGCGGGGTCGATAGCTCGGTAGTGGCGGTATTATTACACGAAGCGATCGGCGATCAATTAACCTGTGTTTATGTGGATACTGGCCTGATGCGCTCTGGCGAAACAAAGCAAGTGGTAAGCCTGTTCCGCGATCATTATAATATCCCGCTAATTGCAGTTGATGCCGGTGATTTGTTTTTGGGCAAATTATCCGGGGTTAGTGATCCGGAAAGAAAACGCAAAATCATTGGAAGCCTGTTTATTGATGTGTTCGAGCTTGAGGCCAAAAAACTAGGTGGCGCGGACTTTTTAGCGCAAGGAACCTTGTATCCTGATGTGATTGAAAGTGTCAGTTTTGATGGCGGGCCGTCGGTGACCATCAAAAGCCACCACAATGTTGGCGGTCTGCCAGAACGCATGAATATGAAACTGGTCGAGCCATTGCGCGAGCTGTTCAAAGACGAAGTACGCGAGTTGGGGCGTGAACTTGGCCTGCCGGAAAGTTTTGTGGGTCGTCACCCGTTTCCGGGGCCGGGTCTGGCGATCCGTATTCCCGGCGAGATCACGGCCGAGGCTGTGGCTCTTTTGCAAAAGGCCGATGCTATTTATCTCGATGAGATCCGTAAAGCCGGGCTTTATGACGACATCTGGCAGGCGTTTAGCGTTTTACTGCCGGTTCGCACCGTTGGTGTAATGGGCGATGAGCGCACATACGATAAGGTATTGGCTTTGCGTGCTGTGACTTCGACCGATGGCATGACCGCCGACTATTTCCCGTTTCCCCATGACTTTTTGGGACGTACCGCCACCAGAATTATCAACGAAGTACGCGGCATTAACCGCGTGGTCTATGACATAACCTCAAAACCACCAGGAACCATTGAGTGGGAGTAGGGTAGCGATTAGTTTGGTTACATTGACAAATTAACACAAAGTGACTATATTAAGTGACTATATATAAGGGTGTGTAATTATGTCAGAAAAAACCATAGGAATTGCAAAGTTTAAGGCAACCTGTTTGCGGGTGATTGATAGCATTTCCCACGATCGGCAAGCTGTAACTATAACCAAGCGCGGGCATCCGGTGGCGATTTTGATGCCGATTGCCAACGAAAAAGACGCCAAGTCAATTTTTGGATTATTCAAAGATATTCCGTTACAGTTTGATGACCCATTTACACCGGCAATTGATGCATCAGACTGGTTGTCTGAGGAATGATTATTTTGGATACCCATGTTTTGATTTGGGTTGTGCATGATAATCGACACAAGCGCCTTGGGTCACAGACGCGGGTGTTGATTGAAAATGCCATGCAATCAGGGCTTTTGGCTGTTTCAGCGATCACGCCTTGGGAAATTGCCATGTTAGTTGAAAAAGGCAGGTTGTCATTTGGTATAGACGTAACAGACTGGCTTAAAACCGCTTTGGATCCGGCTTGTATTAAGATGTTACCTATTGAGCCAGATATTGCCGTCGATAGCGTCAACCTGCCGAATTACCCCCACAAAGATCCGGCAGATCGATTGATTATTGCTACTGCGCGTCATGTGGGTGCGAAATTGCTAACTGCCGATCAAAAAATTCTTGATTATGCAGATGCTGGGTATCTGGATGCGTTTGACGTTGCGAAGTGATTGCAAGTGGTCGTGCTGTGCGTTGGCGCATTAGACATAGTGCCATATCATGAAGCCGCTTTATTTTATATGAAGGCTTTAACATGTTACATAATACTGAAAATCAAACATTCGCGGTGGATGTGAATAACTTACCTGCTAATTGGCCAACCGATCTTCATGATGCTGAGTTTTGGACTGCTTTGGGGCGGACAGTCGCGACATTCGGGGCGTTAGAGTTTACTTTGGCTGGGGCGTATTTCGCGCTTTCCGGTACCATATATTATGATGAGAGTGGAATTGAGGAGGAGTATGAAAAATGGATACCAAAACTTGAAAAATCTTTGTCTGATCCTTTGGTAGCACGAATAAGATTATTCGGAACCGCGTTAAGAAAAGATCCAAAAAAGTGCATCAATCGTCCCGATGATTTAATTGCTGCTCTTCGTGCTGCTGCGCAATTAAGAAACGTTTTGTGCCACGGCTGCTGGAATAACAAGCCAGACAAAGATGGAAAAACCATTCCTTCTTTTTATACAATGAATCGCGCTGAAAAGAAACTGGAAGCTTTTGATACTCCTATAGACATCGAATATCTGGAACAAACCCGAAAGCATGTGGTCGAGTTGATTGGTGCTGTTGTGACAACAGTGACCAGTATGGGCTATCAATTTCCTGGCTCAGGCGGTCGCGGTAGACCTATTTTATAGTTTTATGACACGGAAAGTGCCCACCTTCCAATTTTCATGATATATAGGCGCAATTGGTTTTGATCGTGGAGTAATCTCATGGAAATTTTACAAGTCGGGCTGGCCTTGATAATCGGTATTCATCTGGTGCCGATGATTGCGCCGCTTAAAATCGGCTTGCAGGCAAAACTTGGGGCAAATGGCTATAGGGGCATGTTTTCAATAATTTCCCTGATCGGGCTTGGCTTGATCATCTGGGGCATGATTGTGGCCCCGCATATACAGGTTTTTGAGCCACAGCCCTGGGCCAGATCTGCGGCTTTTGTGCTGGTGCCAATTGCGTTGATTTTGGTGGCATCAGCGCACATGAAGGGATTGTTGCGCGCAGTATTTCGTCATCCAATGATGATCGGGATTTTAATCTGGGCGGCAGTGCATCTGGCAGTAAATGGCGATTTGGCCAGTATCTGGCTGTTTGGGGCTTTTGCCCTTTATTCCCTTGTCAGCCTGATATTCGGGTTTTTGCGCGCCGAGCCGCCGGAGTTTGAAATAAAGGCCAGGCATGATTTTATGGCAATTGCAGGCGGTTTGGTGATCTCTTTGATTTTTGTGTTTTTGCATCCGGTTTTGTTCGGCGTACAGATTTTATAAAGTTTGCATCTAAAATCCTGCTTTACTGCATCATTATGTTAGAGCCGAATTTATCGGTCGATGATAAAACAGGAGAGTAAAATGGAAGACATACTTGTACCGATTGCATTGTTTGCAATTGTTCCGATAATTGTATTGATTGTATCGTTAAATGGACGCAAGCGGGCTGCCGATTTGCAGGCAACTGTGCAAAAAGCCATTGAAAAGGGCGTGGAACTTACCCCGGATACAATAAAGGCACTGGGTGTAAAGCCAAAATCACCTGATGGCGATTTGCGCACAGGCGTGATTTTGCTGGCGGTTGCTGCTGCATTTATTGTTTTGGGTTTTGGTATTGAAACCATTGAGTCTGATGAAAAAGTTGTAGCTGTTTTGGCTTCTATTGCTGCATTTCCGGGTTTTATCGGATTGGCCTTGATTTCCATGCACTTTTTACTGAAGAATAAAACTGAAAGTGAATAAGTGCAAAAGACAACAATAGCTTAGGCACTCTTTCATGTCGGCTTCTGATCTTGAACTGGTGGCGTTGGTCGTGGCTTCTCGCGACCAGCGGGCATTTGGTTCTCTGGTTAACCGTTATCAGGTTCTCATTCGCGCAATGATGCTGCGAATGACCTCTGACCATGCTTTGGCCGATGATCTGGCGCAAAATGCTTTTTTACAGGCCTGGAACAAGATTGACAGTTTTAGCGGCAAGGGATCATTCAAGGCATGGCTGTGCCGTATTGCATATACAGAATTTTTGCAAAATTATCGCAAGCGAAAATCCACTGCCAAAGCCATGCAGAAATTTAAGGATCACAGTGAAATTATCGTCGGACAAAGCCAGAATTGGGACAGTGGTGAGGCAATAGACCTTGATCGGGCCTTGGACAAGTTATCGGATATTGAGCGCAGCATGATAGTTCTTACTTATTCTACCGGCTTGACCAATGAGGAAGTCGCACAGGTTAGCGGGCTGCCTTTGGGTACGGTAAAATCTCACATTAAGCGCGGTAAGGAAAAAATGCGGCAAATGTTGATGGATGCACAAGAGGTGATAGAGTGATTACTATGGAAGATGATTTTGATGCTAAATTAGCAGTAGCATTTGCCCGCGCCGATGGGCAGGTTTCTGCCTCACAGGAATTTGTCGATAAATTGCTACGCCATCTGGGCAGAGCCAATCGCCAGCGTTGGATATTTTTGGGACTTGCCGCCTCTTCCGGGGCCTTGATTGCTGGCAGTCAATTGCCGCAAATAGCCAACAGGACTATTATTGGAGGCGGGCTGCTGGAACAGGTTTTAACAGGTTTGTCACCGCAAATCATGATTAGCATGGTTTTGGCTGCGATTATGGTTATGTTTGGGCTGGTTCTTCCCGCAACAAACAGATAAACAGGCGTAATCCGGGTTGCGGCAAAATGCCAAGAAAGGTAATGTCTGCCGCCAGTCCTTGAGGTTCTGATCTTTGGGGTCAGAATTTTTTCCAATTGTATCGGGTTAAATATAAGTGTCAGACGTTTTTAATGAAGTAGACGAAGAACTTCGTCGCGAGCAGGCCAATCGTTTATTCAAGCGATTTTTGCCATATATCATAGCTCTTATAGTTGTGATTGTCGGCGGTGTTTCAGCCGTGCAGGGGTGGACATGGTGGCAGGAGAAACAACGATCCGAAGCAGCAGACACCTATGCCAGAGCCGCAAAACTGCTTGAGCAGAAAGATTTTGCGGCAGCAGCAGCAGCGTTTACGGATTTTGCGCAAACCGGCCCGTCTGGCTATGCGGCACTGTCTAAAGTGCAAGCGGCCATAGCCACCATGAATATGGGACGCAAGGCAGAAGCTGCCAAACTGTTTACCGAAGCGGCAAGCGCATTTGATGATCCGCTGTTTTCCGATCTGGCTATGTTAAAGGCGGTAATGGTTGTTTACGATGAGATAAGCCTGGCCGATATGGACGCAAAACTTGGGCCATTGATGGAGCCGGGGCGGCCATTTCGCGCTCTGGCCCGTGAACTAATGGCCAGCAAGTCGATGGATGAAGGTGATTTTACTCGTGCCCGGCAGGAGTATTCGGTTTTATCCATGGCGTTTGATGCTCCATCTGGCACCCGGCAGCGGGCACAGATGGCATTGTCCTTGTTGGGGCCGGCGCCAGAAGAAGCTTTGCTTGAATCTGTATCCAAACTTGCTGAACCTGCTGTGGAGAATACGGGGCAGGAGGGCGATGTGGCTACAGATGAATTGCCGGAAGATCACTCTGCTGAACACGCAAACCCGCCTGCTGAGGATACAAATCAATGAAGCGTTTCTTTTTGTCTGTTTTTCTGGTCACGATGCTGGCTGGTTGTTCCACGCTGGATCGTGCCCGTAGTATTTTGCCATTTCAGGAAAGTGATGAGGCCAAGCAATTACGGGAACAGGGCATTACACCTGATGAGGAAAAGCGCGTTTCTGTCTTGATGTTTGAGCAAAGCCTCACGCCAGATAATGAATTGGCCGGATTGCAGATACAGTTGCCAAGATCCTATATCAATGATGACTGGTCGCAAGCTGGTGCTTATCCCAGTCATGCTCCGCAGCATCTGCAAGGAGCAGAAAACCTGGAGTTGGTATGGCAGCGTCGCATAGGCAAGAAATCCGACACCAAGGGTCGGGTTATGGCCCCGCCGGTGATTGCCGGCAAACGGATGTATGTAATGGATTCCAGAGGGACTGTTCGGTCTATGGATTTGCAAAGCGGGCAGGTTTACTGGCAAAAGAAAATGCAATTTGAAGAAATTGAGGCCGACAAACAAGATCGACAGGGCATGTTTTCCGGAGGCTTCCGAGGGGTTGCTGATCGGCTGAGGGATCGTTCCAGCCATGCTTATGGCGGTGGGATCGCAGTTTCAGGAGGGCGGGTTTATATTACCTCAGGTTATGGCTATGCCATGGCTTTGGATGTAAATACTGGTGAAGAAATTTGGCAAACTCTTACGCCAACACCATTGCACACGGCCCCATCTGTTGCTGATGGGCGGGTTTTTGCTGTTTCCCAGGACGGTGAACTAATTGCATTTGATGCCGCAAACGGGGAAGTAATCTGGACATTTCAAGGAATTGTGGAACCCGCTAGGATTTTATCCTCAAGTGCCGCTGCTATTTATGGGGAAATTGTCGTTGCACCCTTTGCCTCTGGCGAGTTAGGTGCTTTTCGGGTGCAAAATGGCCGCTCTATCTGGAATGATGCCTTGACCAGATCAGCGGGTTTGACGGCGCTGTCTGAATTAAATGATATTGCGGCCAGTCCGGCAATTTTCGATAATACCGTATATGCGATCTCACACTCAGGAATGCTGGTTGCAATTGATCTTAAAACCGGACAGCGAATATGGGCCCGGCAGGTTGGTGGCATACACATGCCGTGGATTGCCGGTAATACTATTTTTGTCGTAACCAATGATGGTCAGGTCGCTGCCGTGTCCAGAGCCGATGGCCGGGTTATCTGGGTGCGGGAAATGCGCAAGTTCAAGAATGAGAAAAAGCGCAAAAAACGCATTGCCTGGGCGGGGCCGGTATTGGTAAGTGATCGTCTTTTGCTGGTTTCTTCTGCGGGCAATATTGTGCAATTGTCACCGCAAACCGGTGAAACCTTGAATGAAATAAAATTCAAGGACAGGTTTTTTATTCCCCCGGTAGTTGCCGGAGGTGTTGCTTACCTTGTCTCTGACAAAGCTAGGGTTTATGCGCTAAAATAGTGTGGTTGTCAGGTCTGATGGCTATATCTTAAAAGCCAGTCATAATACAGGTTGGGAGCCTAAATGCCTCTTCGTTTGGTAATTGTTGGTCGACCCAATGTGGGAAAGTCCACCCTTTTTAACCGGCTGGCCGGTCGCAAGCTGGCGATTGTGCATGATCAGCCGGGGGTTACTCGTGACCGCAGAGAGGGACATGGCAGGTTTGGCGGTTTGGATCTGGCGCTAGTTGATACAGCCGGATTTGAAACTGCAAAAAGCGGTATTGAAGCTGATATGAGGGCGCAAACTCTAGAGGCTGTGGCCAGAGCAGATGTCTGTCTGTTCCTGATTGATGCCAGAGATGGTCTTACACCCCTAGACGAAACATTTGCCAGCCTGTTGCGCAAAGCCGGAAGGCCGGTGGTCATAGCAGCCAATAAGGCCGAGGGAGTTGCCAAATTTCCCGGAGTGCTGGAAGGGTTTTCGCTGGGTTTTGGTGAACCTGTGGAAATTTCGGCAGAGCATAATGAAGGCATGGGCGAGTTATTTGACGCAATAATGAAGGTTGCTGGTCCCAAAGCGCTGGCAGAGGAAGCTGAAGACGAAACTGGTGAGCCGCCGTTGCGCATTGCGGTGGTTGGGCGGCCCAATGCAGGCAAATCTACTCTTATCAATGCTCTTATCGGTGATGATCGGCTGATTACCGGGCCTGAGGCCGGGGTCACCCGTGATTCAATTGCAGTAGACTGGAAATGGGATGGCAGGGCGGTTCGATTGGCTGATACCGCTGGAATGCGAAAAAAGGCCAAAGTTCAAGATGGTCTTGAAAAGCTTTCGGTTAATGACAGTTTGCATGCCATACGGTTTGCCGAAGTGGTAGTTGTGGTCGTTGATGCCCTGATCGCATTTGACAAGCAGGACTTGCAGATTGCCGATCTGGCAGAACGGGAGGGTCGGGCGGTTGTCGTTGCTGTTACCAAATGGGATCTGGTTCAGGAAAAACAAAGAAAACTGGCAGAGTTAAAGAAAAGCCTGATGTTTGCCTTGCCTCAAATGCGGGGCATTCCGCTCATTGCCCTGTCCAGTGTTACCGGCAAAGGTCTGGAGCTTTTAATGCCGGCAATTCTGGAAGTGTATCGGGACTGGAATGCCCTGGTTAAAACCCGTGACTTAAATGATTGGCTGCACCATAAAATTGAGCGCCATCCACCGCCAGCAGTACAGGGGAGGCGCATCAAGCCACGATATTTAACCCAAACTAAAACCAGACCTCCGACATTTGTATTGATGTGCAGCCGGGCAAAACACCTGCCCACATCCTATAAGCGGTTTCTTATCAATGGGCTTAGGGAGGATTTTGAGCTCAGCGCCACTCCTATCCGGTTTATAGTAAAAGCTGGCAAAAACCCTTATGTTGATGGCAGGCGCGGCGGGCAGGAAAACAAAAAGAAATGATAAGTCCTGCCTACCGATACGAATTTGCCTGATTGCTCCTAACTATTGCCTCTCCGACTTTGGAACAGCAATTTTGGCCGGTTGAAGCTTCATGACCTTGGGCTTACTTGGTGCTCGTTTTGGCTTTTCCGAACAATATATTTTATAGTTCCTTCGCTTGGAGACAAGATTATCGCCGGTCCGGATGATTTCCACCGCAGCCCAGCCTGTATAGTCCGGCTGGTTTTTTGCACTTTTTAGCTTCATTCCGCCGCCGGATTTGGCTTTACCAACCCATTTGGTATAAACGGGTAGTTTTTGAGTGCCTTTTTGTAATTGCTTTTGTCTTATCGTGGATTCCCAGCCATTGCCCACATAGCGGTAACGGACGGTCAATGAGCGAGGCGAAGTGATACTGGCCTGAAACCTGGCCTGTAAGGGGCATTTTCTGAAGTACAGGGAATTCTTGTTCACCGTACCTTCTGAAATATTGCTTACCGGATCCATGGCAACTTTTATTCCATGTCCTGGACGCGGTGTCGTACTTGGTGGCCCTGGTCGTGGTTTTGGTGTTGGCAAGGGGTTTTTCCCGGCGCCTATATCACCCAAACAGGAAATATAAACTGGTGCAGAAATGGGTATGGCTTTTGTGTGTGGTTTTCGCAATCCCACATAATGCCTCATTTTTGCCTCACCCCTGATTGCATCATCAACTTTAAGAACAAAGCCCTGCTTTAGTATTTGTGCCTTGCTATTTCCCGAACGGGCGCTGCGCATGTTCAGTTCTGAGTTGCAGGCAGCAACAGGATCCATGCCGATATCAAGTTTTCCAATTGTAAGATTGGTAACAATTGTGCGCGGGCCATGGCCTCTGATACCTGCCTTGCTGTTTTCAAAAACTGTCCATCCCTTATTACCTATTTTTATCCAGCTTTCAGAAATCTGTCTGCCCACCGGGGCTCTGGCTTCCACAATCCACGGCTGTCCGGTTGTTTTGGTAAGATCGGCAATACCCTCATACCCGTTTGGGCTACCATATACCCTGATAACAGCTCCGCTTCCCTTTTGCGGTACCATGCCACCAAATGTTTTCACCATTTTAGGCATTGCAGGTTTTGCGGTCAGCTTTTCGCCATGGCTTAGCGCCTGCGCTCCTGCTGGTATGGCAAAAAGAGCCAGAACAGCACCGCTCACAGTCAGCATATGGGATTTTTTGTGGCTTTCGATAATCATAATATCCTCATAAGTCTATGTAATTGACAATACGCAACAACAATACCCATATGCATACTTGCCTCATACTGAAGTCAATGTGATTGCTTTGTTTATCATATATTCATCTTTGAAGCAATGAGATGCCAGTGCTGCTGCTGAACAAGTATTGCTTGCTGTGTTGCTGTAACAAATACAGTAAAGAAATATAAGGTTTTACCGGGATCCCCACCCCACACACAAATTGCTGTAATAAAATGCTCATAATATTCCGTTTATATTGGTCTGATGGTAACTTTCCTGTATTGTTTGGCGAGGTCACAACCGGCGTCATTCGGGGGTATCTGAAAATCAGAAGACTGCACAATTTGACGCATTTAAGGCTGGTGAAATTCTGCTAATGGACGATATATGAAAACCAGTTTGCTGAACCTCGCATCGCAAGAAGTACCCCGCTATACGAGCTATCCAACCGCCGTACAGTTTCATCAGGGGGTAACAGAAAAAACCTATACAGGCTGGTTGCAAAACTTGCCGCAGAACCAACCATTGTCACTTTATGTGCATATCCCGTTTTGCCACCAGATGTGCTGGTATTGTGGTTGCCATACAAATATCGTATCCGGCTATGACCGGGTGCAGACCTATGTGGGTGATCTATTGCATGAGATTGAACTGGTTGCGCAAAAAATCCCGGATAGATCCAATCCTGTAGTGCAGTTGCACTTTGGCGGTGGCTCGCCAAGCATGTTAAACAGCGAAGATTTTATCAGCATAATCGAGGGCATAAAATCAGGTTTTTCCTTTGACAAGGCAATTGAAATCGCTGTGGAAATTGACCCGCGCACGGTTGATGAGAAAAAAATTGCCGCTTATGCAGGTGCCGGGGTGAACCGGGTCTCGCTGGGCGTGCAGGACTTTAATCTTGCGGTTCAGGAAAAAATCAACCGTATTCAGCCGCCCGAAATGGTGCAGGAAGTGGTTAAGTGGCTGAGGTCTGCCGGGATTTATGCGATTAATTTTGATCTTATTTATGGATTGCCGGGCCAAAGCCTGGATCATATTCGGTATACAATCGAGCGGTCACTTGCCATGGAGCCTGAGAGGTTTGCAGTGTTTGGCTATGCCCATGTGCCATGGTTCAAAAAACACCAGCAATTGATCAGGCAAGAGGATCTGCCCAAAACAAACACCCGCATGCAACAGGCGGAATTGGTGAAAGAACTGCTGGTTGCTGCCGGCTATATACGAATTGGATTTGACCATTTTGCCCGCCCTGATGATAATTTGGCGCGGGCCGCACAGACAAAGAGCCTGCGCCGTAATTTTCAAGGCTATACGGACGATGATTGTGATACCCTGATTGGATTTGGCGCTTCTGCAATTTCAGCGCTTGAGCAGGGCTATGTTCAAAATGATCCGCATATGGGTAAATGGCGTAAATCGGTGCGCGAGGGATGTTTGCCCACTGTGCGTGGATTGGGTTTAAGCGATGAGGATAAATTCCGCCGGGCTGCCATTATGCAGATTTTAAGTCAGGGGCAGTTGGATATGGCGGCATTGTGCACCAAATTTGGCCGTGATGTGGACGCCCTTGATGATGCAATACCAAAGCTTCAGGATTTGCCCGGTGATGATCTGTTTCATCTTAGCGGGCGCAAAATATTGATTTTGGAGCAAGGCATACGTTTTTCACGCAATATAGCAGCCTGTTTTGACCCCCATTGGCAACCGGTTGCAGAGCGGCACAGCGCCAGTGTTTAATTATTATGCTGTGACCTTAGGGCATTTTGACCGTAAAACCCGTCCTCAAGTAGCCGCTAGGCGATAGGACAGATAAAGACTCCTCAAGTAGCGAAGCGGTAGGACAGATAAAGAGTCCTCAAGTAGCGAAGCGGTAGGACAGATAAAGAGTCCTCAAGTAGCGAAGCGATAGGACAAACAAAGACTCCTCAAGTAGCCGCTAGGCGATAGGACATTAAAAGACTCCTCAAGTAGCGAAGCGGTAGTGCAAATAAAGACTCCCACTTTTGCTAAAAATGCTTTAGCCCTTTGCCCAATCCTGCCAGCGTATTGTCTCCATGTGCCGTTCACAATCCGGCAGGGCAAGTTCAACAAACAGCGGGGCAATATCCGCAGGTTGCGGCAGGCTGGCCGGGTCTTCGCCGGGCATGGCCTTGGCGCGCATGGCAGTAGCCACCGGCCCGGGGGAAATAAGATTTACCCGGATTGCGGAATGGGCTACTTCCTTGGCATAACATTCTGCAATGGCATCAAGGGCTGATTTGCTGGCAGCATAAAGCGACCAGAATGCTCCTCTGGCTGTTGCGGCACCGGATGTTACAAAAATCACCCGGCCGGCATCTGATGCGCGCAGCAAAGGATCAAAGGATCGCAATAATCGCCAGTTGGCAGTTACATTGATCTTCATGGTCTGTTCGAACAAAGCCGGGTCAATGTGTGGTGCCGGGGATATGGAGCCAAGCATGGCGGCATTACCAACAAGTATGTCCAATTTGCCCCAGCGCTCGGCAATGATGCCGCCAAGGCGGTCAATGCCATCCAGATCATCAAGATCGGCTGTGACCAGTGAACAGCTTCCGCCCAAAGCAGATATTTCATCGTCCAGCTCTTCCAGTGCCCCTTGCGTGCGGGCCATGGCAATAATATGCGCTCCGGATTTTGCCAGTTCTATTGAGGCGGCGCGGCCCAGACCTCTGGAGGCGCCAGTTACAAGTGCGATACGGCCATCAAGCGGGCCGGGTTTTGAATTTGTCATCGGTTAATTCTATGCCACTTCGGATAATAGGGAAAGCTGCAAGTCCTTGTCAGCTTTTGCGTGGTCGTAATCATACAGCCGTGTGGGATAATCGCCAGTAAAATAATGATCTGCAAACTTCGGATTATCAGGGTTTCTGCCCGGCTCTCCCATCGCCCGGTAAAGCCCGTCAACGGACAGGAATCCCAAACTTTTTACACCCAGTTCTTTTTCCATATCTGCAAGCGAATGGGTGGCAGCAATCAGTTTTTTTCTATTTGATAAATTTATGCCGTAAAAGTCAGGATAGCAAATCTTTGGACTGGCAGAGCGAAAATGCACTTCTGCTGCTCCGGCATCACGAACCATGCGGACAATTTTTTTTGAAGTGGTGCCCCGGACGATACTGTCATCAACCAGCAAAACCCGCTTTCCCTTTAATACTGAACGATTGGCGGCATGTTTCATGCGCACGCCCAAATCCCGCACTTTTTGGGTGGGTTGTATGAATGTACGGCCCACATAATGATTACGGATAATGCCAAGCTCAAATGGAATACCCGTTTCTTGCGAATATCCCAAAGCTGCAGGAACGCCTGAGTCGGGAACCGGAACAATTACATCTACATCAGCAGGGGATTCTAATGCCAGATTGCGACCCATTTCCTTGCGCACATTATACACATTGCGCCCATCAACATAGCTGTCAGGCCGGGAAAAATACACAAATTCAAATATACAGGGACGAGCCTGAACCTTCGGGAACGGACGAACCGAGTGAATTTCTCCAGCATGGTTGATAATGACCACCTCACCCGGTTCAATATTTCGCACAAACCGGGCGCCGATCATATCTAAAGCGCAAGTTTCAGAAACCAAAATCGGGCTGCCATTTAAGTCCCCCAATACCAATGGCCTGATTCCATAAGGGTCTCTGGCGCCGATGAGTTTTTTATTGGTCAGGGCGATAAGAGCATATGCGCCCTCAATTTGCCGCAAGGCATCAACAAATTGATCAATCAGTTTGGTGCGTCGGGAACGGGCAACCAGTTGCAAGACAACTTCGGTGTCTGAGGTTGATTGAAATATGGCACCTTCATTGACCAATTGCTGCCGCAGTTTGCGTGCATTGGTAAAGTTTCCATTGTGGGCAACTGCAAAGCCCCCTGATTTCAAGTCAGCATAAAGCGGTTGCACATTGCGCAAAGCAGTTTCGCCTTGTGTGGAATATCTCACATGGCCAATAGCGGCATTTCCAGGCAGGCGCAGGTTGATCTGGTCGCCTGAAAAGTTTTCAGATACCAGTCCCAAATGCCGTTCTGAGGCGAACCTTCTGCCATCAAAAGCAGCAATGCCACAGGCTTCCTGCCCCCGGTGTTGCAGGCCATGCAGTCCAAGAACAGCCAGTGAGGAAGCATCTTCAGCGTTTGTTACACCAAAAACTCCACATTCTTCACGAGGTTTGTCCTCAAAGGGGTCAATCATAAGTTCCGACCAGCCCCCATGCGGTATTTCATTCATTCCGGATCCTTTTGCGGTTCTGTATCGGCAGGTGGCTGATCATCGGTTTCCTCTGCAAGTTTTGTGGTAACAACCTGATCAAGGATATTTCTATCCTCTTGTCCATAGCCCTGTTCGTCCTCTTTGACCACTGGCTCTGCTGTATTTGGCTGTTCTGAGGACGGGCTTTCTTCGATGGCCGGAACCTCGATGGCCGAAATTCTGGAATTGGGAACCAGCATTTTCAAAGCATCTGCCGTGGCATGAACTGCCGGGTACAGTTTTGCTTCGGAGACCCATGCTGGTGTCTGATCTGGTCTGGTCAAAAAGTTCCAGCCGAGCATTACCAGAGCCAGCAAGATCATGCCCCGCACCAGACCAAATGCAAAGCCTGCAGTTCGATCAAGTATGCTGATATGGGAGTTTTTTCGCACAATATCACCCAGCTTGCGGGTGATGAATGCCATAATAACATAGACACCAATGAAGATCACAAACGCCGTTAATACGGTGGCAACCAGCTCGCTTTCGATCCAGTTCATAGCTACATCGCGAAAAATACTATAGGTAAAAATGGTGGCCAGGGCGGCAACAACAAAGGAGGCAATTGACAATGACTCGCGAACAAAGCCGCGTGTCAGCGCCAACAGGCTTGATAATAATAATACCCCTAATGCAATTGCATCTAATGCTGTAGCGGAATTTGCTTCCATAACGGCCCCCCTCAAGACACAGATTCAGATCTCTCGAATCCAGCCACAAGATTGCTTAATTTTGCAATGTTCGCAATGGTACATTCCAAATGCGTGTCTAATTCACGTTTGCCGTCTTGGGTGTGAGTCATGGCATTGGTAAAGCCCAGCTTGCTTGCTTCTTTTAATCTGGCGCCGGTTCTGTGTACCTGCCGAATGGCTCCAGAGAGCGCTATTTCCCCAAAAACAACGGTTTTCGGTGGTAATGGCTGATCAAAAGCCGAAGAAACCAGAGCCGCGGCCACGGCCAGATCTGCCGCCGGTTCACTGATTTTTAGTCCTCCGGCCACATTTAGGTATACATCCTTTCCGGCGAAAGAAATTCCGCATCTGGCTTCTAAAACAGCCATTACCATCGCCAGTCTTCCGCTGTCCCACCCAACTACGGCGCGGCGCGGAGTGCCTAAGGGTGAGGGGGCAATCAGGGCCTGTACCTCGGTTAATACCGGGCGGGTTCCTTCCATTCCGGCAAAAACTGCTGAGCCGATAGTACCGTTTTCACAGCCGTCTAGAAACAAGGAGGACGGGTTTGCAACTTCGGCCAGCCCGCGCTCACCCATTTCAAAAACCCCGATTTCATCGGTTGGGCCAAAGCGGTTTTTTACCCCGCGTAAAATCCGAAACTGATGGGCGCGGTCGCCTTCAAAATACAAAACTCCGTCAACCATGTGCTCGACCACTCGCGGCCCGGCGATTTGCCCTTCCTTGGTAACATGGCCGATCAGCACCACTGCCGAGCCATGCTTTTTCGCAAATCGGGTGAGATCCTGCGCGCAGGCCCGCACCTGAGCCACAGTGCCAGGTGCCGCACCAAGAGCGTCGGTCCACAGGGTCTGCATACTGTCAACAATTACCAGATCAGGCCGCTCGGATTTTAAGCTGTCCACAATTGGGCCAAGGGAGGTTTCTGCCGCCAATTGCAGCGGAGCATCAGCAAGGCCCAGCCGTTTGGCCCGTGCGCGCACCTGATCCACGCTTTCCTCGCCGGAAATATAAATAACGGATTTGCCTGAAATAGCCAGTTTTGCTGCTGCTTGTAACATTAGTGTGGATTTTCCAATTCCAGGGTCTCCACCCACCAGCAACGCACAGCCCGGGACGATGCCACCGCCACAGACCCGGTCAAATTCAGCAATGCCGGTTTTCAGGCGGGGCAGGGGGGTGCTGTCTCCTTGCAGGGAGGTAAATTCAATGCCGCGCCCCCGGCGGGTAATCGCCTTCGATTTTGGCCCGGATGATTGTTCGGCTATTTCCTCAATCAAAGTGTTCCAACTGCCGCAGCTATCGCAGCGCCCGGCCCATTTGCCATGTACCGAGCCACAGGACTGACAGACAAATATGTTGGCTAATTTCACCATGGATAATCTCAACTTTCGAATCTATTCACAAATGTTCCTGATATGTTCTAGGTATATTGGGAGCAAAAAGCAAATGTTTTGTTAATCGGAGGTTTCAGGTATTTGCGCAAGCCATGCTGATTCTAGCGAATTTGGAACCGGCGTTTTAAGGCCAGCAGTAAAAAGAACACCAGAGCCAATGATGAAATGCCGTGAAGAAACATAACCAATCGAGTATAAATCTGATTATCAAGCAGTGCGCTCACAAAAACAGGGTCAATTTCATCGGCAAAGAATTGCGAGGTGAATGTGGATACTGGCGGCAAGGAGTATTGAAAAGCCATTGCTGCGGCTGAACCCATATGCTGCCAATCACCGGCAATCCAAGTGTAAGCAAGAGTTGCCAGAGCAAAGAAAAAAATCAGCCAAAATAAAGGCCGCTCAGCGCTTTGCCCATAATCAGCAAAGGTGCCATATAGCCAGGACTGGATGCGTTCCGGGTAAGAGACATCGTTGGAGTCAACACGTCGCTGTTTTGCCTGCATTTCAAGTTTGGCAAATTTGAAGCCACCTGCTACTGCCCC
Organism: Robiginitomaculum sp.; assembly: GCA_015485155.1. Lineage (GTDB taxonomy): Bacteria > Pseudomonadota > Alphaproteobacteria > Caulobacterales > Maricaulaceae > Robiginitomaculum_B. The sequence goes on along the minus strand of WFUF01000008.1, from coordinate 27,855 downwards.
ATGTTTTTCCATATGGAGTCGTAATACTTGGAACGATCTCTGGAACTGGCCTACCATTTTATTGTAGTCGTTTTTCGATTCGTTTTCGTTACTGCTATATTTTCTTGGCAAATTGAAGGTTGCATCATCAAAGCTGGTATCATAATGGAAACTACAGCCATGAAATTTGGCAAGACCATGAAAGTTCGCTTTGGTGAAATTGGTTCCTTTGGGAAATGTTCGATCACGAAAATCTACATCTTTATAAAATATCGCTTCGGAAAAGTCTAAACCGCTCATAGTATTTGGAAAGTGTAAACCCTCATAGTGTTTGTCGTTGCTCGTTGGATAGCGGGCCTGCAAAGGAGCAAGTGTCGAAAAATTTCGCTTTGTCAAAATTTGCGAACGGGCCAAATACTACATAATTAAAAAGGGCGTGCTTTCTAAACACAGCATTTTCGAATCTTGTACTTTCCTTAAATTGTGTATTTTTAAAGATTGCATTATCTTTGAACTCGGCATTTAGGAAGGTGCTCGACGCTCTAAATCTCGCTCCTCCAAAATCAGCTATATCCCTAAACTTAACGTCTTTAAAACTTATAAAGTCTCCAAATTGTGCCATCGCAAATTTTGTTCTACTTTCAAATAATACGTACTCGAAACTGGCTCCCACATCAAAATACGCATTGGAGAAATTAGTATTTCCACTGAAACTTAAATCGCTAAAACAGGCTTTCCTACCGAATTGCGCCCAATCGGCGCGAAGGCATATATCCGCATTTGGGTCGGTTGTTCTTTTCCTCGTAGACATAAAACGTTCTGGAAATACTACACCAGTAAATTGAGCTGCTTGTTGTAAAGTTGCTTCATTAAGCTTTTTCTTAATTTCCTGCTGCCAAAGCGCGTCTTCATCTTGATTAAAATTGTGTTTCGGACTTGGGTTTCCTTCCTGATCATGAAATGGCAAATGAAACCGTGTCCAATTACGACCGGCAAATTCTATCAAATCGTCCCTTTCGCCCGACCAATAATCCTGCAAGGTTTGATTGGAATTATAAATATTCTTCTTTGCCAGTCCGGCCCAAGAAAAATCCTGTTCCCACCACTTGTCAAACCATTCCCAATATTTTGGGTCATCATTTATTGTAATCTGCAAATCCGTGAGCTTGCTCTGTTGAGGTGTGTCATTATTTTCCTGCATAATCAGATTATATCATGGATTCGCTGGAATAAACAGGTCGATACCACTGTCCCGGCATAGAGTAGATTGCATCACCTGCCGGTATTATCCGGCAGATGGCTTGAGCATTGCCCGGATTATTGCCTGATTATTGTAGTGAATAAACGAGGGCAGCCCGGGTGATGGTGTCGGTATTTTTAATGCCGGCGGCTACTTGCGAGTGATTATCCACCCGAAAGTTAAAGCGTGCGGCAAGATTGCCTCCGATTTTGGCATTCAGGCCAATATCATTCCAGATATAGCGATCACTGTCCGACCATACCAGTTCGGTAGTATTGAAAAAGTCCACCTGTTCATTGAAACGATAGCTAAAATTAGAAGCGCCGCGAAACGCCAGTTCATTGGTTCGCAGCGGAGCAATTATCCCTGCTCCCCTTGATTTTTGGCTGCGATATCCGGTTCCGGCTTCGACTTTCCAATTGGCAGTTTCAGATTTTATGGCATCAAAGCCAAGTCCGGCACCAATGAAGCCGCCTTGCTTGAAGGCGCCAAAATCATCGGAAAAATAATCAGCATTGCCATAAATATAGGTGCGCTCATTTAATTGTCTGTCAAGTTGATAGCCAATTGTCCAGCGCTTCTTGTTGGAAATACCATTGGCCCGACCCAAATCATAAGTCGTGTCTAATTTGCTGTTCCACGGGCCGTCTTTTCTGGCCAGCTTTACTGCCATGCCAATATCGGTGGTATTGGTGTTGCCTGTGGTTTTTGATCCGGAAAGTGAAGCCTCTCCACTCCAGCCATTGTTTGCATCTTCAGCAATTGCCGAAAGCGACAGCAGGCTGGTAAGCGCAGTTAGCATAATAACTTTATTCATCTTAAAAACCCCTCTTTTGGTAAAGCGCCATGTACTGGCGCAAGGGCTATGAATGTTTTATGAATGTGGGTGTCAGGATTTGATAGGCTGCTTTTTTGGGCGCCATGGCTTGCTAAGGTTTCATAGCGAAGTAAGCTGTCCGAATAAGCTGGCGCACAAGAGCCTGCAAACCTATCAAGGAATGTCAAAATGAGTGAAGCATTTTACCAGCGTATTACTTCGGAGCTGGCCAGTATCGAGGCCGCCGGATTGACCAAATCAGAACGAGTTATCACCTCACACCAGGCCTCCGAAATCTCCGTAGATGCCGCGCCGGGCACCCCGCCATTGGTGGTTAATTTTTGTGCTAATAATTATCTGGGACTGGCTGATAGTCCCGAATTGGTCAGGGCTGCCAAAGACGGTCTGGACAGCGCCGGGTTTGGCATGGCTTCGGTGCGGTTTATTTGCGGCACCCAAAGTGTTCACACCAAATTAGAACGCGAATTATCCGATTTTTTTGGCAAGGAAGACAGCCTTTTATATGTGGCTTGTTTTGATGCCAATGGCGGCTTGTTCGAGCCATTGTTTGGCGCCGAAGATGCGATCATTTCCGATAGTCTCAATCATGCCTCGATCATTGATGGAATAAGGCTTTGCAAGGCAAAACGATACCGTTATGCCAATAATGATATGGCTGATCTGGAGGCAAAACTAAAACAGGCTGTTGCTGACAATGCGCGCAATATAATCATTGCCACTGATGGGGTATTCTCGATGGACGGGATCATCGCCGATTTGCCCAGCATTTGTGACCTTGCCAATAAATATGGCGCGATCACCATGGTCGATGACAGTCATGCTGTCGGCTTTATGGGCGAAGGCGGTAGAGGCACGCCAGAGCATTGCGGAGTGCTTGATCGGGTGGATATTTTAACCGGAACTTTGGGCAAGGCTTTGGGCGGTGCGGCCGGTGGCTATGTATCGGGGCGCAAAGAAGTATTGGATATGTTGCGCCAGCGCTCGCGGCCATATTTGTTCTCGAACGCTTTGCCGCCAATGCTGTGTACTGCGGGCAGCAAGTCGTTGGAACTGGTGAAAAATGGTGCGGCTTTACGCGAAAAACTGTTTGCCAATGCAACACGCTTCAGAGCTGCTATGAGCGCAGCAGGCTTTGACTTAACCCCCGGCGAGCATCCGATTATTCCGGTGATGCTGGGGGATGCAAAACTGGCGCAGGACATGGCGGCAAAATTATTGGAACAGGGCATTTATGTAATCGGGTTTTCATTCCCGGTGGTGCCAAAGGGACAGGCTAGGATCAGAACCCAGATGTCAGCGGCGCACACGTTTGAACAAATTGACTTTGCGGTGGCTGCCTTTACGCGAATTGGCAAGGAATTGGGGGTGATCTGATGAAAGCACTGGTAAAGGCCAAAGCGCAGCCCGGTATCTGGATGCAAGACGCTCCCATGCCCGAGCCTGCCCATGATGAAGTACTGATCAAGATCAAGAAAACCGCGATTTGCGGCACTGATATTCATATTTATAACTGGGATCAATGGGCGCAGGAAAATGTGCCGGTGCCGCTGATAACCGGCCATGAGTTTATGGGCGAAATCGTTGAATTGGGCAAAAATGTCACCCGCCACAAGGTCGGGCTTCGGGTGTCCGGTGAAGGTCATGTGGTTGGCGATCGCTCCCGCGCCGCCCGCGAAGGTAAATGGCACTTATCGCACGATACCAAGGGGATTGGAGTTAACATTAACGGTGCCTTTGCCGAATATCTGGCCTTGCCCGCATTTAACGTAGTGCCATTGCCGGAACATGTGCCTGATGATGTGGGGGCAATTTTGGATCCGCTGGGCAATGCCACTCATGCGGCGCTTACCTTTGATCTGGTTGGCGAAGATGTGCTTATCACCGGTGCCGGGCCAATTGGTGCCATGGCAGGAGCCATTGCCCGCCATGCCGGGGCGCGCCATGTGGTGATTACCGATATTAACCAATCCCGCCTTGATCTGGCGGCGAAGCTGGCAGATGTGCGGGCGGTAAATGTGTCTAGGGAAGACTTGCGCGATGTGATGAGTGAGCTTGGCATGAGTGAGGGCTTTGACGTGGGTCTGGAAATGTCTGGCGCTGAGCCTGCTTTTGCGCAAATGACCGACACCATGGTTATGGGCGGTAAAATTGCCATGCTTGGTATTCCGTCTGGCGAAACCAGGGTGAACTGGGGAACAATAGTTGGTAAAGCCCTTACCATTCAGGCAATCTATGGCCGCAGAATGTTTGAAACCTGGTATAAAATGTTGGCCATGTTGGGGTCGGGCTTGAGCGTTGATGGGATCATCACCGATCATTACAGGGTGGATGACTTTAAGGCAGGTTTTGAGCGCATGCGCTCAGGCGAAAGCGGCAAGGTTATTCTGGATTGGTGAGGGTCAGTGACGAGGGTCACCGTGAAGGGTCACTTACAGGGTCATCGCAATTTTTGCTGTCCCTTGAGTGATACTTGCGCCACCCTGTAATCATACCAAAACAGCACTTGTTGGTAATAAACTGACCCTTAAATGACCCTTAGGTGTACTGACTGACCCTTCCAACTAGGGGATAAGTGATAACGATGCCCGCAATCTTAAAACCTGTTATAATGTAAGAGTTGGGGCAAAGCCCCTTACAAAATGCTCTTTGACAGGTAAATATTTTTCTCAAGGCCTATAAAATAAAAGGGTTCTTGGCACTTGCCTGCTGTTAAATAAACCGGCAGTACAATAACGCCCCCGCGCCGGTCTTCGGCCCTTATCCGCCGGGCACAGGCAGTTAAGAGTTTTTTGTGAGCGTTTCTTCGGTATTCTGCCGGTTCTGATGAACCTGTTATCAGAACTATTCGTCCAGAGGCTGACTTTTGGGAGCTCTTGGTTGGCTCCATCCCTTTCGCCCCAGAGTTTTGGAGCTTAGCGATGTAATATAGAGCCAGCCATCATCAGCATCATATGCCCCGGTAGTGGTCGGGTAGGCGCCTTTTGGGTCCTGAAACTGGTTCAGTATATAGCCGTCAAATCCAAAATTAATCACCATGCCATAGGCCAAGGGCGCGGGTTTGAAACGCTCGGGCAGGCGCATGACCATTTTGCGTAAAAAAGGCTTGTCCGCCAGAGCGTCAATGGCGGCAAGGCGCGGACTGGTCAGCCCCAGCCAATAGGTTCCATCACTGGAGCGGTTAATATTATCAGGAAATCCCGGCAGGTTCGTCAATACTTTGTCTACTTGCCCGCCCTTGTCGCCATCAAGCCAGACCCTCCATACAGAATAGGTTCCGGTATCGGCAACGAACACACAGGCATCATCAGGACACATGGCTACGCCATTGGCAAAGTTAAAGCCATCCTTGACCAGGCTGGTTTTACCAGTGGCCGGATTATAGAGCAATAATCGGCCATTTGATGAATGTTCCATCAGGTCAAGCACGCTGGCGGTGAGGGTGTCGCCGTATTTCTTGGCTGAAAATCTGGTTGAGGCATCAGAAAAAAAGATACGGCCATCGGCGGCAATATCCAGATCATCAGCATAGAGAATCTTGCTGCCATCATCGACAGTATCGCTGAGAAGGGTAATCTTGGCGCTTGGGGATATGGACAGCAGGCCGCGCATGGCATCGGCAACAATCAGATTGCCGTCGGCATCAAACTCCAGCCCCAATGGTCGCCCCTGAGTGTCTGCGAATGGCTCTATTTCGCCTGTGTCCGGATTTACTTTCAGGATAACTCCTTCATGAGTAGCCACAAACAGGTACAAAATGTCGTCAATTATGGCGGAAGTTACATCTTCGGGGCCGCTATAGCCTTGTAAGTCGATATTGCTAAGCTCGGCCAGTTTTGTATTGCTGGCATAGGGGCCTGTATATCCAGTTGCTTGTGGAGCCTGCCAGGCCACGGGCTTGATTGGAACCGGCCAGAACAGCAAATAAGCCAGCAACAGCAATAACAGTAAGCCAAGACTTCGAAAAATGAACTTCATGGTTTGATCTCTTTTAGTAACCCATCAGCCGAACCTGAATTTTGAGTATAGGCAAAAATGCAAGCCCGGCAACCAGTTGTCCTGTCATGACTTGCAGGTTTAACCAAAACCCCTGCTTGACATTTGTGTGCTTTGACTTTCATTTGCGCTTCCATTTGATTACAGGCAATTCAGGGCAAAATCATGCACGACTTTCGCACCCATACTTGTGGCGAGCTGCGGCTGGAACACGTTGACAGCGACGTTCGGCTTTCAGGATGGATCCACAGAAAACGAGACCATGGCGGCTTGTTGTTTATTGATCTGCGCGATCATTATGGCCTGACCCAGTGTGTGATCTTGCCGGAAAATGAGCATTTCAAAACTCTGGAGCGCATGCGCATTGAGGGTGTTATCTGTGTAACCGGCAAAGTGGTCGCAAGATCAGCAGAAACCGTCAATGAGAACCTGCCTACCGGTGCCGTGGAATTGCAGGTGCAAGAGCTAGAAGTGCTCTCTACGGCGCAGGAATTGCCATTGCCGGTGTTTGGCGAGCCAGATTACCCGGACGACATCCGGTTGACCTATCGCTATCTGGACTTGCGCCGTGAAACCCTGCACAAAAATATTGTGTTGCGCTCACAAATCATTGCTTCCATCCGCAGGCGGATGACTGAACAGGGATTTATGGAGTTCCAAACCCCGATATTAACAGCATCATCACCGGAAGGGGCGCGGGACTTTTTGGTGCCATCACGACTTCACCCGGGTGAGTTTTATGCGCTGCCGCAGGCACCACAACAGTTCAAGCAATTGATCATGGTCTCGGGCTTTGACAAATACTTTCAGATAGCGCCGTGTTTCCGTGACGAAGACAGTCGCGCGGATCGTTCTCCTGGTGAGTTCTATCAATTGGATGTGGAGATGAGCTTCTGTACCCAGGAGGACGTGTTCAATGCCGTTGAGCCAATGTTGCGCGATGTGTTCAGCGAATTTGCCAATGGGCGCAAAGTATCAGACGAACCTTTCGTGCGCATCCCTTATAAGGAGGCAATGCTAAAATATGGCACCGACAAGCCTGATTTGCGCATTCCCTTTGAAATATCTGATGTGTCGGAGTTCTTCATAGAAGATGCCGTCGAATTTGGCGCGTTCAAGAATATTGTCAAAAAAGGCGGTGTGGTGCGGGCGATCCCGGCACCAGATGTTGCCGATAAACCTCGTTCTTTCTTCGACAAGATGAACTCGTGGGCGCAAAAGGAAATGCAGGCCCCGGGCTTGGGGTATATCAATTTTGCCGAAGAGGGCGGTACTCTGATTGGCAAAGGCCCGATTGCCAAGTTTTTCCCGGCTGACACGCTGGTTCGCATGGCAGCCCATGCCGGTATTAAGGCTGGTGATGCCCTGTTCTTCTCGGCAGGTAAGGCAGGTGATGCCGCCAAATTGGCAGGTGCGGCGCGGGTCAAAATCGGGGCGGATCTTGGGCTTGTTTCAGATGATGAGTTTAAGTTCTGCTGGATTGTGGATTTTCCAATGTTTGAGTGGAATGAAGACGAAAAGCGTGTCGATTTTTCACACAATCCGTTTTCAATGCCTCAAGGCGGTATGGAGGCGCTGGAAAACACCGACCCGCTGGAGATATTGGCTTACCAATATGATATTGTGTGTAACGGTGTCGAGCTTAGCTCTGGCGCTATTCGGAACCATCGCCCGGAAATTATGCTAAAAGCCTTTGAAATGGCTGGTTATGGGCCGGACGTGGTTGAGGAAAAATTTGGTGGCATGCTAAACGCATTCAGGTTCGGCGCCCCGCCTCATGGAGGCATTGCGCCGGGCATTGATCGTATTGTCATGTTGTTGGCCGGAGTGGAAAATATCCGAGAAGTAATACTGTTCCCGATGAATCAGCAGGCCCGCGATCTGATGATGCAGGCCCCAAACAAGGTGGACCAGGCGCAATTGCGCGAGTTGCACATCAGGCCCATTGAGCCACCAAAGAAGGAAAGCTAATGGTGAGGGGGTGATGGCTTATTTGCCGGCTACCTCCATATCCTGATTTTTCTGTTTCATGATTTCTTGCGCCTTTTTTAGTTCAATGATTGCCTGATCAATTTCTGATTGCGCTGCGCCGTTTGAAGAAAGTCTCAATTTCGTCAAAGAGCGGATAATGCGCTCCAGTGATCGTTGCTGGTGTTGCTGAAGCAGCGTACTTTTTGAGGACACTGATAAGTTTTGTTGGCCGGTAAGCTCTTTTATATTTGAATCTTCCAGTGCTCCAGCCAGAACCCGACCTGCTTCTAACAGGGCTATGCGGCCTTCATTCAAGGTTCTTTTGGTTTCCGTGTGAATGGTAAGGATATCCCGATTGTGCATCTTGCCAAAGCGTGCCTGATTAAAGCTGGCAGCATTATCGTCAATACGGGTAAACTGTTTTGACCAGCTTGTGGTATTGCAATCAGCAAGAGACAGTCCTTCGGGTAGCTTGGTTTTAGAATCACCGCAAGCCGAAGCAAGTTGCTCAGGCATCAGGCCACTGGCTTTTGAAAGATCAGCACCGGGCAGGAATGTTTCAGTAAAAATGACCCCGGTGAGCAAAGTGTTGTCAAAACGGGCATTTTGCAGATCGACCCGGTTGAACTCTACATTGCTCAAATCAGAGGTTCCGAAATTCACAAAAGACAGGTTTGACATCTCAAATCTGGCTTCATTCAGCTTGGCTCCGGAGAAATCAGTATTGCTGAAATTACTGTAGGAAAATTCAGCATCCTGAAAGGATGTTCCCAATAATTTGGCATAGCTGAAATTGGCGGCAACCAGATCGGCTGACTTTCCCTTGGCCCCGTTTAATGTAGCTCTTGAAAAATTATTGCCATTTCCATTCATATTATCGAGGGTTGCGCCGGAAAAATCAGCCCATGAAAAATTTGACCCGGTGGCAGAAGACCCCGAAAGGTCGGCGCGTCTGAAAATTGCCCGGGAGAAATTAGAGCCGCGTAGTTTGGCATTGCTTAAATCTGCGGCAGTGAAATTAGAGCGGGGAAAGCTGGCACCGTTCATATTGGCGCCGGACAGGTTCTTTTTGGACAGGTCACAATCAGAGCAGACACCACCAAATCCCATAATTCTGGTTAACTTGTCTGGCTTGGCTATTGCAATTCCTGTGCTTAGCATCATGGCAAGCGGGGTAATGAAAAATAACGGATGCATTCTTATGCTTTCAAAACAGATCCTAAAGGCGGGCAAAATTTATTTTGCGGCTAATTGTTACAAAAGACCACTTAAATTTGAGTAATATAAAGGCCATAGAGCAGTTTAGGGCTTGCAATTATGATCATGGCAACCCATCTTGCCAAAATCATGGGAAAGAAACCTCAAATTGTCAGTTTAACTGAAAAAGCTTCTGCGCGGATAAAACAGTTATTGGCGGAAAAAGAGCGCGGGTTTTTACGGGTTGGCGTTCAAAATGGCGGCTGTGCCGGCATGGAATATACCATGGACTATGTGACAGAGCCGGCGGCGCTGGATGAAATAGTTGAAGATAAGGGAGTTACAATCCTTATTGATGCGGCAGCAGTTTTATTTTTGCTTGGCTCGGTGATTGATTATGAAGTGGAAACCCTGCACAGCAAATTCGTGTTCAAAAACCCCAACGAAACCGATGCATGCGGTTGCGGGATCAGCGTAACCATAGAGCCTGCCGCCGCGTTATAAACCATATTTTTGGTATCTATAATACAAAACCGTTATATTTTTCGTATCCAGCGGGGCTCATGGGCTTGCACTTGTGTTAACTTCCCGTTAAGCCCGCCATAGAGGGGGGTGCAGCCAACGTGCTTGCACAATTTCCCCGTTGTCTGGAACAGAAACTGTACGGGAAATATCATGGAACTTTTGTTAGTCATTGGCGCAGGTCTACTCGCCATTATTTATGGCATTGTGCAAACGATGTCCTTGCTAAAGGCAAGCTCCGGTAATGAAAAAATGCAAGAAATTGCCAAAGCCATTCAAGAGGGTGCCGATGCTTATTTGAAACGACAATACCTTACTATTGGCGCTGTTGGTGTCGTCGTATTTGTGGGTATTTTCTTTATGCTTGGCGCTTTGGTTGCTATCGGGTTTGCGCTGGGTGCAATATTATCTGGTCTTGCGGGTTTTGTTGGCATGCTGGTATCTGTTCGGGCCAATGTGCGCACTGCCGAAGCGGCTAGTAAGTCACTTTCAGGTGGTTTATCGATTGCGTTTCGCTCCGGTGCAATTACCGGCATGCTGGTTGCGGGTCTTGCGCTGATTGGCGTGGCTGGATATTTTTATTTGCTGACTGCAGTCATGGGTTTGGAGCTTGGCTCGCGTACAGTGATCAACGCTATGGTCGCTCTGGGCTTTGGGGCATCGCTTATTTCTATCTTTGCCCGTTTGGGCGGCGGCATCTTTACCAAGGGTGCTGATGTTGGCGGCGATATGGTTGGCAAGATCGAGGCTGGCATACCTGAAGATGATCCTAGAAACGCGGCAACTATTGCTGATAATGTTGGTGATAATGTCGGTGACTGCGCAGGCATGGCGGCAGATTTGTTTGAAACTTATGCGGTTACTATTGTCGCCACCATGGTTCTGGCTTCGATTTATTTTACCAATGCCTTGCAAAGCGTCATGATGCTGTTGCCTCTGGCAATTGCCGGGGCCTGTATTGTTACTTCGGTCATCGGTACATTCTTTGTAAGCCTTGGCAAAGGCAGTGAAAATGTGATGGGAGCCTTATACAAGGGACTGATAGCTACAGGTGTTTTATCGGTCATTGCCATCTATTTTGTAATCGAACAAATGCTTCCCAATGGTATGGGAGCTGTTGAAGGTTCTAAGTTTACCGGAATGGATCTGTATTTGTCCGGTTTGATCGGTCTGCTGGTTACTGCCCTGATTGTCTGGGTAACTGAATATTATACAGGTACCAGTTTTCGCCCTGTGCGCTCTGTGGCCAAGGCCTCTGAGTCCGGTCATGGTACAAATGTTATTCAAGGTTTGGCTATTTCGCTTGAATCAACTGCATTGCCGGCTTTGATTATTATTGCCGCGATTTTGGCTACTTTTGCCTTTGCTGGCCTGTTCGGCATTGCCATTGCCGTGACCACCATGTTGGCTCTGGCTGGCTTTATTGTGGCACTGGATGCCTTTGGCCCGGTGACTGATAATGCCGGAGGCATTGCTGAAATGGCTGGTCTTCCTGAGGATGTTCGCAACACTACTGACACGCTTGATGCTGTGGGCAATACAACCAAAGCTGTAACCAAGGGTTATGCTATTGGTTCTGCCGGTTTGGGTGCTCTGGTTTTATTTGCCGCCTATACCGAAGACGTAAAGCACCTGTTGCACATTGAGCCAAACTTCTCGCTGGAAAACCCATATGTGATTGCCGGGCTTTTGTTTGGTGGTCTATTGCCATATTTGTTTGGTGGCATGTCGATGATGGCTGTGGGGCGCGCCGCTGAGTCGGTGGTTACGGAAGTGCGTCGCCAGTTCCGCGAAATTCCCGGTATTATGGAGTACAAGAATAAACCGGATTACGGCAAAGCTGTAGACATTTTGACCAAATCTGCCATTCGCGAGATGATTGTACCATCTTTGCTTCCGGTATTGTCTCCGATTGTGTTGTACTTTGCAGTGGACGCAGTAGCAGGGCAAACCGAAGCGCTGGCCGCTGTTGGCGCAATGCTTTTGGGTGTGATTGTAAATGGCTTGTTTGTTGCTATTTCAATGACTGCCGGTGGCGGAGCCTGGGATAATGCTAAAAAATACATCGAGGACGGTGCCCATGGCGGTAAGGGCTCTGAAGCCCACAAAGCCTCCATTACCGGCGATACTGTTGGCGATCCATATAAGGATACCGCTGGCCCGGCTGTAAACCCAATGATCAAGATCACCAATATTGTAGCGCTGTTGCTATTGGCGGTTTTGGCTGCTGGCTAAACAAGCTTTCAAAGGGCAATGTTATGAATACGGCCACCAATGGTGGCCGTATTTGTATTTCCGGCAAAGAGGAGTTTGCATAAAAAACGGTCGTCCTGTCTGAACCGCTACGACCCTCATATAGCATATATCTAGTCGTTTGCGATCGTGCGTCAGAAGGGGACGACCGAGATCATTGTATAGCACAAAATTGATCTGATTGCACCCCCTTTGTCAAAATGTCGCATTTGCTCTTGCCGATACGGGCAAGATAGGGTATCTGCCCGCTCTTAATCAGTAATTTATTGCTGTCTTTCATTTTTGATCAGTTTTACCAATCAGGATTTTTCCCATGGCAGTACCTAAAAGTAAAATCACCCGCTCCCGTCGAGGAATGCGCCGTAGCCATGATCGTCTGGCTGCGGCTACCTATATTGAGGATGCCGATTCTGGCGAGTTGCGCCGTCCCCACCATATTGACCTGAAAACCGGCATGTATCGTGGCAGACAAATTTTGCCAGCACAGGAAGACTAGTACAAATTTCCCAAGGTTTGCAAAAACGCTGCTTTTACTTTGTAAGGCGGCGTTTTTTTATTCATACTGGGTTTCCCCCTTTATTTGCGAGCATAAAGCGTACAAGTAGTGAATCATCAAAGTCCATCATCAGGAGAAGCAAATGACCGGTATTGTTGATATCCACGCCCGTGAAATTCTGGACAGTCGCGGCAATCCCACCCTGGAGGTCGACGTGGTGCTGGAGAGCGGGGCCATGGGGCGCGCAGCAGTGCCTTCGGGAGCTTCGACCGGCGCGCATGAGGCTGTGGAATTGCGCGATGGCTCATCTGCCTATGGCGGCAAAGGCGTGAACCGGGCAGCCTCCCATGTGGATGGTGAAATTTTTGATGCCATTGGCGGGTTTGATGCACTGGATCAGCGTAGAATAGATCAAACCTTAATTGCGCTGGATGGTACGAATAATAAATCCAGATTGGGTGCCAATGCTATTTTGGGTGTATCGCTGGCCGTGGCCAAAGCCGCAGCCGAGGCGCAAGGGCTGCCCTTGTTTCGTTATGTTGGCGGAGTTAATGCCAGAACCCTGCCGGTGCCGATGATGAATGTGATAAATGGCGGGGAACATGCTGACAATCCAATCGACATTCAGGAATTTATGATTATGCCGGTGGGCGCTGACAGTTTTGCCAGCGCTCTTCGCATGGGTGCCGAAGTGTTCCACGCACTTAAATCCAAATTGCAGGATGCCGGCTTAAACACTAATGTCGGTGATGAAGGTGGTTTTGCCCCTGATATTGGCTCTGCATTAAAGGCACTGGAGTTCCTTGATGGCGCCATTGCCAAGGCCGGGTATCGGCTGGGTGATGATTTTGTATTTGCTTTAGACTGCGCAGCTTCAGAATTTTATTCCGACGGAGTGTATGAGTTAAAAGGCGAAGGTGTGCGCTATGATTCTGGGGAAATGGTAGATTATCTGAAGCGCCTGTGTGATCGTTTTCCAATTTTTTCCATTGAAGATGGCCTGCATGAGGATGATTGGGAAGGGTGGAAAATCCAGACTGAAGTTCTGGGTGATAATGTGCAATTGGTTGGCGATGACTTATTTGTCACCAATCCGGCTCGTCTGGCCAGGGGAATAGAAAAAGGAATAGCCAATTCAATCCTCGTGAAAGTCAACCAGATCGGCACCTTGTCGGAGACTTTGGATGCTGTGGATATGGCTCATCGTGCCTCGTACAGTGCTGTAATGTCTCATCGTTCCGGTGAGACCGAGGACACCACTATTGCTGATCTGGCTGTGGCTACAAATTGTGGGCAGATTAAAACCGGCTCACTGGCTCGCAGTGATCGTTTGGCCAAATATAATCAGCTATTGCGTATCGAAGAAGAGCTTTCCGACACTGCTGTTTACGCAGGTAAATCCATTTTGCGCTAAGGCATTGATATAAAATTGATCCCGGATTTGCTTTTACCTCACATTAGTCTTATCTTATATTAGAGATAACGCATGGGAGGATGTGAAAATGAAAATCAATTCAGTTTTTGGAGTATTGCTCGGGGCGCTTATGCTTCTTGTGGCACCGGCTGTTAGTGCCGAAAAAACCATGATGCCTTATATTCAAGGCTCTTCAGATACTGCTGATGTGCGCGCGGCACTAACAGGTGCAGGCTTTGAGATCGTAGGGGACTTTTCACCCTATGCCGGGGCGCAAATCATTGTTGTTACCAGTGATGATCTGAAAAATGCTGTCAGCCAGTCTGACTTTGGTGGCTACGGGGCCGCTATACGGGTATCAATTACCGATGTGAATGGTGAGCGTCAGATTGCCTATAATAACCCGGCTTATATGTCGAATATCTATCAGATGAATTCTGATCTGGCACCTGTGCGTGCGGCACTGGAGGCTGCTTTGGGCAATCAGGGAGAATTTGGTGCCAAACAGGGCTTGAGCGTAAAAAAATTACGCAGCTACCGCTATATGATCAGCATGCCAGGGTTTGGCGGACACATGAAACTGGCCAGTTATGACAGCCATGAACAGGCTTTGGCCGCCGTAGAGGCAGGGTTGGCGCAAGGTAAATACGATGTGGCCAAAGTATATCGGGTTGATGTGCCGGGAAAACCGGAAAGCGTGTTTGGGGTATCTTTGGGAGCAGGAGCAAATACTGGTGCTGATGATCATGTAAGAGCCACGGTAGATCGGGCTTCACCTCGTTCCACACCGCATTTTCCATATGAAATGCTGGTATCGGGGAATGATGTTTATATGCTTGGGGCCAGATTTCGCATTGCCCAGAGCTATCCATCTTTGACAATGGGAACTTTCATGAAAATATCATCGGCACCCGGAGATATTAAAACTGCTCTAAGAGAAGCCGCCAACGGTGCGGAATAATATTGCAAAATCTGCAAGTATCCCGGCTCGCAAGGGCCGGGATATTTTTTTGTGGCATTATGAATAAAAGCAATAGATATTAAAAAACAGGGTTTCAATAATTATTGGGGATTTTATGCCGCTGCCATCTGTTTTATCTGATCGTTTACGTCTGCCTCTGGTTGGGGCGCCGATGTTTATTTTATCGGGACCGGAGTTGGTAATAGCCCAGTGCAAGGCTGGAATTGTCGGCTCGTTTCCCTCCTTGAATGCCAGACCTATTGAACAGCTTGACGAGTGGTTATACCAAATCCGCGAGGAATTATCCGCATGGGATCAGGCAAATCCTGATAATCCTTCTGCACCATTTGCAGTTAATCAAATTGTTCATCGCTCAAATGCCCGTCTTGAACAGGATGTGGAGCTTTGCGTAAAGCACAAAGTCCCGATTATGATTACCTCTTTGGGTGCGCGCGAAGAAGTGTTCAAGGCGGCTCATTCTTATGGTGGAATTGTTTTACATGACATAATCAATAATCGCTTTGCCCACAAAGCCATAGAAAAAGGCGCTGATGGTTTAATTGCAGTGGCGGCGGGTGCTGGCGGCCATGCCGGGCCAGTTTCTCCATTTGCATTATTGCAGGATATTCGCAACTGGTTTGACGGCCCGTTATTATTGTCGGGAAGTATTGCCACGGGCCGATCAATTCTGGCGGCACAGGTGATGGGGGCTGATCTGGCCTATGCCGGCTCCATGTTTATTGCCACCGAAGAAGCCAGGGCGGTGGATGATTACAAGCAGATGGTGGTAGATTGTGAAGCTGCGGATATTGTAAATTCAAACCTGTTTACAGGAATTCACGGCAATTATCTGGCGCCATCAATTGTTAAGGCCGGACTTGATCCTTCCAGGCTCGCAGATAGTGGGCCGGACGCAATGAATTTTGGTTCCGGCGGCGATAGTGATGCCAAGGCGTGGAAAGATATCTGGGGCTGTGGACAGGGTATTGGTGCCGTAAAACAAGTGGTTCCAGTAGTCGATTGCATTTTGCGCCTGCGTGAGGAATATGCACAGGCTAGGGCAAAAATTTGCCGCTAACGTTGGCAACATCCTACAAGGAGGCTGGCGAGCAATCAGGGTCTATGCCTGACATAACCGCCTGTTCCTGTGGTTTGGGCGTCAAAATACGGCAGGTTTTCATCTGCATGTATTGGCCATTTGACGACCAATAGCCCCCGCCAAAGGCAATAATTCTTGTTGCGGTTATCTTGCGTACCTCTCCTGCCATAAAATCACAGGCAGTTTGGGCAGAATTGCTATCAAACAAGCACAAAATATCTCCGCTTCGATTGCGAATTGATATTTCTGCGGTTATGGGGTCGGTGCTGGCAGAACTAATAGCAGGCCGTGAAGGCGATGCATCAACGGCATTGTTGTCATCAGCATTATTGTCCGGGGAGGCTCTAAGGCGAATTATCGGTGTTTCTGCTTGTTGAGTTGCAGGCGCTTGTTTTGGTTCTGTTTGGGGCTTGGGAGTGTAACTGGCTGGCTGTTGTGCCTTTGGCTGACGGCTTGCCACTGGAAAGTCCTGTTCCAGGTTTTGCATTTGCTGTGATTTCGTTTCTATTTCGACTTTTACAATTGACTGGCGATCAGTATATGACTTTAGCTGTGCCGGTGTAAGCGAAATACAGCCTGCGTTTTGTTTCATAATGGTTATATCAAACATGTCGGCCAGAATTTGCGGGTATCCTGCCACTCCAGGAAATGCGTTGTTTCTTGCATCAATCAGGTTTTTTCTGGCTTTGGCATAGCCAGGATCAGCTGGGTCAAGAGCGGACGCGGTTTTTCTCGCCTCGTCATAAATTTCTATTAAACCATCATATTTATCCGCCCATTCCCGACCTCTTTTTTGTCCTTGCTGTTCGCGCTCATTCAAGGCACTGCATATTTTGCTGCGGTTATAGCGATCCTGCCAGTTCTCAGGTACTTTTGCCAAGGTTTGCATGCTGGTTTTAATAGTGGTGCTGGTTTGCTGGTATTCCTGTTCAACTTTGTCCGGGTCAGCATCAAAACAGCCTGAGGATAGATATTCCCGGCTAAAGCTGTTCATGTCATCAAGGGTCAGGCTGGCCTGTTCTGCGGCCTTTATCAGTTGGTCACGGGCTATTAACACCTGTGGCCAGATATTATCCATATCATTGCCGCTGGCAAAGGCGTTATCGGCATGTTTGATATTCTGATTATAGATTCTCGCCTTATCATCATAAAGGCGCATTGCCTTATCCAGAGCATCAGCCTTGCCAATGCCAATAAGACGCTCGGTCATGCAATCGGCTTTTGCTGATCCAACAGCCAATGCTGTCATCGCTCCAGCCAGCGCACAAATAAATACGAAACGCAGTAATCTTCTCATTTTTATAACCCGGTTTCTCGTTGTGACCAATGATGACGGCATAGTGAAACATAGCGCTCATTGCCTCCGATTTCCACTTGCTCGCCATGTTCTATGACGGTGCCATCGGCATCCACCCGCAACACCATTGTGGCTTTGGAGCCGCACCAGCAGATTGTGCGTATTTCACGCAAATTGTCGGCAATAGCCAGCAGGGCAGCACTTCCTGAAAACAAATTCCCCTGAAAATCTGTGCGCAGCCCGTAGCACAATACAGGAATCCCCAGTTGATCGGCCACTTTGGCCAATTGCCACACCTGTTTTTCTTGCAGAAATTGAGCCTCATCAATCAGCACACATTGCAGTTTGTCCTGCTCATGGTGTTTGCTAACAAATTCAAATAAATCCATATCGCTGCTAAAGGGGCTTGCCTGTGCTTCAATACCGATGCGCGAGGCAACTTTGCCGCTTCCTGCACGTGTATCCAAGGCCGCGCTAAGGATAAGGGTATTCATACCACGCTCGCGATAATTGTAAGATGCCTGCAGCAGGACTGTCGATTTCCCGGCATTCATTGCTGCATAACTGAAATATAATTTAGCCAAAATCCCCCCATAATTCTGCCCGGCAGGCCAAGAGCCTGTAATCGATGTTTTAAGTTCGCAAACCAATCACGCTCATTTGGTTTGAGAGTAAAGATTTATCTGCTGCGCAAATGCTTTATGCACAGGAGCAAAGCTGTTTTTTAAGGTATTTACTGACATATTGACCTTTATATCTTGTAACAAAACTCAACCAAAGTAACAGATCGTGATCCTAAAGCGTATGCCCTGACCGGGCAATTGCTGAATCTTTGATCTAGTTCGGCACACTAGTAATCAACTTACAGCAAGAATCACGCCTTTTGTGCAGGGTTTACACAGATTTGCCGTTGAAAACCTTAAACCAATGGGTCAGAACCAGAGCGAAAGGTAAATCCCATGACTGAGTTTCTACCAGCAATCCTAGATCGCCTGGAAAAATTAGTTGCCATTGATACCAGAAATCCGCCCAGGGATATGGATGCTACCCATCCCATCATTGGCGCATTGGTGGAAGGTTTTGAGGACGGCGTGCTTAGAGTTAATGATCTTGGCGAAGGCTGTGTGCAAATATTACTGCAACGGGGACAGCCATCGACACTGATCAATGTGCATGTGGACACGGTGCCGTGTGCTGAAGGGTGGAGCCACTCACCATTTCATCTGCATCGGACTGAGGAGCGGGTATTTGGCCTTGGTGCCTGTGATATTAAGGGAGCTGCGGCCTGTGCAATTATTGCGGCTCAGCAACAAGACAATGACTTTGCCCTGCTGTTTACCACTGATGAGGAAAACGGCAAAGGCCGCTGCGTGGAGCATTTTGCTAATAGTGATCATGGCTTTAAACAGGTAATTGTTTGTGAGCCCACCAGTTCCAAAGCAATTTTCAGTCACAGGGGCTTAGGGGCTTATGAATTGGAATTTGCCGGAACCTCCATGCACTCATCAGAATGGGACGCACTGGAAGCTTCAGCGATACACCGTGCCGGCAAATGGATAGCGGCGGCAAGCCTGTATGCGGACAAGCAGCGGCAAAAAGGCGGCTCCTTGCCGGGCATTTGTTTTAATTGCGGTCATATTGAAGGCGGTATTAAACCCAATATCTGTGCTCCGGATTGCAGACTTAATTTTGGTATTCGCCCCGGCCCTGGCTTTGATCTGCAACAGGTAGCAGACGAGCTAAAGTCTCTTGTTCCTGCTGATTATTTCATCAAATTTGAACAAACCTATGGCAGTCCGGCGCTGGACATGGCGCCAGAGCAATTATCTGCCGCAAAGAAGCTGGCAACTGCACTGGGAATTGGCGCAGGTGAGCCGGTTAATTTTTGGACTGAGGCTGCCCTTTTTGCCGAAGCTGGGCTTCCGGCCTTTGTGTTTGGCCCCGGTAATATTGCGCAAGCTCATGCGGTGGATGAGTGGGTGAGTATGGAGCAATTACAAATTGCCACTGAAGTGTTTTGCAAGGTGTTTGAGCAAAATGGCTGATCAAGATACAAATCACAGGGAAACCCGGCAGGTAGTTAGAGAACTGCTCGGAGCCATGACCGAAGGCCGGGAGGTGCGAGCATGGCTAAAACAATTTGGCAGGCTTGAGCGCAGCCGTTTTGCCATTATCAAAATTGGCGGTGGAACCTTACGTGATGAATTGCCGACCATTTGCTCCAGCCTGGCTTTTTTGCAAAAGCTGGGCTTGTGTCCGATCGTGGTGCATGGCGGGGGGCCGCAAATTGATGAGGCACTGGCCCGGGCCGGAGCTGAGACCCGTCGCAATAACGGCTTGCGGGTTACTGATGATCGGGCCATGCCAATAGTATCAGCAGCTTTGCGTGCCTGTAGTCTGGATTTCATTTCTGCGTTGAATGCCTATGGGGTTCGTGCCGGATTTTGCCCGGCAGAGCTGGTTATGGCCGAATTGGTGGATGAGGAGAATCTGGGACGGGTTGGAACTCCTGTGCAAATTGACTTAGAATCAATATCTAAAATTACCAAACGCGGGGAACTGCCAATACTTAGCAGTATTGCCATTGCTGAAGATGGCGGTGAGGTAAATATCAATGCTGATGCACTGGTTCGGCAATTGGCTATTGGTTTACGGCCACAGAAAATCATTTTTCTGACTCCGGCCGGAGCAATTTTAGATGCTGATCAGCAGCGTATCTCGGTGATTCATCTAACCAGTGAATATAATGAGCTAATGAGGCAGGACTGGTTACAGGGCGGCATGAAGTTAAAGGTCCAGCAAATCAGCGAAATGTTGGGGCAGCTGCCGCTTACGGCTTCGGCGGCCATTACCCGGCCTGATGCGTTAATCAAGGAATTGTTCACCCATAGCGGCTCCGGTACCTTGATCCGCAAGGGCGAGATGATTGAGGTAAAACGGCAAAAATCTGAACTGGATGGAGGTAAGGTCTGCCAGTTGATTGAACAGGCCTTTGGTCGCCGGCTGGCGCCGGAATATTGGCGTGATATGGAATTGGACTTTGCGGTGGCATCCGATAGCAATCGGGCTATTGCTCTGGTAACCCGGCAAAATGGCCTGCTGTATCTTGATAAATTTGCTGTACTCGAAGAAGCCAGAGGTGAGGGGCTTGGCGCTGCTGTCTGGAAGGAATTGCGTGCCCAATCCCCAAATATGTTCTGGCGCTCCAGGGTGGGCAATCCGGTGAACCAGTTTTATTTTGCTGAAGCCGATGGCAGTGCCAGAATGGGAATGTGGCAGGTATTTTGGATTGGGGAAGTAAACTGGCCCGGTCTGGCAAATCATGTGGGGTATATTTCGGGCCTGCCTGATGCTTTTGTGGGGGAAGACAGATGTGAGGGGAAGAAGTCGTGAGCTCCTTGCAAATAGGATTGGTCGGGGGCCGCGGTTTTGTCGGGGCGGAACTTATCGCCTTGTTAAAAGATAGCCCGCATATGCAGCTTGCCTTTGCCTCCTCCTCAAGCAAGGCTAATGAGCCAATACAAAACTCTAATCTGGATTATATTTCCTTGCAGCCCTCGCAGATCAGCAAGTTTAAGGATATTGATGCCTTGGTGCTGGCGCTTCCCAATGGACAGGCCAGGCACTGGGTAAGAGAAGTTGAGCTAGCTGGTATGGATTTATGCATTCTTGATATTAGTGCTGATTATAGGTTTTGCGATGACTGGGTTTATGGCCTGCCGGAGATCAATAATCAGCATATCAGGAAGGCAAAGCGCATTTCCAACCCGGGCTGTTATGCAACGGCGGCACAGTTAGCGTTGTTTCCCTTGCGGGATATTCTGGCATTGCCGCCTGTGATATTTGGTGTTTCCGGCTATTCAGGCGCTGGCGCCACCCCAAATCCGCGCAATGATCCCAATAACCTGAAGGATAATTTATTACCCTATACTTTAAGCGACCATATTCATGAGCGCGAAATCAGCCTTCATTTGGGGCAGCAGGTAAGGTTCAGTCCTCATGTTGCATCATTTTTCCGGGGCCTGTCTTTGACCATTCATATGGACTTTACCCAAAGTCAGGATGAGGAAGAATTAAGGGCAAGGCTGGAAGAATTTTACCAAGAATCTGGACTGGTTAAAATAACCAGGGAAATCCCAAAAGTTGCCGATATTGCATATTCACCCAATGCGGTGATAGGCGGCCTTGATGTTAGCAAGGATGGCCGGCATGGTGTTGTGGTTTCGGTATTGGATAATCTGCTAAAGGGCGCAGCCTCACAGGCCATGCAGAATCTGGAACTGGCATTGTTGGAAGGTTAAGGCCGGGCTTAAATACCAGAGCACTTCCAACCAATATGTTGGCAAACAACGCATCAAAGCCAATTGCTGCTTAAAAGGATATGTACGCGTCTATAGTCCACCAAGCGTTCTGAACTCAGAGGCAAAAACAATCCCCTGGCCTTCGGTTGGAGTCTCCGGCATACCGAACAGGGTTACACTTGCATAGGAGCTTCCCGACTGTGTAGGCTCATATGCTCGTTCAGCCAAAATGCTTTCATTAATTACCATGTAAAATTCACCGGGGCTGGCGCAACTATTGGCAGCTATATCCGCGAAGGTTACAACAAAATAAATGAAAAACGCCTGAAAGTCTGGGGGTTGCTGGACAATCCGCATCATACATCCAAGAATATCTAGCTGACTCGTAGTATCATTGGGGCCAAGGTTTAAGGTTCCTTCTACGGCGCCGGTAGCCGGGTTGCGCACGGGCACTGAAAGGGTGGCGTTATTGTTAAGGGCAATTCCCAGATTGTTGGTAAAATTCTTCATCGTGGTGTCATTGGCAGCCTTTTGCAGCAAGACCAATTCATCTCCGGGCCAATCCTGCGGGTCGCGAACCATGGTATAGCCCATTCCATTATGTGTTCTTGGTGCAGGGGGCGTTACTGCGGTTCCGTTTGGTGGTTTGTCGGGATCGTTTGGGTTACGAATATCAGCATGAAGATTGGCAATGTTGGATGTATCATCCAGCTTTACTGGCAGAGCAACATTGCCGCCATCAAATAGTCTTGCAAATAAAATTCCCAAGCCCCATCCTGAATGCATAAGTGGATTATCAGCATTGGCTGTTCTTCCAAGCTTATCACTGGCGGCGGGAGTGGGGGGGTCAAACACGATAAATTCACCATCCTTGTTACCGGCGGCTGAAGTAAAAATGTGAGGGCGGGAGCGAAATGTATATAGCCCAGGGCTAAGTCCGGCAAAGGTATCCGCAGAACCAGTTAAGCTGCCCGGCGCCTGCAATGCCACACTGGTTCGGCCTGCGATTTCATCTGATGCAGCAGTTTCAGGAACAAAATTAACCGTGATGCGCAGCCATTGCGGCAAAAGCGCAGCTCCTAATTCGGCATCTGGAGTAACAAACACGCTAAATGTAGAGACCCCGGTGCCTAAAGAGGCAGTGACGCTGGCGGCCGCCGGAGCCAGACAAGTGCCATCAGACGGATTGGTTTCACAAATAGAAAGTTCCGCCAGTTTTGAAAATGCATTGCTTGTTACCAGTTCGCGGTTAAAGGCAAATGGTTCAGTTTGAACTTCCAAAGTTGGTGTTACTATGACGTTCTCGTTGGCCCCTGCTGATCCAAGATTGGTTGCAGCTAACGAAAAGGCTCCGGTTGCCCCGGCATTGGAAATGCGCATTACGCCATCATTTGATGGAGTTGATGCAATGGCCAGAGCATCCATGGGAGCTTTAATATCTGAGTAAAATAAGGAAGATGTGTTTAGATAGGTGAATTCCTGCCCAGAAGCATTATCACATAATATATAGATGGTTTGGCCGACAAAGGCGTTGATATTGCTTATTATCGCTCCAGCATCCATGGAAAACACGAAATACTGTGTGCCACCAGGTGGAATGTCGACCGGGGTATTGGGTGTTCCGGTTAAGCTGTTACTTGCGTCAACGGTCTGGTAGGTGAAGCTGGCCCGGCGCAAGGCTTCATCATCTCCAGCAATATTGCCAGTGGCCCGCAAACGGCAATTGGTAAAGGTATCGGTGCTGGAGGAATTAATAATTACGGCAAAATGGCTAAAAGTGTCATTGACGGCGACTGATCTGTGACTTGGTAAAATAGCAGAGTTGAAATCCAGTCTTTGTGCAATTGCATTTTGAGAAAAAAGGACAAAACCAATTATAAATATTATACCTGTCTTATGCATTTCTGCCCCCCAGAAATTCAGCCGCTTTCTGTTGGCTGATTGTTAGTAATAATGAACACCATTATAATAATGTTCTCCTATCACAAAGGCTGAATATTTGCAACATTACTGAATTTAGCGTGCTATTTATTTTGATTGTAGGGCCGTAACCCTGACCTTCGTTTCACCAACCCTGTGTGCGCTTTAACAGGGCCTCACGATCAATTTGGGCAGCATTGGCACCCCATATATGACTGGGTGATTGCAGGCGCAAACTGATCCATGCCTCGCGCAAAGGGCCAGCGGGCAGGGCATCAGCAGCAAAGGCAATGGCCGCACGTTCGGCAAACAGTCTCGGATCGGCATTGCTGTTTTCAATCAGCCAGTCAGTAAGGGGGCGCAAATCTGTGATTTCGTCACCAATTCGGCTCATATCATCGGCAAGTATGGCGGAAACTTTCTCATTATTCATGGCGCGCATGATATCCAAAGCAATCACATTGCCAGAGCCTTCCCATATACTGTTAAGTGGAGAGGTGCGAAACAGGTTTGGCATTCCGGTTTCCTCAACAAAGCCAACCCCGCCAAGACATTCCAAAGTCTCAGCCACCACGGACGGCTGGCGCTTGCATACCCAGTATTTTGCAATCGGGGTCAGCACCCGCGACAAAGCCGCCTGATATGGGCTGTGCGGTGCCGCATCAAAGCTGGCGGCTACCGCAAATGCCAGGGCCATGGCCGCTTCGGATTCCAGTGCCAGATCAGCCAAAGTGTTTTGCATCAATGGCTGGTCGATCAATTTGCGCTGAAATGCGGTGCGGTATGACACATGATGCGCCGCCAGTTTTACCGATTTGCGCATGCCGGCAGCAGAGCCGGAAACACAATCAAATCTGGTATGGTGTGCCATGTTGATAATGGTGGCTATGCCGCGCCCCGGCTCGCCAATACGTTTTGCCCAAGCGCCGCGATATTCGATCTCGCTGCTGGCATTGGAGCGATCACCCATCTTATCTTTTAGCCGTTGGATTTCAATGGCATTGCGGCTTCCATCGGGCTTCCACTTTGGTACTAAAAAACAAGAAAGCCCTTTGTCCTCATATGCTAAGGTCAAAAAGGCATCACTCATCGGTGCCGAGCAAAACCATTTGTGCCCGGTTAATTCGGCCTCGCCATCATTTGTAGTTTTTGCTTTGGTCGTATTGGCGCGAAGGTCAGATCCGCCCTGCTTTTCAGTCATGGCCATGCCAAATGTAAGCCCGTATTTTTCTTCGGGCGGGCAGCATCTTTGGTCGTATTTACCAGCCAAAGCGCCCGGCAGCCAGTTTTTGGCCGCCCATTCGTCGTTTTGCAAGACTGGAACCACGGCATAGGTCATGGTCATCGGACAGCCAACCCCGGTATCAGGCCATGACATCATCTGACCCAAAGCGGCATGGGCGATGTGACCGGCATTTTTGCTGGTCCATGCGATAGAGGCGACATTATTATCCAGACCCATTGTCATCAATTGGTGATAGGCCGGGTGGTATTCAATTTCATCAATGCGCCGCCCTCTGGCATCAAAGGCGCGCAGAATTGGCGGGTTTTCATTGGCCAGTCGCCCAAGCTCCCGGCTGTGTTCACTGCCGGCCAGCTTGCCAAAATTGCCAAAATGCTTTGCCTGTTGGGCCAGGGTGCTGTCAGTGCCGCCATATTTAATCAGGCGTGACGCGGCCATGGCCAAACTATCTTGCATGGCCGGATCGTTAAACAGATCAAAATCACCGGGCAAAGGTGGCTGGTTCAGCACATCATGAGTGGCCAGATGGTCGCGTGGATTGTTCGGTTTCATAATTTCACCCAGGATAGTTTCTCATGCTCAAAAACCTGGCCCATTGGCCCTTGGATGGGAAGCGCCTCCGGGTCGTCAAATGTGCCCAAAAACAAATGCGTTTCACCGTCCCATTTTTGTCCCTTGTACGACATGGGGGTTCCGCATTTGGCGCAAAACCCACGGGCTACGCCGGGAGAGCTGCTGATAGTGCTGCGCGGCTCGCCCAGCCACTTGACTTGTTCGTTCAGGAAGCCGGCGAAAGTCGAAAATACCGCGCCGGTATAATTACGACAATCAGAACAATGGCAAACTCCAACAAATTTCGGTTTGCCTGTGGCCATGAACCGCACAGCGCCGCACCCGCAATGTCCAGAATATTTCAAGGCTGTCATGCAAGATAGTCTGACGGGTTTGTGCGTATTGGGCAATAGCTATTTACGGGGTAATAAAATGTGTCGCAGTCCAGGGTCACTATTAGGGTCAGTGCCATTTTTCGGCTGTCCCTTGGGTGATACTTGATATCCCCTGTGATCATACCAAAACAGCACTTTTTGATAATCAGATGACCCTTAGATGACCCTTGATGACACTGACTGACCCTTACAATAAGGGGATAAGTGCAAAAGGCGCCCGCCTTCCCAAAAACTGTTATAATGTAAGGGTTGGGGTAAAGCTCCCGAAAAAACGCTCTTTGACAGGTAAATATTTCTTCAAAACCTGATAAGAATTAAGGGCTATGCCGGTTTGCATCGCACAAATGGTTTTAACAGGCAGTCATACAAATTGGCTCTGCCTCTTGCTCTTATCAACTGGGAAAACAGGATGGAGTTTTTTAATCCGGGTTTTGCAGGTATTTTGGCGTTCTGATCTAAAGTACCTGTTGGCGCGTCAACTCGTAAAGGGCAATGCTGGCTGCT
Organism: Robiginitomaculum sp.; assembly: GCA_015485155.1. Classification (GTDB taxonomy): domain Bacteria; phylum Pseudomonadota; class Alphaproteobacteria; order Caulobacterales; family Maricaulaceae; genus Robiginitomaculum_B. Next base: position 1,680 of record WFUF01000008.1, on the reverse strand, counting down.
GAGGCCACATTCAGGCTTTGCATGGCACTGGTCATTGGAATTCTGGCCAATACTTCGCAATGTCTGGCCACATTGGGGCGCAGGCCCTTGCCTTCGGCCCCTAATACCAGAACAACCTGGCGCGCATCGGCAGCCTGATCGATCCGGCAATCGGTTTCTCCGGTCAGGCCAATGCTCTGCACACCTTCCTGCTCGAGTTTTTCCAGTGTTCGTGCCAGGTTAACTACCGGAATAAACGGCACGGTTTCGATGGCACCAGCCGCAGCCTTGGCCAAAGTTCCATGCAGGCCCGGCATATGGCGATCCTGAGCAATAATAGCGCTGGCACCAAAAGCCGCAGCAGATCGAAAAATAGCGCCAATGTTTCTGGGGTCACTGATCCCATCAAGCATTAACAGCGGGCCGGTCTGGCGCTCTGTGACATCCTCAAGTGAAATTACTGGTAAGGGGGTGACTTGTACGGCTATGCCCTGATGCACAGCGCCTGCTGGCAGGGCATCGCTGATTCTTTGCGGGTCGCAAGTCCTGATGCCTGGAGGCAGAGTGTTTTTGGCAATTCGGGACATGGCGTTCTTGCTGACTAATACCTGCAAGACCTTGCGTTTGGGATTGCACAGAGCCGCATTCGCAGCATGCGTGCCCCAAATCCATAATTTAGTCGTTGAATTTGCTTGGTTTTTTGCTCGTCCCCGGGCGATTGTCTTTTTGCTGGGTTTGTGCATAAAAAGTCTCTTTGCCTAGTTGCAGGTTTTGGAACTTGTCTCTATATTCCGCTTCTCAGGTTCTAGCAAAGTCTTTGCACTTTTTGTCCAAAAAAATCGGATGAAGCGGCGAAGGCTTATTTTTTGATGGGAGAGAAGTAATTTTTTCGTTGCTTATTTTACGATAGGTTACGTTTGAAATTTTTAAGGAGGGGTGGTCGAGTGGTTAAAGGCACCAGACTGTAAATCTGGCCGCGTGAGCGTACGCTGGTTCGAATCCAGCCCCCTCCACCATTTCATCTGAATCGCTCGTATATAAGCTTGGCGCATCTTACATTTTTGTGCAGTTTTGCTGACAGGGCGGGTATAGCTCAATGGTAGAGTCACAGCCTTCCAAGCTGAAGATGCGGGTTCGATTCCCGCTACCCGCTCCAGCAAAATCAGTTGCCAGCCGATATCCTTGCGAGCAATATGGCGAATTTTACTGAAGGAGTTAAGTGCAGTCTGTTGCTATTGGTTGTGTTTAGTATTGTAAACTTGCCTATTGTCGGTTCTGGGGATATGCAGATGTCAAGCAGCTAGGCGCATCAATCAGGTATTTTTCTGATGCTAAGGTTCGGTATGTGTAGCGTTGATTGCCTGGGTTGGTGGCCTTGTTTTGGCTAATACTGTTTAGGTGGTGTATTGCGGGTTTCGCCAAAGGGATGCAGATAGCGCTGGTAATGGGGCGAAAATTGAAATAAATGACGGGCGATTGCTCGTTTTAGGAATAACTTGGCTGCGGCATCTGTTTGGTTCGGCTGTCGCGCAAAACTCACAGGAAGGTTGAAATGGCAAAAGAGAAGTTTGAGCGTAACAAGCCGCACGTTAATGTTGGGACGGTTGGTCACGTTGATCACGGCAAGACGACATTGACTGCTGCGATTACCAAGTATTTTGGTGATTTTCAGGATTATGCGGATATTGATGCTGCTCCTGA
>WFUF01000007.1 GCA_015485155.1 Robiginitomaculum sp. | reverse complement strand
TTTCGCTGTCCCTTGAGTGATACTTGATATCCCCTGTAATCATACCAAAACAGCACTTGATGGTAATAAACTTACCCTTAAATGACCCTTGATGACACTGACTGACCCTTGAGGATCGGGGATAAGTGCAAAAGGCGCCCGCCTTCCCCAAAACTGTTATAATGCAAGGGTTGGAGGCGAAATGCCAAAAACATAAGCTCTTTGACAGGTGAATATTTCTCTCAAGCCCAATAATTTAAAGGGTTTCTACGCGCCAGCGTGCGCGCAAGCAATCTTAACAGGTCGTCGCACAAATGTGCCTTGCATCTGGCAGTTATGCGCAGGGGAAAACCGGATAAGCGCTTTTCCAAGCTAAATTCTGGAGGATGAGGAAACAAGCCAGGCCACAAGTTCAGCCACAAGTTCAACCACCGGGCCTTGAGGGTCTGGCCGGGCGTTCTGGTCTGTCCGGGCGCTCGGGACGTGTTGGGCGTTCTGGCCTTTGTATTCGATCCGGGCGGGTTGGTCGTACTGGTTTGCGGGTAGCTTCTGGGCGCATCACAGGCGGTTTATCGCCATTGGGGCGGATCATATCTGGTTGTGGAGCCATCTTGCCTTGTGGAGGGCGCTGATTGTCTGTGTCCTTTGCTGGCTCCGGATTGGGTGGCTCCATAGTTTGGTTGTTTTCGGATCGCCCGGTGACTGGTGCCGGGCTGTTGGCCGCCTCATCGGCATTTGTTTCCTCTGGTGCTCTGTCCCGGTTTGTTTCAGGATCATTCACCGTCCTGTCATTCCGGGCTTGATCTGTATCCGGTGTATGTCGCTCGCCAGTTTGGTTTTCAGGCTTTTCGATCGGTTTTGGCACAGCAGGGCGGACAGGAGTTTCTGGTCGCAATTGTTGTACTCGCTGAGGTCGATCCGGAGTTTCTGGCACGGTATTTATGGGTTGGGCCGGAATTGGTGGCTCCGGAGCAGCGTCCTGGCGTGCCGGAGGTGTTTGAGTGCTCGCTGGTTCAGGCTTTTGCATAAATTCGGTTATGGCAGGTGTGATATCCTGCTGATGGATCTGTTTGATCTGTAATTTTCCGCCCAGAACCGGGCCGCTTACCGCAATCAGACGGTCTGTAAGCTCTGCCGGTTCTGTGATGCCCAGCTTATAGCCATATAAAACCATATCTCCTGCAATCTGCTGTGGGTAACCACTAAGGGAAAGCCTGGTGACCTCTGGTGGAAACGGGGTTTTAAGCTGTGTGGGCAGCCTTGGTGCCATATCCGGCGCAGGATCAATCCTGCTGGCCATTATGGTGCCATCAGGGCGGGTGAAGCCGCTAATGGCTACTGTGGTTCCAATGGCAGGCGCAGTGCCCTTGGCAGGCAGGGTGATGGAAGTTCCCTGTATCTGGATACGACCAGGCGCTGAGGTTTCAACTACGCCGATGATGGAGTGACGGATTTCAATAGAAACTGCCTGCTTGCTGCCGTCTGGCATTTCCTGTGCCAGTACCTGCACAATCTGGCCGATTTTCAGGTCAGCTGTTGATCCGCTCTGGCTGTCAATGGTGATCGGGGTGTCATCGTCATAAATGATCCGGTCATTATTGACATAGATGCTGCCAAAACGATCAATGCGTCCAATATAGCCGGTATTTATGCCGGTTCCGCCGACACCGCCTTCGCCGCCATTTATGCCGGTTCCGCCAATACCTCCTGGCCGCAGCAATAGTAAAAACAGCACTGCCAACAGCCCAAAGAATACGGCAATGGAAGAGGGGCCGCGTAAAGATATAATGCGATTATTCATCATCCCCCCCTTCTGAATTATCTTCAGTATTATAGAAATATATACCAAAAGTCATGCGCTGATTAGTATTACCACTGTCCCGGTCACGAATTTCCAGCTCTTGCGCCCTTGCATTCAGGCTAAGCAGAGATTGCATGCCAAGTTCCCGTGAGAGCTGTTCCAACTCGGTGACTGATTGCGGGCTTAGACCTGAGTAATGGACACAGCGATCAAGGAAGGGTTTTGCATTTCCTGACAGGTTGTGAGTGCTGGCGGCAATATGATCGTGCAGGTTAAGTCCATAATAAAACGCAAGGTTTTCAAAGTCTGCCTCAGGAACATAGGCCTTGGTATTAAGATGGACCTGTTCTGCATCATCCAGATGCACGGCGCCTGATTGCAGCAGCTCATCTAAAATTGCCCTGGGGTGCATGTCTTTGGAAATAGAACGGATGAGAGCTTCAAAACTTCCGGGCTCAGCACCAAAGCGAGGAATTGGTTTTGGTTTGTTGTCCTCGTGACAGTATTGCGGGTCTCCAAGCCATTGGGCAATTATCTGTGCCGTTAATGAAACATTGCTAAGTGCTAAGGGCGTTGGCTCCTGCTCCTCACGGAATTTACGCACGTCCTTGCGATGCACCCCGGTTAGCAGGGTGATCCGGCTATCGGAAGCTGGCTTGTTAGCGGCAATGCGGAACTCGTCCTGAACGCTTTGGACATAAATGCGCTTTAGCATGTTTGAAAGCGCCGGGTAGGTCAGGCCAAAGCGAATGAAACCCCTTACCAATGGCCGCAAAACCTGCTGCACTGCCTGTAGCAGCGGGGTTGGCGGCTGACCGGGTGTCAGCTCCATATTGTTGGCAGGTTTCTTCATGGCGCAGTCATGGTATCCATATATGACGTGGGAAACAATCCCAGAGATGTAGACGGATATGGTTTTCCCCAGTTGTCAAAAGTTGACCTGCCCATCCTCGCGCTGGGTTAAGTCGCAAGGATGGCAGGTCCATATAGCCCCCAAGGGTTGGCCAACATAGCGGCAAGGACTGGGGTTTACCTTGCTGTTTCATCAGCCTGGGGCCATTTCTCGCCTGTTCAGTCAGGGGCGAAAACTGATTTGTACTCCAAGCCCGGTATCGGGACTGCCGTTAGAGAAACCAACCACTCCATAGGTCTGCAAGCGGACCTGTTCTGATAACTTCCAGCCAATAAACCCGGTTATCTCTGAAGGGTTCTGAGCAGTAAGTGATGCAGATTCGCGATAATCATAAATCAGGCCAACACTGGTCGATGGTGTAACATTGGTGCTGAAGCCGACTGATCCTAAAAAGCCGTCTTGCAATTGGAATGTCGGTGAGCTTCCCATCCAGCGATAACCGGCTGTGGCGAACAGGTTAACGGAGCCTGCAGCTTTGGTCAGATCGACCTGCGCCGTAAAATCTGTCTTGCCGGTTCCAAGGTTCTTGGTGCTGGAGGCCGTAGGAAGTTTCACCTTGCCGGTAAAGTCAATGAACAAGGTATTGTCCTGGGCCATTTTGGTATAGCTAAGGCTGGCAACAATATCGCCAAGACCATCTTCGGTGGTGATGGTGTTGTTTTGGCGATTACGGGCAATCGGGCCAACTCCGCCACCGCCGACCACAGAGCCGGGGCCTTTGATCCTGATGTAAGGAACGGTAGCCTTTGCCGTAAAGTCTCCAAGCAGCAAGGTGCCACTAAACGGGATGTACCAGATCTCGGTAGTTTCAGTGTCTGTGTACTTGCCCTGACTAAAATCAAGGCCGGTGCTCCATTGCACTTCGGCTTCTTCGGCCTGAGCTGTAAAGGTTCCAGCCATGGTAAGTAAGGCTGCAAATAGCAGTGTTTGGTTTCTCATAATTGTTCCCCAGTTTAATGTATGGTGACGGGCATCAATGATGCCCGCCAATTGTGTTATTGTCAGCCCCCGGGACGAGCGGGACGGCTGGGACGTTGTGGTCTGGTAATCTGCACAGGCCGTTGTATGCGCGCCGGGCGCTGTACTCTAGCAGGGCGTGTGGTTGCTTCAGGACGGTTCCCTCTGACTACAGGTTGCACCCTGTTGCCAACCCGTTGAACACGGGCCTGATTTTCACGACTGGTTTGCGGATTATCTGCCCGGGGCATAGTCTCCGGGTTTTCCGACATACCCGCTTCACGTCTATGATGTGGGTGTTCGCTGTGAGCCTGTCTGCTGGCATTCATCCAGCGTCTTATCTCGCGGCGGTTAAGCCCCAGATTACTAAGCGCATTTACTATGCGTTTGTAGTTCTCGCGGGTTACATGGATTTTGGTGGGATCAGGTATGGTTCCGTGTTTATCAGGATTGTTTTTAGCAGCATTCATCCAGCGCCTGATTTCAGAGTCTGAAAGCCCGGCGCTGCTGAGCGCACCGACAATCCGCTGATAATTATCGCGGGTGACCGTAACGTCACCAGGTTTTGGGATATCCGCAACCACGCCAGTTGCAAGCAGGCTGGCACCGGCAAAGGCCAGTAATGCAAGTTTGGTGATAGATCGGGTTTTCATCGTAGTTCTCCTTATGGGCAGCCTGCAGGTTTGCTGGCATGGGTTTTTAATAAATGGGAAAATTTCCCATGTCAACAAAAAAGTTAAAATATGTGCGTCTTGGTAAAGTCTTCCTCACCTGAACTGGTTTCAAGTTCGTGTCCAAATAGGCTCAGACAGGAGGTTGAGTCTGACAGTCATTGAATTGTATGTACTTGTTTTAATGATCGTTTATGGGGTATTATTCGCCGTGACAGGCATGGGTGCTTGCAGTCGCACCATGTCAGAACTTGAGCCTGAACATTAGGGGATTTGCGTTACTTTTGAACGCGAAAAATCCACAGGGCAGGTTAAACCTGGCGGGTTAACCTGCCGGGGTGATGGGGCGGACTTGCCCCTAATTGCTGGTTGGCCCTCTTCCTCTTAGATGGAAATAAGGACGGGTGAAAGGTAAGGTTATTCTTTGTCTTCCAGTATATTCCACTTGAACAATAAACCAGCCAAAGCTGCGCCAATTAGCGGAGCCACCAAAAATAGCCATAATTGCTCAAAGCCGGTAAACAGGGCCGGGCCAAAACTACGCGCCGGGTTAACTGATACTCCGGTTACTTGAATGCCAACCAGGTGTATTACCCATAAAGTCAAGCCAATGGACAGGCCGGCCATTGCCGCCGGTGCCTTATCACTGGTCGCGCCCAAGATTACCAATACAAACAAGAATGTAGCCACCACCTCAAAAATCAGAGCAGATTGCAAGGAGTATTCGCCTAAATAACCCTCGCCCCAGCCATTTTGTCCAAGACCATTTTGCGCCAGATCATAACCAGCTTTGCCTGAGGCAATCAGATAAACCACTGCCGCACCAATAGCTGCGCCAACAAATTGCGCTATCCAGTATTTTAGCATTTCCGGTGCCTCCATGCGCCCGGAAACAAATGCGCCAAATGAAACCGCAGGATTAACGTGACAACCAGAGATCGGCCCAATTCCATAGGCCATGGCCACAATTGCCAAACCAAAGGCAGCAGCAATTCCTGCTTGGCCTATTTCTGAGCCGGCCAATACTGCTGCGCCACAACCAAATAGCACCAAGGTCGCTGTGCCAATCAATTCTGCAATGTATTTTTTCATAATATTCCCCCGTGGTAAAATTTAGTTCTCGCCCCTGATTCTAGTAGAATGCAGGTAATATAACACTTTCATGCTTTTCTATAAAGTGATGGGTTTTATTTGGTATTTGAGAAGAGAACAGCTTCTAATATAATTGTTTTGTTTCAAACTTTTTAGTTTAATCGCCTGCAAAGAACGTCAAAGCAGGCGGTAATTTTCATAAATGATTATTTTGTGATAATTTAACGCCTTATTCTAGAGTTAGTTAAAACTTGATCGGGTTTGATATTTGCTAAAAGATAGGCAAAACAAAAACAAGAACGGGCGATAAATGGACAAGCAACCAATAGATAACACCAAAGAAAGCAGGTTGTCAGCGCAGCAAATTACCCGCAATTTTGATGATTTGCATCCACCGCTAAATGCGCAGCAAGCCGGGATGGAAGCCAGCCGCTGTTTGTTCTGTTATGATGCTCCTTGTGTAATTGCCTGTCCTACCGCAATTGATATTCCCAAATTCATTCGCCAAATTGCCACGGGGAATGATGTCGGAGCCGCCAGAACCATATTAAGCGCCAACATTATGGGAGGAACCTGCGCCCGGGCCTGCCCCACCGAAATTTTGTGCGAGCAAAAATGCGTACTTGCCAAAGGCGAAGATCACCCCATAAACATCAGTGCCCTGCAACGTCATGCAGTTGATCCGGTGATTGCGGCGGCATCATCTCACCTCTTTGCGCGCAAACCTGAAACCGGCAAGACAATCGCCATTATCGGTGCCGGGCCGGCGGGTCTGTCCTGCGCGCATGCTCTGGCAGTTTTGGGCCATGATGTACAGGTGTTCGAAGCCCGCGAAAAACCCGGAGGCTTGAACGAATACGGTCTGGCAGCCTACAAGATGGTCAATGATTTTGCCGCACGTGAAGTAGAGTTTGTTTTAGGAATTGGTGGAATATCCATAGAGTATAACAAGGCTCTTGGCCGTGATGTTTTCCTGGAGCAATTACAAGAAAAGGTTGACGCAGTATTCATCGGTATCGGTTTGGGCAATGCCAATTCATTAGACATCACCGGAGAAAGCTTAAATGGCGTGCAGGATGCCTTGCAATTCATTGCTGATTTGCGTCAGGCCAAGGACAAATCAGCGCTAGAAATTGGCCAGCAGGTAATCGTGATCGGCGGCGGCAATACTGCAATCGATGCAGCCATTCAGGCCAAACGTCTGGGCGCAAATTCTGTGACACTGGTTTATCGGCGCGGGCTGGCTCAAATGGGAGCAACTGCATGGGAGCAGGATTTGGCAAAAACCAATGGTGTGGTCTTGCTTGAATGGTCGAAACCTTTGAAAATACAAGGTAAAACCAAGGTGCAGTCAATGGTTTTTGAGCGAACCAAATTAGAAAACGGCAAATTACTTGCCACCGGAGATGAATTTGTCCTGCCTGCGGATCAGGTATTGGTAGCAATCGGGCAAAGCCTTGAAAACCAGATATTGGGCGATCTGAAAACAAAATATGGGAAAATAAAGGTTGGTGATGACGGCCAGACTAACATTTGTGGTGTGTTTGCTGGTGGTGACTGTATTGCCTCTGGTGAGGATTTGACTGTGCAGGCGGTGCAAGATGGCAAAATCGCAGCTAAAGGCATCCATAATTATCTGGGGGGCGGAAATGTCTGATCTGGGCTGTACTATTGCTGGAATTGAAACCATTAACCCGTTTTGGCTGGCCTCGGCCCCACCTACGGACAAGCAATACAATGTGGAGCGGGCATTTGCTGCTGGCTGGGGCGGTGTGGTTTGGAAGACATTGGGTGAAGATCCGCCAGTGGTCAATGTAACTTCCAGATACGGCGTTCACAAGGATATGGCGCGCGGTATTTTGGGCATGAACAATATCGAGCTGATCTCTGATCGCCCATTAGAGGTCAATCTTCGTGAAATTGAGCAGGTGCGCAAGAATTATCCGGATCGGGTAATAATTGGCTCGATGATGGCTCCGGTCGAAGAAGAATTGTGGAAAGAGCTGGCGATCAAAATTGCCAATTCCGGCGTTCATGGCATTGAGCTAAATCTTGGCTGTCCGCACGGAATGTGCGAGCGCGGCATGGGCTCGGCCATCGGGCAGGTTCCGGAACTGGTGCAAAACACCACCAGATGGGTGCGCGAAGCGGTGGATATTCCAGTATTTACCAAGCTTACCCCCAATACCACCGATATTTTGCTGCCAGCCGAGGCAGCGCTTGCTGGCGGGGCCGATGCTGTGGCACTGATAAATACGGTAAACTCGGTAATTGGCGTTGATCTTGATCAAATGGCACCAAAGCCAGTGCTGGACGGCAAGGGAACCCATGGTGGTTATTGCGGTTCTGCAGTAAAGCCGATTGCCTTGCACATGGTAGCGGAAATCGCCCGCAATGCCGCAACCAAAGATTTGGATATATCGGCGATTGGCGGCATTACCACCTGGCGTGATGCTGCGGAATTCATTGCGCTTGGCGCTAATGCATTACAGGTCTGCACTGCGGCGATGTTATACGGCTTTCGCATAATTGAGGATTTGAACGACGGCCTGTCGGATTTTATGGACGAAAAAGGCTATCGTAATATTTCAGATTTTCGAGGAATGGCAGTGCCAAATACTGTCAACTGGAACGATCTGAATATGAATTATGATCTAAAGGCCAAAATTGACCAGCAAACCTGTATTGAATGTGGCCGCTGTCATATCGCCTGTGAAGACACCTCGCATCAGGCGATTTTAATGCAAGTACAGGCCGATGGCAGTCGCAAATTTAGCGTGATTGATGATGAATGTGTTGGCTGTAATCTGTGCCAGATGGTCTGTCCGGTGCCTGAGTGTATTACAATGGAGCCGGTGGATAATGCTCTGCCTTATGTCACCTGGCCGGATCATCCGAAAAACACCATGAAATCAGCGGAGTGAAGCAATGAGCGCACCTGTTCCAAATGACCTGGACGCGTATTGGATGGGTTTTACCCCAAACCGGGCGTTTAAGAAAAGCCCGAGATTATTCGTTGCCGCCGAAGGCATGTATTACACCACTCATGATGGGCGTACGGTAATGGACGGCATATCAGGTCTTTGGTGCTGTAATGCGGGCCACAAACGCCCGCGCATTGTCAAAGCCATTCAGGATCAAGTGGAGGAAATGGACTATTGTCCCGGCTTTCAAATGGGCCACCCCAAGGCGTTTGAGCTGGCCAATCGGCTAAAGTCCATCATGCCCGGCGAGCTGGATCATGTGTTCTTCACCAATTCCGGCTCGGAAAGCGTTGAAACCGCTCTTAAAATTGCCATCGCCTATCACCGTGCGCGTGGCGAGGGGCACCGTACAAGGCTAATTGGTCGCGAAAAGGGATATCACGGGGTCAATTTTGGCGGAACCTCCGTTGGCGGCATGCCTGCAAATCGCAAAATGTTTGGTACTTTGGTCTCTGGTGTTGATCATTTACGTCACACTCATGGGCTAGAGGAAAACCTGTTTACCAAGGGGCAACCTGAACACGGCGCATATCTGGCCGATGATCTGGAGCGGCTTTGCGAATTGCATGATCCATCAACAATTGCTGCGGTAATTGTCGAACCGATTGCTGGTTCCGCAGGTGTTATCATGCCACCAAAAGGCTATTTGGAGCGGCTTCGTGAAATTACCAAAAAGCATGGTATTTTGCTGATATGGGATGAGGTGATTACTGGCTTTGGGCGGATGGGGGCGCCATTTGCCGCTAATTATTTTGGAATTGAGCCGGATATTACCTGTACTGCCAAGGCCATTGCCAATGGGGTGATCCCGATGGGTGCGGTTTTCGTCTCGAACCAGGTTCATGATGCTTTCATGCAGGGGCCGGAGGAGTTGATCGAGCTGTTTCACGGTTATACCTATTCGGCCAATCCAATAGCCTGTGCCGCCGCATTAGCCACGTTGGATACCTATGAGGAAGATGGCTTGTTCACCCGTGGAGCTGAGCTTTGGGATTATTGGCAAGAAGCTGTGCATTCGCTGGCCGGATTACCCCATGTGATTGATGTCAGGAATATGGGCTTTATTGGTGCGGTGGAGCTACAGTCCATTCCCGGCCAGGTCACCAAACGGGCAATGCAAGCGTTTCTAAAGGCTTATGACAAGGGACTGCTGATACGTACCACCGGCGATATTATTGCATTTTCACCGCCGCTTATAATCAAAAAGTCTGAAATTGACTTCATGTTCCAGACCATGCGCGATGTCTTGCAAACCATTGATTAGGAAATTATTTTGAAAACCATCAAACACCTTATTGGCGACCAGGAGACCATCGGAAGCACAGGGCGCAGCCAGCCGGTTTTCAACCCTGCTACCGGCGAGCAAATTGCAGAAGTGGTGCTGGGCGCGGCGGCGGAAATTGACGCAGCAGTACGAGCTGCAAAACAAGCCTTTGAAAGTTGGTCTGATACTCCCCCGACCAAGCGCGCTCGCGTGATGTTTGCGCTGCGCGAAGTAATGAACCGCCGCCGTGATGAAATTGCCAAAACTATTTCGCTTGAGCATGGCAAAACCCATGATGATGCGCTGGGCGAGGTTACCCGCGCTCTTGAAGTGGTGGAATATGCATCCGGGATTGCCGCACATTTACAAGGCGATTTCTCCCGTGATGTTGGTCCCGGTATTGACAGTTTTGCCGAGCGTCAGCCCTTAGGCGTGGTCGCTGGCATCACCCCGTTTAATTTTCCGTCCATGGTGCCGTTGTGGATGATCCCAATGGCTCTGGCATGTGGTAATACATTTGTCTTAAAACCCTCCGAGCGTGATCCGTCATCTGCCAATTTGATCTTTGACTTGTTCCGCGAGGCTGGCTTGCCGGATGGAGTCCTGAATATTGTTCACGGCGGAAAAGCAGCGGTGGATGCGGTACTGGATCATCAGGAAATACAGGCGGTTAGCTTTGTTGGCTCCACCCCAATAGCTGAATATGTCTATACTCGCGGCTGTGCTTCGGGAAAGCGGGTGCAGGCTTTGGGCGGCGCCAAGAACCATATGATTATCATGCCTGATGCTGACTTGACCCAAGCAGTGGACGCATTGATGGGTGCAGGCTTTGGTTCGGCTGGTGAACGCTGCATGGCGATATCGGTGGCAGTACCGATCGGCGAAGAAACCGCCGACAGGTTGGTGGAAAAACTGGCCCCACAAGTGGCAGCGCTTAAAATTGGCCCGGCAAGTGATCCGCAATCAGAGATGGGGCCAATTATTACCAATGAAGCCAAACAGCGCATCAGCGATTGCATTGCGGCGGGAGAAAAAGAAGGGGCCAAAGTGGTGGTTGATGGCCGGGGCTTGAAATTGCAAGGCTATGAGGATGGTTTTTGGTTGGGTGGAACCTTGCTGGACAATGTCACGGCGGATATGAGCGTCTATAAAACCGAGATTTTCGGGCCGGTATTAAGCGTATTGCGGGCCAAAGATTATGCCGAAGCTGTAAAGCTGATCAACACCCATGAATACGGTAATGGGACGGCGATTTTCACCCGAGATGGTGATGCGGCCCGTGACTTTGCCAAGCGTATCAAGGTCGGCATGGTCGGGGTAAATGTGCCGATCCCGGTACCCGTGGCCACCCACAGCTTTGGCGGCTGGAAGCGCTCCAGCTTTGGTGCCCACGGGATTTATGGGCCGGAAGCGGTGCATTTTTATACGCGCCTGAAAACCGTAACCTCGCGCTGGCCGACCGGTATCCGCTCCGGCGCACAATTCACATTTCCAAGCATGGACTAGAGCATTTTTAGCAAAAGTGGGAAGTTTTTATCTGTCCTATCGCTTCGCTGCTTGAGGACGGGTTTTACGGCTCAAAAATGCGATAAACAAAGATTTGCATTTTAGCCAATATGAGAGCCGAAAGTGCGCTAATCAGAAAAGCGCCTTAAAGCTGAGGTCTTGTCATTGCGCTACTATTGTTGTTGTTCCTGTTGCTTTGTGGATGATTACAAAGCTTGTAGAGCCATTGGCAAAGGTAATTCTTACAATGATAATGGTTTCATCATCATAGACAATTTTATTGGTGTTCAGGGATTGGGTTTTCGGTTGGCTTTGTGCTTTCTTCTTTGTTTCCGCATCAATTTCTGTTGGTGATAAAAATTGTGCGCTTACTACAGAATTTCCCTGTAGAACAAGGGATAGAAAGCCAGCCTTGCCTGAGGAAATATTATCAACGCGGAAAGCCTTGTTTGTTTTGTCAGAAGGTTGGGGATATGGTTCACCTGCTCACGAAACTGGTTTTGGCGCTGCTTGGCCATAGGTTGCTCGGTAAGAGAAAGTGCCGCTGTTGCAGGTGTTAAAAACAGAAATATCAATGTCAGGATATAGAAATTTTTCATTAGGATTTCGCCTTTCCTTAAAACGGCACCTTTCCTTAAAATGAGGAACACTCATAACATGCAAAATAAATAGCATCAATCACAAATAGTGCTACCAACCATAAATCCCCTTTTCTTTTTTCAGTACGCAATTACAGTAATGCTTTGAGTTAAGGACAAAATCATGACCAAATTACGCGGCGGCCTGATTCAGATGGCCCTAAAAGCAAGTACCGATGAAAGCCCGGCGAATATCACCAAGGCGATGATCGAGGCCCATATTCCGTTGATTGAGGAAGCCGGTAAAAAAGGCGTCCAGGTACTTTGTTTTCAAGAAGTATTCACCCAGCCGTATTTTTGCCCATCTCAAGATGTAAAATGGTTCGATGCTGCAGAAAAAATCCCCGATGGTCCGACTACGCGCCTGATGCAATCTTACGCGAAAAAGTACAATATGGTGATCGTGGTGCCGATTTATGAGGCCGACGATGTCACCGGGGTTTATTACAATACGGCGGCAGTAATTGATGCGGACGGCGAATACTTAGGCAAATACCGCAAAACCCATATTCCGCAAGTAGCAGGGTTTTGGGAGAAGTTTTTCTTCAAGCCCGGCAAATCCAACTGGCCGGTATTTCAAACCAAATACTGTAAATTGGGTGTGTATATTTGTTATGATCGCCATTTCCCCGAAGGCTGGCGGGCTTTGGCGTTAAATGGCGCTGAATATATCGTAAACCCATCGGCTACTGTGGCTGGATTGTCGGAGTATTTGTGGAAACTGGAACAACCGGCATCGGCGGCTGCCAATGGCTGTTATATTGGTGCGATTAACCGCATTGGCCGCGAGCAACCGTGGGACATTGGCGAATTTTACGGCCAAAGCTATTTCGTAAATCCACGCGGCCAGATCGAGGCCGAAGCCAGCCGTGACAAGGACGAGTTACTGATCCACGATATGGATATGGGTATGGTCAAGGAAGTGCGCAATCTGTGGCAGTTTTTCCGCGACCGCCGCCCAGATACCTATGGAAAACTCACGGATAGTGAATGAAGGATTTTGATATGAGCAAAATGCGTGTTTCTGCGCTGATCGACATCGCTGGAGCGCTTGTCGAATATACCAAGGAATAAGTGCGGGTGCTGCCTGCCTTTGCCTCAATTGATGTAATGCGTTAAATTTGCTATGTATTGTTAGTGCGCGGGTCATCTTCGGGGGGAACAAATGCGCGTATCTATCGGTAAACTAATCTGTATTTTCTTGTTGGTAATTTTCGGAGCGGCGCCGTCATTTGCACAAAATGATTCCGAAAATGAGCCATCAAAAACCATATTGGTGTTTGATGCTTCAGGCAGCATGTGGGGGCAAATTGACGGCGAGCCAAAAATCACTATTTCCAGATCCGTGTTGCAAACAATGCTTGCAACTTGGCAGCCACAAAACGAATTGGGGCTAATTGTCTATGGTCATAGGCGCAAAGGCGATTGCTCGGATATTGAACAGATCATCGCGCCCGGTCAGGTGGACGCCAAAGCGTTTACTGCGGCGGTAGAGGCCCTAAACCCGAAAGGTAAAACCCCGCTTTCTGCTGCGGTTAAGCAGGCAGCGCAGACACTGAAGTACGAGGAAAACAAGGCGACAGTAATTCTGGTTACCGATGGCTTGGAAACCTGTAATGCCGACCCGTGTGCTGTGGCCAGCGAGTTGGAAAAACTTGGGGTTGATTTTACCACCCATGTTGTCGGGTTTGATCTGTCGAAAGAAGAATCCAAAGCTTTGCAGTGCATTGCCGATAATACCGGTGGCCAGTATTTTTCCGCATCAAATGCCGCCGAATTAACTACTGCTTTGCAAGTTGTTTCAAAAGCGGTGACCAAAGAATTTAACCTGAAATTGCGTGGCAAAGTTCGTAAAACTTCCGAAGTGCTTACCGATGGTGTGAGCTGGGAGGTCTATGCCTTTCAAGACGGAAAGCTGGCAGACAAATATTATACATATTCATACTCAGCCATGGCTGATTTTTCACTGCCTGCAGGAAAATACCAAATTAAGGGAGTTCATGGCGAAGCCGTCGTCTATCAGGATGTGGAAGTAAAAGACGATGACGTTACCGAGGTCACTATTTTGTTTGGTACAGGAACCTTGCGGGTTCAGGGTCGCGCTGGGCCGCAATCACAAAACCCTGTTGGCAGGGAATGGAAGATTTTTGCCATGAAGGACGGCGAAGTCGCCGACCAATATTTGACCTATTCCTACAGGGTTTCACCTAGCTTTGATCTGCCAGCTGGCAAATACCGCATCAAGGGCATGTACGGTGAGGCCACCAAGTTTAAGGATGTGGAGGTGAAGGTCGATGAAACTACGGATGTTACCATTGTTTTTAATACCGGAAGATTATTGCTGAGCGGGCGGGGTAGTGCCACTTCACAAAACCCTGTTGGCAGGGAATGGAAGATTTTTGCCATGAAGGACGGCGAAGTCGCCGACCAATATTTGACCTATTCCTACAGGGTTTCACCTAGCTTTGATCTGCCAGCTGGCAAATACCGCATCAAGGGCATGTATGGCGGTCAAGAGTACAGCCGCGATATTGTGATCACAGCTGGCGAAACACAAACCATCGTGATGCAATTCCAGTAAACTAGCCCTTGGTTCTGGCCTATGCTTTAATTGCGGCCTAAAGTGGGGCCGGGGAGGGCATAAGCATGAGCAAGTTTATCAAGGACGCAGACAGCCTGCTATATAATTCTGATATGGCTCCGGCTTCTGATGATGAACGAACATGGGGCATGTGGTCATTTGCGTCGCTGTGGGTGGCAATGGTGGTTTGTGTGCCGACCTATATGCTCTCTGGCGGTCTGGTTGCCGCTGGCATGAATTGGTGGCAGGCAGTTTTAACTGTATTTTTGGGCAATGCGATAGTTTTGGTCCCAATGGTTCTTATTGGCCATATGGGAGCCAAATACGGAGTCCCATTCCCAGTGTTGCTGCGCTCGGCCTTTGGTACCAAAGGCGCCAAAATCCCGGCAATCATGCGCGGATTAGTGGCCTGTGGTTGGTTCGGTATCAATACATGGGTTGGTGGTTCGGCGATTTATGTGATCTTGAATGCGCTTACCGGCGATATGTTCAAAGGCGCAGATTTGCCGATATTAGGCATTGATCTGGCACAAACCGTTTGTTTTCTGGTTTTTTGGGCGATGCATTTATATTTCATCCAAAAAGGTACTGAAAGCATCAGATGGCTGGAGACTTTGGCCGCGCCGTTTCTTCTGGTTATGGGGCTGGCACTATTGGCCTGGGCCTATGTGCAGGCTGACGGGTTTGGAGAGATGCTGTCGGCTCCATCACAATTTGTCACTGGGGGGGCGAGAGAAGGCCAGTTCTGGCAGGTATTTGCCATATCGCTTACGGCCATGGTCGGGTTTTGGGCAACGATTGCCTTGAACATTCCTGATTTTACACGGTTCGCAAAGTCGCAAAGCGATCAAATACTGGGACAGGCCATTGGCTTGCCTGTGCCTATGGCTTTGTTCGCATTTATTTCGGTGGCGGTAACATCGGCAACGGTGCAAATTTATGGCGAAGCAATATGGAACCCGGTAGAGCTGGCCGGGCGCATGGGCGGCATTGGGGTAATTTTTGCGCTAATTGCTCTGGTGGTGGCAACCTTGAGCACCAATCTGGCGGCCAATGTGGTGGCTCCGGCTTATGGGTTCTCTAATCTGGCTCCGTCGAAAGTATCATTTAGTATGGGTGGGTATATTACTGCTGCCATCGGGATTTTGATCTTTCCGTGGAAGCTGGTTGAGGACGCAGGGGCTTATATATTTACGTGGCTGGTTGGATATTCAGCCTTGCTTGGGCCAATTGCCGGCTTGTTGATTGCCGATTATTTCATCTTGCGTAAAACCGAGTTTAAGCTGGAAGATTTATTCCGTCATGATGGTATTTATGGCCAGAATAACGGCTGGAACAGTGCCGGATTGATCGCGCTGCTTATCGGCATATTACCTAGCTTACCGGGGTTTTTGCATGTGGCAGGTTTTGTAGATTCAGTTCCAGCCATGTTTGACACCATTTATGGTTACGCCTGGTTTGTTGGCTTTGCTGTAGCTGGCGTGGTATATCTGGCTTTGGCGAAGAAATAAGGGAGAAGTCCTATGACCTCACTCATTCGTGGCGGAATTATTGTTACAGCCGAACAAACTTATCGGGCTGATGTGTTGTGTGCAGAGGGCAAAATAGCGGCCATAGGCAAGGACTTGGAAGCTCCATCTGGCTGCGACATAATTGATGCAGGCGGCCAATATGTGATGCCCGGCGGTATTGATCCGCATACCCATATGCAATTGCCATTTATGGGAACAGTGGCGTCCGAGGATTTTTATACCGGCACCGCGGCAGCTTTGGCTGGAGGCACCACCTCGATCATAGATTTTGTTATTCCTGATCCTGAGCAAAGCATTTTGGATGCTTATAGAACCTGGCGTGAATGGTCGCAAAAGTCTGCCGCTGATTACGGGTTTCACGTGGCGATCACCTGGTGGGATGAAAGCGTGCATGAGGAAATGGGCACTTTGGTACGCGAGGAGGGCATTAATTCTTTTAAGCATTTTATGGCCTATAAGGGCGCAATCATGGCCACTGACGAGATTATGTACAACTCATTCACGCGGGCCTTGGAATTAGGCGCCATGCCAACGGTTCACGCCGAAAACGGCGAACTGGTATTCCAGTTGCAAAAGAAATTACTGGCCGAGGGCATGACCGGCCCCGAAGCCCACCCCTTGTCGCGTCCTCCGGCGGCAGAGGGCGAGGCAGCCAACCGGGCTTTGCGCTTTGCTGAGACCATTGGGGTTCCGCTTTATATCGTGCATGTTTCAACGTCCGAAGCAGTAGAAGAGCTAAAGCGCGCCCGCGCTGAAGGGCAAAGGGCCTATGGCGAGGTGCTGGCCGGGCACTTGCTAATTGATGAGAGCGTTTACCAAAACCCCGATTGGGACAAGGCAGCAGCACATGTGATGTCACCGCCATTTCGTGCTCCAGAGCATCAGGAGGCCTTATGGAAAGGTCTGCAAGGCGGAGCATTACAAACCACTGCCACTGATCATTGCTGTTTTTGCGCCGATCAAAAAGCCATGGGCCGTGATGACTTTACGCTGATTCCCAATGGCACTGCCGGAGTTGAAGACAGAATGAGCGTTTTATGGCATCACGGGGTCGGCACTGGACGGCTAACCATGAACGAATTTGTCGCCGCTACATCTGCCAATGCCGCCAGGATTTTTAACATTTATCCGAAAAAGGGCTGTATTGCCGTGGGTTCTGATGCGGATATTGTTATCTGGGATCCGGCGGCCGGCAAAACCATTTCTGCCAAAACCCACCACCAGAATATTGATACGAATATCTTTGAGGGCATGCGAGTTAAAGGTCTGGCTTCTCATACATTGACGCGCGGGGCCTTGGCCTATGTAGATGGCGATTTGCGCGCAGTACGCGGTGCCGGCGAATATGTAAAGCGCCCGGCATTCCACGCCAGTTTTGATGCTCTGGCAATTCAGGCCGCTGCCAATAAGGAAAAACCTGTGGATCGCGGTTAGCCGTAGTGCCTGATTGCAATACAAAAGCTCCCTGAATTCAAATTTCAAGGGCTGAAAAAAATCATATCCATCGAATTGCAGCTTTAGCCGCAGGATAACAAGGATCAGGCAGCATCAGGCAGCATCAGGCAACAGGTGCCACCAGCTTGCTTTGCACACAGATGATTGTTCAAAAACCCTTTTGTTTTATTGGTTTTGAGAAAATATTTACCTGTCAAAGAGCGTATTTGTCGGGCGCTTAGCACCTAACCCTTACATTATAACAGTTTTGGCAAGTGCGGGTACCTCTTGCACTTATCCCCGCATCCCAAGGGTCAGTCAGTATCCACAAGGGTCATTTTAAGGTCAGTTTATTGTCCACAAGTGCCTTTTTGGTGTGATTGCAGGGTGGCGTAAGTATCATTCAAGGGACAGCAAAATTTGCACTGACCCTTAGCACTGACCCTATGAGTGACCCTTCACGGTGACCCTCGTCACTGACCCTCACCTCTAATCGTCACTTACGCGAAGGCCGTAAGTGACGAAAGTGATGAGTCTGAAACCCGTTTCCTTAAAATAGTAAAGAACCAGGACAAAAACGCCAGCAATGAGGCCTGGGCAGAAGCTCCCATAAGGATCAAACCTGATGTTATTTTCACCTGCTTGTAAACAGTGCTTGCTATTGGCAAACTTATCGTTATTAGGGCGCAGCCGGTATCTTAGGCCGGTTTTGAACCTTATTCTTTTTCAAGGCATATCCATGAAACCCACATTAGGCGCATTTGCCAAACAGCTTTCCGTTACCGGTTGGCGTCGGGCCCGTAATTCGGGGTTTACTCCTAGTCGCATCCGGATTGAGGTTCTTGCCGGGTTAACTGTAGCTTTGGCTCTGGTGCCAGAGGCGGTGGCCTTTGCCTTTGTGGCCGGCGTCAACCCGTTGGTCGGTCTGTATGCCGCCTTTTTGGTGGGTTTGATTACTGCGCTTATTGGTGGTCAGCCCGGGATGATTTCCGGGGCAACCGGGGCGCTGGCGGTGGTGATGGTGGCTCTGGTCGCTAGTCACGGAGTTGAATACCTGTTTGCCACGGTGGTTTTGATGGGAATTTTGCAGATTCTGGCCGGTCTGTTTCGTCTGGGCAAACTAATCAGGCTGGTTCCGCACCCGGTAATGCTGGGGTTTGTGAACGGCCTGGCCATTGTGATTTTTCTGGCCCAGATGTCACATTTTCAGGTGGGTTCAGGTGCGGATAAGGAATGGATGCAAGGCTGGCCCCTGTTTATGATGCTTGGGCTGGTAGCGTTGACCATGGCAGTTATCTGGATAATGCCCAAAATTACCAAAGCCATTCCCGCGCCATTGGCCGGGATTATCGTGGTTGCTGCCGTGGTAATCGGTTTTGGTCTGGATGTGCCACGGGTTGGTGATTTGGCCTCGATTGCCGGTGGGTTTCCTTCTTTGCATATTCCGGCTGTGCCTCTTACTTTTGAGACTTTCAAGATAATTTTTCCCTATGCGCTTATTCTGGCAACAATCGGTTTGATCGAAAGTCTGCTTACCTTGAATCTGGTAGGTGAAATGACGGATAAACATTCTGGCGGCTCATCACAGGAATGTTTTGCGCAAGGGGTAGCCAATACACTAACCGGCATGTTTGGCGGCATGGGCGGCTGTGCCATGATCGGTCAAACAGTGATTAACGTAAAATCCGGCGGGCGCACCAGACTTTCGGCTCTGGTTGCGGCATTGTTTTTGCTTGCCTTTATTCTGATTGGCTCCGGCGTGATTGAGCAAATACCATTGGCGGCATTGGTCGGGGTAATGTTCATGGTGGTGATCGGCACCTTTGCCTGGCAGAGTTTGCGCATATTGCGGCGTATTCCGTTAGCTGATGCCTTTGTGATTTTTCTGGTGACAGCGGTTACAGTCTGGCATGATCTGGCTTCGGCGGTAATTGTCGGGGTGATCGTTTCGGCACTGACCTATGCGTGGAGTAATGCCAAACGAATTCACGCCCATATTGATGACAGTGAAGCAGGCAAAAGGGTCTATAAAATTATCGGGCCATTGTTCTTTGGCTCAACTGATGGCTTTGCTGAGATTTTTGATCCGGTAAATGATCCTGATCTGGTAATAGTGGATTTCATCAATAGCCGGGTGGTGGATCAGTCGGCATTACAGGCTATTGAGACCATGGCAGCCCGATATCGCAAACATGGTAAAACTGTGCAATTGCGTCATTTATCCAAAGACTGCCACCAGTTATTAAAGCGCTCCGGACAATTGATGGTCGATAGTGATGATGACCCGGACTATGGTCTGGCGGTGAACTATTCGGTGCGTCCTGGGTTTTTGCCCAGACCAAAGTCGAAAAAGTCCTAAAATATTTACGGGCCTAAAACCCCATGCGACACCCTGTCAGTTGAGTTCATCTTGACCAACGCTATCGGCTGTGTGAACCTGTTATCGTGGCCTGGCTGGGAGCAATGCGCATCAGGTTTCACGTTTGTGCGGGTTGCGGGTTCTGGCGCTAAAGATTGTCTTTAGCCTGATGAATAGGACTTAAACCAGATGAACACATCAAAACCAGATAATAGCAAACGACCTGATCGCAGGGATTTTATCTATATTGCCGCTGGCAGTGGTTTGACGGCAGGAGCTGCATTTGCTGCATGGCCATTTATCGACAGTATGAACCCTTCTGCTGATGTGATGGCAAAGAGTAAAATTGAAGTTGATCTTAAACCAATGGAAGTGGGCCAGCGTATTACCGTTAAATGGGGCGGTAAGCCGGTTTTTATCTCCCGGCGTACGGCCAGGGAGATTGCCGAGGCCGAGGCCGATGACAATGCAAAACTGATTGATCCGGCAACAGATGATGAGCGGGTACAGCAAAAAGAGTGGCTGATTGTAATTGGCATATGTACTCATTTGGGCTGTGTCCCCGTGGGCCAGCGCCCGGCGCAGATCAGGGGCAATTGGAATGGCTGGTATTGTGTGTGTCATGGCTCGGTTTATGACACTGCCGGCCGGGTTCGTGTCGGGCCGGCTCCGCGTAATCTGGACTTGCCGCCCTATCAATTTTTGGAAGATGGCATTGTGCAAATTG
Source organism: Robiginitomaculum sp. (assembly GCA_015485155.1). Taxonomy (GTDB): domain Bacteria; phylum Pseudomonadota; class Alphaproteobacteria; order Caulobacterales; family Maricaulaceae; genus Robiginitomaculum_B. The sequence continues at coordinate 48,590 of WFUF01000007.1, read as the reverse complement.
GAGTATAGCAAAGGGAAATTGTGATGGCTTTTAATGAAATAACAGCAACCGTTGATGTTCTGGCCATGAAAATTGTCCGGCGTGAATTACGCAAAATAAATGTTCCGGGAATGACAGTTTTTGCCGTAAAGGGTTATGGTGAACATAAAAATCCATTCAGGCGTGATTTATTGCAAAGGCACAGTGTTGTGCGGGTAATCGCCCCGGAAGATCAAACTGATCACATTGTCGAAACCATTATGGATGCAGCCCACAGTGGAATGGAAGGCGATGGGATTATTACTGTCAATCCCTTGTCCAGTTTTTACAGTATTCGTGAAAAAAAACGTCTGGATGAGTGATTTGCCATGCGTCTGGCTTTGTTAATATTTATAATGGTTCTGCTTGTCGGTTGTTACCCGAGTTTTAAGCAACCGCTTACTCCGTTAAAAGCAGATTCTTACCAGACCTGCTTGCTCGGATCATGGCAGCTTGAGACCATTGGTGACGAAGATGAGGATGATTTGATATTGCACTTTGGCCGGGCTGAAGCCGGTGGATTTGAGGCATTAAGTGTCAGTTTTTCACAAAGCGGCAGATTAGACAAGGAAACAGTCTTTGGCCATATTTCCGAAACTGACATGGGTGATTTTATAAATTTCAGAGAAACCAAAAATGACAAGACCGCTTATTATGTTATGGGATTTACGCTCCTGGACAATCAGCTTTCCTTGCGGCCATTAAATACCAGCCTGTTTACAAAGGCATTAGAGGATGGCCGTTTGCAGGCAGATGAACAAAGCACCATTATCAACAATAGTCCTGATGAAATTCTGGAGTTTTTTGAAGAAATGGCCAAGGATTTATTCGCTGATGAAATGCTGTTTTTACGTATCAGTAAAAGCATGTGTCAAAGCCCTGATCAAAGCAGGTAATATGGGGATAACAGGCAATTTGTGCCCTTCATGCTGGTTAGGCCTATACTTGTGTGCCTATGGACAAGGCGGAACAGGTTATGGAATTTTCTCTTTCAAAGCGTTCACTTGAGCGGCTGGCTCTAATCCATCCGGATCTTCGCAAAACCGTGCAGCTTGCAATTTTACACAGCCATGTCGACTTTGGCGTTTCAGAAGGGCTGCGCACACTGGAGCGCCAGAAACAGTTATTTAAGAGCGGCGCTACCACTACCTTGCAATCACGTCACTTAACAGGTCATGCGGTTGACCTGGTTGCTTATGTTGATGGTGAAGTTAGGTGGGACTGGCCGCTATATCACAAAATTGCAGATGCGATGAAGGCGGCAGCAGATGGTCTAAACATACCGATCAAATGGGGTGGTGACTGGAAAAGCTTTCCAGACGGCCCACATTTTCAATTGCGATGGCGGGATTATCCGGCATGAGTGTTTTCAAAGCCCTGATTGGCCCGGTAACCGAAGTTATCAGGGAACTGGTTCCTGATAATGATAAGCGTTTTGCTCTTGAGCGTGAAATTGAGCGCTTGTTGATTGAGCAGGAAAAAGAATACGTAATGGCCGGGCGCGATGTTGTAGTTGCTGAAGCCAAGGGTGAAAGCTGGCTGCAACGTAACTGGCGGCCTATTTCCATGCTGGTGTTTATGGCGGTCATTGCCAATAATTATTTGATTGCACCTTATGTGCAGGCGTTTGGTGGTGTGGCGGTAGTGCTTGAGATACCGCCTGGCATGTGGAGCCTGCTGACAATGGGGCTTGGTGGTTATGTGGTAGGCAGAACCATTGAAAAGACTGGCTCCAGTATTCGCATTGGCGGCTTGCGAAAAGAGTGATAATTGAGCCTTAACTGTCGCCATGGCGATTGTGTTTTCGGGTAAATCAAGGTTGATTGTAACTGTTTTTGCGTATTGGCAATGAAAGCCGGCTATGATTGATCAAAAACTTGAAAACAGGATTATTGATATTTTACCAGAGGCAGGCTCGGTATCAGGTGCGCATTTGTGTGAAAAACTGGGTGGCAGCTATTTTGATATCTGGCGCACCTGCATCAATTCCAGAAAATTATTTAACAGTGATTATGCCAGATATTATTTGCGCATAGATGCCGAAATTCCTGGTTTTGCTCGTCTTAGTCCCTCTATTTTGCGGGATTTTTTGACTTATAGCCGGATTTCTACAGTCAATAATATCAAACAGGCTGCAGAAGTTGCTGCGAGGAAACGCGAATATCATCGCAAGGTTTCCGGGCAAAAGCGTGAAACTGCATTTCAGATGATCGCCGAAGCATTTGATGGTGAGCTGTTACAAAAAATCGGGGTGGTTATTGCCGGGGATGTATGCCGGGACATGGCTCATGAGGTGGAGCGGCCTGAGCGTTTTACCGGTGAAATGGTCAAAGGCTCTGATATTGACCTTATTATAGTGATAGAGCAGGACGATAAGGTTCTTAAAGAGGAACTGGAAAACCGGCTGTTGGAGCTAAAGTCAATTTATTTGCGCCACCCGGTCTTGCGTGAAGAAATTGACTTTGTTGTTAATTCAATCTCGCATTATCAGCAAAACGGGGTATTTGAAACGCCAAAACAAATGATCTCATGCAAGGCGGCACTTGAGGGGCAATACATTGCCGGTAACCGTAATCTGGTAACAAAAATGCGTAATACTCTTACTGATGCCGATGTGCCCAGAAAGGTTTTAAGTATGAGCGAAAGGGCTTTTTCCGAAAGATTGCACACGGTGGAGAGGCTGCGCAAGCGCCCTGACTCTATTCGTGGCAGTGCCGAGCGAAGACTGTTTTATTTTTCAGATGAAATTTGGGAATTCATGCTGGAAAATGAAAACATATAGGACAAGCCTGTTATGAATACGGGGCAATTGCCAGCAAGGTTAAATAGTATCAGGGCTCTGCGCGGGGTGGCAGTATTATTAGTGCTGTTTTCTCATTTAATGGCTGTGGAGCGCAATTTTTTCGGGGATCGCCTGCTTACGGATGTATGGATTATCGGCTTTTCCGGAGTTGATATATTTTTTGCCATAAGCGGATTTATCATGGTTTACATAACCAAAGATATCCAGTTTGGCTTGCGTAGTTCCCTTTTATTCTTGTTTGCCCGCATCAGCAGGATTTATCCCCTGTACTGGATAGTGACATTGCCTTTGACTTTGGTCTGGATTGAACTTCCGCAATTTGTGTCTTCCAGTATTCAGGTGGCACCTGATCTGTTGCGTTCTTTTTTATTATTTCCTGATGTTCGTGATCCGCTATTGCCTGTGGGCTGGACTCTGATTCATGAAATGTATTTTTATTTTGTTTTCGGGTTCCTGTTATTATTTTCTCGCAAGTTTCTGCTTGCACTCTTGTTGCTGTTTGCTGGCGTGGCAGTGGCGGGCTATGTGATTGTTGGCCCCGTGTTCACTCCGGTACAAAGAATCATTTTTTCTCCTCTTACTTTTGAGTTTTTGGCCGGGGCGCTGGTGGCAATGGCTGTACTGCGCTGGGAGTTTTCCCGCTGGTGGTTGTGGCTGGCTGCGGGAATTATTCTGTTTGCAGCAGGACTTTTCTATGCAGGATTTCTTGCTGCCGACAATTTCTGGACAGACTGGAAGCGGGCGCTGATTTTTGCGCCGTCCTCCGCCTTGCTGGTTTTGGGCTGTGTGGCCATGGAAAAAAGCGGCAAATCGTTTTCCAGATTTTTGATCTGGACAGGTGATCAATCCTATTCCTTGTATCTGACGCATTTGCTGACTTTAAGCCTGTTTGGGCGGATATGGGGATGGTTTGCCGTTCCCGGTCTTGTGGACAATGTTATTGTGCTACCGGTTTTGATAGTAGTTTCTCTTATTGTCGGGCAATTAACATATATAATGCTTGAGCGCCCCTTACTGTCCGGTTCTTACTTACTTCGCAAAAAACTAGCGCAAATCAGGCAGTAATTGCAGGCATTGTGCTATTCCGGTTTTGAAATCTGGCAGGCAAATGCCAAAGCGTGATTTTGCAAGGCTGCAATCCAGTACAGAATTTGCCGGCCGTTTTGCGGGGGTTGGGAACTTTGAAGTAGGTATCGGGTTTACTGTGGCCGAGGGGCCGCCCAGCTCTGCGCTTTGCTTAAAAATTTCTTCGGCAAATCCGGCCCAACTGGTGTTTGTGCTCCCGGACAGGTGCAAAACTCCGCACTCTTTACCATCGAGTAGTTTTTCTGCAACCAGTATCAGGGCTTGTGCCAGATGCGGAGCATAAGTCGGGCTGCCAATCTGATCATTTACTACCGATATTGCAGTATTGGTTTTGGCCAGCCGCAGCATGGTTTTAAGGAAATTCCTGCCATGGGGGCCAAATACCCAGGAAGTTCTGATAATTGCGTGATTAGGGTGAGTTTCGGCTATTGCCTGTTCGCCAGACAGCTTGGTTTTACCATAGACGGTTTGTGGCATGGGGGTGTCAGCCTCGCGCCATATTTTAGAATTTGTGCCATCAAAAACATAATCGGTGGAAATATGAACCAGTCCGATCTGATTCTTGTTGCACAATTGGCTTAAGTTTTTTGTGCCGTAAAAGTTTATCTCCTCAGCCTGTTTGGGATGATTTTCAGCACCATCAACATCAGTCCATGCCGCAGTGTTGATAATAATGTCAGGGCAGACACTATCCAGTGTACGGCTCATTATATCTGTGTCGCACAAGTCAAACTCGGCGCGACTTAAGGTTATGATTTTATGGTGCGTCTCAATGGTGCCAAGAGCATGTCCCAATTGTCCCGAACCGCCAGTTACCAGTATTTTCATGGCTTTGTCATTTTGTTGCGGTCCCAAGACCAAGACGCTTGCCCAATTCCCCGGACGCTACCAGTGGTTGCCACCAACTGGGGTTTTCAAGATACCATTTTACAGTTTTTTCCATTCCGCTGTCGAAATTTTCCTCTGCTTTCCAGCCCAGCTCGTTTTCAATGCGACCGGCATCAATAGCATAACGCTTATCATGGCCGGGACGATCATCTACGAATGTTATTTGTTCCAGATACGGTCTTTTTGCCGGGCGCAATCCATCAAGCAGGGCGCAAATTCGTGAAACAACCTGTAAATTGGTGCGTTCATTACGACCACCAACATTGTACTTTTCACCGGGTGTGCCCTTGGTAAGTACCAGATGCAATGCCCGGGCATGATCATTCACATAAAGCCAATCGCGCACTTGTGATCCATCACCATAAACAGGCAATGGTTTGCCGTGCAGGGCATTTAGAATCATTAGCGGAATAAGCTTTTCCGGAAACTGGTGCGGGCCATAATTATTTGAGCAATTGGAAATAAGAGCAGGAAACCCGTAAGTTCTGTGCCAGGCAATTGCTAGATGATCAGAGGCGGCCTTGCTGGCTGAATAGGGTGAGGAAGGATCATAAGCGGTGCTTTCGTGGAACAGGCCGGTTTCGCCCAAAGAGCCATATACCTCATCAGTGGATACCATCAAAAACCTGAACTGCTCTTGCGAAGAGATGCTCATGGCCTGCCAATAGCGCAAGCTTTCTTCCAGCAGGACGAATGTACCTACCACATTGGTTTGAATAAAGTCTGCCGCGCCGGTGATGGAGCGGTCCACATGGCTTTCAGCGGCCAGATGAAATATCCCATCAGGATTTGTGTTTGATAATATTTCGGCCATGGCCTTGCGGTCGCAAATATCGGCCTGAACAAATGAATAGTTTTTGTGGTCTTTCAAATCATCAAGAGAATGCAGATTAGCCGCATAAGTTAACTTATCTACATTGATAACGCGGGCATTTGCCTTTTGTATCAGATAGCGGCAAAGGGCCGAGCCAATAAACCCGGCACCTCCGGTAACAAGATAGGTTTTTGGTTTGGCGCTCATTTGAATTTCTCATAAGGAAAAACAACATCAAGTTCAGCAAGACAGACAGCAGATTGATCCTTTTCGGAAACAATTGCCGCTTTATCTTCCGGGATATTCCAATTGATACCAAGTGCCGGATCATTCCATTTGATACCAGCATCACATTCAGGCGCATAATGGTTGGTTACTTTGTATTGCACCTCGGTGTCTGGTTCCAAGGTGCAAAACCCGTGGGCAAAGCCGGCAGGCACCCATAATTGCTGGCCGGTTTTGGCATCAAGTATTGCAGAAACATGTTGCCCAAAGCTGGGACTGCCATGGCGGATATCAACAGCTACGTCCAAAATGCTTCCCCGGCTGACCCTGACCAGTTTTCCCTGTGCCTTGGGTGGTGATTGAAAATGCAGGCCCCGTATTACAAATTTTTCAACGGACAGTGAATGATTGTCCTGTACAAAATTGCCATTTACGCCGCCTTCCTGCCAGATATCCCGGCGATAGGTTTCACTAAAAAATCCGCGCTTATCCTGATGCCGATCCGGCGTGATCAGGATGATTGCAGGAATATCCAGTCTTTGAAATTTCATTATCCAGACGTTTCCTAATCCTAGATGCTTAGAACATTTTCAGGTTCAAAATACTAAAATTTGTTCTCTAGCCTTTGTTGCCGTATTTATCCAGTAGCAAAAACCCGTCCTTAAAATAGCAAAGCCATAGGAGATTAAATATCCGCAAGTGAGGGAATTTGATATTCTTAGCACATATATTACAACCCACCCCCTTCATTCCAGGGTTTACCAGTAAATCCATCCATGTGGTTTTTAAGCTAAGAGTGGTTGGGAAGGTTTTGGCTCTGGACGCAAGCGCACGATTCTGAAATACCTGTATGGGCGTATGCATGGGTTTCAACCATGCTGATTCTCTAATAGTCGAATAGGTGTTTCCATGAGCAAAACCCGTATTGAAACCGATAGTTTTGGCGAACTTCAGGTTCCTGCTGACAAGTATTACGGGGCGCAAACAGCCCGTTCCCTCATCAATTTTGATATTAGCTGCGAGACTATGCCGATACCGATGATTAGAGCCCTGGGCATGGTCAAATACGCTGCGGCCAAAAGCAATGTGGAGCTTGAGAACCTGGAGCCGCAATTAGGCAATGCCATCCAGCAGGCGGCACGTGAGGTTTTTGAGGGCAAATGGGACGAACATTTTCCCTTGCGGATCTGGCAAACAGGATCTGGCACCCAATCAAATATGAATGCCAATGAGGTTATTGCCAACCGAGCCATTGAAATACTTGGTGGAGTTATCGGATCAAAAACTCCTGTGCATCCCAATGATCATGTAAATCGCAGCCAGTCTTCAAATGACACCTTTCCTACGGCCATGCATATTGCCACTGCGGTCAGCCTGCATAATGACCTGCTTCCGGCGCTGGAGCATTTGTTATCCGCCTTACGGCAAAAGAGTGAAGAGTTTTCCGGTATTATCAAAAATGGTCGCACTCACACACAAGATGCCACTCCATTGACTTTAGGGCAGGAGTTTTCCGGCTATGAGACGCAAGTGGAGTATGGAATCCGCCGGGTACGCGCCGGGCTGCAAGAAGTGCTTCCTTTAGCCCAAGGCGGAACGGCAGTTGGAACCGGGTTAAATTCCAAGCCGGGGTTTGCGGAAAAATTTGCCGCCAATATTGCCCAATTGACCGGACTTGATTTTGTCACTGCGCCGAACAAGTTTGAAGCTCTGGCGTCCAGTGACGGCATGGTTGCTGCGCATGGTGCGCTAAATACTCTGGCGGCCTCCTTGTTAAAAATTGCCAATGATATCAGGTTTTTGGGCTCTGGCCCCCGCTCCGGACTTGGCGAGTTGATCCTGCCTGCGAATGAGCCAGGTTCTTCGATTATGCCCGGCAAGGTTAATCCGACCCAGATTGAGGCCCTGACCATGGTTTGCGCACAAGTGATGGGCAATCACAGCGCCATTACCATTGCCGGCAGTCAGGGGCATTTTGAACTTAATGTGTATCGTCCGGTCATGATATATAATATGATGCAAAGCATCAGATTGCTTAGTGATGCAGTGCGTTCATTTACAGATAATTGTGTGGTCGGTATCAAGGCTGATCGACAACGCATTGAGGAATTGATGCAAAAATCTCTGATGCTGGTTACTGCTCTTGCGCCGGTTATCGGTTATGATAATGCCACCAAAGTTGCCAAGACTGCCCATGAAAACGGAACAAATTTGCGTGATGAAGCTGTGGCTCTTGGCTTTGTGAGCCCTGAGGAGTTTGATCGGATTGTACGCCCGGAGCAAATGATCTCACCAAGGTAGAAACTCAAAAGAGAATATGATGACCAAACCAGCTAATTTGAGGCAGGCGAGAAAGCTAAGACTGCGCAGGAAAAAACAGGAATCTGCCGCGCAGAACCGGATTAAGTATGGTTTGCCAAAATCGGTGAAGCAAACAACTGACAGGGAGTCAAATCGCAGCAAACGGCGACTTGATGGCCATCGGTTGACTTAAGATTACAGGGCTTTTCTCAAAAGTGCGACTTCTTGTCCCATACGTTGTCGGGGGTGATGTGGTAAATGCACACTCAGGTTTCAGGGCTTGTGACCCTGTCCGTTGATTATGAACCCTGTCCGTTGATTATGAATAGGAGAGTATTAGTGCTTGAGAAAAGATCCTTGGCTTTGTCTGGTCACAGAACATCATTGGCGCTGGAGGCTGTGTTTTGGGATGCGTTGCGCGATGTTGCCGAGGCTGAGAATAAATCTATGGCCAGGGTGATTGCTGATATTGATCAGGATCGCGCCAAATCACCGGAAAAAACCGGATTGGCCAGTGCAGTTCGGGTCTGGTTGTTCAAGCGCTATGCCAATATAAGCTAGAATTTCGGGTAATCCTTGGGAATTAAAGAGGGTTGGCCTTAATACATTAAGGTTATTTGCAAAACTTTGGTTATGTTTTTGCTGAAAATGCGTTAGGTTTAGCAGGTGAATCCCTGCTAACTTCCAAGAGCTTAATTTATGGCAATTCCCAAATCTCCGGATCAAATGAGCGCGCAGGAAGCCGCGGCAGAGCTTGCGCGTCTGGCAAAAGAGATCGCATCTCATGACAAGGCGTATTATCTTGCTGATGCCCCCAGAATTTCCGATGCGGCCTATGACGCCCTGCGGCAGCGCAATGCCGAAATTGAGCGCCTGTTTCCTGATCAGATTCGCCCCGACAGCCCGAGTGTCAGGGTAGGCGCTGCTCCATCGCAAAAATTTGCCAAAGTCTCTCATGCTGTACCAATGCTCAGCCTGGCTAACGCATTTGATGACAATGACGTGGTTGAGTTTGTAAGCAAAGTGCGCCGGTTTTTAAGCCTGTCGGAAGAAGATGAGCTGACATTTACGGCTGAGCCGAAGATTGATGGTTTGAGTGCCGGTATTCGTTATGAAAATGGCAAGCTGGTGCAGGCAGCGACCCGTGGCGACGGGGAGGTCGGAGAGGACGTAACCGAAAATGTGCGTACGATTATTGATGTTCCAAAAGTTTTAAGCGGCAATGACTGGCCGGAAGTTTTGGAGGTGCGCGGCGAGGTGTATCTGCCTCATGCGGACTTTGAAAAAATGAATCAGGAACAGATCAGTAATCAGAAGGATCCATATAAAAATCCCAGAAATGCGGCAGCAGGCTCTTTGCGGCAAATCGATGCCAAAATAACTGCCCGCCGTCCCTTGCGGTTTTTTGCCTATGCATGGGGTCTTGTTAGTAATGAATTTGCCAAGAGCCAGGAACAGGCTATTGGCCTGCTGGCAAAATGGGGCTTTTCGGTAAATCCATTGACGAAGGTGTGCAGCTCTCCTTTGCAAATGATTGAACATTATCAAATGATAGAGGCCAGACGTTTTGCTCTTGGTTATGATATTGATGGTGTGGTTTACAAGGTAAACCTGTTATCCCTTCAACAAAGGCTAGGATTTATTTCACGCAGTCCGCGCTGGGCCATTGCCCACAAATTTCCCCCGGAGCAGGCCAGCACAGTGCTTGAGGATATTGAGATACAAGTGGGTCGAACCGGAGCCCTGACCCCGGTGGCAAAGTTAAAGCCGGTGACCGTGGGCGGGGTGGTTATCTCAAATGCCAGCCTGCATAATGAAGATGAATTGCGGCGCAAGGATGTACGGATTGGTGATATTGTACTGATACAGCGGGCAGGTGACGTCATACCGCAAGTGGTAAAAGTGCTAAATGCTGATCGTAAAGACCGCTCAGCGCCGTTTGAATTTCCAAAAATCTGTCCCTGTCCTTTGCAAACCAGGCTTAAGCGCGATCTTGATGATAAGGGCGAGCCTGGAGCTGTTACCCGCTGTTCAGGGCAATCGGCATGCCCATTTCAAAAAGTTGAGGCATTAAAGCATTTTGTCAGCCGGCAGGCCTTTGATATTGAAGGGTTGGGAGCCAAACAGATTGAGAGCTTTTTTGAAGAAGGAATTATTGGCGAGCCGGCAGATATTTTTCTGCTCAGCAAACGGGTGGATGACTTAAAACTTGCCGAACGTGAGGGCTGGGGTGAGACCTCGGTTGCCAATCTGGTTGCTGCGATCAATGCAAAGCGAGAAGTGCCGCTGGACAGGTTTCTGAATGCCTTGGGGATCAGGCATGTTGGCCAGGGCAATGCCCGGCTGCTTGCCCATCATTTTGGCTCAATAGATAATTTACTGAAACAAGTAACGCGCCTAACGGCCATGGAGGAATTGCTGGCAATTGATGGCATTGGCGAGGCCGCCGCAGGCAGTGTAATAGACTTTTTCACCCAAAGCCATTCAGCGGAAATGGTGCAGCGCCTGCTTTTGCAGGTTTCGGTTCTTGATATGGATGAACCTGAATCTGATAGTGCCATATCGGGCAAGACAGTGGTTTTTACCGGGAAACTGCAGCACATTAGCCGTGATGAAGCCAAGGCCAAGGCCAGTGCGCTGGGGGCGAGGGTGTCGGGATCAGTGTCGGCCAAAACCGATATTCTGGTCGCTGGCCCCGGCGCTGGATCCAAGCTGAAAAAAGCTAATGATCTTGGCGTTAAAGTATTAAGCGAAGACGAATGGATAGCCCTGATTGCAAGGTGAGCATTTTGCACAAGGCTTGCGACAAAATGACACCCGAAAAAGCTTGCAATCTGTATGGCCTCTGATTAAGTTGCGAATTATTCTCATGTGCAACAAGGATCAGGGAAAATAAAATGCTGGCAACACTTGTGGTGGTTTTTCGTGAAGGCCTCGAGGCCTTTTTGGTGGTGGCGATCATGTTGGCATATTTGTCCAATACCGGCCAATCGCAGTTTAACAAGGCGGTCTATGCCGGTGTGATCACGGCTTTGCTGGTCAGTGCAACTACTGGCTGGCATGTTGCTGGTCTGGCCGATGAGCCGGTCTGGGAGGGAAGCCTTGCAATCATTGCCGGGTTTTTAGTGGCTACCTTTACCTATTATGTGATGAAAACTGCCAAAAGCATTCGCGGCAGAATTGGCGAACAATTGGAAAAAAGTACGCAAAAAGCCGGCCTTGTCGGTATGATAGGGGTTTTTACATTTGCTACCTTGATGATTGCCCGCGAAGGCATGGAGACAGCCTTGATGCTTGGGGCGTTTAGCTCACAATATAGTGCAACATCCATGTGGATTGGTGGTCTTGCAGGCACCTCATTGGTTGCTTTGGTTGCCTTGTTGTGGATATCGCAAAGTGCCAAAATCAATTTGCCACTGTTTTTGCAGGTTACTGGTATTTTCCTGATTCTGTTTGCATTGCACCTGTTCCTGTACGGAGTTTATGAGCTGAGCGAAGATGGATTTATCCCTCTGCTTGGTCAGGATTTGAATGCAAGCCTGCATCAGTGGACGAGCTTTATTAAACTTCCTTTGGTGGAAGCCTTCATGTCCTATGGTCTGTTTATTGTTCCGGTTTTATGGCTGGGTGGCTCATGGCTACGCGAAAAACTGGCCAGGGACGAGATAAGCGCCAGCAGTTAATTCAGAAGTTAGCAGGGGAAAGTGGAGGCTTCTGTTGCCAGGTGCCTCCGAACCCCGCCTGACCTTTCAAGGGGTCAGGAGTTAAATGCGAGTAACTCGCGCAAGCTTACGCTGCGAGAGCAAACTCTTGAGAATTGTTGTCATTTGCAACTATTCAATTTTGAGCCTTTAACGGGCCTCACCCGGGCAAAAGCAAACATCATTGGCCGTCCGTCGATACTGTTTCGGCCCCATCAGCAGCGCTCTTTACGTGCAAGAGCGCAAAGCGTTGGTGGTGGAGCCGCCGGGTACTGCCCCCGGGTCCGAACCGGTAAATCCGCCGCGTTTATCGCCATAGTCTGCAAGCAGACAGGCAAGATATAATTCCCATTTGCGTTAAAATAAAGGCAAGATTCGCATTTTTAACAGGAATGCGAAGTTTTCTATATTTTGTTTTCTGGCAATTTTTCGGTTCGGGTGTTCATGTTCACAAATTACCGGCAAGAGTATCCTTGCAGTATCCAGGCGGTTGCCAATATGAACAAAATCCTCCACAAATGGCCGCTGAATTTGGGAGGGGTTTCCTGAAAATCATATTAGCGCAATTAATTCGGGTAAAATGCAATGCCAATTAAAGCCGAACACGGATTTTATATTGAAGATTTGGAAGTGGGGATGTTTCGTGAGTCCAGCCATTATGTTTCTGAGCAGGATGTAGAGGATTTCGCCCGGATTTCCGGCGATTACAATCCGCTGCATATGGATGAGGAATATGCCAAAACCACGTCTTTTGGCGGGCGGATAGCCCATGGAGCCATGACCGCTTCTTATGTATCGGCAATCTTGGGAAATGAACTTCCCGGTCCAGGCGCGGTTTTTACAACTCTGGAACTGAAATTCAGGGCTCCAGTGCGCATTGGCGATACGGTAATTGCCCGGGCAGAAGTAGCCGAAGTAAATGTACGTCGCCGTAGAGTGGTATTGAACATGCAATGTTCAGTGGGCGATACGATAATTGCCAAGGGAAAGGCCGGGGTAATGGTTGATTCGCGTCCCGGTGAGGCCTCGTGAAGGAATAGTTTATATGCAAATTCTGGATCAATTTGAGGGCCTTGCCGCCAAAGAAAGGGGTGCAGCTATTGCGCTGGGCAATTTTGACGGTGTCCACAAAGGTCATGTCAAGGTAATCCAGTCAGCAGCCCGGGCCGCAGAACAGTTATCCTGCCCATTGGGAACGGCGGTTTTTCACCCGCATCCCAAAAAGTTCTTTGTTCCATCAGCAGCACCATCCAGGCTGCAAAGTAATGAGGCCAGATCTGATGCCCTGCAGGCACAGGGGGTGGAATTATTGTATAACCTGCCCTTTGACCGGGCAATGAGCTTGATGAGTGATCGCGAATTTGCACAAAAAGTATTGCGGGATGGTCTGGGCATTCGCCATGTGAGTGTCGGGGAAAATTATCATTTTGGCCGTGACCGGATGGGTGATGTGGCTTCGCTGATTGAATTTGGCAAAGAGTTTGGTTTTTGCGTGGATGCGGTAGAGCTGGCAGGTGAAGAAACCCGGTTCTCGTCCACTGCTGTGCGCAAGGCTTTACAGGCTGGTGATTGTGAAACTGCAACTTCAATTTTGGGGCGCATGTGGTCAATAAGAGGCAGGGTGGAGTTTGGTCAGCAAAGGGGGCGTACTATTGGAGTGCCCACGGCAAACCTGTCACTTGGCGAATATTTACGGCCCAGGTTTGGCGTGTACTCGGCATTTGCACAAATCGAAGGTGAGGGGCCCTTATTAAGCGGTGTGGTCAACATTGGCACCCGGCCTACTTTGGATGGCAAGGAGGAGCGTCTGGAGATTCACCTGTTTGATTTTACCGGCGATTTGTATGGCAGGCTGCTTGAGGTTTCCTTGTTGAGATTTATCAGGCCAGAGCAAAAATTTGATGGGCTGCCAGCCTTGCAGGAGCAAATAGCAACTGACATAAAAACCGCGCAAGATCATACCAGCCGCTATTTGCGACTAGACCGCGCGCAAATGACCTGATAGGCCGCTTTAATGTATATCTATATGAAAATAACCGGTGCGCGAATTATCACCCCGGCCTGACCAGAATGAATACAGGGTTATGGCCGGCAGCAAACAATTTTGATCTTCAAACTATTTAGATGTGATGATAACCGATGACTGACAGTTCCTCAAATCAACGTGATTACCGTGAAACCCTGGCCCTTCCCAAAACGGATTTTCCCATGCGCGCAGGATTGCCCAAGCGCGAACCTGAATGGGTGAAACGCTGGCAGGAGCTGGATATTTATGGGCAGTTGCGCAAAAACTCCGGGTCACGAAAAAAATTCAGTTATCATGATGGCCCCCCTTATGCCAACGGCCATGTGCATTTGGGTACAGCGCTGAACAAGATATTAAAGGATTTTGTAGTGCGCTCTCATCAAATGATGGGCTATGACGCTTCCTTTGTTCCGGGGTGGGATTGTCACGGCCTGCCTATTGAGTGGAAGGTCGAAGAAGAATATCGCAAAAAAGGCAAATCCAAGGACGAAGTGCCGATCAATGAGTTTCGGGCCGAGTGTCGGGCTTATGCGCAAAACTGGCTGGACGTGCAGCGCGAAGAGTTCAAGCGCCTTGGCGTATTTGCCGATTGGGATAATCCATACACTACTATGGCATTTTCCTCCGAGGCCACAATTGTTTCGGAGTTCTTGAAATTTGCCATGAACGGTGATCTTTATCGTGGCTCCAAACCTGTGATGTGGTCGCCGGTGGAAAAAACCGCTTTGGCTGAGGCTGAAGTGGAGTATGCCGATCATGTCAGCACTGCGATCTGGGTCAGGTTTCCTGTAACCGGCGGTGACAATGAAGATGCCAGTGTCCTGATCTGGACGACAACTCCCTGGACAATACCGGGCAATCGGGCGATTTCATACAATCCATCAATCAAGTACGGCCTTTATGAAGTAACGGCGATTGACGACAGTGATTTCACCCCATGGTCGCGGGTTGGTGAAAAACTGATTGTTGCTGATAATCTTTGGGAGAATATTTGTGCTTCTGCCAAAATTTCCGGATCCAAACGGCTTGGCGATGTAGATCCAGCCATCCTTGTCTGCGCCCACCCATTTGCGGGGGAGGGTTATGACTTTGATGTGCCATTATTGCAGGGCGATCATGTAACCGAAGAAGCCGGTACTGGCTTCGTCCATACTGCGCCCGGCCATGGTGCCGAGGACTATGATGTGTGGCGAGCTAATGGCTATATGGAAATTCCTGAAACCGTAGGCCCGGACGGCGTTTATTATGACCATGTCCCCTTATTTGCAGGTTTGGATGTAATTCGCACATCGGGCAAGAAAACCGGACAGGACGGCAAGGCCAATGCAGCGGTTTTGGCTAAATTGCTTGAAGTTGGCGCATTGCTGGCCCGGGCGCGTATCACCCATTCTTATCCTCATTCATGGCGCTCAAAGGCTCCGATTATTTTTCGCAATACCCCGCAATGGTTTATCCCTATGGGTGATGACAGGGGTGCGGATGGCTTGCGTGCCAAGGCGTTAAAAGCCCTGGAGCAGGTGGAGTTTTTTCCGCCCAGAGGAGCAAACCGTATCGGGGCAATGGTCAAGGATCGCCCCGATTGGCTGATTTCCCGGCAGCGGGCATGGGGGGTGCCGCTGACCTTGTTTGTAAAAAAGGGAACTGGCAAATATTTACGGGACGATGCGGTTAATGGGCGCATTATCAAGGCAATCAATGAACAGGGTGTCGAGGCGTGGAGCGCAGTTCCATCGGCGGAGTTTCTTGGTGACAAATATAATCCTGATGAGTGGGAAAAAGTCACTGATATTCTAGATGTCTGGTTTGACAGTGGCTGTTCGCATGTTTTTACGCTGGAAGACCGCCCGGATCAGGTCTGGCCGGCAGATGTATATCTGGAAGGTTCTGATCAGCATCGGGGCTGGTTTCAAAGCTCATTGATGGAAAGCTGCGGTACCAGAGGCAAAGCCCCGTACAAAAAGGTTGTAACGCACGGATTTATCATGGCCGAGGACGGTCGTAAAATGTCCAAATCCTTAGGAAACACCATGGTTCCGGGGGATGTTGCCCGCCAGTATGGCGTTGAGATATTGCGCTTGTGGACGGCTTCCAGTGATTATCAGGACGATATGCGCATTGGTGACGAAATACTAAAAACCGCAACGGATTCCTACCGTAAAATCAGAAACACCCTGCGCTATATGCTAGGTGCGCTAAATGATTATGAAAGTGGTGCTCCGATGAATATTGCAGATATGCCATCTTTGGAGAGATTAATTTTACATCGGTTGGCCGAGTTGGACGAGCAGGTCAGAACCGGTTACGGGAACTTTAACTATAAGGGGGTGTTCGGCGCAATTTTTGCATTTTGCAATTCTGAGCTTTCGCAATTGTTTTTCGATATCAGAAAAGACTCACTATATTGCGATCCCTTGAATGAACCGCGCAGGCAGGCTGCCTTATGGGTGATGGACAAGGTGTTTTACTCGGTGGTTACATGGCTGGCGCCGATTTTGCCCTTTACCATGGAAGAAACCTGGCTTAGCCGTTTTCCCTCTGAAACCGATAGTGTGCATTTGCGCGACTTTGCACCGGTGGATGAGAGCTGGCTGGATCATGAGCTTGCAGCAGACTGGGCATGGGTCAAGATATTGCGCCAGGTGTCTTCAATGCGCCTGGAGACAGCCCGATCCTCAAAGCAGATAGGATCATCACTTGAGGCTTGCTTGTGTTTTTATGTTACTGAAAAAGGCTTTGAACAGGCCGTTTCCAGATTGGCAGAGGACAATATCAGTGATTTTCTTGAAGAAACCCTCATCATCAGCAAGGCGCAGATAATTTCAGACAAGGCGGCTGACAACATCTCTTCAGATATGACCATGATCGAAGTGGAAACCCCAAATGGCAGCAAAACCGGGATAGGTGTCGAGTTTGGGAAAGCTGCTGATCTTGGGCTTGTTAAATGTGCCCGTTCGTGGAAATATTTTGACCCCAAAATTGCAGATCCTGAATTTCCTGAAATTACACCACGGGATGCAAAAGCAGTAAGACAATGGGATGAAGCACATGGCTGAACAATCCTGGATACGGGTACAAATGTCCAAATTTCATATTGTAGGAATGTCTTTGGCCGTGCTCGTTCTGGTACTTGATCAATTAAGCAAGTATTGGATTATGAATGTGCTGAAACTTCGGGAATTTCCCGGAGGGCATCTGGAATTATCGCCGATCGCTGATCTTACTTTTGTGTGGAATCGCGGGGTTAGCTTTGGCCTGTTTCAGGCTGATTCCACTATGGGCAGAGTGGCCTTGATACTGTTTGCCCTTGCCGTGGTGGTTTTTATGATCATCTGGCTGTTTCGGGTTGATAACCGGCTGTTGGCGATAGCGCTGGGGCTGATTATCGGTGGTGCCTTTGGCAATATGATTGATCGTATTCAATATGGAAAAGTAGTGGATTTCATCAATTTTAGCGATATTTACTTTATCTGGGTGTTTAATGTGGCTGATGCATCAATCAATATCGGGGTGTTTTTGATTTTAATTGATGCATTTTTTCTTGAACCAAAGCGAAAACGTGTATGATGCCCTTGGCGGCGGGGCGCAAGCCGGGTACAAACCGGCAAATTTTGGAGTTTACAAGATGAAACCTGTCTCAAATTCTATTTTGGCATTATTGGCTATTGGCACAGTTCTTGGCGGATGTACAAGCATGTCAGCGGCAACAGGTTCCGCAAAAAACAAACCAGATGAGTTTCGTATTCTTACCAAGGCGCCTCTGGAAATTCCCCCGGAATATAATTTACTACCGCCACGCCCCGGTGAGCGTCGCCCGCAGGATCTGGAAGCCTCGCAGGCAGCTCGCATTGCCATGCTTGGCGGTGATGGTGTAAGTTCTTCAAGTGTTGGCGAGAAGATACTGATTTCCAAGGCCAAGGGTGATATCGTTGATAACTCCATAAGGGCCAAGCTCGATGCGGAAACCAATGGACAGGTGACCAAAAGCAATAATTTTGCTGATCGTATTCTGTTCTGGCGCAATGGTGATACCTATATTGAGGATGGCACCATGTTAGATGCCGATGCCGAGGCCGAGAGGCTTCGCCGCAAACAATCCGGCGATAAGGCCACGGGCGGCGGTGAAGTCGTTATTCGTAAAAAGGGCACGGGTGTTAAGCTGCCGGGGCTATAGTATTTCCGCTATGATTTGGACCAGATAACCCTGGGCCTGATCTGAGGCTACTCTAAATCCTGATTATCTTAGGAAATCTATCAGGCTTACCTTTGACAAAACTGAAAATGTACGTGCAGAGGCCTCCACTGCGGCCTGAGCCTGCTGCAATCGGCTGGCAGCTTCGGCCAGATCAGCATCCTGCAGGTCTCCGATGACGCCGGTAAGCATGGTTTGCCGGTCTTGTTCCTGGGTTTTGGTGATCTCTACTCGTTTTTGCAGCAGGCCGTTTTCGCTTTGAGTTTGATAAAGCTTGTCTAATGCCGGTATCACTGCTGCCAGCTGGTCATTGATAAATGTGCGTTGCGCATCACTTAATTCTGCGCCAAATGGCCCGTTGGCACCATCGTTATATTCCTTGATGTTTTTCATTATCGTAACCAGTTCTGATGCAATATCGCTGGCCAAAAATCCGGTTTCGATAGTCTCTCCATCATCAATACGACTTACGGGGCGCACATTGGAATTTGTAAATAGTTCAGAAACCGTAGCCGCAGCCCCCAATTCATCGAGGGTTTTGGCTGTAAATGGCTGGTTGTCAGTACGGGTTCCGGCAAACAGGGCGCGGCCTGCGAATTTCTGGTTTAATGCTCCTGCAACCTGGTCAAAGGCAGATTGAATATTTTGCATCAATGTCTGTCCATTATCCAAACCCAGACTTTCAATCAGATTTTGCCGCACCTGATTTGCTGCATTGGCAATCTGACCAATTGCGGTGTCTTGTATGGCCAGTTTTGGCTCCAGCTCAGCAATCCTGTCCAAAGTTCCTTGTGATCTGGACATTACGGCCTGTGCAGCATTTAACGTGCCCAGCTCGTTTACCAGACCTTTTAGGCTGGCGGCTTTTTTACCGGTCGCCACCTGTTCCTGTGCAACTGACAGTGCGCTTTGATTGCGCAAAAAATAGCTTAAATTAGCCAGATTGGCCTGTGTGGTAGAAATCCGGGGCATGTTTACACCATTCTCAATAATACATCGTTTAGTTCCTTGGCGGCCTGAATCAGTCTGGCTGCCGCATTGTAGGATTGCTGGAACATGGTCATATTGGCCAGCTCTTCATCAATATTGACCCCTTCCACATTGGCTCGGCGCAAATCAGCTTCGGTACTTAAAGACAGTGCAGTTTGCGCTTCACGGTCCGCAGTAGCAGAGCGGCTTCCAGTGGTTACAGCAAATCTTCCTGCAAAATCAGTCAGGGAGGAATTTGTGGAGGACAAGGATCCTGCAGTTTGAAATTCCCTGGTGGTTTCCAGAGCTTTTTGAATGGCAAATCCACCTCGTCCATCACCCTTGCCCAGTACAATAGCACCGGCGCTGGTGGTGGCGGAAATATCAAGTTGGGCCAGTGATAACAGATCAGGATTGCGCGCAATGTCTTCGCGAACTGAAAATACACTGGCACGTCCAGCCAGGACGCTATTACCAAATCCAAAAATTTGCGAAAATGACAGGCCGGAACCGGATCGGATGCTGTTATCGGTGTTCAGATTGATCTGATAGCTTTCGGCCCCCGTTACCGGTGTCGATTGCAACCTTCCTTCACTGTTCAGCGAAAAGCTGGCATAACGGCCCAGACCTGTGGAAGTGTCATTAAGAGAGGTCAATACATCGTTTAAACTGGTTCCGGATATAGTTACCGAAATATCAGATGCAGATCTGCCATCGCCGGTATTGATCGTAAAATCCAGAGTCTGCCCATTGGTAAATCCATGGGGGTCCGCACCAGATAGCCCGGTGGCATATTGGGTGGGCCGGGGGCTGGTCAGCAGATCATTTAGTCCAAAGAACGCTGCCATTGAGCGCCCGGCGCGATCCGATGGACTGGTGCTGTCCTGCAAAAAACCAATTCCGTTTGTTCCAGAAGCTTCAAAGGATAATGAGCCTTGGGCAAAATCAACGGTAACACTGGTGCCAAATGCGGTGTTCAAGGCATTTGTAAAACTGTCAATAGTTGTGCCGATCGTGACCGGGCTTGCGCCATCAACACTTAATGTTCCAGCATCAAAGTCCACATCAACGCGGCTGACCAGTGTGCCATCATCAGCTACCAGAGCAATTGTGCTGGCCCCGGAAAAGTTTAAGGCATCAGTGCCCATCAGTCCGGTATTGCGCCCCTGTATAGAGGATGGAGGCGGCACTGACACTGCATCAGATTGTGCGCGGTTAAGGGCATCAGCAGTACCGGCAGCCAGTTCTGATAATTCAGCGCTCATCTCCACCAATTCTGTGTCACGCAATGCCAAAAGTCCAAAAATACGGCCACCTTGAATATTGGCCTGCAGATCAATACTGGATCCAGAGGGTGCTGTGGCAGTGATTCGTGAATAAACAGTCTCTGGTGCTCCTCCCGATCCTGCAGACCTTTGCAAGGTCATGGCATACTGCCCCAGCAATAAGACGCCATCAGAGGTGCGAATGGTAGCGGCTCCCAGTTCATTGCGTTCCACACGCACATCAATCAATTCGCTAAGTTCATCAATCAAGGCAGACTGCCGGTTCTGAGCACCGGTGCCGTCGCCTTGTATTACCCCTCTGGTTATATCCGTATTCAGATTGCTGATTTCTTTTAGTAACTGATTGGTCCTATCAATGCTGGTATTGATTTGCTGTTGCGCCTCGGCGCGGGCGGATCTGATCTGACGATCCAGTCTTGTGAACTCATCAAACAGGGCTTTTACCGAATTGACTGCCTGCATACGGCGAACCCCGGAAACCGGATCCTGTGCGGCTATGCCGATATCGGCAAATGCACTGTTTAATCTGGAAAATACCGATCCGGGATCATCAGGTGCGCCAAACTGGGCTTGTACGCGATCCAAAACATCAGCTCTGGTTCGCCATGCAGCAGCATCAGAACTGGCGCTCAAAGATGTGCTTAGCAGGAACTGATCGGTAATGCGCCGCACATCAGCCTGGGAAACACCAAGACCGGCTCCGGCAACATTGCGTGCAATGGTCGGTGCAGTGGTGCGCGCATAGCCTTCAGTATTCACATTGGCAATATTATTGGCCGTTTGTCGCAAGCTGGCCTGACTTGCGCCTAATCCCGATAGTGCAGTGCCTAAAATTGTACTGATCGACATTCCGTTCTTCCTTAACGCTGGGCAGAAAGTACCCGTGTATGGATTTTTCTACCGGGCAAATCCCGACATTACGGATCTGTTTTTGTAAGGGTGATTTGTAAGTATCGGAAAAATATATGTTTTCCCAAAATAATCCTACATTGCTTACCTGACAAACCAGATCTGTACCCATGATAACGCAAGTGTCAGGCCAGTATGGTTAACGGTGGTGTTTAACGGGCTGGATTCACGGCCATTTCACAATAGGAGGCATGGAGGACAAGATAGTTTTCACATTGCCGCCGGTTTTCAGGCCAAAGGTGGTTCCCTTATCATAGAGCAGATTAAACTCTACATACCGGCCCCTTTGGATCAATTGTTGTTCACGTTCATCGCTTGACCAGCTTTCGCCCATGCGGGTGCGTACAATTGCCGGATAAACATCTAAAAATGCTTTGCCCACGTCTTTGGTAAAGGCAAAGTCACTGGCAAAATTTCCAGAATTCAGACGATCATAGAAAATTCCGCCAGTGCCTCTTGGTTCCTCGCGATGGGGCAGATAAAAATAACGATCACACCAATCTCGGAATTTTGGATAATAGTCAGGGTCATGAGCATCGCAGGCAGCTTTCATACTGGCATGAAAGCGAATGGTATCCGGCGCATCATCCGATCGTTGTTCTGCCAGCATGGGCGTAAGGTCGCCGCCACCACCAAACCAGTCCTGGGTAGTGACAATATATCTGGTGTTCATGTGCACGGCTGGAACCTTTGGGTTTCTCATGTGGGCAATCAGTGAAATGCCAGCAGCCCAAAATCGTGGATCAGTTCCAGCTCCGGGGATTTGTGTGCGAAACTCTTCGGAAAACTCGCCATAAACCTCAGATACATGCACCCCGACTTTCTCAAACAGGCGCCCTCGCATCAAGGCTGCTACTCCGCCTCCTTGTTCAGGGCCACGCTGCCATGGAGTTTTTTCGAACTGGCCTGCTTCGCCGCCATACAGGCTGGCAGGTGCTTCTGATTCTAATTGCTCAAATGCATGGCAGATACGGCCCTGTAATTTGCTGAACCATGCGGAGGTTTGTCGTTTTTTCTGGTCTTGGTCGGTCATTTGCTTGTATCCGAATGAGATTTTGACTGTGATAATCGCGATTTAAGGCAAGGTCGAGCGGCAAATTGCTTTAACAGGCATCTTTGACGGGCTTTAATTGCGGCTAAAACCCGTACAATAACTACCAGAAAAAACTTCTATAGGAAAAAACACAGATTTCTTCGATTTTTGGTTGAATAATGCGGCATAGCAATTTATCCCCTTCTACGGAGGCAAGATCAGGGGTTTACATCATTTTCAGCATAAGGGTTGATCTTAGTGCTGTTGTATTTTGGATATCCTGTCTTGGAAAAGCGGTGTGGGATGCCATGTCCAATCGCTGGTTAACTTAATCTCATGGCGAAATGAGGGTATTTGACGTGAGCACACCTGTTGAATCTGACGAACCAACCCGCCGGGATTTTATTCATATAGCTTCGGGAACTGCTGTGGTTGCCGGCGCAGGTTTTTTGGCCTGGCCGCTGATTGACCAAATGAACCCGTCTGCTGACACATTATCTCTGGCAACAATAGAATTTGACGTTTCTTCACTGGAAGAGGGCGCGCAAGTGGTTGCAAAATGGCGCGGCAAGCCGGTATTTATTCGCTATCGCACTGCGGCCGAGATTGAAGAGGCGCGATCTTTGGATGTCAATGTTCTAAAAGACAAGCAAACTGACAGCGAAAGGCTGGTTCCCGGCCCGGATGGCAAGTTAAAACCACAATATCTGGTGGCAATTGGCATATGTACGCATTTGGGCTGTGTGCCGCTGTTTGATCCCAAAGATACCAAGGGCGGTGAATATGGCGGCTGGTTCTGCCCCTGTCATGGCTCTCATTATGATAATTCAGGCCGCATTAGAAAAGGCCCGGCGCCAACCAACCTGGAGGTTCCGCCTTATTGGTATATGAGCGATACGGTAATTCAAATCGGTAAGGAGGCTTCGGTATGAGCGGCCAATCAAATTATAATCCAAAAACCGGCATAGAGAAATGGCTTGATGCGCGACTGCCGATTATTAGGCTGGGCGTTGACACCATGATCTTTCCCAGTCCGCGAAATTTGAATTACTGGTGGACATTTGGTGCAATTCTGGCGGTAATGCTGGTTAGCCAACTGATCACAGGCATTATTCTGGCCATGCATTATGTTCCGCATCCTGACATGGCATTTGACTCAGTTCAGCATATTAACCGCAATATCAATTGGGGCTGGATGTTACAGCCCATGCACGCGGTTGGTGCATCAATGATGTTTTTGGCCGTTTATATCCATATGTTCCGCGGGATTTATTATGGCTCAGCCAAAAATCCCAGAGAAATGATCTGGATTGTTGGCATGGTGATTTATCTGTTGATGATGGCCACCGGATTTATGGGTTATGTTCTGCCATGGGGTCAAATGTCGATCTGGGGCGCAATTGTTATTACCAACTTGTTCAGTGCAATTCCTCCAGAAGCTGCAGGAACTGCTGTAACCCAGTGGTTATGGGGTGGTTTTGCGGTTGACGGGCCGACCTTAAACCGGTTTTTCTCCTTGCATTATCTATTGCCGTTCCTGATTGTAGGCATGGTGATCTTGCATATTTGGGCATTGCATATTCCAAGCAATAACAATCCCACAGGCATTTCCATAAAAACCAAAGCTGATACCTTGAACTTTCACCCCTATTACACGGTGAAGGATGCATTTGCGATTGTCGTCTTTTTGATGATCTTTTCGTACTTTTTGTTCTTTAAGCCGGACAGCATGGGCCACCCGGACAATTTCATACCGGCCAATCCATATTCCACGCCAGCGCATATTGTTCCTGAATGGTATTATCTTCCGTTTTATGCAATCCTGCGGGCGGTTCCGGACAAGTTAATGGGTGTGGTTGCGATGTTCGCCTCCATAGGGGTGTTGTTTGCCCTGCCATGGCTGGATACATCCAAGGTGCGCTCAATGCGTTATCGCCCATTGGCAAAGCAATTTTTCTTCTTGTTCGTTCTGGTCTGTCTGGGGCTGGGCTGGGCCGGGGCTAAATTGCCATCAGATCTGGTATTTGTTACCGGTGTTGATGCCGATGGACATGAAGTCGGACTGACCTTTGTCTGGATGTCGAGGATTTTGACAATATATTATTTTGCCTTTTTCCTTGTGATCCTGCCAATCCTGGGTCTGGTGGAAAAGCCAAAACCAAGACCGGCCAGTATTGAAGCCTCAGTTTTAGGCACCGACAAGGGAGACAATTGATATGTTAAAGCGAATTGTAAGCCTGGCGATTATTGCAAGTTTTTCTGCCGGCGCCGTATTTGCCGCTGGTGCTGGTGCCAAAAACAAAACCCAAGACTGGCATTTTGAGGGCATGTTTGGAACCTATGACAAGGCTGCGGCTCAGCGTGGATTTCAGGTTTATCAGGAGGTTTGCGCCGCCTGTCACTCCTTAAAATATGTGGCCTTTTATAATCTGGGAGATAAAGGGGCTCCGTTTTATGACCCTGAATACCCAAACCCCAATGATAATCCTGTTATCAAGGCAATTGCCAAGATGTTCACAATCATTGATGGGCCAGATGAAAGTGGCGATATGTTTGAGCGCCCTGGAATAACCGCAGACAAGATACCAAACCCATATGCCAATGAAATGGCGGCCAAGGCCTCTAATATGGGTGCGTTTCCTCCGGACTTGTCGCTGATAACCAGAGCCCGTGCTGATGGTTCAAACTATCTATATTCACTGCTTACTGGTTATGAGGATCCGCCAGAGGGTATGAAATTATCCCCTGGCATGAGCTATAACCCGTATTTTTCCGGTGGTAACCAGATTGCCATGGGCGCTCCTTTGACCGAAGGCCGGGTGGAATATACTGATGGCACAGAGGCAAGCGTTGATCAAATGGCAAAAGACGTTGTGGAGTTCCTGACCTGGGCTGCTGATCCAAAAATGGAACAGCGCAAGCGCACTGGCTGGGTAGTTCTTATCTATCTGTTCCTGCTTGCCTTGCTGCTTTATGGCTCATACCGGGCTGTATGGCGGGATGTTAAGCATTAGAGCATTTTTAGCAAAAGTGGGTACCGGTTTTGCGGCCAAAAATGCGATAAACAAGGATTTGCATTTTTAGCAAAAGTGGGAAGGTCTTTTAAGTCCTATCGCCTAGCGGCTACTTGAGGAGTCTTTAATTGTCCTACCGCTTCGCTACTTGAGGACTCTTTGTTTGTCCTACCGCTTCGCTACTTGAGGACGGGTTTTACGGCCAAAAATGCGAGAGATAAGAGATTGTATTCTCGTTCATTTTGAACTGAAGAAAATTAAAACGCCCGCTTGTTAAAGCGGGCGTTTTATTGTTTTTTCCAACAACCTTCAAAATCAGGCAACTTCAAACAGGCCAGCGGCCCCCATGCCGCCGCCGACACACATTGTGCAAACCACAAATTTGGCACCACGGCGTTTGCCTTCGATCAAGGCGTGGCCGACCATTCGCGCTCCGGACATTCCATAAGGGTGGCCAATTGATATGGAGCCGCCATTTACATTCAGTTTTTCATTATCAATGCCAAGTTTGTCGCGGCAATAAATCACTTGTACTGCAAATGCCTCGTTTAGCTCCCACAAATCAATATCATCCATCGTCAGGCCATTGGCCTTTAGTAATTTTGGTACAGCAAATACCGGCCCAATGCCCATTTCATCAGGCTCGGTTCCAGCCACAGCCATGCCGCGATAAATTCCAAGGGGCGTAAGATTACGTCGTGCGGCTTCGGAGGCCTCCATTAGCACGCTTGCGGAACTGCCGTCTGAAAGCTGTGAGGCATTGCCGGCGGTAATGAACTGGCCCTCTGTAATTTGTTGTCCGCCCTTAAATACCGGTTTTAGCGATTGCAGACCGTCCAACGTGGTAGTGGGGCGGTTGCCTTCGTCTTTTTCCAGAGTAACCTGCCTGTCAGATATTTCCCTGGTTTCGCGATCCATTACTTTCATTATTGTTGGCAAAGGGACGATTTCATCATCAAATTTCCCAGAAGCCTGTGCTGCTGCGGTGCGTTGCTGTGATTGCAGGGCGTATTCGTCCTGAGCTTCGCGGCTGACATTATAGCGCTTTGCCACAATCTCGGCGGTTTCCAGCATGGACATGTACAGTGTTGGTTTATGCTCTTTAATCCACGGGTCGGCAGCGCGAAATAAATTCATCTTGTCATTTTGCACCAGAGAAATGCTCTCGGTTCCGCCGCCAACGCAAATATCCATGCCATCGCAGATAATCTGTTTGGCGGCCACAGCAATTGCCATCATGCCTGATGCGCACTGGCGATCAACACTCATTCCGGATACAGAATTAGGCAGGCCAGCACGGATAAGCGACTGCCGGGCAGAGTTTTGTGCCGCAGACCCCTGTTGCATGGCAGTTCCCATTATTACGTCATCTATCTCCTCGCCATTAAGGCCAGCGCGCGCTACTGCGTGTTTGATGGCATGGCCACCAAGTGCCTGATGCTGGGTGTCGTTAAATGCACCCCGATAGGCTTTGCCAATGGGAGTGCGGGCGGTAGAGACAATAAGAGCTTCGCGCATGGGTGGATCCTTTTGGTTGGTGCTTGCTTGTAAGATTTTTTAATCGGTCTCGCAATTGATTAACGCAAGATTAATCCTAACAGTGAATACAGGTAATGCCACATTAATCAAAGGTTTCTGCCTGATGAGCAAATCATTATTTTCATCCTTGTTTTTTCTGCTGTTTTTGTTTTTGCCTGCTGCGGTCAGGGCTGAATTGCGTGATGTAGTATTTGCGGCGGAAGGACAAGCTGCAAAATTATTGTTTTCCTTTGATCAGCAACCCGATGCGGTCAAGGTGATTATGAACGAGCAGGGAATGGATGTGGATATTTTGGGGGTTGCTTCCGAAGCAATGACCATGTCTGCAGCCAATTCTTCGCTTATACATTCCATGCGGACCATTCCTGCTCCGGGCGGTTTACGTATTCGTCTGGTTCTTAGCGATACTGTACTTAGCGCCAATGCCAAAGTTTATCAAAACTCCGTACTGGTTGTGGCAAGTTTTCCCAATCATGTTGCTCCACCCAAAGACGCATTGAGCTTTACAGGTTTTGTAAAACCCGTGGTAAAAACCCACAATCCATCCCATGTGGAACATAATAAGGCCAAAACAAAACCTGTTATTCAGGCACAGGTTAAAAGCACAACCAAAGCAGCAAATCCTGCAAAACACGGTAGTGATCACACGCCAGCAGACAGCTCATTAGAAAGAGGCGAACATTCATCTGATGATGATCAAAGGTCAGGCCATGATGGCAGTCGCAAGATCAAACGGGTTCCGGTAAAAAAACCTGTAGGTTCAGGAATGATAAGGGAGGCTTCGCTTCGGGCTGCTGGTTCCTTGACCCCCGGGCAGTGTGAAGAATCAGAACGGATCGTCAAAGCTGATCCATGGGAATTGGATAATCTGGCAAAATTTGGCTCCTGCCTTGCGGTCGAAGGCAAGTCTGCTGAAGCCAGAGAGGTATTTGAGCGCTTGCTTACGTTTGATCCGGAAACCTTTGCTGCCTATGTGGGGCTGGGGGCTATTGCTCAGGATGCAGGTGAAATTGAAACTGCACGTCAGTATTATGAAGAGGCCTTATCCCTCGGCGGCACCGATGCCGAGGCGGCGCAGGTTCGCTCGCTTTTACGTAGCCTTGGTAACGAATAATCAGGGCAAGGCATCAAATGGATACTATCTTTTTTCCCGGACAAGAGGCAGGGGAGCCGCCCTTCCACGCAGAAATTCCGGCTTAACACGCTTTTGTTCATTGGCGGCAAAAATAGCCTTTAGGCCGTCACGCAATTTGCCTGAACTTGATGTTTGTTGCAAATAGTGCACTTTCAGGCGTTTTGGTAATTCCTTCATGCAGGCTTCCTTTGGGTGCAGATATAAAATATCCAGAGCCTCAGTACTTCCCAAATCCCCGCAGTCAATGTGCTTAAGTAGTGATAAAGTGGATGCTGCCGGTACTCCTTCGGACAGGATTAGCAGATCAAAACTGTTAAAGCAGAGTTGATCCTTGGCGCTTTCAATGTCCTGAACATGGGTGATCCGATCAAACCGGAACCCTTCCAGGGCCATTTGTAATAAGTCAAAGGAACCTTGATCCGGATGTACCAACAGCACCCTAAGATCCACAAATAGACTATGCTCTTTCATGGCATTCTCCTTGCGGGCCGGTTTTTTCCGACCTTCTGCCCCATTTATAGCAGAGCAGGCTAAAACTAGCGTAAAGCCAGAACTTCAAATTTTAGGGAAAATTTTTGTACGCCATGAACCAAAAAAGTGAACTTATTACGGATTGTAGAGCACTTGGGTGTTGGCATTAACTCATTGTTCAGCTATGACCCGCGCTTCTAATTCATATTATCAGGTTCAGGGGACCCAAATGGCAGAAGAAAAAGGCGCTCCCGCCACATCTATTTCCGGCAATATGTTGTTCTATAAGCAACCTGAATTGCTCAACGTCAAAGAACACGGTAATCTTGGTATTACACCGCTTACCGAGCAGCCCTTTGCATTTTTACGCGAAACCCAGATTGTTCCGGTGACAGTAGCGGAATTTGTGCTGGCAGCGTTAAATTATCCGATTATATTTGCCGGTGAAGAAAAAACTCCGGCAGTGGTAATGGGTATCAAGCAAGATACCAACAGCTTTGTTCTGGATGACGGCAAAATGGCAGAAGGGGTTTATATACCGGCATATGTTCGCAGATATCCATTTGCTTCGGCCAAGAATGATCAGGATCCAAATAATTTGATGGTATGTATTGATCGCTCCTCACCAATGATTACCGAGAACGCCACATCGCCGTTTTTTAATGGTACTGAGTTGACCGAAGCCACGGCACAGGCTGTTGAATTTGTAAAAGCCTATGATGCCGAAGCCATGGGCACTGCCAATTTTGTTCGGGCAATGAATGAACTTGATCTTTTTGCCAAAGAAGAAATTCAGGTTGTGGCACCAGATACAGAAGGCAAGCTGGTGGAACAGAAAATGGGTGAATATGTCGGCCTTTCAGAAGAAAAGCTGATGAAGTTGCCTGAGGATAAAATTATGGCCTTGCGCGATAATGGCGGTCTGGCTGCATTTTATGCGCACCGCTTGTCACAAGCCAATTGGCAGCGCATGCTGAATATGGAAATGGCGCGGGATATGCAAAAATATCAAGAAGAGCAAAAGTCCTGACCCCAAAGGTCAGGATTGAACCTGATCCTGGGTTTTGCTTTCGCGCCACCACATGCTTCCTGTAAGCAGTAACAAGAATATCAAAGCGATCCTTGGGTCAATCAGGGGTCGCTTCTTTATTTGAGTCTTAATGTGAAACTTGTTTTGCTGCAGGCCAAACCAGTTCCTGCCGGCCTGACGGTCTTGTGGCCGTGTGCGTCTGATTTGCAGGTCGGATTGCAGGTTTTTTACAAAAAACGCACCTCCCCTGGTTTGCTTGTTTAACGGCTCCAAAGCTTTTTTTACCGGTTGCAGTCTTGCAAATTCAGGGGGGTTCAGCCGTCCTTGCGCAGCAACAGCCAATAATTCACCGGCGCTCAGTGTCAGCAAACCTTCAGACTCAGGCACATTCATGCTGGCACTGTATAATCCTGGGGATACTTGTTTTGTTTCAAGGCTCCATGTTTTGCCTTGTGTGCCTGTCACCTCTATTGGTGGCGGTTTGTCCTGCAATGTGCGCAAGCGAACGTATAATTGCCCATCACGGATTTCTCCTTGCAAGGATTCTTCTTCCAATTCCGGCTCTTTCATCAGCCAGTGAGCCAGACGGCGGTATAATTCATATTGTGGGCCGCCGCCTTCAAAACCTCTGGACCACAGCCATGCCTGATCACTAAGCAGCAAAGCCACCCGGCCCGCCCCCACACGATCCAGAATCAATAGTGGTTTATCTTCACTTGCAGACAGGACGGTTTCACCCCTTACCCCGGTAACTCCGATTACCCGGCCCCAGCGCCCCCATTTTTCCTGTTGTGCCAAAAGCGGTGCAGTTACCGGGTGCCTTGCTCCAATATCAGTGCCTTTGGCCCTAAAGGGTTCTGTGTGAATGTTTCCATCGGGGCGTGCAGGCAATAATCCGGCCAGAAAAGTTCTTGCGAGAGATCCATTGCCGGCAAATGGTGGGCCTGCTGCCACCATTAGTGCTCCGCCTTCTTCTACGTATTGGGTCACATTTTGCAGATATAACAGGGGCAAAACACCGCGCCGTGTATAGCGGTCAAAAATGATCAGATCAAAACTTTTAAGTTTTTCCACGAATAGCTCGCGGGTTGGAAATGCAATGAGTGCCATTTCGTTTAATGGTGTTAAGTCGCGTTTGGTAGGTGGTCGTAAAATTGTAAAATGAACCAGATCCACAGCCGGGTCTGATTTTAGCAAATTACGCCACGCTCTTACCCCGGGATAAGGCTCCCCCGATACCAGCAAGACCCGCAAGCGCTCGCGTACTCCGGTTACTTCGACGGCCACCTTATTGTTCAATAATGTCAATTCCTGCTCAGCGGCTTCGACCTGTATCTCCACCAGATTTGATCCGCGCCGGCTTAAGGGCATTTGTACATTGACATCAATACCGGTCTGTACCCGGGTTCTTAGCTCCGGTTCACCAGCCAGCCGCAATACAATTTTGGCACTTCCGGTTTTATCATCGCCAAATTCATCTACCCGGATTTTGAATTGCACCTGTTCGCCAACAATTCCAAATTTTGGGGCCTCGATAATGGTTAAACTGCGATCCTTTTGTGATGGATCACCAATGATCAGGCTGTGCACAGGAGCTTTGGCTGTTATGGCAGGGGCGGTATCGTGAATAATACCATCAGTAATAGCAACAATTCCGGCCAGCCTTGCCGAAGGTATTTGTGCAAGCCCCGAAGTCATGGCCTCAAACAGGCGGGTGCCATCCGGGCTGTCGGTAATTGGTACTTCCAGCAAGTCGAGGTCGGGATCAGCTTTGGCCAGTTCGCGCAATTGAGATAATTTGTTGTCGCGTATTTCGGCGCGCTTTGCCATATTCATACTCAGAGTGTCATCAACCAGCACAAGGGCAATATCGCTTAATGTTTCTATTTTACTTTCGATTTTTTGAATGCCGGAGGCAAACAGGACAAGGCCGATAATAAGGCCGATCCTTAAAACCAGCCATAAGGGGCGGTGCCAACCTGCCCACAAGGAACCAAGCAGACCAAGGGCGCACAGTATCACGATCCATGTTAGTGGCAGCAACGGTGAAAATTCCAGTGAACTGCTCATTGGTTTAATCGCTCCAGCAAGGCCGGAATATGAACCTGATCGGCCTTGTAATTGCCGGCCAGCACATACATCACCAGATTGATTCCAAATCTTCTGGAAAGCTCACGCTGTTGCTCAATTTCACCGCTAACAGCGGCCAATGCCTGCCCATCCTCGGTAACAGCCCATGCTGCCGCCCAGTCATTAGCACCAATTACCAGCGAGGACACACCATCAAGGGCGGAGCCCTTGCGACTGCTCTCCACCCATATTGGTGCTCCGGTATAGCGCCCTGGAAAGGACTGAATAAGATAATAGGTGCGGGTCAATACGTGATCGTCGGGTATTTTTTGTATGCTTGGAATATCAATTTGCAGTGCAAGAGCGCGCAATGCAGGGTCAATACCGCCTGCCTGTACTGCCCTAAGCCCGCCGTCTTGAGTATCAATTACCAGCATGCCGCCATTTTTAAGATAGGTGTTTATCCGGATCGCTGCCTGTTCTGACAGGTTGGCTGGCTCAAGCAGGGGCCAGTACAATACTGAAATTACGTTTAAGTCGTCCTGTTCAAGGTTTATGCCTACGGGCTGTGCCGGCTCAACTGTTGTGCGTAGATAAAGCTCCCTTGAAAGACCATGTAAACCAGCTTTGCTTAGTCGGTCCACGTCTTTGCGCCCGGTAATGACATAAGCCAGCCTGGTTTGTTCTATTACCTTAAATGGATCATAATCTTCAGCTTGTGCCGGTGTCGGCTGCATTATGACAAGACCGGATGTCATTGCCAGGGCGACGCTTAAAACAGCAGCGTACTTGCGTAAAATCGGCAGTTTGCCTGCCAGCATCAGAATGGCCAGATTATCCACAATCAGAATAATTAGCGCCAGAAACAACAAGCCTCCAGCAAGCTGTATAGGTCTGGATATTTCCATATTTCCCAAGGACACAGTATCTGGAACCGGTGGAAAAGCCTGCACATTCAGGTTATCCAGCACATTTAGCGCCAAAGAATGTTTTGAATTGGCCCACAGGCCTGCGGGCAATTCTGCACTGACCGTTATTGGTTTTTTGCTGACATCTAAAATCGCCTGCCTTGCATCGGGAACTTGCAACTGCCCATTGGCAGCGAGTGCCATTTGCAATTGCATTTTACTTGTTTGCTTTTCTTCGTACTCACCAGTATCCGCCGGGGAAGATGCCATGGGCAGCAGGCGCTTTAGCATTTGAACAAACACCCCGGACATGGGTAGTTCTGACCAATCCGCAGAAGCAGTGACATGAAACAGAACAATCCGGCCATTTCCTCTTTTGGCTGATGTGACCAAAGGCGTGCCATCGCTAAGCCGGGCCCATACATGTTCAAACAGCCCGCCGGAGCTTTGGGCCAGAACCTGCCGTTTCACATTGATCTTGCTTCCGCTGTCCAGACCAAAAAACGGGCTGTTATCTGCAAAGTCGGCCAATTGCTGTGGCTGATCCCAGCCAAGGGCGCTCCCCATCAGCCGACCTCCGGTTCGCAAAGGTACCGGTATCAGCTCATCCTGACGCTCAGCCAGACGCGGCCCGGCAAACCGGATCAAAAAACCTCCGGCCTCCACATATTCACGCAAACGGGTAAGAGCGCCGGGTGAGAGCTTTCCAGTATCGAGCAGGATTACAATCGAAGGCAGAGATATATCCGCCCGGTTCAAATCAATTTCAGAAAATTCGGCCAATGGGCTCAATGCTTTTTCAAGATAAAAGCGCTCTGACAGCAGGGGTTGGTCGCTGTTTCTGGAACTGTCCCCCCAAATTCCTACTCTGGGTCGGCTCCATGAATGATCGAGCAGATAAACTGCTGCTGCCGATGGGATGTTCTGGATGCGAACTGCGCCCATGCGATTGCGTATTTCCAGAGGCAGTTTGAAGGAAACCAGTGCGCTTTTTTGTTGCTTTGGCAGGTTGAATGTCTGGCTTGCCAATATGGAGCCTGTGCGATCTTCTGCCAGTAAAGTGCCTGAAAAAGGCGAAGCTGCATGTACACGAGACAGCTCAATTTCCATCGCTCCGGGTTTGCTGTTTACCGCATTTATCCAGATAGAGCCATCTGCCGGCTCCTGTAAAATACTTACATCGCCCATTTCTTGTAATTGTGAAATTAAAGGCGTTACCTGACCATAATCATTGCCATCACTGAACCACACGATTTGCAAGGGACTGTCCGCAAACCCCTGTTGCTTGGCCCTGTCAAGACGAGCAGCAGTTTTGCCATGATCTGGTGCAAACGGATTTGGCTCGTGGGATTTTAATTGCTGTTGCAATTTGCGAACCGACACAAATCCGAGATCCTGATTTTCTGATGCCGGGTTCGAGGTAAAAATTAAACTTGTTGCCTGCCCATTAATTTCAGCCCGTGTGAGATAGGATAAAGCTGCGCCTTTTATCTTTGACCAATCAGGAGACGACGCCCAGCCATCATCCACCACTAGCAGTAATGGGCTGTCACTCTTGTCCGTATTGGCCGGGGTTAATACAGGCCCGGAAATTGCCAGTATTATCGCAATTACCATCAGCAGTCGCAATATCCGCAGCCATAGGGGAATGCTTTGGGGGCTGGCAGTTTTGTCTTGCAGGTCGCGTAGCAGTTCCAGTGGTGGAAACTTGCGAACAACCGGCTCAGGTGGCAGAGCCGATAGCAGCAACCAGAACACGGGCAGCATGATCAATGCAGTTAGTATGAGAGGGTATGAAAAAACCAGTGACGCGCTCATGACAGTTTGCCGCCGCTTAAACCTTGTGCCAGCCCATGAAATACCGGCCCCATAATATGGTCAGTGCGATGCTTAAAAAACAGCCAGCCCGCCCGCTTGGCCAGATCGCTAATGTGCTGTCTATTGGCCATAAATCGTTGCTGATAGTTATTCTTTGCCAGTTGCGCCCGGCCAAAATCAATTTGTTCAGCACCCGATAAACTGGAAAATACGGTATGCCCAAAATAGGGAAACTCTTCTTCTGCCGGGTCACTTATGTGCAGTAAAATCACTGAAATGCCCAGTTTCTGCATGGTGGAAAACCGTTCCTTCCAGAGCTGAGGGCCCTCAAGAAAGTCGGACGCCAGTACCAAATGAGTCTGGGCCCGCAAACCACTTGTAACAAGCTGTTCGGCAGTGCTGGTGCCAGTGATAATTTCATGGGCGATGCGTCTGGTTGCACCAATGCCGGTTCCGGGCTTTTGTGAAACTCCAGGTATCATACACCGTTCGCCACCGCGCAGTAAAACCATGGCAAGGGCAGTCAATAATACTGCAGCCCTGTCCTGTTTGCGGGGCAGGCCTTTGGATGAGCACCAGTTCATCAGCGGTGAACTGTCACGCCACAAATAAATTGTATTGGCTGCCTCCCATTCGGTTTCACGCACAAACAAGGCATCACCTTTTGCTGAACGGCGCCAGTCAATGGAGCTGGCCGTATCTTCTAGGCGGGCATGGCGAAACTCCCAAAAGGTTTCCCCGCTGCCGCGTTTGCGTCGGCCATGCGCGCCATGAATCACATTGGCGCTAAGCCCTCTGGCTTCGCTTAGTAATGCGTCAAAGCGTTTTGCAAGTTCAGCAGCCTGTGAGAATTCATTTGCGTATTTGATTTTGGTGCCTGCTTTGCTCAATGGATGTCCTGCATAAGAAATTCAATCAGTGTTTCTACGGTTTCGCCTTCGGCTTTTGCGGAAAATCCAAGGGCCATGCGGTGCTTCAAAACCGCAGGAGCCAAAGCCAGCACATCTTCAAGCCGTGGCGCCAAATGTCCATGCAGCAGGGCGCGCGCCCTGCATCCTAACATCAGTGCCTGCCCGGCTCGGGGGCCGGGGCCCCAAATCACATGTTCACGTACCCGCTCATGAGGGCTTTCATCAGGTCTTGCCATGCGCACCAATTGCAAAATAGCCTCAATTACGGTTTCGCCAACCGGCATGGTGCGCACCAGATTTTGTAAGGACAGCAGAGTTGGGCCATCAAGACAGGCCGCAGGTGTGAGGCTGTCGGCTCCGGTTGTCCCGATCAGAATCTCTCTTTCAGCATCAAGGCCGGGATAGGGAATATCGATCTGTAGCAAGAAACGATCAAGTTGCGCCTCCGGCAATGGATAGGTGCCCTCTTGTTCAATGGGGTTCTGCGTTGCCAGAACATGAAATGGTGAGGGCAGTTTGCGAGCCTTTCCGGCAATGGTTACTTCGTGTTCCTGCATGGCCTGTAATAATGCTGATTGGGTGCGCGGGCTGGCGCGATTGATCTCATCAGCCATTAGTAACTGGCAAAATACCGGTCCCTTAATGAAGCGAAAACTACGCTTTCCATCAGCGGCAGTTTCCAGAATCTCAGAGCCAAGAATATCGGCAGGCATTAAATCGGGGGTGAACTGAATGCGCTTTTCTGATAATCCGGTGACAATAGCCAGGGTTTCAATCAGCAAGGTCTTTGCCAGCCCCGGTGCCCCAACAAGCAGTCCATGGCCACCGCAAAGCAGGGTAATCAGGGTAAGATCAATCACCTGATCCTGTCCGATGATGATTTTGGCGATTTCTGATCTTGCCTTTGATAGCAGATCAGCAGCATCTTCTGCACGTTTGATAACTGATGGTGTGTGTCGTATGTCAGACATTAAATATTCCTGTTCGTGGTATTTGTGCAGACAGTGAAACCTTGTGCGCGTTTTGTCTATGGGAGAAGTATTGCAATGAGTTTGGAAAACCTGATACAGGCAGCCAGACAAAATGCAAGTGGGGAGGGATTGCCGCCGGTGGCAGACTGGCACCCTGAAAATTGCGCCAATATGGATATCAGGATTTTGCGCAATGGCAATTGGCTGCATGAAGGAAGCCCAATTTTGCGCCCCGAACTGGTAAAACTATTTGCCTCCATCTTGCGTAAAGATGCCGATGGCACCACTTGGCTGGTAACTCCGGTGGAAAAAGTCAAAGTGCATGTCGAACTTGCCCATTTTATTGCAATCACAGTTGATCGTGATCAAAGCTCCAGACATCAGGATTTATTCTTTACTACCAATGTCGGTGATGTGGTGCGTCTGGATCATAAGCATTTTTTAAGGGTTGGAACCAATAAGCAAACCGGCGAGCCACAGCCATTATTACGGGTAAGGGGGCGGCTTGATGCCTTGTTGTCCCGTCCGGTTTTTTATCAATTGGTTGAATGGGCCGAAGAGAGGGATAAGCAATTAGGAGTAAATAGCGCCGGGGAGTTTTTTGCTCTTGGGCCAAAGGGGGCACATATCATTGATTGAGTTTTTGCAATCCAGACTGGAATCAGTGGCACTTGAAGATGAGAGCAAGGTGTTCTCTGATTTTGATCTTAATCCATCATCAAATCAGGCCGCAATAATGCTAAAACCTGCCGCTGTTCTGGTGCCACTGGTTTGGCGCTCCGGTGGCTGGCAGGTAGTATTTACCCTGCGCAGTGACCAAATGCCGACCCATGCCGGACAGGTGAGTTTCCCTGGTGGCAGACAGCAGGAACAGGACACTGATCTGTGTCATACGGCTTTGCGCGAATGTGAGGAGGAAACCGGGATTTTACAGTCGCAAGTAAAGGTGTTGGGCAGGTTTGAGAACTATCACACTGTTACCAATTATCAGATTACTCCTTTTGTCGGAGTGATAAAAGGCGAGCCTTTATTGCGTGCTGATCCAAAAGAAGTGGCGCAGATTTTTGAGGTTCCATTTTCTTATCTATGCCAATTGGCAAATTTTCGCCGCGAATCGCGTGAATGGAAAGGGCAGAAGCGTTTTTTTTACGCAATTTCCTGGCAGGAACACTATATTTGGGGGGCGACTGCTGGCATGTTGCGTGCCTTGGCTTTACGCCTGCAAAAGTCAAAAACAAGAGAGCGCAATGATTAGAATTACCCTTATTGAAATATTTCTTCTAGGATTGCCCGTAGCAATTTTTCTTGGCTATAGAGCATTTTTAATTCATGTGCGAAACCATGATCCCGAAGGGTTCTCCCCGGTTCCCTATCACAAATTATTCGTAGCAGGCGGGGTGCTGGTTTTAATTGGCTTTGTTTTTTTCGTGCTGAGTAGGGAAAAAATAACCGATAAAAAATATGTTCCGGCGCATATACAAAATGGCGAGCTTATTCCCGGTGGATTTGTGGACCATGAACCCGAAAAAGAGCAAGGAAAACCTGAATAATGAGTCTGCCTGACCGACTGGATCCCAACAAAAATACCTGGCTGCAGAATGGGCCGGCAAGGGATCTTTTGAACTTGTTAAATGCGAAACAGGCTGACAGTACCCGGTTTGTGGGTGGCTGTGTGCGTAACGCCCTTATGGAAGAGCCGGTAAAAGACATTGATATTGCCACCAAACTTCTTCCAAAAGCTGTTGAGTCCATTGCCAGCGATGCCGGCTACAAGGTGATTCCCACCGGAATTGATCACGGCACACTTACGGTGGTGATTGCTGGCTCGGCTTTTGAGGTAACCACTTTGCGCAAAGACGTGCAAAGCGATGGCCGCCGGGCAGTAATTGCGTTTTCCGAAGACTGGGACGAAGACAGCTTGCGCCGGGATTTTCGCTTTAATGCTGTTTATTGCGATGGTGATGGCAGATTATATGATCCGCAAGGCGGTATCGGGGATGCAACCAGGCGCGAGGTGGTATTTATCGGCGAGCCGGAGGATCGTATTCGCGAGGACTATTTGCGGATTTTACGTTATTTCAGATTTTTTGCCCATTATGGCTCCGGTCGTCCTGATCGTGCGGCGATTACTGCCTGTGCCCGACTAAAAGATGGCATTAAAGATCTGTCTGCCGAACGCATATGGAAAGAGTTAAAGCTGTTATTGGCTGCCCCTGATCCGTTAAAGGCTGTGCGCTGGATGCGCACAGCCGAAGTTCTGCAACAGTGTTTTCCCGGCAGTCGTGATGTAGATCAATTGGCTCAATTGCTGGCATCTGAAACCGAGATGAAATGGAAAATCGATCCTTTATTGCGGTTCATGGCATTGATTGATCCGTCCAAAGCCCGTGCTATTTGTAACAGGCTTAAAATGTCAGGTGCCGAAAAGGCGCGGATAATGGCCTTTGCGAATAATGGCCCGGTATTACCCGGCGAGGACTTTATGGATGTATCCAGACGCCTGTACCAAAAAGTAGTATCCGGATATGTAGATGCTGCAAAGATTGCCTTGGGCAAATATGAAGGCCGGGATCGGCGTGATATTGAGGATATGCTGGATTTTGCTGATGACTGGGAACGCCCGGTATTTCCGGTTACTGCTAGGGATCTGATGGATATTGGTTATGCTCCTGGCAAGGAGTTGGGCGATTTGTTATGGGCGCTGGAAGATGAATGGATTCAATCAGGATTTGCCCTGTCCATGGATGAATTGCGCGCTAAAATAGGCAATCTTGGCTCTGGTGGAAAAAGCGGCGGACGGGGCTAAAGCATTTGCAAGCAAAAGTGGAAAGGTTTTTTTGCGCTACCGCTTCGCTACTTGAGCGCGGGTTTCAGTGGTTATGATTGCATTTCGATAAGTGTTTGCAGCAATATCGGCCCAAGGGATAATAACGCCACATAGCTGACCCCGGCTGTCCGGTTGCTCTTGAACACGAGCAGGCATTGATCCGGGTCATCGAAATTGGTGGAAAATGCCTGATTTGCCAAATTCATGGCCAACAGGCCCGTGGACAGAACCACGGCATAAAGTGCGGGTTTTTGTAAGGAGGGCGCGAGGCTTTCTGCCTCAATACTTCCGGCAATAAACAACAGGGACAGCGCAAGAAAATATATCAGGCCAATTGCCCATTTGGAAGATTTGCCAAACAGCCGCGCAGTGGACTTAACCCCGATAAGTGCATCATCTTCGCGGTCTTGATGGGCGTAAATGGTATCATAGCCCAATGTCCAAAGTGCCAATCCTGTAAATAATAATAACGCGCTGGCAGATATCTGCCCTGCAATAACTGCATAAGCCACCAGCGCGCCCCAGTTAAAGGTAAGACCCAGCCATGCCTGTGGCCACCAGGTAATGCGTTTCATCAGCGGATAAAGGGCCACCAATGGCAGTGCTGCAAGGGCAATCCATTTGGCAACTCCCGGCAGGCTTAGCCAAACCAGAGCCCCAACAAAAATCTGCAATGCCAAAAAACCAAATCCCTGACGCAGGGACAAGGCGCCACTGGCCAAGGGACGCGATGCAGTGCGCGTCACCTGCGCATCAAGGTCGCGATCAAGAATATCATTATAGGTGCAGCCCGCACCGCGCATTGCCAGGGCTCCAACGCCGAACAGCACAGCAAATTTAAGGTCAGTCCATTGCCAGCTCTGATCGAGACGGGCCATAGCTATTCCCGCCCAGCATGGGATTGCCAACAGCCAAAAGCCGATTGGCCGGTCATAGCGTGCCAGTTGTAAATAGGGGCGCATGGACACCGGGGCGTAGCGTTCTACCCAGTTGCCTAAATTTGCATCAGCGATATGATCAGGTTTTGTTGCCATAGCCGTCACTGCACCAAAATTTGAGCCAAGGTCAAGTCATGCAGCATATTGCGCGCCTATTTGTTGGAAATTCGCTGAGCCTGGGCGCAGAACTAAAGCTTGATACGCAGCAATCCCACTATGTGGCCAAGGTCATGCGGGTGCGCCGGGGCGAAAGCTTGCGGGTTTTTAATGGCCATGACGGTGAATGGTCAGCCATGGTCAGTGAATTGGACAAAAGAGCAGTGCGTTTAGAGGTGCAAACAGCATTGCGTCCACAGATGCCTTGTCCGGATATTGAACTTGCCTTTGCGCCCGTCAAGCGTAGCCGCATGGAGTTTATTGTGGAAAAGGCTACGGAAATGGGGGTGCGCCGCATGCATATTGTGCGGACACAGCATACCTCACAAAAATCAGTGCGTCTTGATCGTTTGCAGGCAATTTCC
The DNA here is from genome assembly GCA_015485155.1 of Robiginitomaculum sp. GTDB lineage: Bacteria > Pseudomonadota > Alphaproteobacteria > Caulobacterales > Maricaulaceae > Robiginitomaculum_B. The sequence continues at coordinate 8,189 of WFUF01000007.1, read as the reverse complement.
ACAGAGGCCGCCGAGCAGACCGAACGGCTTGATCTGCCGCAAATCATGCCGGAGACCAAATTACAGCAATGGCAGGATGATTTTCCCGACAACCGGATTTTGATGTTTTGTGATGAAAGCGGCAACAATACCAGATCGGCATTGACGGCATTGCAATCAGCAGGTTCCGTACCCATTAGTGTTCTAATTGGCCCCGAAGGCGGATTTGCAGAATCAGAACGCCTTGCACTGCATAAAATGACAGGCGCAATGCCGGTATCCCTTGGCCCCCGTATTTTGCGTAGTGATACTGCAGCGGTTGCAGCATTAAGTCTGGTGCAGGCGTTAAAGGGTGACTGGAGCATGTAGGATTTTTAAGTATCACAATATCAGGCATCACAATATGGTGACTTTATGTTCACAGCCTTGTGCCTTTTATCCCAGGGGCCTACATGGGCGGCAATTTTATTTTGGATTTTTTAAGAAGGGGCAGGCATGTCAGGGGCAAAAAAATCAACATTGATTGAAAACAAGGCTGATCTGATTGGCTGGTTGCAGGCTGGCTGTAAACCTGCTGAGCAATGGAAAATTGGCACCGAGCACGAAAAATTCGGGTTTAGGCTAAGCGATCACGGGCCACTTCCTTATTCCTGTGACGGGCCAAGTGTGCGCAAAATGCTGGACGGTTTGCAGCGTTTTGGCTGGCAACCAGTAATCGAGGAAGATCATCTGATCGGCCTGTTGCGCGATGGGGCCTCGATTACCCTGGAGCCAGGTGGTCAATTTGAATTGTCCGGGGCGCCGCTGAACAATATTCATGAAACCTGTTCCGAAGTGAATAATCATTTGCTTGAGGTAAAGCAGATTGCCGACGAAATAGGTGCCGGGTTTTTAGGCATGGGCTTTTCCCCGGTCTGGTCGCTTGCAGATACGCCAATGATGCCAAAGCCCAGATACAAGATAATGCGTGATTATATGCCAAAAGTCGGGCGCTTGGGACAGCAGATGATGTTTCGCTCCTGTACGGTGCAGGTCAATCTGGATTTTTCTTCCGAAGCTGACATGGTAAAAAAACTAAGGGTGGGTCTGGCCCTGCAGCCAGTGGCTACGGCCCTGTTTGCCAATTCACCATTTGCCGATAATCGCCCAAACGGGTTTTTGTCCTATCGCGGTTATGTGTGGGGAGATACGGATCCTGATCGTACCGGCATGTTGCCATTTGCCTTTGAGGACGGCATGGGTTTCGAGCGCTATGTGGATTATGCTCTTGATGTGCCCATGTATTTTGTCAAACGCGATGGCAGATATCTAAATGCCACGGGTCTGAGTTTTCAGGATTTTCTTGATGGAAAACTGGATATTTTACCCGGCGAAAAACCAACCCTTGCCGACTGGGAAGATCATCTTTCAACCCTTTTTCCGGAAGTGCGATTGAAACAGTTTTTAGAAATGCGCGGAGCTGATGGCGGGCCCTGGGGCAAATTATGTGCTCTGTCAGCATTTTGGACAGGGATATATTATAATCAGTCATCATTGGATGCGGCGTGGGACATGGTCAAGGACTGGAGTGCGCCGGAGCGTGAGGGCCTGCGCCGTACTGCGCCAACTATTGGTCTGCGCGCACCGTTTAGAAATACCAATTTACAAGAGCTTACCAAACAGGCGCTAAAACTGTCCCATGCCGGTTTAAGCGCCAGAGCCAGAAAAAACGGCCATGGTGAAAATGAAAGCCTGTTCCTGCTGGAAATGGAAAAAATAGCCGAAGAAGGCATTACTCCGGCAGAACGCCTGCTGGAGCAATATCACGGTGAATGGGGTGGTGATCTGGACAAAATTTTCAAGGCTGCTGCTTATTGAAGGGCGCCTATACAAATTTAATGCTTGACCATATCAATAATTAAGTTCACTGTTTGTTCTTTTATAGCTGGAGAATAAAATGCTTGGATATATTACAGTAGGGACCAATGATTTAGCCAAATCAGCGGCCTTTTATGATGTGCTGCTGGCGGAGCTTGGCGGCAAGCGGGCGATGGAAGAAGAAAACTATATTGCATGGGCCGTTGATATTTCAGCTGGTGGCATGTTTTCGATTATGAAGCCCCATGATGGTAAAGCTGCCAGCGTTGGTAATGGTACAATGTTTGCCTTTGCAACTACTTCTACAGAACAGGTTGACAGGTTTTATGCCAAGGCGATTGAGCTGGGTGCAACTTGCGAAGGAAAGCCTGGCCCCCGTGGGGACAGTGGTTTTTATGCCGGTTATTTTCGTGATCTTGAGGGCAATAAAATAAACGGGTTTTTTATGCCAGGCATGGAAGGCTAGTTTTTAGAGTATTCGCAAGGAAGAGGCAGCTTCTTTAGAGGGGGCTGCCTTTTTATGTTAAAATACTTGAGCAATTTATCTGCTCATGCTTTGTTGCGCCCAAGAGGGAGCCGAAAAGTTCGGTATAATTTTGGGGAGCATGATTGTGGCAACAAAAAACGTAAAAGTATCTAATGCCGGCTTGTCGGATACTTCATTCTTTGGCCATCCGCGCGGATTGGCCATTTTGTTTTTGACCGAAATGTGGGAGCGGTTCTCGTATTATGGCATGCGCGGCCTGCTGGTTCTTTATTTAACCCAGCACTTTTTGTTCTCTGATGAGCGCTCGACAATAATGTATGGTGCATATACCGCTTTGGTATATGTGATGACGATTATCGGCGGCTCATTGGCTGATAAATTCCTAGGCCAGCGCAAAGCTGTAACCTATGGGGCGATATTGCTGGTTTTTGGTCATGGTTTAATGGCGTTTGAAGGCTCTGGTTCCAAGGAATATCTTACCTTTGAAGGTAATGATTATCAGATAACACTGGACGGCAGGGGTGGTGATGCACGGCAGGTTCTAATTGCTGAAAGCGGGCGTTCACATATCAGCTTTAGCGAGGGGGCTACTCATATGGTGATCGCTGATCCGGCAGCAGTTGGCCTGCCGGAAATGATTGCCACCGACAGTTATACAACCCGGATTGAAAAAGAAGCATTATATGTAAATATTCTTTATCTGGCACTGGCTTTGATTATTGCTGGCGTTGGTTTCTTGAAAGCCAATATCTCGACCATTGTTGGCTCATTATATGAACTAGGTGATCCAAGGCGTGATTCCGGGTTTACGATTTTTTATATGGGTATCAATCTTGGTTCGCTGCTTTCCGCAGTCTCCATTGGTATTATTGGAATTAAATGGGGTTGGAACTGGGGTTTTGGTCTGGCTGGTATTGGCATGTTGGCTGGGCTGATAACCTTTTTGGTGTTCCAGTCATGGTTGGAGGGTAAAGCCGATCCGCCTTGCGCTGAAAAACTAAAACAAAAAGTATTTGGCCCGATAAATGTGGAATGGGCCTGTTACCTGACCGGTATCGGTATTATTGCCTTTGCTATGCTCACCGTGATGCATGCCCATCTGGTTCCGGAGTGGTTTGTTGGTGTTTTGGGTCTATCTGTCTTTGCGCTCATGGTTGGGTACGCTTTTGTTAAGCTGGCTGGTATTGAACGCCAGCGAATGTTTGCCGCCATTTATTTTATTCTTGCGCAAATTCCGTTTTGGGCCCTGTTTGAACAGGCTGGCTCGTCGCTTACCCTGTTCACTGCGCGTATTGTAGATCGGGAAATATTTGGGTTTTTAGTAACAACGCCGGTATTTCAATCCTTAAACGCCGGTTTCATTGTGCTGTTTGCGCCATTGTTTGCATGGATGTGGATGGCGATGTCAAAACGTAAAATAGAGCCATCAACCCCGGTCAAATTTGCCTTTGGTGTTTTCCTTGCAGGTCTTGGCTTTTTGTCATTAGTTGGTGGTATAGCACTATCTGGTACTGGCCTTGTCTTGGTTTGGTTTATTTTCCTGATTTACTGGATTCACACCATGGGCGAGTTGATGCTCTCTCCGGTTGGTCTGTCTGCGGTGACTAAAATGGCGCCGGCCAGTGCCGTTGGCATGACCATGGGAGCCTGGTTCTTGTTCTCGGGCCTGTCTAATTATCTGGCTGGGATTATCGCCAGTGGCACCGGTGCCGAGACAATTGGCGGTCAGTTAACTGACATGGCTGCGGCCAAGGCTACTTATGTCACTGTTTATACCAATGTGGCCTATGTGGCCATGGGCATAGGGGTGTTCATGTTGCTGATCTCACCGATTATCAAGAAATGGATGCATCAGGACCAGGCACATTAGGCTAAAGGTCAACCCACGCTGGGCGCAAGGTTAAACTTACGTCCAGCGAAGAAGGATCAGCGTTAGGGTCACCCTTAGGGTCAACGTGATTTTTCGCTATCCCTGCGTGATACTTGCTCCACCCTGTAATCATACCAAAAAAGCACTTGCTGGTAATAGAGTGACCCTTAAATGACCCTTCTATATACTAACTGACCCTTGAGGGTCGGGGATAAGTGGTAAAGGTGCCCGCCAACCTTAAACCTGTTATAATGTAAGAGTTGGGGCAAAGCCCCTGACAAAACGCTCTTTGACAGGTAAATATTTCTTTTCAATCCCCATAATTTCAAGGCTTGTGCCGTTTCGCATTTCGCAAGCAATTTTGACAGGAAGCTGCATAAATTTACCCTGCCTTTGGCTGTTATCCTGCGGGGAAAACCGGATAAGAGTTTTTTACAGCCGGATTTGGTGCTGTCAGTAGCTCTCACACTTGCCAAGAGTTTTTAATATGAAGGACTGAATTAGTGCGGTTTCGCTCAACTCACTATAGCGCCCGGAAGCGCCGCCATGACCTGCGCTCATCTCCGTGACAAGCAGATAAGGCCCGCCATTTGGTGCTTCGTGGCGCAAGGTGGCAATCCATTTGGCAGGTTCCCACCATGTGACCCTGGTATCGGTAAGCCCGGCTGTGGCCAGAACCGGCGGGTAGTCTTGTGCGGTAACATTGCTCAACGGACAATAGCTGGCAATGGTTTCAAAATCGCTGGTGCTGGTTATTGGATTGCCCCATTCTGGCCACTCAGGCGGGGTCAGGGGCAGGCTGGGATCGCTCATGGTGGTTAGCACATCCACGAAAGGAACTTGTGCCACGATACCGGCAAACAGCTCTGGCCGCGCATTTAGAACCGCGCCAGTTAACATGCCGCCGGCAGAGCCGCCATAGGCGACAATTTTGCCGCTGGCTGTGATGTTTTGCTCGATCAGAAACTCGGCGCAGGCAATAAAGTCGCTAAATGTATTGGTCTTATGTTGCCTTCGCCCCTGATCATACCAGGCAAATCCCTTTTCCTTGCCGCCGCGCACATGGGCAATTGCAAAGCTGACACCGCGATTTACCAAAGACATGCGATTAGCAGAAAAACCAGCAGGAACGCTATTGCCATAAGCGCCATATCCATAAAGTACCAGCGGCGCCGGGGTATTTTGTGCAACACTTTTGCGCCTTAGCAAGGTTACAGGGATCATCTGCCCGTCGGCCGCCGGAGCAAACAGGCGTTGCACTTCATATGAGTCGGGATCATGGCCGGAGGGTATGCTGGCCTGCTTTAACAAGGTACGCTGGCGTTTACGCATGTCATAGTCAAACACCTGCCTGGGTGTTGAGGGGCTGGAAAAGGCAAATCGCAAAATATGAGTATCAAACTCAAAGCCGGCAATCAGGCCAAGGGCATAGGCCTCCTGTTCAAATTGAATACTGTGTTCACTGCCATCAGCTTCTGTGCGTATGATAATTTGCTGCTTTGCGTTTTCTCGTTGCAGTCGCACATGAAAATCAGCAAATTGCAATTGATCAAGTAGCAAAACCCCGGGGCGGTGCGGCACTATAATTTGTGGGTGTTCGTGCCTGTTTGGTGCTGTTATGCGAAATATCTGAAAGTCTGTGGCACCCTGTGCATTGCTTAACAGGGTAAAAACACCCGATAGGTGTTCTACATCAACCTCAATGCCAATGGTGCGCGGCCACAAACAAGTCGGGAGTTCCTCTGGTGCATTAAGCGGCAGAATATGGACTTCCGTGGTCTGGTGATCGCGACATTCGATCAGGGCAAATTCCCGATCTGAGGTTTGGCTAAGTCCAAGAAAAAACCCGTCATCAGTTTCGCTATACAAAACCCTGTCATTTGCCGGGTCAGTTCCAATTTTGTGGCAGCGAACCTGTTTGGGTCGGCTGTTTTCATCGCGCCAAACCCAAAGCAGATGAGCGCTGTCGGCCATCCATAACAAGTCCGCTGATGCTGTGACTATGCCGGTTTTTATGGTTGTTTGTGCGTTGATGTCCTTGATGAAAATCTCAAAGAATTCAGAACCATGAACGTCCTGTGTCCAGGCTATTTTGCTGTGATCGGGGCTGTGACATAAAGTTCCAATTTGAAAAAAGTCATGGGGCTCGGCCATAAGGGAGGCATCAAGCAAGACCTGCTCCTCTGACATATCCGGATTGGCTTGGGCGGTGGCCGGGTATCGCACAAACAACGGGTGCTCGGCATTGGGGCGAAACCTCGTATTGTAAAACCATGATCCGTCGCGGGCCGGAACCTCCCGATCATCAGGGGGGATGCGGGCCTTCAGCTCGTTCAGCAGCAAGTCCTGCAAGGGTTTGACATCGTTCAACATGCTCTGTGCATACTGATTTTCAGCTTCCAGATGCTGGCGAATTTCCAGGTCCAGTTGCGCAGGGTCACGCACCACTGCTTGCCAGTCATTATCGCGCAACCAGTTATAAGGGTCAGAAAATTCCTGCCCGTGGCGCTGGTAAGTGTGAGCAGATCTTCTGGGGCTGGCGGGCTTTGTTATTGGCCATTTCATCCGGATAAATTCCATTTGCAGTTTCTTAAGCGAATAAGGAGAGTTTTAGGCATATAAAATGATAGAAATGCGAGTGGCAAATGGCGATTGCAGATATTCGGGCTCAAACAGTGCCTACCAGGATGAAGTACACAGGTTTCTCCAGAACCGCCGAGTTCTTTGCTGCCGGTGGACTGTCAATAATTCTTCTGCCTTTGTGCCTGTTGTTTGCACCCGATGGCAAGGAGGCCGAAGCCGGCCTGGTCGGAGTTGCCAGCATCTGGCTGGCTTATGTGATCAATGATCCGCACTTTATGGTAACTTATCAGATTTTCTATCGTGATTTTATCAATAAAATCAAGGGGGAGGGTTATGAACGCCCGGAGCAGATACGCTATGTGATGGCAGGGCTGGTATTGCCGTTCTTATTACTATTGTGGGTGGTTGGTATCTTTGTGTTTTCCTCTGGTTTGATGGCTGCTGGTATGATGCAGTTTATGTTCATTCTGGTGGGGTGGCATTATGTAAAGCAGGGCTATGGTGCTTTTTCGGTACTTTCGGCGCGTCGTGGAGTGTTTTATTCAAAGCTGGAAAGTAATTTGATCATTGCCCATTGCCTGATCACCTGGATTTATGCCTGGACCATGCCAATGGCCGAGCGGGTGCCTTTTGAGATGGATGGGGTCGAGTATATGGCTATGGGATTTGGGCAAATTCCGATTGATGTGATGTTTGTCCTGTTCGTATCATCAGGAATTGGCGCCATTGGCATTTTGGTGCGTAAATTCGTTCTATTGCGCGAGTTTCCGCCAATAGCTCCGGTGTCAGGCCTGTTCATTACCCTGTATTTGTGGGTGGTATGGACGGGTTTGAATGAGGCGTTCAGTTATCTGATCCCGGCCTTGCATTCGGTGCAGTATCTGTTCTTTGTCTATCTATTGGAGCGAGGACGGGCGCGATCACAAGCAGGAGCCACAAAGCTCACGGTATTTCGCCAATTGGCAGGGGTGGCAGCGATTGCGCTGGTTCTGGGCTGGATCGGGTTTCATATTGCCCCTGACTGGCTGGATCAGAATTTATACTGGGATGAAGAGGCGTTAGGGCCAACGATTTATTTTGCCACCATTACCGGTTTCATTAATATTCATCATTTTATGATGGACAATGTCATTTGGCGCAAAAATAACCCGGATATGGCTTATTTGCGGGGTTAGGGAGCATTTTTAGCAAAAGTGGGAACCGGTTTTGCGGCCAAAAATGCGACAGATAAAGATTTAGCATTTTTAGCAAAAGTGGGAACCGGTTTTGCGGCCAAAAATGCGACAGATAAAGATTTAGCATTTTTAGCAAAAGTGGGAAGCTCCTTTGTGCGCTACCGCGACGGCAAGCCTCGCTACTTGAGCGCGGGTTTTGCGGCCAAAAATGCGACAGATAAAGATTTAGCATTTTTAG
>WFUF01000006.1 GCA_015485155.1 Robiginitomaculum sp. | reverse complement strand
CTTGAGGACTCCTTTAATGTCCTACCGCCTAGCGGCTACTTGAGGACTCCTTTAATGTCCTACCGCCTAGCGGCTACTTGAGGACTCCTTTAATGTCCTACCGCCTAGCGGCTACTTGAGGACGGGTTTTGCGGCCAAAAATGCGACAGATAAAGATTTGCATTTTTAGCAAAAGTTGGAGCTCTTTGTTTGTTCTATCGCTTCGCTACTTGAGGACTCTTTAATCGTCCTATCGCCTAGCGGCTACTTGAGGACTCTTTAATTGTCCTATCGCCTAGCGGCTACTTGAGGACTCTTTATCTGTTCTATCGCTTCGTACTTTAAGGACGGATATTGCGGTTCTATAAAGGAGAAAAAGCAAAGATTTATAGCAAGTTTTAGTTCCTTTTGAACCGAAAAATGTTCTAGCCTGTAATTTGCCGGAGAATCAAAATGGGTACACAATCTAACTGGCCTAAGGGCGTTACCATCACCGGGCCTGTCCATGATGGGTTTGAACAAATCCTGAACTTTGAAGCTGTGGAGTTTCTTGCGGATCTGCATCGCAAATTCAACGCCTCAAGGTTGGACTTGCTGGAAAACCGGGTTGAGATGCAAGAAGCACTTGATGCAGGTCTTGAGCCGGGGTTTGATTATGACACGGCCTGTATTCGTCAGGCAGACTGGCAGGTTCGTCCTGCCCCAAAGGACCTTGAAGACAGGCGGGTTGAAATCACTGGCCCTGTAGATCGCAAAATGATCATCAACGCCCTTAACTCTGGCGCCAAAGTGTTTATGGCTGATTTTGAAGATGCTTCCAGCCCGTTTTGGAGCAATATGATTGCGGGGCAGATAAATCTGCGTGACGCCAATCTTCGCACTATTGAGTACCAGCACCCGGATAAAAACAAGACCTATAAACTTAATCCTGATCCAGCGGTTCTTCTGGTAAGGCCCCGGGGCTGGCATTTGGAAGAGGCGCATATGCAAATAGATGGTGAAGCAATTTCTGCCAGTTTATTTGATTTTGGCCTATACCTGTTTCACAATCACTCAATCTTAAAGTCGTTGAACTCCGGCCCGTATTTTTATCTGCCAAAACTTGAAAATTCCGAAGAAGCAAGATTGTGGAATCTGGTAATACTGCATGCGCAATCAAAACTTGGCCTGCCCACAGGAACGGTGCGGGTAACTGTATTGATTGAAACTATTTTGGCCAGCCTGCAGCTGGATGAGATAATATATGAGCTGCGTGATCATATTTGCGGGCTTAACTGCGGGCGCTGGGACTATATATTTAGCTATATAAAACGCTTTGCGCGCCATAAAGACAAGGTTCTGCCAGATCGGGCCGAGGTCACAATGACCTCTGGTTTCATGCGGGCCTATTCACAGAATGTTATCGAAATATGCCACAGGCGTGGAGCTCACGCCATTGGTGGCATGGCAGCGCAAATTCCGGTAAAAAACAACGAAAAAGCCAATGCAGAAGCCTTTGCCAAGGTGCGTGCCGACAAGGAGCGCGAAGTCACTGACGGACACGATGGCACATGGGTGGCTCACCCCGGAATGGTGGAGCTGGCTATGAAGGTGTTTGATCATCACATGCCAAAGGCCAATCAAATTGAACGGCGAGTCGGCAAAGTCAACGATGCCAGCACCTTGATCCGCCCCAGCACCGGCAAAATTACCATGAATGGGGTGCGCACAAATGTGGAAGTAGGCATCTTATATATTGCCGCATGGTTGTGCGGTCAGGGCGCTGTACCAATTCATAACTTAATGGAAGATGCTGCAACCGCCGAGATATCCAGAGCGCAATTATGGCAATGGCGGATACATGGCGCCCGGCTTGATACTGGCGAGATCATAACCGCCCAACTTCTGGATGAGGTATTTGACCAAACCAGCCAGCAATTCCAGAAACAGCTAGGTAATGAAAAATATCAGAGCCGGAAAATAGAAGCTGCCACACAAATTATGCGAGATATGGTAATGGCGGATGAATTCGCCGAGTTTCTGACCATACCGGCATATAAGTTGATACAAAATCAGTAAAAGCTGACGATCCGTACATAATATCTACTATGGGCCAGCCCCTGGTGTTAAGGCTGTGGCAGTCTGATTTTGGTGACGCTATAGCCCTTGGGGCCTTTGGCGGTCTGTACCAGTACCTCTTGTTCTGGCGCAATATCAATCAATCCTGCGTGGCTTAAAGTCTCGGCATGAATAAATGTATCCTTGTCTTCTCCTTGCAGATTGACAAAGCCATAGCCCTTAACCCGATTAAACCATTTTACTGTTGCCTTGTGATAATCGCTCTCATCCTCGCCCTCATCAAACGGAACCGGCTCAGGTTTGTCATGTAGGAAATCCAGTATTTCAAGGGCCTGCAAACCCTTGGCGCCTCGCACTACAGTGCATACAACTTTATCGCCTTCGATGGGGGAGGTCGCTCCAAAGTCCCGCAAGGTGGAGATATGTAACATTACGTCACTTTCTGCATCCTCTGACTCAATAAATCCGTACCCCTTACCAGCGTCGAACCATTTAATTCGACCTTCAAATTTTGTGTTTTCCTGTTCGCCCATAGTTTGACTTCCCCATACGCAAAACATGTTTAACATAAATTCACCCTATGCGTGAAGCAAAAAATCATTGAAATCGCTTCTTGAACGAAATTTTCTGCCCTTTTGGCCGGCGCAAGCATCAATTTCGACAATTACGTCTTAGACATTTTCTCTATTCGAGAAACCTTTGTGAAGCGGCTTATAATCTCCTGCCAAATAAAATTGCATCAAATTAACAGATACTGATCCCAGGCTCACCATGCCTAGGCCAGAGTCTGCGCTGGATTTGATCTGAGAATGATGTTTGTTTTTACCAAACCAGCATATCCCTTAAGGTGTCGCGCACACTGTTTGGTTGAGTGTTGAGTAAAAAATACACAAAACGGGATGCATTTATATACAGTCGTGCTATGGTAAGGTTTGGTTAACCTTTACTGACTCGTTCAGCCTTTAAATCAACCCAAACCGGTATCAGCAATGGCAAATTCCAGAACTTCCAAATCATCACAAAGTACAGTTATTGAAATTGATCCGCTGCCGCAGGATCGAGGTAAGCTGACCCTTTCAGAAGATACTGATGCGCCGATTAAAACCGATGCTAATCCGCAAGGCCCATCGCGTGCAACTGCCTCGCCACGGGCCACGGGCTGGATATTGGCAACCGGCGCTATTATTGCCTTATTATGGTCTGCGGGTGCTATTGCCTATGTTGCTGGGGTGGTTGGAGTTTCCAACCTGCAATCCCTGCCAGCTGCGCAAATGGCCGGATTGTTTTTTGGAGCACTAGGTCCGGCATTGTTCATCATAGCCCTAAGCTGGGCCGTCCGTGAAATCATCACTTTCGGCAGGGCGACGACGCAAATTCAAAACATGGCCGAGCGCTTTGCAGATCCGGCCAAATTTGTACAGCAGGACGCCAAGGTAATGGCTGATGCCGTCTCCACACAAATGTCCCATATGAATGCATCTGTTGAGGGTGCCTTGGCTCGGTTAGGGGCAATGGAAGAAGTTCTGGAACACCACACTCGTTCCTTTGCAAAAGCTGAAAATAGCGCCCGAGAAAGAACCGACAATCTGATCAATGATCTGCGCAGGGAGCGCGAGGCAATTACTGAACTTGCGGACCAACTGGATCAAAAAACCGCAGATATTGCTGTTACCATATCCGAGCAGTCAAAAATGGTGGTCTCGGCTGCCGATATTGCCAATGCGCAAAGTGCCGAAAGCAGTAAAATGCTGTCAGAAGCAACTATCCGCCTTGAAAAGTGCAGCCACAATGCGGCCACTGAAGCTGAAAAAATTGGACACCGACTGGAACAGGCCAGCGAGAAACTTGATAAAACCGCTCTTTCACTGACCACATCGCGCCAGGATATTCAGGCAAGTGCCTCTTCGCTCGATGCTTCCCAGGATAAAATTTCCGAGGCATTAGATGCGCGCAAAAATGAAGTGATGGAATTGCTAAACACCTGTAACCAGTGCGCCGAGCAATTACAATCAACCAGCAAAGAAAGCGCCATGCAAATAAGCCAGACGCTGGAGGAAAGCCTGAAACAAGCCAGACATTACACAAGCATTATGCGCGAAGAAGGCAATACTCTTGCCGGAGAATATCAGGCCCGGGCCGAAGAATTGCAAAATGCGGCTGAGCAGGCCAAGGCAGCGCTTGACACCTATGCTGATGCCATTACCAGACGCATGGAACACGCCAATGAGGCCAGTTTTACCGCATCATCATGGGCAGATAAAACATTGGAAAAACTGCAAGAAGCCACAAATGCTCTTGATGAGCGCTTACAATCGCTTCCCGAAGCCGCTGATGCCAGCTCCCAGCAAGTGGAGGCGATTTTGCGCAAACGGCTACAGCAATTAAATGAGGCTTCCTTGCAGGCAGCCGATGAAGCGCGCAGCATTGACGAGGCATTTCAGGGACGCATCCGGCATAATTACGAACTCTTGTCTGATTTTATGTTAAAAATGGGTGCCACGGCCTCTCCAAAGGCACCAGAGATAGAATTGCCAAACCCGCTGGACTTACGTGCCAAAACACAAGCAGATGCACCTGTTGCAGCAAATCTTGAAACAGGTTCAGCAGAACCAGATCCGATAGTTGAACCAGCCTCCTCTGAACAATCCGGGGCAACAGAACAAAGCCTAAAATCAACAGCATCGGAAGCAACACTGGAGAGTTTGGCAGAACTTGAGGAAGAGAACCGCCCTGCGGTACCCGCTACAAAAAAGGAAGGATGGCACTGGAAAGACGTATTATCCAGAATTGATACACCGACTTCTGCGTCTTCAGAGAAGTCTAATGGCAAGACTGATTTAACAGGGCCGGTTGATCGTCTGGTGGCGGCGTTACGCAAGCTGGAAATCCATCCCGATAACCTGTTTGATGCCACCAGTTATCGGGCGGCAGCACTGGCAAGAATTTCCAATGGACACCGAACCATGGCCGATGTGGTGCGTGTCGATGCTGATGATGCTATAAACCAGTTAAACAAGCTGTTTGAGCAAGACCCCGGCCTAAAGCAAGATGCGCAGGACTTCATTGCCGAATTGCGGGAAAAAGTGGACAAAGCGGCAAAACTTGGCAATCAGTTGCATGTGGAGACCCATTTGCGCACAGGTGATGGCCCGGCCTATTTGCTGTTGGAAGCGGCGCTCATTGAGCAGACATAGCAGGCGAAGATATAGCAGACGTCATTACCCAGTGACTGATTTGGCTCGCAGTATTATGGGTTGCCTCATCTATGGCAGCAACAATGGAGCCAAGGCGAACATCCTTTGATCTTGCCTGTGCTACAAACTTCTGCTCGCCCAGCAGGGTTCTGGATACACGATCAATCAACTGCACCCGAAAACCCACCCGAGCCAGCGGCGGCGCAGCCTGGCCCTGATCGTAATAGGCCTCAAAGTTCTGCAAGCTGACCCGCACCTCTATTGGCGCATCCAAACCATCAGCAGGTAGAACAACCTGCATAAAATTGCGTTCGCGAAAAGTATCTGCCAGTAATGATTGCAGCATTTCAGGAGTTGCAGCGGCCCATCTGGCATTGGCCGCATATGAAATGGTTTGTGGCTGCAATATCAAAGCCACCCGATTGTTTCTCAACTCCTTTGGAGCCTGCACTATCGGCAATAGCACAACAGCACCGCCAGTTCTTGCATCTTTGCCGTTATCTTCGGGCACCGAAGACAAGCGATAAATGTCCGGGCCCGGCCCAGCTTCCGGGATCAGCGAAATACACCCAGGCAGCAGGAACAAGCCTGCCAGCACCAGATATATTTTAAGCGCAAAAGTTTTCATCGCGGCACCTCCACTTCGGTTATGGGCTCACCGGCCATGAATTCCAGTGGATCACGATCAACCTCCTCAATCACTCGCTCCATGGATTGCAAGACCGCTCGCATATCTCGCAAAGCCAGAATGATCTCGCTAACACCCTCATCTGAAAACCTGTCAAGCGGATCAGAAACCTGAGCGATCAGTTCACCGGCCTGCTTGGAAGTGGCCTGTAATTCTGATGCTGCCGTTTCAATTTGCGCAATCATCTCTTTGGCATCTTCTGCGATCAGCCTGTTGCCTGATTTGCCCAGTTCAGAAAAGCTGCGCGCCGTGTTTTCAATTTCCTGTGCGGCACTGGCCGTTGCCCGCAAGGCTTCACCAAGATCATTGGCAAGACTACCTTCCTCGGACAATTGGGAGGATATGGACTGGATATTGGCAAGGGTTTTGGAAAATTCTTCAATATTCTTTGTGCTTAACAAGGCATTTATCCGCACCAAAGCTGTATTTGCAGACAATATCAAATCTTCTCCACCTGCGACCAAATCATCAATCTGTGCCGTCTTTGCCGGGATTTTTGCATAAGCATCTCCCGGCATTCTGGTTAGCTTTTTACTGTTTGTGCTGCCACCATATATCTGTATGTATGAAAGGCCGGTTATGCCTTGCGGTTCTAATTGGGCGTAACTGTCCTCCTTGATCGGGGTTTGTGCCAAAATTCTAATTCGTGCCAGCACCATGTTAGGATCTTCAGGATCAAGAGCAAGATGATTTACTTCACCTACCTTGATACCGTTAAAGCGCACCTCTCCTGATTGTGACAATCCGCGCACCGGCCCCTTAAACACTACCTGATATTCGGAATATTCAGTATCAAAGCTCACTTGTCCCAGCCAAATGATAAATACTATTGCTGCGGCAAAAATAGCAAAAATAAAAGCGCCAACCACCGCATATCTGGATTCTGACTCCATTATTTTCCTCCTGCCGCCGCGCGACCCCTTGGCCCGTGAAAATAAGCATGAACCCAAGGGTGAGCAGATTGCAACAACTCGGCAATCGGGGCTACGATTTCCATTTTCTTTTCTGCCAGCACCGCAATCCGATCACAAATAGTATACAAGCTGTCCAGATCATGGGTGACCATAAAAACCGTCAATCCCAGCTTGTTTTTCAACTCTAAAATCAAGTCATCAAACGATGCTGCCCCGATCGGGTCAAGCCCTGCTGTTGGTTCATCAAGAAACAAAATCTGCGGATCAAGGGCTAAAGCACGGGCCAATGCCGCCCGCTTGCGCATGCCTCCGGATAATTCCGAGGGATACAGAGCCCCTGCCTGAGGTTCAAGACCTGCCAACGAAATGCGTAAATCCGCAAGTTCATTCATCATGGAATTGGAAAGACTGGTATGCTCACGCATTGGCGCCTTGACATTTTCACGAACACTAAGTGATGAAAACAGGGCGCCATTTTGAAATAATACTCCCCAGTTTTTGGACAGGGCAACAATATCACGGGAACTGGCGCTGGTAATGTCTGATCCCAATACGCTAATTTGGCCGCCTTGCGGTTTTCGCAAAGCCAAAATAGTATTCATCAATACCGATTTGCCGGTTCCAGAGCCCCCCACAAGCCCCAGAACTTCGCCACGCAGAACGGCAAGATCCAGACCATCATGAACCACATGATCGCCAAAAGCATTGCGCAAGTTTTTTACTTCAATGATTGTCTCAGGACTCATATGTTCAATTCCATATAAACCATTGCAAAAATAGCATCGACCAGAATTACCGAAAACAATGCCTGCACCACTGATATGGTGGTTCGACGGCCAAGAGATTCAACATCACCCCCAACCAGCAAACCCTGACGGCAGCCAATCAGTGCAATGATTAAGGCAAATACCGGAGCCTTTGACATTCCGACCCAAAAATGATTGATCG
Source organism: Robiginitomaculum sp. (assembly GCA_015485155.1). GTDB lineage: Bacteria > Pseudomonadota > Alphaproteobacteria > Caulobacterales > Maricaulaceae > Robiginitomaculum_B. The sequence goes on along the minus strand of WFUF01000006.1, from coordinate 30,668 downwards.
CCACCACTTCGTGCATTCTGGAAATAAACAGGGTCGGACTGATCTCAAGCTCGATCAGTGTAACCAGCCCGCCGCCCAGCAGTCCTGTAATCATGGCAGCAAATACCAAAAGCGGTATGGTCAACACACAAGCCAGCACACGCGGAATCACCAATGCCTCAAATGGATCAATGCCCAGCACCTTCATAGCGTCAATTTCCTGCTGCATTTTCATCGAGCCAATTTGCGCCGTAAATGCAGAATTGGAACGCCCGGCAATAATAACAGCCGTAACCACAACTGCAAATTCCCGCAAAACCGCCGTTCCGACCAGATCAACGGTAAATAATGAAACCCCAAGGCTGGACAACAGGTTGGCACTTAAAAAGGCCAGAACCGCACCCATGAAAAAAGACAATAAGGCAACAATCGGCAAGGCATTTACGCCGACCTCTTCTGCTTGTGCAATAATTGAAGGCCAACGCAGGCGTGATGGTCGCAATATGCTGTTAAACAAGGTCTGGAACAGGCGCCCGGCAAAAGCCATAGTGCCCACAAAATCTTTCCAGATATCTTCTGCTGCCTGTCCAATTCTGGCGAGTACATCAATAAGGTGAGGCCTTGGCGGCGGGATCAGGCAAATATTGGAGTTTTGATGTGCAAGCTGCATTAACTCCCGGGCATAGGGATGACTGCCTATAAAATGGTGATCAGCATCAGGCGAAGCTGAAGAACGCACCAGTTGCGACAGCACAAAGGCTCCGGCCATGTCAATTTTTTGCAAGCCGGAAAGATCAAATACCACTTGTTCAGCCCGGATATTTGTCTGCAATTCCTGCAATTTGCGCTCGACTTGCACCAGATCACCGATCAGCCAGTCGCCAGAAGGCGCGACAATGGTCTTTTCGCCGGATATTTCTATGTGCAATTGCATTTCAGCCCTTGTCATTTCCTTTTCTATCGCTCTTTCTAACCCGGCGAAAGAGACTGTAAGCAACAAGCTAGGACTTGTGACAAATGAACATAGCAATTGATCTTGATATTGAAAGTCAAAACTGGCCAATTGCCGGGCAGTTCCGTATTGCCCGCGGACAAAAATCAGTTGCTGAACTTATTGAGGTTCGCCTGCATGCAAATGGCCATACCGGCCATGGTGAATGCGTGCCCTATGCCAGATATAATGAAAGCATCAAAAGTGTAAGCGAGCAAATAAACTCTATAAAAGAGCCCTTGCAAATCGCTTTTAGCTGCAAGCAATTACAGGACATGCTGCCCGCAGGTGCCGCGCGCAATGCCGTTGATTGCGCCCTTTGGGACCTCAAAGCTCAAATTGTACAAAAACCGGTATGGGAGCTGGCTAACATGGAGCCGCCGACAAAAATGATTACCGCCTGTACCCTGTCACTTGCCACTGCGCAGCAAATGGCAAAAGCAGCAAGTGAGCTTTCCGACTATCCATTGCTGAAAGTCAAACTTGCCGGAAACAAGGAAGACATATCACGGATCAGAGCCATATACGCAGCGCGGACTGATGCAAAATTCATTCTGGACGGCAATGAGGGATTTGATATGCACTCCCTGCAAGCCCTGTGCGATCAGATTGATGACCTGCCCATTGCAGCAATAGAACAGCCTCTGCCTGCCAAATACGATCAGGATTTGCAGCACATAAACACCAGATTTGATTTGTGTGCCGATGAAAGCCTGCATACCTGCTCTGATCTGCCAAATATTGCCCGTAAGTATCAGATGATAAATATCAAGCTCGATAAAACCGGAGGACTAACCGAAGCGCTGCGATTATGTGAACAGGCAAAACTGCTGGGTTTGAAAATCATGGTCGGATGCATGGTTTCTACATCGCTTTCCATGCTGCCAGCATTACTGGTGGCAGGAAAAGCAACACTGGTGGATCTTGATGGCCCGTTGCTGTTAAAAGCAGACCGACCACATGGCCTGCAATACTCCGGCGCCCACATTATGCCCCAAAGCTCAAAATTATGGGGCTATCCGCGGCGGAAATAAACAAGCCCCAGACAAATCAGCACGCCAAGCGCCGCCACTGCCGCTGCCACCAGATAGCCATCAGCACCGCTATTCTGATACAAAATCCCTGATACAGCAAAGCCTACACCAAAGGAAAGCCCGGCGGTAAGAGAGGAGTTAACCGCCTGCGCTCCGGCAACCAGTCGCTCAGGAGTATGCCTTTGCAAATAACTCATCATGCCCAGATTTGTCATTGCCGCAGAAAACCCGTGCAATACCTGCCAACCAATCAGAGAACCAAGTGCTGGCTCTGTTGACAGGGCAAGCCAGCGAACCAGAGCAGCTGAGCCCCCGATCAACAGCAATATTTGCGGACTGGCCAGCTTTCTAAACCATGGCGAAACATTGAAAATGAGCACCTCAAAGAACACACCCCATGCGAACAAAGCCCCGATTAGCAGGCCGGAAAAACCAGCAGCAGACCACAGCAAAGCACTAAACCCATAAAAGAATGCGTGACTGGCCTGTATTAGAAATGTCACCAGTAAAGCGGTTGCAACATCCGGGCGTGCACAGAACAATAAGGCATCACTTAGCCGCCGCCGGGCACGATCTGGTTTTAATGAAGCGGTGTCTTCTTTTACCTGTGGCAGTAATCTGGCACTCATTGCCAATAACAGGCCGGCTCCTATTGCCCAAAACAACAGCATTTCACTGCCATATTTGGCAATAAGCCAGCCACATCCCATTGTGCCGATTATAAAGGCTGCGGAACCTGCGCTTCTAACCGGGCCATACTGAGCTATTTTGCGACGCTCCAGCGCCATGGTCAGGGCATCGGTAAGAGGCACTAATGGAGCATAGGCTGTACCCAGCACCAGGCCCAGAGCCACAAAAATCAATGGATCACGAAAAGGAATATGAGCAATAAAAACCGCCAGTGCCACCAAAGACGCGATTTGTAAAATACGGGGAATATGTGAAGGATGACCGGCCTTGGCCGCCACCAATGGCCCGGCAAAGAAACGGGCAACAGCTCCGGCACCCAAGGCATAGCCGATCCATTGCCCGTCCAGACCCCGACCCTCATACCATACAGGCAAAAAGGCAAATGTGCCGCCAAGCCCCAGAAACAGGGCTCCGTAGAAAAACGCAATTCGAATTGATACTGACATGATGGCTCTTTGGCCCGGTTTTACCGCTTTGCCTAGTGAAAAATCCTGAATTACTGTGATTGTCACCTAAAAACCAGCCGGATCCTGCTAACATAATCTGTTATTTTGGTGAACTATGTTCACTTTTTTTTGTCCCGGCTCTTTTCCCCGCAGCTTCCAGCGCTTACATTCGCCACAAACGAAAAGGGCAGCGCCTGATGCTGAAGAAAAATGACTCCATTTCTGGCGCCAAGCCGTTGCGAATATTGCTAAGCGGCTATCGCTCGCATCCGTTTGTTGGGGGTCAGGGTATTTATATCCGGTTTTTAAGCGCAGCATTGCTTGATCTTGGTCATAAGGTAGATGTGATTTCCGGGCCGCCTTATCCTGAACTTGACCCGCGTGCTGGCTTGATCAAGCTGCCCTCACTTGATTTATTTAGCAAAGACAACGCATTGGCAGCTTTGCGCTGGCGACATTGGCGCACATGGTCGGATTTGTCAGAATGGCTGTCTCATAATTCTGGCGCATTTGGTGAACCTTATGCCTTTGGGCGCAGATTACGCAAATTCATTAAGGCTCATGGCCATAATTATGATGTGCTTCATGATAACCAGACTCTGGCCAACAGCCTGCTTGATATTAAAAAGACCTTGCCGGTAATTGCCACCTTGCATCATCCAATCAGCATTGATCTGCGACTGGCATTGCAATCAGAAACCAGATGGTGGATGCGGGCGCTGATCCGCAGATGGCACAAATTCCTGACCATGCAGGCAAAAACCGCACGCAAATTACCATTTATCCTGACCGTTTCTGAAGCATCAAAGAATGCAGCGCTTAAAGACTTTGGCGGGCGCCCTGAACAATATCATGTGGTGCCAAACGGCGTTGATCAAAAAATTTTCACCCATGACCCGTCAATAGCCAGACAACCCAACCTGCTCGTGGCAACGGCCAGTGCCGATACCCCCTTAAAAGGTTTGCCGGTTTTAATTGAAGCATTTGCACAACTGGCCGACACTCACCCTGAATTACAGTTGAAAATCATCGGAAGATTGCGCGAGGGGCCAACCAGCGAAACTATCAAGCGTCATGGCTTGCAAAAACGCATAATATTTCAAAGCAATCTTGAGCCTGCGCAGATTGCTGATCTTTTCAGGCAGGCGACTATTGCGCTTTCTGCTTCCTTGTTTGAGGGTTTTGGCCTGCCTGCGGCTGAAGCCATGGCTTGTGGTGCGCCGGTAATTGTAAGTGATGGTGGTGCATTGCCAGAAGTAGTGGCTGATGCCGGCATTATTGTGCCCAAGGGTGATGCCGGAGCCATGGCCAGGGCGATTGCTAAATTACTGGCTGATCCTGAACAACAAAAATTTCTGGGTGAAGCAGCAGCCCATCGGGCGAAAACTATTTTCAGCTGGCAACGCCATGCCGGGGCTGCCCTTGATTTATACACAAAGGCCATTCATGCGCACCATACAGTTTGACAGATTATACCTTGCTGACGGTATGAAGGTGCTGGATCTTGGTTGCGGCACCGGTCGGCACTTGCATGCACTTTATTATGCCGCTGACATGGTGTGCATTGGTGTTGATCTCGTACATGAAGAATTATTAAAAACCCGCGAAGGGTTTGATATTCTGCCCGATTGCTCAGGAGATCGGGGCCAAACCTATGGCCTGACTTGCGCCAGCGCCCTAAAACTTCCCTTTGCAGCCAATACATTTGATCGGATAATATGTTCCGAGGTTCTTGAGCATATTCATGATTTTGAGCAGGCCCTGCTTGAGATCAACCGGATATTAAAACCGGGCGGCAAATTAGCGATCAGTGTTCCCGCGGCATGGCCGGAAAGAATATGTTGGAAATTGTCCGAAGAATATCACAATACTCCCGGCGGGCATGTAAGGATTTTCAAGCGTAGGGAATTACAGGAATCAATTGAAAATTTGAATATGCGACATATGGGAAGACATTTTGCTCATGGCCTGCATTCACCATATTGGTGGTTAAAATGTCTATTTTGGCACCGCCGTGAAGATCATCCGGCCATCAAGGCCTGGCAAAAGCTGCTGGAATGGGAGATCTTGGTAAATCCGGCATGGTTCAGACCCGTTTCGAAGCTGGCCGACCGGCTGATGGGGAAGTCCGTTGTGCTTTATTTTGACAAGCCGGTTTCATGAATAAAGTATTGCAGGAAATAGAGCATTGCGCACGCCGGATTTTGCAATTGCAACAAGCGGATGGCTGCATTTACTGGATTGATGGCGGCATATTTGACCCATGGAATCACAGCTTGTGCGCCATGGCTCTGCAAGTAGCAGGATACCGTGATCAGGCTGAAGCAGCCTTTGCCTGTCTACACGATATTTTGCAAGCGGATGGATCACTTCCCGGACAATGCGGGGCTTCTGCGCCTTTGGATGCTAAAAATCGCAAATTACTGCCGGAGCTAGCCAGCGACTTGACCGACACCAATTTTGCCGCATTCCCGGCCATGGCGATCTGGCACAGTTTTTGTCTGCACAGGGACAGGGACTGGCTGCAATCACAGCTCGAATTTCTGGATGCAACCCGGAATTTTGTGCTGTCCCACCAGTCAGTGCATGGTGAAATTGCCTGGCGGCGCAAGGAACAAGGCGAAACCCTGGAAGAAGTTGATGCACTTTTCACGGGCAATTGCTCCACCTATAAAAGCCTGTTGGCGGCCAAGAATATTGATCATGTGTTTGGGCGCATAAAAACAAGCGATGAAACAGCTATTCAGGCATTACACGATGCCCTGCTGACAAAGCCCTTTCGCTTTGATCGCACATGGCCTTCTAAATCACGCTATGCGATGGATTGGTATTACCCGGTTTTAACGGGAGTTTTTACCGAAAATCAGGCCAGAACACACATTAACAAGCGTTTTGATGATTTTGTTGATAAAGGCTTTGGCTGTCGCTGCGTGGCGGATCAACCATGGACGACAACTGCTGAAACTTGTGAATTGATCATGGCTTTGCTGGCAGTGGGGCAAAAGGAGCGGGCAAAATCACTGCTAAAGAACCTGCATCCGTTACGTGCCGATCAGGGAGGATACTGGATGGGCTGGCAATCTGAGGAAAACCTGTATTGGCCGGAAGAACGTCCCTCATGGACAGCAGCTGCCATGATTCTGGCTCTTGATGCTGTTCATAAAATTACCCCGGCTCACAATGTAATATACGATGCTGGTTACTTAAAAGACAATCCTGACTGAACGGTAATACTCTACGTATTTTAATAGTGTCGATAAGTAGAATTTGCTCGTAGTTTTGACGGGACGGGTGAGAATGCGGATCGGGTGCAGGGCATTACCGTATCAGAATATGCGCACTTACTTGTCATACTGGCGATTAGTATGCGCTTTCTAATTTTTATTGCTAAACCGGTTTCATCACCCCCCCCCCGGTTTTCATTTCAGGAGAAATATCATGGCCAAAAATACAAAACATACCGTAGAGCAATCTACAGAATTAGCCCGCAAAATCTGGCTGGCTGGTGTTGGTGCTTATGGCAAAGCCTATAGCAATACTGTGGACGCTGTTGAACAGGCCACTCATGTCAGTTCAGAATTATTCGATGATCTGGTTGAACGTGGTGAAAAAATCGAAGGAGAGGTTCGCAAGTCCGTTTCTGCTAATGAGCGTATTGGCAAGGTTGTTGAAGCTGCTGGAAAATTTGGTGCATCACGCAAAGCAAAGTTCAGTGAGCGCGTCGGTGCTGTTCGTAAAGGCCTGGGTCTTGATCGCGGCGTGTTCGCGATAGATGAAAAACTAGATGCCCTGACCGAGCAGGTTAGCGCTTTGAGCAAAGAGGTCGCGGCTATCAAAAAATCAGTGGCAAAACCGGTTGCTCGCAAGGCACCAGCTAAAAAGACTGCGCCTAAAAAAGCTGCCACCAGCAAGACTGCGCCAAAAAAAAACAAAGCGCCAAAGGCAGCAGCTCCTAAAACTGCCGATACTAAAAAGGCTTGAATTACAAGAGTATAAATCTTGAAGGTCGATGAGGTAAAGCGAAGCTCGCAAGGGCTTCGCTTTTCATTTTGTGACAGTGTTGGCATGCAATAAACGCTTCATTCCCTTTAGGGCAGCATGTCCATTTTTGCCCATATAGGGTACGCACAAGGTCATGATTTGAAATACGCTTTGGTGAATTGCGGTTTTTGCTGATACTGAATTGTCCTCCAGGTGGCGCAAATTCAGCCAATAAGTATAAATCAACAGTATTTGTTCAACCAGATTGTCTTTTAACAGGTTTTCGATGCGCAAAACACCAAGTCTTACCAGTTGATCAATATTTTCATGAATGGTTCTGCGCTTGGCCATCAGCAGGCGCTTAAACCGCGGGATAAGTATGGGGTATTTTGATAATATCCCGTCCAGATTACGATAAAAAAACCGAAAATCCCAAATTTCCTCCAGCACAATATATGATACGATCCACTGATCTTCGATGGATGTTAAGTCCTGGGGTGATGAGCGCAAAATGATCTGCATTTCTTGCTCAAACAGATCAAACAGCGCTGGAATAATTTCGTCCTTGCCCTTAAAGTGATAATATAAATTTCCAGGACTGATATCCAGATAATTAGCTATATCAACGGAGCTTACTGATGTTTCACCTTCCTCGTTCATCAGGGTAAGACTTGCAGCTAAAATGTGATCTTTGGTCTTCATTTATCTAGTTGCTTCAAGGCCTGCTCCAGATCAGCTATCAGATCATCCGGATCCTCCAGACCAATGGAGAGGCGGATCAAAGGGCCCTGTGCCTGCCAGCTATCACAGGTTCTGACAGTTTGTGGATCACAGTGGATGGCCAGGCTTTCAAAGCCCCCCCACGAAAAGCCAAGACCAAAAAGTTGCAGTGTATTCAGGAATGCAAGAACTTTTTGCTCGCAAACCGGTTGCAAGACCAAAGAAAACAATCCGGAAGCTCCTGTAAAGTCGCGCTTCCACAGCATATGGTCCGGGTGCGACGGCAAAGCAGGATGCAAAACCTGTGCAATGCAGGCATGTTCTTGTAGCCAATTGGCCACTTGCAAGGAGCTTTGCTGCTGGCGCTCAAGTCTGGTGCCCATGGTGCGCATTCCACGAAGAATGAGCCATGCATCATCGGGAGCAACAAAATTGCCACTGGCGCGGTCATATGATTTGAGCAGCTTTGTCGCTTTGGCTGATTTGGTTGCTATGGTGCCCATCAGCACATCCGCATGACCGCATGGATATTTGGTCGCTGCCTGTATGGAGAAGTCAACTCCAAATAAAAGCGGCTTGAAAAACCAGCCCGCCGCCCATGTATTATCAACCAAAGTCCAGATATTATTAGCTTTTGCCAGTGCAACAATGGCAGGAATATCTGTTAGTTCCATGGTCAAGGAGCCAGGGGATTCCATAAATATGGCCCGTGTCTCTGGTTTGATTTGCTCGGCAATTTTGTTGCCGGCCCTTGGGTTGAAATACTCTGTTTTCACCCCAAAGCGTACTAGATGCTCATCGCAGAATTTTCGGGTCGGGCCGTAAATATTATCGCTGACCAGAATATGATCGCCAGCAGAGCAGATAGCTAGCAAAGGCAGGGTGCATGCACTTAAACCACTATGGGTCAGCACTACGGAACTGGCTTGTTCTAATTGGCAAAATGCTTCGCGCAAAGCATCGTGCACGACCATGCCTTGAGTGCCATAATGGCGATCTGGAGCAGTGCCATACAGGTCTTCTGCCTGTTCAAACAAAAGCGTGGAGGCACGGTGAACCGGAGGGTTAACCGCCCCTTGCATGCTCGGGTGTTTGCGTCCGGCACGGATCATTTTGGTATGATCACTCATGAGCGGCCTTTATGCTGCAACCAATCGGGAACCGGCAGGCCTTTTTCGCGCAAAAATATCGGATTATACAGTTTGGATGCATAACGATTTCCATAATCACAAAGCAAGGTAACAATAGTATGGCCGGGGCCAAGTTCTTTGGCCATGGCGATTGCGCCTGCAATGTTAATTCCGCTTGAACCGCCAAGGCACAAACCTTCTTCAGTAACCAGATCAAACAGGATGTTCAAAGCCTGTTCATCAGTTATCTGCCATGAATGATCAACCTCTACACCTTGCATGTTTTGGGTTATTCGTCCCTGACCAATGCCCTCGGTGATTGAATTTCCTTCTGCGCTTAATTCGCCTTTGGTGTACCAATTGTGCAATTTTGCTCCCATAGGATCAGCGAGGCCAATTTGTACTGATGGCCTGTTCTCCTTAAAAAATTGTGATACTCCGCCCAAAGTGCCGCCAGAACCTACTGCGCAAATAAACCCGTCCAGATTACCATTGGTCTGGGTCAATATTTCCGGGGCGGTGGTTTCATAATGAGCAAGACGATTATCCGTGTTGTCAAACTGATTGGCCCACCAGGCTCCGTGTCTGGAGGATGAGTTTAGCTTTTCAGCCAGATTTTTGGAATAATTGGCAAAGTGATCAGGATTTGTCGGAGGAACTGCTGGCACTTCAATTAGTTTGGCACCAAACAGGCGCACGGCCTGTTTTTTTTCTTCTGCCTGATTGTTTGGCATGACAATAACAACCGGATGGCCCAAAGCTGCGCCAACCATGGCAAGTCCAATACCAGTATTTCCCGCAGTTCCCTCAACAATTGTTCCACCGGGAGCTAATTCTTTAGATTTGCGGGCTTTCATTACCATGCCCAAGGCGGCGCGATCCTTAACTGATTGACCGGGGTTCAAAAACTCAGCCTTAGCTAAAATTTCACAACCGGTTATTTCAGACGCACGCGCCAGTCTTATTATGGGCGTGTTGCCAATCAGTTCGGTTACATTTGGTTTTATGACGGTCATTGAGTTGTTTCCGGTGCCTTGTTTATCGGGCTTTCACGCAGTTCTATTGCATCACCAAAGGGCGGTGCCAATCGTCCTTCGACTTCAAACTTCTCCAATAGTGAATCTACCCGTTTTTGTGAATCTTTTGCGAGGTCAGCATAAAACAGATTAAATGGATCTGGTTTAAATCTTTTGCCCAAAGAGAATTTCTTTCGCAGGCTTTTGGATCGTGGGCGATCCACCCAAAGCAGGCCCTCCTCGCATTGGGCGCTGGTTTGACCGGGTAGCGGTGCCGGCTCGGCTCCCCAGTCCAGTCCGGAAGCATTGGCGCCGCCTAAGTGCAGGCGCCGGGGGGCAAAGTCCAGTGATGCTGAACCTAAAACCGGGTTTACACAAGCCAAAGCCCGGCCTTGAGTGTTTTGTAACCGTCCTTTTTGGTCCCAGACCATGCTGCGTTCGCGGAACCTGATAATTTCCTTTTCCTGTCCGCTCTGAAACGCAGTGTAGGTGACTACACACTGGGTGGATGTGGCGGTTTTGCAAACAGAAAGTCCGCTAAGGCCGTTTTGGAACAGGTCAAGAGGAACAGCAAAATCAATAACGTAGGCTACGGCCAGACGCTCGCGCAAATGAGCATCATCAAAACGATCCTGTAACAATCCCAGAACATGCAGGCCGCCTTGCTCTACACCTACCAGTATAATAGGGCCATTGCCTTTAATGCTGGCGCGGAATTTGTCGAATGCAGCCAGTACATCACCATAGGCCAGAGCCCTTGCTGCTCTGGCATCATGGCGGGTGGTAAGAAAGGAATATAGTGATGCAGCCCGGTATTTTGGTACAATAACAGAGCCGACAGCACGAAATGGCCCGGCCCAATTTGGTACGGCAATACGCAATAGCCAGTCTGCGCTTTGTTCGTCATCCAATTTGGTGTTCCAGTCTTTTCCGCCCCAGTAAATGGTAGGGTGTACGACAAAAATATTGGTTTCGGATTCTGCACCATTATTATAGGGAGGTAAGACCCAGCTTGAGGCATCATCATAATCGGGTGCAGCCGGTGGTTGATACGTCTGAAAAGGTATCCTTGGATCAAGAAAAAAACGAAATAAATTATCCCGTCCGGCAAATGCAGATATGCTGACCAGAACAATTAGCACGATCATAACGTACAGGCCTATGCGTAACCATGAATATTGTTTCAACATGTTGTCCCTAATCGAATCTTGAATATTAACAGCATAGAGCGCTGTAGCCTTGTGCTTCAAGCTATTGATTTCAACACTGCTCTTGTCAGAATCATCTGGATGAAAGAAAATGTCAAAAACCAAGGATGAAACCCATGTCGGAACCAGATGAATCTCAACCTCCAAAACGCGGATTGTGGCTTTGGCTTCGCAATAGTTTTCTTACCGGAATTGTAATTACTGCTCCGATTGGCGCTACTCTTTGGGTAGTGGTCAGCTTCGTTAATTTTGTTGACGGTTCTGTTTTACCGATAATTCCAGAGAAGTATAATCCAGAGACATATCTGCCTATTGAACTTCCCGGTCTGGGCCTGGTCATTGCAGTGGTCGGGCTTACCCTGCTGGGGGCTTTGACGGCGAACATATTTGGCCGCACCCTTATAGGGTTTGGTGAAAGCCTGCTGCGCAGGGTGCCGTTTGTCAGCAATCTCTACGAAGCAGTAAAGCAGATAATACACACCATTGTTTCAGGATCCGACAAGTCATTTCAGGATGCGGTTTTGATCCAATACCCGCGCGAGGGGTTGTGGGCCGTTGCATTTATAACTGCTGATGCCAAAGGGGAGTTGCAGGAATTGCTGCCTGATGATCGGGTGGCAGTCTTTGTGCCCACTACGCCAAATCCTACTTCCGGGTTTTTGCTGTATGAAAAGCGCGAGAATCTAAAAGACCTGGACATGAGCGTTGAAGACGCTGCAAAGCTGGTCATATCAGCAGGTCTGGTTTATCCAGACCCGGACAAAAATCCTTCAACCCGTAGTTAGAAGTTTTAGTGCCTGATCCTGCTCGAACAAATACAGCATGTTTTTTAGAATCTGCCCGCGTTCTGCACTAAGATCGGGGTCAGCTTGCACTTCCATCCTGGCCTGAATTCTGGCGAGTTCCAGCATTTCACCATCAATGGCAAGATCTGCAAATCTTGATCGCAACTGTCCCGATTGCCGGGTACCCAGCAAATCACCAAATCCGCGCAAGACAGCATCTTTTTCCGCTATTAAAAAACCGTCTTCAGTTTCGCGCATAATGGACAATCGCTCTTTGGCAATGGCTCCTAATGGAGCCTGATACAGTAAGATGCACGAAGACGGTTTATCAGAACGTCCAACTCTCCCGCGCAACTGGTGCAATTGGGCAAGGCCAAATCGCTCGGCATGTTCGATAACCATCACGGTGGCATCGGGCGCATCTATACCAACCTCTATTACCGTGGTTGCCACCAGCAGGGTTATGTCTCCATCTCCAAACCTTCTGGACAGTTGTTCTTTTTCCTCTGATTTCATACGGCCATGAATTAGCCCGACTTTCGGGCCAAAGCGCGATGATAATTCTTCGTAACGCTGCTCGGCTGCCGCCAGATCAGATTTATCGCTTTCTTCAACCAAAGGGCAAACCCAGTACGCACGTCCCCCTACGGCAAGCAGGTCGCCCAGACGGTTTATGATTTCCGGCATGCGTTCCAATGGCATGACGCGGGTGGTTATCGGTTTTCTCCCGGCAGGCTTTTCCCTGATTTGCGAAAACTCCATATCGCCAAAAGCAGCCAGGGTAAGTGTGCGCGGAATGGGAGTAGCCGTCATTACCAGCAAGTCGGGACGAGCTCCTTTTGCCAGCAATTGCAACCGGTTTGACACTCCAAATCTGTGTTGTTCATCAATAATGACCAGACCTAATTGCTCAAACTCCACATTTGACTGAAACAGGGCGTGGGTGCCGCAAATCACATCAATTTCACCAGAGCGCAATTGCAATAGCGTCTTTTTTTTGTGGGTGCTTTTATCTCGTCCGGTCAATATGCCTACGCGCAAGTCCGCCGGGGACAATAAATCTTCAAGGCTGCGTTTATGCTGCCGTGCCAGAATTTCTGTAGGTGCCATAATAGCTGATTGTTTGCCTGCCTCTTTGGCATGAGCGCAGGCCAGTGCTGCCACAAAGGTTTTTCCGGAACCTACATCGCCTTGCAGGAGTCTGCTCATTTGTACGGGCTCTTCCATATCGGCGGCAATTTCACCATAAACCCTCATCTGATCCTTGGTGGGAGAAAACGGAGCGTTTTTTATGACCATATCTGTTAAAATACCTGAGGCTTTATGACGAAAGCCACCAAGTGCAAGACGCTTGTGTCGTACCAGTGCCAGTGCCAGCTGTTTTGAGAATAATTCATCATAGGCAAGGCGTGAGCGAACTGGATCCCGGCTGGTTTCACTCAATATACTGTCCGGGTTATGCAACTTGTGTACAGCTTCGCGCCATGTGGGCCATTTACGCTCAATCATCAAGGATTTGGAGTTCCATTCCGGCAAATCGGGAGCCTTCTCCAATGACGCTATAATTGCCTTGCGCAGTGTCTTGCGGGCAAGTCCGGCAGTCATTGGGTAAACCGGCTCCAGCGCGGGCATTTGATTTTCGTCTTTAAGCGGCAAAATAAAGTCAGGATGCAACATTTGCAATTCATTGCCAAAGCGCTCAACCCTGCCGCTTACCAGCCGAGTTGACCCTATGGGTAATTGCCGTAATAGCCAGTCAGGTCTGGCATGAAACCACGTTAAAGTAAGCCAGCCATCTGCCTCTTTGGTTCGTACCTTATAGGGAAGACCTTTGCGTGGGGCTGGAATATGATCTTCCACTTCAACCTCAAATGTGGCAACCATATTATTATCTGCAGCAGCCACACCGGGACGTGCCCGGCGGTCAATTACTGATGTTGGAGCCATGAAAATCAGATCAATCAATCTGGTGGCCTTTAGCTTGGCAAGATTTGCAGCAACTTTGGGCCCAATGCCGGCAAGAGTTTCCACAGGGGCAAATAAAGGAAAGAGTATTTCTGGTCGCATTGGCGTATTTTAACGTCTTACATGGATAAAAGCGAGTGCGGATATTGGCGAACCCAACTCTTGAACTGAGTGCTGGTTCCGATCAGCTAGCGATATTTAACATTGGTATTGATGCCATCTGTTATCGTTAACCATCCCGCGATAATATGCCCAGCCCTGATTGATGAACAATTCACCAGACCATGTATTCATTTATTAACTATGGTGCCAACAGGTGACTTTAACGTTTTTGTACATCCGGTATGCAAACTTATTTCGCTTGTTAGATTTTGCAAACTTATATTATAGTCGGAACAGATGAAGTTGTATTGGGTGCTTTTATGATTCTGCATAGAAAATTCTTTTTATTGTTTAGTGTTATAACAATAGCATTGGCCGGTTTATCTGGCTCGGCACAGGCAACTCAGCCTCCCGATGAAAAGGATGCTGCCAAAATACGTGAAATTCTTGCAAAAAAGGGCCCGTTAAGCGCCCAGGATAAGATTGAGCTGGCAGATGCAAAACGCCGAATAGCCTTTGTTCGCGAGATGGGAAACCATAAGATTGATCCGGCCTTGTTTGAAAAAGCCATCTCGGACACGGCCCGAGATTATTATCGTGAAAATGGCATGTCTTCCAAACAGGTGCAAACTCTTGTACCGCAGTCATCAACGCCTCCGCGCTGGCAGGGAATGCCAACAAAGGGTGATGTACGCATTTTTGCGCTATTGATTGATTTTTCGGATTTTCCGGCGGCTAATACTGTTGCCGATATAAATTCACAATTATTTGGCTCTGGTATTTCGGCTAATTTTCCCAGGGAGAGTCTCGCCAATTATTATGACCGGGCTTCATATGGGCAATTGGATTTGTCAAATGGTTCCACTTTAGGGTGGTACAGACCATCAAGTGCCCGCGCGGACATTGCTGAGACTCGTGCCGGCCGCGAGGCCTTAATTCAGGAAGCTATCGAATCCTTTGATGCTGCCGGTCATGATTTTAGCCAATACGACAATAACAATGACGGTCGCATTGACTATTTTGTGGTGATCTGGTCTGGCCCTGATACTGGTTGGGGTAATTTCTGGTGGGGCTATCAAACAAGTTTCAGTAATGCGGCATTTCAGGTGGATGGCAAGCGACTGGGCAAGTATTCATGGCAATGGGAGGCACGCCCCGTTGGCGGAACTTTTAGGCCAATAGTCGTGATTCATGAAACCGGTCACGCTTTGGGCTTACCTGACTATTATGATTATGATGATGCTGTTGGGCCCAGAGGCGGTGTTGGCGGCCTTGATATGATGCACGGCAATTGGGGTGATCATAATTGCTTTTCCAAATGGGTGCTTGACTGGCTAACCCCTTCTGTAATTGCAAATACAAGCACTCAAACGGTTACTTTGCGTGATTCTGGAACTACGCAGGACTGCGTGGTGTTGTGGCCTGATCTTGCCGCGGGCAACCATTATTCAGAAATGTTTATTTTTCAAAACCGCCACCGCACCGCCAATGATACGGGCTGGCCTTCTGATGGTATTTTGGTATGGCATGTGGATGCTACATTGAACGGATCGCTATATGACTACGCTTACAACAATTCATTTACTGAGCGGAAATTATTACGCCTGATGGAGGCTGATGGTCTGGAAGAAATTGAAAATGGCGGTGGTGGAGACGCTGGAGACTTCTATACAGCAGGACAGGAGTTTGACTCCTTTACCACGCCATCATCATTGCGGTATTCCGGGATAACCTCCGGGGTTGCCCTTCGCGATATTCCGACACCTGCTACATCTATGGAAGTTACTGCGGAAATCGGGCCGCAGGAATCGTTACAGGTAACGCCGGGCGGCGGGCTTGCAAGCACTCTGGAGCCCGGAGGAAGCCCAACCCCGGCCAGTATGCAATTTGTATTGCAAAACACCGGATCTTCGGCGATTGACTGGACTGCCAGTTCAACGGTGAGCTGGGCTGAGGTGTCTGTGTCATCTGGAACGCTGGCTGCTGGCGCCTTGGCTACTGTTACCGTGTCCATAAATGCTACAGAGGCGGCTAATCTTGCCGGAGGGGTTTATCAGGGTGAGTTTCTGTTCGCAAATACCACCCTTGGCATTGGCAGCTATAAGCGCAAGGTTACCCTGTCAGTGGCTACACCGCCGCCTAATGATAATTTTGCAGATGCGACTTTAATAAGCGGTAGAACAGGTTCTGATACTTCAACAAATCTATTTGCCAGCGAAGAAAGTCAGGAACCAAAACACGGCGGTGTTACCAATGGCGGTAAATCTGTTTGGTGGCAGTGGGTTCCAGATACCAGCGGTGAAGTGACTTTTGATACCGCGGGTAGTGATTTTGACACCATAATGAGTATTTATGGTGGTAGGTCTTTAGATCGCCTGACTACGATCGGCGATGATGATGATGGTGTGGCACCCGGTGGCGCTTCGCTGCTTACATTTACGGCTCAGGCAGGAATGCCCTATTTTATTGCTGTTGATGGCTGGAACAAAAGTACAGGAAATGTAACCTTGAACTGGTCGCAGTCTGCTACAGCCCCGGCATTATTATCCTCAATTTTGCCTTCGGCGCGTTCAGGAATAATAGGCCAGCCGCTTACTGCCTTTGGTTCGCTGATTAATACAGGAACGGTTACCGCAACCGATTGTTCTATTGCTCGTCCGGCTGGTGAAACCGGAAGCTTTAGCTATCAGACCACTACGGCTGCCAACGTGCTTTCTGGTACTGTGGACACACCGGTAAGCATTGCTGCGGGCGGCACTCAGAATTTTATGTTCTCATACACCCCTGATCGCGCCATGAATGGTGATCAGATTGGGCTGGTGTTTGATTGCACCAATACAATTCCGGCGCCTTCTGTTCCCGGGTTGAATCGGTTCGAGATATCTTCTGCATCAGGTGCAGTTCCTGATATTATTACCATAGTTGCTACGGTTTCTAATGACGGAATTGTCAATATCCCTGGCAATACGGCGACCGGTTTTTTTACCGCGGCGGCAATAAATATCGGAGCTGCTGGAACATTTACTGCTTATGCGGATGATGCCGGGGCCGGGCTTAGTCTGACAACTACTATCTGCAAGACCGATGAGTTTAGTAATTGTGAGTCCCCTCCGGCATCGAATGTAAGCTTCTCTCTGGCTACAGATGAAATTGCCTTATTGGCAGTATTTGTCGAAGGGCAGGATGAGGTTTTACTGGACGCGGCCAATAATCGTCTGTTCTTGAAGTTTGAAGAAGGTTCTACCCTTAGAGGTGCAACCAGTGTCGCGGTACGCACATTCATAGAATAATCTGCTGATTTTATGGTAAAGGCACTTTTGTTGCACGGCGTTGCGACGTATAGCACTGCCTATGGAACAACGGAAGAAACGATTGCGATTGCGCGCATGGCGCCGCGGAACCCGGGAGCTTGACCTGATCATAGGGACGGTCATTGATCGGGAATTGCCGTCAATGAGTGAAGCTGATATTTGCATGATGGAGGCTTTGTTGCAGGAGCCGGATCTGGAGGTATATAACTGGATCATTGGTGTAACACCGGCACCGGCAAAATACGACAACCATATTCTGGCTATGCTGCAGGACTTTGCCAGCCTGTCAAAGCGGCTGCAGCAGGGACAGACCAGCTAGATGCAAAGTGCAGATCTGGAAATTTTTGCACAATCCTGCGGGCATTTATCGGTAGGCGGTGTACCCGAAGGGCTGGGCCCGCTGATTTGTGTGGAAACCCTGATTGAGCGTGGAGGATTTGGGGTTTTTGTTGCCAGCGATGAGCTTCGTGCGGAACGCTTTGCCCATTGCGTGCGCTTTTTTGCTCCTGAGTTAAAAACAGTAGTTTTGCCTGGGTGGGATTGCCTTCCATTCGACAGGGTATCTCCATCAGCTAAAATTGCAGCCAGCAGGGCCGCAGCATTAGCTGAACTTTCCTCATTACAGCAAAGTGGATCCACTTGCCTGATCATTACTACCGCAAACAGTCTGATCCAAAGACTGCCACCGGTTCATTTACTTGATGAGTCTCGTTTTTATGCAAAATCAGGCAGCAAAGTTTCACAGGATGATCTGTTACAATTCTTGCAGAATAACGGTTATGTGCGGGTTGGGAATGCCATGGAGCCGGGAGACTTTGCAGTCCGTGGCGGTGTAATTGATATTTTCCCTCCCGGAAGCCCAAAACCGGTACGCTTGGATTTCTTTGGTGATGTTCTTGATGGAATCCGGACTTTTGATCCGGCAAGTCAGCGCTCAATTTGCAATATGAATGAGGTGCATCTTACTCCACCCAGTGAAGTTTTATTGGGGAATGAACAGATTTCAGAGTTTCGTCGCGGGTTCATTGCCGCTTTTGGTGCCGTTGAGGATGATGACCCTATCTACAGCTCGGTAAGTGCCAGAGGGCGTCCGCAGGGTGTAGAGCACTGGCTGCCATTATTTTACCCGAAAATGGAGTGTCTGTTTGATTTACTGGGCCAGCAGGCTTTAGTCATTTTTGATCATCTGGCCGAAGAAGCATTTGTTGAACGCTCCAGGATGATTAAAGATTATTTCAAGGCCCGGTCAAGGGCGCCCAAGGCCAAAGGTGAACTTAGCGCTCCGCAATACCGGGCATTGCCTCCTGATCGCTTGTACCTGTCTGTTGATGAGTTAAAAGCCAGACTAAAGCCTTTGGCATTTCGCCAATTTGCTCCATTTGTGTTTCCGGATGGCGATGCTGTTCTGGAGATGAAGGCGCGGGATGGGCGTAATTTTTCTGTTGAGCGGCAGGTGCGTCATTCCAATGTATTTAAAGCTGTAATTGGTCATATTGATGATTGCCGCAAAGCTGGCAAGCAGGTTTTCGTGGCTTGCGCTGGCAATGGCTCGCGCGATCGTTTGATGCAGATGTTGCAGGATCATGGAATGCTTGCGGTGCAAGAAGCAAATGATTGGAAAACCGCGCAAGCTGCGGCCAAAACCATTGTGCAGATGCTGGTGCTTCCACTGGAACAGGGCTTTGAAACTGCTGACAAGGTGTTTTTGTGCGAGCAGGACATTTTTGGTGATCGCCTTAGCAGGGGTCGGCGCAAGCGCAAGGCCAAAAACTTTATTTCCGAAGCTGGCTCATTGCGACATGGGGATCTGGTGGTGCATGTGGATCACGGGATTGCGCGCTATATGGGTTTGCGAACGCTGGAGGTACAAGATGCGCCTCATGATTGTCTGGAACTAGAGTATTTTGGTGGTGATCGGCTGTTTCTGCCGGTAGAGAATATTGAGCTTTTATCCCGGTATGGCAGTGAAAGCGCCGAGCACAAGCTTGATCGTCTCGGTGGAGCAGGCTGGCAGGGACGCAAGGCCAAAGCCAAAAAGCGGCTGTTGGAGATGGCAGAAGGGTTGATCAGTATTGCTGCTGCGCGGGAGTTAAAGTCAGCACAGAAGTTTCATCCGCCGGCAGGAGCATGGGAAGAGTTTTGCGCCCGCTTTGCCTATACCGAGACTGATGATCAGCTCAACGCCATAGAAGATGTCTTGCATGACATGGGCAAGGGGCGACCCATGGATCGTCTGGTGTGCGGGGATGTAGGTTTTGGCAAAACAGAAATTGCCCTTAGAGCTTGTTTCGTTGCGGCCATGTCAGGGCGTCAGGTAGCTATTATTGCACCGACTACATTATTGGCCCGACAACATTTCAAATCATTTTCAGAAAGGTTTGCCGGCTGGCCGGTACAGGTACGGCAATTATCACGATTGGTGTCACCTAAACAGGCCGCTTTAACCAAGAAGGGGTTGGCGGACGGGCAGGTGGACATTGTAATCGGTACCCATGCTTTGCTTGCGGATAATATCAGGTTCCGGGATCTGGGCCTGATGATTATTGACGAAGAACAGCGATTTGGGGTCAAGCATAAGGAAAAGCTAAAAAATTTTCGCGCCAATGTGCATGTGCTCACCTTAACGGCTACTCCGATCCCGCGCACCTTGCAAATGGCCCTTAGCGGTATTCGGGAGTTATCAATCATAGCTACACCGCCCGTAGATCGCTTAATGGTGCGCACTTATGTCAGTCCATTTGATGAGGTGGCAATTCGTGAGGCATTGCTGCGAGAACGTTATCGTGGTGGTCAGAGCTTTTTTGTTGCCCCTAGGATTGCAGACCTGCAAGGTATTGAGGATTTTCTTGGCAATAGTGTTCCAGAAGTATCTTTTGTCATTGCTCATGGGCAAATGCCGGGAAGTGAGCTGGAAGATATCATGACCGCCTTTTATGAAGGCAAATTTGATGTTCTGGTGTCGACAACAATTATTGAATCCGGTCTGGATATTCCCACGGCCAACACTTTGATTGTTTATCGTGCGGATCGTTTTGGCCTGGCGCAGTTATATCAGTTGCGGGGTAGGGTAGGGCGCTCCAATATCAGGGCCTATGCCTATCTTACTACTCCAAATCGTATGAAAATCACCAAACAGGCAGAGCAGAGACTGCGGGTATTGTCATCATTGGACAGTCTGGGTGCCGGGTTTAATCTGGCCAGTCATGATCTGGATATTCGCGGTGGGGGCAATTTACTGGGGGATGAACAATCCGGGCAAATCCGGGATGTGGGGGTCGAATTATATCAATCAATGCTGGAGGAGGCGGTTGCCGAATTAAAGTCCGGTGATGATGAACAGCCGGATCAGTATTCTCCACAGATCAGCACCGGTGCTCCGGTATTAATTCCGGAAAGCTATGTCTCGGATCTGGACGTTCGTTTGTCCCTGTATCGCCGGTTAGCCAATCTGGACAGTCAAATTGATCGTGAGGAGTTTGCAGCCGAGTTGATCGACCGCTTTGGAAAATTACCTGCTGAGGTGGAGAACCTGTTATTGGTAATGCAGATAAAGGCAAACTGTCTAAAAGCCGGAATTGAGAAAATAGATGCTGGCCCCAAGGGTTTGTTAATTGGGTTTCGCAACTCCACCTTTAGTGATCCGGCAGCTTTGGTGACAATGCTGTCGGGTTGTCCTCATGGTTTTAAGTTGCGATCCGATCATAAATTATTTATCCGCGATCATTGGCAGCAGTCTGGGCAAAGATTACGTGGGGCCGCAAGCTGGGTGCAGAAAATTGCCGATCTTGTATAATGCAATTTCAGTTTCAGGGCTTTTTACTGCTCTGCTCGCAATCTATTGACCATAGATCATGTCCGGGGCAAAAGATGATCCGAATATCAGGTTTATTTGAGAGGCAGATATGCGCGCTGAATTACAAGCCATGTACGAACAGATCAAGCAGTCAATCGAGCTGCTAAGGAGGCGACTTTGACTGGGATACTGCCAAAAAGCGTCTTGATGAATTAGGGGCTCTGGCTGAGGACCCGGATTTTTGGAATGATCCAGCCAATGCCCGTCGCCTGATGCGCGAGCGTAATCGTCTTGATAAAGCCATAACCGATGTGCGCCAGTTGCAAGGCGATCTTGATGATGCCTGCGAATTGGCGGAATTGGCCGAAATGGACGAAGATACCACCTTGTTAAAGGAGGTTGATGCGGCCTTTGCCGATATGGCCAAACGGGCGCGCAAGGCCGAACTGGAAGCCCTGCTTTCCGGGGAGGTGGATGCTAATGATGCCTTTCTTGAGATACACGCTGGAGCCGGAGGCACCGAAAGCCAGGATTGGGCGAATATGCTGCTTCGCATGTATACTCGCTGGGCCAATTCCCGTGGCTTTAAGGTTGAACTGATTGAACAGCAGTCCGGTGAAGAAGCCGGTATTAAAAGCGCCACTATCCAGATTAAGGGCGAAAACGCCTATGGTTGGGCCAAAACCGAATCCGGCGTGCATAGACTGGTTAGAATTTCCCCATTTGATAGTTCAGCCCGCCGCCACACCAGTTTTTCTTCGGTATGGGTTTATCCGGTTCTTGATGACAATATCGAGGTCGAAATAGAAGAAAAAGACGTGCGTACCGATACATATCGCGCCAGTGGCGCTGGCGGGCAGCACATTAATAAAACTGACAGTGCAGTACGTCTTACCCATATTCCGACCGGCATTGTGGT
Organism: Robiginitomaculum sp.; assembly: GCA_015485155.1. Taxonomy (GTDB): domain Bacteria; phylum Pseudomonadota; class Alphaproteobacteria; order Caulobacterales; family Maricaulaceae; genus Robiginitomaculum_B. The sequence continues at coordinate 8,598 of WFUF01000006.1, read as the reverse complement.
ACAGTGCCAAAATGATCGCTCTCAACACAAAAACCGGGCAACAGCATGGGACATGTTGCGGGCCAGGTTATACGAAAAAGCATTGCAGGAGCGTGAAGCCGAAGCGCAGGCTACTGAGGATCAGAAATCTGATATTGGCTGGGGGCACCAGATCAGGTCATATGTGTTGCAGCCCTATCAGATGATCAAGGACTTGCGAACCAATCTTGAGACATCAAATACGCAAGCGGTGCTTGATGGGGATCTGGATGCGTTCATGGCGGCATCATTGGCGGCACAGGTAGGTGGCAGTGAACAGGAAAGCTCATGATCCAGGAATATGCAAATTTCCTGACGCATCTGGAGTGTGGCTTAAGCGGTGAACGCCATGAATCCGGGCAGGTTCATGGCCTGTCACGAGCGCAGAAACCCTTGCTTGCACGCTATGATTTACCAAAGCTAAAAGAAAATGTTGACCGGGATGAGGTATGGGCCAGAGATGGCGGGTTTTGGAAATGGCGTGAATTACTGCCGGTTGCCAAAACCAAGAATATCTGCGCCCTTGGCGAGGTGGACACCCCCTTAATAGGATTATCGCGCCTGCACCCAAACGCCAAAGTCTTGGTAAAGGACGAGGGTAGGTTGCCAACTGGTTCCTTTAAGGCAAGAGGGCTGGCGCTGGCGGTGGCCATGGCAAAAGAGTTGGGTCTGTCACATCTGGCTATGCCGACAAATGGCAATGCAGGGGCGGCGTTAAGTGCCTATGCAAGCAGGCTTGGCATGCAAAGCACCGTGGTCTGTCCCGATGATACACCAGCAATAAACATAGAAGAGACCGCATTGCATGGAGCGCGTGTGCTCAAGGCCAATGGACTTATCAATGATTGTGGCGCATGGGTGAAAGCGGGTGCTGAACAGGGAAAATGGTTTGATTTGTCTACCCTAAAAGAGCCCTATCGGATTGAGGGCAAAAAGACTATGGGGCTTGAACTGGCTGCACAGATGAAATGGAGCCTGCCTGATGTGATCTTTTATCCTACAGGCGGTGGTACCGGATTGATAGGGATGTGCAAGGCGTTTGAGGAATTGCTGGAACTTGGGTGGCTGGACAAAACAGATATCCCGCGCATGGTGGCTGTGCAGGCAGAGGGTTGTGCGCCAATTGTTCGCGCCTTTGAACGTGGTGAACGCTTTGCCGAAGTCTGGCCCGATGCCCATACTTTTGCCGCAGGTATAAGGGTGCCTGCGGCGGTGGGTGATTTTCTGATTCTGGATGGTGTTCGCAATTCCGGAGGTTTTGCAATTGCGATTGGCGATGAGCAGATAGAGCAGGCGCGCCTGGCCGTCGCTCGTGAAGAAGGATTGCTGCTGTGTCCGGAAGGCGCAGCAACTTATGCCGCTTATGTGCAGGCACGCGCCGAAGGGCTGGTAACAGTCGATGAGACCGCGGTACTGTTTAACTGTGCAACCGGGCTAAAATACCCAATGCCGGGCGCAGGAATTGCGCTCGACCTTAAGGGGCAGACGTTTTGATGGGGTAGAGCCCTGATTATTTGCGGGCACCCATTACCGGAGGCGTAACCTGTTGTGCAGCGGGCTTGCTGGCTGGTGCTGCTTTGGCTGCTGTTTTCGGCGGGGCTTTGCGGGCATTATTGGTCGGGTCGCTGGCGTGACTGCACTGTCCTTCAAAGAAAGCACCATTTTCCATAGACAAGGTTGAATGGGTAATGTCGCCTTCAACTCGTGCGGTAGCTGCCAGTTGAATTTGGCGGCCACGTAATTTGCCAATGACCTTGCCACGGACGATTATGGTGTCGGCGATCACTTCGCCTTTGATAACTGATTTTTCACCCAAAGTAATGGCAGAAGCCCGTACGTCTCCATCAACACTTCCATCTAGTTGAATTTCTCCGTCGGAGGCAATTGAACCGGTTACAGCCAGATCGCTGCTAAGGATTGATGGGGTAGAGTGCTGGTTTGACATATTTGCTCCAATTGATTTGCGTGAACTTGGTTGTGCAAGGGGTTTAGGCTTGCTTTCATTACCCTTTTTGTTGAACATAAAGTCCTGCCTTTAAGAAGTTTTCTGGATCATAGATTTTACCGTTGTGCCATATCTCATAATGTAAATGTACACCAGTAGAACGCCCGCTTGAGCCCATAAGTCCGATTTTTTCGCCTTCTTCAACTTTCTGGCCTCGTTTTACCAGTAATTTGGCCATATGGGCATATCGGGTGCGAAAACCATATCCATGGTCAATTTCCACAAATCGTCCATAGCCTGACTTCCAGCCCGCATAGATAACTTTTCCTGCCGATGCTGCGCCAATAGGGGCAAGACGAAATGCACCAAAGTCTTGCCCCGCATGAAGTGCAGGTTTTCCGGTGATCGGATCAACCCTGCTTCCAAATTTGCTCGTCCGGCGGTGTTCCGAGAGTATGGGTGTTCCAAGAGGCGTGGCCCTTACAGATCGTTCCAGTTGCTTGATTTCGGCCATTCTGGCGGTAACACGCATAACACGTCTGGCAAACTGATTGTCCAGATCCAGAGCTTGCGCATAGACCTGAGCATCGCTCATCGCAATGAATGGGCCACCAACTTCCTTGCTATCCTGAGCCAGAATTTCATCAGCATTCAAGCCAGCAAATTGCAGTACGGCTCGCAAGTTTTCAACTCGCTCGGCTGTTGCCTCCTCGGTTTTTCGCAATAGCCGGTTCTGTTCATTTTCCAGCCTGGCCAATCGAGCCATGGGCGGGTTGTCAGTTGCAACAGCAGTTGTGCGCAGTGGCCTTGATTGTCGGGGGTTTGGATCAAGTGCCGCCGGAGTCATTACAATGGCTCCGGTTTTGGGTGGTGTGCGTAAATCAGCGCTTAGAGTAGGAGTGTTTACATGATCAAGCAATAATTTCAATGTATCGAGCCGCTGTTCAAATTCAGCCGCTGCAGATGCAAAATCTGATGTTCTGCTTTCGAGCAGTGTACGGGCTGATGCCTCCTTGGCTCTGGCTTCAGAAAGCAGCCGTTGAACCTTGGCTCTGCTTTCCTGGGCGCTAAGGCTCTGGCTTGAGAAAAGGTGTCCGCTGGTGAATACGCTAACCGAGGCATAGCTAATCCAGAATAACAGGGCGCCAAGAATTGCAAAACCGAATATCTGAACATGGGGGGTTAACGAAATATACGTAACCTTCCCCTCGCTGCGATGATATATCTGTCGCTCCGGAAAAAAGCGATACACCCAGTTTCGCAAAGTATTTAGGCCCATATTGCCCATTTATCTTCAGACTCCCATATCGGATCGGCATACAACCGGATCATGACGAAATATGCAATCCCTGAGCCAATGCTATTTACAGGAATGTTTCAAAATGACCAATAAAATTCAAAAAAACCTGCCTGACAGGCGAAACATCCGGAAAAATACAAGTTATTCCAGAACCTTGCAACCAAATTCCTTAATTATTGCTTGCTCTTTTCCCCGGTCTGAGGCTGTAAGTACAGCAGTAATGTTCAAATGGCCCGCCAGCGTCCGTCCATACCTTTACATGCATCGGCCTTAATCCCGGCAATCACGAACTCTCTGCACAAAACAGCAGCCTGCACCCGATCGACAATGGTTGGGGCAAAGTCCAGATTAACCGGTTTGTAGAAATTTGGTGCCGCTCCGGGCAGGGCGGAGAGTTTTTTTGTTGCAGGTTCAAGTTCATCAGCAGGAACATAGCCGATACCAATGCCCTCATGGGCGATCAACATCCAGCGGTCAGATTTAAGACTTAGTACCTCGCCAATAATGCGGGTTTTTGTCGCCGGGGCCAGTCGGCCTATTACTTTGTCCGGGTTATAAGTGGGAGCAGAGCGCAATAGAGCTCCTTTCCAACTACGCCATTGGCCAAAGACCGGGCTGATGGATTTTGGGGTTTTACTTATAATATGGAGACGTCGAACTTTCTCCTGCCTATTTAGCATATAATGATTGCCAGCTTTTAGAATTGCTGTTTTTTCAGGTGTTTGCTGGCTTTTCCATAAAAACTCCTCATCGGAAGTAGCGTTTAGTGTGCGCTGAATGTCACCATCTAATATGGCCCTGTCCCAATCCGAAAGGTTCCACGTTAGCGAGATTAGTTTGTTTTCAGTATATTCATAAAACCGCAAAGGCGGCGTCGCAGCTAAACGGGTCAGAACTGGTTGATCGTAAGGGCGTGGAGGAACCTGTTTGGGCTTTAGCGGCTCTATTTTTCTTTCATTGTTGGACAACCATGCCTTGGAGTCTTGCTTAAAAAAGTCTGCAACCCCACATCCGGTAAGAGCAAGTGAGGAAATAACCAGTATTAAGCTGACCCTGATCTGGGCGTTCATATTACGCTTTACTGCTCCGCTTCCCCTTCTGCCTTTGTGTAAAACTTGAAGCAAACAAAAGCATTCGTCATTTTATTTCCCTATTAGCGCGAAGGCAATTCTTAAAACTAGTTTTGCGGGCGATTAAAACCTCCCTTTATATTAGCTACCATCCATGCAAACCCTGCGTAAACGGCTGTATTCTGTTTCAGGTCTTCAGGATCAACCTTGTCCAGCGTATCGTTGGGCGTGTGGTGAATATCAAAATAGTTCCAGCCATTTTGTTTTAGGGTAATTGCCGGGGTTCCTGCTGCTGAAAGAACACTAACATCAGGCCCGCCAGTAGCCGTGCGCAGGCCTTTGGTGACGCCCAACCGCGCCAATACAGCCAGAATGCGGTCAGCTTTTTCTTCGTCGGTTTTCGCAATTCCGGTATCCATTCTCCAGACTCTGCCTGCACCAAAGTCGGATTCTGTAACCATCATGATCTGGTCAAGATTGTTCTCATGCGCTTTTAGATAGGCTCTGGCACCAATAAGTCCTGGTTCTTCGGCGCCAAACAGCACAATGCGTATGGTGCGCTCCGGTTGTCCGTGATCAAGAATAATCTTGGCAGCAGCGGTAACAATAGCAACGCCGGATCCGTCATCCTGTGCGCCGGTTGAGTTATCCCAGCTATCAAGGTGAGCGCCCAGCAAAACTACTTCATCTGGAAATTTTGACCCGGGAATCTCTGCAACTACATTTCCCGATTGCACTTCAGTTAATATGCGTGAGGTTTGCGTAAAATGTATGGTTAAGCCCGGTTTTATTGCCAGCAGTCTTGCCAATTGGTCAGCATCAGGGTTTGACAGAGCTGCGGCTGGAATACGTGGTGCATCATCGCCATATGTGGTGCCGCCAGTATGGGGTGTGCGACTGTTAATGTCGGTTCCAACGGATCTGATCAATACAGCAATGGCGCCTCTTTTTGCGGCCTCATACGGCCCGCTCCAGCGTCTTGGACCGGCCAGACGATATCCGGCCCCGTCTTGTGTGCGCACCATTTCACCATCAATGAAAGCTATTTTACCAATAAGTGATCCTTCTTTGGCTGTTAATAATTCCGCATAGTTGGCAAAACGTACCACCTCTGCATTAAGTCCTCCTACCGGAGTGCCGACGCTTTTACCCAAGGCAGTTCCGGTTAGGGGCTGAGAATAAGGCTCTCCCACCTTAATTGATATATTGCCTCTTTCCCATCCTGGCATGGAAAAAGGTTCCACATGAACATTGGAAAATCCAAGTTTCGACAGTTTTGCGACTGCCCAGTCACGAGCGCGCGCCTCGGCAGGGGAGCCTGCAAGCCGAGGGCCAACTTCTGTGGTCAGGCTTTCAAGAATCTCCCATGAAAGGTCACTTTGCAGGGCTGTGTCGATAAGTTCATTGGCTTGTTCTTCCAATTGTTCTGCAATCGATGGTGATGCCACGAGCGCTATAATCATAGACAGGCAAGCCAGAAAATATCGAATCATAGTTGTTCTCCCAATGTAATTTGAGAAAAAGAGTGCCACATTCAGTGCCCTAATGCCAATAAGGTTTGTATGCGGCAGCAATGTCGCAGTGAATATGAAAACATGCCTTGCGCCACGACATATGCATTGCATAACAAGTATTTGCACAGTAGCCTCTGGAAATCAAAAACATTTTCTGGGAGTGGGGTTATGTTTTTATTGAGATATGTTGGCATTGCATTTTTTGTTGTTCTAAGCGCAGGAGCCTGTTCCCAGGAAAAATCGGCAAATGATCTTGCTGATAGCAAAAAACCAGTCGCCGAGAAAAAGGTAATAGAAAAATCCGTGCCATTACCCAGTGGCGAGGAGCCTTCAGACATGGAGCCGGAATGGGTGCCTCCTAATTTTGCACTGACTATTTCCGAAGATGGTTTGCGCAACAGAATAGCCGAAATTGCAGATGACAAATATGAGGGCCGGGCACCAACAACGCCGGGAGGCATTGCGGCCAGTCAGTGGATTGCCGATGAAATGGATCGTATTGGGCTGCTGCCAGCGGTAAACGGCTCATGGTTTCAGGCAACTCCTTTGGTGGAGTCTACCTTGAACGAAGATGAATCCAGTCTTGATTTTACTGCCAACGGTCAAGTCATCGAAATTAATATGAACTCCGACAAGATTTTTTGGACAAAGCGCGTGGATGAGGATCTGTCCTTTGATCCAACCCAGGCCGTATTCGTTGGATATGGTGTGGTTGCTCCCGAATATGGCTGGGATGATTATGCTGGTGTGGATGTAAAAGGCAAAACCGTTATCATGTTGATCAATGATCCAGGCTTTGCCAATCCGGAAAGCAAATTGTTTAATGGCAGGGCCATGACCTATTACGGCAGGTGGACCTACAAATTTGAGGAGGCAGGTCGTCAGGGGGCAGCCGCTGCAATCATTGTTCATGAGACAGAACCTGCCAGTTATCCGTGGGAAGTGGTCTCTGCCAGCTGGTCAGGGCCGCAATATGATCTGGAAAGGGCTGATGGCGGGTTAAATCGCACCAAGCTGGAGGGGTGGATTTCCCTTGATGGCGCCAAACGCCTGTTTGATGCTGCCGGGTTGAGTTATGAAGCATTGCGCGATGCTGCAGGTAAGCCAGGATTTTCAGCAAAAAATCTCGATAATGTACAGGTTTCGGGCCGTGTGAAATCAAAGGTCAAGCATCTGGTTTCGCGTAATGTGGCGGGGATGATCAAGGGATCAAAACGGCCTGATGAATTTGTTCTTTATACGGCTCATTGGGATCATCTTGGAAAGAAAAATGTGACTGAAGGCGAAGATGGCATTTTTAATGGAGCTGTTGACAATGCCACTGGCATGGCCGGGATATTAACCATTGCCGATGCTTTTGTCCGGCAGGAAACACCTCCTGAACGATCGGTGTTGTTTTTAGCCGTTACGGCAGAAGAATCAGGTTTGCTGGGTTCTGCATATTTTGCTGCTGATCCCTTCATACCCCTGTCTCAAATTGTCGGTGGAATCAATATTGATGCCATGCTGCCCATGGGTCGTACCCGGGATATGGAAGTGGTAGGGTTTGGTTCGTCGGAGTTGGAAGACATATTGAAGTCCAAGGCAGCTTTGCATGGCAAGCATCTTACAGCCGACCAAAACCCTGAGGCCGGGTATTTTTATCGGTCTGATCATATTTCACTTGCCAAAAAAGGCGTGCCAATGATTTATGGCGGCGGTGGCAGCGACCTGATCGAAGGTGGCAGGGATATGGGCAATAAGCTGGCGGAAATGTATCGCGCCAACAATTATCACAAGGTTTCCGACGAATATGACCCGAATTGGGATATTTCCGGCATGGCGCAGGATTTTGATATTTTATACCTGCTTGGTGAAGAATTATCCCAAAGTGAGCAATGGCCGAATTGGTATGAAGGTAATGAATTCAAAGCATTGCGTGACAAGATGATGGCCGAGTAACAGAAGGACCTGTCCTGCCGCTTCGCTGTTTTAAGGACGGGTTTTGCGGGCTTGGTTAACATAAGGGGGCTGCCTGAGGGCAGAATATATTATGAAATTACTTGGACGGATATCGGGATCAAGTTTTGCGATCTTTCTTTCATTTGTGCTGGCAACCATATTGCTTATTGCCATGGGGTTAAAAGCTCCGGATCAGCTAAAGCAGGTTCTTGATACTGCCGAATGGGTGGAAAGCTCAATAACCGGGATGGGCTTTCCAACAGAATACAATAACTGGATCAGACTGTTCTTTGATGATGCGCAATTGACAATGATCTTTTTTGTTATCGTTATTCGTGTGCTTTTGACTTTATTTATGGCCAGCATAAAGGGCATATTCCGGCGCACTTTCGATGGTCTGGTTTAGGATCAGGCCCCAGGTTCATGACCTAAACCTTATCCGTACTGTTGCAGGGGTTTAGCGGGGCATATTATGTATATTTAGCGCTAAAACACCTCTTACCAAACCTACCAAACCGCCCCCCGAAAAACGCTTATCCGGTTTTCCCAGTGGATAAGAGCCAGAGGCAAGGCGCATTTGTGTGACTGCTTGCTAGAATCATTGACGTGTCATGAGCGCACACAAACCTTTTATTTTATCGGTTTTGAGAAGAATATTCACCTGTCAAAGAGCATTTTGTCAGAGGCTTTAGCCCCAACCCTTACATTATAACAGCTCTGGCAAGGGCGGGCGCCTTTTACACTTATCCCCTAAACCAAAGGGTCAGTTAGTATATAGAAGGGTCATTTAAGGGTCAGTTTATTACCCTT
>WFUF01000005.1 GCA_015485155.1 Robiginitomaculum sp. | reverse complement strand
GACACTGTAATCATACCAAAACAGCACTTTGTGGTAATAAACTTACCCTTAAATGACCCTTAGGTGTACTAACTGACCCTTGAGCTACGGGGATAAGTGTAAAAGGCGCCCGCACCTGCCAAACCTGTTATAATGTAAGAGCTGGGGCAAAACCCCTGACAAAATGCTCTTTGACAGGTGAATATTTTTCTCAAAACCAATAAAACAAAAGGGTTTTGACGTCATGCACGCTGTTAAATAAACCGGCAGTACAATAACGCCCCAGCGCCGGCCTTCGGCCCTTATCCGCCGGGGAAAATAAGGAAACAGTTTTTCTGTGCTAAAATCACAATAGCGCCAGAGAGTTTCGCTTGCAAAAGCAAATCCTTGTTTATCGCATTTATTCAACCCAAAACCCGCGCTTAAAATAGCGAGGCTTGCCGTCGCGGTAGCGCAAACAAGCGCCTCCCACTTTTGCTAAAATGCAAAATCTTTATCTGTCGCATTTTTGAACCGCAAAACCGGTTCCCACTTTTGCTAAAAATGCTCTAAATCACAGCGGATCCTGACATTTCAGGGTTCTCAAGTGCAAGTTTTTTAAGATAGCTGCCATATTCGGAATTTCCTGCTTTGTTTGCGCATTTTACCAGTTCTTCAACTCCGATATATCCCATAAGAAACGCAGTTTCCTCAGGTGAGCCAATGCGTGAGTTCTGGCGTTTTTGCAAGGCGTGGATATATTCTCCTGCCTCGGCCAGACTTTCAGGCGTGCCTGTATCCAGCCATGCATAGCCCCGGCCAAGTCTCTCCACTGTAAGGGCTCCTTCTTCAAGATATTTGCGATTAACATCAGTAATTTCCAGCTCGCCTCGTGCTGAGGGCTTTAGGGATTTTGCATATTCACAAGCCTTATGATCATAAAAATAAAGCCCGGTTACAGCCCAGTCTGATTTTGGTTGCTTGGGTTTTTCTTCCAGGGTGAGCACATTGCCTTGCAAATCAAATTCAGCAACTCCATAGCGATTGGGGTCGCGCACCTGATAGCCGAATACTCTGGCGCCATCAGGATTGCCGGCAGCTTTTTGCAGCAATCCGGCCAACCCGCTGCCGTGGAAGATATTATCACCAAGAATTAAGGCAGAGGACTGATTATCAATAAACTTTTCGCCAAGTGTATAGGCTTGCGCCAATCCTTTGGGCTCAGGCTGCTCAAGATAGGACAAGGACAATCCCCAGTCAGAGCCGTCACCAAGCAATGATTGAAAATCTGGCAGGTCACGGGGGGTTGAAATGATCAAAATATCCCTGATCCCGGCCATCATTAAAGTGGACAGCGGATAATAGATCATCGGCTTGTCATAAATCGGAAGCAATTGCTTGGAAGTCACCAAAGTCATAGGGTGCAGGCGTGTGCCAGAACCACCAGCCAGTATTATCCCCTTCATGGTTTTCTCCCATCAATACCAGTTTGGCGCGCCTTATGGCAGTTTGAAATAGCGCAGTCTACCATCCAAAATGGTGATAAAGAGCCAAAATGATGATCAGGAACGCTAATTGTCAAGCTGCTCAACCAGTTCGCGAACCTTTTGCGCTTGTTTTAGTGGCATAATCAAAACGTCATTGCCATTGGCAATAATTGCCAGATCCTGCACTCCAGCAGCGGCAATGCGGATGCCATCAGAACGGATCAGGCAGTTTTCGCTGTCAACGGCAATGGTCTGGCCAGAGCAGGCATTCTTGTTAAAGTCCTTTTGCGATAACTCGTAAATAGCCTGCCATGAGCCAACATCGGACCAGCCAACATCAAGGGCAATGACCGCACCAATATCAGTGTTTTCCATGACTGCATTGTCGATGGATTCAGCTACCCCTGTGCTAAAACTGTCCGCATCCAGCAACATTTCAGCATCCTTTATCACGGAATTTTTATATGCTTGCTGGCAGGCTTTGGCAATTTCTGGTCGGTATTTTGTAATTTCACCTAACATCAGTTCTGCCGGGAATAAGAACATGCCTGAATTCCATAAATAGTTGCCGTCTTCGAGATATCTTTCAGCCGTTTTCAAATCAGGCTTTTCCACAAATTTGTCCAGCTTGCATATTCCATCGGCAATTCTGGCCCCGGCCAACAAATAGCCATAACCGGTTTCAGGCCGTACCGGTTTGGGTCCAAAGGTAATAATATGCCCTTGCTGGCAGACAGGGGCTGCCTGGTGTATGGCCGCACGAAACCCGATTGGATCAGCAATGAAGTGATCAGAAGCAAGCAATAGCACCAGTGCCTCCGGCCCGAACAGATCCGCTACGGCTCTGGCAGCGATATCAGCACACGGCGCGGTGTTTCTTGGCACTGGCTCACCAATAATCGTCACAGGCTCTATGCCAATTGTCGATAATTGCTGGCGCACATCCTCACATTGACTGGTGGCACAAATAACAATGGGTGCGGTAAATCCACAATCTGCAGGAACCCGGGCAGCGGTCTGCTGTAATAAGGTCATATCCCCAAACAATTTGTGCATTTGCTTAGGCTTTTCTGGCCGTGACAAAGGCCAAAGACGGGTTCCGGCTCCGCCGGACATGATAACCGGGACGATTACGGGCTTTGACATGAGGACTCCAGTATTTGCGGCTGTGTAGTGTATTGTTCAATCTGGGCAGCAGCACTGGTCAGGTGGTAAACAATGCTGGCCGGAACTCTGTCAACAAGTGGTTGATAACAGGTGGAGATCGCATCTATCCACAAGGCCCTATGGTTTTGACTTAGGTAATGGTTGAATAATAATTTGCACAAGACCTCGATTTTTTGATTGCACCGCTTGTTATCCATGGCGAAAACCAACAGGGCCTTTAGCCATTCGCACTGTGCCCACAATCTGGAACTATCGTGCAGAATATTGCCCTGTTGATCACAAGCATCAATCAGCAGACCGTTTTCCTGTTTGCCAATGCTCTCAGCCAGTGATAACCATGGCAGATCATAAACGGGGGCTGGAGCAGGAAATTGCGCGCGCTGATGTAATAGCCAAACCCATTCCATCATGTGCCCCGGTTCAATTCTGGACGGAAGCTGTGGCCGCAATCTGTCGTCAAATTCCTCAAATAGCAGGCCGGTTTTTCGGTCTGTGAATTTCTCGAACAGCAATTGCGAAATCTGATCCGCCCGGGCAAGATATGATTGATCATGTGTGGCTTCGTATAATGCCAGCAGGGCCTCAAACATATGCATATGCGGGTTTTGCCGCCGAGGCAGGGATTGTTGTAAATTTTCAAACCAGCCACCGGTTTTTGCTGCCAGAGCTTCCTCGACAAAGTCATAAGTCTGTTTGGCAGCACTTAAAATTTGTGCATCTTTTGTAACGCGATAAGCCCAGCTAAGGCCCAGTATATGAAATGCGTGATCATAAAGGTCACGGGTTTGATCAAGAGGGCGGCTGTGGTCATCCACCAGGTGCAAAAAGCCAGGTTCTGAATTACTGGCCCAGGCACGATCCATTAGCCAATCGACACCATTTAATATCTGTGTCTTAGCCTCTATCCACTGCAAATGATGGCCATGAGAAAAGGCATAAATCTGTCGTGATGCCACTCGCACCCGACGCGGGCCTGTTCGATCGGGTCTGCCATCACCCAGCAGGGCTTCAAAAAACCCGCCATATTTGCGGTCAATCCCCTGTTGCAGCCAAAAGGGCAGCATGGAGCTACGGCACCATTGCAGGTATTCTTGCATATGGTCGATTTCTGGCTGCAAATTGCTCACTCCTGTTTAGTGCGAGAGCGATTGGAGCCCAAAAAGGTTTAAATTTGATAGTCAGCGCTTAAATTTACCGCACACGCCGTTCGCGCATATCGGCCTCTATCATTTCCCTGATCATGGTATCAAGGTCAATTTCCGGCTGCCAGCCCAGTATCTGTTTTGCTTTTGAAGCATTGCCGCGTAAATCATGGACCTCATTGGGACGAAAATATGCAGGGTCAATACGAATAAGAATGTCGCCATTTTGCCTGTTGCAGCCAATTTCATCCTTGCCATTGCCTGTAAAGATAAGATCAATTCCGGCATGGGCAAAGGCACGGGTTACAAAATCCCGGACACTGGTGGCCATCCCGGTAGCTAGCACAAAGTCATCAGGCTGTTCCTGTTGCACCATAAGCCACATGCCACGTACAAAGTCTTTGGCATGGCCCCAGTCTCTTTTTGCATCAAGATTACCAAGGAATAATTGCTGCTGTCGGCCCTGTTTTATCGCACAGGCCGCGCGGGTGATTTTGCGGGTGACAAAGGTTTCGCCGCGCACCGGGCTTTCATGATTGAACAAAATGCCGTTGGAGGCGTGCATATTATAGGCCTCGCGATAGTTGATCACTGACCAATAGGCGTACAATTTGGCCGTTGCATAAGGCGAACACGGGCGAAACGGAGTATCTTCATTTTGCGGGGCCGGTGATCGCCCAAACAGCTCAGAGGTGCTGGCCTGATAAAATCTGGTTTTAAGGCCGAGCAGCCGGATTGCCTCTAACAGGCGCAAAGTGCCAAGGGCATCTGCATTGGCGGTGTATTCGGGTGAGTCAAAACTGATGTGTACATGGCTTTGCGCTGCAAGATTATACAATTCATCCGGTTCAGTTTCCTTGAGCAGGCGGATTAAATTGGTAGCATCGGTCATATCGCCATAGTGCAGGAAAAACTGGGAGTCTTTTTCATGGCGGTCGCGGCGCAAATGCTCAATCCGGTCGGTATTGAACAATGAGGTGCGTCGGCGCAGGCCGTGAACAATATAACCCTTATCAAGCAAAAACTCCGCCAGATAGGCACCGTCCTGCCCGGTGATACCGGTAATAAATGCAACCTTGTTTTTAGCTGTCATGGATTATTCTTTCAGCTTGCATTTCGAATCATGCATATTCATTACAGATTATAGAACTCCCGGTACCAGTGAACCAATTTGCGAACGCCACTTTCAACACTTGTTGCAGGCTTCAAACCGGTCAGCGCCTGTAGCAGCCTAGTATCGGCGGAGGTGTCTACCATGTCGCCAGCCTGCATTTCTTTCATATTCATCTGAAACTGCATGCCGGTAGCTTTTTCAATGGCGCGAATGAAGTCCATCAGTTCTACCGGGTCTGAATTGCCAATATTTACCACCCGGTGCGGTGCTACCGGGCTTAAAGAATCAAATTCACCCAGCGGCTCGCCAGCTATGGGCGGACAGTTCAGCAGTTTTTGCAGGCTGATAACAAGGTCATCAATGAAGGTGAAATCACGGCTCATTTTACCATGGTTAAATACATCAATAGGCCGTTTGTTCAAAATTGCATCTAGGAACAAAAACGGTGCCATGTCGGGGCGCCCCCAAGGGCCATATACAGTAAAAAACCGCATCATGGTAACGGGCAGGTCATACAGGCTGGAATATGAGTGGGCCATTAGTTCCGAAGCTCGCTTTGAGGCAGCATAAATGGTCAAAGGGTGATCGGCACGATCGGTTTCCATGGCAGGAAAACTCGTATTGGCACCATAGGCGGAACTGGTGGAGGCCATTAGCAAATGTTCGACCTTATGACGTTTGGCACACTCAATTATATGAAAGGAGCCAACAATATTGGCAGACACATATTCTTCGGGGTGGGTCAGGGAATAGCGCACGCCTACTTGTCCTGCCAGATGTACTATATGGCGGGGCTTTTGTTTGGCGCATAAGGCATCAAGAGCGTCCAGATCGGTTATGTCCTGTCGGTAGAATGAAAAATTACGGAATGTGCCCAAAGTCTCAAGACGGGCCTGTTTTAATGTCGGGTCATAATAATCAGTCATGGAATCAAGGCCGATTACAGTTTCGCCTGCATTGAGTAAGCGCTTGGCTAATGAACTTCCGATAAAACCTGCAACTCCGGTAATGAGAATGGCCATTTTCAAGTTTCCAATATCAAACGAGTAAAGCGAATGTTAGCGCGCAAAGTACCGGCTCGCCTACTGCAATTCGCAATTTATTGTGAATATACTGGCTTAAATTTTTGTATGCCAGTTGGCGCAGGCCATGTAATAATGCTGTTCTGGGGTTTACAACAGGAGAGAGCCTGATGCGGGTGGCAATGATCGGAACAGGATATGTTGGCTTGGTTTCGGGGGCGTGTCTTGCAGATTTTGGGCACCATGTGAGTTGTATTGATCTGGATATGCAGAAAATTGATATGTTGCAGCAAGGAAAAATCCCGATTTTTGAACCGGGGCTTGAGAAATTAGTTCGCAATAATGTCAAGGAAGGGCGTTTGCACTTTACCGGCTGGGATAATGACTATGTGGCTAATGCCGATGCGGTTTTTATTGCAGTCAGCACGCCCTCAAGGCGCGGTGACGGGTTTGCCGATCTTAGTTATGTCCAGCAGGCAGCAAGGGATATCGCCAAAGCCGTGCAGGGTTTTACCGTTGTTATAAACAAGTCCACCGTTCCCGTAGGTACTGGCGATGAGGTGGAGGAAATAATCCGCAATATCAATCCTGGTGTCGACATCGCGGTGGTTTCCAATCCGGAGTTTTTGCGTGAGGGGGCGGCAATTGAGGACTTTAAGCGTCCTGACAGGGTGGTAATCGGTATTGACGATGATCGAGCAGTTCCGGTGATGAAAGAGATTTACCGCCCACTGTATTTGAACGAAACGCCGATCATGTTTACCTCACGCCGTTCTTCGGAATTGATAAAATATGCGGCCAATGCGTTTTTGGCCACCAAGATTAGCTTTATCAATGAAATGGCAGATTTATGCGAAAAGGTAGGGGCTGATGTGCAGGCCATATCGCGTGGCATAGGTTTGGACAAACGTATAGGCCCAAAATTTCTTAATGCCGGGCCTGGCTATGGTGGTTCATGCTTTCCCAAAGATACACTGGCTTTGGTTCGTACGGCAAATGAAGCCGGCTCACCGGTTCGGATTGTTGAAACAGTTATTGCGCAAAATAATGCTCGCAAGCAAAAAATGGCAAATAGAATCATTGATGCCGCGGGCGGGGATGTTCATGGAAAAACAATTGCCGTTCTTGGTGTTTCTTTCAAGCCTAATACTGATGATATGCGAGATGCCCCATCACTGGAGATTATTCCAGAACTGCAGTCCAAAGGCGCCAGTATCCGGGCCTATGATCCTGAGGCAATGTCTGAAGCAAAGCCGCTATTAGCTGATGTGAAATGGTGCGAGGATGCATATGATTGTGCCATGGGCGCTGATGCGCTGGTGATTATTACCGAATGGGATCAATTCAGGGCTTTGGATTTAAAGCGTCTGGAGCAGAATCTTAACTCAAGAATTATGGTTGATCTGCGCAATATCTATGATCCTGCTAAAATGCGAGCCGCGGGTTTCTATTATACTGGGGTGGGGCTGGGTTAAGCGGTGACCCGGTACCGGAGAAAAGGGTGGTTTTCTTAAAGTAAGTAAAAGATTCCCGGTAAAGTTTAGTTTGTCCTTGTCAAGGCTGGCAATGATCGTTACAGGCAACAGCATTAACAGATGCTGGGATTGTAAAAGTGAGTAATCAAGAGAATTTGGCCGTTATTGGCTGTGGTCATTGGGGCAAGAATCTGGCCAGGAATTTTGCTTCCATAGGTGCCTTGCGGGCGATTGTTGACCCAAACCCTGAAACTGCACAAAAGCAGGCCGATGCCAATGGTGTTGTGGCTATGACCTGGGAAGAAGCGCTGGCAGATAGCAATATAAAGTCAGTAGCCATTGCTGCACCGGCAGAATTGCACAAAAAACTTACCTTGGAGGCCTTTGCTGCTGGCAAGCATGTTTATGTGGAAAAGCCGCTTGCACTTTCGGTTGCAGATGGTGAGGAAATGCGTGATGCGGCCAATGCAGCCGGCTTAACATTGATGGTTGGCCATTTATTGCAGTATCATCCGGTGTTTGCTCATTTGCGTGAAATGGTAACAGACGGTGAATTGGGCAAGTTGCGTTATGTGTATTCGCACCGTCTTTCTATGGGCAAGTTTCGTTTGGAAGAAGATGCGTTTTGGTCGCTGGCCCCCCATGACGTTTCAATGATTTTGGCTCTGTTCGGACAGGAGCCGGTGGAGGTGCGTGGCGGTGGTCTCGATTTTGTAACGCCTGGCATAGCCGATGAATCACGCATTGACATGGTGTTTGCAGATGGCGCCAGGGCGCATGTATTTGCCTCATGGCTGCACCCTTTTAAGGAACAGCGTCTGGTTGTGGTTGGCGAAAAAGCCATGGCGGTTTTTGATGATACCAAGCCGTGGGAAGAAAAACTCGCGCTTTATGGGCATGAAATTGATATGTCAGGGTCAGTACCAGAGCCGGTTAAAGCTGATGTCACCTATATTGATGTGCCGCAGGGTGAGCCATTGAAAAGCGAATGCCAGCACTTTATTGATGCCGTTGCAAATAATCGCACTCCCTTTACTGATGCAGAGGAAGCATTGCGTGTATTGCGTGTACTTGAAACCCCGAATTTGCCGCAAGGCTAGTATGATTTAGGAGCCTTAAAATGGGTATTGAATTTATTGATCTAAAAGCACAGCGTGCCAGACTTGATGAGCAAATTAATTCCGGTATTCAAAATGTGCTGGAACATGGCCGATTTATTATGGGGCCGGAAGTAAAAGAATTTGAGCAAAAACTTGGTGAATTTGGCGAAGCTCAGCATGCCATTGCCTGTGGTAATGGTACTGATGCGTTGATTCTGCCTGTTATGGCGTGGAAAATAGGCCCAGGTGATGCAGTTTTCTGCCCGTCCTTTACTTATTGTGCCACCGCCGAGGCAATTGCGGTTATGGGCGGTACTCCAGTATTTGTCGATATTGATCGCGAAACCTACAATATTGACCCATCTGGTTTGCGCTCGGCCATTGAAGCCATTAAAGCCGAGGGTAAATTAACCCCGCGTGCTATTATTGCGGTGGATTTATTTGGCCAGTCCGCAGATTACAAGGCTATTGAACCCATTGCTGCTGAGTTTGGTCTCAAGATTATTGCCGACAGTGCGCAAGGTTTTGGTACAACACAAGATGGCAAACAGCCTTTGCATTGGGCGGATGTCACCACTACCAGTTTTTTCCCGGCAAAACCTTTGGGTTGTTATGGCGATGGTGGTGCAGTGTTAACCAATGATAGTGAAACTGCGGCGGCTATTGATTCTTTGCGTATCCACGGCAAAGGCAGTGACAAGTATGACAATGTCCGAATTGGCATGAATTCACGTCTTGATACTATTCAGGCGGCAATCCTGTTACCTAAATTAAGTGTGTTTGCCGATGAAATTGAAAAGCGCAATGTGGTTGCAAACCGTTATATTGACGGACTTCGCAGCAATTCCTTGCGAGTGCCAACCGTATTGGATGGTGTGGTTTCCACATGGGCGCAGTTTACCATTGAGGTGGCTGACCCTGATGCCTTTGCTGCCGGATTAAAGGAAAAAGGCATCCCGACTGCAAGATATTATCCAAAGCCGGTTCACATGCAAACTGCCTATGAGATGTTCCCATCACAACCAGGTGGTCTGTTAAATACTGAAGACTGCATTGACAACATTATCAGCCTGCCAATGCATCCGTATCTGGACGAAAATACACAAGACATGATTATTGAAACCGCCAAGGCAAATATGGCGTAGCGCAGGTATTGCGGGGGAAGTAAAATGAAATCCAAAGATGCATTTCTGAAAAAAGCAAAAAACAAACAATTGGTGATTTGTGTCATCGGTCTGGGCTATGTGGGGTTGCCGCTGGCCGAAGCCTATACCCGGCAAGGTATCAAGGTAATTGGTTATGACATAAATCCGGTCAGAATAGAGCAGATGAAAGCTGGTAAATCCGGCATGTTGCATATTGCCGATGAACGGGTTGCCAAAATGATCGATAGCGGCCTGTTTGAACCAAGCGCTGATGAAAATGTGCTGGCCAGCGCTGATGCCTTGTTGATTTGTGTGCCGACCCCACTGGATGAGCACCATAATCCGGATCTTTCCTATGTAATCAGCACCTGTCATAAGCTGAAAACCCATTTGCGTCCCGGGCAGATTGTAATTCTGGAATCGACCACATATCCCGGTACAACCGAACAGATAATGACTCCGATTTTAGAAGAAAGCGGCTTGGTTGCCGGTGAGGATTTTGCCATGGCCTATTCTCCGGAGCGCGAAGATCCGGGCAATGCTCATTATGAAACCTCAACCATTCCAAAACTTGTCGGAGCTGACAGCGAGGCTGAGCGAGAAATGGCCGATGCCACTTATCGCGATATTGTAAAAACTGTTTTGGTGCCGAACACCCGTGTTGCCGAGGCGGCAAAATTGACGGAAAACATTTTCCGCTGGGTCAATATTGGTTTGGTGAATGAATTAAAAATGGTGTTCGATAAAATGAACATCGATGTCTGGGAAGTTATTAAAGCTGCTGACAGCAAACCATTTGGCTATATGGCGTTTTATCCCGGGCCAGGGGTTGGCGGGCATTGTATCCGCATTGATCCTTATTATTTGACATGGAAAGCTAGGGAACACGGTGTATCAACCAGATTTATCGAGCTGGCTGGTGAGGTGAACATTCAAATGCCTCGTCATGTGATCGGGCGTTTGATGGAAGAATTAAATATCCGTCAGAAAAAAGCCTTGGCGGGTAGTAAAATCCTATTGGCTGGAATGGCTTATAAGCCGGATATCGATGATATGCGCGAAAGTCCTTCAATGGAATTACTGGACTTGCTCAAGAAAAATGGAGCCCATGTAGATTATCTGGATTCTTATGTACCTGAAATTCCGCCAAATCATGAATATCCGCAATATGCCGGCCTAAAAAGCATTAAGTGGGACGAAGAAGTGATCGCAAGCTATGATGCGGTATTGGTAGCAACGGATCATACTGATGTTGATTATAAGCGTTTGACGGAACTGGCTCCCCTGATTGTTGACAGTCGTAATATCAGCAGATTTGTCCCGGAAAAATTGCGGGACAAAATTGCCAAGGTATAGGTTTTGTACGCGGTATCATTCGTTAGCGAAAATCTCGATGATTTCTGGTGGTGACCTGGGGGCTTGCATCTGAAATACAGTTTCTATTTTCTTTGTGCCGGCGGGGCAGGTGGCAATAATCACGCTGGCTGCGACGGCTTTGCGGTATCCTGTGGATACCCATCCTTGATGAGTAGGTAGTTTTTGGCCGGATTTTATCTCAATTCGACATTTTTCTGTCATCAGTTTCGCGCGAACCGTTTGTAGCGTGCTGGTGGCTATTACCGTAAAGGCATCTTGTTTTGTTAGAGTAAAACCTGGTGCAAAATGCCAAAAAGCCACCGGTACTTCACCATCGTTTCCTGAAAAATGGTCTTTAACTCGTAACTGATCGCCCGGAGTGTACTCGATCCTCCTTTCATGGAGGATTTGTGTGCCTGAAATCTGGTACTCACCTTGCAGTTTTATCGGATACTGTTCAGCGTCCAAAGAAACCATGCAGTTTCCGGGAAACTGTTTTTTGTTCAGCAGGAATTTTTCTTTTGCAAAGGATACTGTATTGTGTGCTTTGCGAGAAAGCATATAGGAGCGCATTGAATTTTGATCATAAGCATATTTACCAGAGTCAACTAAAATCAGATTGCCATTTTCAGCCCATTCAAAGCTAAGCTCGTCAAGGTGCTTGTGAATATAGCTGTGAAAGCTACAGGTCATAATCAATGAGGATTGCTGTTCTTTGTTTGCAGATACGGTTTTGACAATTCCATATCCGCTTTTGTCTAGCAGCCGGGTTTTTGTACACGATTGCACACTAGGAGCGCAGTTCAGCCCTGCGCCGACATAGGCAATAGTTCTTTCACTGTCTCCTATTGCCGGTGACCTGCCGGTGGCATCCAAAAACCATGGCTGCAGTCCGGCAGCAAGTTTCCTGCGCTTGTTGATTTGCTCGTCATCATCAAACAGGCCGGTGGCAAATACCTGATTAAAAGCGTATACAGCAAAGAAATGGTACAAGGGGGAATGTTCCTTATGTCCGCCGTCTTTTGCAAATTGCAGGAAAAATATCTCGCGCATCCGTCTGCGGGCTTTGGCTTCGGCCTCGGAACAGGCAGCAAGTTCATCTAAAGTCTGACACAGTGCAGTTAGCCCCAGAGCGTCAAAAATACCATGATTGTCATCAGGCATAAACCCAGGGCCTTGCATGCGCTTTACATGAAAATCAGACAAGCTGATTAGCCTTTGCATCAGTTCCTTGTTAAGCAGGTCAGGTTGCAATTCTGCTTGGCCGATTACATAAGCGAGGCGGGCTGCGCGTTGCCCGCTGACCATATCAAGCCATGAAACCGAGCTTTGTTGTTGTTTGATTTGGTGAAAGTCCTGCCAGTCTAAAATAATAGCAACGGCAGAGCGAAATGCGTCTTTATCCTGCTCTTTTTCAAATTTTGCCAGATACGGGTCAATCATCACCAGCTTGTTTAATTCATAACGCCAGTTTAAATCATTAAACGGATCTGCGGCCCAGTTGATGGGCAGGGAAAAGTTCCAAATTCTCCCATTTGCCCGTAATTGGAACTTGCCAGCTTGCAAGTCTTTTTCCTTCATATGAGCAGGTGCAGGCCCCACAAGTTTAGAAAATTCAAAATCCGGGCCGGCATTGCCCAATGCTGCCAGATCATTTGTCAGCACTTTTGGAATAGATTTATCTCTCTTGATGTCTTTACCCGTGCTTATTACCCAGAGCATGGACACAAGGATAATAGTACCTAGCGCAAGAATTAAATAACGGTATCGGATCAATTTCTTGCGTAGTATCATGGCATTACCCGTCAAGTTCACAGCGGCGCATTAACGCAAGAAAATCTTTTGCAAAGCCAAGCTGGTTTTCCACTGGGTATTCCGGCGGAGCTTTCACATCTGGAACCGGTTCAGTTAAAGATGTGATCACTCTGGACGAACAATCAGCCGCAGCAACTACTTCACGCCACGGCCCATCGCCAATAACCAGTATTGGTTTTGCTAGCGCTCTATACTCATGAAATTTGCCCGAAGGGGCCAGCGCATGGGGCGCTGCGTACAACATCAAGATATCAGCTGCTTTTTGCATGGCTATTGCGTCGGTTAAATTTAACACGCCATGATATTTAATATTGATGGAGTTGGAGAATTTCTCGATGGTTTTTACTTCATCCAGCGTCAACCTGCCAGCAATGTGCAGACAGTCTGAGGCTTTGGCGCTGCTAGCATATTCAGTTAATGCCGGTTCGATTTGCCGCTTTGGATCGGATAATGAGAAACTACCCGTATAGACAATGTTCCGGAATTTGGCTGTAAGAACTGGCGATTGGCCTTGTGGTAATAAATCATAGCTCAAAGGAAAATTGGGTATGACAGCATTTGGCATCCTAGGTGGGGCATAGCCGGATATCTCATGTTGGATATGCCCATCAACGGCAACAAAGCCATCCATTTGGCTAAGCAGTTGTTTTGCAATCCTGTTTTCCCTAAACCGGCGCAGTCGATTATTTCGATATTGGCGTAAGGGCGACTGTAACCATAGATCCCTAAAGTCTCCCAGCCAGCGACAGTTAAAGTGTTTTTTCAGAATAGCCCCAGCAACATGAATGGATTCAGGGGGGCTGGTGGTGATGATCCAATCTGGTTTTGGAATATTGGAGACAATTACGGCTTTTGCGGCGCGTCGCGCCCAGCGTACATCTGGATCCGGCAATAAGATCAACTCTCTTGCTAAATCCCGTAATGGAGTTATGCGCGCATTTGCTTTCTCGGTATTGGGGTTTGCATTGGCATGATAAACTGTTATTCCGCTCACGTCCTGCGGCAGGGCAGGGGCGATCACTTGCACTTTGGTTCCCAGTTTTTGTAATGCAATTGCCAAGCCATAGGGGCGGCGGGCGCCACCGGAAACATGGGGTGGAAAATGCCTGGTTAGTAAAATAATATTCATAGGAATAAAAAGTATTTGGTATCAGGGGTGAAAACAAGCATAACCTTGTGATTATATTACTTAAGGTTCCACAACTGGAAAACTTGAATGGCTGATACTGTTCTATGGCGCAAATCTATTGTCATGATAAGTAGTCATGGTGTTGAATTTAACGGTCGATTTTCAAAAATAAAACAATCATTACAACGGGCAGGGGCTAATGTCTTTGTTGTGGTATTAGATGGTGCAGGTGAATCTAAAGAGGAAAATTGTCGGGAATTCTCAAGATACTATTCTGGCAGGATACGGGTTTTATCATCTTTATCTTATCGTGAGCAAAAAAGCAGAGTTTTTGGTCATTTAGATCAGATACGGGCTGATGCCTATCATGCAATGGATTATGTGAGCATGGATGTTGCTGCTGCAGCTAAAGTTAAATTTGGAGGGAGTCTGGTTTTTGATGCTTGTGAGATATTCACTGATTTAGCCGGATCTACGTCTCAAGGCCAAAGCTATGTTGATAATGTTTTCAGGAGCCGCGCAGAGTTATTGGATGCAGTTGTAACGCCTAATTCGCTGGTGCGCGATTATTATGCTCAAAGATACCCAAATTGGCCATTAGCAAAGAATATCAATAATTCCAGCCCGTGTGAGCCGGTGCAGGCATATGATAGTCGAATGCACTTTGCTGCTAATCTGCCTCTAGAGACCAAAATTGCAGTGTATCACGGGGGTTTTTCAGAATTGCGTGGCTTGCAAGGATTGGTTCAAACCGCAGATAAGTTGCCAAAGAATTATGCATTGGTGTTATTGGGGTGGGGCAAATTGCAGCCAAGACTGGTGAAACTGGCGCAGCAGGCAAATGATCGGGCTGGCCGACGTGTCGCTGTAATTTTGCCTCCGGTTCCACAAAGCGAACTGATGGATTGGATTAGTGGAGCTACTTACGGTTTGATCCCTTATCGGGATGGCCCACTAAATCACAGTTACTGTACTCCCAACAAATTGTATGAGTTTCCAGCAGCGGGAGTTCCTGTCTTATGCACTAGTTTGCCACAACTAAAAAACATGGTCGACAAGTACGGAATTGGGCATGTTTTGCAAGGTGAACTGTCGGGAGGTGCAATTGCAAACCATATTGCTTCGCAAGTGGATTTGCCGCCGAAGGCATTTAAAAACAATTGTGCCTCATTTTTGCGTGCTGAGGGTTGGTCAGGTAATGAGAAGAAATTGCTGCAATTATATCAAAGTTTGTTAGATTTTTAGATTAAGGTCACCGGTCTATTGATCTTTTTTATTCTGCTTCGGTTGTTTTTACTGCAGGATTCTCGTTATAATATTCATTGTCTGGCGCGTTAGTTGATCGTGAGCTGGATCAGAGAAGTGGTTTGGTTTGCCTGTACAGTTTGGCTTGTGTTTATAAGTGACAGGAAATTCTCAACACGTCATTATGTTTGTTGTATCACAGAAATGAATTTGCTAGACCGTGTGCTTCGGCAATTCAATTGGAGCAGTAAAATGAATTGGAACAAATCCATCGGCATAGCTTTTTTGGGAATTTTTGCTTTGGCTCTATACGGGTGTGATGCTCCTGCAAGCAAAACAGATAGCGCACAGGTGAATCAGGAAAGCAATGAAGCAAATGAAATTGTTCCTGAAGAGGTCGTGTTTGAGTATGAGGGTCAGGCAGATTTTGAAACCTGGGCTACTGAAAAGGGGGCCGAAGTGCTTTCTGGTGTAGCAGAATCTCCTGACGGTTCTGCATCCGCTGATCTGTTGATATTGGGAGAAGGTGGAGCTATCGGGAAGCGTTTTTTAGATTATTCAGTGGTTGCCGGGGACACCTATTCGGCCAAGCTCTGGATGTGGTCGGAACAAAATTCTCGTGTGGCTGTGCAATTGGTGCGTTGGTGCAGTAATACTGCTCCTGAAATTGAAACCTTGACGGTGACGTTGTCCGAAGAGCCAGCCTTGTATGAATTGAACAAAACTTTTGATTATGATCACGATTGCTTGCGCCTGCAAATCACGGGGCTTACCCCTGAGGCTAAAGCCATGGCTTGGGGATACCGGCTCGACAAAGAGTAAATATTATTTGCTTAGTTTTATTGGTAATTGATAGGGCGACATTAAGGTAATTAGCTTCGGGTCGGTACCCGCACTGTTTCCCCTCGCATTAGTCGGTTTTTTATGTCGAGCCCGGTTGTTACATCTGTATACGTATACTGGTGACCTTTTTCAAGAACCAGAGCCTTATCACACCATTTTTTAACTAGGGCATCACTGTGTGAAGCCAGAACAAGAATAGTTTGTTCATTAAATAGTTCTGCGATGCGTTTTTGAGCTCGTTCAAAAAAGCGAGCATCTCCTGCGCCGATCCATTCATCCATTAAGTAAATGTCGGCTTTGGTTGAGGTAGCGATTGCAAAAGCTAAACGGGCAAGCATGCCGCTGGAGTAAGTTCGGACAGGTCGGTAAATATCGTCAGCCAATTCAGCGAATTCAATAATTCCATCAACGCTAGGTTCAATTTCTTTGCGGGTAAGTCCTACGTGCTGTCCTCTAAGGTAGATGTTTTCCATGCCGCTGACATAGAGATCCATTCCCATTGTCGCATTGATTAGTGAGGCTACACGTCCTTTACGGATCACTTTACCCTGAACCGGTTCATAAACGCCATTGAGCACCCGCAATAAGGAGGTTTTTCCTGAACCGTTGGATCCAATCAGCGCAACCCGATCTCCTGGTTTAATCCGGAGGTTAATATTGGAAAGAGCTGCCTTGTATACGCGTTTCTCGTGTTGGCTAATGCCTAGTGCTTTGGCTGCTGTCACACGAAATGAACGTGTATTATCCAAATGAAGTGGAAAACTGAGGTGCAGGCCTTGAACGGATATGAACGGTGAATTTTCCATTGTTATAGCCAGTACACGATACGTTGGCGGAAACGAACAAATACTAAAAAGGTTATGATAAAAGTAATCAGTGACATGACGCCAACAACCAACCAGCTAAGTAAAGGTGGTTGGGTGTTTAGAAAAGGGTCTCGTAGCAAGGTGATAATATGATAAAATGGATTAAGCAGAAACAACAACTGAGCGTAGCCCTCTTCAATGGCATCTGCACGCCAAAATATAGGGGTGAAATAAAACATGAACTGCATAAAAACAGTAATTGCAGGTTGAACGTCACGGAACCGGGTTGCGACAATGCCGATTAACATAGTGATACTGAAATATAGGGACATTACCAGCAAGAATGCTGGTATTATATAGAATGTGTTAAGCCCGTAACTATCTTTGAATATGACGATTATAATCAGGATTGGCAAATTGTGAGCCAGAACAAAAATATTGCGTATAGTTACACGTAACGGGAAGCTGCTGTAGGCTGTATATTGAGATAGAATGTAGCTTGAGTTTTGGAAGTACATTCCTGCAGATTCATTAAAACAGCTAACCGTAAATTGCCAGAAAATAATTCCTGCCGCCAAATAGGTTACATACTGGGTTCTATCAACCCCGAAAACAAGGCTGCCAAGTATAACAAAGCCAATAATAAAGGCTAATGTGCTCAATACCAGCCAGATCGGGCCGATGAGAGAACGGCGATATCGTTGCATAATATCATGAATGGCCTGATGGGTTGTAAACGAAAAAGACGACCACCCTAGCCAAAAATCCAAACAGGCAGAGCGTAGCCTGTGTCTTGGCTCTAATACTTGCACCGCACCTTGCAAAATTTGCTGCCGACGCAATTGCTTTTTCGAATCTTGCGGCATTATGCTCTCTTAAGGTTAGGCAGGTTGATTTTACGTATTGCTATTGGGCAATCAACTCTGAGCTTTGCAATACAATGTCTCCACTGGCCACAACATTGACCACCATGGTTTCTTTAGAGGCGATCAGTTTTATGCTAGAGAGTTGAGGACGATATTTTTTCTTTCCATTATAGCCTCTTGGCTGCAGGTCAATGTATTTGCTGCGCCCAAAAGGATATACCGGATGCATGGTTAGCGCCAAGTTGTCTTTATTCTTATTTGGGTAGGCATTAGCAATTTTCAGCAATAATTCATAACGTTGTCCTGGCACAAGTCCTGTTAACGTATAGGTGTGTTGTATAATATAGCCAACATTAATTTGACCCAGAATGTAGGCCCAGGAAAGTCGATCTCCCTCTCCTCTCTCCCAGACGGACAGTGCAGACCATGGCTTTGGTTCAGTGTCTGTGGGCTCTGCCCAGTCTTTGTTGCCAACGGATTGTCCGGGCTTCAAATCAATATTCACAAAGCTAACGAACCCGCTATTGGCGATCCCAATGCCATCGGCTTTAGTGAAAATTTCTGGGAAATCAAAGTCAACAATTTCAGTCATTGGGGTCTCGCTATAAATGTCCTTGAAAATTAATGGGCTGCTTATATCCAAGCTTCTATCCAAATATTGGATTGGTGTATCATTCTTTGCAATAAATTTTTCCAATTTTAGAAGTGAAACTGGAACTTGCTTTTTTGCATCAAAATATAATAGGCCATGATATGGATCAAATAAACCGGAGCTACCATCACTAAACTTGGCCTCGACCATGGAATGGGCAGCTAAACCACCAAAGGTAAAGGCATATTTGCTAGATATCTTACTATATTTAAGCATCTCACGCATTGCCATTGTCATACCGCCACAAACGGCTTGTCCAGACTCAAGTACTTCTGTTGCCGAGTTTGCGGTTGCGCCATTAGTTCTTTTTAAGTAAAGAAAAATATACGCGTTTATGGCCGCTGCCTTCTCAAAGTCGCTGGCTGACTTGGGAAGACCGCTTAGGGCTTTTGATATGTGTGTGCGAACTATTTTAGTGGCGCTCATGAATTGAAATTTTCCATTTTAATAGTTGCAATGATTTAGCCAATTTGAACTTCAAGCTTTAGTTAAACACATCACCTGCGGCCAATCAGTCTATCCCACAAGGATCGAGGCTTTTTTCTATACTGATTAACTGCGCTTTTTGCAGAGGATTTTGGGTCGAGTATTTTTGCAACCTGTTCAATCATGTCTGCAGCTCCGCCATGGCCAAGTTCAGCAGCTTTTTTATACCAAACTAGTGCTGAATCATAATCAGGATTACCTTCTGTGCCCGCATGATAAAGTGATCCAAGATTATACGCGCCCTGAGCATTGCCAAGTTCAGCAGCTTGTTGATAATACTCCATTGCGACTGGATAGTTTACGTCCACTCCAGCTCCAACCTGATGCATGATTCCCAAGTTTAATACGGCAAGAGTGACGTTGGATTCTGCGGCAATTTTATAGTGTTTGATGGCCTCTTCACTGTTTTTTTCGCAACCTTGTCCTTCTTGATACATTACGCCAAGCATATAGCGTGACCAACCTTGCCCGGCTTCAGCGGCTTTCTCATACCATTTAATTGCAGCCTCAAAGTCAACTTTTCCATGTTCGCCGGAGTAAAGCGCTGTGGCAAGCTCTGCCTGTGCTCCGACATCGCCGGAATGCGCTTTAGACTCCAAGTCACTAAGATCGGTCATGCTTACCTCTATTAATTACGGGCTTAGGTGCGATTGATAATTTCAAGTGCGCCAATATTTTCAAGAACTTCAATAATTTTTTCACGGGAACGATCGTCTCCCAGATCATCGGCTTTAATAAACCATAGCAATGCATCACCATAATCTACATCGCCATATTCTTGCGATAGGGCTAGTGCCGCTCTATTAAATGCTGCCTCTGATGAGCCTAATTTAGCCGCCTTTTCATAAAGTTCTGCAGCCTTATTCAAATCACGTGATACACCAACCCCAACGTCATACATGATTGCTAGGTTAAAAGTAGATTTCTGATGATCAGAGTCTGATCCTTTTTGATACCATTTGACGGCAGATTGTAAATCCTTGCTGGTGCCTACACCCTCTTGGCACATAGCTCCTAACATGTAATGGGCCCATCCTGAGCCTTTCTGCGCGGCTTTTTTGTACCATGTGAATGCTTTTTTTGCGTCTTTGCTGATACCCTCTCCAGCATAATATGCAGAGGCTAACTGGCACATTTTGTTCACGTCGCCAGCCTTGGCTTCTTTTTGTAGTGTTGCAATACTCATTTGGGTGTCCTGTGTCTTAGTGTTTATGCATGCGTGTTGTCGACCATTTTTGCGTGTGGTGGTGTGTAGTCGATTGTTCGGTTTTGGTAAAGGCTTGATAGAGTCTGGTAGTAAGTTTCGTAATTATAAATTTCTCTACCATATTTCTTCCCATTCTTCGAGAATGTCTTAATTTCACCCGGAGAGACTGCCATTGCGTTAACCTGTCGCGCAAAGTCCCCTGGCTTGGTATCCGCATACAATTTTCCACATTTTGCAGCTTTTACTACTGAGGCAACAAATGGTAAATCGTTGGACAACACAGCTACTCCTGCGTGCATATATTGTGAGAGCTTATTTGGACAAGCGCCAGCATGGTTTTCTACTGAACTCAAATATGGGATAATGCCCACATCAACATTTTTTGCAGATGCTATCAGTTTATCTTCTGCGATACTGTCGAGGAAGAAGACAGACTCTCCTAGCAGGCCTGTCTTCTTTGCATGATCCAAAAGCACCTGTTTATAATTGTTTTCCGGACCACGAATGAATAGAACGGCTGCGTCAGTATCAACGAGTTTCCATTCATCTATAATTTCTTCAATGCCGCGATTTACTGCAAATCCGCCGTGATACAAAAAGCGGACGCGGCCCTTAGCGGCATCTTCCATGGCTGTATCCATATATTTTGGGATTCTGGCAGGTAAAGGTGAGGCATTTGGTACCACGTAGAAAGTCTTGTTTTTGTACCTAGCGTGAAATTTATCCGCAATCTGCGGTGTAACTGTCACTGTTGCATCCACCCATTTCAGCATAAGTTTTTCATATAAAAAGAATATCCATTTAGGTCGCGGTTCCATTAAATATGCTTCTGGTCCGTATTCATGAGCATCGTATATTACACGGCAATTATACATTCTTTTGAGCATAACGGCAGCCAGCAGAGTATCTGGGTCGTTGGCGTGAATAACATCTGGTGCCCACCCTTGAGTCTCAACTGTATGCAACAGGTTAGCACATATCTGCAAAGCATGCTGGGCGATATACCATTTATAGCCGGTTATACCTTCTAGGTAGGCGTGTATGCGCCCACCAGTAATTTTGTCTGCAAACCAGAACAGTCTATTACGTGTAATTGCAACGAAGTTTTCAATTGGTCGCGTTGTAAACTTCTCTATTTTTAGCATTTCCAATGCGTAGTCCAGAACAACCCATGGCGCCAGAATGAGCCGGTATATAACAAGAAACGCAATCTTTAAGGCTGTTCCAAATATAGCGAGTATTACCAACCAAAATGGGATAACCTTTTGCTGCAGCATCAAGGATTTTAACTCAGGCCATGGTATTGCCGGGCTTTCACTATTGGCTCTTGTCGTCTTGTAGGTTTTGGGGTCTTTGCCCTTAGGCGGCGCATGGCCCTCTGTCCATCCATGCACCCATACATTGTACCCTTCTTTACCTGCAGCGCGTCCGGCCCATTCAATACGAGGATCTAATGTGGGCTCATGGCCGCACAGCACCAGTATTCTTTTTCCGTTGCTTTTTGTTTTTGTCGAACGGGTTTGCGCTTTTTCTGCGGCAGTTTTAGATGCCTCTGATTTTGTTTCGCTATCGTTCTTTTTGGCTTTAGTACTAGTCGTTTTTGACACAGCCTGTATTCCTTAAAATTTTGGCAAATCCACCAACGCCTTATAGATAGGTTTAGCAAACTTAACAAAAGGACGGTATTTTTCGGGGTTTTTATTATAGGTTACCTCAGCTTGGATAATGCGCCAGTTCATTTTATCGCGCAAGCGCAATACCCATATTTTCCACCGGTTGCCAAGAGATAACTTTCCTTTGCTGGGTAGAGCATCGATGATGTCTTCTTCAATAGTTTTGACAAATCCTCGATAAGTGTGTGTTCCAGGCTCCACAATATCCACGTAGGCTCGTTCAATCATTTGCGATACCAGCTCATCATCTTCAAGCTGTTCCAAAGCTTCTTGAATATTGGAATAATCTGGCTTTACAGGAATATAATGCTCTTTTGCCTTTAGAATGCCATTGAATTCACCTTCAAGCAGAATCTGACAGGTTTTTGTAGCAACAGCCTCAAGGTGGCGGGGTGAAAGGCATGCAAGAGTAAAGTCTTGCTTGTCAGCAGGAAAGCATGCGTCTCTGGTCTCTTCAAAGCTTGCGTCTGGATTTTCAGCCACATAAGCATCAACTTTTTCTTTTAATTTTCCGTCACGATCTAAAATGGAAGCTCCGCCTTCTACACCAATTGTTGCTCGGCTATCGCAGAGAAATTTGAACCAATCATCCCCAGCCAATGTATCTTCATCATTCAAAGAAATGTCCACATTCCGGTCACTGGATTGCAGCGCTTTGTCGAAAACCTCTCCTACCTTTACCTTGTGTGTGGCATGATATCCTAACCAGTACGCAGCTCGCCATGCCCGATAGCTGATCCAGATTGATCGCTCATTAAGTGGTTTTTGGTACCGTTTAATTCTATCAACGGTTTTGTCGTCCAGATAGCCTGTCAATACGGTTCTGAATTTGACGTTATCTACCGTTAGGCCTCCATAAATATTGTCCCATTCATTTTCGTAGGCGCAAGTAAAAACATAATCAATCTTGATGTCGTTCAGAAACTCACAAAGATAATCCGTATGGATGAATTCATCCTGTGGCATAGCAATTTTTAATGCCTTTGATTCAGCTAAGTCTTCTACCAATGTGGTAAAATTATAAAAAACCCGACTATTCCACCGCATGCCGCAAAAACTGGTATGAAACACTACTACATCAATGGGTATGGATTTTAAGTATTCGCTGGGATAGCCAAGAGCCACGTTAATATAAATCACCCGGTGCTTCGAATAATTTTTCCAGCAGTATAAATGGGTTTCAATAGTGTTGCGCAGAGGGAAGACACCTCTAGTGTAATACATGACTAAAATAATTTTACGGTTCGACATTTTCGAAGAGTCCCCTGCCTTCGGTTTGCCGAGAGGAATTAACAGTGATCCGTTGCAGTGTCTACATGAATTCATTCTACAATTTCATTTATTTTCCCGGTCGGATGAATTTTGGAAGAGAGATTAGGTGCAGCTAAAATTCTAGGAAATAAAATACCTTAGCTGAGTTATCCTACACACATGCTGCTCAGTGTAAGATGAGTGAAATTGCAAGCTTGTGGATTGAGGTGTTTTATGACTAGCAATACGGCCAATCTCGGTATTTCCTATCTTGTACCAGATCAGGCGCAAAAACATGTAACCGTTAACGAGGCTTTGCGGATTCTGGACATTGTAGTCCAATTGGCCGTATCAAGTAGAGTTGAAACATTACCGCCATCTAGTCCATACGATGGAGAGCGGTATATTGTGGCAAATGGAGCTACTGGCCTTTGGGCTGGGCGTGATGTTCAAATTGCCTGCTGGCAGGATGGGGGTTGGGTGTTTTCGCAGCCAAACATTGGCTGGCTGGCTTGGGTTGTAGATGAAAGCCGGGCTTTTGCATTCGATGGCTCCACTTGGATAGATATGGCAAGTATCTCGCAGAATAATGTCCCATTTATTGGTGTGAATTCAACAGCGGATACAAGTAATAGATTGTCCGTGAACTCTGCCTTTTCACTTTTTAACCATGAGGGCAATGGGCATCAGGTGAAGATAAATAAGGCGGTTGCAACGGATACGGCCAGCCTGTTATTTCAAACAGGATTCGATGGGCGTGCTGAGTTTGGAACTACTGGTGATGATAATTGGCATGTAAAAGTTAGTGCAGATGGCATAAGCTGGAATGATTCTATTATTGCTGATAAAGACACGGGAGTAGTAAGTTTTCCCAGTGGAGTTGAGGGGGTGGTTTTAACCAGCTCAGACCAAATTGTCGGTGGTTCCAAGACATTTGTGAGTCTTGTAAATTTCAGTTCCAGTGTAAATGTGTCAGCTAATTTAACCGTTGGTTTTAATGAGGATATCATACCTGATGGTAGCGGTTCCGGGCAGATAAAAATTGATGGTGTCGGCTATGTCGGATTTGTTGCCTTGTCGGCTGATGGAATGCGCATTGGGAATAATTCAGCAGCGCGGCCATTTATTGTAAGCTTAGATGAAAGAGATGAACTTACGGTTTTAAGTACGGGATATACGGTTTCCAGAGTTGGTTTTAAGGTTGGCGAAGACATAGTTTGGCATGGTGGAAATTTTGATCCCGGGTTAAAGGTAGACACTTGGGATGCTGCATTTACTGCTCCGCTGTTATTGCCAAATTATAATGGATCCGGAAATTTGCCTAATTACGAAAATGGAACAAATTCTGGCCGCTTGGCATGGGAAAGCAGTGCTGGACAATTAGTTGTTTGGAGCGGTTCAGCATGGATGGCTGTGTCACTTGCTCCTGTTATCTGAGGTGCTATTGCTGAGAAACTGTGCAATCAACTGCACAGATATATCTGCAGCATTACCAGTACCATAGTCAGCAATATTACCGCGTTCACCAACCCAGTCATCTGCAGTCCACAACCGGTTCCAACCACTTTCAATGGTTTCGACCCATTCAGTTTCATCACGCATGGTAATGCAGGGCTTGCGATGAAAATAGGCTTCCTTTTGCAAGCCACCTGAGTCGGTCAGCACGAGCTCACAGTGTTGCAGCAGGGTGTGCAAATCAAAATATCCGACCGGGTCAATCAGGTGCAGTCCTTTTGGTGTAATTCCGCGATCAGTCATCAGATTGCGAGTGCGTGGATGTACCGTAAATATAATATCTTGTTCTGTGGCTTGTTGCTCAAGGAACCTTATTAGTTGATCAAAACGTTCTAAATCATCAGTATTTTCCGCCCTGTGCATGGTGCAGACTGCAAATGGCTTGCCTGCAATTCCTAATTTTTCCAGCAGCGCCTTGTTGTTTTTGGTTTTTTCAATGGCATAAAGAGTTGCGTCATGCATGACATCGCCCACCATATGGACATTATTTTTAATGCCTTCGGCTTTAAGGTTGTCGACGGAAACCTGTGTTGGACATAACAATATCTCGGAAACCTGATCAGAGAGTATACGGTTGATCTCTTCGGGCATTTTGCGGTTAAATGACCGTAACCCTGCTTCCACATGAATAACTGGAATATGAATTTTAACCGCCGCTAAAGCCCCGGCAAGGGTTGAATTTGTATCACCATAGATAAGAACTGCATCAGGTTTCTCAGCGAGAAATATTTTTTCAAGCTCTTCAAGCATACGGCCCGTCATTTTACCATGAGATCCACCGCCAAGTTCAAGACGATGCTTCGGTGCTGGAATACCCAGTTCCTTAAAGAAAACATCTGACATATTGGCATCGTAATGCTGACCGGTGTGGACGATTTGCTCCTCTATGCCGGGGTGAGACTTAAATGCCCTGCTGATAGCCGCAGCCTTGATAAATTGAGGACGTGCGCCAACAATAGTCAGGATTTTCTTGCGGGTCATTTATACTCTCTAGCTTAGGTATTTTTTTGCATCAGGGACAAAATGTACATGCTGGGCCATACAGCGTTTAATAGTGTCCATATTATCTTTGGTCCAGGATACGGTTTTGGCAATGCCTTCAGCTATATCGACTGAGGCTTTAAACCCAAGTTCATTTTCAGCTTTAGTAGCGCTGCCAAATCTGTTACCGGAATTATCCCATTCTCTGCGCGCCTTACGCAAATCAACTGGGGTTGGGTTGCCGGTCTCCCGGTTAATTGTTTCAGCTAATTTGCGAATGGTGGTTTCGGCACCTGAAGCCAGATTATAAGCCTCAGATGGTTTGCCGTGCAATCCGGCAGCCATTAATCCTCTTGCCATATCTTCAACAAAGATAAAGTCACGCGATGTGCGTCCTTCGTCGTCAAGAGGCAGAGCTTCCTTGTGCAGGGATTTGAACACGAATGTTGGAGTAACATTGCGCCAAATGGTATGTACTGTTCCGCGCCAGCGACCTGCGCCTAAAATTTCACCGGGTCCATACACATTCATGAAACGGGCTTTCACAAATGGCAGTTTTTCGGATTTCCAGTAATAATTTCCGTATAGCTCACCTATGATTTTTGATACTGAATAGGGGCTGTCATGGAACAATGAAACCGGAGCTTCTTCGTCTGTAGCTGTAGCTTCACCGTAGGTTTTGGCCGCAACTGCGCAAGCAGCGGCAGCATAAACAATTTTTTTCAAGTTTTTGATTTGTGACAAGCGGTGGAATAAAACCAAACTGGAATAGTTATTGTGCATATGGTCGCGCAACGGATCTTCAATCGAAGATTGGTTGCCGTGAAATGTTGCCAATTGGTAGGCATAGTCCAGATCATTTGGCAGACGCTCTAAGACTTCGGAATTTGTGATAGACCTTGGAATAAACTCGATCCTTGGATCGTCCCAGACATTGCTCATATCTGCGGAGAGCAAATTATCTACAATTATCAATTTTTTCACATCTTCTTTTAGCAGCATTTTTGCGAGGTTGGAGCCGACAAAGCCAGCTCCTCCAACGATTAGAACACTTGCTCCGCTAAAACTTGCTATCGCCATTATCAGGCTCCATCAACATCGGGTTTTTTCACATGTGAGAAAATGGCAGTGACACCAAACTCATCATACCATTCGTACATTTTGCGAATGGTATCTTCAAAAGATACTTTCGCCTTCCAGTTAAAGTTTTTTTCGGTTTCCGAGGCATCCAGCACGACTGTTTGTACGTCATCTTCGCCAGCAGGAACTATTGGGACTGGCTCATCCAGTGTAATGCCCAGATACTTTACCGCTTGATCAAATACGTCCTTAATGGATTTGCTTTCGCCAGTGCCGACATTAAATACGCCCTGCGGTGCGTTTTCGTCGAGAGACAGATCCAAAAATTCAATAAAGTCCGACATATCCATAAAGTCACGGTTGGTATCTGAGCAAAAACATCCCTTGCCAGCTTTAAGCCGGGTGTAAAATGTCGGGATTGGCCCAATAGCCAAACGGGGGCCAGTAATGTTGGAAAGTCGCAAGGAAACTACATTCAAGTTACTGGCAAGCATAATCTGTTCGCCAGCAGTTTTGGAAACCCCGTAACTGGTAAATGGCTTTGATGGCGCGTCATTGGGAATCGGTGTGACAGCAGGGCGACCAAAGGTTAGAGATGTCTGGAAATTCACTAATCGCTTGGTTCCCGTTCGCTCTGCAGCACGAGCCACATATAAAGAGCCGAGCACATTGGTATTGATATCCTCTTCCCAATCATCAGGGTCTTTATATGCAGCCGCTGAGTGAATTACGTGGGTAGGCTTGAAGCGGTCAAATATCCCATCTACCAATTTTTGATCAGATACCGAGCCTTCAACAATTTCAAGATTGTGCGCGTCACTGGGTAATGATTCCCGATATCCGGTAGCAAAATTATCCAAAACCAAAATTTGAATGCCTGTGCGTGGTAAAAAGTGGTCAACAATATTGGCGCCAAGGCAGCCTGCTCCACCAGTGATAAGAAGTCGCATTTTATATCCTAATAAAAAGGTCAGAAACTGTGGTTAAGTTTCTTTGCCGTCTTTCAATTTTAAGTGTGTGTACTCACCCAACGTGCCGTGCTCATTATAATAATCAACAGCCAGCCGAACAAATGTATCCAGTGGAGTGAATTCTATATTGCCGAAATCAGCAAACGTGCGTGATGGGTCCAACAGTATTGAGGCGGCATCATCTTCTCCTAATGGGTGCACATCAGGTTCAGGGTAATCATTGATCCCTAAAGCGCGAACGACAGCATCATATAATTCTATTATGGCGATATCAGTACCTGACGAGAAGTGATAGGCCCCATGTCCAGTGCCATCGGTTGCCTTAATAACATTGGCAGCCAAATCACCAACAAAAACAAAATCACGTCTTGCTTCGGTAACAAAACATTTCTTGCCAGCTTTCAAGCGGGAGTAAAAAATAGGAAGCGGGCCAGAAACATTGCGTGGGCCAACGACATTAGCCAGGCGGAAAGTAACAAAATCAATGCCAGATAGTTCCAGATAATCTTCTGCCGCTGTTTTGGAGATTGAGTATGATGAATTGCCGGGGTTTTTTGGGTGATTCAAAGTGACCGGTGATTCGGTAGGATTGGTGCCATAACAAAGAGCGGTCTGGAAATATATAAAACGTCCAACGCCAAATTCTTTTGCGGCTTGCACCAGATTGGCCCCGCCAACGCAATTGGTCAGGTTGTCATCATACCAATTATCTGGGTCTTTATATGATGCAGCAGTATGGATCAGAACATCGGGACGAAAATCGCCGATCAATTGATCAATAAGTGGCTTGTCTGAAATTGAGCCTTCGACAATTGTTAATTTGTCGTGTTGATCAGGAAGGTGCTCCCGTCTACCTGTGTCAAAATTGTCGATGACCATTATCTCGTCACCTCTATCTAATAGCAGCTCCGCTACATGGGAGCCTACCTGGCCGCAACCGCCTGTAATAAATACTTTCATTATCTTCTTCCTTTTGAGAAATTAGTTGAGCATAGCTCTAAATTCATGTGCTCGATCGTAAAAGTTTTGATTCCACAGCTCAAGACTTAACAGCCCCCATGTCTTGCGGGAGAATTGTGAATCCTTGTCAAAATTCTGCAATACCTTTTCACTATTCATGAAAGCACGCTCTGTAGCGGCTTTGGAACGAAATGTATCTTGGATATAGTCACGCAGTTCATCAGCATACCACTCCTTTAGCGGAACAGGAAATCCCATTTTATCACGCCGTTCGGTTAGCTCTGCCGGCAAAACATCAGTGTAGGTTGAACGCAGTAATTCCTTTAGACGCCCGCCGGAATACTTGATTTCCGGAGGAATGGTAGCGGCATATTCAACGATTGCATGATCAAGTAATGGCACTCTGGATTCAAGGCCGTGTGCCATGCTCATACGGTCTTCAACCTGTAGCAATCCTGGTAAGAGTTTTTTGAAGTCAAATCGGCTCATACTGTCCAGATAGGCATCTGGAGCTATGTTATCTTCATCATTATAAGCAGACTTGTAGGCGCTGATCACATGTTCCATATCAAGAGCACTAGGGTCGACTTCATTGCTAAGATCTGATGAGCGGTCAATCAGTCGATAAAACCGCATATCGGTTTCGCCGAACAGGTCTTTTTCAAACAGCTTTTGCATTAGAGGCTTATATTCCTGCAATAGAGGCAGGTTTGGAATAACCGACTCAAAGCTAACCGAAAAAGCACCATCGTTCAGACGGCCTTCTATGGCTCCTTTAAGTAATTGCTCAGTATAACCAACCAGATATCTGGCATAGCCGCCGAATATCTCGTCACCGCCTTGTCCACCGAGCACCACTTTTAGGTGCTGCGAAGCTAATTGTGAGACCATGTATTGGGGAAATGAACCGGGTCCAGCTACCGGAGTATCCAAATGATATATTATTTTTGACATATTGTCGGAAAAGTCAGAAGCAGTAATGTCGATCTGGTGTATGTTGTTGTTGCATTTTTCAGCAACTATTTCGGCATATCTGCTTTCATCATATCCTGGATAACAGGTGAATTTACCGTGAAATGATAAATTGTTCTCCGGTGAAAAATCACTTGCAAGCATGGCAATCAGGCTGGAATCGATGCCGCCGGATAAATAACTGCCAATTGGAACATCTGCACGTAAATGTACATTCGTTGAATCGGCAATCAATTCGCGTAAATGTTGCTGGCAGCCTTCAAGAGTATAGCTGTGATCCGGTTGATATTTTACATCCCAGTATTTTTTTATAATCACAGATCCGTTTTTGACGGTTAGGGAGTGCCCGGGCATGAGTTGCATAACCCCTTTGAACAGGGTCAGCTCTGAAACCGGGTATTGGAATGTCAGGTACTCGGAAAACCCTTTGCTATCCATCTCCACAGCCGGTAAAACTGGAAGCAGAGCTTTTATCTCGGATGCAAAATAAAGCACGCTTCCAACTTGAACGTAATAAAACGGTTTTATACCAAAGCGATCTCTTGCGCAGTGCAGAGATTGTTTTCTTTCATCCCAGATCGCATAGGAAAACATACCGCGCAAATGGTTGGGAGCATCTTCACCGTAATGATCATAGGCGGCTAAAATTGTTTCGGTGTCTGATCCGCCAGCAAAATCCCAATACCCAGCCTCTGACTTTTGTAATTCCAGGTAGTTATAAATTTCACCGTTAAATGTGATATGGGTACGGTTCGGGGCGTGCATTGGTTGTGCGCCAGCTTCGCTAAGTTCTAATATTGCCAACCTGCGGTGCCCTAATCCTACCCGGTTGTTTTCCCCGCACCATGTGCCGTTGCCATCGGGGCCCCGGTGAGACAGCAATGTATTCATTGCCGATAATTTTTTTTCTAGTTTCTCAATAGGCTCATTTCTTAAATTGATTGCGCCAAATATCCCGCACATGAATTGCCAGCCCCTCAAAAAAAAATGAAGTGTCATATCTACGTGTTTTTACTCAAGGTCAATTACTGAAATTCGCTTTTTATAAAACATTTTTAAGGCTTGGTGGTAAAACAGGCGGTATTGATTTCTTACCTTTTGTCATTATAGAGGGCCATTCAACAGTTGTTAGGGAACCTGTTATGTCATCTAAGTCTGATTATTTTTGTCACGAAAGCTCATACGTGGATGAAGGGGCTGTTATTGGTAAGGGTACTAAAATTTGGCATTTTTGCCATATATTGCCTGATACGGTTATTGGTGAAAATTGCTCTTTGGGGCAAAATGTTATGGCCGGGCCAGGGGTTACAGTTGGTAATGGCTGCAAAATTCAAAACAATGTGGCTCTTTACAAGGGCGTAGTTCTGGAAGATGGCGTATTTTGTGGGCCTTCTTGTGTGTTTACCAATGTCACCACTCCGCGTTCAGAAGTAAACAGACAAAGTGAATATGCGCAAACTCTGGTGCGTAAAGGAGCGACTATCGGTGCCAATGCTACGATCGTCTGCGGTCATGAGCTTGGTGAATATTGCTTCATCGCCGCTGGGGCGGTGGTGACAAAAGATGTCAAGCCTCATGCGGTGATGGCTGGAGTTCCCGCCAAGCAGATCGGCTGGGTGGCGCACAGTGGTGAAATGTTGCGTGATGATATGGTCTGCCCCCGTACTGGCGACAGGTACGAGATTGTAAACGAACATCTTGTGCGCAAATAGACATCTTCATATGCAGGCACGTTTTACTGCAGCCGTGCATAATAACTATGTGAAGAAAGTCAGATCAGGTCGCGAACGGCCTGCAGCGCGCTGGCAATTACTACAGGCTCTCCATCAGGGAATATGGTTTCAAATTTACCAGGAACGGCGGAGGCCTCTAGTCGACTGGGGTTGCTGCGCCAGCGTCTGAACAGCAAGGAGCCGTTCCAGTTAAATAAATACAGCTGACCATCAATGAGTTCAGTGCGTGCTGCGTCAAAAATTACCAGCGTGCCACTGGAAAACTCCCGCGACATGGCTTCATCTGTAACCTCAAGGGCAAATGGCTGAAGCGCCCACAAGGATGCCGGTATATAACGATCAGCAGGGCTCTGAAACAAATCATCAGATCGTTTTGGCCATATGTGAACCGCCACATGGACTATAGGAGTGGTTAAGTAGGGGTTTTCTGATGCCGCTCCAGAAGGGTCTGGGTTGTTTGGATCATCGGACTTTTCAATCCCGCTAATCAACCATAGCCGTTTGACACCAAGAGCATCAGCAAGGTCGCCCATTGTATTTAACCGTGGAACATGATTTCCGCTTTCCCAATTTCCTATAGTTGGTTGTGACACGCCTACCAGATCAGCCAGCTGTGCCTGGCTGTATTGTTTTTTCTTGCGGGCATGTTTAATTCTCATGCCAATTACCATTTAGCTACTCCCCCCTTATTTTCTGATCTAAGCACACAATCGTTCCAATGGATAGGGCTTTTATAAGTTTTTTTGTGGTCTTTTATAAGCAAAATGCAGGTAAAGGATGGTTGTCAAGAGACTTATGCCTAAATTGCCGGTAATCATGATTGTATTTGAAGAGATTCTGTGCAAATTGGCCGTATGAATAAAAGTTTTTCGTATATTATGAAAATTTAATATAAGAAATGTGTTGACCTTGTGTAAGAAAACTAATAATCAGATCCCGGACAGTGGTTTTCTACTGTGTTTGGCTTTTGACATAGCAATTCAAGGACTATCATAATGACTGGTGATTTCTGCAATGCGGAAGGCGCTCGCGATTTGAAGAATAGAATCGAAGCATATTGGATTGAGAAGGGCTATGATGTTAAGGTGAGTCTGGTGGAAGGTACATTTATGGCCGCCATGCGCTCAGCCAGAACCGATGTTCGTTCGGATATGCTAAATGGAATGCCGCAGCGGCGAGCAGCTTGATATATTTTAACAATTACTGGTTTTTGTGAAAAAAACCTCTTCACAAGTTGAAATAAATCGCTACAACACGCTTCCTGTTAAGGTGGAGCAGCCCGCCCGTCGCATTTGCGACAGAACAAAGCTGCTACCGGGCCTTTGGGTTCGGTATAATTATTGTCGCGGGGTGGAGCAGCCCGGTAGCTCGTCAGGCTCATAACCTGAAGGTCGTAGGTTCAAATCCTACCCCCGCAACCAACAAAATCAAGGACTTAGCGATAACGCTAGGTCCTTATTTTTTGCTTTGGGAGTAATTTGGGAGTAATTGCTCCCAAAAATGACCAGCACCCCACAACAACCCACAGCAACAAACTCCCTTCGCGCGAGGCACGCGTATCATCTGGTCAGAATGTCAGGAAATCCGCCATTTTCCCTTATGCCAGCGGCCATAAGAATAAGAACCTAGTGAATCAACAACCCAAAGAAAGGGTCAGATCATGAAGGGAGATAATATCCTAACCGTCGATCAGCTGGCAGAGGCTTTTCCTGCATTTAGCGAAAAGACTGTCCGCTGGTGGATATATAACGGCAAAAGCAATGGTTTTGAGGCTTGCCTTATTCGCATCGGTTCACGGATTTATATAGACCGTGAGCGTTTTGTAGAATGGGTCAAACAGCACCGCCCAGTGGCGGATGTGCCCCAATCCGTTGATATTGACGACGAACTCTAACGAATGCCAATCCAGCCTATTCCTCGTCGGTTCGATAACAAATGCACCGACCTACGTGGAATGGGTTTTTTAATTCCCTTCCAGATCATCCCGTTCCCGACGTGGAACAGCCATCTCTCCACGCTTTTCTCGGGCAATAATATTTTGAAAGGATTCATCTTCAAAAAACAGGGTTGGCTGTTTCGCCTTAATGGGTTTGGTCCCGCTTTTGATGATCAGCACCTTGCCGTCAAAATCTGTGCCCATAAGCTGTTGCGGTGAGGCCAGCGGGCTTGTGCCCCCTAAAATATCCTTGCGCAATCCCAGACGGCGGGACAGATATTCCGCCGTTCCCAGATCGCCGGGCTTGAAATATATCTGCACTTTGCAGTTGGAAAGAATGCTTTCCCATTTGGGATAGGTCTGCCTGAGCTGGGCCAGGTCCTGTGAAAAGAACCAGAGTTTGATCCCGGCACTGCGCGCGATAGCAACGGCATTTTCAAGGATGGCCATATAACCGAGCTGCGGCAGCTCATCCAGCAGGAACAGGACTGAACGTTTTGGGCGAAAGGTGTTATCCGCACTTTGCAGCTCAGAAGACTTTTTCTGAATGCCTGAAATATGCAGCCCAAGGATCACCCGCAGCACCGCGCCATAGCTGGTAATCTCAGATGGCGGCAGGATCAGAAATACGCTGTCCACCATGCCCCGAATGAGGGTGTCGTCTTCATCAATATAGGGGCCGATTTTCTGGACGCCCTGTTCGGCGAACTGCTCTTCTCTTTCCATGCGCTCATAAAAACTGCCCGGGTGCCAGCCCTCTGTGGTTTGGGACGTGCCTTTGGCAATCCGTTCATCCCGCCATGGCTGCATGTGGCTGTTGGCAACGGCGTAGATGGATTTACGCAGATTTTCGGACATATCCTCAATATCGTTGGCCAGCTCCAAAAAACGCTCATCTTCCATTGTCTTCAATTGATCAAGCATATCGCCGCGATCCTTCACGCTCGGGGACAGCAGGCGGCAGACTTCGCGCAGGTTTTGCAATTCCGGCTCACGGGCCTTTTTCACAAACATGATCAGCCCCCGCACCAGCGACTGGGCGGATAAATCCCAGAAAGGCTCTCCCTGCCCGGAGGGAACAATCAACAGATCGGTCAGCAGCTTGGCCTCTTCCCAGCTGTTGATGAAATCCAGGGGGTTGAAGTAGTCTGAATCCTCTTCAAAGGGCGCAAATTTATAAACCTTGCCGTGGAGGCTCCGCCGCCAGGCATTCTCCCGGTAGTTTTCACCCTTGGGGTCAATGCACAGGAGCGGGCCTTTATAGGTAAAGGTGTTGGGCAGGATATAGCGCTGCCCTTTGCCCGCCCCGGTCGGTGCAATGGTCAGAAGA
The DNA here is from genome assembly GCA_015485155.1 of Robiginitomaculum sp. Classification (GTDB taxonomy): domain Bacteria; phylum Pseudomonadota; class Alphaproteobacteria; order Caulobacterales; family Maricaulaceae; genus Robiginitomaculum_B. Next base: position 149,654 of record WFUF01000005.1, on the reverse strand, counting down.
TGCCCTTCGCCGGAAAAAAGAATTTCCACAAGCGGATCACCATCTGGCGGGAAACTGCCCAGCTGAATGGTATCCAGCGGGAAATCACCCTCCAGATAACAAAGCCCTGCCGCTTTTATGTCTTCAACATCAGCCCAGCTTTCTCCGCCGCCCGCATTCATCACTTTCTGATAGGTCGCCTTGTCAACATCCGGCAGGATCAGGGATTGCAGCATCTTTCGTGCCTCTGCATATTCTGCCTTGAGAAGATGCATGCGAAAGCTGCCATCTACGAGCTTATGCACGGGGCCCGTCGTCTCAGCCTCCAGAATGTCATAAGCCTCCAGAAAAGCCGGGTCGATTGCCCCGCGCACGCCAACCTTTCCAGTGTTCTTTGGCGCTTTCTTGCGCGCCCTTTTTCGTGACAGGCCGAAGATGGCTTTGATCAGCGTATAAAACACCCATAAAACGATGGCGGCACTGACCACCAGTATGAGTTTGGCGAAGAATATTCCCAAGGCATTTCCTTTCGTTATCCGTTGTTGTTCATGTCCTTTCCCACCGCTTAACTTATTGGCTTGATCCGCCGTAACCCACTGTTTTTGCCGTTTTTTTGCTCCTGCGGGCAGGTGGTGGTCCGCTGCGGTTCTGTTTTGCCGAAACCCTTTGCCGGGCGTCCACCCTTGGCGGTCCTTCTCTTGTGATGGCTTCTGGCATCTGGTTGGCTTTGGGCGCGCAATGGCGCGGCGGCAGTTTCTTCCCCGGCCCGCAAATAAATTTGGGGCCTTCCTCGCGCCGCTTCGCTTCAAGAAACAGCCTTCTTGCCATCGTTCGCTTCGCTGCCGCCCCTGCGGTTCACCTTGGGGTGCACGCAGCCAGCCCGTCCGCCTGGTCGAGCCTCACGAAGGCCGCGATCAAGCGTGGCCTCCCAACAGCAAAGGAGGTAAAACAATGAAAACCGCAACAAAATCACGTCACCAGCGCCGAGGCAAAGCCCAAAGGCGCGACATTCACCAGCAGGTGACTGATAACATCATTGCATCAATCGAAGCAGGCGCAGGCGACTGGCAAATGCCCTGGCACCGTTCCGGCAAGGGCCTCAATCGCCCGGTGAATATCGATACCCACCAGCATTATCGTGGCGTCAATATCCTCAATCTCTGGGTGGCTGGCGAGATCAAAGGCTTCGGCAAAGGCGTCTGGGGCACTTACAAGCAATGGCAGAACCGGGGCTGTCAGGTGCGCAAGGGCGAGAAGGGCTCCCTTGTGGTCTTTTACAAAGAGCTGGAATTTGAGGATCAGAACACCGAGACCGGCATGGTCCAGGTGGAAACCCGCCTGATGGCGCGGGCCTCCACTGTTTTCAATGCCGAACAGGTGGATGGCTATGAGCCGGAACCGGTACCGGTTCCAGAAAATCCGGCCACACCCATTGAGCAGGCGGAGGCCTTTGTTGCCGCAAGCAAGGCGCTTGTCCGTCATGGCGGCAATCGTGCTTTTTACAACAGCGCAAAAGACTTCATCCAGATGCCGGAGCGTGAACGCTTCCTTGGCACAAAGACCAGCTCACCCACCGAAGCCTATTATGGCACCATGCTCCATGAATTAACCCACTGGACGGGTCACAAATCCCGCTGCGCACGGGAATTTGGCAAACGCTTTGGCGATAACGCCTACGCCATGGAAGAACTGGTGGCCGAACTTGGCGCAGCCTTCCTCTGCGCTGATCTTGGGATCACGTCGCAGCCGCGTCCCGATCACGCCTCTTACGTGGACCATTGGCTGAAAGTGCTGAAAGCCGACAAAAAAGCGATCTTCACCGCAGCCTCCAAAGCCAGTCAGGCGGCTGACTATCTGGTCAGCCTTCAAATCAAAGAGAAGGAGGCCGCATAATGGGCGATAATTATGAAATCATGCGCCTTGAATGGCATGGCATTACTATTGAGGTGCGAATTTGCCCAAACTGGTCAAGCGCTTTTGCGAAAGCCAGCGGAAAAACGCTGGCTCACCTTGAGATCAAATCCATTGAACCAGAGCGGGCACCGTTACCAATTACCGAAACGGGTTATCGGTCACACTTTACCAGTGCGGAGATAATCAATGCGGCAGGCGGGCCGGTGGCCTTTGTTCGGGCGGCCCTTGAAGATGCTGCGCAAGATGCAGACTGGATCAGACGCGAAGCGGAAGCGCGGCAAATGGTGCTGCTTTAGGTTTTGAATCTGGGGATACCTACCTTTTTTGAGTAGCATAACCTGTTTTGATTGATCGCCTAAGATTGCTTTATCGGATTTTCCAAGATGTATTTCGTCGACTATCCGGAAATTAATTTTCTGTTACATCCATTTTATAGCTCTTGTCATCAAGCCATTTGGAAAATTGATCGAGAATTTTCAGCAATTCACCATTCGGCAGGCAATAGTATATGTAAGGACCTCGTCGTTCGGGCCTCACAAGGCCCGCTTCCCGAAGCAATCTGAGATGGAACGATACATTCGTCTGGCTCATGCCGGTAGCTTTGACGATATCGGAAACGGGGCGGCACTCGAGCCCAAGACTGCATAGAATGCGCAGGCGGTTGGGTTCCCCAAGAATCTTGAAAATTGGAGATAACTGGTTGACATTTTTTAATGACATGCGTATATGCTCATATGTGTGTATACTCATATATAATTGTATAGAGTAAACTCATAAGTGGGGTCAAGAACATTAATCCCGGGAAGGTATATGGTGGAGCCATCTATGAACAAAGAGAGTTTTTTTCCTGCTACGGCCATGCCTGATCCGGACTGGTGGCATGCTCTGTGGCCAGACCCGTCGGGGGTTTTGCAAAAACTTGGCTTTTCAGAGGGGATGCGTGCGATTGATCTTTGCTGTGGCGATGGGCACTTCACCGCGCCGATGTCGGCGCTGTTGGGCGGGGATGTCTATGGTGTTGATTTGGATATTGAAATGCTGCAACGGGCAAAAAACAGAATTAAAGAGGCCTGTGTACCGCCATGTACCTTTATTGAAGGTGACGCCCGCAATCTTCATATGATGGTTCCTCAAAAAGTAGACATTGTCCTAATTGCCAACACCTTCCATGGAGTCCCAGTTCAAACGGAGTTGTCGAAAGGTGTGGCTGGTGCCTTAAAGAAAAATGGGCGGTTCGTTGTCGTCAACTGGCATATGCGCCCGCGTGAAGAAACTACGGTTCTTGGCCAACCCAGAGGGCCGCGTACGGAAATGCGCATGACGCCGGAAGATACGCGAATTGTCGTTGAACCTGCCGGGTACGAACTTATGGAAACTGTTGAATTGCCGCCCTACCATTATGGGGCAGTGTTTCAGCTTATGGCCTGAAAATAAAAAAATGGAGATAAGTATGAACAAGACATTTCAGCAAATTATGGAAAAAGCTATGTCGGGCATGATGAAGCCGGAAGATATGCCTCGCATGATGGAAGCCATGATGGATAATGTTTTCAAACAAATGGAAGCCAAAGATCGGATATCTTTCATGGAAAGTATGATGCCGCGATGTATGTCTATGATATTTTCTGAGCTTGACGCGAAAGAACGTAAATCCCTGGCAGCAACTATGTTGCAACGAATGGCGGATGTATTGAAAGATCAAGTTGATACCTGAGTAACGACAATATATTTTAAGAGAAGAGATAAAGGAGATAATCATGACAGAAAATAAAAAGGAATCCTCCAGAGAATCGAAAGATAAGGTCTCGGAAGATCAATCCAATAGCGACAACGGTCCAATGGGCATGGGTATGGGTATGGCTAAAAAAATGATGGGTAAGATGGACAAGGATGCTCCCGATCCCATGGCAATGAAAAAGAAAATGATGGGCAAGAAGCCCTCGAAAGAAGGAAAGCCACCGGAAAACCCAATGATGCAGATGTGTCAGAATATGTTGGGTACTATCAAACAAACGAACGAAATGGCGCTACATGCCACTCCAGAACTGCAGGGAATGTTTACTGAGTGGATTGGTGTGCTTGAGGACGAGGCTATGGTTTGTTTGGCGAAACATCCTGAGATTGAAGTGAGCGCCATGGCAGCGGCCCTGAAAATTAGTAAGGAAAGCGCTATTTATCTTGTCTCGCGACTAAGTATTGCAGGTAAGGTTAGTTTGACTTGTCATTCATTAAGCAAGCAGGGGACGAAGGCAGCTAAATTCACCAAGGAAGGTAGTAAGTAAGAACACTAGAAAAGTTTGAAATAAAAATAGATAGAAATTTAAGGAGTGTTGTTATGGAGCAATGGGGATACATGCCTTGGTATGGTATGATTTTTGGCCCGATCATTATGATCGGAGTCTTGTTTATTGTTGTTCGACTAATGGGTGGAATGGGATGTATGCAAGGGCATTATCGAGACGTAGGCTCCAAGGCAAAATCAGCCTTGGATATTCTTGAGGAGCGTTTTGCTAGAGGCGATATCGAAAAGAATGAATTCGAGGAAAAAAAACGTACTTTGTTGGATGGCTAATGTTTTAAATCGTCAATCGAAGAAAAATTGCTAGATTGAGCAAGTTTCTATTTATAACATTGATATTGTCAGTTTGAGGATTACGTCTATAGGATTTAACCGTTTTCCGTCACCCCTTCCGGCAGGGAGACCCCGCAACGCCCCCTGTAAAGTGGTCGCAGCGTATCGCTGCGGCGTTCTTTGTTTGACCCTCTTATTCAAGCTTATGCCAGCCGTGACCGCTTGCAAGGTCGCCGTCCGGCGCGGCCCGAAAGGGGGATAAGCGGGTGAACCTGAGCTGATCATTCGCGTTGCGCCGGATTTCACCCCTGAGCGCCAGCTTGTGGCTGCCTCATGCGGGGCGGCTCTCTTGCCGCTTGTCGCTAGGCTGACGCTCGCATCACTTTTCATATTTCAGGCATGGTTTGTGACGCTCGCCGCTGGGCAGAGGGTCAGACGCGAAGTTTTTTAGGCTCTGGCTCTGCCGATTTGGTGCCGCCGCCTGATACGTCTTCTCAAACGCACTAAAAAGCGCCCCGATCACGGGGCACTTTCGTTTGCGACAAATGCTATCGGCGTGCCGTAAGCACATAGCGGCAGCCTTTGCCAACAAGGGCACAGAGCCGCACTCCCGGTAAAATATCGGGATGAAGATAGACAGCGTAGCAGGGAATGCCGTCACCCAGATGACGGGGTTCGGCATGGCCGACCGGCTCGCCGTCGATACGGGCAATCAGAATGCCGGAGCCATTCTCTTCAGGGGTGAAGATCAGGCGGGCCTGTGTGGTTGGTGTATGGATGATGCCGGTCAGGCAGTAACCGTCTTTAAGGAAGGTGCCGATGGGTTTCATTGGCTTACCCTTTCGTTCGTTGCCGCAACCTCCACCATGGCGGTCGCTCGCCCTACAAGAGTGTGGGAGCGTTCCGGCCCGACACCGGTTGAGCCGTCAATCGGGGAACCCCTCGCCGTGAAACCTCACATGGCGACGGGGTTGGCGGGACTGGGGCGCTGTCACATAACTGCGAGATGCGAACCGCCATACGTGCGGGGTTGGCAATTGGATGGAAGGAAGGCTCAGCAAGCCGGGCTTTCAAAGAGTTCCGTTGCCCCTTGCGCGGTGGAAATCACTGCCGAGCGTTCTTTGGGTTCCTTCTGGCTGAAGCCACGGGCAATGCGGGCCACATTTTCCTGACGGCTCATGGCCATTTTGGCCAGCAGCAGCTCAAACTCGTCCGCATCCTGCATCAGTAGGTCGCGCAACGTGCCAAGATTTTGTTCCAGCAAATTCCAATGATGGCGGATATAAAGCAGCAGGCCGGTAATCAGCGTGCGGGCTTCGCGTTCCCAGTGGTTGGGCTGCGCATGTTCCGGCACCACCAGCATTTCGGCAACAAGGCGGGCATCATCCACCTCATAAGCCGTGTGAATGCGGATGAAGTCCAGCGGGTTATAGCTGGCCGCCTTGCCGTGGGCACCACCTAATGGGGCCAGTTCATAAACCGGCCCGAGAGTTTGCCGGTATTCACGGGTGATGGCGCTGTTTTCACCCTTGATGTCGGTGACCACTACCGAGCCCGGATAGTCAAGCAAGTTCGGGATCACACAGCCCACACCCTTCCCGCTGCGGGTGGGGGCAAAGGTCAGCAGGTGCCCATCGCCCTGATAGCGCAGCATGCGCCCGCTTTTGCGGCCCAGGATCAACCCCGTTCTTGTCAGCAGTTTGCCTCTTCGAGTGTCCGCTAATGTGGCAAAGCGTGCGGAGCCATGGGCTGTGGGCGTTTCAAGCAGAGAAGCGGCGTGCCTGGCAAGAATACCGGCAAAGCCAAGAATGAGGGCAAAAAACAGCCCAAGCCAGAAGGGGGGCGCAAAGAGCAGGTATCCGGTCACGGCTCCGACAAGAGGCAAGGCCATCCAGATTAAACGCGCCACGGCATGAAAGAAAAGGATAATGGTGCGAATGCTGCGCATATGAAAAGCCTCCAGTTTGTTGTCTCTGAAGGCTTTTGAGGGTGGCAATAAGCCAGAAAACAGTACGGAAACCGCCAGACTGACGGGTTACTGTCCATTATGGTCATGATGGCTATTCCACTATGAGGGGAAGCAAAAAATTCGGAAAACTTCTTGGTTGTTTCCGCTTTTTCCCGTATTTTCGATAGGGAAGAATCGATGGAGCGACCCATGGACGATGAGGTTTGGACGATTAAGGAAGTCGCGGCTTACCTGAAGCTCAAGGAAAAGACTGCCTATGCGCTGGTGGCAAAGGGCAAAATCCCTGGGTTCAAGGTCGGGGGCGCATGGCGCTTCAGGCGTGTGGATATTGAAGGTTGGATTGACGGGCAGGCTAATACTGAAAGAAAGAATGCACAGAGAGATAGGGCAAAAAATGGCAAACAATAAAACAGAAAACAACGCCCAACTTGGCTTTGAGGCGGACCTGTTCAAGGCCGCCGACAAGCTGCGCGGCAATATGGAGCCATCGGACTACAAGCATGTGGTTCTGGGCCTGATATTTCTGCGGCACATTTCCGACAGTTTCGAGACCAAACACGCCGAGCTTCTGGAATCTGAATACCCCGAAGAAGCCGAAGACCGCGATGTCTATATGGCCGAAAACATTTTCTGGGTGCCCAAAGAGGCGCGCTGGTCTCATTTGCGCCGCCAGGCCAAACAGCCCGGTATCGGCAAGCTGATTGACGAGGCCATGCTGGCCATTGAAAAGGTAAATCCATCCCTTAAGGGCGTTCTGCCCAAGGATTATGCGCGGCCCTCCCTCAATGCCGTGATGCTGGGTGAGCTGATCGACCTCATCTCCCGCATTGCCATGGGCGGCGAGAAGGGCGAGGCCCGCGACCTGCTGGGCCGGGTGTATGAATATTTCCTGGGCCAGTTTGCCGGATCGGAAGGCAAGCGCGGCGGCGAGTTTTACACCCCCCGCTCGGTGGTGCGCACCATGGTTGAAATGCTGGAGCCGCAAAGAGGCCGTGTCTATGACCCGTGCTGCGGCTCGGGCGGCATGTTTGTGCAATCGGAAAAATTCGTCGAGGCCCATCAGGGCCGCCTGGGCGATATTGCCATTTATGGTCAGGAGAGCAACCACACCACCTGGCGGCTGTGCATGATGAATCTCGCCGTGCGCGGCATTGAAGGCGACATCAAATGGAATTCAGAAGGCAGCTTTCACAAGGACGAATTGCCCGATTTGCGCGCTGATTATGTGCTGGCCAATCCGCCCTTCAATGTTTCGGACTGGGGCGGCGAGCGCTTGCGTGAAGACGGGCGCTGGAAATACGGCATCCCGCCCAAGGGCAATGCCAATTTCGCCTGGCTGCAACATATCTTGCATCATCTTGGCCCCAAGGGCACGGCGGGCGTGGTGCTGGCCAATGGCTCCATGTCTTCGCAGCAATCGGGCGAGGGCGACATCCGCAAGGCTATGATCGAAGGGGAAGTGATCGATTGCATGATCGCCTTGCCGGGCCAGCTTTTCTATTCGACCCAGATTCCGGTCTGCCTGTGGTTTCTGGCAAAGGACAAATCAAACGGCATTGCCAGAGACAAAACCTTGCGCGACCGGCGCAGCGAAATCCTCTTTATCGATGCGCGCAAACTCGGCCATATGGTCGATCGCACACGGCGCGAATTTTCCGACGAAGATATCGCCAGAATTGCCGATACCTATCACCGCTGGCGCTCATCTTCCCAAGAAGGCGCGGAGGAATACGCAGACATCCCCGGCTTTTGCAAATCGGCTTCGCTGGAGGAAGTCAGGAAAAACGGCCATGTGCTGACCCCGGGCCGCTATGTGGGCACCGAAGCCGCCGAAGAGGACGACACCCCCTTCCCGGAACGCTTTGCCGCCTTGCAGGCGGAACTGGAAGAGCAATTTGCGGAAAGCGAGCGGCTGACAGCGGTCATTCGCGAAAAACTGGCGGGGGTGGTTGTTGATGGGTGAATTTCCAATGCGCCCTCTTGGTGAGGTGTCCGACAACTATGATTCTCTTCGGGTGCCGGTAAAGGCTGCGGATCGAAAACCCGGCCCATTTCCTTATTATGGAGCGCAAGGAATAGTTGACTACGTCGACGACTATTTATTTGACGGCGAGTATATTCTGATCGCAGAAGATGGGGAAAACCTACGCTCTAGAAACGAAGACATCGCGCTAATTGCTCGTGGCAAGTTTTGGGTTAATAACCACGCGCATATCATCCGTGGAAATGATGAAGCCGACACAAAGTTCATCTATTATGCTCTGAATTCAACGGATATTTCAGGCCACATAACCGGATCGACAATTCCCAAATTGTCGCAGAGGAATCTTAATGTTCTGCGCCTTCCTCTGCCCCAACTCCCCGAACAACGGGCCATTGCGTCTGTCCTCTCCGCCCTGGATGACAAGATCGAGGTGAACCGGCGGATGAATGAGGTGCTGGAGGCACAGGCGCGGGCTTTGTTCAAGGACTGGTTCGTCGATTTCGGCCCCACCCGCACCAAAATGGCCATGCGTGGCGAAGACCCGGGCCATGCGAATACCCCGGCAAAACCCTACCTCCCCCCCGACCTCTGGACCCTCTTCCCCGACCACCTGGATGAAAACGGCAAGCCGGAAGGGTGGGAGGAGTCCGAGATTGGCAACGAAGCAAAAGTTGTGGGCGGATCAACCCCAAGCACCAAAGAGCCGCGCTTCTGGGGCGGATCAATCAACTGGGTCACACCCAAGGACTTGTCCACTCTGAAAGCCCCCATACTTATTGAAAGCAACAGGACAATTACCAAGGCGGGCTTGGAAAAAATCAGTTCGGGACTATTACCTGCAGGAACCGTTCTATTGTCGTCACGGGCACCCATCGGATATGTCGCAATTGCGGCTATCCCTTTGGCTATCAACCAAGGATTCATAGCTTTGCGATGTGAAGGCCGGGTTTCAAATGTTTATGTTTGGCTCTGGCTGCATGAAAACATGGAAGCAATAAAGGGCAACGCCAATGGTTCAACTTTTCAGGAAATCAGCAAGAAGAACTTCCGCCCCTTGCCGGTAATCGTTCCATCTGTAAACGTAATGGACGCCTTTAATGAAATGGTGATACCCCTGTATGACCGCATTGAAAAAAACGAACGCGAATCCCGCAACCTAGCCCAAACCCGCGACCTGCTGTTGCCCAAACTCATGTCCGGCGAAATCCGCGTGCGGGACGCCGAGAAACAAATCGGGGAGGTGGTTGTATGACTGATTTGAATATCTCTCAGTTTGAGGCTGACCGTCTTATAAAAATTGAGAAAAGGCCTGAAACCAATGAAGTTTACGAATTCCCCGACCTGGGAGGGGCCACGACTATTCCTATGGTTTCAACAAACCTCCGAGAAAATTTTATAATTGATATTAGCCGTGGGCGTATAAATCTTCTCAAGGGCACGAACCAGCTTCGCGCTCATCAAGTTATCGTTCTTGTCCGTCTTGATTTTAGCGGCCCACCCCATCGCAACCCAGATGGCGAAGAAATTCCTTGCCCGCATATCCATATCTACAAAGAAGGATATGGTGATAAATGGGCTTATTCATTACCGGAGGGAATCTTCGCCGATCTCAGCGATGGCATGCAGACCATCCAGGATTTTATGCAATATTGTAATGTGACAACATTGCCAGAATTCAAAAGGGGGCTTTTCACATGATAGATGAAATAGCACCTTTAATTGATAATTATCGTAAGTGGCTGAAAGACAAGACGGCGATAAAAATCGTCAATGATTATGCTGAAATAACGACACCATTTCTTGATCGCCATAATGACTGCCTCCAAATTTATGTTCATAAAGAGGATGGCGGATATGTTTTGTCTGATGGTGGCTACATCATTGACGACCTTACGATTTCAGGCTGTGATCTTGGTACACCAAAACGACAAGACCTTTTGAAGGTAACACTCGCTGGGTTTGGGGTAACAAGCGAGCGTGGTGAATTAAAAATAAAGGCAACTGCCGAAACCTTTGCTCTTAAGAAACACAACCTCATTCAGGCGATGCTGGCCGTCAATGACCTTTTTTATCTGGCACAACCATATGTCGCGTCAATCTTCCTGGAGGACGTGGCTGTTTGGCTTGAAGAGAACGACATCCGGTTTATCCCTAGCGCAAAATTTACGGGCAAATCCGGCTTTGATCATTTGTTTGATTTTGCAGTGCCCAAAACACGTTCAGCCCCGGAACGGTTGCTTAAAGCAATCAACAATCCAACTAAAGACTCCGCACAAGCTTTGGCTTTTGCATGGGTTGATACACGCGAGGTTCGTCCATCAAATTCGCGTGCTTTTGCTATCTTGAATGATAGAGAACGCCCTGTCTCTGCCTCAGTTGAGGAGGCATTGAGGCAATATGAGATATCTCCGATACCATGGAGTAAGCGGGAAGAAAGTTTGGAGGCGTTGGCGGCATGAGCAGTCTGACTGACATAGATAAACGTTACCTAGAAAAAATATTGGTTCCGGCTGAGAAGCCGGGGTTTGTCTTGGATTTCACTGACGCCACTTTTGGGGAATTCTTCAAGCGTCACAAAATCAATATTCATGGCCAAAAATACCAGACCTACGGAACATCAAAAGCAAAGAAATTACGCGCATTTTGGGAGCAGGAATCCAACCAGCTAGTTTCAAAGGTCCTTACTGAAATGCTGGATTCTTATGAAGCAAATTGCGAGCTAAATGATCATCAGAAAAACGATAAAATTCTTAAAAAAAGCCGTGAAATAATTTCCAGATTATCCGGCAACAAAAATAGCTCCGCCGCTCCAACAGAATCAAGTTTTCTGGATCAGGAATTTACTATTCCCAATCTTCACAAGCTGCCGATTGAGCCACAAGTAGCCATCATTATTAAGGCCAGAGTGGATGAAGCCCGACTTGCACTACGAGCAAAAGCTTATCTGTCCGTAATTTTTCTATGTGGAAGTGTTCTCGAAGGTGTATTGCTTGGCACAGCCCAGAATAACCCCGCCAAATTCAACAAGGCGCATGCAAGTCCAAAAGATAAAAATGGTTTAGTACGGCAATTTCAATGCTGGAACCTTGCTCAGTTTATTGACGTTGCTTGTGAAATTGAATTGCTCAAACTGGATGTTAAAAAGTTCGGCCACGGCCTGCGGGACTTCAGAAACTATATCCATCCATACCAACAAATGGTCTCTGGTTTTACGCCTGATGAACACACAGCAAAAGTTTGCTTTCAGGTTTTGAAGGCCGCGTTGGCAAGCCTGGCGGGGGAGCGAAAATGACAAAAAAGAAAATAAGATTGAACGTTATGCTGCTAAAAGACGGCATGAAACTGGGAGAACCTGAGAACTTCATTGAGGGCTACTCAACTGATGCCGCGACGCAGATTGAGGAAGGCGAGACGAAAGCAATCTTCTACAAAAAGTTCGGACAAAGGAAACAACCTGACTGGGTAAAGGAGTTTCAAAACAAGATCGGTGGGCTCGACATCTCGGACATGTTTCCGTGGAGTCAAACGTCTGGTGCAACACTTTTCATCATGGTGGATGCGCGTGTGTTTGCTATCAATTTTGGCACGATGGGCCGGTTCAATGTGCAGCGGGATGCGATTGATCGTAATTTTGGAATCTATACCGCCAACAGGTTTCTTAACGGAGAAGAAAACTCGACGCTCAAGAGCGCCAATAGCAGGGTGAATGAAACCAACCCGGTCAACAAACAACGACAATATGGTGCCGACATATCCAATGCGCAGCTTTTTCTGACCATGGAAGACAATGAGGCCTTACGGGAACTTGCCGTATTTAATCGCGACTCGGATGATATTCGCCGGATTATCGGGAAATACGGCTCCCTCAATGTCCTGTTTGTTTTTGATGAGGCCGAAATTCCGTGCCTTCAGCACCTGCCAGTAAAGCTGCAGAAGCTTCTCGATATATATAACGCGGTTACAAAAGACGACGTAAAGCAATTATTCAAAGGGTTGTACCCCTTGAACGAAATAGAAGCCCAATCACTGGATTCAGAGCTGCCTAACCAGTTAGTGAACTCAACAGATTCCTTCTTTTTGTTTGAGCCCGAAATAGACTTTGATCTTAGCCTTGTATCTAAATTTAAAATTGAAACACCCAACGGCGACGCAGAGAGTGATGAGCTATCCCTTGGCAGCTATTTGCAACTGGTGACCAATCCGCAAAAGCAAGACTTGGAAAACGATTTCATTCTGGTTCTTGATGAAGACGACAGGAAAATCAAAGAGTGGAGCGTTTTTGAGTGCCTTTATGGGGAAATAGAACATAACGGTACAAACTATATCCTTTCACACGGCGAATGGTTCGAGATTGCAAAGGACAGGTACGAACGTATCACAAACAAAGTTGATGCCGTTATTGATGAAGAATTTCAGGTTCCAGATGTGGTTAAATGCCAAACCAAAACAGAAATTGCAGCCATCCAACAGGCAGGCCAAAATCATAAAATCAACAAGGAAAATATTTTTAATTCAAAACTCTGCAATCATCTCGGCGGTGTTCTATTTGATGAGGGCAAGCGGCAAATCAACCTGTATGAAGATAGGTTTGAAGTTTGCGATGTCCTAACCCCTGCGGACAAAAGTTTCTTTCACGTGAAATATAATTATGGAGCCTCTGCCTTAAGTCATCTGTTCAATCAAGGTTTTGTGTCGGCAAGATCATATGCAGAGTTTAAGGGCGAGTATGCCGGCAAGGTAAATGCCCACATTCCTGACGGGCAACAAAAGTTATCAGATGAGATGGATAATTCTTGCGTCCACTATCTCATAATAAATGACAAGACTGTCAACCGACTAACTTTCTTATCAAAAATGGTTCTAGAGGACAAGGTAAGAGCCTTGGAATCAAGAGGGTTCAGTGTGAAACTGTCTTGGGTAAGGGGCGTGTACTAGATGAGCGTTGACTGGTATCCCGGTATCCGTGATTTTTGCACCCATTGGTCCCATGCGCCAATGTTGCAGCAGACCTTTGCCACAATGGAAAGCGAATTCGACAATGACAGCGATGCTTGTATAGACGCTGCCAAAGGACTTGTGGAATGTGCTTGTCGTGTCGTCTTATCTAATCTTGATGATCCGGCTCGCCCGCATACCCCTTCTGCAACTAACCCCAGTTTCAGCGAATGGCTTACTGCAGCGGTTCGAGTGTTGGAGCTATCCGAAGTGCGAGACAATTCTTTCAAGAAACTAGTTTCGCAATATCATAAATTGACCGCCACTTTGGGTGAATTACGCAATAACGCTGGTACGGTTAGTCACGGAAAGGATGGTTTTATCAGGAAACTCGCAGTTCATCACCGCCGTTCGGCTGTTCTGGCAGCTGATGCGATCATTACATATTTGCATGAAGCATATTTGGAACAAGAACCCGACCCCGTCCTGACGTTGGAACCGTATGATAGATTTTCTGACAGTAACAGTTTGATCGAATCGCACTGTGGCCTTGAAGCACAATCAGATGAGGAAGGGGGGCTGTTGATTACAGTCAGACTGCCGAACAAAGAAGAAATCGAACTAGCTGTTTCCCCATCAATGTTGCTGTTCGGTGTTGACCGGGAAGCCTACAAATCAGCTCAAAGCATTTGCCGTGAGGCTAATGATGCTTCTCCCTCAAACCTGGAAGAGGAGACTGCCTAATGCCCTTCATCTCAGAAGACGACATCGAACAGGCCTTGATTGGGCAATTTAAGGATTTGGGTTATGCCTTTATTGCCGAAGAGGTGGCCGGGCCAGACGGGTCGGCACCGGAGCGTGAGGCTTATGCGGACACGATACTGTCAGCACGGCTTGAGGCGGCGATTGCGCGGCTGAACCCGCATATTCCGGCAGAGGCCCGCGAAGATGCGTTCAAGAAGGTGATCGCTTCGGCCTCAAACAATTTGCTGGAAGAAAACCGCCGCTTGCATCGTGCGCTCATTGAGGGGGTGAAGGTCGAGTTTTATGCCGAGGATGGCACCATTCGCGGAGATAGCGTGCGCCTGATTGATTTTGACAATCCACAGGCCAATGACTGGCTGGTTCTCAACCAGTTTACCGTTATCGAGAACGGTATTAACCGCCGCCCGGATGTTGTGGTGTTCGTTAATGGCTTGCCGTTTGGGGTGATCGAGCTGAAGAACCCAGGTACGGCCAGCGCCACCTTGTCGAGTGCCTATAACCAGCTTCAGACCTACAAGAACCAGATACCTTCCCTGTTTCGTACCAATGCGGTTCTGGTGACATCGGACGGGCTGATGGCACGGGTCGGCTCGCTCTCAGCCAATGAAGAGCGCTTTATGCCTTGGCGCACCAAGGACGGCGAAACGATTGCCCCCAAGGGCAGCCCTGAAATGGAGGTGCTGATTGAGGGTGTGTTTGAAAAACACCGCTTTTTGGAGCTTGTCCGCGACTTTACCGTATTCGGAAAAAGCGAGACGGGCCTGATCAAGATTGTGGCGGGTTACCACCAATACCATGCGACCCGGCGGGCCGTGGCCGCCACATTGCGCGCCATGCCCCCCGCCAAAGATGCTTCGGGAGGTCTGCGAGAAGACCCGGAAAGTTTCGATTTGCCTTCAGCCGCGCAGCACCCGGAGGGCGACCGGCGCATTGGCGTGATCTGGCATACACAAGGCTCCGGCAAGAGCCTGCTCATGGCGTTTTATGCCGGGCAACTGGTCAGGCGTCCGGAAATGGAAAACCCGACCATTGTCGTCATTACTGACCGCAATGATCTGGACGATCAGCTCTTTTCCACCTTTTCCATGTGCAAGGGTTTAATCCGGCAAACACCGGTGCAGGCAGAGAGTCGCGAGGATTTGCAGGAACAACTGAACCGGGCATCGGGCGGGGTGATTTTCACGACCATGCAAAAATTCTCCCCTGCTTCCGGGGAAGAGGCATACCCGCTTCTGAGCGACCGGCGCAATGTCGTGGTCATTGCTGATGAAGCACACCGCAGCCAGTATGGCTTCAAGGCCAAACTGAACAAAAAAAGCGGCAAGATTGCCTATGGCTTTGCCAAATATCTAAGAGATGCTTTGCCGAATGCCTCGTTTATTGGCTTTACCGGCACGCCGATTGAGGCCGATGATGTGAACACCCCGGCTATCTTTGGCAATTACGTTGATATTTACGACATCACACGCGCCGTTGAGGACGGGGCGACGGTGCCGATCTATTATGAAAGCCGCCTGGCCCGCATCGAATTGCCAGCAGCGGAAATCCCCCGTGTGGACGCAGCCATTGAGGAACTGACAGAAGATGAAGCGCTTTCTGCCAAGGAAAAGCTCAAGCAGAAATGGGCAACCGTAGAGGCTCTGGTCGGGGCTGAAAAACGGCTCAAAATGGTGGCCGCTGACATGGTTCAGCATTTTGAAGACCGTGTGGCAGCCATGGATGGCAAGGCCATGATCGTGTGCATGAGCCGCCGTATCTGCGTAGAGCTTTACAAGGAAATCATCGCCTTGCGCCCTGAGTGGCATTCTGATGATGACAAGCAGGGTGTGGTCAAGGTCGTCATGACCGGCAGTGCTTCTGATCCGCAGGACTGGCAATCCCATATTGGCAACAAGTCCAGGCGTGACCTGTTGGCCAAGCGGGCCAAAGACCCGAATGATCCCTTGAAGCTCGTCATTGTGCGCGACATGTGGCTGACCGGCTTTGATGCGCCTTCCATGCATACCATGTATGTGGACAAGCCCATGCGCGGCCACGGCCTGATGCAGGCAATTGCCCGCGTGAACCGGGTTTTCAAGGACAAACCGGCAGGGCTTGTGGTCGATTATATCGGCATCGGCCAAAATCTTAAAAATGCCCTTGGTCAATATTCCTCTTCGGACCAGAGACAGGCTGGCATTGATGAAGCCGAAGCCATTGCCATGATGCTGGAAAAATATGATGTGGTCAAAGCCATGTTCCATGGGTTTGATTATCTGCGCGGACTTCAAGGCACGCCGCAGGAGCGCCTCGGCATCATGGCAGAAGCCATAGAATGGATATTGTCAAAACAGCAAGAATGGGCAGCCAAAGAGAAGAAGGAAGAAGACAAAAAGCGCGCCCATCGCCGCTATCAGGATGCGGTGCTGGCCTTATCCAAGGCTTTTGCCCTGGCTTCAGCCAGTGATGAAGCCCGCACAATTCGTGATGAAGTCGGCTTTTTTCAGACCATACGCGCTGCTTTGGCGAAATCTGCGGAAGGGTCGGGCAAAACTTCTGCCGAACGTGAACTGGCAGTGCGGCAAATCATTGATCAGGCCGTGGCTTCGACCGGCATCGTCGATATTCTGGAGGCGGCTGGCCTTCAGACCCCAGATATATCGATCCTCTCTGATGAATTTCTGGCCGAAATTAAGCATATGGACAAGAAAAACCTGGCGCTTGAGGCTTTAAGAAAATTACTCAACGATGAAATCAGATCACGTAGTCAGAGTAACGTTGTTGAAACGAAACGCTTCTCAGAGCGTCTGCAGGAAGCCGTTGCACGGTATCATACCAACGCCATTAGTACTGTTGAGGTGCTGCAGGAACTGATCGACTTGGCCAAAGACATCAGGGAAGCACGAAAGCGCGGTGAAGAAGAAGGCTTATCGCCAGATGAAATCGCATTTTACGATGCCCTGGCTGAAAACAAAAGTGCCCTTGACCTCATGGGTGACGATTCGCTTAAAGTGATTGCTCATGAATTGCTGAACAGTCTTAAATCCAATATCACCGTCGACTGGTCACACAGAGACAGCGCCAGAGCACGCATGCGGGTGTTGGTTAAACGGATACTTCGCAGACATGGCTTTCCACCTGATTTGCAAGATGCTGCTATTCAAACGGTCTTACAGCAGGCTGAAGCATTATCTTCCCAATGGACTAGGTAATTAAATTTCAAAGTTCTCATTGAGTTTATAAAAAAGCCCCGCCATTGCTGACGGGGCTCCTGTCCAAAAGGACTTGTGTGTTAAGCAGCGTCGCCAGAAGCGGCCAGGCGCTGGCCTTCCAGCCATTTGTTGAAGGCGTTTTTATCGATGTAAACCCGCCCGCCGATTTTAATCAGGACAGCATCAAAACCATTGCGGTTTGCATGGTATATCCACCACCTGATAGTGCTTTCGGTCACAAATGGCGCTTCCTTCGCCAACTGCTTTACGGTCCGTAGGTCATTATAATCAACCAGGATTTCCTCCGTCTGGGTAAAGAAAAAGAGCAGAGAAGAAAAAACGGACAACGGCATATTAGCGAAATTTTCTGGTTTCAGCAATTGACAGAATTGTGTCTGTCGAAAAATGCTTGTCATGACGCTGTTAGAACCTGTCGTGCCGTCGGTCAGGCCAATTCATCATCGGTGGCAAGGCGGTAGCTTGTTATTGCCGCTCCGAGATATAGTGAAATTGGGAATCTGTGCCCGTAAAATTGGGAATGGGCTCATAAGAAAACGGGGTTTTGAATGGCTGATTTGCCGCCCAATGCAAGAAAACGGGTGTTAAGAGGGAAAATATGCAATTTTTTGGGGTTTAACGCTGAACCAGGCTTGCTTTGAGCCTGTAGCAACGGTTAACGCGCACTACCCGCACTTGAAATAATGTCCATTAATGCATACAATAATCGCGATAGTGAATAGTATGGTGGACATTATGAGCAAGAAACCTGAGGGGAAACTTCCAATGCCGGTTCGCCGTGCCCTGAGAAAACTGGGCGCGGATATTCGTGATGCACGCCGCCGCCGCCGCATTCCGACCACCGTGATGGCCGAAAGGGCGCTCATGAGCCGCATGACGCTGAACAAGATTGAGAAGGGCGATCCGGGCGTCGGTCTTGGTATGTACGCCACTGTGCTCTTTGTGCTCGGGATGACTGATCGCCTGTCTGATCTCGCCGATCCAAAATATGATGCAACAGGCTTATTATTGGAAGGTGAGCGTTTGCCACAGCGTATCCGTAGTTCACGCAAAAGGAGGTGAAGGGGTGGAAACAGTTTTTAAGAATGCTATTTTCTCAATCATTATTGGTTTTGAGGACTTTGAAAATAGCGATAGGGATGAGCGTCGAATATTATCATCTGTTAGGAATATCTATGCAGGAGTGCTGCTTCTGGCAAAGGCTGTTCTCGTTAAATGGTCACCAGAAGATGACCCGAATTTACTTATTTCAAAAAATATAAAGCCCTTTAAACAGGATAATGGAATAATCAAATTTAAAAGCCATGGTAGATCAACGATCAATCGATATGGTATTTATAAGTGTTTTAATACCCTTGATTTGGAAATAGACAGCGGCCCAATTGATAAACTGGCAAAAATTCGAAATGATATTGAGCACAAGTATGTAGAATGTTCAAAAAATATCTTGGAAGAGGCAATTATTGATGCACTTCCAGTAATTACTGATTTACTCAGAATTCATTTGGACACTACCCCTGCGGATGAATTAGGAGATACTTGGAAGTCTATGCTAAAACTTGAGAAATTATATAAGGCAGAGCTGAGTTCCTGCCGTGAAACAATCAAAAAGATTGAATTCTATTCCCCGACTGTTGAAAAATATGGCTTAGTTTGTCCAAAGTGCAATACAAAATTAATTGCCCAAGAAAATTCTGAAAATAATAGCCAGGGAAAAATGAAACTAATTTGTAGGGCTTGTAATGAGAAGCCTGAAATAGAGCAAGTAATTGTGCATACCTTAAGCGAAGCAACGTGGTCTGAGAGTCATTTGAGAGCAAAAGAGACTGGAGAAGATGGCCCTTGTTCTTCGTGTCCAGAATGTGAAAATGATTCATATGTAGACTTTGAAAATAAATGTGCTGTTTGTGGCCATTGCATCGAGAAATTATCTTATGGCTTATGTGACAACTCGCTAAACCTCGAAGAGATAAATTTAAGTGAAACTGATACGAAATTTTGTTCATGTTGTAATTATCGTATAGAAAATATTTTGCAAGAATAACAATTTTAAGCATCAAGAAGGTTTGTAAATGGCATATGACACCGCATGGCATCCGCCTTTGAACACATTGATTTAGAGAAAGTCAGGGGGGCTTGAGGTTCCTTAATCGACTAAAATGGCATCTGAAGGTACCATTTTAATAAGGGCTCAATCGTCCATATTGAAAATCATATAAATTAAACCGGCAACCAGATCGGCAAAGAATGAAACAAAAAGAACCGATTACTCTTATGGAACCCCTGCTGCCAAGCCCTTTGGCCGTTGAGTTGCAGGGCTTGGTGCTGGAGTTATCCGAAGCAGCAGCGCACCTTGTGTTGGCCTGTCCTGTCTTTACTATCTTAGATATCCAAAGGATTACGGGGATCAGATCGACCGTTATTTCCAAAGGCATGAAACCGGGGCTGCAAACATGTTTGTCCCGAAGGGAAGTACCTGATCGCCGTCATACAGCACAATGCCTAGTTTGAAGCTTTCTGGGGCGGTGCGAGAGAGGCGTTCTAGACCCTTAAAGTCTGAGGCTTTGACAGATGCCGCGCCTTTTACCTCAACTCCGATAAAGTCGCCTGCTTCATTTTCCAATACTATATCGACTTCAATCTGATCTTTGTCACGATAATGATAAAAGGAAATATTAGAATCAGACCAAGACACCTGTTTTAACAGTTCTGCAAAGACAAAACTTTCAAGAATTGCACCCCAAGGTGCCCGGTTGTGGCGTAGCCGGTCTATTCCATAGCCTCTAATTGAGGCTAGAAGCCCAGCATCAAGGAAGTGTATCTTTGGTGTTTTGACAAGTCGCTTGAGTTCGTTTCTGAACCACGGGCGAAGCCGTTGAATCAGAAAAATTTGCTCCAGAACGGTAATATAGCGATCAACTGTCTTGTAGTTGATATCGATCCGCCCACCAATTTGGGAAAGATTGGTGAGTTGACCAGAAAATTGGGCGAGTACATTGATGAGTTTGCGTAGCTCACCAATTCTCTCGACAGCGGCTATGTCTCGCACATCATGCTCGATGAGGGCATCAAGGTAAGAATGAAACCAGTTGCGTCTGCGTTTTGCATTGGCTCTGGCCAGAGCTTCTGGATAGCCCCCGGCCAGCACAATATTCATCAGATCATCGCCAATTATTTTTTCACCTGGCTTTGGTTGTTCGCCACGAAAGGCGCTGTCAAGAAAGGTCGGCATGCCTACACCAGTGACCTCGGCATGGGATAAGGGGTAAAGAGAAATCACTTCCATCCGCCCTGCCAGTGACTCTCTGACTTTGGGAATAGTAAGGATATGTGCTGATCCGGTCAGCAGAAACCTGCCCGGACGGCGGTCTTCATCGACCGAGCGTTTGATAGCGAGTAGGAGTTCAGGCGCCCTTTGAATTTCGTCGATAATGGCATGGTCTAGCCCACGGATGAAGCCAGCAGGATCGGCTGTTGCACTTTCCAGGACTGTTGCATCGTCCAGCGTGATATAATTCCAGTCCTTACCCGCAAGTTTGCGCACCAATGTTGTTTTGCCTGACTGTCGTGGTCCATTCAGTGAAACGACAGGCGTGTCGGCAAGCGCTTCCTGGATAGATTTTTCTACGTAACGTGGGTACACGGTGCTCGCCTCATTTGTTGCTGATCGACACTAGTATACCGTCCAAATAGGAATTCATCAACGTCTAATTAGGAATACATCTCCGTCCAATTAGCGCTGTCTCCGAATCCCATTGTTTCTGTTGCACGCTGGTTTCCGAACCTTTATCCGGCATTTTAGCCTTTTCAGATTGCTGGAATGTTTCAGTCTTCCACCTCAAAGATTTTGTTATTCATTTTCTCGACCACGCTCCGCGTGTGCCCTTCTGACAGGTGCGAGTAACGCTTGACCATTTGCAGGGTTTTGTGGCCAAGCACTTCGGCAATTTCCAATTGGCTGGCCCCATTCATGGCCAGATAGCTGGCGGCGCTATGGCGCAGGTCATGAAAACGAAAATCAATGATACCGGCTTTTTCACGGGCATTTTCCCATGCCTTGCGAATATCAATGGGCTCAAGGCCATCCTGACGGGGAAAGAGGAATTTTGAGCCTTTTTCCATTTTGGCAACATGCTTTTTACGCCAAGACAAATGCTCTTCCAGTACTTTCACAAGAAAGCCCACAATGGGTATTTTTCGGGTTTCCTTGTTTTTTGTTTCGCGCAAAATGGCGAACTGCCGTTCAAGGTCAAGGTCCTTGAGGGGCAGCTTTAATATCTCATTTTTTCGTGCGCCTGTGGATAAGGCAAAAATGACGATGGCGTATAATTGCCGGTTCGGGCTTTCCTTGCATGCCTTGAGCAGGGCCTGGCGTTCATCATCATCAAGAAACCTCACACGCTCCTTATTGGCATTGGTAATACGGTTAACCCCTTCCATGGGGTTATTCTTACCCAGCCAGCCCCATTTTTGAGCGTGCTTGAGGAGCATTTCCAGATTATCGCGGTAAAGTTTTACGGTCTTGCGGGATTTTGGCTTGGCTGGTTTCTGGCCTTCCTTTAGTTGCACACGCTCATCACCGGCATGGGTGAGCATGGCGACCTTTTTGCTAATGATTTCGGGCGACAGAAATGAGATTGCATAAACACCCAACTCGCGCTCCCAGAACTTAAGATACGTATTTTCAGCTCGCTGACTGCTTAGCGCTTTATGGATAAGGATTTCTTCCCGATATTTTTTGATTACATCCGCCAGCGTCCTTTTTTTTGCTTCTGTGGCCGTGGAACGAAAGTCTCCCAGGCGCATCGCAGCCTCTGTCTGGTTCGCCCATGCCTTGGCATCTGTAAGGCGTGTGAAACTACGCTCTTGCGGGGGCATTCCTTGCACTCTGACCTTAACTCTGTAGACGGTTCCTTTCTTCCGTTCGCGCTTTTCAATAACTGCCAATTTACGCCCCTCAATTGTGTTGTGCCAAATTATGTATATATGTTAACCTCTTATGAGAGGCTGCACAAGAAATTTTGGGGACAATTTAGGGACAGTAATTCACTGAAATGACCATAATTCACAATAATTCCCAGCAACAAAAAATCTATAACCTGTTGAAAATATTAATATTGAGTGTTGAGGGTTGTTGTCAGTTATAGCTGGCGTAAATCTCATAACCTGAAGGTCGTAGGTTCAAATCCTACCCCCGCAACCAATAAAATCCCGCCTATGGCGGGTATATTGTTTCCGGGGCATTATTCGAAACTTGTCGAGGCATTGCCTCTCGCGCTAGCTACAATATACCAATGACCTGGTTGTCCGAATATCTCGATTTCTTCATGTAAAATCTACTCAATCCTGATTACGAGAAAATTCTACTTATCAACACCCTTAAAATTAGGGAGCATTACCCGGCCACCTCTTGTACTTATCCCCGTATGTGAATGGTCAGTTAGTATAGAGAAGGGTCATTTAAGGGTCAGTTTATTACCATCAAGTGCTGTTTGTTGTAATTACAGGGTGGCGCAAGTATCACTCAAGGGACAGAAAAATTTACGCTGACCCTAATAGTAGCCCTAAGAGTCACCCTTGCTTTTAGCTGGACGGGGTTTGACTTTAAGTCCAGCTAGCGGCCTCAACGCCGGACGCGAGTTTGAACTCCGTCCGAAATGTTTTCAATTATTGTTGCAAGGGGGTTTTGTGAATGAATCATGTGGACGGGGTTTCAAGCCCCGCCCAGCAAAGATTTTTATTTGCCCATCATGTTCGTCATACCGGGCTCGAGCGTAAGTCCACCCTTGCACTTTGCGCGGGGAAATAGGGAAATTTACCAACCACTCTTATCGCACAAGTCATATGCATGGACACCGGGTCAAAGTCCGGTGTGACGGGAGTGTAATGGTTGAGTCTTGCGTATACAAAGTTTCAAGTTAATTCACTTGCGGATATTTTTTGTCCTATCGTTTAGTATTTTAGGACTCGCGGGAGGTTCTACCTTGAGTCCAAGGTGCTTATTCGCAACCGGCGAAGCCGTCTTCGTCCATTTTTGCCTCATAAGGGGCGGTGATTTCAGTGCCGGATACATAAGAAGCGCGCACTTCATCCCAGTTCTCAGGTTTGATCTCAACCATCCACGCCTTATAGGGGTCATCATTGGCTAAAGACGGGTTGGCTTGCAGGTCTTCATTAACTGCGACGACTTCGCCGCCGGCTGCGGATTTGGCAGGGCCAACCCATTTGCCGCTTTCAACAGTTGCGCATGAGCGCCCGGCTCTTACCTTGCGGCCTACTTTTTTTGGGGTAAATGCAACCAGGGAACCAGCCAGAGCAGTAGCAACAGAGGTCATTCCCAAACGTATTTTACCATCTTCAATTTCCTTAACCCAGATATGATTTCCCACATCATAAAGTAAGTCTTCCGGAAGGTGACAACCACGAACATCAGCCATTTTCTGTTCCTTAAATTGATGATTCAGTTTGATTTTAAGCGAGATGGTCTAGAAGCGCAACAAAACTCTCCAAGACCGGCTTCTTGTAATTTGCCGCCGATGAAAAATACCAGATGCCGGGCCAGCAACTGCATCATGGACAGGCGCCTTGCTGTTTCATTATGCTCAGGATCAAGTCTGATTAAATTATAATGATAGACCAGTTCACGAGCAGTTTCACGGCAAGCATTAAAGCTGGGATCACCTTTGGCACCTTGACGGTGCAGGGCCAAGATCCGAAATCCCTCGCGCAGAGTATCGGTTGGGTTTTTTTGCCGGGCCAATAGCCAGTTTTCCATAACCTCTTCACCCACATGCAGTAAAAATGTCGCTGCCTGCACGGGGTTGTCAGGGTTTAACTCCTGCTCCAGCGCGGTTTCTAACTGGGTAAGGTCTCTCATACAATGCCTTTGTCAAACATAAGGTTCACTGATTCAGAAACATTTTCATGCAGCCCCACTTCACGAGGGCCCAGCCCCATGGCCAGTCCAAGCAATTGGGTGAAATAGATCACTTTTACATTGGTTTGTTTTGAGAGCTTTTTCAAAGCCCGGATTTGATGCATTTCAAGTCCTGAATGGCAAGTTGGGCATTCAGTGGCGATAACTTCGGCTCCGGCAGCTTCGGCAGCCTGCAATATGTTTAGCACCAATTTTGTTGACATGTCGCTGTCTGAGAGGGTGTGCGCGCCGCCACAACAGGCGGTTTTCATGGCGAATTCCACATTCACCGCGCCAGCAACTTCCAGCAAATCATCCATATAATGAGGCTTTGATGTGCTTTCGCTATCGCCGCCTTGATCTTTTTCGGGGAAAATATGACGAGGCCGGGTGTACATGCAGCCATAGTAATTGGCAATTTTAAGCCCTTTTAAGCCGCCCTTGATTTTTTGCCGTAGTTCATCTTCGCCAATGCCAAATTTAATCCAGTCTAAAGCGTGAATGGTTTCAACCTCTCCGGCTTCATAAACCGGATGTTCGGCCTTTTTTGATATTTTTTCTACCACATCGCGGGATTTTTGTTTGTGCTCAAGATCGTACTCAGCCTTTTTAAGGTTGTGATAACAGCCATTGCAAGGAGCCATAACCACGTCTTGTTTGGTTTCATTTTTGGCCAGAGATAATACCCGCGAAGAAAGATAGGTCTGAATTTCCGGGTCAATGTTTTTAACCTCCATTGCCCCGCAGCAATTCCAGTTGTCAATTTCCTTTAACTCAAGCTGCAGCTCTTTCGCTATTGCCTTGGTCGAGGTGTTATACGGCTGTGCCGTGCCTTCCAGAGCGCAACCGGGATAATATGCTACTTGTTTGTATTTATCTTTACGGGTTTGCATCACAAGCCCTCCTGCTTGCCTAGTCCAAGCGCCATGCGCTGCTCGGCTTTTTCTTCTGCAATATGCTCTTCAATGGCAGCTCTTGCCTTGTCCCATTTTCTGGTTTTGGGCTTGAACAATGTTGCCCACCCCAAATGAAACAGGAATTTAACCGGCAGATGGCGGATCATCTGCATTACCATCTGGATAAGCCAATCCTGTACCAGAGGCTGTCCGGATTTTTGCAAAAAATTCTTCAGAACCCGGCCATCTTCGATTTTTCCGTTTTCAACCACCTGCCGGGTGAATTCATTGTCAAAAATTGTTGAGTTGGAGGCCGGTGTATGGCTTTTTAATTCCAGCCAGTGCGCGGTGGCCTTCATTATGCCTTCGGGCATTACGTCACGAGGACAGGCATAGGTGCACTTGTTACAAGAAACACACTGCCAGATTATATCCTTATCGCGCAATAATTCGGATTCCATACCCATGCGAATCAGATAAATCCAGTATCTGGGATTAAAATCAGGGTTGATAGCATTTACCGTACAGGCATTGGTGCAAGAGCCACACTGCCAGCATCTATGAATGTTTTCGCCACCGGGAAGCGCAGCTATTTCTTCTTGCAGGGCTTCGTTATAGTCTTCTACAACCCGGCTTTCGATAAATGTTGACCAGTGTCCTGAGACATCAACACCATCAATAACCAGTTCATCATGAGTTTTGATGTTTTCCGGTCTAATCAGGTTTTTTTCATGAATGGCCATGGGTGGTTCCCGTATCGTTCAATAAATTGCTGTCAATTGTGAATGAGGCTCCACTTTCGGTTTTTAGACGGGTTTTGCTGGAACCCTGTCGCACTCCGTCCAGCCCCAACAGTCGGCGCGAATACTGCATCGGATCCTGAGGACTGGAAAAATCCGCCCGTAAATAAGTGCCACCTTGAGCACAGATATAATTGGCGTAAATCTGTGCGCACAGTAAATCCACATAATAAATGGTATCGGCATAGACACCGTTTTGTGAAAGCCAGCCGCCAATATCAGCCCTTAACGCCACAAAAGTCGCGTGACCATCGTCCAGCTCTATGGTTGATCCGTCTACATCCTCACCGTGCCACAGCTCGCGGATTACGCCGGTATTTGCGGTTTTGTCCCACATCCAGCGGGTCATCAATGGATAACGCTGCGGATCCACATTGTGCAGTATTTCGGCGGCCAGATCCCGCACCCAGCGGTGTTTTTTGTCTTGTGGAAACTGTGCGCAAAACTCGGCAATGCGCTCATCCACACTATGAGTGTTTTTCATATCGCTGAGTAGCTCTGCCAGGGCCGTTTTCATGCGGGCAAAATTTTCGCCATGCAGATGATCAAAAACCCTGCGCCGTACAGTGGCCATAAATGTGCACAACCCGGCAAAGGTTTCCGTGGTCATAAGGTCAATCTCGCCCATGTTCAGGGCCTCGGAAAACAAGGTGTGCTTCAGTTTTAGCGCGTGGATATATCGCTCCACCCCCCCCAGTGGCTCGCAGCCGGTTATCATTGCCTGAAATGCATCAGCCAAAACCGGCCCGGACAGCTCCAACTCCGGCAATTGTGCCGGAGCTGGAACTGGCGTGTTGCTGGAGGGGAAAAACGAAGAGAGCATAAGTGACTGGTTTCCTATTCTGCTGCGATACGGGCATTGGCGCTGGCCAATGCGCTCATTGCAGCGGCGCTGCCTTGAGCTATGCTGTCATCAATGGTTTCAGGGCCAGTGGCCGACCCGGCTACAAAAATTCCGTCTCTGGATGTAGCGCCCATTGCGCCATAGGCGTTCTTGCGATCAATAAATCCATTGCTTTCAAGTTCCACATCAAACACCGAAGACAACAGCATATTGTCCACATTGGGGTCCATGCCCACAGCGTGAACCACCATATCAAACGGAATGGTAATAGGGCGCTTGACCAAAGTGTCCTCACCTTTGACGATTACCTTATCGCCATCGGAGGTTACTTCGGCAATTCGGGCCTTGATGTATTTGACTTTGAATTCTTCCTGACTTTTCCAGTAGTATTTGGTCTCTAACAGGCCAAAGGTGCGGATATCCATATAATATATATAAACATGACAATCTGGCAGTTCCTCACGGATTTCCATGGCGATATTGGCTGAGACCGTACAGCATATCTTGGAGCACCATTCACGGCCAATTTGCCGGTCACGCGAACCAACGCAAAGCAATATGGCAACTCTTTTGGGTTTTTCCCCATTTGAGGGCCGCCGTACGCCATTACCAGACGATATCATTTGTTCAATCTGCGTGGTGGTTACAACGTCCTCATAGGTGCCAAAGCCCCATTCCGGCTTGTTGATACTGTCAAAATGGGTAAATCCTGTGCACATGACAATAGAGGAAAACTGATCACTATTGCCGTCGGAAAATTCCACTTTGAAATTGCCTGCTTCACCAGAGCATTTACCCACTGATGTGCCGGTTTTTATGGTAATCAGCTCATTATTTTGCACCCGATCGACCATGGAGCCAATGGCATCTTTGGCCCATTCGCCTGAGGGCACCAGCTTGGCGTAACCTGATAGAATAGGTGCGCCGCCCAATTTATCTTCTTTTTCAACCAATACGGTTTTTTGACCTACAAGAGCCAGTGAATTGGCTGCGGAAAGGCCGGCAGGGCCACCGCCTACGACAAGAATAGGTTTATTGCTCATGTTATTTGCTCTGTTCTCTGGTAGCCGGGGCCGCCGGTAATGCGGCGGCGTGGATCGTATAGATTTTCCTGATTGCCGGCTTCGACTTGTTTTAGATATTGTTCAAATTCTTTCTTTTGGGCCTGCCAGTCTATGCCCAGCTTTTCAAATAGTTTTTCTGTGGACGATGCGTGCCAGTGCGATTGCACTATTTTGTACGGGTGCGCACCGCAGACAAGGGCGGCAAATTGCACATCTGCCAATACAGGCAAATCATAGTTCTTGCCATCAGCCTGACCAATCCATTGATTTTTGTCCAAGGTGGTAATGCAGCCGGTATCATGACCGATCATGACATCGGAATTAGCTTCGTCCACGGCAATCTTGATTTTGCGATCAATAGAAAAAGAGCGGGTAAATTCACGCTCTGAAATAATATGGCGAAAGCCAAAGCCGCAGCAATCATACCAGGTCGAATAATCAATAACATTGGCTCCTAGCGATTGAATAATGCCGGTGGATACGGCCACGCGTTCGCCATCCAGCACATCATCATCATAGATCACATCCTGTGGCACCATCTTGTAGACATGACAGGCCGGGTGAATGGTTGCGCGGATATTTCCAGCGTCAATTACCTGACGCTCGGCTATTTGCTTGCGCATTACATGTGTCCACTCGGAATAATGGACAATTTCTTCGGGTATCAGCAGTTTTCCATCAATAAGTCTATCGAGCTTTCCCAGTATCTTTTTTACCTGATCGCGCAGCTCTGCGGACAGTAACAGGTATTCGCGCACTTCCTTGTAATTCCCAAATGAAGTACCGCAATGAACTAAAGGATAGTAATAGCCTTCCGGTTTTCCTTCAGCTTTGGCTGAAACATAAGCTTGGTGGAAATTGCGTAAAAAAACCGCAGCCAGAGATACAATATTGCCAATGCCGGAGCCGTGATAATTCCATGCGGTACAAGAGGTCTGATCGGTTTCATCAAGATAGCGAATATCCAGCATATTCATCAACCAGAGCAAGGATGTCGGATAGCCGGGGATGTTACCGCATTGCCCGCATGATTTATGGTGCCAGAGCTGATTGGTCGGAATTTTCTTGTCCCAGCCATAAATGGTTTTTGCCATTACCGGATCGTGCTGGTCGCCAATGCGGTGGACAATGATCTCGCCTTCTTTTTCCAATCGCCACATTTCGTCGCGTATGTCATGAACGCGGGACTTGTTGGTAAGCATGGAGCGTTTGTCAATTCTCTGCTCAACCCATGCTGTAGCCAGTTTTGCCTCTTCCTGGCTTAATTTTGCATCCCGCCATTCAGCACCATGGCCGGTAAACCGACTGCCATCCTCATTGTTCGCCATTACATTTCTCCTTCAGTCATCCTGTTCATCTTGCCAGTCTTCCCAGTCCTCACGCTTTTCGTCCATAATGTCCAAAATCACGTCAAACAGGTTTTCATCTATGGTTTCCAGTTGATCCAATACGCCGGTTTCCTCCCAGATCGTATAAAGTTCAACAGAGGTTTTTAAGTTGGTTTCCCATGCGGTTTCCGTGGTATTTAGCGTTGGCATAGGTATGGCTTTGCGCAGTAACTTTAGCGGCGCTTCCACTTTGGAAATGTTTGGCCCCCAATCGGCAAAATGATCAGGGTTAATCATATCTGGGGACAGTTGATTGCCGGTGGAGATAAGTTTTAGCATTACCCGGCTAAAGGGGCGCAGCACATTCTTGGCGCTTTGCATTCCATGCTTGATTGACACTTCACGCATCAGCATTACCAGCCCGCCTGGCGAGTTTCCAAACGGACAGCGTGCAGCACAGGTATAGCATTGTGCACAGGCCCAGATTTTTTCCTGCATGGCATCATAAATGCCTTCAAGATTTTCCGTCCACAACAATTGGACAATTTCACGGGGGCTAAAATCGTAATAATGGGCTGCAGGGCAGGTGGCGGTGCAAATTCCGCAATTAAGACAGCCGTTTAATTCATGATCATAGCGAAGATCAGCCTGAATGTCCTGAAAAATCTCTTCTAGTAGAGCCTGGCTCACTTCGGGGTCGTTGGAAACCGGGTCACCGATGACGGTTTGTTTGCGGGTGGTGGTTGCTGTGCTGCTCATGCAATCGGCCTCATATGTTTTTCCGCAATTCCTTTATTTTCGATCTAATAGGTAAGAACTCTGACGTCTTCTTCCATTATTTCTTCAATTAGATATGCACCGCCCACAATACCGTCACATTCGGGGATAAGATCATCTGCAGTCATGTCGAACAGATCAAGGTTTGGAGAACAGCACTTAAACACAACCCCCGCTTCATGGGCGTCCTTGATAAAGTCGAGCACTGATTTTGGTGAGCCTTCCTTGATAAAGAGGTTTTCCGCAACACCTTTTTTCATCAGGCGACCGGCAGTAGCTGTGCATATTACTTCAACATCATATTCCATTGCAGCGCCAACGGTGGCCTGAAAAATCGGGGCGCCCAGTTCTTCGCCGTTTCTTGGATCAGTATTAGCCATAATAATCATCAGCTTGTCCGCCATGATCTTCTCCCTTGATGATCCAGTTTCGTTGGACTGGATAGTTTTATTTTCTCTTGCGCAGCATTTGCTGCTCCCCTTGTTACCAACGTATTAGCGATCCCTAATAAACGCAAGGAAAATCTTCAGTTGTCAGGCAAAATCTCTGTGCATAACTCAAGGGAATAACCATGTTTTATGGATGGTTATTATCCATCCAGTTCATTTTCTGCACCAGTCCGGTCATGATTGGTACCAGTGCATCTTCTATCTCGGTTTTCATGGCGCGCAGGGTTGTGAATGCGCTGGCATTATCGGTGGGGGCTTCTTCAAATTCCATCACCAGATCCTCGGCCATGGCCAGCTTGAACCCCGGATGGCCGGTAAATCCAATAGCATTATCTGCCACTTCAAATACGGCCGCATGACCGTGATCATCTTCGGCAAGTACCTTGGCATAAGAAGGCGGAACAGGCTGGTCACGGCCATAGGTGATATGGGGGAATTTTTCGGGCAAAAACCCGTTTAAGGCATTGGCAAGTGTGCGTTTGGCGTAGCCGGTGCGAAACTCAAGTGCTGTGGCCTTAACGGAGCCATCAGCAGCCAAAGCCAGAATTTGCGCCCCCAGCCCAATGGCCAGCACCGGCGTTCCCATCATCAGGCAGGCGCGGGTTAAGGCAATTTCAGTTTTAAGTGTTGGTACATCGCGCACCCCGGCGCTGCCCCATGGGCCGCCGCCAAGCAAGATCAAACCGTCTCCAACTGTAGCCAATTCCGGAGGCTTTCCATCTTCGGTAAATGGGCGGGAATAGTTAAATCTGATGCCACGCCCCTCCAGATGATCTTCCATCAGGCCAAGATATTCGGCAGATGTGTGTTGAATAACGCTAAGATATTTCATTTATTGCCCGCCGCAGGCATTCTCAAGAGCAGTTATAAAGTCCGCCGGTGCAATAGAGAGCAGGTCCACCTCGGTTATTGCGAAAAACTCGTGTACTGCATCCGGAATTTTTCCTGTTTCCACCCGGCGCAAAAAACTCTCCAGATCCAGTACAATTCGCGGCGGGGTTACAAAAAAATCGCCGGTAAACAGAACCTCGCGCAAGCGTTCATTATTTTGACCCTCAAGCCGTACAAAGGCTTCTACTGTGCCACCTGCGCCGGTGTGGGAGCCTTGAAGCACATCGGACTGAGCATCAGCATTGTCAATCTCATGCACATATTCGTCCTGGCCAATTTCTTCATCAAAATACTGCTTCGCCAGGCGCTCTTCTTCGGCAGAAGGGCTTGCATGTCGCAGGGATATTCCCAGTTTTTCTTCAAACCCCATCAACATGGCTTGTTTGATGGTACTGATAGTGGGCGCTTCGCCAAGTACTTGCTTTAAGGTGGTTACCCGTGAGGTGGCGCTGTCCAAATCGCGTTTTTGCAATTTGGCTTTGGCAACATTCAGGGCCTGCATCATTACCGATGGATCAGTATCAATCAGAACAGTTCCCTGAAAGAACAGGGTGTCGCCATCAAAAAAACCACCGGAGCCGCCAATTTTGCGCCCCTCAACCTCTATGTCATTACGGGGGCGGAACTGGGCCTTTATGCCCAGCTTGGACAAGCCAAAAGCCGCAGCTTCACAAATGGCGCGAGTTAGTTCGCCAAGATCAGAAATATTCAGTGTCTTGCGCGAAAACACCAATGACCAGCCCATTTGCCCCTGATCCATATAAATCGCCCCGCCGCCAGTGATCCGGCGCACGGTTTGAATATTGTTCGCAGCACAAAAGCCAAGTTTGAGCTCGCGACTTAAATCCTGGTGGCGACCAACCAATGCACAAGGCTCAAAATGAATAAAGCGAACACTGTCACCAATAGCACCTGTCTGGTGGGCTTCAATCATCGCCGCATCAAAGGCGATATTTTGCCTGCCGGTGCGTAAACCTGTATCAATTACACGAAATTCCGGCCTGCTCATTTCCAATCTTCCAGATCATCACCTTCCTCATAGTTTTCGCCCGGTTTTTCCATGTCCAATTGTTTCCGAATTCGACGTAAATCCACGTCCTGGGGCTGAAATGGATAAGAGGCAATATCAGATGGCGGGCTGTCACCATATGGTCGATCACAAGCGGAAATATCGTCGGCAAATTTGCCGGGGCATCCAGAGGTGCGAAAGGCAATTCCGGTGTCGATAATCATGTCCAGTTCGGCCTTTGGTAAACCAAAATCAATGATCCGCCCCTCATGATCAAATTTCATATGCGAAACCCTGGCACCACAATAATCCAGCAGATATCGGCCTAATTGCACCCGTCGCCATTGGTCACGCGGGGTAGCCGGTAAATGGTCCATTAGCGATCCTTGCTCCGGGTAGAAGCAAAACATGTGGCTGTGACCACCCATTTGCACTAATTTTTCAACAAGGCTCAAAACCTCAAATTCGGTTTCGCCCATGCCAACAATAATATGGGCACCAAATTTTTGCGGGCCAAAAATATCCTTGGCATCTAACAAAACTTCCCAGTATTTTTTCCATGTATGCGGGCTTTGCACGCCTTTGCCACGGGTGCGATCAAACAGCTCCGGAGTGGCGGCATCAAGAGCTACGGTAAAAATGTCACTGCCCAATTCGTGCAACTCGGCAACATTGGAGCGCCCCATGGTTGTTGGATTTGACAATATGGAAATTGGAATTGCCGACGGGTCAATTTTTGAAGTCCAGTTCTTTAGCACCGTTACCGTATCATCATCGGATTTTGGGTGAGTGATCATTGAAATACACATGCGATGAAATGGTGAGTTTTCCGGGTCTTTGGCAACAATATCAACGATTTGATCCATCGGCACACTTGGCCAGTCAACACGAATGAAATTACGATCAGCATAATCCCGCTCTGCTTCGCGGTGTCGCGCCAGACCGCAATAGGCGCAATTGGCCCGGCATCCTTCGGGATAGGTGAGTAAAAGATTCAGGCATCTCGTACACTCACAGCGGTGCATCTTGCCCGGCATAATCCCAAGGGTCAAAGCGGCAGCGGTGGAAAGCTGCACATATTCCGGCGAGGTCATATTCGGTGTTTGGATATTGTTGTTTGGCAGATAAAGTCCGCTGGGTGGCATGTCATCGGATTTTACCCGCCCGCCATTTCGTAAATCCTTTGGTGTAGCTTCTGGCTTGCGTGGCTTCATAATATCAAAGCCGTTAAAGTCCTTGCCATCGGCAGACAGACCACCTGGGCTTGTAGCTTCGGGTTTTAAGCATGACATGGGTGTTTCTCCGTCAGTTCATCGGTAGGCATTTGCCAGTATTCAGGATAGGCAATCCAGCCGGAGCGCAATTGCCCGGGCGTTATCCTGTTATTCTTTTGCCAGTAAGCGGCAAGTCTTTTCCTGTGGGCCACAGCTCTGGATAAGGATGTTTTGAATAAATCTTCCAGGTCTTCCTGGTAATTTTCTGCAGCTTTATCATCGCAATTACCGGTTAAGTAATTGACCGCCGCCTCTGCTGCCAGCCTGCCGCTAATTACTGCTGAATTGATTCCAGCTCCGGTGATCGGGTTGGTCAAACCTGCTGCATCTCCGGCCAACAAGCACAAGGTGGAGCCAATTACCCGCCACGGTTTTACCATGCCGGAAGCTGGAATGCGTCCGCCGGTATGGCCCAGAATTTGCGGGCCAACTCTGCCCTGTGTAATTAGTTTTTGGTGCAATTCATCAAGCAAAAGCTTCATTTGAGCTCTTGCATCAGGGTGAACTCCAAGGCCGATATTGACAATATCACCCTTGGGAAACGCCCAGGCATAACCCCCTGGAATTTTATGGCTAAGGAAAATATCCGTACTATCAAACGGGCGCAGCAGCGGCACACTGATTTGCCGGGTTTCAAGATATTCGGTTACAGAAGAGCCAATGCCAAACCCGACCAGCGAATTTGGGCCATCGGCACCTATCAGTACTTTTGCTGAGATTTCGCTGCCATTGCCAAGGACAATATCACCGCCGGTGGAAATGTCCTGTGCCTTTATACCATATTGCAATTCGGCCCCGGCGGCTTTGGCCTGTTCGCCCAATTGTCTGTCAAAATCCTGACGGTCAATCATCTGTCCGGGAAAATTTGCCATCAGATCCGGTGGTTGGTCTTCAACAAAGGTTTTCATGGAGCGAATTTGCTGAACAGTGCTGGAGTTAAGGGAAGTTACTTCTGAGCCGATCATTGCCGGAACAAATTCTGCGCATTGTACTGGTGCACCAGCAATGGCTTTCTTTTCTATTGCCAGCACTGAAAACCCGGCTCTTGCACAAGCCTCAGCAGCACATGCCCCAGCAGGCCCAAGCCCCAGAACCAGAATATCCGGATGCTTCATCATGCGGCGCAAGTAGCAGAAACTTGTGCTGATTGACTGCCGCCGACTTTAATGGCGCAACAGGCATGTTCCTGATGTGACGGTCTGCCAATAGCTTTGGATACGGCGACCGCCCCATCGGCGGGAAATGCGATGCCGTCCAGTCCGGCCATTACTGCATAGGCATCAGTTATGCGCTTATGCATTCCCGGTGGACGGGCACAGCCAAGCAAGACCTGCTTGTCGGGCAGGCGTTCTCTGGCCGCCAAAAATATTTCTCCAACATCTTTGGTCGAGGGAGTCTCAAACGTACCAGGTTTGGCGTAAAATGGCATGATAACCACCAATACCAGTGCGTGCACATCATAGCGCGCAATAATGTCCAAAGCATTTTTCTCGCCAAGTAATTTGCCATAATGCAGGCCGATTACGATGTGCGGAGTGACTTTGAGGTTGGTGGAGGTAAGAGCTGCCAGAGTGGCTTCAAAATCAGCCACCGGCCGATCCAGCTTATATACTTGCTCGATGGTTTCTTTAGCCCCGATCATATCCATCATCGCGCTGTCAACGCCGGCATCTTCCATGCGCTGGGCTGCAGCTTCATCAAGCAAAGCAGTATGAATGGCAATTTGCAGATAGGGAAAATCACGTTTTAGTTTTTCGACCACCGGCAGATAGCGCTCATAGCGTATTTCATTGCGCTTATTGGAGCCGCCGGACAATAAAAATCCTTGCAAGTCCTGCATCAAAATCAGATCCCGGACTTTTTGATCAAGCATTTCAGGTCTGGTGGCCGGGATCATTGGCTCCAGAATTTTCTTTTGGCAATGATCACAGTTCAAGGCACAGCCACCGGCAGTGATGGAAAACGCCGGAAACGAATTTTTGCCGCAACCGGATAGCTCGCTGGATTCAAATTCCTTGAATGTGGGAGTGGAGAAACGGATTGGTCGCGAAAGGGACAAAGCGGAGCTTGCCTGCATGCGGGAAATAAGTTCATGGTCGAACTGGGCATCTTCCAGTTCTTCAATCTTTAGCAGGTTTTCCAGCCAGTCCATGCAAAACTCCAGATTCAGCGCATATATGCAATATCCCTAATATAATAAAATATCAAATCATTTTGCAAACTGATATTGCGGCAATCAAACTATATAGGCAAGCAGGGGAAGCTTGGCGGATTATAATTCTGGTTAGTTTGATTTGCCACTCATGCAATTACCGGCATAGTGTTCGGGAAATTCTTGGTGCGGGGTCTTAAACCAGAATAGCGGGGATAGAATGACATCAATTGAAAGTGCGAAACTATTACTGTTCAGCGGTTGTGCTGCTGTCTTGTTTTCATCATTGCTTGGGGCGTTGATGCTGATCCCGTTACAGGCGCATGAGCCAAAACAGAAATCTGGTATAAATTTCAAGCACATTGGTGCAGCACATATTGACTGGATCATGCTGGGTCTGATGCAGGGCATGGCCGGGGCTCTGATCTGGGTATTTTCACTTGATATTGCTATTTGGGCCTTGGTGTTGATGATCTTTGGCGGCTGGGCCAATCCTGTTCCTTATGTATTTCGGGCATTTGGAATAAATGCATTTCAGTTTCGAGGGAATCTTATACAGCGAAGCGCTGCTGCGCTTGGCGGGGCTTCTTCTTTGGCGATTATTGTATCGTGGTCTGTTATTTTGTTGGCGGCAGCTCAAAACTGGTAGCCGTGCCTCTGACATAGTTTCGGTATTTTTAACTCTGTTCAATTTTGAATAGGCGATGATCAAAGTTTGGAATTGTACAAAAGCGGTAAGATGTTAGCATAGGCCCTTAAATTATCGGGAGAGAATTAAATGAGCCATACAGCAATAGCACTTTTGGGTTACATTGGTTGGACTACATTTATATTATTGGTCTTAGGCACTTACCGGACGGCTTTGACACTTTCGGGCAAGAAGGCTGCGAACAGTTTTTCGCCTGCGGGGGATGATGTTTCCCCATTTTCAGGGCGTTTGTGCCGGGCGCATGCAAATTGTTATGAGTATTTTCCAATTGTTGGCGGATTGCTGTTATATGCGCTGGCCACCAATCAGTCGGATGTTACCAACGGTCTGGCGCTGATTATGCTGGCGGCGCGGGTGGTACAGTCTTTAATCCATATTGTATCTATTAGTGTGATGGCTGTTAAAGTACGGTTCTTCTTCTTTTTGGTGCAAACCGGCATTGCTATTTTCTGGATGTATGAATTTGCGCTTGGCTCCTAACCGCTAAACATCGTGGATGGCGAATAAAACCTCTTTTCAATGCTATTCATCGTCGGTATTTGGTGTATGTCTAGCTGATCGGCGGTTTTACGGGGGATTGCATGCGTCTGTTATCAAAGCTGTTAAGGGCTTTTATCAAAAGCGGCACCTTGGTGGTGTTTGATGCAAAAGGCGTGCGTCATGAGTTTGTCGGATCACCGGCGACCCCGGTGGTCACCATGCGCCTGCATAAGTCCAGCCTGTATAACAAGTTATTGCTGCAACCTGATCTTACGGCTGCCGAAAGTTATATGGACGGCACCTTGACCTTTGAAGACGGAACGGATCTGCAAGGTTTTCTGGATTTGATGGTGGCAAACAAGGATGGTTTGAGCAATCATTCAAGTCAAAAGTACGGAAAAGCCCTGCGTGCTATTTCGCGGCCCTTTCATCAGTTCAACCCCATATCTAAATCACGAAAAAATGCCGCCCACCATTATGATCTTTCAGAGGAGCTGTATCGCTTGTTCCTTGATGAGGACATGCAATACAGTTGCGGCTATTTTCGTGACCCAAAAGAGACACTGGAAGCTGCGCAAATAAACAAGAAACGCAGAATTGCCGCCAAGCTTGATTTGTCCGATGGCATGGAGGTTCTGGATATCGGTTGCGGCTGGGGTGGTATGGCGCTGTATCTGGCGCAGGTGGCAGACGTGAAAGTTACCGGAATTGCTTTGGCCAAAGAACAATTGCGGGTAGCCACTGAGCGCGCGGCACAAATGGGTTTGTCAGACCGGGTAACATTTGAGTATCTGGATTATCGCGAAGTGACCCAAAAATATGACCGCATAGTATCGGTAGGCATGGTTGAGCATGTGGGGGTTCGCTATCTTCCGGCATATTTTGGCCAGATCAGTAAATTACTGAACAAAGGTGGCCGGGCAATGGTGCATTCCATCGGCAGGCGCAATGAACCTGGTTCTACCAACGCGTTTATTCAAAAATATATCTTCCCCGGAGGCTATTCTCCTAGCATATCCGAAGCATTTGAGTCTGTGCAGAAAACTCCGCTATGGGTGGCAGACTGTGAGGTTTGGCGCCTGCATTATTATTATACCATTGATCATTGGCGCCGGAGGTTTTTGGCTAATCGCGATAAGGCTGTAGCTCTTTATGATGAACGCTTTGCCCGAATGTGGGAATTTTACCTTACCGCCGTGGCGCTGGGTTTTAAGCATGACAACAATATGAATTTTCAATTGCTGTTGGCAAATGAACGTGACGATGTGCCGATTATGCGTGACTTTATCTATGAAAATGAGCAGGCTCTGATGAAGCGCGGGCTTTAGCTCAAGGCAAAATGGCCACAATTATCAGGTTTTTTGCACGGGTTAAGATTATATTTTCCCCATCTTGGCCAAATAGGCTTGACGAGAGTGTGGTATTTCATGCACAAATGCTAATAAAGCAAATCCTTATATATTGGTTGTTCGACCCTCATGGTCGCACATGGGGTCAAACGGGAGATTAAAATCATGACTACATCTGTGGAAGAAACCATAGGCAATGCCAAAAAAATGACCATTATTTGCACCAAGGGGTCTTTGGATTGGGCGTATCCTCCGTTTATCCTGGGCACAACAGCCGCTGCGATGGATGTGGATGTGACCATGTTTTTCACATTCTATGGGCTTGAATTGCTGAAGGAAAAACTGAATTTGCAGGTTACGCCACTGGGTAATCCGGCAATGGCAATGCCAATGGGCGGCATGCACATGTCCATGCCCAACATAGTGGGCATGATCCCAGGTGTAAGCGCAGGGGCAACCGTAATGATGAAAAACCTGATCAAGAAAAAAGGTGTTGCCAGTATTGAGGAATTGCGCGAGGCAGCGGTATTATCTGATGTTAGAATGATTGCATGCCAGATGACACTGGATTTGTTCGAGTTGGACAAGAAAGATATGATTGACGATGTGGAAATTGGTGGTGCTGCTACATGGATGGAATCTGCGCTGCAATCGGATATCAATTTGTTTATGTAATAATGGGGTATTACCCTTAAAATTTTAGAGTTTGAAGAAAACTGGATTGGAGAGAATATGGCTGATGAGACTCTTGATGCCAAAGGGATGAACTGCCCTTTGCCTATATTAAAGGCCAAAAAGGCCCTAAAAGGTCTAGGCGACGGACAAACTCTGGAGGTTCTGGCTACAGATCCGGGATCGGTCGCAGATTTTCAGGCGTTTTGCCGCACGACCGGTAATGAACTGGTTGAACATTCTGTTGACGGTGATGTCTACAGGTTTTTATTGAAACGGGTCGCGTAAGCGGCCCTTTTTGTTTGAATCAAAACAGGTACAGCAATAAGTGCGCATTTTGATTCTTCTTGTAAGGGGCTTGCCAGATAAGCTGGACGGCTGCATTGCAAGTCTGCCGGGGCACTATGTCCCTTATATTCGTGAGCTAAGAAATCGGGAGGGGATTATGGCTTTATTACTAAAAAAAACCATTCAAACATCAATGGTAAGTTTACTGGCGGCAACGGCGCTTGCTGCGCCGGCATTTGCTACAGAAGGGTATTTCCAAAATGGAACCAGTGCCAGATCAAAGGCGCTGGCCGGGGCGGGTGTTGCTGATACCCGTGATGCAGCGGGCATGGGTATTAATCCTGCCGGTTTGCTAAAATCTGGAAACCAGTTGCAATTGGCGCTGTCCGCTTTTAACCCGAACCGCAAATTCACAGGCTCCGGTGCTATGGGCTTTACCCCGGATGGTGAAGTAAAATCCGGCAGTAGCTGGTTCCCGGTTCCGGGTCTGGCATATTCCAGACAGGTAAGTGATCAGCTTGCTTATGGTGTGGCTGTTATCGCCAATGGTGGCATGAACACCAGTTATTCAAGAACCCAGCCCAATCCTATCTGTGGCTTTGGGCCGTTTCCTTCGACTACAGGCGTGTTTTGTGGCAATGGTGCCGGGGTTGATCTAAATCAGATGTTTATTCAGCCTACCGTAGCCTACAGCCCGACACCGGGTATCTCGATCGGTCTGGCGCCAATGCTGGCAGTCCAAAAGTTCAAAGCCAGAGGATTGGCCATTTTTGGAGGGCTTTCTGTTGATCCGGCAAATCTGACCGATAATGGTTCAAGCTGGTCAACCGGGCTTGGCATAAAGGCTGGCATTGAAATCGACACTGGCAGCGGTTTTCGCGTTGGCGGCTCATTTCAGCCAAAAATAAATATGTCACGCTTTGATGAGTATCGTGGCCTGTTTGCTGATGGTGGTGACTTTGATATTCCTTCAAACTGGACTGTGGGATTTGCATGGGATGTGGCTCCGGATATCACAGCAATGTTTGACATTAGAAAAGTCAATTATTCCGGTGTCGGCTCCATTGGTAATTCAACTACGGTTCCTAATTTTTTTGGAAATTTTGGTGGCCCGGGTTTTGGCTGGGACGATGTAACTGCTTATAAATTTGGTGTTGAATGGCGCCGGGATGATGTGACATGGCGTGCTGGATATGCTCGCAATAATAACCCCATTGGGCCAGAGGACGTAACGCTAAATATATTGGCTCCAGGTGTTACAACCAGTCATATCACTGGCGGGTTCTCTTACGCTGTGAATGAGAGCAATTCGTTTGATTTTGCGCTGATGTACGCTCCTAATTCATCAGTTTCCGGCCCTGAAGTAATTCCCGGAGGCCCTCCTGGACACAATATCGAGCTGTCCATGAACCAGTTGGAAGTGACATTTGGCTGGACGTTTAAGTTCGGTTCGCAATAACAGCAATTGTTTTGATTTTGGAAAAAGGGCCGCCCCTTAAGGACGGCCCTTTTGCATGTAAATCATCTGTCTGAATTGCGTACAAATTTTGTAATTTTTGCTTTTTGCCAATTGCACAGGTCATTATATTAGCATATACGAAAACACGCTTATTTCAAAATGATCTGAAGCTTTTTATATTGATAGTTGGCTATCCGCCATTTTCTTAACCAACTGGCCACAGTTAGGTGACAGTATTGCGCAACACCAACTTGAATTGATTGGACAAATGCCATGCGCGCAAGTCTTCGCCTACCTGGTCAGCCAGTGTTGCGGAGCGTTATGCTTTTTGTACGGGAAAAGCGTTGGCTTTTTTTTGCGATTCTGGTCGGATTGGTGTTTTATCTGGCCCCTTCACCGGAAGGATTGTCCCGTGATGGCCAGCTGGTTCTGGTGATCTCGGTGGTTGCGGTTGTGCTGTTTGTCACAGAGCCAATACCGCTGCCTGCGGTCGCATTCATGATCATTATTTCGCAGATTCTGCTGTTGGGGCGGGGGGTTGCCGAAGTTGGTGCTTCTTTGATTAACGGATCTGTCTTTTTCATCATTGGTTCTTTGATGCTGGCTGTGGCTGTGGTCAAACAGAAGCTGGACAAGCGCTTAGCTTATCTGATTGTTCGCTTGTCGGGAACAAAAACAAGAAATGTTGCGATTGGGGTAGCTGTTGTATCTGGTCTTTTAGCATCAGTAATTGGCGAGCATACGGTTGCTGCCATGATGTTACCCGTTGCCTTGACCTTGATTACGCTTACCTCTGATGACCCTAAAAAGGTGCGTAATCTTGCGGCGGTTTTGTTATTTTCCATTGCCTACGGCAGTTCAATAGCTGGCATTGGGACACCATCAGGCGGTGCAAGAAACGCGATTATGATAGGATACTGGAAAGAGTTTTTCTATAATCCAGATGACCCGAATACGGCCAAATATCTGGTGGATTATGTCAAATGGGTGATTATCGCCTATCCGGTATTTTTGGCGCAATTGCCTGTTGTCATTGTTATTTTGTTTTCAACCTTCAAGCCGGAATATAATCATCTGACGCGAGCTGTGGTGAAATTGCGCGCCCAAATCGAGCGGGAAGGCCCAATGACGCCATCACACTTTATGGCTATTGGCTTGTTTTTCCTTACCCTTTTGGGCTGGGTTTTCTTTTCTGGCACGATTGGACTTGGCACTATTGCGCTTATGGGTGGCGTTGCGTTTATGATATTTGGTTTGGTGCGCTGGGAAGACTTGAATTCAGGAGTGAACTGGGGGGTGGTCTGGTTGTATGCGGCGGCAATATCACTGGGGATTCAAATGAAGGATAGCGGCGCTGCCATGTGGCTTGCCGACAGCTTCTTAAAGGTTTTGCCAGAGTTCATGGAAACCGGAACACCACTATTGGCTTCGGTTTCTGTGCTTACAACTTTGGTCACCAACACCATGTCCAACGGAGCTGCAGTTGCGGTTTTGGGCCCGATAACCTTGAATCTTGCCCATTCTACGGGTGACAGTGAATTGATTGTGGGTTTTGTTACCGCTATTTCATCGGCCTTTGCCTATCTGACAGTAATAGGGACGCCTGCTTGCACTATTGTATATGCCTCTGGTTACTTGAAGACCACTGACTTCTTGAAAGTCGGTTATAAAATGGCAATTATGTCGACGATTA
The DNA here is from genome assembly GCA_015485155.1 of Robiginitomaculum sp. Classification (GTDB taxonomy): domain Bacteria; phylum Pseudomonadota; class Alphaproteobacteria; order Caulobacterales; family Maricaulaceae; genus Robiginitomaculum_B. Next base: position 107,277 of record WFUF01000005.1, on the reverse strand, counting down.
TCTTGTTGGCTTTTGCTGCGCTTTACTGGCCGGCGATTGGAATATAAGAGGGTTGCACTGCATGCAGAATGAAAAGCAATTTCAAATATTGGTTTGCATTGATGGATCAGAAGCCTCGTATTCAGGGCTGCGCTATGCGGTTCGGATGGGTGATGATCACTCTGCTGATCTTACCTTGTTGTTTGTTCGCCCTTTGGATGAGGGTTTAAGCTCCGGAGGTCTGCAATTGGAGCTGGCCCGTGAGAATATGCTAAACTGGGGGCATGAGCTTCCGGGAATGCGGGCCTTAAAGCGTGGTCGTGACATGCTGGTGGAAATGGGCTTTATGGAGGATACTTGGAAAGAACAAGTGGTTCACACCGATGTGCGTGGGGATAAGCTTGGTGATAATTCAATTATATACACCAATGAGGATGGTGCCAAAATCACTCTTGAAATGATGGTTTCCCCATCGGTGGAGCGTGGCATACTTGATGAAATAGAAGTTGGTGAATATGACATCACCATTATTGGCATGTGCGCAGATGATGAAATAGGTGCTGGAAAAATCCGGCCGTCCACCACCAAAGCCGTAGTCAGCCGCTCACCGGGCCCGGTTCTGGTCGCGCGGGACCTGGAACAGGATCACGGCCATTTCATGTGTGTGGATTTTACAGATAAGTCGATTGAGGCTGCGGTTAAGGACGCAAAAATAGCCGCAAGGTGCCATTGTCCAATATATCTGTATTCAGTTGCTGAAACCGACGAGGAATTGCCCATTGCGCTTGACGTAGTGGCAAGAGCCAAGGCCGCCATCGAGGCCGAAGGTCTACAAGTGGTAAGCGATTTGGTCGAAGTCGGTAATCCAGTAGAGAAAATTCTGGAGCAGGGGCGTAAATATTCACTGATTGTTATGGCTGACACCTCGGTAAAGGGTTTTCGCCGTTTTTTCCAGACATCGGTTGCTTATGAAGTTCTGGAGCGGGCAGAAAACTCGGTAATGATCGTTCGCTAAAACGGCTTTTATCTGTGCGCAAAACCACTGTTTGTGCTGCATTGCAAATATTGCCATTGCTATATTAGAAACACCTCATACAATGGGCAAAATTATATGGGGAGGGTGGCATTGAGTGCTAATCCATTTGCAACGATCAAGGAAGCTGTTGATCTGTCGCCAGAAGTGGCTGATGAAGTTAAATTCACTACTTGTTATATGTGTGCCTGTCGCTGTGGAATCAAAGTCCACCTTAAAAATGGCAAGGTTCGCTATATAGAAGGAAACCCGGATCATCCGGTAAACAAGGGGGTGTTATGCGCCAAGGGTTCTGCCGGTATTATGAATCAGGCCTCGCCAGCCAAATTAACCAAGCCGTTATTGCGAATTGGTGAGCGGGGCGAGGGGCGTTTTAAGGAGATTGAGTGGGAAGAGGCATTGGCTCTGGCCGAAAGCTGGCTGGGTGAGGTGCGAAGAAAAGATCCGTCAAGGCTGGCGTTTTTTACCGGACGTGATCAGAGCCAGTCGCTTACTGGCTGGTGGGCCAAGCAATATGGAACCCGCAATTTTGCAGCCCATGGCGGGTTTTGCTCAGTTAATATGGCAGCAGGCGGGCTGTACACTCTTGGCGGTGCCTTTTGGGAGTTTGGCGAGCCGGACTGGGATCATACCAAATATTTTATGATGTTTGGTGTGGCTGAGGATCATGACAGCAATCCGATCAAAATTGGCCTTGGCAAACTTAAAACCCGAGGTGATGCAAAATTTGTTGCAGTGAATCCGTCGCGTAATGGCTATAATTCAATTGCTGATGAATGGATTGGCATACGTCCTGGAACCGATGGCCTGTTTGTATTTGCCTTAATCCATGAATTGCTCAAAGCTGAGAAAATTGATTTCAAATATCTTGCCCGATATTCAAATGCGCCATGGCTGGTGATTCAAAATCCTGGTGGCGCTGATGATGGTTTGATATTGCGTGATAAAAAGGGAAATCCTCTTTGTTATGATTTGAATAGGAAAAAGGCGGTCTCGGCGTTGGGTGCGGATATCACCCCGGCTCTGGTTGGTGAACGCACAATTGGAAAAAAGAAAGTGACTCCAGCATTTGAATTGCTGGCAAAGCGGTTTTTAGGCGATGAATACGCCCCCGATGCAGTTGCGCAAACTACCGGGGTTCCTGCAGATACTATTCGCCGTATTGCCGCAGAATTGGCAGAAGTCGCATTTGAAGAAGAAATCATTATTGAACAGAAATGGACAGATGTCTGGGGCCGTGAGCACGATAAAATGATCGGTCGTCCGGTTTCATTTCATGCCATGCGCGGAATTTCAGCCCACTCGAATGGTTTCCACACCTGTCGCGCTATCCATATACTGCAAGTATTATTAGGCTCCGTGGACGTGCCAGGCGGCTGGCGGCACAAGGCACCGTTTCCCAAACCTATTCCGGCCGGGCCAAAACCCTCGGGACAGCAAACCGCACCTGAAACCATGCTGGACGGCATGCCGCTTGGCAATCCCACCGGGCCTGAGGATTTGTTGGTTGATGATGCTGGTGAGCCATTGCGTATCGACAAGGCGTATTCATGGGAACACCCGTTAAGCTCTCATGGTTTAATGCATATGGTTTTGCACAATGCATGGGCAAAAGACCCTTGTGAGATTGATGTGGCGTTTTTTTATATGGCCAATATGGCATGGAATTCCTCGATGAATACCAAGGGTACACTGGAATACTTTACCGATAAGGACGAAAACGGCGAATATAAAATTCCCAAAATTATTTACTCAGATGCATTCTGGTCAGAAACAGTGGCCTATAGCGATTTGATTTTGCCTGATACCACTTATCTGGAGCGCCACGATTGTATTTCATTGCTTGATCGGCCCATTAGTTCTGCGCATGGCCCAGGTGATGCCATTCGCCATCCGGTAATTTCCCCTGATCGTGATGTCAGGTGCTTTCAAACAGTATTGATTGATCTTGGTGCCCGTTTGGGATTGCCAGGATTTGTAAATGAGGACGGATCACCAGCCTATCCCGGCGGATATGAAGATTATATGGTCAACCATGAACGGGCTCCGGGATTGGGGCCGCTGGCCGGCTGGCGTGGTGAGGATGGCAAGAGTCACGGCAAAGGTGCTCCCAATAAGGATCAGCTAAAGCGCTATATTGAAAATGGCGGGTTCTGGGTACATGAATTGCCGCCGGAACAGCAATATTTCAAAACTGTGAACAAGGATTATCTGGAATATGCATGTGAAATGGGCTGGATCCCCAGTGCAGAGCCTATTTTGTTTCATTTATATTCTGAGCCAGTGCAAAAATTCCGCCTGGCAGCGCAGGGGCATGGGCCAAACCAGCCGCCGGATCGTCACCGCAAGCGGGTTGAAAGCTATTTTGATCCGCTTCCTCTTTGGTATCAGCCTTTTGAGGAGGGCGAAATTGATCGTGATGAATTTCCGTTGCACGCCCTGTCACAGCGCCCGATGCATATGTATCATTCATGGGGTTCGCAAAATGCCTGGTTGCGCCAGATAACTTCGGCCAACAAGTTGCATATTCATGCCACTACCGCTGCTGCTATGGGTCTTGTTGATGATGACTGGGTCTGGATTATAAGCCGTCTGGGCCGGGTCAAGGGTCAGATCAAACTGATTACCGGGGTTAACCCTGATACGGTATGGACGTGGAATGCAATTGGAAAGCGCAAGGGAAGCTGGGGTTTAAGTCCTGATGCACCGGAGTCCAATCAGGGTTTTTTGCTTAATCACATTATTTCAGAAGTGCTGGCACCGCAAAAGGATGGGCAGCAATATTCCAATTCCGACCCGGTCACCGGACAGGCTGCATGGTTTGATTTGCGGGTAAGGCTGGAAAAATGTGCCAGGGAAGAATTCGGGTTTACCGAGCCGATGTTTGAATTGTTTGCTGATGCCCCAAGCCCGCAACAAACCGTCAATCGCTATGGCGCTGATCTGAAGGCAGAAGCCAAGGGCAGTAAAGGCGTTCCAGCTACAGGCTGGATCGGCAACAGACACGAAAATGCACAGAATATCGCCGGGGTTAGTGATGGCCATGGCAATCAACGTGATGAGGACAAATCATGACCTGTTTGCCCAAGGAATCACCGGCTAAGAAGCTGGGGTTAGTTATTGATCTGGACATTTGTGTGGGCTGTCATGCCTGCGCCGTTAATTGCAAGGAGTGGAATACCTCTGGAAAAATGGCGCCATTGACTGATCTTGATGCCTATGGTGCCAAGCCGGACGGGGTGTGGTTTAACCGGGTTCATACTTTTGAAGCGGTAGACCCTGATACGGGAGTAAGCCGCACCACGCATTTTCCAAAATCATGTTTGCATTGTGACGATGCGCCGTGTGTCACCGTTTGCCCAACAGGTGCCAGCTATAAGCGCGAAGAAGATGGCATTGTTCTGGTTAATACGGATATTTGCATTGGCTGCAAATTATGTTCATGGGCCTGTCCCTATGGGGCGCGTGAATATGACGAAGATGAAGGGGTGATGAAAAAATGCACTCTTTGCGTAGATAAAATTTATAACGAAAATCTGCCCGAACAAAGCCGGGTTCCGGCCTGTGTCTCCACTTGTCCCACCGGCGCCCGTTCTTTTGGCGATCTTGGTGATCCTGATTCTGATGTTTCCAAACTTGTGGCGGCACGAAAGGGATATGCCTTAATGCCAGAACAGGGCACAAAGCCGGGGAACAGATATTTGCCGCCACGGCCAAAACAGGTTGGCAAAGGCGTGGCACCGCGTATGCTGACCCATCAGGACGACAGCAGCGACGGGGCCGGATTACTGGCCCGCTGGGTCGATAAAATTTTAACCGCGTAAGAGGCCAAAATGCATCCGGCTAAATCAGTCTTGTTTTTCACCACAACAACCGGGGCCGGTTATGGTCTGTTATTCTGGTTGGGGGTTTTATCTTATCGAAAATTGCTTGCTGCGGATTTTACTTTTGGACTGATAAGTTTTGGAGCGGCATTTATTCTGGTGATTTCCGGGCTGTTGTCATCAACCTTGCATCTTGGTCATCCGGAGCGTGCATGGCGGGCATTGTCGCAATGGCGCTCTTCCTGGCTTTCCAGAGAAGGCCTGCTCGCCATTATAACATTTATTCCAACGGGGCTGTTTGCCTTGTCATGGGTGGTGCTTGGAGAAAATACCGGAGTGTTCGCTGTACTGGGGCTGGTTGGCGGTGCATTTAGCATGCTCACAGTTTTTAGCACCTCGATGATTTATGCCTCATTAAAGGCAGTACCGGCCTGGTCATGCAGGTGGACACCGTGGGTCTATCTGGTCTTGTCGCTGATGAGCGGGGGGCTGTTGGCGGCAATGCTAAGTGTAATTGGCGGGAGATGGCTGGCTGCAGACTGGCTGGTATTGCCGGTTTTGTTCTTTGTAGGGTTGGCTCTGGTGCTAAAGCTGTCATACTGGAGCACAATCGACCGGGGCATGAGCAGCAGCGCCCAAAGTGCTACCGGTCTTGGAGAGTTCGGGGAGGTCAAACTGATCGAAAGCCCCCATGACCAGCCAAATTTTCTGCTAAAGGAAATGGGTTTTGCTATTGCTAGAAAGCACAGCAAAAAACTGCGACAACTCGTTATTTTATTTGCATTTTTGTTTCCATTTGCACTAATGTCTGCACAATGGTTTATTCCTGATTTTGCCGCTATATTCATCATTTTGGCGGTTGTTTGTGCTGGCATTGGCCTGTTTATGGAACGTTGGTTGTTTTTTGCCGAGGCCAAGCATGTGGTAACACTCTACTATGATCAATAAGGTTTCTCATGAAGGCAAGTCAGATTAAATCATGGATTAGCGGTTTTGCTATTGCTTTGGTTTCTGTAATCGCCATGGCCAGTCCTTTGCCCGACTTTACGCAAATGGACAATGCCAACTTAAGGATTGAGGCTAAAGGCAGTGCTGTTGCCAGCAGAATACTGGCGCGGAGGATGCTGGGTCTTGATGATACGGGCAAGAGCGTTGCAAAAATCATTGAAAATGAGGAAATGCAAGCGGCAATAGAGCTGCTTAGAAGCGCCAGCACCAGTGATGCCATTGCTGCCAACACTCTTGGGACACTGATTCAAAATGGTGTGGCACCAGCAAAATATGAGGGTGAGGATGGCGATTTATTTCAATTTGCAGCAGAGCGTGGCGATGAGGGTGGGCAGGTAAATTTTGCTATTACCAGATTGTTTTCCGGTAGTCCCGAGCAGGCAGTTAAGGGCAGAAAATCTTTAGAGGACATAATCGGCAACTCTGATTCTGATTGGCGATTTGTGGCCTTGCGGGCACTTTCCACTGCCATGTTATACGGTATTGGCGGGGAGCGGGATATTGCACGGGGAGTAGAGGGGTATGAGTTGTTTTTACAGTTTTACCCTGATGATGCCGCCGCATTGACGGTAATGGGGCAAGCTAAACAATATGGTTGGGTTGGTGAAAAAGATATTCTGGCAGCTATTACGTTTTATGAACGAGCCGCAGCATCAGGCGGCAATAGTGCAATGTGGCAATTGGCCATGATCTATCAGGAACGGCAGGACATGGAAAAATCGTGGAATCTGGTGGTGCGTTCTTCTGATGCCGGTTTTGAAAATGCGATGATATCGCGTGCGGTGATGCTGGCTTTGGGGCAGGGGGTAGAGCAGGATTATACGCAATCCTATAACTGGTACGAAAAGGTCGCCATCAAAGGCAGGGCTCATGCCATACGCGCATTAGCCTACATGCACCAATTAGGACAGGGGCGGGAGGAAAACCCGAAGCTGGCATGGGGGCTTTATAAACTGGCGGCTCCGCTTGATAAAATTGCCCAGGAGAGGCTGGATGAAATGCAAGCGGTTCTAGATCAATGGAGTGAGAGTGAACGCTCTGCTTTTATCAGGGATGGACAAGAACAGGCGCAAAACTGGTTGCAAAGTCATAAACTCACCAGTGAGGATTTGCATTAGGGCGTTTATCCAGTATCAAATCCCGTCCTTAAAATAGCAAGATTTGCCGTAGCGGTAATGCACAAAAGAGCTTCCCGCTTTTGCTTGCAAATGCTTTGAATCTTTGCTTGGTCGCATTTTTGGCCGCAAAACCCGCGCTCAAGTAGCCGCTAGGCGGTAGCGCAAGCAAAGAGCTTCCCACTTTTGCTAAAAATGCTCCAGATTCCATCAAATTCAATATTCAGTTGTTTTTTACCAATGTATTCGCGCAATTTTTACTTTTAACTATTAGGTTCGCGGCGAATGATGGCAGGAGAACAGGTATGAGCGAGAGTCCGGTATTGGAATCTGACCTTGAAAAAATTGAAAAAGCTGCTCAGGGGCGAAATGAAGGCAGGAAAAGTCGTTCAATTCTTGCTCTGGCACTGGGCGGCTTGGCCATGCTTGTTGTGCCGGTTGCTTATGCTCTTGCATGGCTTGGTGTTGTTGCCCTGTTACAGATTGCAGATCATTACGTGTTTAGCCGCGTCGCAAATTTGGAAAAATCCAGAATTTCCGCACGTCGGGTAAAGATCATGTCCGCCACCATGATTGCTGTGTCCACAACCAGTTTCTGCGCCATTAGCGCCCTGTTATGGGTGGCAGGAGGCCTGCCAGGGCAATTATTTGCCATGCTGGTGGCTGGAGGGTCTCTGGTTCATGCCAGCGTTTTTCTTTCGCAAGCCAGATTCTTGTACGCAGCTTCGGTTTTGCCGTTTTATCTTACAATGCTGTTCTTGCCGCTTTATTCCTATTTTGTGGAAAAAACCTTGACTATTGCTGGCACGGTAACGGTTATCGGTGCTGTTGTATTATTCCTGATTGCTACAAATAAGGCCTATTATTGGATTCAGGATGTTTTGAGCGAAATTATGGAAGAAAAGGCCAAGGCAGAGACAGCCGCGGCACAGATACTGGCGCTGGAACAGGCACTAAACGAGCACGCAATGGTGGCCAGAAGCGATCAATATGGCGTTTTGCTGGATGTGAATGAGGAGTTTTGCAGAAACACTCAATTCAATCGTGAAGAACTGCTCGGCAAACATATTTCCATTTTAGATTCCGGGGTGCTTCCGACCGAATTCTTTGAAGACATGCAAGTGACTTTGAACGCGGGCGAGGTCTGGTCAGGCAAAATACAGAATGTTCGTAAAGATGGCTCGGCATTTTGGGGCGATACCACCATTTCACCCATAAGCAATAATAAGGGCGAAATAGTAGAGTGCATTTCCATTCGTCGGGATATTACTGATCTGCTGGAAGCCCGCGAAGAAGCAGATCGTGCCAATACCGCCAAATCAGAGTTTTTGGCGATGATGAGCCATGAACTTCGTACCCCGATGAATGCGGTTTTGGGCATGGCTGAATTGCTCAAAGGCACAAAGTTAGATGCGCAACAGCGTGAATATATTACAGCCGTTACCGATGGCGGTGAAATGTTGATGACTGTTCTTAATGATATTCTGGACATTTCTAAAATCGAAGCAGGCAAGATGCAATTTGAATCAATCAATATTGATGTGCGTCACGCAATTTGCCGTCTGGAGAGGCTATGGGCGCCAAATGCCAAGGATAAGGGCATCGGGTTTGTTTGTGAAATTGATGATGATGTTCCTTCGGTCATTCGCGGTGACATTACCCGTATTCGGCAGGTTATATACAATCTGTTGTCCAATGCGGTGAAATTTACCGAAGAGGGTGAAGTCAGCCTGCACGTTTCGGCCAAACCTTCCGGCAAGGATCACACCCGGATATCTTTTGCTGTAAAAGATACTGGAGTTGGCATTTCCAGTGAGGCCTTATCGCGCCTGTTCACCTCATTTGAACAGGCAGATAAATCTGTAACCCGTAAATTCGGTGGCACCGGCCTTGGATTATCCATTTCCAAGCAATTAGCTGAGTTAATGGGCGGTGATATTAAGGTTACATCGACCCTTGGCAAGGGAACTTGTTTTACATTTTCACTAAAAGCGGAAATGGTTGCTGCACCAGATAAATCAAAGGAAAAAACCAGCCAACCCAAAACCGAAAGCCCCGCCGGTAAGGACAAGAAACAAAAGCTCAGAATTCTGGCTGCAGAAGACAATGCCTTAAATCAAAAGGTTTTACATGCTTTCCTAAAACCACTGGGACACGAGATAATTTTAGCTAATGACGGGGTTGAGGCACTGGAAATGCTTGAGGCGCAGGAATTTGATCTGGTGCTGATGGATGTGCAGATGCCGCGAAAAGACGGACTTGCCACCAGCAGGGAGTTGCGTGCCTCAAATGGTATAAATGCGGATATACCTATTATCGCCATGACTGCCAATGCCATGAGTGGCGACCGTGAAACCTGTCTGGAAGCTGGCATGAGCGATTATGTGCCCAAGCCAATTGATCCAAGGGTCTTGTTTACTGCGCTTGCCAAGGCCAGCGCCCAAAGCAGGAAATTGAAAGCTGAAAACAAAAAAGGCGCAGTAAAGCAAGCCGCATCGGGATAAAACTCGTCCTTAAATAGCGAAGCGGTAGGACATTAAAAGAGTCCTCAAGTAACGAAGTGGTAGGACACAGAAAAGCCTCCCACTTTTGCTAAAAATGCTTTGAATCTGCAAAAGAACAATAATTGGCCTTGATTTTGACTGATCTGCTCGTTGCAATCTGGCCCGGTTGCGGGCATGAATGGTGTCTGTGCTTGATAGATAACAATTTGGCGGAAGATAAGTTATGACAAAGATTGCCTTGGTTTTGGTTGTTGCCAGTGCTCTTGCCGGTTGTGCCACCAGCTCAAAGATTCTTTCTGAGATTGAAGAAGCGCCAAAATGGTTTTTAGATCAAATTCCCGAGGCAGAAGCCGCAGGGTATCCACCATTGGCGGCAACGCCTGCCAAACCTGATGATTTGCCTGCTTTGTCCAGTTGGGAGGAAAAGCTAAAAACCCTGAAAACCAAAGGCGAGGAAATCATTGCTGAAACCCGTGAGCACGAACGTGAAATTGCCCACAGCACACCAACCATAGAGTTTTTGCGTTCGAGTCTGGAACTGGCCGATGTGGAAAAGTTCAATGCTGAAGAGGCTATGGCCGAAGACCTTGCCAAAACAGAGCCGTAAATCATGTGGCCAAAAGCCGAATTCCACCGCGTCCAGCGACTACCACCTTATGTGTTTGAGACAGTCAACAAGCTAAAGGCTGAATTGCGCAGAAACGGTGCTGATATTATTGATTTTGGCTTTGGCAATCCTGATATGGATACACCAAAGCACATTATTGACAAGCTGGTTGAAACTGCTCGCAAACCTCGCACCAACCGCTATTCAGCTTCTCGGGGTATTCCTGGGTTGCGTGCTGCCTATGGTCGCTATTACAAGCGCCGGTTTGGTGTTGATCTGGATCCTGAAACAGAAATTGTTGCAACACTGGGCTCCAAGGAAGGTTTTGCCAATCTGGCGCAGGCGATCTGTGCTCCGGGTGATGTAATTCTGGCGCCAAATCCATCCTATCCCATTCATCCCTTTGGTTTCATTATTGCTGGCGGCACGATTCGTCATATTGAGGCTTTAAATCCGGAGCGTTATCTGGCCTCTATTGATGCAGCAGCAAGGGATTCCAACCCAAAGCCACTGGCCGTGGTCACTTGTTTTCCTGCCAATCCTACTGCTGAGGTTTGTGATCTGTCATTTTATCGCGAAGTGGTAAAACTGGCGCGCAGGCATGAGATGTATGTGCTTTCTGATCTGGCATATACCGAAATTTATTATGATGATCCCCCGCCCAGTATTTTACAGGTTAACGGGGCAAGGGAAATATGTGTTGAGTTTACCACGCTGTCCAAGACCTATGCCATGGCAGGGTGGAGGATGGGCTTTGCGGTTGGCTCTGCACACTTGATATCAGCTTTGACCAGAATGAAGTCATATCTTGATTATGGTGCATATACCCCAATTCAGGTGGCAGCTTGCGCTGCGCTTGACGGGCCGCAGGATTGTGTTGATGAAATACGGAAAACTTACCGAAACCGGCGGGATGTGCTGGTAGATGCCTTTGGCCGGGCTGGGTGGCAGGTGCCATCTCCTGCGGCTTCAATGTTTGCATGGGCACCAATTCCGCCGGTATTTGCTGAACTGGGTTCATTGAAATTTGCACAAATACTGATGAAGGAAGCCCATGTGGCAGTAGCTCCTGGCGTCGGCTTTGGTGAATATGGCGAGGGTTTTGTGCGTATTGCCCTGGTAGAAAATGAGCAGCGAATTCGTCAGGCTGCGCGCAATATTACTGATTTTCTGAAGAGGCACTCATGAGCAGTGAAAACCTCCTGGGTGCGGCACAATCACTTAGTGGCCGGACTTGGCAATTGCGTACACAAGATGAGGCAATAGTGGCTGATCTGGTTCGCACCCGGCAAATATCGGAAATTCTTGCAAGGGTTCTGGCTGGGCGTGGACTTGGCGTGAAAACTGCGAAGGCTTACCTGAACCCGTCTTTTCGCGAGCAGTTCCCGGAGCCTATGGATCTGGCGGATATGGATAGGGCTGTTGATCTGACCTTACAGGCAGTGCGCGAACAAACTCCCATTACCATTTTTGCTGATTATGATGTTGATGGTGCCACATCTTCGGCTTTGCTGCGCCGCTGGTTGCGTCATATGGGCATTGAATCCCGGCTTTATGTTCCAGACCGCTTAACAGAAGGCTATGGGCCATCAATTCAGGCTTTTGATACCATAGCGAAGACAGGAAGCAGGCTGGTAATTATTGTAGATTGCGGAGCAGTTTCCCATGAGCCGATTGCCCATGCAAGAAAATTGGACTTGCAGGTTGTCGTGCTTGATCATCATCTTATGGGCGACGGACCGATGCCTGTGGCCGATGCACTGGTAAATCCTAACCGTAAGGATGATACGGCTGCTCTGGGTTATCTTGCTGCGGCAGGGCTGGTATTTGTGTTTTTGGCGGCTTTGAACCGCACTGCCCGTGAGCGGGGACTGTTTGCGGACGTGGCTGAACCTGATCTGATGCAATTGGCTGAACTTGCGGCATTGGGAACCGTGGCCGATGTAGCGCAATTGACCGGTTTTAATCGTGTTTTGGTGGCGCAGGGCTTAAAAACCATGAACAGGCTGCACACTCCAGGGCTTGCGGCTCTGGCTGAAGCTGCTGGTGTTGAGCCTCCGTTTTCCACCTATCATGCAGGCTTTGTGTTTGGGCCAAGGATCAATGCCGGTGGACGAATTGGCAAGTCTGATCTTGGAGCCCGTTTACTGGCCAGTGATGACCCGAAAGAGTGTGCTGCTATTGCCACTGAACTGGATCAGCTGAATGTAGAGCGCAAGCAGATCGAAACCCAGGTGCAGGAACAGGCCGAGCAGATGGCATCCAAACAGGACGATGCTCCGGTTCTGGTGGTGGCAGCACGAGGCTGGCATCCAGGGGTGATAGGCATTGTGGCCGGACGGCTGAAGGACAAGTACAACCGCCCGGCAGTGGTTATAGCCATAGACGAAAAGGGTATGGGCCATGGTTCAGGGCGCTCACTTGCCGGGGTTAATCTTGGTGAAGCGTTTTCCCGGGCTGTGCAGGCTGGCGTGCTGCAAAAGGGTGGTGGGCACGCTATGGCAGGGGGCTGTAGCGTAGAAAGCGACGGGATTGATGCATTTCGCTCATTCCTGATTGCCGATATTGGCGAAGCTGCACGCATTGCCGGGCAAAAGTCAGCTTTGAAGATTGATGCTGTTGCCGGTCTGCATGGGCTTGATTTGGGATTGGCCAAAGAACTGGCGCGAGCCGAGCCGTTCGGCATGGGCAATCCGGAGCCGGTGCTGGCCTGTATGGAGGTTTTTGTGGTTTATGCTCAAGAGCTCAAAGGCGGTCATATTCGCTGTCGGCTGGAAACCTCATCGGGCGGGGCCAGTGTATCTGCTATTTGCTTTCGGGCGGTAGAACGAGGCCTGGGGTCGGCGCTGCTTGACCGATCGGACAGGCCGGTGAATGTAGCGGGTAAGTTGCGTCTGGATAATTGGAAAGGGCGGGAAAAGCTCAGCTTCCAAATTGAAGATCTGGCTTTTTGTGGCTGAAGTCCAATTTTTTTGACAAAAGTACACATTGCTTGCCTGTTGGGACTTGCGTTTGTGTAAATCACTGGATAATAGTTCGCGCCAGACACGCAAGTGGGCCCTTCGTCTATCGGTTAGGACGCCAGGTTTTCAACCTGGAAAGAGGGGTTCGATTCCCCTAGGGCCTGCCAGCGTGTATTTCCAGCGCATGTTATTTACCAGAACCTGTTTCTCCAAAATCAGCTCAATGGGTTTGAACGAATTCCGGATAAGAGGCAATGCCAACCTCTGCCTGATCCAGACCGCCAGCTTCATCTTTTGCTGAAACCCTAATGCCGATTGTAAATTTCAGGGCAAACCAGATCAGGGAGCTGGCGGCCAGTGTGAACACGCCAATGGCCAGCACTCCGATTAGCTGCGGCATGAATTTAACTTGCGGGTTGGTGAATGCCACCATCAAGGTTCCAAATATTCCGGCAACCAGATGCACCGGAATTGCACCCACCACGTCATCTATGCGTAGCTTGTCAAGCAAAGAGATGGCCAGCATTGCCAGCACAGAGCCCATAACGCCAACAATTATCGCGACCTCAGGGGCTGGTGTAAGTGGTTCAGCAGTGATCGCTACCAGACCTGCCAGTGCTCCGTTTAAGGCCATGGTTACGTCGATCTTTTTATAGCGCAATTGGGTATATATGATAGCTGCAATAACTCCGCCGCAAGCAGCCAGATTGGTATTGACGAAAATCCTTGATACCGCAGCCACATCAGAAATGGTTCCCATGGCCAATTGTGAGGCGCCATTAAAGCCAAACCATCCCAGCCACAAAATAAACACGCCCAGAGTAGCCAGCGGCATAGATGAACCGGGCATTGGGTGTATTACACCGTTTTCGTACTTGCCGGCTCTGGCCCCCAGAATAATCGCACCGCAAAGGGCGGCCCAGCCGCCCGTAGAATGCACCAGGCTGGAACCTGCAAAGTCACTGAACCCCAGAGCATCAAGCCAGCCGCCACCCCACTCCCATGAGCCGACAATCGGATATATGAACCCGGTTAGCAGTGCAGTGAACAGCAGGAACGGCCAGAACTTTATCCTTTCAGCCAGAGCCCCGGAGACAATCGAGGCGGTAGTTGCGCAAAACACCATCTGGAAAAACCAGTCCGATGCATCCGAATAACCTGCCTTGGGATCAGGGTCACTCAATTGCATGACTGCAAAAGACCCAAGAATTCCGCCTTCGGGAATTGCATACATAAGCTGATAGCCAACAAACCAGAACATCAGCCCGGCCACAGAATAAAGCGAGATATTTTTCAAGCATTGCATGGAGACGTTTTTTGTGCGGACCAGACCCGCTTCGAGCATGGCAAACCCTGCTGCCATCCACATCACAAGAAACCCGCCAATTAAAAACAGCAAGGTATTGAGAATATAGGCTGTTTCGTTTTTGCTGTCCTGTATCTGGGTTTGCAAATCACTCAGGGTCAGGGTTTGTGCAAGCAATGGGCTGGCTGCGAACACAGTAGAAACAGCAAATATAATGCCTGATAATAATTTTGGCTGAATAATAGTCATGGGTCTGCTTTTTTCCAATCTGAAACTTACGTGACATTGCTCGAAGAAACCGACTGTTCTGATCTGAAAAACTGGTAAAACCCAATTATTAGCAAAAAAGCCAATAAAAAAGGCAAGGAAACAGGCTTTATGATTAAAAAATAAGCAAATGCCATATATGATTGCTGAAATGTCTTTGGCGATCGGCTACGGAATCATTAAATTAGACCCAAAGAAACCATGTTGATAAGGGCATGCTTGCAAACCGATCTGATATTCTAATGGCGTGGAACGACTCTCTTATTGCGCGCAATTTTGTTTTTTCAGTCTTGTAATAATTGCAAATCATTACTTAATTTTGCGGATTTTGCGCAATGATTTTCCACATTCTGCCGCAATTCTGTTTTTCATGTTGATTGCAAAACTTGCAACTCACCGGAATTTTGCGCTATAGCATGATAGTGGGTGATTGAACTTGCAGTAGTTTTAAGTCGATCACCACTGATTTGTAATGTACTGGGGGGTATTATGGGGTTTATCAGATTTTTGTTTCGGGAAGGCTCACCGATTATTTTTTCGATTTTTATTGTGCTGTTTGCGATTGAATCCATCACTTTGAAATTTATGCCATTTCTGGCTATTCCAGACGGATATATCGGCATGTTTGTTGTCAGCGTGGTTTCACTTGGCTATTTGTCCATACAGATGAGTCTGTCTGCTTTTGCCAAGGTAGGTTATGATGGACCATTGCTGGATCTGTTCTTATCGCTGATACCTTTGATCACCTTGATAATTATTGCTGTGCTTGGATTTGTCGGGAAAATACCGTTGAGCCAATTCCAGATGTTTGGATTTGGCATTGCCGCAATTGTGGTTGCAATGGATATCGTTTTTAATACGATGATCCTGTTCAAAATGAACCGTCTGGCCAACGACTTCGTACAAATGAGCTAGGGTTTTACCCAAAATGGCGCCCTGATCTGTCTGTCCTGTTAAAGCATATTGGCTTTTCCCTAGGGATAACTGTCAGGGGCAGAATCCAAGAGCGTTATCGGCTTGTCCGTTCACTCACGTACAGGCGAGCGCGCGAAACCCTTGAAATTATTGGGTTTGAAAAGAAATATTCACCTGTCAAAGAGCTTATGTTTTTGGCATTTCGCCTCCAACCCTTGCATTATAACAGGTTTGGCAAGTGCGGGCATCTTTACCACTTATCCCCTAAACCAAAGGGTCAGTCAGTATCCACAAGGGTCATTTGAGGGTAAGTTTATTACCAACAAGTACTGCTTTGGTATGATTACAGGGGATATCAAGTATCACTTAAGGGACAGCGAAAAATGGCACTGACCCTATAAGTGACCCTCGTCACTGACCCTCGCCCCAACCGTCACTCCAGCGAAAGCCGGAGTGACGAAAATGGTAGGACAGATACCCGTCCTCAAGTAGCCGCTAGGCGGTAGGACAGATACCCGTCCTCAAGTAGCGAAGCGATAGGACATTAAAGAGTCCTCAAGTAGCCGCTAGGCGATAGGACATTAAAAGAGTTTCCCACTTTTGCTGAAAATGCTCTAGTGCCGAACTGTCAGGGTAACGCCGTAAAAGCTGGGCTCATTGGTAATGCCGGTCAGATTGTTAAAGTCGATACCGCCTTTAAGGTTTTTCTGATCGGTAATGTTGCGACCAACAATTGCCGCTTCAAATGAACCATCGACCTTGGCATAACCAAATTTCAAACCGGCTTCATAATTGCCTGAGCTGTTGAATTCAGCAGACTCATACAAGAAGAAGTTGGTTTTGCCCTGGATTGCCCAATCTGTATGGACAAAGAACTCGCCGGTTTCGCCATAAGGTACAGAGTATCTGGCGGTAAAGTTGGCGATAATCTCCGGAGCCTGAGGAAACGGGTTTCCGTCGAGGATTGCATTGCCGTTACCATCCAATGGATCAAGCACGGTACACATGTTAGAGCCGCAAGGTGCAGTGGTTAAGGCATTGTCACGCAGCTCGGTCTTGTTATAGCTAAAGCCAGCGGTGAGCAGTAAATTGTCCGAAGCCAGCCATTCCATGTCCGCTTCAAAACCATAGCCAACGCCTTTATCTGCATTGATCAGGCGGACAAAGTTGGCTCCGCCACCAATAGCGGAAAGCTGCATGTCCTTAACCTGATAATAGAACAAGGCACCATTTAGTCGCAAACGATTGTCGCTGGACTGGGTTTTGAAGCCGGTCTCAAAGGACAGGATTTTTTCTGATGTTGCTACTGAAGGGCTGCCGAAAAAGGCAACATCGCGGCCCTGAATAGTCGGGGCGCGAAAGCCGCTGGCAATGCGGGCATAGAAATTAGTGGTATCAGTAGCTTCATAAAGACCACTTATATCCCAGCTAAGCCGACTGTCGGCAACATTGACCGGAGCTTGTGGAATTGGCGAGGCCAATACGTTCAGTCCCTTATCGTCATCAGTATAGCGCAAGCCCCCGGTAACTGTGAAGCGATCACTTACCTCAAAACTGGATTGGCCAAATATCGACCATGCAGTATTGGTATGAACTACGGTGGAGGCCGGAATAAAGAACGGGTTGGTGGTTATTTGGAACTCTGAATCAAACAGGTATGCCCCAACCTGCCAGGTGACAGGGCCAGCTGTATTGCTGGCTATGCGTAGCTCCTGTGTATATTGGTTCAAATAGTCAATACCATCTTGGGTTACCGCAGGAAACGGAATGAAACCCGGGCCCATAAATGGCAGGAATGATGCTCCAAATCCGCCATCAATATCGCCAAGACTGGTGCCTTTTGTGGTTTCATAGGCGGAAATTGAGGTGACAGTAAAACTGTCTGCATCCCATTTCATGCGCAAGGATGCACCCTTACCATTATAGCTTTGCGGGTTATTATCGCCCTCATCAAAAAACACTGCACCGCGATTAAAGTTGGCGTTTAGCTGATTGCTGCCTGGACTTAAGATATTGGCACGGAAAATTGAAGATGTGCCATCAAGATCACGGAAGTGAACTTTAGCCAGGGCTTCAAAATTGGCAGCAGGCGTGAATAATAGCTGGGCGCGGCCTGCAAGCTCGCGATAGCCCCCAAGGGCGTCTTCCTCACCTGTAAAGCCATTGTTGATCCAGTCATTGCGGCCCTGATACAAGCCTGAAACCCTGAATGCTACCTTGTCCTCAACCAAAGAGCCGCCCACAGCACCTTCAACAGAGCGGGTCATAAAACGCCCAAGATTTGCTGTGATATAGCTGCTGAATTCTTCGCTTGGTTTTACGGAGTCAAATTTTACGATACCTGCCGGCGTGTTGCGTCCAAACAAGGTGCCTTGCGGTCCGCGTAGAACTTCAACCTGTTGAATGTCAAATAATGGCGTGCTTTTTAAGGTCACGTTCTCCATTACCACATCATCCATAATAACGGAAACAGGCTGCGAGGCAGCCAGATCAAAGTCAGTATTGCCAAGGCCGCGAATGTAAAAGCGCGGAGCCGCCCGGCCATTGGAGCTTTCTGCATAAAGTGACGGGATACGGGTGGCCAGCGCCAGAATATCTTCACCTGCGGAGAACAGGATCTTTAGTTCATCACCGCTTTTGGTCGCCACGGAAATTGGAACCTCGCGGATATCCTCTTCGCGTTTTTGCGCAGTAACTATGATTGTGTCCAGCGCAGCCGTCTCTGACTGGGCCATGGCGGGCAGGGTAATGGCACTGCTGATGGTTAATGCCAGCGTGCTGACACCGGCGCTCAGAATTGCGGTTTTGGATTTTGGAAAAGTGAACATGGAGGTTTCCTTAAAAGCAATGGGCGGGTTTGTGCATAAGCCTGTTGGGGCGGCGATGATTTTCATTGAACTCTAATATCCATTAAATCAACTGATTCGCGCCTAAAATATATTTGTGGGTGGTTTTTTTAGAAAAGTGTGACCAAAAAAACTGCAATATTCGTGTTCTTTTGGCCTAAAATTGTGATCATTGGCGATTTGAGTTTACAGGTTTGCACAAAATTCTCGTAAAACCTGTGGATATAATTTGTGCTCGGCGGCCAAAACCCTTTGAGCAAGACTTGCAGGTGTATCTTCGGGTAAAACCGGAACTTCAGCCTGTCCAAGAATCGGGCCGCTATCAAGCTCATTCACCACTTCGTGTACGGTGCATCCATGAATTTTCTCCTTAGCCTTCAAAGCCTGTTCATGGGTGTTCAACCCGCGAAACTTTGGCAGCAGTGAGGGGTGAATATTCAGTAATCTTCCTTGCCATTTTTGCACAAAAAACGGCGATAAAACCCGCATGAATCCAGCCAGACAAACCAATTCTATACGGTTATTGCGCAGCTTAATATCCAGTTGCTGCTCAAATTCCTTGCGCTGTTCAAATTCGCGGTGATTGATAACACAGGTCTTTAGTCCCATCGCATCCGCAATCCCTATGCCTTTGGCTTTCGGGTTATTGCTAATTACAAGTTCGACTTTAGCTGGAAAATCGGCCCCCCGACAGGCATGGGCCAGACTTTGCATGTTGGATCCGCTGCCAGAGATCAAAACAGCAATCCGGGTTTTCATTTTGCTTCTCTTAATTCACCGATTTGCATGACGGTTTCTCCGGCATCGCGCAGGCGCAAAACAGTTTCTTCTAGCATGGTTTTTGTAACAGTTATTATCATGCCAATGCCGCAGTTAAACGTACGGAGCATTTCATGATTTGATACGCCGCCGGTCTGGCTCATCCATGTAAAGACATCGGGCCAGTTCCAGCTTGTATGATCGAGCTTTACCTTAAGGTGCTTTGGCAGCATGCGATCGGGGTTTTCTATCAATCCGCCGCCCGTAATATGAGCAAGGCCATTGATCATATCATCCCGAATAAGAGGAATTAGACTGTCCACATATATTCTGGTCGGGGTGAGCAGAGCCTGTGCCAGGGTCTGCCCCGGATCAAAAGGCGCCTTTTGCTCAAGTGACAGCTCATTTACCTGTATGATTTTTCTAATCAGGGAATAACCGTTTGAATGTGGCCCGCTGGAGGAAATTCCGATGACCGGGTCGCCTTCTTGCATCTGTTGGTGCCGGGGCAGCAGTTTTCCGCGTTCTGCTGCTCCGACTACAAAACCTGCAAGATCATATTCGCCGCCTTTATACATTCCGGGCATTTCGGCAGTTTCTCCGCCAATCAGGGCGCAATTGGCCTGACGGCAGCCTTTGGCAATTCCGGCCACCACTTTTGCAGCCTGTTCCGGCTTAAGTTTGGAAGTAGCAAAATAATCAAGGAAAAAAAGCGGCTCTGCACCTTGGGCCAATATGTCATTTACGCACATGGCAACCAGATCAATGCCCACGGTTTCATGCAGATCAACTTCACATGCCAGTTTTAATTTGGTGCCGACACCATCGGTTCCCGATACCAGAACCGGATCCTTAAACCCCGCCTGTTTTAAGTCAAAAGCGCCGCCAAATCCGCCAAGTCCGGTATCAGCACCAGCGCGGGCAGTGGAAGCTGCCAGTGGTTTGATGCGCTCGACCAGATCAGTGCCAGCATCAATATCTACCCCGGCTGTAGCATAGTTGAGCTGGTTTTCTTTTGTTTTGGCCATGGTGGTCCATATCGGGTAAGGGGTGTGAATCCATTTTCTGCACCGCAAATAGCCGCACTTTGATAGTGAACACAAGCCGCACCACTCGACTTTTGCCAAAATTTACGGTTCAACTTGCAAGATGGGTCTGTATACTGAGCTAGGATTGACGAATTGGGGCATATATCTTTATGGCAGTTCTACGAAATATATTTATTGTGGCCAGTTTAATCCTGATTTTACCGGGAATTGCTCTTGCCGATGTTTTTACCGTCTCTAACATAAAAATTGATGGATCCGCAGAAAGCCTGGCTGAGGCAAGACGCAATGCGATTCGAAGCGGTACCGAACAGGCAGCCAATATAATGGTGGAGCGGCTGACACTGCTGGAAGACCGACTGGCAGTTAACTGGCGTGCCATTGATGCGGATACGGCCTCGCAATTGGTGGCAGGAATTCAAATAAGCAACGAACAGCGCAGTACCCGGCGTTACCTTGGGGTTTTGCAGGTTTCATTTGACTGGAATCTGGTTCGGGATTTTTTGAATGCCAATAATTTGCCCTTTGTGGAAACCCAAACGGCACCGGCGCTGATTGTTCCGGTCTGGGTCGGGGCGCAAGACACATTATTGTGGCAGGAAAACCCGTTCTGGCGGGCATGGAGAAATGGCACTCCTGAAAATGATTTAACACCCTTGACCCTGCCATTGGGTGATTTGGGAGATCAGGCTTCTTTAAGTACGGAACAGGCCTTGCGGCTTGATACGACGGCTTTGGCGACTTTGGCGGCACGTTATGATGTAAAACGGGTTTTGGTGGCCATTGCCTATGTGGACGGGCCGGGACAAATTCAGGTGAAATTAAATACTTTTAACTGGAATGATCAGGGCCGGCCCGTATTGCGCCAAATGCGGATTTATGCTGATGGTTCCTGGGCCGGATCCGGGGCGGTGGCCTTGCGCAGTGCTGCGGAGAATGCCCGGCAGCAGATTATCTCAAGATTGCAAAGAGACTGGAAATTGCGATCCGTAGTGCGCGCCGATACGGTTACCGGTATTCGTTTAATGGTGAGATATTCGAACTTGAGTGAATGGGTTCGTTTGCGTGAAATACTGGCAAGTTCTTCGCTGGTGCGCGAGGCAAGGCTGGAGGCATTATCCGCAGATGGAGCTCTGATGACCATAAATTATGTCGGAACAGCAAAGCAGTTGGCTTCACAATTGGCACAGGACGGTGTCAGCTTTGTAAGTACAGATCTTGGCCCGGTGGCACAATTACATTAGAGGCAGGCCATGGGCACGCAACTCTGGTTTAATCTTACTCCTTCCGGCGGCAGGTATCGCAAGGACAGTTTTTGTGAGGGCTCCAGTAATGAAGCGGCACGTCTGGCCTTGCGCCGGAGCAAAAGCTGGCCCTCTGGCTCCTTGATCATGGTCGGCCCCAAAGGTTGCGGTAAATCGCATCTGGCAGAATTATGGTGCCGTGAACATGATGGCAAAACAATTTCTGTGTCTGCAATTCCGGCGCGCATAACCGGCGCTGCCGTGATTGATATAACCGATGAGCCAATTGATGAGGAGGGATTGTTTCATCTTCTGAACCGGGCGGTATCAGGGCTGGCACAGGTGCTGCTGGTGGCAAGATGCGGTCCCTCGGCCTGGCCTGTGCAGCTTGGTGATCTTATGTCAAGGCTGCGGGCTGTGGAACTGGTGCGTATTGATGAGCCTGACGATGAGGTGCTGATGTGTATTTTACGAAAGCTGAGCCGGGATCGTTCTTTGCTTCTAAATGATAAATTATTGCAATATCTCGTAACGCGTATGGAGCGTTCATCGCAAAGCGCTCTGCAATTGATCGAGGCCTTAAATGCGCGCTCACTGGAGGGAACCCGCCCCATAAACCTGGCTTTGGCCCGGCAGGTGCTCGATGAGCAGCAACAGCATCTGGACAGGGCTGGGCTTTAGGATGAGCGCAGGAAAATTTCCCGACCTGATTGACAAGGCGGTTATTGATGTTGGCTCCAATTCGGTGCGTCTGGTGGTGTTTCGGACATATTATACGTTCTTTCACCCAATTTTTAATGAAAAGGTTACGGCAAGTCTGGGGCGCGGGGTATCAAAGACCGGCTATTTGAATCCAGATGGGGTTCGTTCAGCTACTTCGGCAATTATTCGCTTCATACACATCTTAAAAGCCAGGAATGTTTCAAATGTCTATGCAGTTGCAACCGCAGCGGTTCGTGATGCAAAAGACGGGCAGGAGTTTTTGGATCATATTCAAAAGGTCTGCGGTTTACAGGTGCAAAAGCTCTCAGGCATGCAAGAAGCGCGATTTTCAGCACTGGGGGTGATTGCCGGTGAGCCTGAGGCTGATGGTTTAATGGCCGACCTTGGTGGTTCCTCGCTGGAACTGGTTGGCATTACAAACGGCAAGACGGGAACCGGCTCAAGCTACAGGTTGGGTCCGCTGGCATTGGGGATTGATAAATCCTTTATTGCTTCAGACATCAGGCCCGAAGTGGCCAAAACCCTTGATCAGATAGATCTGGCTAAGATAAAACTGCCCGCAGACAGCAAGAAGCCAAAAACCCTGTATGCGGTTGGTGGGGCATGGCGTTCTTTGGCTTTGGTGCATATGGAAATGCGTGGCTATCCTTTGCACATTTTGCATAATTACCGGATGAGCAGAAAAGAAGCGCGGATACTGGCCCGGCTGGTGGAGAGACAAAGCCCGGATTCATTGGCAAATATTCCAGGTCTATCCACCAAACGCGCCGCCACCTTGCCATATGCGGCACTGCTGCTACGTGAATTATTGCGCAAGGTAAAAGTCGATGAGGTGGTGATTTCATCATTTGGCTTGCGCGAAGGCTTATTGTTTGATGACTTAAGTGATGATGATGCCATTCATCATCCGGTATTGTCTTCGGTGGACGCGTTGGCTCATCAAAACTGGTCTTCTGTGCAGTTTGGCCGCTCTGTAGAGGACTGGATGGCTCCGGTTTTTGCCCATTACAAGCCACCATTTGGCAAAAGCCGAACTAAAATGATCCAAAGTGCAATGTGCCGTTTGGCAGATATCGGCGCCAGAATGCATCCGGATCACCGCGCGCAAATATCCTTTGACCTTATTTTGTTTGCTCCGTTTGCCGGCTTAACCCATAGTGAAAGAACCGCACTGGCATTGGCGGTTTTTTGCCGGTATGCCGGGCCGGGAGTTCCGCAGAATGTATCCTTGATCATGCGTTTGCTGGATGAAAACACCAGAAGCTGGGCTACGGCTACAGGATGCGGCTTGCGTTGCGCTGCAGCAGTATCTGGGAGAACTTCCAGCCTGCTTGCACGCACCTCCTTACATGTTAAAAAGTCTACAATTGAGCTCCGGGTGGAAAAGAAAGACGGTATGTTGCTCACCTCAAGTCCGGCCCGAAGATTGCGTGACCTTGCCGATGTTATGGGGTTGCAGTCGCGATTGCTGGACTAAAGCATTTGCAAACAAAAGTGGGAGGCTTTAATTTCCTACCGCTTCGCTGCTTGAGGAGTCTTTGTTTATCCTATCGCCTATCGCCTAGCGGCTAGTTGAGGAGTCTTTATTTGCGCTACCGCCTAGCGGCTACTTGAGGAGTCTTTAATTGTCCTACCGCTTCGCTACTTGAGGAGTCTTTATTTGCGCTACCGCCTAGCGGCTACTTGAGCGCGGTTTTGCGGTTGAATAAATGCGGTAAACAGATGCTTGGGCAAATTTTGGGTGTTTTTAACCAAAAGAGCCTGAGCTTAAAGCTACAGAAATGTTCTGATGTGTTGTCCGCGCCGGGAAAAATAATATGGAATACCGGGATTTTCGTCTTGATGCATCAAATCCTCAAGCACGGCTCTGGTAATCATCGGAAGGTCAAGATCTTGCGCCTGATCCATGGTTACCCATTGTAAATGCTCAAGCTCGCCGCTGGCCATGTCTTTGGGATCATCAATAAGGTTGGTCGCGTCGGCCGTGAAAAACCAGGTGTCAAAGCGCCGGGGATGATAGGGAGGTGTAATGGCCCGGGCCAGCAGGGACAAAGCGCCAATATCCAGGCCAAGGCCATTATCAGCAAAGGCAGCAAAGCTCTTGGGTGTTTTTTTGATATTTGCGGCAGGTTTTGCCAGTTTCAGGCCGGTTTCCTCATAGGTTTCACGAATGGCGGCTGATGCAGCAGCAATGGCTCTTCGCACCGGCATATGGGGTTGCATTTGCTGTAATAGTCCGGGGCAAATATCAGTAGCCAGCGGCGCGCGGGCATCGCTGCGGTCCACTCTGCCGCCGGGAAATACGAATTTTCCCGGCATGAAGCGATGATTCATGCTGCGCCTCCCCATTAAGAACTGAATGCCTTTGCCGCTTTGGCGCAACAGTATCAAGGTTGATGACAGTTTTGGGCGTACCGCACGGCCCTGCCTTGGGCTATCTGCCGGATCGGTATCCTTTGGGAATTTTCGGATCATTTACGCCGCCGTTTGGACTTTTTGTTACGTTTGTGCCCGGATTTTGTACGCTTTGGTTCTGCTCCTTTTTTTGGCGGGCTTAGCATTTCAAAAATCAAGCCGCCAGTAAGCGGGTTTGCTTCGAGCAGGCGTACTTTCACGGACATCCCAAGACTGTATCTGTCACCGGTATTTCTACCGATCAGAGCGTGGGCCTGCTCATCATGGGTGAAATATTCATCGCCTAAGGAACGAATGGGAATCAGACCATCTGCCCCGGTTTCATCCAAAGTCAAAAACAAGCCGAATCTGGTAACTCCGGAAATATGAGCTGTGAAAACGGCCTGTATTTGTTCGGCCAGATGCGCCGCCACATAGCGACTGGCCGCATCACGCTCTGCGGCCATGGCCGCGCGTTCAGTTTTGGTGATTTGTTCGGCAATGGCAGTCAGTTCTGATTTTTCATGATCATTCATACCATCATCACCCAATGAACAGGCGCTGATCAGAGCCCGGTGCACGGTGAGATCAGCATATCTGCGAATTGGCGAGGTAAAGTGAGCATAGCGTTGCAAAGACAATCCAAAATGACCGATATTTCTGGTGTCATAAATTGCCCGCATCTGGGTTCTGAGCACCATTTGATTGACCATTGATTGCATGTCAGTTCCGGCTACTTTGTGCAAAAGCTGATTAAAACGCCCAGGAGTGGCCCGCTGTCCCTTGCTCCATTTTAAGCCGATTGTGGTTAAAAAATCTGCCAGAGCGTAGATTTTGGCTTGTTCTGGCGGCGCGTGAACCCGGTAGATCAGGGGCTGTGATTTTTGTTCCAGAGTCTGGGCCGCACAGACATTTGCGCTAATCATGAATTCTTCAACCAGCCTGTGAACGGACAGTCTTTGTTTGGTTTGAATGGACAGAATCTCGCCACTTTGTCCAATCCGTATCTTGCGTTCGTCAGTTTCAATATCAAGCGGCTCACGCTTATTCCGTGCCTGTTGCAGTGCATTATATGCCGACCACAGGGGGCGCAGAACCTCGTCAAGCAGCGGGCCGGTGGTTTCATCCGGCGTGCCATCAATGGCAGCTTGCGCCTGCTCATAGGAAAGGCGGGCCTGCGAGCGCATCAGGCCACGAACGAATTTGTGCGAGCGCTTGTTACCTTTGGCATCAAATACCATTCGCACCGCCATGCAGGCGCGGTCAGTATTCGGGCGCAAGGAACAAAGATCATTTGACAGGGATTCGGGTAACATCGGCACTACCTTATCCGGCAGATATACCGAATTGCCGCGTTTTTTTGCCCCCCTGTCCAGTGGCGAACCCGGCGACACAAAGTGGGCTACATCGGCAATTGCCACCCATATAACCCAGCCATCAGGGTTCTTGGGATTAGTATCAAAATGGGCATGGATTGCATCATCAAAATCCCTGGCATCATCAGGGTCGATGGTAATAAGGGGTAAATGGCGCAAATCAGTGCGTTGCCCAAGTTCAGGGGCGCTTGCAGCTTCGGCCTGTTCTGTTTCCTCCGGTGAAAAACCCTCTGATATTTCATTTTCCACCAGTGCCAGCAAGCTGGCAGCTTTGGGCTGGGAAATATTACCAAGGCTCTCAACCAGACTGACTTGTCGCAAGCCATGAGCCCTGCCTTGCGCCGGAACAACACGAACCAGATCACCGGACTTTACCTTGGGCGCATCTTCTGCACGCAGGGCCAGGGTGTTTTTGTTCTTGCGGTTTATACTGTCGATCTGCCAATTACCCCGGCTGTTACGCACAACACCTAATATGGGCTGCAGATCATTGCCTTGTAATTTGCGGATAATTCTGGCCAGATAGCCATCTTCATCGGCAACAAGCCGCACCAGAGCCCTGTCCCCAAGGCCAATACTGTTTGGCCCCTCAGCCGCTTCGCCCGGGGCCAGCCGGATAACTGGTGGATTGACCCGATCATCAGGTCTGGCCAATAATTCTCCGTCATTATCGCGGTCAAAAAAGCGCACTACCAGAACCGGGGGCAATTGTCCGCTCAGGCGAAACCTGCGCCGGTCGGTCTTTTCTATTTTGCCCGCATTTTGCAGCTCGGCAAGCGCCTGTTTAAGGGCTGCTTTTTGTGCTGAGGGTAATTTTATCTGTCGGCTTAACTGACGTTTATCGAGACCGTCACGGCTGTTATGCAGTGCATCAATAATCTGTTGCGGCAAATTAGTATGAGGTTTGGGCAATAGTTATTCTGCTTTCATTTTCGCCGGTTTTTTCTTTTTT
The DNA here is from genome assembly GCA_015485155.1 of Robiginitomaculum sp. Taxonomy (GTDB): domain Bacteria; phylum Pseudomonadota; class Alphaproteobacteria; order Caulobacterales; family Maricaulaceae; genus Robiginitomaculum_B. The sequence continues at coordinate 80,416 of WFUF01000005.1, read as the reverse complement.
GTAGCGGCTTTTTTCTTTGCCGGCTTTTTTTTGGCTGGTTTCTTCTTGTTAGTCTTGGCAAGTTTTGCTGCAATCCACTCAATGGCCTGTTCAGCGGTCACACTTTGCGGATCCGTACCACGAGGCAAGGTGGCATTGGTTTTTTCATGTTTTATATATGGGCCATAGCGTCCATCAAGCACTTGCATAGGCTTGCCGCTGTCAGGGTGATCACCCAGCTCTTTTAAGACTTTGGCGCTGGCCCGCCCGCCGCGCTTGGAGCGTTTTTCAGCCAGTAAATCCACGGCGCGGTTTAATCCAACTTCAAATACGTCTTCAACCGAGGGCAGACTGGCATAGGTTTTTTCATGATGCACATATGGCCCATAACGACCAATGGCCGCCGTGATCATATTGCCGTCCTCAGGATGGGGGCCTACTTCTCTTGGCAGATTGAGTAATTTTAGCGCGCGCTCCAGATCCATTTGCTCGTGCAGCCATGATTTGGGAATACTGCCGCGTTTTGGCTTTTTGTCCTCTCCCAACTGCACATAGGGGCCAAAACGTCCGTTTTTCAAGAAAACCTCCAACCCGCTATCAGGATCAGTACCCAAACTTTCGTCTTGGGTTACCGTCTGAGGGTCTTCGCCATTGCTCGACATTTTTTTGGTAAATTTGCATTCCGGATAGTTTGAACATCCGATAAATGCACCATAACGGCTGAGTTTCAGGCCGAGTCTGCCATTGTCGCAGGACGGGCATTTGCGCGGATCAGGATCACCTTCGGCGCGAGGGAATAAATGCGGCTCCAGAGCTTCGTCAAGCGCATCCAGCACATGGGTAATGCGCAAATCAGCAATGTCCGAAATTGCAGCGGAAAACTCACTCCAGAAATCAGCCAGCAGTTTTTTCCAGTTCAGATCACCCTCGGCCACCGCATCTAATTGCTGTTCCAGATCAGCGGTAAAGTCATATTGCACATAGCGTGCAAAAAAGTTTTCCAGGAATGCTACAACAATGCGGCCCTTATCATCAGGGATAAAGCGCTTCTTTTCCAGTGCCACATAGCCGCGATCCTGCAGAACCTGCAAAATTGAGGCATAGGTGGAGGGCCTGCCAATGCCAAGGTTTTCCATTTCCTTTACCAGTGATGCTTCGGTAAAGCGTGGCGGTGGCTGAGTGTAATGCTGTTCGGTTTCAACGTTGGAAATATTGGCTTTTTCACCGGTTTTGACTTTGGGCAGTTGGTTGTCGGTCTCATTTTTGGCGTCATCACGGCCTTCTTGATAAAGTGCCAGAAAGCCGGGAAACAAGGTAACAGTTCCCACCGCCCGCAAATCTGCCTTGTGGTTGGAGAGCTCAATAATGGTTCGTTCCTGAGAGGCACTTTGCATTTGACTGGCTACCGCCCGGTTCCAGATCAACTGGTATAGTCGCTTTTCATCACCGCTTAAATTCAAGCTGTCCGGATGCCTGGAGAATGAAGTGGGGCGAATGGCTTCGTGAGCTTCCTGGGCATTTTTGGCCTTTGAGCGATAGCTGCGAGGTTTTTCAGGCACGTATTTATCACCAAATTTTTTGGTGATGGCCTCACGGGCGGACATTACCCCTTCGGGGGACATTTGCACTGAGTCTGTACGCATATATGTGATCAGACCTACGGTTTCTCCACCTATATTTATGCCCTCATAAAGTCGCTGCGCAGCACGCATGGTTTGCGAGGCGCCAAATCCCAGCTTGCGGGAGGCTTCTTGCTGTAGGGTTGAGGTGATAAACGGCGGTGATGGATGGCGTTTTGCTGGCTTGGCCTCAACGTTTTTAACAACAAAATCACCGCTTTGCACATCTTTGCTGGCAGCCTCTGCCATGGCTTTGCTGCTCAAGGACATTTTTGTCAGCTTTTTGCCATTTAGTGCAACCAGCTTGGTTTCAAAAGGTGGATGATCGCCAACATTGGCTTGTGCCTGTATTGACCAGTATTCTTCGGAGATGAATTTTTCGATCTCCAGTTCACGGCTGCATATCAGACGCAAAGCCACTGATTGCACCCGTCCTGCGGAGCGCGATCCCGGTAATTTTCGCCACAGAACCGGCGACAGGGTAAAGCCAACCAGATAATCCAAAGCCCGGCGTGCCAGATAGGCTTCCACCAGTTCCATATCAATATCGCGAGGGCTTTGCATGGCCTCTAAAATGGCGCTCTTGGTAATTGCATTAAAAACCACCCGGCGGACAGGAGTATCCTTTTTCAAGGCCCGGCGTTTTTTAAGTGCCTCGATCAAGTGCCATGAAATTGCTTCACCTTCGCGATCCGGGTCAGTGGCAAGAATTAATTCCGATGCGTCCTTAGTAGCATCGGCAATGGCTTTTAAGTGCTTGGTGGATCGAGAGCCGATTTCCCAGCTCATTGCAAAATCATCATCAGGGCGCACTGAACCGTCTTTGGCCGGTAAATCCCGGACATGGCCGAAACTGGCCAGAACATAATAATCCTTGCCCAGATATTTGTTGATGGTCTTTGCCTTGGCAGGGGACTCAACGACAACAAGCTTCATGTGATTTTCCTGTACTGCACCATGCCCATCTCGGCAGGCGCGCGAAACTGCAAGCGCATATACCTGTTTGTCAATGAAAACTATCTTGCATTTATGAAAAAACCCGTTAAAAGAGTATTTTTGCTAGAATTCGCTAAAATGGAGTGTATAATGCAAAAGCAAGTTGATACCAAAACGGAATCAGATGAAGCTGAATCAGATATTAGTTCATCAATGCCTATTGTTACCTCCAGGGATGCTGCTGAATATCTTGCAGAAATTTTGCCGCAATTGGCGATCATGGCCAATAAGTCTGGCCTGTCGGAAATTGGAAACATGATGGAATTGGCAACAAGCTTTGCCCAAAAAGCCAAAACCAATTCATAAGCAAACAGCGTATTATTCAAACCCGGCCTTGATGATCATTCCTCCGGGCTGACAGTTTGCAAGGCCTGCCAGCTCAAGCTCAACAAGCGCCGCAGAACATGTGGCTACCGAATAGCCACTGGCCCGCACCAGTTCATCGCGGCATATGGGGGTAGGCGACAGTAATTGTAATATTTTCTCTCTTGCCGCATCAATTTGCTGTTCATCATATTCAATATCCTGACTTTCATATTGCGGCAGGTCTTCGGTAAAATGAGATTGCGGAGTTTGCTGAAACGCCTTGATCACGTCTTCGGCATTTTCAATCAGTGTTGCTCCTTGCTTGATGAGTGCATTGCCACCGCTGGCTCTGGGGTCCAGTGGCGATCCGGGAGCAGCAAATACTTCGCGGTTTTGCTCAAGAGCATAGCGCGCGGTAATCAATGAGCCTGAGCGTTTTGCAGCTTCAATCACAATAGTACCGAAACCAAGCCCGGAAATAATTCGGTTGCGTCTGGGAAAATCCCGGGCAGTGGCCTTATGGCCCAGCCTGCGCTCAGAAAGAATCGCACCATCTTTTAGTATCATTTGCCGCAATTGGGCATGTTGGTGCGGATATACATGATCCACCCCGCCCGCAACCACGGCTATGGTGCCCGTTGACAGGGCTCCACTGTGAGCGGCCCCGTCAATACCACGGGCCAGCCCTGAAACCACAATCATTCCTGCTTTGCCAAGATCATGGGCCATGTCTTTGGCAAAACGCATACCAATTGCTGAGGCATTTCTGGAGCCAACAATCGCAATTGCCGGTTTTTGCAGGCAGGATATTTGTCCAATTACGGAAATCACCGGCGGCGGCGGGTCAATTCGGCCCAGCAGGGATGGAAAATCCGGATCGCATGCGGGCAGAATGCGCCCTGATATTTGATCCAGCGCCTCCAGCTCGGCATCAATCTGTTCAATATCAGGTATGTTAAGTGCCTTGATGCGGCCACCGCGCCGGGCCAGACGGGGAATTTCCGCCAGCGCATTTTGTGCTGAGCCAAAACGGGCGATCAGATTGTAAAATGTGACGGGGCCTACCCCTGTGGTGCGGCTGAGGCGCAGCCAGTTGCGAAGCTCTGTATGATCCAGTGTCTGTTCTGGATTCATTTTTTGTTCCGGGAGCCAAACCTTGGTTCAGTTCCAGCCATCAGCCGACGGATATTATCAATATGGCGAACAGATATAATCAGGGCCATAAGCCCAAAGAATACAGCAAGATCAGGACGGCCAACGGACATGGCCAGTACCGGGGCACTGTTAACAGCAATCAGGGCTGCAAGGGAGGAAATGCGCAAGGAAAATGCCACAATCAGCCAAATCACTCCGACAATCAGCCCAAGCGGCCAGTAGGCAATAAATATTCCACCAAAAAACGTAGCCACACCCTTACCCCCACGAAAGCCAAGCCAAACCGGATAACAATGACCGATCAATGCGCCGACGGCTGCAAACATTGCGGTTAATGGTATTGGGCTTGGAAACACCTGTGCTGCCAGCCAATAGGCCAAAGCGGCCTTGCCTGCATCAAGCACCAATGTGGCCAAAGCAATATCCTTGCGTCCAGTGCGCAGCATATTGGTAGCCCCGATATTGCCCGATCCGATTTTGCGGATATCGCCAAGGCCAAATATTTTGCCAAGCAGGACACCAAAGGGAATTGATCCTAGAAAATATCCGGCAATTATTGCGACAAACCATTCCGTTATCATATCTATTCCTTAAGCAAACAGTGAGTTTGCATCATAAACAATCCGGCCCCTGACCAAGGTGGCCACCGCGCGGCTTTGCATTCTTTGCCCGTCAAACGGGGTGTTTTTTGACTTTGACAGAAGTTTGTCCGCATCGCAAATCCATGGCTTGTCCAGGTCAATCAATATCAGATCTGCAGGCGCGCCAATGGCAATATTTCCGGCGTTAATTCCAAGTAATTCTGCCGGAGCACTGGTTAGAGGGCGCAAGGCAGTGATAAGGTCGCCATTGGCATTATGCACCAGTGACAAGGCACCGCTAAGCAGGGTTTCCAGACCACAGGCTCCGGCGGAACTTTCAGCAAAGGGCAGACGTTTTTCTTCTGCAGGGCGCGGGTCGTGCCCTGAAACGATCACGTCAATGCTTCCGTCAAGCACACCGGCAATCAATCCAAGCCGGTCTTTTTCAGAGCGCAAAGGTGGCGACAGGCGGGCAAAGGTGCGATATCCGCCGACATCCAGCTCATTCAGGCACAAATGGTGTACTGAGACACTGGCTGATACGTCCAGTCCTTTTGCCTTGGCTTCGCGCACCATATCGACGCCGGCAGCAGAGGATATTTGTTCAATTAGTAATCTGCCACCCGTCAGTTCAGCCAGTGCAATATCGCGAGCAATATGGATAGTTTCAGCAGCAATTGGTATGCCGCCAAGCCCCATGCGTGAGGATAGTTCTCCAGCGTGCATTACACCATTGGCGGCCAGAGTTGGATCTTCCGGGCGGCAACTTACCAGAGCATTAAAAGCACCAGAATAGGCCAAAGCCTTGCGCATGACAGCAGCGCTGGCAATTGCCTGATCACCATTTGAAAACAAGACGGCTCCGGCTTCAGCCATAAGGCCAATTTCGGCTATTTGTTCGCCAAGCAGCTCTTTAGTCAAGGCTCCGGCAGGCAATACATTTACTATGGATTTTGTGCGCGATGAGCGGGCGATAAATTCAACCAGAGCAGCATCGTCAATAACCGGATCGGTATCGGGGGCAATGACCATTGTGGTAACACCGCCTGCGGCGGCGGCCATGGATGCACTTTTAAGATCTTCGCGATGTTCAGAGCCCGGTTCGCCGGTTTTTACTTTCAGGTCAATCAACCCTGGAGCCAGCACCAGATTGCCGGCATCAACGCACAAAGTATCAGAACAGGGCTCCAGATCATTGCCTATTGCTGCAATAAGTCCATCCTTTAGCCAGACATCACAAATTTCGTCACGAGCGCTGGCCGGATCAACCATTTGGGCATTTTGAATACAGATCGGGCGCATATCACTCATGAGTATCCTTATTTTTAGCTTCGGCCAGCATATCAAGCACAGCCATGCGTACGGCAACGCCCATTTCCACCTGTGCGGTGATCAGGCTTATTTTGGGATCATCTGCAATGTCGCTGTCAATTTCCACGCCGCGATTCATCGGCCCCGGATGCATTACCAGAGCGCCTTTTGCGGCTTTGCCAAGGCGGGTTCTGTCCAGACCGTAAAACCTGAAATACTCGCGCGAAGATGGAATAAAGGCGCTGTTCATGCGTTCCGTTTGCAGGCGCAGCATCATTACCACATCGCAGGCATTTAAGGCATCATCCATATTGTGAAACACTTCGGCGCCCCAGCGATCGGCATCAGAAGGTAATAGGGTTGGCGGGCCGCAAAGCCGCACTTCGGCACCGAGCAGGTTTAACAGGATCACATTTGATCTGGCCACTCTTGAATGGGCAATATCGCCGCAAATGGCAATGCGAAGCCCGGCAAGCGAGCCTAAAGCCCGGCGAATGGACAAGGCATCGAGCAGGGCTTGTGTCGGGTGCTCGTGCTGTCCGTCTCCGGCGTTAATTACTGCGCAATCGACCTTTTGGCTGAGCAGTTCGGCAGCTCCTGATGCGCCATGACGAACTACCAGCAAGTCCGGACGCATGGCATTTAAGGTCATAGCCGTATCAATCAGGGTTTCGCCCTTGGATACGGATGAAGACTGCACAGCCATATTGACAACATCCATGCCCAGACGTTTTCCTGCAATCTCAAATGAGGACTGGGTGCGGGTGGATGGCTCAAAAAACAGGTTGATCTGGGTCAGGCCATGCAATTTGTTTGAGGTTTTGTCAGTCTGGCGGCTTTGTTCCACATAGCCTTCAGCCCGATCAAGCAGCGACACTGCTTCGGGAAAATTAAGTCCGGCTATGCCCAGTAAATGCGGTTTTGCAAACACATAGCTTGTAGTTGACATGGGCGGCTTTTCCATCAGGTTTCGCGCTTGTAGCCCATTGCAGAGTTTGCCGCAAGTTTCTTAACAAAAGTGATTTGCCTTAAAACAAGCCTTCTACAAGACCCTGCTCATTTATGTGTATGCTCTCAGCAGCAGGCACACGGGGCAGGCCGGGCATGGTCATAACTGCGCCGCAAATTGCGACAACAAACCCGGCCCCTGCACAAAGCCGCACTTCACGCACTGTTAGATCATGATCATCGGGAGCGCCAAAGCGTCCGGGATCAGTTGAAAATGAATACTGGGTTTTGGCGATGCACACCGGCAGGGAGCCAAAGCCTGCATCTTGCCAACTGTCTAATTGTTTTTTGGTTCTGGCGTCCATGGAAACTGATCCTGCCCGGTAAATTTCTTTGGCGATAGTTTCTATTTTTGTCGGCAGGCTGATTTCATCTTGATAAAGCGGTTGGTAATTTGCCTGGTCTCTTTCGATCAGTTCCACGGTTTTTTGTGCCAGTTCCTCGGCTCCAGCCCCGCCTTGTGCCCAGTGATTGGCTTCAATGGCATCAACACCATGCTCATGACAAAACTCCTTTAGCGCTTGTAATTCCTCGTCGGTATCGGCGCTAAAACGATTTATTGCCACAATGATCGGCAAGCCGAATTTACGGATGTTCTCCAGGTGACGCTGTAAATTGCTGCAACCCTTGTGAACCGCCTGTGCGTTCGGGGTTTTAAGGTGGTTCTTGTCTACACCGCCGTGCATTTTTAACGCTTTGATCGTAGCCACCAGCACTACTGCATCAGGTTTAAGTCCGGCTTTGCGGCATTTTATATCAAGGAATTTTTCTGCGCCCAGATCAGCGCCAAACCCGGCCTCGGTTACTACATAATCAGCCAGTTTTAACGCAGTTTTGGTGGCGATGGCTGAATTGCAACCATGGGCAATATTGGCGAAGGGGCCGCCGTGGATCAATACCGGATTGTTTTCCAGGGTTTGTACCAGATTAGGTGCCAGGGCATCTTTTAGCAAAACGGTCATTGGCCCGTCGGCTTTTATGTCTTTGGCCCGTAGCAGATTGCCGCTTCGGGTTTCGGCCACCACCATTTCTCCCAGACGGCCCTGCAAGTCTGACAGGCTGTCGGCCAGACAAAAAACCGCCATTACTTCGGAAGCCACCGTAATATCAAAACCGCCCTGGCGCGGATAACCATTTACCGGCGAACCTAATGACGTCACCACTTCGCGCAAACTACGGTCATTCATATCCAGCCCGCGCCGCCAGCTTATTTTGCGGCTGTCAATATCAAGTTCATTGCCCCAATATACATGATTGTCGATCATTGCCGCTAACAGATTATTTGCCGCGCCAATGGCATGGAAGTCACCAGTAAAGTGCAGGTTTATTTCTTCCATCGGAACCACTTGTGCATAGCCGCCGCCAGCAGCACCGCCTTTCATGCCAAAACAGGGGCCAAGTGACGGTTCGCGCAGGCACATCATGGTCTTTTTGCCGATACGGTTTAAGCCATCACCAAGACCGATCAAGGTGGTGGTTTTGCCTTCTCCGGCGGCTGTGGGGGAAATGGCGGTTACCAGAATTAATTTTCCGTCCGGGAGCTGTTCCTGTTCGGCAATCCACGGCAAGGAGATTTTGGCCTTGTCATTGCCATAAGGGGTCAAGGCGTGGGGTGGAATATCAAGTTTTGCGGCAATATCGGTGATGGGCTGCATATTTGCAGCGCGGGCAATCTCAATATCAGATTTGCTGTGGCTCATGATCTGTTTTCCTGATGACGATATATTTGTTTGGGCTCCTTTTAAGCGCAAAAAACATTCATTGTCGCGGGAAAATTTGTCACGGGAGCAAACAGGCTATTTTGCCGCTTGCTCACATGGTATCTTTTCTTGGTAGGTTGCTACGGAGGGCTCAATTCTTTGTGCCTGGCTTAATGCCTGCCTGCTTTGCTGGCATTGTCCATTTTTTGCCAGTGCAAAAGCATAGCTATGCAGGATTGGTGCTGTATTAGGGGCAATTTGCAGGGCTTGTTCACAATATGGTACGCCTTGGGCAGCTCGATCATTTAGCGCATTTAAGTAACACTTTGCATTCAGGATAGCCGGATGATTTGGCTTTGCCTGATAAGCCTGTTCCACTAACGGCCCGGCCTGTTGATAGCGTTTGGTTTCGATTAATACGCTGGCCCTGTTTAAGGCATCTATCCAGTCAGTGACCGGCAAGGCAAGGAATTGTTTTATTGCCTGATTTTCCAACAAGGTCGTACCGGTCACATGTAATGGAACAATGATCTGTTCAAATAACTGGGTCTGCATGGCCGGAGGCGTATTTGGGTTTTGCGCAATATAATCTAAGACTTTTTGCGCATCGGCAACGGCCTGATCATGGCGGCCAAGATGGCTGTTTACTGAACTGCGATAGGCATGGAAAAATGGATCAGAGGAGATGCTCTTTCCCTCTTGTTCGGATAAATCATAAAATCTGGCAGCTTCAGTAATGTTTTGTTGTAGGTATGCCAGTGTTCCAAGATTTATATAGGCTAAAGATTTAATATTGGGGTTTGCGCTTTTCTCAGCACATTTAAGTAACAGTTCTTTGCGCTTTTCTGGTTGTTGTGCCTCAAAGCCTTCTTGGCAAATTGTGTCTATCGTTTGTTCTTGCGCGGCCCCAGCTTCCGTAATGTTTAGCAACAGGGTTAACAATAATAACATAATATTTTCCGGTATTATAACAGGAAATTACTCTAACAGTAGTATTACTGATCAATCAACCCGTGCAATGCGCACCAGATTGGTTTTTCCCGGTGAGCCAAATGGAATGCCGGCTGTAACAACAATTCGGTCAAAGCGCTTTGCTATCCCTTCGCGCCTTACCGCTTTTACCGCCTTGTCCACCATGTCATCCATATCATTGGCATCCTCAGTCATGCATACGGTGATGCCCCAGACCAGTGCCAGCCTTCTGCCGGTGGATTGGTTGGGTGTCATGCCGATAATGCGCTCTATCGGGCGTTCACGGGCGGCGCGAAATGCGGTTGAACCAGATGATGTGTAGGTAACAATTGCTGCTGCCTCAATAATATCGGCGGCCATATGTGCCGCCGCCATAATCGCATCGGCAGTGGTGTTTTCAGGCTCTCTTTGCCCGGCAGCCAGTAATTTGCGCCAGCTGGGTGATCCTTCCACCCGGCGAATAATACGCTCCATCATTTTGACTGTTTGTGTCGGGTATGAACCAACAGCAGTTTCACCGGAGAGCATTACAGCATCTGTACCGTCATAAACCGCAGTGGCCACATCAGAGGCCTCGGCCCGGGTTGGAGCGGGGTTGTTAATCATGCTGTCCAGCATTTGGGTGGCGACAATAACCGGCTTGCCCTTGCGCCTTGCCTTGGCAATGATTTCCTTTTGCAATACCGGAACCGCCTCAGGAGGCATTTCTACCCCAAGGTCTCCACGCGCCACCATAACTGCATCGGTGAGATCCATAATTTCGTCAAGGCGCTGGATTGCCAATGGCTTTTCAAGCTTGGCAATAATTCCGGCCTGCTTGCCGACCAGCTTGCGCAGTTCAGCTACGTCTTCTGGCCCCTGAACAAATGAAAGCGCGACCCAGTCAACGCCCAATTCAAGAGCAAAACGTAAATCCTTTCGATCCTTGGCGGTAAGTGCAGAAATTGGCAAATGGGCTCCGGGAAGATTAACCCCCTTGCGGTCAGATAGAGTTCCGCAAGTTTTGGCCGTGGCTGATATTGTGTCATCATTGGTGTCCGTTACCTCAAAGCGCATTTTGCCATCGTCAATCAGTAACATGTCCCCTTTGGATACCGCTTTGAATATTTCCTTATGGAGCAGGGGCGCACGAATATGATTGCCCGAAGCAGGGTCCATATCAAATTGGATGTTCTGTCCGGTTTTCACTGATATTGGTTTTTCAAAGGTGCCAAGTCGCAGTTTTGGCCCTTGCAGATCAGCAACAATGGCAATTGGTCGTTGTTTTTTCTGTTCCACATCTCGAATGGTGTCATAAACCTTGCGGTGGCTTTCCTGACTGCCGTGTGAAAAATTCATCCGGAAGACATCTACACCGGCATCGAATAAATCACTGATTTGGGCTTGGTCAGAAGATGCCGGCCCGAGGGTGGCAACGATTTTTGTCCGGGTACGTTTCATATTGGAGCGGCCTTGGGTTGGAATCACTGCCAGTATTCATCTTTTTGTCCGGTTTTGAAAGAACGGGTTTTATCAAATACAGGTCAAAAGCTAAAAGAGATGATAAATGCAATGAGCGGTAAAGGCAGACATTGCCATTGGTGCCTGGATCAGTAATTTTTAAGGATCAGTAATTTTAAGGCAATGGCTCCTCGGGACGGGCTCGAACCGCCGACCCAGTGATTAACAGTCACTTGCTCTACCAACTGAGCTACCGAGGAATACCTTTGGCACTTCTTCTGCAAGAACTTCTTCTGCAAGAAGAGGAACCGGGGCTATAGCAAAGCCTTTTGCGAACGAAAAGGCCAAAAAACCACCAAATGCATAAAAAATATGAAATGCACAAAAAAGTCGGGAGCCATACTGGCTCCCGAAAGGCGTTGGGTGAATGGTGGGGTGTCTTCAAGAAGACGTGTATGAAGTTGCACCACAACCATTAAGTTTTAGTTAATGCGCCGTATTTGCGAAAACCTGATTTTCATTAAGCTTTACCAAGCCTCAACAGACATGGTTAGCAAATGGTTATCAATCGCTTAGGATAAAGCGTCGGTTTAATGGCTGCACCGGGCGGTAATTTATGGCAAATATTTTGGCAAAAGCCTCGATTTGCTGCGCCGAGGCTGTAAGTGGCTGCTTAAAGACCACCCAGTTAACCACTTCAGAACAAGGAGGAGTGGTCAATGAGCCCTCATAGCGGAAACGGCTCTGATCAATGGGGAGTAACTTTGACGGATCAATAACGGCCTGGCTTTGAATTTCACCTTTTACAGCAGGTGCATCATTCCAGATTTTGGCCAGAGTTTCATTTTGTGCGCCTTCTTCAAAGAATACACCCAATACAGCAAGGCCGCCGTCGGCTGCTTGGTGTACAAAGTGAACTTCAAGCGGGTATTGCTTGCCAGCTATTGTGTGTTCACTGCCATGATGGAAGTGAAACTGTAGCAATTTGAATGACTTGCCTTCAAGCTCCATGGAGCTTCCTTCGGGTACATTTACCTGAATGGTGTGGCCATTATTAACCACTATTGGCGAAAAACTGTTCCAACTGGTTGCCGGGGCAATCATTTTGGCGCTGTACATTGGTTGCAGGTCGATGGGTGATTGCTGGGTGCCGGTGGAACAAACCCCATATTCAGGTTTCAGATCGCCCCAGTGTTCGGCGGCACCTGCTCCCTCATAGCTCCATTTTACGGCATGGTCTTTGGGTTGCTCGTCGGCAATTGCCGGTGCTATATTTATTGTGTTGCAGGCGGCAAGTACGCCAAGCAGTGCAGTAATGCCAAGAGTTTGCATCGGCTTTGCTATCGTCGTCATTAAGTTCTCCATATTATCGAATCAAGCTTGCGGCAATTCTGGCAGAAAACTTATTGTGCGTCAGTCAAAACCGGACAGAAGAAATGCTTTTCAGGCCGCTAAAATCATTTTACAGCTTGGACTTGCTTAATTGATATGATTTGAGGGCGCCATGACACCATCGGATGTTTTGAAAACTTTACCGGCAGCGATTCGCTGGCAAGATGATAAATTAACACTGCTCGATCAAACCCGATTGCCCCATGAGATTGTTTTTGAGGTTCAAGAAACCCCTGAACAGGTATGGCAGTCCATTTTGGAGCTAAAAGTTCGTGGGGCTCCTGCTATTGGTGTGGCCGCGGCATATGGATTGTGTGTTGCCATGCAGCCCTTTATCGGTGCCGGTGTCGGGGATTTTGTCGATGCACTGGCTGATCAGGCGGCATATCTTAATTCCTCCAGGCCAACTGCGGTTAATCTTGGCTGGGCATTACGTCGTATGCAAAGGGTGGCGGGGGAGGAGGATTTTGACAATTCTCAAAGTTTATACGAGCGTCTGGTGGCCGAGGCCCAAGCCATTCATCAAGAGGATATTGCTCTTTGCGAAGGAATGGGCCGCCATGGTGAGTCATTGATCAAGCCGGGCATGGGGGTGCTTACTCATTGCAATGCCGGTGCGCTGGCAACCACGGGGTTGGGAACGGCCACGGCGCCGATGTATCTTGCTCATGGCAATGGCGTGCCATTTAAGGTGTTTGCTGATGAAACCCGGCCTCTGTTGCAAGGGGCGAGGCTTACTGCCTGGGAATTGGCTGAGGCCGGTATTGATGTAACCCTGATTACCGACAATATGGCCGCTCATATGATGGCCACGGGGCAGATTGATCTGGTTATTACCGGCACGGATCGGGTGGCTGCCAATGGCGATGTTGCCAATAAGATCGGAACTTTGGGGGTGGCGGTTTTAGCCAATTATTTTAAGATACCGTTTTATGTGGCATGTCCGGCCTCGACCATTGATTTTGAGGCAATGGATGGCAGTCAAATTCCGATAGAGGAGCGCGAGGCCAAAGAGGTCAGCCATTTTTCTACGGCACAGGTTGCACTTGATAATACCCAAATTCGCAATCCGGCATTTGATATTACTCCAAACAAGCTGGTAAGTGGACTGATAACCGAGCAAGGCATTGTTCGTGCGCCATATTTGGAAAATCTGCAAAAGCAATATCAGTCTTGAGCCTGTTATGGAATCTCAGCAAACCAGCCGGGTCGGGATTTTCTGTCTGTACTATCGCTTCGCTAGTTGAGGGAGTCTTTGCATGTCCTATCGCTTCGCTATTTTAAGGACGGGTTTTGTTCAACTGCTTCATCGTCTTTCATTACAATGTAGATGGCCGGGATTACCAGCACTGTAAGCAGGGTTGAGGAGGCAAGACCAAATAGCAGGGAAATAGCAAGACCCTGAAAAATCGGATCTGTCAAAATTACTGCCGCACCAATTATTGCCGCCAAAGCAGTAAGCATGATTGGTTTGAAGCGGATAGCTCCGGCGTTTAACAGGGTTTGGCGCATAGTATCTCCTTGCCTGTGCTGATGGCGAATAAAATCCACCAACAAAATTGAGTTTCGAACAATAATCCCGGCCAGGGCAATAAACCCGATCATTGAGGTTGCAGAAAACGGGGCGCCAAAAAGCCAATGGCCAAACATGATCCCGATCAGGGTAAGCGGCACTGGAATAAGGATAACCAATGGCACTCGAAATGAGCCGAATTGCCCTACTACCAGAAAATAAATTCCCAATATTGCGATCATAAATGCTCCGCCCATATCGCGGAAGGTGACAAAGGTTATTTCCCACTCACCATCCCACAAGAACGAAACCTTGCTTTCGTCTTCGGGCTGGCCATAAAGGCGAATATCCGGCGTTTCTGTACCTGTTATCTGGCTCCAGTCATATGCCTCTACGGCTTTGCCAATAGCTGCCATGCCATAGATCGGAGCTTCAAACTGTCCTGCCAGTTCGCCCATGACCATTTCTGCAAATCGTCCATTTCTCCTGAAAATAGATGGTTCGCTGATCTCGGTTTCAAATTTTACCACATCACCCAGTTCAACCACCGAGCGTTCGCCCGGAATGGCATTTGCCGGAATTGGTGTGGTGGCAAGTCGCTCGCCGGGGGTCAGCTTTGAGTTGGGCTGTGCAATGATGATTTCGGCAGGATAGCGACCATCACCGCGATGCGAATAGCCAACAGCTTTGCCATTTAGCAGAATATCCACGGTGGAATAGACATCACTTTGCTCGACCTTGAAAAACTCAAGACTGTCCTGATCAATGCGAATGCGGATCTTTGGTGCGGGCTGGCCCAGCGTATCATCGGTATCGACTACAAACGGGATTGAGTCAAAAATTTCCCTCAAAGCTTTGGCTGCCTCGCGTCTTGTCTTGGCATCCGGGCCATAAACCTCGGCGAGCAAGGTGGAAATGACTGGCGGGCCTGGCGGAATTTCCACCACTTTTAGGCTGGCCCCTTTCGGCAAGGCAACAGACTTCAGTAATTCTCTGGCTTCAAGGGCAATGGCGTGACTGGTGCGCTTGCGGTGGTCTTTTTCTTCTAGGTTTACCTGCAAATCGCCAAGTTCTGGCTGTTTGCGCAAATAATAATGGCGCACCAGACCGTTAAAATTAAACGGGGCTGCAGTTCCAGCATAGGATTGAATAGAGGTTACCTCTTCGATCTGGGCCAGTTTTGAGACCAATTCTCCTAAAACCCGGTTGGTCTGCAAGGTGGAGGAGCCTTCGGGCATATCCAGAACCACCTGAAACTCGGATTTATTATCAAAAGGCAGCAATTTGACAGTTACGGTATTGGTGACAAATAACAGGGTGGATGCTGCAGTTAAAATGCCAATTGTAATCAAAAATATCCATGCGGTGCGTCTGGAGCTCAATATAGGTGTGGCAATTTTCCGATAGGTGGTTCCCAGCCAGCCCTCGTGCTCATGGCCAGAAGCCGAAGTCGGCTTGTTTTCGGCTACTTTGCGCATCAACCACGGAGTAATGGTCATGGCTACAAAAAACGAGAAAAACATTGCTGCCGATGCATTGATCGGGATCGGAGCCATATACGGCCCCATCAATCCTGATACGAATAACATTGGCAGCAGCGCTGCTATGACGGTTAATGTGGCGATAATGGTTGGATTGCCCACCTCGGCCACAGCTTCGATGGCCGCGGTTCTTCGTGAGCGGCCATCATTCATTGCCCAGTGTCTGGAAATGTTCTCAATCACCACAATGGCATCATCGACCAATATGCCAATAGAAAAAATCAGGGCGAACAGGCTAACCCGGTTAATGGTGTAACCCATCAAATTGGCAGCAAACAGGGTCAGCAAAATAGTGGTGGGAATGATGACCAGAACCACAATACCTTCGCGCCAGCCAATCACCAAAGTAATCAACAGTACTATTGAAAGGGTGGCACCTCCAAGATGTGAGAGCAGTTCGTTGGCTTTCTCATTGGCGCTGGCTCCAAAGTCACGTGTTATCTCAACCTGAATATCATCGGGGATCAAACTGCCGCGCAAAGACTCAAGACGGGCCAGAACCTGTGTCGTAACCTCAACCGCATTGGCACCCTTTCTCTTGGCAATAGCAAGGGAAACCGCTGGTACCGGAGAAAAATCACTGGCCTTGTTATATTGCCATACTTCGGTGTTGTACTGACTGGCATTGATCACAATATCTGCGACATCGCTCACATAAACCGGGCGTCCATCACGGGAACTGATTAGCAAAGAGCCAATGTCTGCATCCCCGATAAGGGTTTTTCCCACGGATACGGGAATGTTCTGATTAAGCTGTTGCAGGCTTCCAGTGCTAAAGGAGCGGTTGGCTCCTTCAATTTTAGCAGCCAGTTGCTGTAATGTTATCCCGAACAGGGAAAGCTTTTCCAGGTCAGGCTCAATTCGGATCTGATCAACCTGCCCCCCGGTAATAAATGTCAGGCCGACTTCATCAACCTTGATAAGTTCTGCATGCAGGGCGTGGGTGATCTTGTAAAGGGCATTGGCATCCCATCTGCTATCACCGGGATTTCGGGGAAACAGGTTCAGCACCAAAACCGGTACATCATTGATACCTCGCCCGATAATAAGAGGTTCAGGAATAGCGATGGGTATGCGATCAAAATTAGCCCTTAATTTCTCCTGTACCCGCAAAATTGCAGTATCAGAATCAGTGCCAACCATAAATCTGGCTGTAACCAGAACCTTGTCTTCCATAGTATTGGAATAAACATGTTCCACACCATCAATGGCTTTGACAATAATCTCCAGTGGTTTGGTGACCAGTTCGACGGCATCTACGGCTTTCAGGCCTCTGGCATCGACCATAATGTCAATCAATGGAACACTGATTTGCGGCTCTTCCTCACGGGGGATTGAGTTTAATGCTATTATGCCAAGAAAAATACTGGCAATCAGCAAAAGCGGGGTGAGCGGCGAGTCAATAAATGCAGCCGTTAGCCGTCCTGAAATGCCGAGCTTCATGGTTTTAACAATTCATCACCGGCCACAAGACCGGACAGGATTTCAATCTGGTCGCCAATCTGGCGACCCGGCTGCACCACAAGGCGGGTGCTGGTGCCATCGGGTTTGCGCAACAAGACCGTATCAACTCCAAACTGGCTATAAATCAGGTCTGCCGGAATGAAAATGGCATTGCGGGGTAAAGTGGGAACCCAGACCCGCATGCGCTCTCCTACGAAGAAGTCGCCAAGTCCGTCCACCTGGGCGTCAGCAATGACTTTTCCTTCACGGATTTGCGGGTAAACGCGGATGATTGTGCCGTTTTTGCTGTTGCTGCCGTCAATCAGTGACTCATCAACCCGGATTTTACCACCGATTTTGATGTGCCTTGCGTCACGCTCTGGCAATGCCAGCCGCAATACATAATTTTCAGCAGCAATTAGAGCCACTGTTTCTCCTGGCAATACTACGGCGCCTGTGGTTACGGGAACGCTAAGGACACGCCCTGCCATTGGAGCAATTACCTGTCCCTCGCGGACTTGCTCCAAGATGACACTGCGGTTCGCCAGCAGGGATCTGATCTGCCCCTTTGCCACATCAGCGCGAGTGGTTGCAATATCAAGTTTTGATTTTGGCAATATGCCGCGCTTGAATAAATCCTGGGCGCGGGATAGCTCAGTATCAGCATTGGCCTGTTCTGCTTTGGCTGCAGTGATTTGTGCATTTAAGGCCCGGATGCGAAGTGCGTTTTTGCTGTCGCTTGTAAGAGCAATGACCTGTCCCTGTTCCACCCGGTCACCTTCGGAAGTTTTTAATTCGGCAATGGTTCCTGAAATTCGGGTGCGGGCTGGAATTACATCCAGACTTTCAACGGTGGCAAAAACCGCTTTTTCATCAGGACGATCACTGACCGTGACAATATATGAGGTCTCTCCTGCAGCATGGGCAGACCCATATGCACCCGGTAAAATGGCCAGTGAAATCAGTAATAACAGTAATAATGATCGAAACATAATTGCCTCAAAAGTAATGGGGTTGGCAGATAGTGTACAGGGATTCGTTTGCAACATCTTGTATATTAGTTCCTGCTAATGTAAATGCAAGGGATCAGCACCCTCTATGTGCGCGTAATATGTTACCTCTATGATAAAGTTATGAAATTTAGTGATTTTTTGCAATTTGCATATTGACCAGCCCTGAAACCATCTTTATGAAGCCTCTTCTTTGGTCACCATGAGGTTGGCCAATACAGTATTTTAAGGATTTTCCAATGAAGACGTTTTCCGCAAAACCGGCGGAAGTGGTAAAGCAGTGGATCGTGATAGATGGCGAAGGTGTCATCGTTGGGCGGTTGGCTTCATTTATTGCTTCACGCTTGCGAGGTAAGCATTTGCCAACTTATACCCCCCATGTAGATTGTGGTGACAATGTTATTCTTGTTAACGCTGACAAGGTGATTTTCACCGGTAACAAGCGTGAGAATAAAACATATTACCGCCATACCGGTCACCCCGGTGGTATTAAGTCGGTTACGGCTGAAAAGATATTGGACGGCAAGTTCCCGGAACGGGTAATGAAAAAGGCTGTGCAACGCATGTTGCCAAAAGAAAGCCCCTTGGCCCGGCAGCAATTAAGCAATTTCAAGGTATATTGCGGCCCGGATCATCCTCATGAAGCACAACAACCAGTAAAAATTGATTTTGCTTCGATGAATGACAAGAATGTGAAGAGAGACTAGATATGGCTGATCAAATCAAATCTCTGGAGGATCTGAAAGCTGAAATGGGTGCCGCAAGTGCAACTCCTGCTCCGGCTGATGATAAGACTGATACTCCGGCGGCTGCAACCGAAGAAGCTCCCTTGCCGGAGCCAAAAATTGACGCTCAAGGCAGGGCTTATGCCACTGGAAAACGCAAAGATGCAATCGCCCGGGTGTGGATTAAACCAGGTTCTGGCAAAATCACCATCAATGGCCGTGATCAGGAAGTATATTTTGCTCGCCCGGTTTTGCGCATGTTGTTGCAACAACCGTTTGAAGCTGCTGAACGCAAAGACAGCTATGATGTGGTTGCCACTGCCAAGGGCGGTGGACTTTCGGGACAGGCTGGTGCTGTGCGCCACGGTATTTCCAAGGCATTGGTTGCCTTTGAGCCTGCATTGCGCCCGCCATTGAAGTCCGGCGGTTTTCTTACCCGTGACAGCCGGGTGGTTGAACGTAAGAAATACGGTCGCAAAAAAGCTCGCAGAAGTTTCCAGTTCTCGAAACGCTAACTGCACTTTTCTCGCAAAAAGAACACCAAACGCGCCTCCAAATCCGGGGCGCGTTTTTGTATTTATGGCAAACCCTTATTTATCACATTTTGGCCGCAAAACCCGCGCTCAAGTAGCCGCTAGGCGGTAGGACATTAAAAGAGCTTCCCACTTTTGCTTGCAAATGCAAATCTTTATCTGTCGCATTTTTGGCCGCAAAACCGGTGCCCACTTTTGCTAAAAATGCTTTAGCGAACGCTGAACGAAACCTGATCCAAAGTGTTTTGCTGCTCATCAATAATGCGCAATTGATGATTGCCGGGTATTGGTGACCATAAATATCCTGTGGGAACTGGCTTATTATTCAATAATAGCTGCTTCTCTACAAGCGAGCCTGCTGTCATTACCCGGATCATCTGATTTTTTGCAGGAATATCAGGATCATAGGCGATTATCGTTCCGTCTACGGGCTGTAAAATACTGGCGGGCAGGTCATTCTTTTCCAAAACATGTATTATTTTGCGATCATGTCCATTCTTGAAAAATTCAAGTCTTGGCGCCTCGATTGGTGGTGAGAATGCAATTTCCACCTCTTTTACATTGGCTGGAGCCGGTATTGCCGGTGCCGGGTTGTTCCTATGCAAAGTACGCATCAATTCATTCCAGATCGGCGCAGCCCCGCTGGTTCCGGAAACTCCAGCCATTGAATCACCCTCAAAATTCCCGACCCATACCCCGACCGTATAACGCGAGGTAAAACCAATACTCCAATTGTCGCGCATAGCTTTGCTGGTGCCGGTTTTAACAGCAGCAGGAAATGGCAGATCAAGCACTGAATTACGACCAAATGTATATCGTCTTGCATCCGGATCAGACAGCATATCAGATACTATAAATGCGGCAGCTTCATCCATTTTACGTTTCTCACCCATAGGGGCGTTGTCAGTTTCTTTAGCAAGACGTATCGGGCTGAATATTCCGCCATTGGCCAGTGTTCGATAAGCTTGCACCTGTTCAAACAGCGATACCTCTGCCGAACCCAGCGCCAGGGCAAAACCATAATGTTCGGCGGACTGGTCAATACCGGAATAGCCCATATCATTCAGGCGCTCGATAAATGCCTCAATTCCAACCAGGTGCAATACCTTAACCGCCGGTATATTAAGTGAGTTGCCAAGAGCAAACCGCGCCGAAACCGGGCCAACATATTTGCGGTCATAATTCTGTGGCGCGTAAATGCCCTGAATGGATTGCAATTGTAGTGGACTGTCGTCCAAAACAGAACTTGCGTTTAATATGCCCCGCTCAATGGCCAAAGCAAACAAATGAGGTTTCAGGCTGGATCCGGCCTGCCGCTTTGCAGTAACTCCGTCAACAAATCGGGATCTTGAGGTTGCAAAATTACTGCCAACCCATGCCAGAATTTCGCCGGTTTTATTTTCCACTACCAAAATTGCGCCATCACGGACATTGCGGTGCTGCAGGCGGCTTAAATGTTGTTTTAAGATACGTTCAGCATGGCTCTGGATATCGGCATCAAGGGTGGAGATAATCCTGTTGCCGGTAGTTTTGGCAAATTTCTGCCTTGCATGGTAGGCAAAGCCCTGATTGGCACGCTGTTTCAGATTGCTGGTAGCATTTAACAGGAAGTTCTTAATTTTGGTGCAGTCTACCGGCTGTGGAAGTTTTAAGCTGGCGGTGCAGGCCCGTGATGCAATCACATCCAAAGAGCTGTTTGGCGAGGGAAGCATTGCCGCCAGAGCAATAGCCTCCAGATTGGTAAGTGCCAGGGGCTTTTTGCCGGCGAATAACTGACTGGCAGCGTCAATGCCTTGAACTTCGCCGCGAAAATCTATGCGATTTAGCCATGTTTCGAGAATCTGGGCCTTGCTCCATTGCCGCTCCAATTGCCAGGCACTTCGCATTTGTTTGATTTTTTCGCGAATGGTACGCCGTTTTGATTGCCCATGCTCTTTGGTGATTGCCGCTGCTAATTGCATGGAAATAGTAGATCCGCCGCGCTTGTGTTTTGCAGAAGAATTCGTGCGCAGGGCATTTAGCAATGCCAGCCAGTCAACCCCCTTATGCTGCCAGAACCTTTTATCTTCGGTGCGGACAAAGGTGTTTTTAACTGCCGGTGATATCTGCTCCAGATCGATCCATTGCATACGCCGTATTGAAAAATCAGTACGAACTTCGCCCAGGGTTTTGCCATTTCTATCAAGTAATACGCTGTAGGACGGTTGCCATTGTGCTTTTATGGTATTGTAAGCTGGAACAGGTGCTGGCCTGCTCCAGACATGTACAATAAAAATTACAGCAAGCAGGAGGCTTGCAATAATCAAGGCAGATAGTCGTTTCATGGCTCAATTACCAATTCGGATATCGGCATGGCTCCGAATATTTCCGGTGCATACATTGCTTCTACCCGTGATGGCGGCAATTGGAACCGACCCGAAGTGTTTAGGCGCACAGTGTATTCCAGCGCAAAAGTACCGCCAGGGACAAAGCGGTAATAGCTGCGATAACTGTCAAATTTGCGCTCGGTAAATACCGGCCAGGCAGAACCTTCGTTTCGTGTTTGTGACAAGCGCGCAGAGCTGGTCTGCAAGCCTTTGCCAAGTATGCTTGCTCCTGAGGGCACCGGATCATCAACCACAACCCAGCTCATATCGGAATTGGTTTTGACTTCCAGTCTGATTCTCATCACGTCACCCACATGCCATTTTCCAGCCTGTTTTTGCTCCACCGCCTCAACAGTGCGCTTTATTTGTATTCCTGCAAATAAAGGCTCTGTAAGTGGCGTGGCAGCATTTGCAGTTACAAATGCCCATGGCGCTCCACTGCCCTCATGGGCTAATTTTATGGTTTTTGCGTCCTGATCCCATGGCAGTTCGGCAGTTCTGTCCTCTGATGGCTCCCATTCTATGATTTTATTTTGCTTGCCATAGATGATTTTAGTTGTGCCGGTTACCGGGGTTTTTTCAAAACGCTCGGAAAATTTGCGCATGGCGACCACGCCCCAGGCATTGGCCGTAGTGGTTTCCCAGCGGCCATATTGCTGCCGCGACATCAGGCCAAGGGATAGTCTGGGCGCATCTTCTTGCCAGTTTTCAAGAGTTTGGGTTGTGATTAGTGTGCGTGCGGCATTGGCATCAACAGTTTCCATCAACCACCACAATCTATCATTATTGTTTGTAGAAAAATTCAATCTGGTTCCTTGTAAATCAAGGCGAACCCGAAGTTGCTGGCGCGCCTGTTCCAACTGGCTTGAGCGGTTGGGAATGCCCTCTACCCGTTCAAGGATGCCGATCCAGTCAAGCAAAGCTGAAGTTGGCAGTAATTGCGCGCTGAATTCCAGCGAAGTCAGGGTCTCAGCCTTGGCCATACCGTATCTGCCAAGGGCGTTAATGGCAGACAATTTGCGATAGATGAGTTCATTATCACCCATGGGCATTGAACGGCTTAACCTGCCTTCGACAAAGGCCATCAGACCGTTTTGCATTGCCCTGGCGCTTGTGGGATCAATCTTCCATCCGGCCTCATCAGCAATTTTCAACACATAGGAGGTCAAGACATCGCTGCCGCGCAAATTATCGGATACAAAAAATTTAAGCAGTCCGTCATCATCAAGAAATGCCGGTGTTGCATCCATCAGCTCTTGCCACAACTGCTTGTCATTTAATGATATGGCCACTGATGTGCGCTGCTCATAACATGTGTAAGGGTAGTTGCGCATATAGCTCTCAACCCCCTTGAATTTTCCACCCAGTTTATTGCGCAAAGCTATCTGCAGCCCGCCACGTCCGGGAATGGCATCAAGAGCACGCGAAACCGGCCATGATTGCGGCGACTTTAACGAGGAAACGGTGGATTGCATTACCGTTACCGGGATTGCCGGGATAATTTTTTGGGAAATTATCATGTTGTCGGCAGGATCTTCGCGCCCGGGAAGGAATGCCTGAATCTGCCATTCAATATGTTTTTGATCAAATGGAACCAGAATTTCCCATTTTACTTCACGGGCTTCTGCAGCACCAATAGTTATGGTTTGCGGCTTTAATGGGCGGCCAATGGAGTTAACAGCTTCAACGCGCAGGGTTTGCTCGCGTGCTGTGGTGTTGCGCAAGGTGAAAACTGCTGTGAACAAGTCGTTCTCACGGACAACCGGCGGTAAGGCCGAGATCAATTGCACGTCCTGGGTAACGGTGAATTTGCTCTTGCCGGTTCCAAATTTATCGGAACCGCCATTGGCAATTGCTGCAATTACAAATTCAGTAAGCGAGTCATTGATCGGGACATCAATGTAGGCTTCACCATTTTTATCAAGCTCTACCGAGCCCTGCCACAGTAAAAGCGTATTAAATGCCTCTCTGGGTTTGGCACGGGCAGGTGTGCCAGGGCTCATCCTCATCATTGAGGATACAGCTTCATCCTCACCACCGCCACCGGGATGAACGGCTTTGCGGCCATAATGACGCTTTCCGACCACCTGCATTTGCGCGGTTGAGGTAAAAACCTGCAAGCCTCTTGGCTCCATGAAAGCAGATAAAATATTCCAGCTTTTGTTCGGGTATAATTGTAATAACCCGGCATCGACCACAGCTAAGGATATTTCGCTGTTGTCGGGCAATTTACTGCCATCAGCACTGGTAACCTTAACCTTGACACGGGCTGTGCCCCTGATGGCGTAGGTTTGCTGATCGGTGGATACATCGACATTTAAGCGAAATGCTTTTTGACCAACAGTGAGTTTGGTCATGCCAAGGCGAAAAGCCGGCTTGGACAGATCAATCAACCCGGTAGGAGCCCCGCCATCGCGTGACAGCCATGGCAGATCATATTCGCGGGCCTTGTCAGCCAGCCATGAGCGAAAGCCGCCGACCCGTCCTCGCACTGCCAATACTGATACATAAACATTCGGTGAATAGCGTCCTTTTATTGGCACCCTTATCACAGGTTTTTTGCCGGAGATATTGGTGACAAAGCTATCAATTATGCCTTCACGCTCAATAGTTACCAAAGCGGTTGCATTACGAAACGGGCTGCGCACCTGAATTTTAGCAGTATCACCGTCTTCAAGTTCTGCCCGCTCTACCAGCAAATCCATCCGGTCGCCCTGTTGCTGGTCAAACCACCAGTCATCTTCTCCCGCCAGCCAGACTGAGCGGGTGGAGGTGGCAGTATTTCCCTGCGAGTCCTTGGTCTTGGCTTGTAACAAAATTTCACCGGAAACGCCTAGTTTAAGCTTACAGAACAATAGGCCGTTCCGGTTGGTCTTGCCGGTGCAGTTTGGCTCTAGCAATGATATTTGCTGTTCATTTTCATACGAGTAATAGCCACCGATCATCCGCTTGCGCCATGACAGGTTCTTTTCAAGATAAAGTGAAACATCCACTTGCTGGTTTGCAACGGGCTTTTGATCAGTGCCAATGGCTAAAACAGAAAACTTTAACTCATTTTCGCTGGCTGCCCAGCCTTCGGTTTTAATGCCAAGAGCAATACTTGCCGGCCACAGGCTGGTGCTTTTGTTCTGTACCAGTGTTTCGCCATTTGCATCCTTGTATTCCAGTTCCGAGCGCAAAACCATGCGCTGGCCAAAGCCGGGAAGTCCGGCAATATTTATGGTGGCAGAACCATTAGCATCAAGGGTTATGGATTGGTCGTCCTGAAACGGTATGGGCCTTGTGTCAGGTCTTTCGCCGCGCTTGAATGTTCCCTCTTTGATATTTTGGTACTTAAATGAATAATCCGGCCAGTTGGGAAATTGCTTCCAGTCAGGTGTGGTTTTGCTTATCAGTCTGATGTTTTGTCCTGAGGCGCCGCCACCAGAAAGATAGCGAACCAGAGCTTTCATCTCGATATTTCTGCCATTGATAACCGGAGTGCCGGGGCCGCTCAGAAATGCCTGCATCAATGGAATTTTGAATTCCTCAACTCTGAATTGCCCTGATATAGCCCGCGTATCATTTTGATATTTAATGGCCAATCGGTACTCTCCCAGCCGGGCATCATCAGGTATTTTCCATTGGTTCGCAGCTCGCCCCCATTTGTCAAAAACAAGCGGTAGTTCAAATGATTGTCCTGATCTTATGTGCGAAAGTATGAGCTTGGCTTTTTTGGGGGCTCCTGATACCAACTCAAGGCCGGTTGCAGAGGTTTGGCGCAAAAAGTGTTTCATTGAAACAGTTTCACCCGCACGAAACAAGGAGCGATCCAATACGGTGTGGGCCTTGATACGATCACCGGAATAGCCGGTTTGCACTCCAAATTCCCATGGCGATATACCATCATTCCAAGAGGTGCGGGTAAAGCTGAAATCAGCAGAAGTGCTGGCTGTAATGATCAATGGCGGAGTTCTGTCTGAGTTGCATGATGTCCAGCTTGCGCTTGCGGGGATTTGGTTTTCAATAATTGCCAGCCCGTTTTTTTGGGTTTGCCCCTGCCAGATAATTTTTCCGGAGCATTCATTACCTATTTGCACATGCGCCCCGCGCACGGGAAGCCCGCTATCCAGATAGGTAACCCATATGGCAGAGCTATCCTGTCCCCATTTGAAGTGCACTGCCATATTGGTAACCAGCGCACTGGTCGCCACATGATAAGGAGCTTTGGATTGACTTAAAGCACTGCCCAGAACACGGCTCTTTAGCTCAACCACATAGAATCCGGGTTCTTTTAACGGTATGCCAATGACTTCCAGCGCCTTGTCATCTGCTGTTTCTGGCATTTCAAAGGATTGGGTTTGTTGATTTTGGGAAAAAACCGATGGATGTGGATCATCGTTATTATAGACCCATTTTCCGTCTTCTTGCTGTGTTCTTCCCCATTCTGCCCGGTTGACCCGTTCCATCCAGCGTAAAATCTCAAAAGGGTCTTTGGTTTTTACTAATTTGCCGGATCTGCCAATTGATATGGTTTGGTTTGGAAGGCTGGATTCTACGCCTCGAATTGAGACCGGCAGTACGGCACCGGTTTTGTGCTCGAGGATTCCAAAGGTTCCGGAAAACTTGATCAGGGGTGGAAATTCGCCAGTAGATATTTTTAAGGGAAATGATGATGCGTTTTGCAAAATACGGCCAGCATCATCATCAAGATTATCGGGAAGTATGATAGAAAAGTTCTGACGCTCTGCAAACGGGCCCTTAAAGCGAACTGTTCTGGTGCCTTGCCGCTCAGCCTCTTCATCGCTCATATCATCAAAGTCGGGAGCAATAACCGAGCCATCGGAAGCAATAAGTTTTATCAGTTTTGCATCCCTTACCAAAACAGGTGCTGAAAAGCGTAAAACAAAGTCAGAAAGTGGCGAGCATGGTTCCTGTGAGGAGCTGCGGGCACAGGAAAAATCTGCCCGGAACGGGGCGCGGGTAACATAGGAAAAAAACTGTCGCGAACTGGTAGCAACTGAATTTGGTGACTGGATTCCTTTTTCCCACACCAGCCTTAACTTTGTTGCCGGCGGCAATGTGTTTTGACAGCGCAACCAGATAGCATTGTCCGATGGGCTCTTGTCTTTAGGAGTGTCCAGCACAATTACCGGTATTTTTTCAGCCAGATTATCTATGGAACACCAAGCCAGTTTTTCAACGCTTGCCTTATCTACTTTACCATCGAGAAATATCTGAAAATATTGGTCTTCTGCAATATTGCGATTGCCGTCATAGGGCCTTGTATACCGTACAGTCGGCCCGCCCGTGGTGAATTTATATACTGGTTTTGTTTGTACTTTGTTTCCTTGAATATCACGCAAACCGGGGATGGGTTGAAATGTACAGCTATTGCCAGAATCCAGTGTTTTTCCAAACCTGTAAACCCAGTTTTTAGGATCAATCCACAAGCCGTCACCACTTGCGGAGCAATCAACAATAAATGGATCAGATTGTCTGACATCTCCCATGGAAGTCATGGCGGTGGAAAATCTCACCTTGACTTGTGAAACCTGTTTTGCCTCACCAATCGGCGAGAACACCTCGATTTTTGATTGCGCATTTGCGGTGTTAGCAATGCTTATGAAAAATGCAGCAAATATCAGTAGTGATGCTGGCTTCATAATAAATCCCCCGTTTCGATTCGGTGATTGCTCAGTTTCATTATAGATGAAGAAACGCTGTTTGCGCATTAGCCGGAAAGAAGTTTAGATTGCTCATTGGCCGGTTACATGGCAACAACAAGGCAATTAAAAGGAGTCCAAAATGAGCCGGTTGATTGCACAAATTCAAAAAATTGTAGGCGAAGCTGGTCTTATTAGCGCAAGGGATGTTCATGAGCGCCCAACCAACTGGCTTGGTGGTGGCAACAGGCAGGCTCTGGCAATCGTCCGGCCGGCAAGCACTGATGAATTATCGCAAGTTATGAGATTATGCCATGAGAACAGGCAGACGGTAGTTCCCATTGGCGGACTTAGCGGGCTGGTGCAAGGTACTGAAACCACGGCCAGTGATTTGGTGGTCTCGCTGGAAAGAATGCGTAAAATTGAGCATTTGGATGAAGTAGGAGCAACAATAACGGTTCAGGCCGGAGTTCCATTGCAAACAGTGCAGGAACAGGCCGAAGCTGTAAATCTTGCTTTTCCTGTTGATCTGGGTGCGCGCGGCTCGGCCAATATTGGCGGTTTGATTGCAACAAATGCCGGTGGAAATCAGGTGATCCGCTATGGCATGATGCGCGAACAGGTTTTGGGGCTTGAGGCAGTGCTTGCTGATGGCACTATTATTTCCTCGATGAACTCAATGCTTAAAAATAATGCTGGATATGACTTAAAGCAGTTATTTATTGGCTCGGAAGGTACTTTGGGCATTGTTACCCGGGCGGTCTTGCGTCTGCGACCGGCCATGATCAGCAATAATACAGCTTTGGTGGCACTGAATGATTTTGACAGTATATCGCAAATATTAAAAACATTTTCCGGTGCTTTGGGCGGAACTTTAAGTGCATTTGAGGTTATGTGGAATAATTATTATTCATTGATATTAAAAGGTAATTCTGATCACAAGCCACCTTTGAAGCCTGAATATAACTATTATATCCTGATTGAGGCCAGCGGTGGCGATCTGGATGCAGATGCACAGCGATTTACAGAAGTTCTTGAAGAGCTATTGAGTAATGGATTGATTCTTGATGCGGTTATTGCAAATTCTGAGGAACAGGGAAAAGCCTTGTGGGCAATTCGTGATGATATAATTACACTGGTGATGACCTTGCTGCCGTCTGGAGCTTTTGATGTAAGTCTGCCGCTCATGCATATGAATAATTATGTGAGCATGGTTGAGAATAATTTGCAGGAGAAATGGGGCGCAAAAGCCAAACTGGCGGTATTTGGTCACTTGGGAGATTGCAATATTCACTTGGCAGTAGGTAGCGGGGTTGAGGGCGAATTACCCCATGAAGAAGTGGAAAAAGCTGTTTATGAACCACTGGCAGCATTTGGCGGATCGGTATCGGCAGAACACGGCATAGGGTTGGAGAAACGAAACTGGTTGTCTTCTTCCAGGACTGCCGATGAGATTAAGCTAATGCGCACATTAAAAGCCGCGCTGGATCCTGAAAATCTGTTAAACCCCGGAAAAGTGCTTGGCGATTAGATAATTTTGGGCCGATACTGGTGAGCAAGCAGTCCGCAAAAAAAATGATTGTGATCGGTGGTGGTGTCATCGGCGTTGCAACCCTGTCTGCCTTGTGTGCAAAGGGTGTACCTGCGGTTTTGCTCGAGGCAAATGATGATTTGGCACTGGAAACCAGTTTTGCCAATGGCGGGATGATGACCCCGTCACAGCCTGAGCCATGGAATAGTCCGTCGGCATTTGCTCACTTGCTATCCTCCTTGTTTCAGCCCAACTCGGCGATGAGAATACACTGGCGAGTGCTGCCGGGTATTATGGGATGGGGCTTGCGGTTTCTGCAAAACTCGGTACCGGCAGCGGCCAGAAAATCAGCCGAAGCCAATTTTGTGCTGGCTGGTTATTCTCTAAACTGCGCCAAAAATCTGACGCAGCAATATCAGTTGCAATATGATCAGGGCTGTAACGGGTCTTTGAAGGTTTTTTCTTCAAAATATGAATTTGCAAAGTCCATAAATATGGCACAGGAATTACAGGACTTGGGTTTGCGCTTTGATGCGATGGATGGGGCCGGTGCCGTGACTGTGGAACCACAATTACAGCATGCGCGAAAACAGATTGCCGGCGCTATTTATTATCCTGATGATTGCATGGGAGATGCCAGAAAATTCACGCTGGCACTGGCTGAGCATGCCAAAGCATCTGGTGGGCAGATAAAGCTGCAAAGCAAAGTAACCGGCTTGATAAGAGAGAATAACAGGATTATCGGGGTCGATACCGCAAGCGGCCCAATTTTTGGTGAAGTTGTTGTTTGTGCCGGGATATCTGCCCCGGATCTGCTCAGACCATTAGACCTGCCTTTGCCCATTAAGCCGGTAAAGGGTTATTCGATTACCGTGGATGCTTCTGCATTGTCCGGGCAAATGCCGATGTTGCCGGTGGTTGATGAGGCTAGGCACATTGCCATTACTCCGATTGCCAAGCGGTTGCGTGTTGTGGGAATGGCTGAATTTGCCGGGGTTGATCATGAATTGCCAGCAAAGCGTCTGCATTTATTACGGGGGGTATTTGACACGATATATCCCCATTTGAGCAGTCATCTTGATTGGCAGGCTGCAAGCCCGTGGACAGGCTTGCGACCAATGAATTGCGATGGTGTGCCGATAATTGGGCGCAGCCCGGTAAATGGGCTTTGGCTTAATTGTGGCCATGGGCATTTGGGGTGGACAATGGCTGCAGGATCAGCAGCCCTGCTTGCCGACATGATTATTGGCGCAAGACCTGCAATTGATTGTTCGGCTTATGCCTATAACAGGTAACAGCAGTTTCCCCCCGGCTACGGATGCCATATCTTAAACAACTTTCCTAAAAGGCGATCAAAAAATGAAGGCTTGCGTGAGCTTCTTCTAAAGCCAAACATCAAGCCGTTTTCATCGCTTCTGATGGATGGTTCATCAAACCATTTACGGGGGATATCAGCTCCTGATCCCGGTTCTCCAGCACTCCAGTCGACAAAATAATATTGATCTCCAGCCTGCTTTGCAAATTCTCTAAATGCAGGGTTGGGACTGGCGATTGCGGTTTCAAAGTCAACGGTCATATTGGTTCCGCTAAGATGAATTTCATCATCATTATCAATAGGATTAAATATAGCAAAATCTATCCATTCATCGGGGTCGGCATCAGGGTCGGCATCGGGGGCAGTGCCAGGGTTATCTGGGTGGTTCCAATTATCAATAAGCGACTGAAACAGGCCTCCCAAATCACGCCAGCAAATTGTTAAAGCCGGGGTTTCGTGTTGCCAGCCCAATACATGGCCCGGGCTGCCATCTGGCTTTATATCAACCAGATATTGATTACCATTGCCATGGTTATAAATCACCAGAGCGTTTTGAAAGGCACTTCCAACATTCCAGCGTTCTTCTTTATTCAAATTCTCCGGATCAGCAAGGTTCAACTCAACATAACCATCATACCAACTTGCACCCTTGGCAATGCGCAACAAATCACAATATTCTCTTGAGGGTATGATGCCGAATTGTTGCTTCCTGATTTCACAAAACTCAGCAATTTCATCTTCCGTCATCGGGGGAAATACTTTGATGTCGGGTATATTTAAGGCCAAAAGCTCTTTGTATTTTTGTTTTATGTGATCCATTTTGTCCCCATTTTTTACCTAAACTCACTTAAAACGTGTAATTTATAATCGTATATATGTGGTGAATGAATATGGTAAATAATTCCAAGTAGCGGTGAAACTGGCGCAAATATACAATTGCTATATCGGCTAATTACAGCCCCTGTCACATTTGTCCTGCCCCAGCACCTGCAGCGTATCCATTGCACCACCGGCAAAAGGCACTGATCCTGCAAGCTGCGCCCAATTGGGGCTGCCATACCATATCCGTTGCGGCAGGCGCATTTTATCCATGCCATCCCATTTTCCGTGTAAACGCCTGTGGGTGGCTTGTGGTAGCGGTTTCAGGTTCGCCGGGTGGTTGCGAATTAACCTTGGTACAGATTTAGCTGCATTGGGAATAATCGCATGATGAACTTCGGTGCTCCTGCCGGAAATTCTCAAAGCTCTTCTAAATCGCTCCATAGCTGTGCCAGTCCGCATGCTGCCATCGACAAAACGGGCGCCATTTAGGGATCGCATCATTGAGCCTGCAAAGATTCCACCGCCTACTGCGCCAGAGGCCGCTGCAATTGCAGCCCTTGTCCAGTTTATACACTCCCATCGATTGCCATTTTGCCTAAGCTGCATAAAAATATCTATTCCACCGAATATCAGCGCTCCGGCAATATAAAGGGGCACTTCGCCCCTCGGATCAATAAACCCCACCGGGTTGCCTCCTGCATAGGCAAATGGGTTAATGCCGCCATTAAGGCCAATGGTGTCAACTTGCAGGTAGCGGCCAATTGCCGGATCGTAAATACGAGTAAAGTTGTAATAAAGCTCGGTTTCACTGTCACGGATCTGGCCGGGAAAGCGCAAATCCAGCGATAAACTGCCGGCAATCAGCACTGCCTCGCCAAATGGAGTAAATGCACCGTCCCACACTTTTGCACCGGTGCTGTCAGTAGCTGCAATCGGTCGTCCGAGATGATCCGAATGCAAGAAGCTGATCACCGGAATTCCGGTACCGTAATCAATAACTGCAAGTGGGGTTAGCCCCAGCCAGATATATTCCCGGATTACCGCACCATCGGTGCCGTCATGCTCGGCGATTAACCGGTCATCGCGGTCATAAATATAGTGAATAATCTGCCCGGTAAGTGATTTTACCACCCTTCGGTTAAAGGCATCATAGCCATAGTAGGCAATCTGGCTACCGTTTCTGCTAATGGTTCGTGTGCGCCCTTTTGCGTCTTGTGAATATAAATAATTATCTGACCCTCGTGTATCGGAAGTTACCTGTCCGGCAGCGTTCCATAATAAAGCGCGCCCACCATTCCCACTAATGCTGATTTGCCGGTTGCTGCCAGCGGCATAGGAATAGTTTTCGGTAATAAGCGAGCCATTATCAATAGTTCTGGCCAGACGGTTCCCGGTCAGATCATAGTTGTAACCTATTGTGCCGTAAATGCCGCTGGCATTGATCAGCCGGTTTGCAGGGTCATAGGCAAAGGTCTGACTGCGTACAGAAGCAAGGCCATCATTGATAGCTGTAATATTTCCGACCGGGTCTTGTGAAAAATCAAGATCAACAATACTGCCATTACCGGTTTGGATAGTCTTTATCTGATAATCCAGATCATAGGATATCTGCAATTCATGCCCATTGCCAAAAGTGCCGGTGACAAGCGGGCCGAAGGGCAGATAGTCAATATCATTCAATATGTTGACCATGGGGCTTGTGGCATTGTCACTGGTCTGCACAGCTGTAACACGCCCG
This sequence comes from Robiginitomaculum sp., assembly GCA_015485155.1. GTDB lineage: Bacteria > Pseudomonadota > Alphaproteobacteria > Caulobacterales > Maricaulaceae > Robiginitomaculum_B. Next base: position 47,775 of record WFUF01000005.1, on the reverse strand, counting down.
GCATTATCGCGAATAAAACTCACAATTCGGCCTGAGGGGTAGGTCATGCCGGTAATCTCTCCGCTGCCATCATTAGAGTAAACGGTTTCATAAATGTGGGAATTTTGGCTGCGAATTTCTTTATATAGTTCACCTCTGGCATCATAAACAAAGTCGCTTACGCCTTGTTCATCCCATATTTGCGTAAGCCGGCCAATGCCGCGATCGCCACCGGCATCCCAGATATAATCAACATTTTGATTTGTATTGCCGACAAAGTTTTCCGCAATCAGTCTTCCTGCGTTATCATAGATGTAATTGGTGATCTGTCCCATGGCATCAGTGCGTTTGATCACAAGTCCCAGTTCATTGCGTTCATAGTCTGTAATGCCGGAATCGGGACTTGCTTCGCGGATTATTTCCCCCCAACCATTGCGCACAAAGGCAGTAGTCAGTCCGCCTGGGTCTGTTATGCCGGTTAAACCGCTATCACCATAATCAGTGTTTATTGTCGCAAATATGGCATTGGTTTGGCTCTGCAGCCGGTTCAGATTATCGTAAGCATTGGTAATGGTGCCACCATTAGGATCCGTGCTGGATGTTAATATGTTCAATTGATCCCAGCTATAACTGGTGATCTGGTTGCTGGCGCCGATGCTGGTTAGTACTCTTCCCAACTCATCAAAGGTTTCATTAAATTGTGAACGAACAATATTGGATGAGTCCACAAAATCTGTTGCGGTGACATTGCCCAGGTCATCATAGGTAAATGTGATAGTGTCGCCGGCATTATTGCCAATTCCGCTAAGGCGCTCAGCAGCATCATACCATAGTCCTATCCATGCCCCATTGGGTGGGATAATGCCGCTTAGCTGACCGGTAGGTGTGTAGGATAAGCTGGTGGTATAGGAGCCACCATAAGGGTCAAATACCGTAAAAGAGGTCAATAAATCCCGTGGCGAATAAGACATTGTCGTGCGAACGCCATTGGGGTCAATGCTCTCTTCGGGTAGTCCGTTATCTGTGTGGCTGGTGATCTGTGTCACCTGACCCAATTCATTGGTAAAGCGAATAAGATTACCGGCACTGTCATAGTCAAAATCAACAATATCAACCGGGCCGGGCAGAGGGCCGTCAATGGTGTCTATCTGGCTGAGCCCTGTCCAGCTTATAGCCCAAACCCGGCTTTGGCCATTAGTGGCATAGGGCAGGGTGTGAGTTGTGGTATCTGTTTGGGTTACACTTGTTATCCGGTTCTGAGCATCATAGGTGTAGACTGTATCCAGACCGGGTTCCGATATGAGAGTAGGCTGTGGCAGTTCAGCGTCCCAAATGGCGCTTACCTGCCGTGCATCAGCAGTACCAAATGCCAGCTCTGCCGTACTGCGCCGTCCCTTGGCATCATTGGTAAAGCGGGTAACCCTTCCCTTGGCATCAGTAATGGTCTGAACATATCCATTATTGTCATATGTATAAGAAGTATTGGCCGCAGCACAGTTCAGCGAAGCTTGTCCATTTATGGCCACCAGACGTAAACTGTCCTGAAATTCTTCAAATTCAACGATTGTCTGCTTGCCCATGGCATTGGTAACAGTGGCAGTGTTGGCACCATAGGCGATGCTGACGCGATCTGTACCACCAGCATGTTCGCTCAGAATACCGCGCCCTGCCAGATCATAGTCCCAGGTTTTGATCCTGATGCCGTTTTCGTTGGTTATGCCAGTAAGGGCAACAGGCGTATCGGGTATTTCATAATGATAAGATACTGTTGGGTTGTCCGTATCGTCCAGGGGTGTGTCATCTGGATAGGCTACAGCAGACAGCATGCCATTTTGTCCAGCAGTGGTTGGATCTGTCGTTGCTGGAAATCCATTGCCAACAACGCTATATACATAATCATAGGCCCGGCCTAAGGGGTCAAAAGCAGCCTGCATGCGCCCCTGAGGGTCATACCACATAGTAATTGTGCGGCCAAAACTGTCCTGAACCTGCGAATTATTGCCATTTGAATCATATGTAAAATCAATTTGATAGCCGTCTGGATCTCGCATCCATAATATCCGGCCATCAGTGTCAAAAAACTCTACCCTCCCGGTATGGGTAGTGTATTCCCAGCCATTTGCCAGCTTTACCAATGAGGCATTTAGCCCCTTTCGCGTATAAGTCCATTGGCCGGTGCTGCGTTTCCAGTAAGCCAGTCGAAAAACACCGCCGGTTCTTCGAAATGCTGTCGATGCGCCCTCACCATCGACAATCTCAACAATATACTGACTGGAAAAGCTGCCAGGGGAAATCAGATTGCGATCGAAATTGGTGCGCCAGCCATAGCCAAGGCGTGATGAACGTGTGGATGCAGAATTATAGGTACGGATCAGGCCAAAATTGTGAGAACCATAGGCCATAAAGTCAACAACCGTCTCAACTTTTGCTCCATTGCGCAGATCAATCGGGTTGCCGGCTGTGTTCTGGTTTACTCCGCTGCTTTCCTGACCCTGATTTGGTGCTGAGGGGCATTGTTGCACAAAGCTGGTATCGCCACATCCTCCGGCTAAGGACGAATTTGCACGTTGTCCTGCCGGGCAGACAATATCACCACCTGAAAACAGGTCAGGTATGCCGCCGTTTTTCTTTTTCCATGTGCAGCGAACACCAACAATTTCCATCGTCCCCAGATGCACGCTGTCCTCGGCCGATGAGAGTTCGTAATCGGCCACGGCCCACGGATAGATATCGTTAAAGTCAATTGTACAGGCATCAATACGACCACCTGCAGGGATGTGATTGCCAGAGGATCGCCATTCGGCCTGGGCTGAATTTACCAGTATAAAGAGCAAAGTTGTAACGAAGGTAATTCGCACCAATGCGGATTTTGTTCGTGTGTGTTTTGTTTTAGCCATAAATATGGCCCTCTCCCTTGTGGGGCAACCGAATCGCTGACAATTTTAGGTTGTTGCTTTTGGAAAAATCAAGGGCGGTGATTTATGTAAATAGCTTCGTAGAACTATTTTAAGTTTTTTCGATTAGGGTTTTATCTAATTCCCGGCTCGCTTTTGAAAATATGATGCTCTGGAGATAAAATGGAACTGATCAATAACTGGACCGACGAAAACCGTGCCAACTATGGTAAGAAGGTCATGGCCGTGCAGCACTCATTGGAGGCAACAGGACTGTTCAGTGATGATGCTCTGGCTACTATGCTGGATCGTCATCCACGACATTTAGTGGATGTTTTAGCTTTACCTGCCGATGGCAGATTTCAGGAATATCAGGATCAGCACCTAACAGTGGATTTCGGTGATGCAAGCGGCAAAACACTGGTTGATGCGGCACAATCCGGAGATATCTGGATCAATGTTCGTGAGGTAATGAATACCCACCCGGAATATATTGAGGTGCTGGATCAGTTGCATGACGAATTAGAGGATAAAGCTGGAAAGAATAAGGGTCGCCGCAATTGTCGAGGTGGCGTTTTACTGTCGTCGCCAACGGCTAGAACCCCATATCACAGCGATCCTACCATCACGCATTTATGGCATATCCGAGGGCATAAGCGGGTATGGGTTTATCCGTTAACTCAGGAGTTTTTATCGGATGAGGCATTTGAAGCCATTGTGATTGGGGAGATGAATGAAGATGTCCCATATTCTCCATCTTTGGATGAGAGCGCCGGGGTTTATGACTTATATGGCGGTGAAATGGTGTCATGGCCACATCGCTCTCCGCACCGGGTGGAGAACCAGACCTATTGCGTATCCATGGTCATGGAGTTTTCAACCCCGCAAAGTGCCTTTATCAATGGTGGTATGATGACCAATGGCCTGTTACGCAGGAAGTTTGGCATGAACCCCAGTTGGGAAAATGCCGGACAGTTTGAACGGGTTCTAAAATCAGCTGCAGGGCGCGTTCTGGGCAAGCTTGGATTACATCGCTCATATAAGCGAAAGGACATGGTCTTGTTCAAACTGGATGAGAATGCACCAGGGTTTATTCAGGCTGTTACCCCTTATGAACGAGCCTTTTAGGGCAGGGGTTTTTCAGGAACAGCGGTCTCTTCTTTTTCTTGTTCTTTCCACTTGGATATGATCTGCATATGGTCGTCTTTTGCAGACAGTGCCTTGATTTTTTTTACCGGGCAGCGGTCGGAGCCTGTTCTTACATATTCATTAAAAGGTGGGCATACCAATGAATTTGCAAAACTTGTGGTCAGACCATTGGTGAATCTCAGATCACTGCACTGGCGCCGGAACGATACCAGATATTTGCGGCTTGCAGTGCGGCCGTTTAATAGTAAGTATTCGTTATCAATATACTGAAATCCAGTGATATCATAGACTCGAAAACATGATTTCTTTTTTTCTTCGGCCACTGCCGATGGTGCGGTAAAGAAAGTAAGGGCAAGGGCTAAACTGGCGGCAGTCATTAGGACGCGCATAGTTGTTTCTCCAAAATTCTGCCCTCAGCAAGGCTAGTAAAGTATAAATATGTTGATTCTGCAATAGTATTTTGCCTGATCTTATGGCGCGGGCCTCGAGCATAGGATTAACCACCGGTTAGCTGATAGGATTTAAGAAGGGTGAAGGGTAGTCAGATCAAACAGGTAAACAGCTCCGCATGACCGAAGTATATTCCGCACGTGATTTTCAGACTTTGACCAAAACCTTTGCAAGGGCGGCCACTGATACAGGGGTGTCTTTTGATTTTCTGGTAAAGACTGCCGCCCGCGAAAGTGGATTTCGCTCTGAAGCCAAAGCAACAGGATCTTCTGCTGCCGGCATGTTTCAGTTTATCGAGCAGACATGGCTGGCAATGGTGTCTCGTTACGGAGCCGCGCAGGGCTTGGGCACTGAGGCATCGGCAATTACCAAAGATGAAAATGGGCGGTATGCAGTTAAGAACTCTGCGTTGAAGGGCCAGATACTGAATTTACGCCATGACCCCAAAATCTCCACCAATATGGCGGCACAGCTTACTTTGGAGAACACCAAAGTCCTGCGGTCAAAATTAGGCCGTGCGCCCACAAATGGTGAGCTATATGCAGCTCATTTTATGGGCGCGGCAAGTGCAGGAGACTTGTTGCAGGCAGCCAAGCAGACACCATCTATGGATGCCGCAAAGCTGTTCCCAAAGCAGGCGGCGGCAAATCCTGCAATTTTTTCAACGCCTTCTGGTAAGTCTCGCACAGTTGCCGAAGTAGCAAGCAATTTGATTAAGGCTCATTCTACGGTGCCGAAAGCTGGTGTGGATAGCACAACAAATCAGCAATCACAGCCCGTGGCCACTGTGCTTTCAGGATTGGCGCGTTCTTCTATTCTGGAGCTGTCGCCAATGGTTATCCGACTGTTATCAGAGCTTTCTGCACCCGGAGCCACCGATAGGCCTTTGAATAAATAACTGAAAATTGCAACCTTCCGTTAAGCATAATCCTTCACATTTGAGATTAGTTCGAATCTGATTTTTAAGTGGAGAGGCAAATGGCGATCGCCGCAATGCGAGCAAAGCTGACCGAAAGCGATATTCAGCGTCTTGCAAAAGACAATGATGATGATGACAGAGCCATAGCTGCTCACAAGATTTGCCGGGTTATTGATCGTGCTCCCTTGTCTCGTGTGGAGCGCCAAAGCGCTATCGAGATTATGCAGGTTATGGCAGGTGATGCCGCAGAGCTGGTTCGACGTGCATTGGCTGTCACTTTGCAGAACTCGCCGCATCTGCCTCGTGAAATTGCGGTTAAGCTGGCTTCTGACCTTGATTCAATCGCCATGCCGATCTTGTCATCATCACCGGCTTTGACCGATGATGATTTAATAGATGTTGTTCGTTCCGGAGTGGCGGTTCGTCAGATGGCGGTAGCGGGGCGCAAGAAAGTCTCATCCAAGGTTGTGCAGGTGATTGCATCAGAAGGGCGAGAACCTGCGGTTGCTGTGGCAGCTGCAAATAATGGTGCTGTTTTTTCCGAAGATTCATTTTCTATAACTCTGGAGCGTTTTGGCAAGAACGCCAAAATAACCGATGGGCTGATAGCTCGGGACTCTCTGCCGGTACATGTGGCGGAAAAGCTGGTTTCACTGGTTAGTGACGAAGCGTTAAAGCGGCTTGCCAAGCGTCATGAACTGCCACCGCAATTAGCCGTAGAATTGGCTGAGGGTGCGCGGGAGCGAGCAACGATTGATCTGGTCGATCAGGCTGGCCGTGCTGCTGATATGCAGCGCTTCGTCCAGCAATTGCACCTTAATGGCCGTTTAACTCCTTCTTTGATAGTACGCGGCCTGTGCCTGGGGCATGTTCGCTTTGTGGAATGGTCACTGGCTGAATTGGCGGGGGTTCCTCACGCAAGAGCATGGTTGCTGGTTCATGATGCCGGGACACTGGGATTGCGAGCCATATTCGAACGGGCTGGCCTGCCATCGCGCCTGTATCCGGTGTTTCGTGCCGGTATTGATATGGTGCACGAAATGGATTTTGACGACGGGCATCTTGATCGTGAGCGCTTTGCAAGACGACTGATCGAGCGTGTGCTGACCAGGTTCCAGGGCCTGCCCAAGGAAGAGCTGGATTATTTGTTGGCCCGGCTTGATAACCTGTCTGACAGTACCAAGAACATGCTGGCAAATGCGGCATAGATCAAGCTGGTTGTGGATGGTGAGAGCACTGCTCAGGCGTGATTGATCAATGAATGATCAAATAGTGTCCAGAAAATCTTCTGACTTCTTTTTTAACTCAAGACATAATTGCCCGCCTACAGGGTGATCAGTGCTTTTGATATTGCTGTTTACAGCTGCACGAATGGCCTGCACATGAGCGGTTACCAGATCTTTTGGGGCCTTTTCCCGGATTGGCTGACTTAGCGTTATGTCACAAAGCGAGCTTGCCAATGCAGTTACCAGTGGATAGCCATAGGTGGTTCCAAGTCCCTTTAGATCATGGGCTACAGTAAACAGCTCACGACCCTCTGGCTGGGCCAGTGATCCGGCAGTAACCTTGTCATGTGCCGCTTCAAGCTTGGAAGTCTCGGTAGCGATCCAGTCATCAAAACGGCAGCTCAGAGACTGTAGAGCTGATTCAGCCCTGGCAATGGCTTCCTTGTCTACTTTGGCCATGCGGCCACCAATTTTGGCCTTTAGAGTATTTGGAACCTTGATCAGTTCGCCATTTTTTGCCGGCTGCGCCATAACTTTTCCTAAATGCAAGAGACCCTTAAAGATTTATAGCTGCTGTTCTAGCTGAAATTTCCTAGCGCCATGTTAATGCTCTTGATATTTTGTGAAAAATAGCGCTACGGCTTATGCCCTCAGGATAAGAGCCAGAGGCAAGGCGCATTTGTGTGACTGCTTGCTAGAATCATTGACGCGTCATGAGCGCACACAAACCTTTTATTTTATTGGGTTTGAGAAAAATATTTACCTGTCAAAGAGCGTTTTGTCGGGGGCTTTGCCCTAACCCTTACATTATAACAGCTCTGGCAAGGGCGGGCGCCTTTTGCACTTATCCCCGCATCTCAAGGGTCAGTCAGTATAGAGAAGGGTCACTTAAGGGTCATCTGGTTATCAAAAAGTGCTGTTTTGGTGTGATTGCAGGGGGTATCAAGTATCACTCAAGGGACAGCCGAAAAATGGCACTGACCCTAATAGTGACCCTTATCACTGACCATCACGTGGGGTGTTTATCTTGTGCGCATTTGGCTCTTACATGTCTTTATGGAGTATCTTTTTTATTAAGTCGCTATAGGTTCTTGTTATGGCTTCATGGTTTTTATGATAGCCGTTTTTTACCATTTGTGTTCCGCTGACCCAGACATGTTCTATGGCTGGTCGTTGACAGGAAAAAATCCAGCCATCAAGTATTGTATCCATTTTACGCCCGGACAGGTTTGGCTGCGTCATATCCAATGAGACAAAACTTGCATTTTTGCCCGGTGCAATTGTTCCGCTGTTTTGTTGCAAGGCCACAGTTCCACCAATTGCGGCCTGTCTGAACAGGTTTCCTCCAACGCTTTTGCCAACAGGAGCCAATACGGCGCGAGCCTGATCCCGCAGTCTTTGGCCATATTCCAGCAATCGCAATTCTTCGGTTAACTCAATGCGAACGCAACTGTCAGAGCCAATACCGATCTGTCCATTATGGGAGAGGAAACTTGCACCATCAAAAATTCCGTCACCAAGATTTGCCTCGGTAACCGGGCACAATCCGGCAATGGCCCCTGATCTGGCCATATCCCTAATTTCGTCATCTTGCATGTGGGTGGCATGAACAAGGCACCATTTTGGGTTAATATCCAAATTATCAAGCAGCCAGCGAACTGGCGGCACACCCAAAGCCGCCAGACAGTCTTTTACTTCTTGTTGCTGTTCTGCGGCATGTATATGGATGGGGCCGGATTGTCTGGCTGCGAGTAGTTCATATAACTGATCAGGAGTGACAGCACGCAAGGAATGTGGAGCCATGCCCAGCACTATATCCTGGTGATGGCTTGTTATTTGTTGAAGCAGGCGCAAAAAACCGTCCACATCATGGATAAAGCGGTATTGTTGTGGACTTGGGGCCTGCCCGCCAAAGCCGGAATGGGCGTAAAAAACCGGAAGCAGGGTTAAATCCATGCCAGTGTCTGCGGCGGCTGCGATTATCTGGTGGCTCATTTCCGCCGGATCGTCAAAGGCATCTCCATTTAGCTGATGGTGCAAATAATGAAACTCCCCCACCGAGGTAAAGCCGCTTTCCAGCATTTCCATATAAGCCAGGCGCGCAATATCATGCAGGTGCTCTGGCGCAATAGTGTGCACAAAGCGATACATCAGTTCACGCCATGACCAGAAACTATCAGATTTTGACTGGCTCATTTCCGCCATTGCTGCCATGGCCCGCTGGAAGCTGTGACAATGTAAATTAGCCATGCCAGGAATAAGCACGTCCACTTTGTATGCATCTGCGCCAGGGTTCTGCCCGCTGGCAATATGGGTGATTGTTCCGGTTTCGTCCCAGCTTACCAGTGCATTTTGCATCCAGCCATCGGCCAGTAATGCCTGGCGGGCAAACAGGTTATAATTTTTCTTTGCAGACATTTTACCGTCTCCAAGTGCCGGGCAGCTTTGGTCTTGTCAAGTCGGCGCAAAGGTGCTTCGTCGTGCTTCTGCTGGCTGGGTTTGTGCAAGGGCAATCGGGAAAAAAAATACAAATGGGTAAGCAAGCCTGCTCATTAGCTAATCCTATGCAGATCCTTCGCATAGCGCTGCCAGTTCTGTACATAATGCTCGGCAGATGCCTGTAACATTTGCGCCATTTCATCAGTGACCGTACGGATGATTTTACCCGGGGCCCCCACCACCATGGAATTATCAGGGATTTGCTTGCCCTCAGTAATAAGGGCATGGGCACCGATCAGGCAGTTTTTACCAATTACTGCGCCATTTAACACGGTGGCGCCAATTCCAATGAGTGAATTATCGCCAATGATACAGCCGTGCAACATGGCCTTGTGCCCGACTGTGACACCTTTGCCCACGGTCATAGGAAAACCGGCATCAGAATGTAAAACCGTACCGTCCTGGATGTTGGAGTTTTCTCCAATGCTAAGGCGATCCATATCGCCTCTGGCCACGACACCAAACCAGAGTGAGGAGTTTTTGTGCATGGTGACTTTGCCGATTACCTGGGCATCGGGCGCTATCCAGAATTGTCCCGGTGGCGGCAGTTCCGGATGCAAGTCACCAAGGGCATAAACAGGCAAGGTCTTAGTCCAGGTCCATTGCCAAAATGGCAATATCAAGATTGTAGGAAATATCACCAGGGTCTTCGTCGTCTTTGAACAACAGGCCCAGAAATTCCTCATTGGCATAGACTTCAAGCGAGTCGTCTTTTTTGCCACGGCGTCGCAATTCTACGGACGGGTTGATGCGACGAGCCAGATAGGCACGCAATTTTTCAATTTCTTCTTCGGTCATGTGTGCCTCCAGCGCATATAAAGAATCAATGAGTTTCAACCCTAGCCCAAGCTGGTGGCCTGCTTCAATCAGGATCAAGTAGCTGGTTCATGGTTTTTGCCGGTTCCGGGCAGCATTTACCCGATACGGGTCTGGCTGGTACGCCTGCGACGGTACATGCTGCAGGTACATCTTTTAACACCACGGATCCTGCGGCAATTCTGGCATATTCGCCAATATTGATATTTCCCAGTACTTTGGCCCCGGCACCGATCAATACGCCCTTGCCAATCTTGGGGTGTCTATCCTGTTCATCGGCCCCGGTGCCGCCAAGAGTAACGCCATGAAGCATGGATACTTCATCGCCTACCACTGCAGTTTCACCAATAACAAGCCCGGTGGCATGGTCAATCATAATGCTTTGACCGATTTTTGCCGCAGGATGAATATCAACACTGAATAATTCGGATATGCGCGATTGAAAAAAATAGGCAAGAATATTCCGGCCCTCCTGCCATAGATAATGGCTGACCCGATAAGCCTGCAGAGCCAAAAAACCTTTATAAAACAAAAACGGTTGGATATATCCTTTTGCTGCAGGGTCACGATCCAATACGGCTTTAGCATCTTCTTTTGCCTGTTTTATCATTTTGGGGCAGGCGGCAAAAGCATCATCGCATACTTCGCGAACCTGCATGGAGCTCATATTCTCATCACCAATCTTGGTCGCCAGAATATAAGAAAGCGCATCGGTAATATTATCATGATTTAATATTACTGCATTTAGCATGGAAGCCAGAGCAGGCTCTGTGGCGGCAGCATTGGCTGCTTCTTGACGCAATGCCAGCCATATTGATTGGCCCTGACTTGGGTTTTGCAGATCGACGACATTGCTCATGAAGGGCTCCCTGGCACCATTTATTGCTGTAATTAAAGACATATAGGCCATGTCTGTGAGTTTTTCCAGATTAACGATCTGTTACGGTTTGTGTACGGCTTGCAGCCATTTGTTTTTTAGCCAGTCTAATTGCTGCCTGTCGTTTGTGAATGGCCCGCAATCTTGCCAATAGCACAAATGCAGAGGGTGCAAAGATCAGTGCTAAAACTGCTGATCCGGTTACTCCGCCGGCAATGGCCGTAGCCAATGGCCCCCAGAAGCTGTCACCAAACACCAATAGCGGAATAAAGCCACCAATAGTGGTAAGCGTGGTTGCCACAATGTGCCGGGTGGCATCAATTACGGTTTCGCGGGTGGCAATTGGATCTCCGGCCTTGGCTTTTTCATTGGATTTTAGCGCGGTAAGCACCACGATACTGCCGTTTATTGACAGACCTACAAGGCCCATAATGCCGACTATGCCCATAAACCCCATGCTTTGGCCAAATATCCAGATTGAGAACAGGGCCAGACCCACGGACAAGATGCCACTGCATCCGATTATTCCTGCGTAGGAGAATGAATTAAATGCCAGTACCACAGCCCCGATCATCAGAATAAGCAATGGCATGGCGGTTGAGAGCAAATTACCAATGGCGTTGCCCTGACTTTCAGCATCACCGCCGAATTTTAAGGTATAGCCGTGGGGAAGATGAAAATCAGACTGCGCAAGGCGGCGCTTTAGCTCGGCCAATGTGGTGGAGGGCAGGGTAAATGGCTCTAGATAGGCCAGGATTCCGTTATATCTTACACCATCCTGATGGGGGATGACGGCGATTTTTGGTATCAGTTTTAGCTTGGAAATGGCACCGGGGGTGGTGTTGCCATTTGCCGATGGGATCGGCATGGAAAGTGCGCTGTTAATGTCATTTCGCTGTTCAGGAGCAGACTGGATGCGCACAGGAATTCTTTCCGTCCCTTCCTGCACGCTTCCAGCAGCTATGCCTTCAAACCATGTGTTCAGGCGCCGTGCCAGAACCGTGAGCGGCAGGCCTGCTCTTTTAGCGGCTGCTTCATCAGTCTCCAACGCTGCTACTACCTGACCCATTTGTAATTCAGATTGAGTATAGGTAACTCCGGGAATGGCGCTTAACATGGTGCGCAATTCCTGCCCCAGACGATCCAGCTCGCCAAAGTTTGGCCCGGTGATAATCATCTCAATTGGTGCATTTACCGGCGGTCCCTGCTCAAAGGGCAGGGCCAGTATTCGGGCATCGGGGAATTTTGCCCGCAGTAAATGCTGCATTTTTATAACAATCCGGTGAGTATCTTTTGCCGATTCCGTTTCTACAAACCCATTGGCCAGATTAGAGGTTACGGCGGCAGAGGAAAATACATTGTAAAACACTTTGGGCGCGGCGCTTCCCATGACCCAGGTTATGTTCTTTACACCTGGTTCCTTGATCAGGAATTGTCTTATTTCTTCGGCACGTATTCGTGTGTTCTCAAGAGAACTGTCCGCAGGCATGGTCAGTTGAATCTGAAACATATCGCGATCAACCGGCGGAAAAAACTGCATTGGCAAGGTGGTGGCCATAAAAAATCCAATAAACGGTACAATTGCACTGGCGGAAATTCCAAGCCATGGCCGGGCAATGACTATATCCAGTATTTTGCGATAAAGGGCGGTCAACCAGCTAATACGTAAACCCCGTTGCCACAGCCGATAGGCTGCCCCCGGTTCCGGTTCCTTATCGAGCCATGCGGAAAATGCCGGGATAAGTGTAAATGCCAGAACAAAGCTGGAGCCAACGGCAAAGATAACTGAAACTCCCATCATGCCAATAAATTCCCCGGCACCACCGGGCATAAGAGCAATCGGTGCAAAAGCAAGCATGGTGGTCAGGGTTGAGGCCAGCAGGGGGGCGAACAGCAATTTGAATGTTTTTTTGATCGCTTCAACCGGAGCCGATCCACGGCGGCGTAACAGGCTGTATTCATCGACCATCACAATGGCTGTATCAATTAAAAGTCCAAGAGCAATTACAATGCCGGTGACCGACATCTGATGTAATGGCTGCCCCATGAGTTTGAACAGGGTGACAGTCATAAAAATGGTAAGCGGCAAAGCAGACCCAACAATAAGTGCCGCGCGCCAGCCCAGAATAAAAAACGAAAACACCAGAACTAAAATGGCCGAAAAAACCAGATTCCTGAACAGGCCAACCAGCCTGTCTGATACGTATTTTTCTTGTTGGAAAATCGGTTGCAGGGAAATGGTGTCTGGTAGCTCTTCACGAAATTCATCAACCAGTGCCAGCGCCTTTTTATTCCAAAGATCAACCCGCTGATTTGGTGTAATATAGGCAGCAAACAGCACGACGCGCTTGCCGTTTCTAAAAGCCATGGAATTAACTGGCTGCAGGTAGGTTTTACTGACCTTGGCAATGTCACCCAGACGGGTCACGGTTCCATCGGCAAATTCACGTATGGGAACTTCACGAATACGTTCGATTCCGGTTAATTCACCGGATATTTCCAAAGCAAACTGGTTTTCGCCGGTTCTTATTTGTCCGGCAGGGGTTTTGGCATCGGCGCTGCGTAAAATCTCTGCAACCTGTTCCATATGCAAGCCAAGGGCCTGCAGCTTATCCACGTCTGCTTCCACCCGTATTTCAGGTTCCACAGCGCCAAATATCTGTGTTTGTTCGGTTGCAGGCAGGTTCTTGAAATTCAGCTCCAGCTCTCGGGCCAGCCTTCCAATCAATTCGATGTTTTCCTCAAAGCCGCTTTCCATTGAAAACGCCAGTATCAGGGTGTCGGCTCCAATACGCTGCCGTCGCAAATCAGGGGTGCTGGCTTCGGCAGGCAAAAACAATGCCCCCTTATTGAGCTGTTCGCGCACTTGGGTCCATACAGGTTCCACCTCTGTGCCGCGATATTCCTCCTTGAGTTCCACGGTAATGATCGAGACCCCGGATTTTGAGGTGGACGTAGTTTCCCTTACCTCAAACAATTCCTTTATGGCGCTTTCCAGTGGATTGGTAATCAGAGCCTCAACCCGCTCTGCCGATGCTCCGGGATAATTGGTGATTACCAATGCAAACCTTTCGGAAAGAGTGGGGTCTTCCTGACGGCCAAGGGTGAGCAATGCGCCAATACCTGAGGCAATTATCAAAAATACAGTTAGTATGGCCAGACGCGGGTTTTTATAAAACAGCTCGCTCATTTCTGTATTCCATTTGCAGGCGAGACCAGCATGCCTACGGAGGTATTTTGTCCTGATGCTTTAAGGATAAGCGTGCCGTCTTCAATTGGCCCTCTTACATATGCCTGTTGTTCGGTTGTATACAGTATTTCAACGGGCACCGGAGATAAAATATAATTTTTGCCAGAAGTTTGCGGTAATAAGGCATATAGTGTCCACAGGCCACGCCGACCTTCGCGTAATGCGGATAATGGCACCAGAAAACCCCGCTGATCGAGTTGGTCTTTCAGGTTGATGCGTACGGATTGCCCCGCCAGAGGCTTTACTCCATTGCCTGTGAAATCAAATACAACTTCCACGGTTTGGGTGGCTGGGTTTAATACATTTGTGTTGCGCCTTACCCTGGCCTCGGCATTACCGTAACCGGTGCTGATCTGTACCTTATCGCCTTCGGCCAGTGTTATGGCCTTGTCTGCTGGCAGACCCACCATCAATTCCAAGGCATTGTTTTCTATTAGCACCAATACCGGAGTTCCCGGCCCGGCAATTGCACCTTCGTCGAAAAATCGATTTAGTATTGTGCCGTCAAACGGGGCAATGATATGGGACAGAGCCAATCGTGCAGACAGTGCCCTGGCTTGTGCGCGGGCTGCGTTTAGGGAGGCTTCGGCACTTGCTTTATTTGCAAGGGATTCTTCCAGACGCTGGGAGGAAATATGGCCACCATCAGCCAGAGATTGTCGGCGCTTGGCTGTCGCAATCGCAATGGCGTGCTGGGCGCGGGCCTGAACAATTGCTGCATTTGCCGCAGCCAGATCGGCTTTTTGCGTAGAGGTATTCAGGCTGACCAGCTTATCACCTTTGCTGACGGTATCGCCCACATCCACAAATATCTTGTCGATCAGGCCGCCGCGCTCAAACCCAAGCGAGCTTTGCCGTCGCGCTGTAACTGTGGCAGGCCAGGTTGAGGATATTTCAAGCTGATCCTGAAACTTTACGGCCAGCACCGGAACGGGCACCGCATTAGAGGTATTTGGGTCATCATTTGCTTTGGCTGGAGAAAACAGCAATGCAATTGTCGCAAAAGATATCAAAACACAGCTTGCAACTGAAAAGCGAAAAATATGCATTATGTTTATACCTGACTATTACCGTCAATCCAAAGGAGCAATAAAGAGTATAGGGCCTGTTTTGCAATTAAAAAAGTGAACACTGTTTAGATAAAATGAATATCATCTATGCAATTTTTGTTCACAGGCAGACTTAAGTTCACAAGAGTGGCTATTTTATGAACCTGCCTTTAAGCCATTGACCAAGAATGTGATATGAAACTCTATGATTTTATCTGCGCTGTAGCTTTGCTCGTCATCAATACCATTGCCCAGTTCACTAACCTGAATTAGCAGGCTGGTAATCCCGTGGACAGCAGCCCAAACTGATTTGCCGGCCAGAGCAATATCCTGTTGCTTGAACAGCCCGCTGTTTATTCCGGAGGAAATCATGGATTCCAGTTTTGCCGCTGCCTGATTGCCAAAGCTATCTTCGTCCCTGTCAATATATTCAGACCAGCTCGAATACGACATTAAATAGGTTCCGGGGTTTTCCAGAGCGGTTTCAATATATGCCCGTGCCATATCCCGGCATATCTGTTCGGTATCAGCGCCATGGCTGGCTTCTTCCATACGGGCGAGCAGTCTTTCAAAGAATGACTCACGAACTGCGTTAAACACGTCTGCCTTGGAGCCAAAATACTTGTAAAGAGCGGCAGGGGAGTAGTCAGTCTCCTCCGCCAGCCTTCGCATTGATACGGCTATTTCGCCTTCGCGTGCAAATATTTTTTCGGCGGCTGCAATAATGGAATTGCGGACGCGCTCATGGCGACGCTCGGCGGGGCTTTTGGCTGTGTGTTTGCAGCATGCTGGTTCGATATTCATGAGATCCTTGCCAATACGGTATAAAACATATTCCTTATAAGCCCGACCGGGGCTATAGGTCAAAACAGAAACTTAAAAAAGGAGTGGGTGTCTGATATGCCTGTGTCTAATTCCAGGGTTGATGATCTTCTGCCGTGCAATCCTGACCCTTCCGTATTGGATATGCTGGCCAAAAGGCGATCTACGCCGCTGCCATTGCTGGGTGGGCCAGGCCCGGACAGTCAAACTCTGGAGCATATTTTGCGTATCGCTTCCAGAGTTCCAGACCATCGCAAAGTCGTGCCATGGCGGTTTCTTGTATTTGAAGGCAGGGACAGAGATATTGCCGCCGGTGAAATAAGCAAGCGCTTTGCTAAAAACAACCCGTTGGCAAAACCAGAAGATGTGCAGGCTGAAGGTATGAAATTCACCAGAGCCGGGGTGGTGGTTGGATTGGTGTCTTCGCCTGACATGGAGCACAAAACACCGGTTTGGGAACAAGAATTAACTGTAGGGGCGGTGGGGCAGAATCTGTTATTAGCTTCCAATGCATCCGGGTTTGCCGGTGTCTGGTTGACCGGGTGGATGGCAACTGATCCACATATTCATCAGATTTTCGGATTAAGCAAAACCGAAAGATTCGCCGGGTTCTTTCATATAGGAACATCTGACAATGTCTTAAAAGAACGCTCCAGACCTGAATTAAGCGCCATTGTAAGTCATTGGCGATCAGATGGGCTGTCTGCCTCCGGGGATTTGTGAATTTCTGAACCAGCCAGAGATACATCATTTGCGCTGTTAATGATGTGCAGGCTTTTATATTGGTCAAAGTCAATTTGTGCAGGCAGCACATATTCCTGTTTACCACTGCCATGATTTAAGGGCGATATATGCAGCAGATTTGCAGGAATTGCCGTATCTGGAACTTCTTCAAGACTTTGTCCGGACAAGGCAATGGATGTTTCTTTGCCTTCAGGGATTGCAAATGCCTCATCAAGCAGCAAAAAAAGCTGTCCGTCATTGGATTTAATCGACCAGTTGCCAGTAATCAGGTTTTTACTGTTATTAAAGCTGCCGCTTGCTATTGAAATATCTGTCTTAATTGTTTCTGCAGGAGCTGGTTCGGTTGTTTCTGTTAGCTTCGGTTCTAAAGACGGCTCTTCCTGCGGCTCTTGCGGTGCGGTTTCCAGTCCTCTGATAAATTGCGTTGCCTCCGTATCCTTACGCGCTGACTTGGCAATGGTATCAGCCTCTATTCTTGATTTCTTTTGGGCATTGGCGATGATTTCTGCGTCGTGGATTGCTGCAACCGCCTTGTATTTTAGCTTGTCCAGTTCAGCGCGTTTTAATGCCAGACGCCTGGCTTCTTCTCTTGCTTCTGCTTCAAGTTTTGCCTGGGCAATTGCATCGGCCTTGATTTTTGCAGCGGCTTCTGCAGCAGCTTCTTTTTCCAATTGCCGCTTTTTGCGTTCTTCGGCCGCTTGTTGTTCGGCTATGGCAATTTCAGCGGATGGTTCCTCAACCGGCTGTTCCGAACGATCCGAACAGGCAATTACTCCTGTAGATAGGGCCAAAACCGCTATAACAGCCTTCAACATGGGACGCTCCAAAAAAAATCTGCCTCTATTTGCGTTAATTTTAGCAAAAAGCAAAGCATAAATCATCAAACATGATTTTATTCTACTAACAATGCTTAATTGCAGATAATTGCCTGATCAGAGTCGTGGGGTTGTAATTTGTTTACGAAAGAAAACTGCGGAACTTTCGGTCTTTTTCCTCGCCAATATTAAACCATGCTGATTGTTTGTCCTTGATCTCAAAAATCAACAAATGGTCATGAGCGCCAAGCAGTTTCGACAGAGCGTTTCGCATATTGTCACAAGAGGCCTGGGTTCGTACCGCCCATAGTCCGGGTTCTGGCTCAAATGCATCACCAAAGCCATGCAGAGCAGATACAAATTGCTCGCGCGCGTCTTCAGATACCCCAACATGCAAAATAAACTTTCCCAGATTTGCAGAAGCCCTGTTTTGCTCCAAAGCTTGCCTGTTATCCGACGCAGTTTGTTTTTGTGCCAGTATTTCAAGTATTTCCGGAATTTGTGTTGCCGGCAAAAACCCCTTATCACGATTGTCAGAGACTAAGGTTTTAAGGCCCAATCTGCCTTCTTGTGCAAATTGGGTCATTCTTTCAATAGAGTATGGTCCATAGACCATATTTGCCGCTTTAATAAACCAGTTCATTTACGGGAAATCCCATCTTTTTTACATGATCCAAAATGACATGATCCAAAACACAGCCAGATGCAAGTCCCGGTTTTGCAATTTCGGCGGAATTAACCGGCTTCTTTGAATGTATCTTCTGTCTCTTTTGGTTTTTTTGTTTCTTCTGCTTGCTGTGCTGTTTGTTCACTTTTTCCGGCAGGAGGGTCAAAGCGAATGGCAAATCCCCCATCCAGATGCCGGGCTATGATGCCGGAGAGCTTGCCTACACGTACCGGCTCACCAACAGTGACTTTTTCCTGGCTCAGCACTGCCATGCCACTTATTGAGACATCAATAGAGCTTGCAACAAATCTTGTGCCATCAAGCAATTGAATATGTACATCGCCAGCGCGCTGGGTTCTGGCCGCGGCCCGGTCATCGCCAAGACCCAGACGTTCGGCATTCATCAGCCATGTTAACCGATCGGCCAACTGGTCACGTTTTCGCAATGTGGCGATGATAGCAACGGCAAATCCGGTTTCGGTTGTTCGCACAATTTTTGCCTGTATGCGGCCCAGCTCATTTAACAGCATGACAATTTGCTGCCCCTCATTGGGACGGTAATCACTTTGCACCAGCATGCCGCCTGGAGATAGGTCAATAATTGTCAGGGGGTATTCCCAGCCATTTTCTGCCAAAAATCGACCCTTTAGCGTGAGTTTTCCACGGGAAAAATGTCGATTGTCGGCAGCCAGACGTCCAACAATTCGGCTTCTTCGTTTGTCCAGTTTTTCCGGGCGCAGGCTCATTACAGTCTGGTCTCAAGCTATTATCAAGAACAAGCCTAAATTATGGCCGATGAGCGTAAATATTTGTTTGACGCTTTTTATGAAAATGATCGGTAAATATTGCCGATAGCAGGCAATACCGTCCATTGCGCAGCTTTAGATAATGCGAAGTGAAAATTATCACAGATTGCTCCGGGCGGTTTCTGGGGTCAGTTTTACAGTTAGGGTGCTGCCTGTAACATATGCGAGGAATAGGCCTGATGAATCCAGGTGCGTATAACGTATTGATAAAAAGACGTAAATTAAACGGCGTCCAGGTATTTCAATTGTTCGTCTGCTTAATTCCATATTAGTTTCTATTTTGGATAATGTATTTTAATGGCATGGTTTTAGTGCGCGCATTTTCGGCCTGTTTTTTGCTTTGTCTCCATATGAAGATTTAGGCGAAAATCGCATCGGAGCTTTTTATGATCACCGGTTTTTCAAAAAAACGTATTTTGGCAGTGATTGCAATTGCCGGGGTAACAATGAGTGCGGGGGCATCAACCACCTTTGCCGGGGAAAAGAAATGCTGCCAGCAAAAGAAAAATCATGAAATCCGGGTGCCGGGATATTCCATTCAGGGGCCAAACCTTACCATTTCCACCACCAATACAAAAATAGTTGGTGGCGGTAAGGCTGTGGTTGAGGGCGGCGGGCAGGGCTTCGTGCTGCAAAATCCACAAGCCAGTAGGTTCTTTTACGGTGGCGGCGGTGGTGGGGTGTTTACCGAAGGCGGGGTTTCCACTGTTATCACCAACTTAAATGTAGAGGCCGATGCCCATGCTGAAATTATCACTGAGCAGGTTGAAGTTCCGTACACCGAGACGGTAACACGTACCCGCTGGGTGGAAAAAACCTATGTCCTACAGGCGGTTTGCATGGATGACAGTTCAACTCCGCATCCGGCCGCGCGCCCTGACCCTGATGAGCGGGTTGACCCGGAATTTTCCGGAGAATTGTTTCGCTGTATGGCGGGCACCTGGATGCAGGTCACTCTCGGTCATTATAACAAGGGTGACGGCAATGGGCAGTTCGATAACGGCAGAACCATTGTTTGCGCCAAGGGTGAGGCACTGGTTCATCGTCCAGGAGGGCAGATAAGCTGTGCTCCGCAAATTCCAAAGCGTAGCTGCAATGAGCGTTCTTTACTGCGCAAATATGGGGCTGGTGTAAAAACTGTTCATATAGCCCGGCAGGAGCAATATACCGAACAGATCACCAAAACCCGGCTTGAGACCCGAACCAGGGAAGTTCATTCCAGTGCGTCGGCTTCCAGTTCTGCATCAAGCAAGGTCAAGCGAACCCTGGTATTGTCAGGGGGGGTTGGCGGCGGCTAACTGCTCTGCAAACGGCTTTGTTGTTGACGGGTTTGTCCCGGCAAGTGAATTGCCGGCAAACAGTAAAGCAAGCCCGGCCAATGCGCAGGTTTTCCCGCAATATTTTTTTGCTTATTTTTTTGCTTCATGGGTTACCCATTTATAAAACGCCCTTGATAATTGGTGGCAGTACATTTGGGCGGAATTAGGGCTATACAGATTTTGCTGTGCTTTTCCTGTACGTGCGGTATTTGTTTTGCTAGAAGTTTTGTCGGATATCCGCTAAAGATTATTACGGTGCCAGATATCAGCCATTGGCCGTGACTGGGACATTTTGGGGACAAATATGACAGACTTAGCAAAGGCTGCCGCTGATATTATGGAGCGGGCCTATGCACCTTATTCCAATTATTTAGTAGGTGCGGCAATCCGTACGGCTGCGGGTAATATTTATGTGGGTTGCAATGTGGAAAATGCTGCTTACCCACTTGGTAATTGTGCTGAAAGTTCCGCCATTTGCGCTATGATTAGCGCTGGAGAACGAGAAATAACCGAAATTTTTATCATGACCCGTGGTGAAAAGCCGGGAACACCCTGCGGCGGATGTCGTCAGCGTCTGGCTGAGTTTGCAGATTCGCAAGCGCAGGTGCATTGCGGGCTTTCAACTGGAGAGACGATTACCTATAGATTAGGCGAATTACTCCCTCACTCATTTGATCTGGAACAAAATAAAACATGAGAACAATTGTAAAAAAGGCTGTGGAATATATTGAACAGCGGGCCACCAAAGCACAACGTCTGGCCATAGTTTTAGGATCAGGTCTTGGCGATTTGGTAGACCTGGTCGAGGACAAGGTTACTATTGCTTATGCTGATATTCCCGGTTTTCCGGTGTCCGGCGTGGCCTCGCATGCGGGCGAATTGGTGCTTGGAACCATTCACGGCCTGGATGTGGCGTTAATGGCTGGCCGTATTCACTATTATGAAGACGGGAACCCTGCGGCAATGATGCTGCCATTGGAAGTGTTATGGGAGATGGGCTGTCATACCTTGCTGCTTACCAATGCCGCAGGTTCTGTTCATGAAAGCGTGCCGCCTGCCAGTGCTGCATTGATTACTGATCACATTAATTTTTCCGGATTAAACCCGTTGATTGGCGATCATCGGCCGCCGCAATTCGTTGATATGGGAAAAGCCTATGACCCTGAACTTTGCGAGCGGGTACGCAAGGCGGCAAAGGTTTCCGGCGCCCAATTACACGAAGGGGTATATGTATGGTATTCCGGCCCTAGCTTTGAAACTCCGGCAGAGATTAACATGGTGCGCAAACTAGGTGGCGATCTTGTTGGAATGTCCACAGTTCCCGAAGTGATTTTGGGGAGAAAACAGGGTTTTCGTATTGCGGCGGTTTCGCTGATTACCAATTATGCTGCTGGCATGCGCGATGAGACTTTAAGCCATGAACACACCATGCGCGAGGCTGAGCGTGGAGCAGAGAATATGCTAAAATTATTTTCAGCCCTGATACGTGAGCTAAAGGATAATCCGCCGGAATAGCTGACAAGCGGTGCGAAAACCAATACAATAGAGGCAAATACAAGATTGCGAATATAATGAGCGCTGAAATACACCAGTTTGACCAGATTGTCCGTAATGCCGGGTGTGCTTTTGAGCCGTCATGGATTGATGAAATTCGTATTAACCGCTCGGCAGTGGAACGGCGAATAGCAAGCCATAGCGCCAGACGTTCGGTGAAAAAACAATGGCAGGCGGCCTGGCTGTTAAAGGCGGTATCATTGATTGATCTTACCACCTTGTCCGGCGATGATACGCCGGGGCGGGTGCGCAGATTATGCGCCAAGGCCCGCCATCCGGTGCGTGATGACATACTTGAGGCTTTGGAGGTTGCGGATATTGGGCTGACAACCGGGGCAGTTTGCGTTTATCATGAAATGGTGCCGGTTGCAGTTGAGGCCCTGCGCGGATCAAATATTCCGGTAGCAGCCGTCTCTACCGGTTTTCCTGCTGGATTGTCGCCACTTAAAACCCGTATTGCAGAAATTAGGGAATCTGTTTCTGCCGGAGCCAGAGAAATTGATATAGTGATCTCGCGCCGCCATGTTCTAACTTCAAACTGGCAGGCATTATACGATGAGATGCGAGCCTTCCGCGAAGCCTGCGGCGAGGCACATGTGAAGGCAATTCTGGCAACGGGTCAATTAGGGTCACTGACCAAAGTGGCAAAGGCATCAATGGTTTGCATGATGGCCGGTGCTGATTTTATAAAAACCTCAACTGGCATGGAAAGCGTAAACGCCACCTTGCCGGTGAGCTTGATCATGATGCGCCTTATTCGCGAATATCATGAGCGCACCGGCTTTAAGGTGGGTTTTAAGCCTGCAGGCGGCGTAAGTTCGGCCAAACTTGCCCTGACCTATTTAATGCTGGTCAAGGAAGAATTGGGCAATGAATGGCTTGACCCGTGCCTGTTTCGTTTTGGTGCCTCAAGTCTGCTTGGAGATATTGAGCGGCAATTAGAGCATCAGGCAACCGGACGTTACTCTGCGGCCAATCGGCACCCACAAGGATAATTAATATGAGCGTGGCAGAAATTTTTGCAAGCATGGAATATGGCCCGGCTCCTGAGGATGCGAGCAAGGTTGAGGCATGGCTAAAGGCCAATAATAGCGGCTTTGGCCATTTTATTGCCGGGAAATGGTCAAGGGGCAAAGCCTTTTTTGACAGTTTGAACCCCGCAAATGGTGAGGTTCTGGCCAAAATATCATCAGGTTCTGCCGCAGATGTGAATGCGGCCACAAGCGCAGCAAACACCGCATTTGCAGACTGGTCGGCACAGCCATGTCACCAGCGCGCAAAAGTTCTTTATGCTTTGGCCCGGTTGATACAGAAGAATTCCCGTTTTATTGCGGTGTTGGAAAGCCTTGATAATGGCAAGCCAATCCGCGAAACCAGAGACGCAGACATTCCTCTGGCGGCTAGACATTTTTACTATCATGCCGGTTGGGCGCAAGTGCTGGATCGGGAATTTGCCGACCACAAGCCATTAGGCGTGGTCGGACAGATTATTCCGTGGAATTTTCCGTTTTTGATGCTGGCGTGGAAGATTGCCCCGGCACTGGCGGCGGGAAATTGTGTGGTGTTGAAACCTGCGGAATATACCTCCCTTAGCGCGCTTTACTTTGCCGAATTATGTGAAGAAGCCGGGGTGCCGGCAGGGGTGGTGAACATTGTCACCGGCAAAGGCGACACTGGTGCTTTGATTGTCAAACACCCTGATATTGCCAAAATTGCCTTTACGGGCTCAACCCCGGTGGGGCGCCTTTTGCGCCAGCAAACCGCAGGTACCGGCAAAGAACTTACCCTTGAGCTTGGCGGTAAATCACCGTTTATCGTGTTTGAGGATGCAGATTTGGACAGTGCGGTTGAGGGTCTGGTTGATGGCATCTGGTTTAATCAGGGTGAAGTCTGCTGTGCCGGTTCAAGATTGCTGGTCGAAGAAGGCGTGGCTGAGAGACTGATTGCCAAAATCAAGACCCGTTTGAACAAATTTCGCCTTGGTGATCCGCTGGACAAGGCCATTGATATGGGCGCAGTTGCCGACCCGGTGCAAATGAAGCGCATTGATGAGTTGGTGCAACAAGGTATCGACGAGGGCGCAATTTGCTGGCAGCCGGATGTAAAAATGCCTGAAAACGGCTGTTTTTATCCACCAACCCTGCTTAGCGAGGTGGAACCATCAAACATTGTGGCCCGTGAGGAAATTTTTGGCCCGGTGCTTGCCGTAACCAGTTTTCGCAATCTGGCAGATGCGGTTTCACTGGCCAATAATACCAGATTTGGCCTGGCCTGTTCCATCTGGTCGGAGAACATCAATCGGGCGTTGGAGGTTGCCGCCGAGGTAAAGGCTGGAATTGTCTGGGTAAATGGTGCCAATATGTTTGACGCTGCTTGCGGGTTTGGCGGCTATCGTGAAAGCGGCTTTGGCAGAGAAGGCGGCGCCGAAGGCATGTATGCTTATCTGGCCCCAAAACATGACTGGAAGACAAACGGCTCTGTGGCAGTTGAGCCGGCTGCCAAAATAAGTAATAGGGGGGCGGTGTCGGCTATTGATCGCACCCCCAAAATGTTTATCGGTGGCAAGCAGTCTCGTCCTGATGGCGGCAACACGATACCAGTTGCGGATATGAATGGCCAATTGATCGGTCGGGTCGGTGATGGCAATCGAAAAGATATCCGAAACGCAGTGGAAGCCGCATATAAGGCTTCGGGGCCTTATGCCCGTCGTACCAGTTATAATCGCTCGCAAATCATGTATTTTATGGCTGAAAACCTGAGTGGCCGCGCCGATGAATTTATCCATCTTTTACGTCAAAGTACCGGAGCAAGCAAGGCAGCAGCAGCTCGCGAGGTGGACTTGTCAATATCGCGGATTTTTTCCTATGCGGCATGGGCTGATAAGTTTGACGGACAGGTTCACAGCCCGCCAATGCGCAATGTTACTCTGGCTGTAAATGAGCCTTTGGGGGTAATGGCTGTGGTCTGTCCTGATGAAATGCCTTTGCTGTCGATGATAAGCCTGTTTGCTCCGGTCATGGCTATGGGCAATACGCAGGTGCTAATTCCATCTGAACGCTATCCGTTGCTGGGTACTGATTTTTACAGCTTGCTGGAAACCTCTGACGTGCCTGACGGGGTGGTTAATATTGTAACTGGAGATCGTGAAGCTCTGGCACTTGTACTGGCGGAGCATGATCAGGTGGATGGCATCTGGTATATTGGCTCGGCGAGGGGAAGTAAATCTATACAGGAAGCGTCCATCGGCAATTTGAAACAAACCTGGGTCAATAATGGCAAATCCCGTGACTGGTCATCCTCAAAGACCGGTGAAGGTCGGCAGTTTTTACGCAAATGCACGCAAGTCAAGAATATCTGGCTTCCCTATGGGGATTAAAAACAAATGCTGACGCAGGAAATAATCCGCATCAAGCGCGATCGGGGCATATTGTCACCGCAGCAAATAGAGCAGTTCATTCAAGGTGTTACTGATAATTCTGTATCCGAGGGGCAAATTGCAGCCTTTGCCATGGCGGTATTTCTAAATGGTATGGAGCGTCAGGAGTTCGTGAGCCTGACTAAGGCCATGGCTCATTCCGGTGATGTTTTGAACTGGGATGAATTGCAAGATAAAGGCCCGGTTCTGGATAAACATTCCACCGGAGGGGTTGGCGATAATGTTTCCTTGATGCTGGCGCCGATTGTTGCGGCATGTGGTGGATATGTACCGATGATTTCCGGCCGTGGTCTTGGCCATACCGGTGGTACGCTTGACAAGCTGGACTCGATACCAGGTTATATGTCTACGCCGGATCTTCAAACTTTAAGGCGGGTTGTGAGCACAGTTGGTTGTGCCATTATTGGCCAGACCAGTGATCTGGCTCCGGCAGACCGGCGCATATATGCCACTCGTGATATTACGGCAACTGTCGAATGCATACCTTTGATCGTTGCCAGTATTTTATCAAAGAAACTAAGCGCAGGCTTAGGGGGTTTGGTTCTGGATGTAAAAACCGGATCAGGTGCATTTGCTGATACGGTGCCGATGGCTGAGGAGCTGGCACAGAATCTGGTATCTGTGGCCAATGAGTGCGGCCTTGCGGCCAGTGCCTTGCTAACCGACATGGATCAGCCTCTGGCCAGTGCTGCTGGTAATGCTCTGGAAGTGCAAAATGCAGTACGGTTCTTAGATGGCAGTCATCGTGATACAAGACTTGAGCAGATTACGCTTGCTCTGGCTGCACAAATGTTGGTTTTGGGTGGTATATCCCCCAATCGGCAAAATGCCATTACCCTGGCAAAACAGTCACTTAGCACGGGTGCAGCATTGGAGGTTTTTGCCAAAATGGTAGCAGAACTGGGCGGGCCAACGGATTTTACCGAACGCATGGATGCATATTTACCCAAAGCAGGTATCAAGCGAGATGTATTGTGCAAACAATCAGGGGTTATCAACAAGATAGCAACCAGGGATATTGGTCTGGCGGTGGTTGAGCTTGGCGGTGGTCGCAAGCTGGCTTCTGATAATCTTGATTATGCAGTGGGCTTGTGTGATTTGCCATCATTGGGCGACAAAATTGCAGTTGGTGACAGGTTATGTACTATTCATGCTGCTACCGATGATGCTGCGGATCGGGCTGAAACCATTATTGGCAATTCTATAAAGATCGGGCAGAGTACCTCTTTGGGGCCTGCAATTTTGCGATATGTTGAAATGCCAGATATTGAAACGCCAGTACAATGAAACGCCTGATTATTTGTGAGATGGATTCTCTTGGTATTGGCTCTGCTCCTGATGCTGCCAGTTTTGGAGATGAGGGTGGTGATACTCTTGGCCATATTGCCGAGTTTTGCGCTGCTGGAAAATGTGATGCGCCGGGCGTTCGCTCCGGGCCATTGCATATTCCCAACCTGCTGGCATTAGGATTGGGCGCTGCCAACGCAGCAGCCAGCGGGCGCACGGCACCTGGACTTGAGTTTAAGGGGCAGTTTTTAGGCTCTTATGGATATTGCGAGGAACAAAGCAGGGGCAAGGATACTCCAAGTGGCCATTGGGAAGCCATGGGCGCGCCATGTTTGTTTGACTGGGGATATTTTACTGCGCCTACGGATACTTTTCCAAAACCTTTGCTTGATGAGCTGCAAGCCAGATCCGGAGTTGCCGGTTTTCTTGGCAATTGTCATGCCTCGGGCACGGCGATAATTGCTGAACTGGGTGCAGAGCATATAAAAACCAATAAGCCGATTATTTATACTTCTGCGGACTCCGTATTTCAAATAGCAGCCCATGAGCAGAGCTTTGGTCTAAAGGCCTTACTTGATCTTTGCAATATTGCTCGTGAACTGGTGGATGCTTACAATATTGGCCGGGTCATTGCCCGTCCCTTTAGCGGTGATGAAAACAAAGGTTTTAGTCGAACCAATAACCGCAAGGATCTGGCGGTTCCGCCACACATGCCAACCTTGTTGGATCGGGTGTCAGAATCAAATGGAGAAATGATTGCTGTCGGCAAAATTTCGGATATTTTTGCCGGAAGAGGGGTGGATACAGCAGTAAAGGCCTATGGGCTGGACGGGGTTATGGATGCAACACTAACCGCTATGGACAGGGCCGGGGATGGCGCATTTATTTTTAGCAATTTTGTTGATTTTGATATGCTGTACGGGCATCGCCGTGATGTGACCGGCTATGCAGCAGCTTTGGAAAGCTTTGATCAAAGACTGCCCGAACTTACGGACAAATTGCAGGCCGGTGATTTATTAATTTTAACGGCGGATCATGGGTGTGACCCTACTTTCCCCGGCTCTGATCACACCCGTGAATTTGTACCATTTCTGGCCAGTGGGCCGGGAATTCCTGCTCTTGATCTGGGGCATCGCAAAACTTTTGCTGATATTGGTGAAACCGGTGCAAGTTGGCTTGGGCTTGAGGGCTTTGGCACCGGCACTGCAGTAAAGTTTGATATGGTCAGCATAAGTAAATGACGGAACAACCGCAGATAATTCGACGGCTTGGTGATATCGCCGATCAATATGATGCGCTTTTTTGTGATGTGTGGGGGGTAATTCACAATGGTCATCAGGCATTTGAGGCCAGTATTTGGGCACTGGAGCAGTTCAGAGCCAATAACGGCCCGGTAATCCTGATTACCAATTCACCCAGACCTTCCAGCCAGATTCCCGCACAATTGGACCAAATTGGTGTTTCCCATGATTGCTATGATGCCATAATTACTTCCGGAGATGCCACCAGAGCAGCTTTGCAGGCTCGTGCACCGGGGGCGGTTTATGCGCTGGGGCCGGATCGTGACTTATATTTATATGAGGGAATTGATCTGCAATTTACCGGATTACAAGATGCAGGATTTATCTCATGCACCGGGCTTGTGGATGATCACAATGAAACTCCGGCAGATTATGATGACCTGTTAGCAGAGGCTGCAGCTCTTAATTTACCAATGGTTTGTGCCAATCCTGATATTGAGGTGATGATTGGCAGTCGGCGTATCTGGTGCGGCGGAGCACTGGCTATAAAATATCAGCAAATGGGAGGCGATGTATTATATGCAGGTAAGCCGCATCAACCTATTTATGATTTATGTTTTAAGGCATTAGCTGAAATATCAGGAAAGCGCATAAATCGTGATAAGATTCTGGCTATTGGTGATGGCATTGGAACCGACATAAAAGGAGCGCAGGCTGCAGGTATTGATGCGCTGTTTGTAGCTACTGGTATTCATGTAGCTTCAGTAGACGAAGCCGGAAATATTGACGGTAAAAAATTATTTGATGAATTAACGCAGCAAAAAACCCGGGCGCGCTTTGGCGCCCCGGGGCTTATTTGGTAATAAGATAAATCTTTATTTTGTCGCATTTTTGAACCGCAAAACCGGTTCTCAAGTAGCGAAGCGGTAGAACAAACAAAGAGTTCTCAAGTAGCGAAGCGGTAGAACAAACAAGAACTTCCCACTTTTGCTGAAAATGCTCTAGTCAAACATACTATCTATGTCGTCCTGACCCAGAGCTTCTTCAGTGGTTTCGCCGTCAAACAAGGCGTCAATGGCATCCTGACCGGTGGCCGGGCCATCAATCTGCGGGCCATTCAGTAGATTTTCGGCTTGCCATTTTTCTTTGTCAGTCATAGGCGTATCAGCATCCATAACGCCCATTACTTCGGAGAATCTGGACACTCGCTCTTCAATATGGGTCAGGGTAGCAACCACTTTTGACACTCTTTGCCCGGTAATGTCCTGGAACGAACAGGCTTCGATCATTTGCATCATCGCGGTATCAACCTGGGTCTTGTAAGTTTCAAGATCGGTAGCTTCCAAAGACATAATATCCTCAGCCAAGGTCATAATGCTTTCGGTAGCTCGCTCAGTATCACCAACAACAGCTTCTAATTCGGCACCAGCAGTAGGGATGCGCGAACCATGAATATCATTTGGTCTAAGAGCTGCTATTTCCTCGCGGGTTCTGTGTATATAGGAGCCGATATGCTTAAACTCATCCAGAACTGAATGATCCATGGCCCCAAAAAACATTTTCATGGTGTCCACAAGGTTTTCCGCCAGACTTAACACCTCCATCAATCTGGGATCATCCAGATCGGCGGCTTTTAGATCTTCAAGCGCATCTCGAATTTTATTAGCTACATCAAAAGCTGGCATTGGTACTTCCCCGTGAAACAAATACTAAAAGTCACCCAAAACAGAGGCCATTTTGGCCTTCAATGTGGTGGCATTAAAAGGTTTTACTATGTAATTATTTACGCCGGCACGTTTGGCAGCTATTACATTTTCTGTTTTAGATTCCGCCGTAATCATGATGAACGGGGTGCCTTTTAATTTCTCATCAGCGCGAACCTGTTTCAAGAGTTCAAAACCAGTCATGGGCTCCATATTCCAATCAGAAATCACCAGGCCAAAATTTTTGCCGCTTTGCATTTTTTCCAATGCCTCGGCGCCATCTGCAGCATCCTCAACATTGTTGAACCCCAATTGCTTTAACAAGTTGCGCATAATGCGGCACATGGTTTTGTAGTCATCAACCACCAAAACCGGCATGTTCGTATCCACAGCCATAAAAACACTCCATTTATTATACCCGTTGATCGGGTTTTTTGCTTGTTTCACTGGCACAACCGCCACTGATTGGAGCCTTTGTAACCAAAGACGATGAAAACACTGTTAAGGTTAAGGCTTATGATGAATTTTTTTGCAGTTAAACTCAAAAAATATCGTAAAATGTGATGAACAACCTCAGGCTGAGGGCACTTTATTTGGTTTGCGGGCCAAAATGCAAAAGCAATACGAAGCCAATTTCAGTATTATCTGGTCCTGACCCTGGCTTTGCCGCCTATCTGGGCCAGGTTTTTGGCAACTGATCGGGTAAGGTTCTGTATCATGTTCTTGCTTTTTTCTTCTGGAACCTTAGCCGGGTCACTAAGGAGGGCTATGCATTTCAGATGTTCCTGCAATAATGCGATATTAAGATGGCCGCTTGTTCCCATGGCATTAACATAACTCTCCATCGACCAGATTGCCTTGGCTACCGGGGCATTATCTGACTCAATGGCAAGATGTTTCAATGCTGAGATACTGCCCAGCAACTGACTGTGGTTTTTGTGATCTTTGGGAGAGAGTTTTGCAACAATCTGTACCAGTGAATAAACCAGAGCGCGGATTGCATGTTCAGCATTCTTTGCGGCCTCGGTGGTGGACTTGATCTGCATGGGGTCACAGGCGCGACGAAATGGGCCATCATATTTTTTATCGCGATTGCGCCGCCGATCCGGGCCAACATAGTTTTTTGAGCGAATGAATTTTCTGGGCTCTTCAAGAACTGCGTGCAGTCGTGACAAAACCTGTTTGGGAACCACTGGCTTTATAAGCAGTTCAGATACGCCATAATCACGGGCTGTGTGTATGGTCTCAAGATCAGAGCTGCCGGTAAGCATAATAATCGGAACTTCCTGATTTGGACTTTTGGGAGACCTGCGCACCCATTGGGTCAGTTCAAATCCGTTTACCGGCTCCATATTGAGATCAGTAAAGATGATATCTGGCTTTATACTGCCAAGCATTTCGATGGCATGGGCGCCATTTTTGGCCGAATGGGAGTCATAAGCTCCAAAGCCGCGCATCAGATCAGCAAGTACAGAGCACAAGAAATCCTGATCATCAACGATCAGGAATGTGCATTTGGCTATTTTTTCTATTAACTGTGACAATGGTTCGTTCTTTTTGCAGGTTGTGCAGGTGATGGCATAATGGGCTGATCATTCAGATTTTCTATTTTTTCTAATATGATCGAAGGGTCGGTTTCTCTGTTTTGCGTCTGATTTTGCAAGTCAGCTATGGCCTGAAGGTGATTTTTTATTACTGCTATTTCCAGCTTTCCTGATATCCCTGTGTTTTGAATATAGTTGAACATGGATTTGGCGGCAGCTTCCAGGCAGCAGTTTTTTGCTGCAATCGCTTTATCCCACAGGCTTTGGCTAACCATATAAAGCCGCATGACACTGGACCTGTCCTCGATATCAAGCAGGGGTATCTGACGTTCAATCTCTCGGCATAAGGCGAATATTTCCATCTCGATAGCCGGGTCTTCCAGCGTATCCTTCAGGCGCCGTTTGCGGCCATTATAATTGTCGGATTTGCGCCTTCTGCGGTCAGGGCCGACAAAGGAGGGGCTGTTTACAAAACCTCGCTTAGAGGAAAGCAGTATTTTTATTCTTGAAATAACAGATTTGGGTACTACCGGCTTTACGATAATCTCATCAATTCCGCAGTCTCTGGCTTTGAGGATGTTTTCCTGGGCTGTATCCCCGGTCACGATAACAATGGGAAGTTCCGGGTTTGGACTGTCGGGTGATTTACGAACCCAGTTGGCCAGCGTCATTCCTGAACCATCCTTTAGCTGCCAGTCCAAAATAATAGCATCTGGAAGCCATGTCTGTATTTGCGAGACAGCCTCTGGGCAGGAGCTTGCCGTATGAATTTTTGAAATTCCGATATTGCGCAATATGTCTACCAGTATGGATCGCAAAAACGGTTGTGTTTCTGCGACCAGAACTGATTTGGCGGATATTGGTGTTGATATCACCATTTTCTCCTTGGCTTTGAAGCATGCGAACGACGGATCCTAGCAAAGACATATAAATTTTTTCTTGATATTTATCTTTTCATTCGTGCTCAAAGCATTTTTTCCAAGTCATCCTTGTATGGGGCATGTATCGGTCTGCTAGCTCCACCAAATGCTAGGATCAAACGCATGGCTGTATTTATTCCAATATTTAATTAGCAAAAACAGAGCCAAAGGATTATCAATGACTTGAACATTTTCAAATGGGGTATGTCTTATGAACAGATTTCTTTTATCGAGCGTGGCTTTGGCGGGACTGGTTTTTGTTGCAGCTTGCACTGATCAAAAATCAAATGTGGAAAATGCGGGTGTGGAACAGGACAGGGCAGAATCTTACACACAGCCAGATGCAGCGATGCAAAATCCACTATTGGCGCCATGGACAGGACCCTATGGCGGGGTTCCGGCTTTTGATACAGTTAAGCTAGAGGATTTAAAGCCAGCTCTTGAAATTGGTATGAAGCGTAATTTGGCTGAAATTGATGCCATCACTGCAAACCCGGACGCGCCCAGTTTTGAAAACACAATTGTGGCTTTGGAGCGTGCGGGGCGTGATTTGAACCGGGTATTTAGGTATTGGGGCATTTGGAGCTCAAATATGTCATCGCCGGAATTTCGCAAAATTCAAGGTGAGATGGCCCCGGTTTTATCCGAGTTCAGCTCAAAAATCACCCAGAATGCTGCACTGTTTGCACGGGTGAAGGCGGTTTATGAGGGCGAGGAAATGAAGACCTTGCGCCCCGATCAACAGCGTGTGGTATTGCTCAATTATGAAGGGTTCGCCCGCAATGGAGCCACATTGAACGAGGCCGACAAAGCAAGATATACCGCTATTAATTCGCGGCTTTCGGAATTGCAAACCAAATTTAGCAATAATGTACTGGCTGACGAAGAAAAATACGTCACCTATATTTCGGCCGAACAATTAGGTGGATTGCCGGAAAGTTTCATAAAAGCAGCAGCGGCGGCGGCCAAGTCCCGCGGCCATGATGGGCAATATGCAATCACCAATACCCGCTCGTCCATGTCTCCGTTCCTGACTTACTCAGATGAGCGTGATTTGCGGGAAATTGTGTGGCGTACCTATTATTCGCGTGGTGACAATGGTGATGCCAACGATAACAATGCTATAATTGCTGAAATTCTGCAATTGCGTGATGAGCGGGTAGGCTTGCTTGGCTATGATAATTATGCGTCATGGCGGCTGGAAAACCGCATGGCAAAAACCCCTGAGCGGGCGCTTGCGCTAATGGAAGCCGTCTGGCCTGCGGCATTGGCCCGGGTTGAAGAAGAAGTAGCAGACATGCAGGCAATCGTCGATGCCGAGGGCGGAGATTTCAAAATTGCACCATGGGATTACCGCTATTATGCGGAAAAAGTCCGCAAGGCCAAATATGATCTGGATTCAGATGAGGTGAAGCAATATCTGCAATTGGATAATTTGCGCGATGCCTTGTTCTTTGTTGCCGATGAATTGTTTGGCTATGAGTTTAAGCCGGTTCCTGAAGGTTCAGTTCCGGTTTTTCACCCGGATGTTAAGGTCTGGGAGGTAACCATGAAGGACAGTGGTGAAGCTGTTGGTCTTTGGTATCTGGATCCATTTGCCCGCCCCGGTAAACGCTCTGGAGCCTGGGCAACTACTTATCGTTCTTATGAGAATATTGACGGCAAACAAACGGTTCTGGGATCAAACAATTCCAATTTTGTCAAAGGTGCACCCGGCGAGCCGGTTTTAATTTCGTGGGATGATGCCAATACCCTGTTTCATGAATTTGGCCATGCCTTGCATTTCTTTTCCTCCAAAGTTGATTATCCGACGCTAAACGGCGGGGTTCGTGATTATACCGAGTTTCAGTCGCAATTGCTGGAGAGGTGGCTGTCTACTGATGCAGTAATTGACAAGTTTCTGGTTCATCACGAGACCGGTGAGCCAATACCTGAGGAGTTGGTTACCAAAATCAAAGCCGCTTCTAAATTTAATCAGGGCTTTTCTACTACTGAATATTTAGCATCAGCTCTGGTTGATATGCGTTATCATACTGTTGATCCAACCGGCATTGACCCGGATAAGTTTGAGCGTGAGACCTTGGCCGAACTGGGAATGCCAGAAGAAATACCAATGCGTCATCGCTCGACCCAGTTTGGGCATATATTCTCTGGCGAGGGTTATTCAGCCGGGTATTATGGGTATATGTGGGCTGATGTGCTAACAGCAGATGCTGCAGAAGCCTTTGCCGAAGCTCCCGGCGGTTTTTACGACAAGCAGGTGGCCAAAAAACTGGTGGATCATTTATTTGCAGTACGCAATGCGGTTGACCCAGCAGATGCCTATCGTGCGTTTCGTGGTCGTGATGCCAATATCGAAGCTCTGATGCGCGATCGGGGATTCCCGGTTCCTGTGAAAGATCAAAATTAGGGTCAAACTATTGTTAGAGAAAAATAGGGCGGTAATTGTAAGATTGCCGCCCCTTTTTTGATTTTAATTCGCAGGTGTGTTTTTGAGCCCATAAACGGCCGCAACTACTCGATTGCGTATATTGGCATGATCATGCCCCATGACTTGGGTTTGGAAAATCACAGTTAGCTGGTTTTGCGGATCAACCCAAAAGTAAGTTCCAGCCAACCCACCCCAACCGTAAGAGCCAACGGGTTGTGGCAGCCTGCCTTCTGTCATGGCACCGGTCTTGACAGCAAAATCAAGTCCAAAACCCATATCATCTCCAAGCCAGCCATGATCGGCATCGCCCAATTGATCCCGGGTCATCATTGCAAGTGTTTCCGACTTTAATATCTTCACATCACCCAATGCGCCATTTCCCAGCAGCATTTTTGCAAATTTTGCATAATCATCAATGCTCGATACCAGGCCGCTGCCGCCACTTTCAAATGGAACATCGTTCAAAAACGGAAGATCAACAGTCATTCCCGGTTTTTGACCATCATCGGACAATCGCTTTAAGCCGTCTTTGCCAAGGCTATAGGCAGGCCCAAAAAGTTCGCGATCGGCAGCTTTGACTGTAAATCCGGTATGGTTCATTTGCAGAGGATCAAAAATAGCCTCGTGCAGAAATTCTCCAAGAGTTTTTCCTGAGAGCACCTCGATTAGCCTGCCTTGCACATCTACCGAGACGCTGTAAATCCATTGGGTTCCTGGGTGCGTTAGCAGGGGCAGTTTTGCCAATTTTTCACTCATTTGTGCATTGGTATCAGTGAGATTCAAAATCCCGGCCTGCCTGTACATATTGTCCACTTCTGTATCGGTGAACAGGCCATATGTCATGCCAGAAGTATGGCGCATCAGATCACGAATAGTCACGTCACGTTCTGGCTCTATTAGTGTGGCTTCGGCGGTATCAGTAGCAGGCACATAGACTTTAAGGTTTGAGTATTCAGGCAGGTATTTAGCAATCGGGTCATCCAGATTGAATTTACCCTTCTCATACAATGTCATCAACGCAATACCGACAATGGGTTTGGTCATTGAATAATAGCGGGCAATTGAGGCTCTGGTTTGTGGAATTTGATTTTCCATATCCATATTGCCGACGACATTAAAATAAACTTCATGGCCGCGCTCAACAACCATAATAGCAGCCCCCGGCACTGATCCTTCGGCAATAAGCGTGGTCAGTAAGTCATCCAATTGCCCGGCTTGGGCAAATGTTTTTGGAACGAGCTGTTCGCTGGCGGCTGTTTGTTTTTCTGCAGGCGTACAGGAGGATAAGGCAATTCCTATGATTGCAAGTAGGATATAAAAATGCTTGTGCATGATGGGCTCCAGAATGTTTGGCGAAACTATAGCTATAAAATCTGGTGAATGTCACCCGCGCAAAAAAAAAGGCCGGAACAAGTCCGGCCTTTTTCAAATTTTACTTCGTTATTAGAACGAGCTACGCAGGGTTGCGCCCCAGATTCTTGGTGCACCCGGGAACATGCTATAGGCATTAGCCCCAGCCAGTGGCGTATCAAATGCCACCTGCATGTAAGATGTATCAAGAAGGTTTTTGCCCCAGATCTCGATTGCCCAACTGTCTTCTTCCTCTGCAACAACAAAGCGTCCATTGAAAGTAGCAAAGCTGTCTTGTTGTTTTGGAGCATCCAGATCAGAACCGGTGTTATAGCTGGATACCGCGCGGCCATCCAGTGACACCCGCCAAACCAGATTGCCGGCTAGGGGACGCTCATAGGTTATAGCAGCGGTTCCGTACCATTTTGGTGACAGGGACATTTGCTGGCCAGAAAGATTGGCCGGTGTTCCAGCTTGAGTGCCATATCTGGTGTCAGAATATGTAACACCGCCTTGCAGGGTTAAACCATCAATGTTCGGCATATACAGCAATTCAAGCTCGGCACCATCGGATTTGACCTGCGGGATTGAATTCACCACAAAGGCAGTTCCGTTAAAGGTGTTAAGCTGGAAGTTCTCAAATCTGGAGCTAAATACTGTAAAGTTGGCAAGCAGTGTGTTGTCCATGCTTTGAGTTTTTACGCCTACTTCAAATGTATCCACAGTTTCCGGAGCAAAGGTTGTGTCCCATGCGCCAAGTGTTCCAGGTGTTGCGCCAGTATCGAATTTACGATCCAGGTTCAGACCTCCGGCTTTAAATCCGCGCGCATAGGAAGCATAGGCCATCACGTCATCGTTAAAGCGATAGGCAGCTTTGGCTGTGCCGGAAAGTTCACTGGAATCGATGCTCTGTGATTGGACAGCTCCGTCAAGGCCAGATCTGGCCCATGGAAGACAGACCAGACCAACTACAGGAGCTACAGCTCCGGCACCGGCCGCAATGGCTCCGGAAACCGGATCAAGACCAAAAGCTCCTTCGTAGAAGCCGCAACCAGGTGCATTGGTCGAGAAGGTGGCATCCACATTCTTGTTCTCATTTGTCCAGCGCAGACCACCGGTCAATGAGAACTGATCTGTAACCTGCCAGGTATTGTGTGTGAACAGGGCAAAGGTCTCTGCTACGTGCAGATACTCGTCCTGAATCATGCCACCATCAACAGGGAAATTAGATCCAAATGGTATAATCTGGGAACCAGGAAGTCCGGCAACAATCCCGGTGAAGTTTGCAACCTGTTGCGGGTTCGCTCCACCGGAAAGCAGAAGCCCCAAATATGCTTCATAATCTTCACCAAAGCGGAAAGTGTCACGACGTGTCAGCTTTTCATTCATGTAAAAGCCGCCAATCAGCCAGTCCAGATTTTCGGTAGATCCAGCAAGGCGCAATTCCTGGGTAAATGTATTAAAGTCATTACCATAAGAACCGTCGCTTGGGCGGTAAACGATATCGGCATTGGTATAGTCAACATCCTGTCCCTGGGCATTGTCCCATCCGCGCCATGCAGTGATAGAGGTTATCTCACCAATAGAGGTACTCCACTCTGCTTCAGCAGAAATGCCCTTGTCGTTGATAACCTGCCCAATTTCGCGATTATAATATGCGGTATATGCATCTCTGGGCAATGCCCGTGGAGTGGTTGCATCAAAGTTGATCGGATATCCGGTGCCGCCCAGACCATTGGTCAGCAATGAGGAAGTGGTGACGGAAATCGGTACCCCTGAGCAACAATTTTCATCACGGCGGCTGTAATCACCAATAATATTTAGCTTGAAATTATCATTAGGGGTGAATTCGAGCTGTCCACGGGCGGTTAGCACGTTCTGATCGTAAGATTCTCCGCCAAATGGATCGGCATTTTGAACATAGCCGTCACGGGTGCGTTTTGCCACATAGATGCGGAATGCTGCGGTATCAGCATCATTTAATGCGCCGGTTGCAAACATGGATCCACCGCGGCCATTAAAATTGCTAATGGTTAGTTCGCCGCCATATGATGCTTCGTACTCAGGGCCTTTGGTAATGATGTTAAGGGCACCGGCTGAAGTGTTTTTACCAAACAGGGTGCCTTGTGGGCCACGAAGTAATTCTATGCGCTCAATTTCGCCAAGGTCACCAAAGCCAACAGAGTTGCGTGAACGATATACACCATCAATGAAAATACCAGCGGAGCTTTCAAGGCCGGTATTGTCACCAACGGTACCAACACCACGAATACGAACAGTGGTGGAGGCTTCACTGGATGTTGAGGTAACCATAAGTCCCGGTGCAATAGCAATCAGGTCTTTGATGTCACGAATTCCAGCGTTCTCAATAACTTCTTCGCCATAGGAAGCAACAGCAACAGGAATGTCTTGCTGGTTTTGTTCACGTTTTTGTGCTGTAACTACAATCTGATCCACGCCTCTGCGCTCATCAGTTTGTGCCTGCACTATAGTTGGTGCCATTAGAATGGCTAATGATCCGGCGCCAAGCAGCGCGGTTCGTGAGGTTGACTTGAAACTCATTGATATCTCCGTATATGCCAAAACTGGTACTTGCCAAAATCGTACTTCGTCAAAACTGGTATTTTACCAAAACCTAATCCGCCTAACCCGGGTCAGAAACCCGAGCTTGGCAAAATCGAGCAGATTCTATGAAATCGCTCAATTGTTGATCCTTTATACGGGTTTGTTTCAAAATCGCCAGTGCAATCGGGGTGATCAGGGAATATTTTGGTTGATTATAAAAAATTGTGGCATTTTTGATGTGGTTTTTCGCATTTAAGGAGTGTTTTCTGCCGCTTTGCCCGTGTTTTGGTGTTTGCCAAACAAAAGTTTGCGCTGAATTCTTACCTGCCGCATTTGTTCAGTCGTAAAAACCTGCGCTTAAACTAGCGGAGTGATAGGACGGATAAAAGCTTCCAATATTGGCCGGAGATACTCTAGCTGAAACTTCGTACCAAGGAGCCAACCACCAGATACCAGCCATCAACCAACACAAAGAATATCAGCTTAAACGGCAGTGAAATCACCACAGGGGGCAGCATCATCATACCCATGCTCATTAAAATAGAGGCTACCACCAGATCTATAACCAGAAACGGGATAAAGAATGAAAATCCGATAAGGAACGCAATGCGCAGCTCAGAAATCATGAAAGCCGGAGCCACAATGTGCAAAGGAGTGTCCATTGCCGTCTCAGGAGTTTCGGCACCAGACATTTCAAGGAACAATGCAAGATCCTGTTCACGGGTATGGGAGAGCATGAACAGCTTTATAGGCTCTGCGCTGGTGGTGAAGGCTTCTGACAGCTCCATTTCCTCATTAATAAGCGGCTCGACACCGCGTTCCCAGCTTTGCTGAAATACTGGAGCCATTACAAAGAATGTCAAAAATAATGAAAGGGAAATCAGTACCATGTTGGGGGGGCTTTGTTGCAGGCCGGTGGCAGTTCGCAGTAATGACAATACCACTACAATACGTACAAAGCTGGTTGCCATAATCAATATGGATGGAGCCAGTGATAAAATGGTCAGCAGGGCAATCAACTGCACTACCCGGCTGGTCAAGGCTCCTTCTTCTCCGGCGTCCACCGTTACAGATTGCGCCAGCGCGCCTTCAGGCATAGCCATAAACACCAGAATTAGAAACAGGCCGAGAACTATCGAAAAATACTTCATGCTGGTTCGCTATCTGTTTCTTCAGTTTTTTTGGCCGGGCGTGTCTGCAGGACTGTTTCACCGGATGCACCAAGTAAAATCAGGTGTTCCTGATCATGATCCTGAATGGTTACCAACCGGCGCCTGGTGTCTAGTTGCAGGGCTTCGGTGATAGCGAGATTCTTTTTTTTCGTGGTTGCCTGCACCATTCCCGGCGCAAAACGCCTTACCGCTAGCCATGCGCCAAGCAGAAGAGCGATGGTAAATGCAAATCCAAATATCATTCTAAGAGGGTCTATTATTTCCATAATGCCTGCACCGCTCGTTTCTTGAACATGATTTGCACCCAAGGCTATTAACGACTGATTAACCTAAAATAAACTTTTCATTTTCATCAGGCGTTAACCAAAAAACGGCAAAACTTGCCGCTGGGAATAAGCAGCAGGCAGATGAAGATGAGTCTTGGCGATATACCTGTTTTTGCAGTGCTTCGCGGTACAATGGGAATGCTGACGGCACGGCAGAAGGTACTGGCAGAAAATATAGCCAATTCCGACACCCCGGGTTTTACGCCAAGAGATGTTGATCCTGACAGCTTTAAGAATCTGTTAGATGCGGCACGATCTGGCAAAAAGACTGCTGCGATTACATTGCGCACCTCCGATCCTCGTCATATCGCGAGTTCTAGGGCAACTGGTTCTGCTATGGCAGCATCGGTGAAGATGATAAAGTCCCCAGACTCCGAAACTACGTTAAATGGCAATTCAGTAGTGCTGGAGGAGCAGGTAGCGGAACTTGCTGATACCAGAATGCGTTATGAAATGGCGGTAGGGCTATATCAGAAATCTGTAAGCCTGTTGCGGTTGGCTATTAAAACACCGGGCCGTTAAAAATCGGGGTGGCATAATATGAAAAGAAGTGAAAATGAGTGATATTTCCAAAGCTATTGTCATTGCAGCAGCCGGCATGCGCGCACAAAGCTCCAGAATGCGGATTATTTCCGAAAATGTAGCAAATGCAAATTCTACAGCAAAGGAGCCGGGCGGCATTCCTTATCAGCGCCAAACCCCTGTATTTTCGTCAGTTTTGGACAAGGAAACTGGCGCGCAGATTGTGCGCATGGATCGGGCCGTAAGCAAGTCATCTGATTTTATAGTAAAGCATCAACCAGAGCACCCGGCTGCAGATGCTGATGGTTATGTAAAATATTCTAATGTGAATCGGTTGGTTGAAATGATGGATATGCGGCAGGCAGCTAAATCATTTGAAGCTAATTTATCGGTGATCGAAAACTCCAGAGCAATGCTGCAACGAACGCTGGAGTTGCTCAAACGATAGTAATATGGCCATTATGGTAATGGCCGTTAATAGGAAGAAAATTATATGTCAGTGGATGCTTTACAGGCCATAAATGCATACGCACAGGCCGCACAAACAGGAAAAACCTCTCAAAGCTCTGATGCAGTAGCTTTGGGACTGCAAGGTGAAAGTGCAGCCAAGGGAACAGACTTTGCTGCCATGGTGCAAGATGCCATAGGCGGCGCAATGGCATCCTCGGCAGCGGCCGAGAAGCTTACGGTTTCTGCATCTGCAGGACAGACTGAGCTGGTAGATGTGGTTACTGCGATCTCAGCAGCCGAAATTCAGCTTGAAACCGTGATTGCGGTTCGTGATGAGATGATCAAGGCCTATCAGGACATTTTGCGCATGCCGATTTAGAGCATTTGCCAACAAAAGTGGATCCCGGTTTTGTGGCAAGCAAATGCGACCACTAAATATTTAAGAGCAAATTTCTGGTTCAAACGGAACCAGAAATGCTCTGGCCTGTACTGCCTGGTTAAGACCGTTTACCGAATAATCTTCCGACGCTATGCCAGCACCATCCCAGTTGTAGGCCGGATTGCTGTTAATGCCTGTGGATATTTGTCCCGCCGGATTATGGGTGAAGGTTAAGCTCTGATCATCCGCCGTACCGTTCATGTCATTATGCAGACTGGTCAGGCGAGAAGCCGTATCGGTCAGAGTCGAGAAACTTTTCCCTGTCATCAGGGTCTTCTATTCCAATAAATTCGATGCCATCAACTGCGCTCAATGTATCCACAAAATCCCGGATTACTGCGCTCAACTCCGCCTTGTTTGGTCGCAAGCCAGGTATGCGGGATTTGTGTATGAAAATCCGCAATGTTAGTAGTTCCCTTTTCTTTGAAAAGATTTCCATAGATGATTTTTCTGAATACATCTTTGTAGATGCAGTTATGTACATATTTTTGTTAAGCAATTTCACGGAACGTATTTTTGGAAATGACCTGTAAGCATTCAAAACATAGGGTCTGTTATCATATTTTTTCCCCAATGCAATGATATGTCCATTTATGCTTTCAAACAGGCGTTCTTCAACTGTGAATTGTAATTTCACATTAGGCTCGAACTCATACTGTATCATTGGGTACCCGCACGCAGACAACAAGAACGCAATGGACAAAATTAAAGAAATTTTTGCGAGTAATGGTTTCATAATTTCACTTAAGCTTTTTCACTCACCAGATCCACTATCACACTTTGGGTTCATCTTAATAGCCGCCGCCCTCATTTTTCTATTGAGGCTTTGAAATAAAGCTGTGCCTTGGGTTTCATTGATGCGGGCCAAAAACCCTGAAAAGTTCACTCCCTCTCCAGTTGTCGTCACTACAAGAGAACCGTTTATCTCAGATAATGACCGACGGATCGTTCCATCGTAGAAAATGTGTATTCTTTTGGTTTCATTTACCCCACCCATTCCATCTGCGTCAAAATTAACATCTATAAAACCACCTGGGACTGGAGCCCAAAGCCCGAAAAACGGGGTTGGCACTAGAAATCTGGGATCAGTCACCAAATTCAAACCTTCATTAGTTGCCCTGGGAGAAAAGCGGGGTACGGTGAAGCTATTTACCAATTTGCGTTTTTGCTTGTTGGTCAGCGCATTGGCATCGTCACAAATGACACCTACAAATTCATAAAAATGACTATTTCCACCGCCGCCATATCTCAAGCTTGCCAGAAATCCTCTCATATCGAAAACGAAGGTCATGACATAAATGATAATTCGTTGTCGTGGAGGCCTTTGTCCTGTCACCGCAATGCATTCAGGATCGGTCGCGGGGTCGCAGCCTTCACCATGAGCACTCAACCCCGTTGGATCAGTAAAATTCACCGGATCAATTTATTATACAAATGTACTACTAGCCCGCCGCACGCTGATGTAAGGATGACAAGAAAATGTATGTATGTACTATTATTAAAGAAATTTACTTGAGCCAAGAAGTAAATCGTTAGGAAAATATGCTCCGCAATCAAAATTTTATAAAATAACCTAGTTTTATCCATATCAAAATCCACTTTATATTGTAGTTAATCATATACGAACAGGCGGCATGCCCAGGGTCAGCAATGATATAAATATTATCGCAAGAATGGAGATGTATCATTTGCAAAACCAACCTGAGTCAAAATTAAGGGCATTATTTTTAAAACATGTAACGATTAGCAACGAGACCCAGTCATCAACCGATGCCCGCCCCTTGCAGCGGCACCCAAACCAACAAGCACTCCGCCTCCAAGCATCATGAAACCTCCGACTGCTTCCCCATCAGGAATAAAAGGTGTTGTGCCTGCTCCCATCAATACCACAAGAACTCCCGATCCAGCTAAACCAGAGCCAGTCGTTTGCATGATTCCGGTTACATCACAAAATCTTTCATGTTGCGTTAGTGAGCCATCATGATTTGTCGAAACATCGTCCTCCTCATTGCCACCAATATCAATAATTTCAACTCCAAATGGCCTAGCAAGGTCAACACTCTCAAAGTTGCGGAAAAAAGCGTCCACTCCCAATCTACCACAAAAAGCACCAACTGGACATTCTGGCCTTTGTCCTGTCACGATGATTTCATCGTTATCCGGATGCTGCATCATCCCCGTTGGATCGGTGAAGTTAATCGGATCACCGCCTACGTATGCTTGACTGTTCATGCCATCACCATAGCCGATGGGATCAGTTGCAGGAACCTGCCGATATAGGGGTCGTATGCGCGTGCTTTATAGTGCTTCGTAGGTGGTTGACAAAGTCAAACAATCGATCCCCCGGATCAAAAATGTGAATTCCATTCAACCACTTCCGAAGCATTGTATTTATTGATCTGCGTCACCGTGCCAGTATTATCAGTAATAGCAACTATGCTACCACGGACGTCAGCAATCAGCCATTCCCGGTTACTGGTTCCAGAGCCATTATATTGCATCAACACCTCATCAGAACCGGGTCTTTTATATTTACCCGTCATTATCATCAGGGAAATAGTACTTACAAAGATTTCGTGCACCCTTTAGCTGAAAGAGTTTTTCGTTGATAAGTTGTGGGTTGCAATCATACGCTCGCTCAAAATGTAATATTATTTACTCTCCTTCAAACTTGAACCGAGTGGCTTTAGGAAATATTCCTCGATCGAAACAATATTTGATGGTTGCTTCGTAATTATTTCTCCATATAACCTGCATACACTCGGTGCCAACCTCTGATCCTGATTCCAATGGAATTTTATATTTGGGTTCAGGAAATCTGTATTGCCCGTCTGGATCACTGGAAAAATAAAGATACCTGATATGCGGGCCCCACCCTCCTTTGCCTTGAGTGGAAATCTTGTAGATATAATTTTTTCCGGTCGGCGACACGGACGTAAATTCAGTCGCATGATACTCTCGAGGATATGAGCATGAAAACAACAGAAGAAACATTAACGCTGGTATTACTAGGATCCAGATCAGGATTTTCACTTTATTCTCAATAACAGTTATCAAAATAAGATATTTCTAAATTATAGTTGTCCTTGTCAAATTGATCGTCCAGCATTCCTGTTTTTAGCATGGTAGTTATTTGATCAATGAAGCTCGGCGGATTATCACCCTCTGAATTAAAAGAATCCCGCCTTTGATCCTCAATTTGTTTGGCGCAATTTGAACAAACATCAAAATTTAGTTCTGCAATTTCTCCAGTTTTTCCATTTCGGCCAGTGTTTGTTCTTCGAGCATGTTTAAGCGCTCAATGGCCCGGCTGCGTTTGCGGTTGAACTCCATCGCCTGTGCCGGGTCGCGTTCATACAAGTCCGGTGAGGCCAGCGCACTGTCAATATTATTAATGCCTGCAGTCAGGCGGTTTATTTCTTTTTCCAACCGTTCAATATTGCGCCGTATCGGAGCCAGCCCCTCCCGTTCAGAAGCCGTTATTTTGCGTTGCTCGACCTTTTTAGGTGGCTTGTTTTTTGATTTTTGCTTGCGATCCTTTTTCAAGACCAATTGCT
This sequence comes from Robiginitomaculum sp., assembly GCA_015485155.1. Lineage (GTDB taxonomy): Bacteria > Pseudomonadota > Alphaproteobacteria > Caulobacterales > Maricaulaceae > Robiginitomaculum_B. The sequence goes on along the minus strand of WFUF01000005.1, from coordinate 2,997 downwards.
TGTATTCATCCATATCGCCATTATAGGGCTGCACGCTGCCATCTTTTACCAGCCACAGCCGCTCGATACAGCGTTCAATCAGGCTGCGGTCATGGCTTATTAGCAATATCGCCCCCGAATAGGCATCAAGGGCATCAGCCAAAGCCAGACGACTGTCCATGTCCAGATGGTTGGTCGGCTCATCCAAAATCAGCAAATGCGGCCCGGAGAAACAAATAAGATTAAGCAGCAGTCTGGCTTTTTCTCCGCCGGAAAGGTCTTTGGTCTTGGTTTCCGCCTGATCAAACCCCAGGCCAAAGCGCCCCAATCTTGCCCGGCGCTGGGCCTCGGTCGCATCGGGCATCAGCTCCATAATATGATCCAAAGGGGTAAGGTTGTGGTCAAGCACGTCCAGTTGATGCTGGGCGAAATATGCGATTTGCAGTTTTTTGTGCTGGTATTTTTTACCTGCCATCACATTTAGTTTCCCGGATAACAGTTTGGCAAAGGTGGATTTGCCTTCACCATTTTGTCCCAGCAACCCAATCCGGTCATCGGCCTGAATACTCAAGTTAAGGTCACGCAATACAGGATTGTCATACTCATAGCCCACATCTGCCTCTTCAAGCCGGATAATAGGAGGCGCCATAGGCTTTTGCGGATCAGGCAGGTCAAACGGAGCTACCGGGTTTTGCACCAGCGTGGCTACGGGCTGCATTTTTTCCATCATTTTAATGCGTGACTGCGCCTGTTTTGCCTTGGCCGCAGAATATCGAAAGCGGTCCACAAAGGTTTGCATTTTACGGCGTTGTTCTTCCTGTTTGGCCATCATGGCCATGTCCAACCGTTGTTTTTCGGCTAGTAGGCGCTGAAAATCATCATAGCCACCCTCAAAGGTGCGGATGCGCTTATTGGCTAAATGGGCAATCTTATGTACTGATTGGTTAAGAAGATCACGGTCATGAGAAACGATCAGCGCGGCACCGGCATATTTGCGCAAATGATTTTCAAGCCAGATTGCGCCTTCCAGATCAAGATAATTTGTTGGCTCATCAAGCAATAACAGGTCAGGCTTGGAGAACAAAATAGCAGCCAAAGCCGCTCGCATTCGCCATCCGCCGGAAAAGTCGCTGCAGGGTCGGCTTTGCGCTGCAGTATCAAAGCGTAAACCGGCTAGAATAGTGCTGGCGCGGGCTTCGGCGCTATGAGCTTCAATATCCTGCAATCTGGTTTGGATATCAGCAATCTCAGTAGGATCCATGGCAGTTTCAGCACGCAATAACAGGCTTTGGCGTTCCTTGTCGGCTTGTAGCACGAAGTCCAAGATACTGATTGGGCCACCGGGAGCCTCTTGGGCAACAGCGCCGATTCTTGCGCCTTTTTTTATGCGGATTTCTCCTTGATCCGGGCTTATATCTCCGGTGATGGCCTTAAACAATGTGGATTTTCCGGTTCCATTGCGTCCGACCACTCCCATTCGGGTTTTAGGGGGCAGGGCAAAGCTGGCATCCTCGATCAGAACCCGCCCTTCCATACGAATGGTGATATTATTTACATGCAACATGGAGTGCGCTTCTTATAAAAACAGCTCCTAAACAGTTTTGGGAGCTTACTGATCTTTAGTGTTTGCTAACACGGCTTCACAAGCGGATAAAGCGCTGGTATAGGCGCGCCAGCAATAAATCTCCCTTTGTAGACAACAGGAGCCATCAATGGCAATTCAACAGACTTTCTCCATAATTAAACCAGACGCAACTGCCCGCAATCTTACCGGGGCTATCAATGCCAAAATCGAAGCGGCAGGTTTGCGCATTGTGGCACAAAAGCGCATGAGACTGACCAAAGAGCAGGCCGAAGGCTTTTACGCTGTGCATGCCAGCCGCCCGTTTTTTGCCGATCTGGTTGATTTTATGATTTCCGGCCCGGTGGTAGCGCAAGTGCTTGAGGGCGAGAACGCCATTGCGGCTTATCGCAATGTCATGGGAGCCACCAATCCGGAGGAAGCCGCCGAGGGCACTATTCGTAAGGAATTTGCCAAAAGCATTGATGCCAATTCGGTTCACGGTTCTGATGCCCCTGAAACCGCTGCTGAGGAGATTAGCTTTTTCTTCTCCAAATGCGAGATTGTCGGCTGATTTTACGCAAGTACCCTGAAAACACCACTTGTTAATTATCAATAGGATAGGCTGTATCTCCGGAGGAGATATTGGCCTATCGAATTGTATTGCTGACAAAACAGGTGGAAGCGCCATTTTTACGGCAGTTTTTGCATGGGCAAAATCCTGATCTTGAGGTGGATATTGCCTTAAGTCATGCCGAATTGCGTCAGGCAGTTGCCGGGCGTGGCGCTGACACCCGGCTGATTTGCTTTAACAGCCAGGTTATCGTGCCCGGTGACATATTGCAGCAGCTTGGCCCGGTCCCCTACAATATTCACCCCGGGCCGCCACAATTTCCCGGCAGCTATCCAATCGCCTATGCCTTAAAGGACAGAGCCACAATTTATGGCGCCACTGCCCATGAAATGGTTGAGAAGGTGGATGCCGGGCCAATTGTTCATGTGGAACAAATCGCGATTGAGCCGGATATATCGCTGGACGAATTAACCGAGCTGGCGTTTACACTTGGCACCAGGGTATTTAGTTTTGTTGCTATTCATTGCGCGCACAATGTGGATGCGCTACCACGGCTTGATATAAGTTGGAGTGGCGAAAAAAGCACCAAAAAGTCTTACCGGGAATTGTGTAAGGTCAGTTCAGGGGCTTCGGAGGATGAGATTGCCAATTTGCGGCGTATTTGCGGTGATGATTTGCGATTTTAACAGCAAATTTGGCTGAAACAATCCAGCCAAAAAACGCTTATCCGGTTTTCCCCTGCGCATAACTGCCAGAGGCAAGGCACATTTATGCGACGGCCCGTTAAGATTGCTTGCGCGCACGCTGGCGCGTAGAAACCCTTTAAATTATTGGGTTTGAAAAGAAATATTCACCTGTCAAAGAGCTTCTGTTTGGGTGCAAG
>WFUF01000004.1 GCA_015485155.1 Robiginitomaculum sp. | reverse complement strand
GACACTGTAATCATACCAAAACAGCACTTTGTGGTAATAAACTTACCCTTAAATGACCCTTAGGTGTACTAACTGACCCTTGAGCTACGGGGATAAGTGTAAAAGGCGCCCGCACCTGCCAAACCTGTTATAATGTAAGAGCTGGGGCAAAGCCCTCGACAAAATGCTCTTTGACAGGTGAATATTTTTCTCAAAACCAATAAAACAAAAGGGTTTTGACGTCATGCACGCGAGTGAATATCCGATTTGCTCGCAAATAATCGGGTAATCTATCAATATACACTTATCTGCACATAACAGTTATCCTCTGGGGAAAAAGGATAAGTGTTTTTTAAGGGGCTTTGCCGGTTCTGAGGCAGGAGCAAGAATACGGAGCACGTGTCCAAGCCCTGTTCCCGCGTTTAGCGCTGTGACAAGTCAACATAATCTCGTTCAGGTGCCCCGGTATAGACCTGTCTGGGCCGGCCTATTTTCTGACTTGGATCACTGAGCATTTCAGACCATTGGGCAATCCAGCCGACGGTTCGGGCCAGAGCAAATAAAACCGTAAACATGGTGGTGGGAAAACCCATCGCCTTTAAGGTAATACCGGAATAAAAATCAATGTTGGGGTATAGTTTCTTTTCAATGAAATATGGATCACTTAGGGCAATTCGTTCCAGCTCCATAGCGACCTGCAAGATTGGATCATCCTTTTGTCCGGTAACTGCAAGCACTTCGTGACAGGTTTCTTGCATAACTTTGGCTCTGGGATCGTAGTTTTTGTATACCCTGTGCCCAAATCCCATCAATCGGAATGGATCATTACGGTCTTTGGCTTTGGCCAGATATTCCGGAATCCGGTCTACCGATCCGATTTCTGTAAGCATGTTAAGAGCTGCTTCATTGGCACCACCATGGGCCGGGCCCCAAAGGCAGGCAACGCCGGCGGCAATACATGCAAACGGATTGGCCCCGGAGGAACCGGCCAGCCTGACTGTGGATGTGGAGGCGTTTTGCTCATGATCAGCGTGTAAAATGAATATCTTGTCCATGGCGCGGGCCAGCACTTTGTTTACTTCATAATCTTCGCAAGGAACGGCAAAGCACATTCGTAAGAAGTTTTCGGCATAGGAAAGCTCATTTCTAGGATCAACAAATGGCTGTCCAATCGAGAACTTATACGCGCGTGCTGCAATGGTTGGCATTTTTGCAATCATGCGCAGACTTGCCACTTTTCGTTGATGTGGATCATTGATGTCTGTGGAGTCATGGTAAAATGCTGATAAGGCGCCAACCGCACCGCATACGATGGCCATTGGGTGCGCGTCTCTCCTAAAGCCATTAAAAAATGCATCAAACTGAGCATGCAGCATTGTGTGATAGGTTACGGAATGGGTGAAGTCTTCCAATTGATCCTTATTTGGAAGTTCACCGTTTAGCAACAGATAGCTAACTTCAAGAAAGGTGGATTTTTCAGCCAGTTGGTCAATGGGGTATCCACGGTATAACAATGTGCCGGCATTGCCATCAATATAGGTGATTTGCGATTCACAGCTTGCGGTTGAGGTGAACCCAGGGTCGAACGTAAAGGCGCCGCTGTCCCGGTACAAGGTTCTGATGTCAATAACGTCCGGGCCTACCGCCCCGGAATACATCGGCAGTTCAAAGTCCTTTCCGTCATGCATTGTTAATTTTGCGCTACCAGATTTTTTGATCTTTATTTCCATAACGGGACCCTTGTTTTTGTTTTCGATTCGTTTTGTTTAATGTACCTGCAAGTGCAGTAAATCGTCTATACGCTCCAGTGTTTCTTTACGTCCCAGCAGCTCACAGGCAAGTGCCAGATCCGGAGCAGGATTGCTGCCGCTAATGGCCACTCGCAAAATCGGGCCAAACTGTCCAAACCCTATCTGGTTATCAGCCGCAAACGATTGCAACAAATCATTTAGTGAGGCTTCATCCCAGTTCTTTATTGCCTGCATGCGGTTGTAAAGCTCTTTTAGAAGCAACAAGCGCTCCGGTTTAACTGCCTTTTTTGCCTTATTGTTCAGGTAAATAGGGCGCGGTTCCACTAAAAAAGCGGTTTGCTTTACCAGATCAGGCAATAATTTTGCTCTAGTAACCAAATGAGGCAAGGCCGCACGCAATCTGGTTTTTTCTTCAGCATTAAATGAAACACCGTTTTCCTGCTTGGCAAAGGCAAAAAACAAGTCCGATAAACGATCCAGCTCAACTGTTTGTAAAAAATGCCCGTTTACATACTGCATCTTATCAAAATCTAGTTGCGATGGCCCCTTGTTTATTCCAGATAGGGAAAACTTTTCTATCGCCTGTTTGACTGTGAAAAATTCCTGATCCCCATGAGACCAGCCCAGTCGCAGCAAATAATTTAACAGCGCTTCTGGTAAATAGCCCATATCCCGATAGGCATCCACGCCCAAAGCGCCATGGCGCTTGGACAGCTTTTTGCCATCAGGGCCATGGATCAACGGAATGTGCGCAAAAACCGGTACTGGCCAGCCCAGGGCCTTATAGATCAAGCTTTGCCGTGCGGCATTTACCAGATGGTCATCACCGCGAATAATATGGCTTACGCCCATGTCATGGTCGTCAACAACCACTGCCAGCATGTAAGTAGGGGTGCCGTCAGCTCTGAGCAGAACAAGGTCATCCAGTTCGGCATTGGAAAAGCGAATGCTTCCTTGCACCTCATCGTCAATGATTGTGTGCCCCGAAACGGGTGCCTTTAGCCTGAGCGCAAAGGGTTGATCATCAGGGCGTGTTGAGGGGTCGGCATCGCGCCATTTTGACTGGAACCTTCTGTTCTCACTGCGGGCCTTTTGGCGCTCTTCATCTAATTGCTCCGGCGTTAAAAAACAAGGATAGGCGTTATTGCTCTCCAGCAATTGTGCTGCGACTTGTTTGTGCCGGTTGATTTGTTTGCTCTGAAAAACCGTGGGGCCATCGTGGTCTAATTGCAACCAACTCAGTCCTTCAGTAATTGCCTCAATTGCCTCACTGGTGGAGCGGGAGCGATCCGTATCTTCAATACGCAGACGAAACTCCCCCTGATGATGCCGGGCAAACAACCAGTTGAACAAAGCTGTTCTGACGCCACCAATATGTAAAAACCCCGTGGGAGACGGCGCAAAACGAGTTACAATTCTTGTCATTCTTTATCCTTATGCGTTCCATTGGGTGAAACTGAAAAGACATGGTACGCTTTGTTTTGGTCATAGGGGGAGTTGATTCTGGATAATAGCATAAAATAACCGGTTGAGAATCTATTATAGGCAAATGTACCCGCAAAATTTGATGGATTTTCTGGCAAAACAAGTCCCCGTACCTGCTCAGGGCAGTTTTACGCTTTGGGGACCATGGGTGTTTTGCCTTGGAATTGCCATCTGGTTCTTGCTTCCTAATGATCCTGAGCAATGGCTTGGGCCGCTGGTGTTAATTGTGGTTTGTGGTTTGCTGGGCATTCTGTACCTGCAAAAAACCCCTCACTTGCGTATGTATTTCCTTCTTGCCATGCTTGCAGCGTTTTTCGCGGGTTTTGTGTTGGCGGGTATCAGATCGGACTTAAAGGCGGCTCCGGTGCTGCCTGCTGGAGAAAACTTTTGGCTGGTAACGGGCAAAATTGCTAAAATAGACCGAAATAAAGGTCACCGTGCCCGTTATCTGATACGGGTTAAGCAGATCGAAGGATTACAGCCTGAACAAACTCCAGTATTCGTTCGAGTGGGCGGGCCGGTTGGTACTGCAGAAACCGGCGCTATGGTCAGATTCCAGGCCAGCATGCACCCTCCGCAATCACCGACTGTCCCCGGCGGATTTTCCTATTCCAGAGCTGCATGGTTTGAGCAAATAGGGGGAACTGGTTTCACCTTTGGGCATTTGTCAGTAATTGCTCCGCCGATTGCCGAAAGCTACTTTATATCCCTTGCTAAAGTCAGGCAAAACATTGCCATAACCATCAGGGTGAAAATTCCCGGGCAGGCGGGGGCTATTGCTTCGGCCATTATTACCGGAGAACGCGATGCCATAGAGCCGCAAATAGTGGATGCATTTCGTGGTGCCGGGCTTAGTCATTTGCTGGCAATTTCGGGACTTCATATGTCGGTTTTTGGCGGTATGGCGTTTTTGCTTTCATCATTGGTTTTTGCGGCAATTCCTGCAATAGGCTCTAAAATGGACGCGCGAAAACCAGCAGCCATTATCGGACTGCTTGCAGCTTTTTTCTATTTGCTGGTTTCTGGTGCCGCCGCTCCGGCGCAGCGGGCTTTTATAATGTTTGGTTTGATTTTACTGGCGGTGCTTTTAGGGAGAAGGGCCCTATCCATTCGCACGATTTCAATCGCTGCGTTCGTGGTTGCATTATTGAGCCCTGAATATGTTATCAGTGCCGGCTTTCAAATGTCATTTGCGGCCAGCTTGGCCTTAATAACAGTTTATCAATATGCCGGACCATGGTTTGCAGAGCGTGGTCGAAGATCAAGTAATGCTTATATACTCCTTAAACCATTGCATTATTTACTTCTTGCTGCGCTGGGCATCGCCTTAACCAGCATAATTGCCGGTGTTGCTACGGCACCATTTGCAAGTTGGCATTTTCACCAAATCGCTTTGTATTCACTAATAGGTAATTTGATGGCAATGCCAGTGTTTACCTTTCTGGTCATGCCATTCTTGTTTTTGGGTATCTTGTTATATCCTCTTGGTCTGGAAGCCCCATTTTGGTGGCTGGCCGGGTTTGGTCTGGACATTATACAGGGTGCAGCCCTTGCAACCTCAGAATTTCCCGGAGCCATATTAAGCATAAAGCATGCACCGGAAATAACCCTAATATTACAGGCAACAGGACTGGTGATTTTCTGCATAGGTGGCAAATGGTTGCGATTTACAGGAGTGCTTTTAGTCGCCATCGGTTTGTTTTTGCATGTACGCACACCAGTCCCTGACATCTGGATAGGTCAAAATGGCGGGGTGATTCTGGCTAAAAATGGCGAGCACAAAACACCGCTTGTGTTTGGAAAACCGAACCAGTTTGCACTTAAAGAGTTTATGCAAACAAGTGGGGTTGCCAATGTTAATACAATGGCATTGTCACAGGATATTAAGGCGCAGTGTGACCAATATGGATGCACCTATCAGCTGGGAGAAAATCGTCTGGCAATACAAACATCAATGGAGGAACTGGTTGATGCATGCCAGTGGGCGGATATGGTTATACTTCCAGAACCTGCCCTGACTGCACAAAGACCTGCATGTGAAGGAATTGTTTTGCTCACCTATCAACAAGATGCAGGCAGCTTGATATATTTTGACAAGACACTAAGGGACATAAAGCGGCCCTCCTATAACCGGATATGGGACCGGGCAGGATCGTATATGGACTAAAGCGCAAAGTATGGACTAAAGCGCAAAGTCAGCAAATCAGACGTAAAGGTTTTTTGGCGTGAAAATACTAGACGTAAGAGCGTATTAGTCCTGCCAGTATACCCTGCACTTTAACCCGGTCGGGGCCGAAAATTCTGGTTTCATATTCAGGGTTGGCAGCCTCAAGAGCAATGGTTTTCCCTTTGCTGCGAAACCTCTTTAGCGTGGCTTCCTGATCATCTACCAGTGCCACTACAATTTCACCGTTTCGGGCAGTTTGTGCGCGGCGTATAATCACAGTGTCTCCATCATGAATACCGGCATCAATCATTGAATCTCCCTTGATGGTAAGGGCGAAGTGCTCGCCCCGTCCAATCATTTGATCGGGTACGTTAAAGCGGTTGGTTTCATGTTGAATGGCCTCAATCGGCGTGCCCGCAGCTATTTGTCCTAATACGGGGATTTCTACAGTATTGGCAGGTTCGGGCAGGGGGGATTCTTGGGTGTTGGAAATAACCTTGGGCGTGAAACTTCCAAGGGGTTGTTCCGGAATAGTGGCATCGGGTAATTTTACCACTTCAAGTGCCCGGGCGCGGTGCGCCAGCCTGCGGATAAAGCCACGCTCCTCCAGTGCCGTAATCAAACGATGAATACCGGATTTGGATGCAAGTCCCAGCGCATCTTTCATTTCATCAAATGATGGCGATATCCCAGTATCGGTCAAACGCTGATTGATAAATACAAGTAACGCATGTTGTTTTTCGGTAAGCATGACACCTCCAGAACAAATCAAAAACATTCGCCTATGTTCTATATGCGTTCTTTTTGTGCGTCAAGAGATAAATTTGCTGCTACACGCTTGTTATTAAGGCTTTTTGTCAACCAAGCAGTGTTTTTGTGGCAGTTTCCAGATCAGATTGCCGCATCAGGGACTCACCGACTAAAATGCCTTTTGCGCCGGCATTTCGTGCAAATTCCACGTCTCCTGGGCTATGGATGCCGCTTTCAGAAATTCCAATCCTGCCAATGGGGAGCTCTTTAAGTAATAATCTGGTGGTTTGCAAATCCATTGAAAAATCGTGCAGATTTCTATTGTTTACACCGATCATGCATCTTTCGGGCAGGGCCAGCGCCCGGTCTAGTTCCCGTTGGTCGTGAACTTCAATCAATACATCCAAAGAATAAGCTTCAGCAACTGCACATAATTCGCTGGCCTGTTGATCGGACAAGATTGCCATGATCAGTAAAATGCAATCGGCACCAATAATTCTCGAATGCAGTATCTGCCACGGATCAATCATAAAATCCTTGCGAAGAAGAGGCAAAGGGGTTGCTTTTCTAACATCAGTGAAGTGCTGTACAGAGCCTTTGAAGTGTTGATCAGTTAAGACTGAAATGCAGCTCGCCCCGCCATTTTGATAGGCTAGGGCATGGGCTGTCGGGTTAAATTCTTCTCTGATCAGCCCCTTGGAAGGACTGGCCTTTTTGATCTCAGCAATCAATGCTGGGCGCTGTGGTCTTGCTGTGTTGCAAATTGCCTGCACAAAACTTCTTGCAGATGGCTGTGTTGGCAGTCGTTCTTCCAGTCGCGCCCATGGCATAGCCATCATCTCAGCAGCTATGCTGGTACGTTTTGCTTCTACGATTTTGGATAAAATACTCATTGATGGTTTGATGCCGCTACTAATTTTGCCAGCGCAGCTTTGGCGTTACCATTATCAATGGCGGCTTTGGCCATTTCAATGCCTTGTGCCAGATCAGTGGCCTTTTGCGCAATAAGCAAGGCTGCGCCAGCGTTCAAGACCACAATATCACGATAGGCGCCAGGCTCTGCATCAAGCAGGTTGCTTAGTGCCTGCGCATTTTCTTGCGGTGTACCGCCAGTCAATTCTTTTGGATCGCGTATGGCAATACCGTATTCTTCAGGATCTATGGAAAAGTTTACTATTTTGCCATCTTCCAGGGAACTTACCTGTGATGTGGTTGTAGTGGTCAATTCATCCATGCCGTCATCACCACATACAACCCACGCCCGGACAGCGCCCAGATTTTGCAAAGTGCGCGCCAGTGGTTCTGTCCATTTTGGATCAAAAACCCCTAATAATTGTCTGCGGGTTCCTGCCGGATTGGCCAACGGCCCCAAAAGATTAAAAATTGTTCTTATTGCAAGTTCACTTCTGGCATTTGCTGCGTATTTCATTGCATTATGGTGTGCAGGAGCAAACATAAAGCCGATACCGGCTTCCCTCATGCAATGTTCAACTCCGCCATCTGCCTGATCCAGCTTAACTCCCAATTCTTGTAAAACCTCTGATGAACCGGATTTGGAGGACAAAGCCTTGTTTCCGTGTTTGGCAACGACGGCCCCGGCCCCGGCAGCAACAATTGCAGTGGCAGTTGAGATGTTGAATGATCCTTTGGCATCCCCACCGGTTCCGCAGGTATCAATAGCATCAGCAGGTGACTTTACAGGAATAAGCCTGGAACGTAGTGCTCTGGCTCCGGCTGTAATAATGGTTGTGTTTTCTTTGCTTGTGCGCAATGCACACAAAAACCCGGCAAGCAAAATATCGCTTACCTGTCCGCTCATGATCTGCTCAAAGGCCTGCTCTGCCATTTTCTGGTCAAGCTCTCCATGCTCGCACAAATGCTCCAGAATATCCCGAAAACTGTTCATGATACTTGCGCCCCGGATTTGCAAATTGACAAAAAGTTTTTCAAAACAGCATGACCATGTTCTGAAGCAATGGACTCAGGATGAAATTGCACACCATAAATTGGCCGGACTTTATGACGCAAACCCATTATTTCATCATCTTCTGTCCAAGCATCGATGATAATATCTGTGGACAGGCTGGTGCGGTCAACGGCCAGTGAATGATAGCGGGTGGCTTTGAACTTATCTGGAATATTGTAAAACAAGCCTTCACCCTTGTGATGAATTGTGCTGGTTTTCCCATGCATGATTGTTTTAGCCTGTACAATATTGGCGCCAAAGCGCTGCCCAATGGCCTGATGCCCCAAACATACTCCAAGCAAAGGCATGGTTTTTGGTAATTCTGCAATAATATCCAGACAGACCCCGGCCTGATCCGGCGTGCATGGCCCAGGAGACAGCAGCACACCATCAATTTGCATGGACAAAAATTCGGAGGCCGTTTTTTCATCATTTCTGGCTACACAGGTTGTGGCTCCTAGTTCTTGCAGATAATGAACCAGATTAAATGTAAAGCTGTCATAATTATCGATCACAAGGATCATAAGGCCGTCCTGTTATTGTTTTTAAGTGGTTTAATCTGCTTTTTGAATTTTAACATGAAAAGCGCCATGCATTGGCTGCGGCATCAAACAAGGCTTGGGATTTATGTACGGTTTCCATGCGTTCTGTTTCCTCATCGCTGTCCAGTACATTACCACCACCTGCCTGCACATACATCATGCCGTCTTTAATAATTGCAGTGCGCAGGGCAATGCAGGTATCAAGATCACCATTGGTTGAGAAATAGCCGACTGCCCCGGCATAAATACCGCGTCGCGATTGCTCCAGTTCGCTGATTATCTGCATGGCCCTGATTTTTGGAGCTCCTGAAACAGTGCCGTGAGGAAAGCCTGCAAATAACGCATGCAGGGCATCATGTTCCTCATCAAGTTCCGCTTCAATATCAGAGACAATATGCATGACTTTGGAATAACGCTCGATAATAAATGATTTTGCCACCTTTACTGATCCGCTTTTAGCTATTCTGGCTGCATCATTACGCCCCAGATCCACCAACATAAGGTGCTCGGACAGCTCTTTCTCATCAGCCAGCAGATCTTGCTCAAATTGCATGTCCTGTTCAGTTGTAAGCCCCCTTGGTCTGGTTCCTGCAATTGGGCGAATGGTTATTTTGCGATTTCTGACCCTGACCAGAATCTCTGGACTGGAGCCAACAATGCTAAAATCATCCATTTGCAGGAAGTACAAAAACGGTGATGGGTTGCTTTTGCGCAAAGAGCGATACAGCGCAAACGGGCTGTGTGCAAAAGGCGTGGAAAACCTCTGGCTCAAAACCACTTGAAACACGTCCCCGGCAATTATGTATTCTTTGGCTGTACTGACCATTTCATGAAAGCGTTTCTTTGAGGTGTTGCTTTGCGGTTTAATCTCCACAACAGGAGCAGGCTGCTGTTTTACCGGTGGAGCAGTTAATGGCCCCAAAATTATGTTCTCAAAGTCATCAAGGCGCTGTTTTGCCTGTTGCCAGGCATTTTTGCGATGATCAGCCATAGTGGGGTTTAACCTGCAACAGAGAATGATTTCCTGATTTACTGAGTCAAATACAGCCAACAGGGTAGGGCGGATCAATATTGCATCAGGTGTATCAGGGTCTTCTTTGGCGCCAAGAGGTATATTGTCGAGCCAGCCAACCGCATCATAACCAAGATAACCAAAGACGCCGCTTAGCATTGGCGGCAGTCCCGGATCTACATCTACTTTTGCCGCTTCAACAAATGAACGCAGAGCTTTGGCGGGCGTTTGTCCTATTGGTTTATAGTCCAGATCATTGATTTTAATCTGTGGCTTTGCATCAACAATACGAAAGCATTGGTCGGGCTGCATTCCAACAACTGAATACCGGCCTCTGGTTTCTCCGCCCTTTACAGATTCAAGCAAGAACAGGTTTTTGGTTTTCGGGCCTATTTTTAGAACAGCAGCAACCGGAGTGGTCAAATCGTCCAGTACCCTGCGAATGAGCAAATAAGGTTTTTCCTTATCCGAGGCCCGGCAAAATGCCTCAAATTCCTGATCTGGTAATTCGTCACTCATCGCCCAATGCCAGCGCCTTTAACCGATCATCCTGACGAATGGTGTAAGATGACCTTAAAGCTGAAATGAATTGGCTTTCTATGTCTTTAGCCACTTCCTGATCCATACGCGAACTAAGCAGCATCAGGTTTTCATCTGAAAGAGCAGGGGCCGGAATGATTTTTTGTAATCTGGAAACAACTATTTCCTGACTTTTTGACATCAGTGATGATTGCGCCTGTCCTGGCTGTAATGAGAAAATCTCTCTTGCCAGCATAGGCGGAATACTTGCATCAGGCTGGTAGCGGCTTAAAATCAGGTTTTCAACGCGGCTGCCATCATACTGCGCCGAAATATCGGCCATGCTGGCTCCGGTCTCAAGTTGTTCTTTTACCTTTGCTGCAAGCTCTTGTTTTGCATTTGCTGTCTGGCGAAGTTTCCATGCGGTTGCCACCGTATCAAGAATCTCATCCAGTTCAGGATCTCTGGTGGGTATGATTTCGTCAACAGACAGGGCAAAGAAGTCGCCATTTTCGGTTTCTTCAATATCGCTTTCAACCAGAACATCCAAATCAAATAAAACTTCGAGTAATTCCGGGTTTTTGGAAAACAGATCAATCATGTTCATATCTGCATCCCGGCCATTACGATCCACAGGCGGCATGCTGACAGCTATCAGGTTTTGCGCCTCAGCAGCTTCTTCAAGTGTCATTCCGTCGGCTCTGGAGCCTTCAAAATTACCCATGATCTCAAAAAGGCGATCCCGGGCACTTTCACGGATGAACTCTTCCCTTAATTCACCCTTTAGTTCCTCGAAGCTTTTCTCGGAGCTTTTTGTTACACCTGTTATTTTCCATGCTGCCCATTGAAAACGCCCCTCTGCCACACCTGCAGCGCCATCTTCGGCGGCAAAAACAGCTTTGGCAATTTGATCATCAGGAGTGTTTGTAACAAGCGTGTCAACAAATGTAAGCGGAGCACCCGGGAGCTTCATGTCACGCAGGATATCATCTGCCTCTTCACCAGCCCTTAAGCGTTCAGCCACCTGTTCTGCGATGATTTTATCGGCAACAGGAATTTGCACCCATGACCGGGTTTCTGCTTTTGCAAATTGTGCTTTTTGAAACTCGTATAAATCCCGCAATTCTTGTTCGGTAGGGGAAATTTCGGTTTCAATATCGCTGGCAGAAATGACGACAAATGTGCCGGCGCGGCGTTCCGGAATGGCAAAATAACCCCGGTTTTCTGCTAAAAACTCTTCAAGTTCCTGCCTTGTTGGTTCCGCAGGTGGTGCAATTGCACTTTCAGGAATAAAAATAGTCTCAACCTGCCGCATTTCCTGCTGAAAGGCCATCATGATGCGTGTATAGGTGGTTGGCGAGGGCATATTATCCGAAAACAGCGAAAATATTTGTCTGCGCCGCAAATCTGCACGGGCGTTTTTTTCAAATTCTCTGGGAGTGGTTTCCGCCCGTTGAAGGGCAAGTAAATATTCATCTTCGCTAAACTCCCCGGTTAGCGGATCTGCAAAAGCATCATAGGATTTGGCGTAGTCCAAAAGCATTCTTGGCGAAACACCAACACCAAGTTCAGTAAGTTTAGCATCCAGAGCGGTTTCGGTAATCATTTGATTCAAAAGCTGATCATCCAGCCCGCTCTCTTTGGCCTCTATTTCAGAAAATTTCCCATTGCTTGAACGTTGGCGATAATTAACCTCTTGGCGCCACCGGTTTGAAAGCTCCGAAACGGTTATTTTCTTGGGGCCAACAATTACCACTGCATCCCCCGTTCCGCCGCGAAAAACATCACCGGTTCCCCAGACCACAAAACTAAGTGCAATCAACAAAATAAAAGCAATCGCAAACGGTGAGCGCAGGGAGTTCCGCATGGACTCGAGCATAAAACATCTCCGGATATCTGGCATAAAGGCAGGGGAATGTATGCGCTAAGCCAAAAGCCTGCAAGCATCAATTGCCGTTTGTATTGCTAGATTTTGTCATCACTGCTAGTGACAAGCCATATTATACAAATCAGGGAATAAAAATGACCAGAAAAATGCTGATCGCCGGTAATTGGAAAATGAACGGCTTGCAAGAGAACCGTACGGATTTCCAGAATATGATTGATGGGATTTCACCTTCGGCATTTGATCTTCACGATGTGCTGATCTGCCCACCTGCCACCTTGCTGTATACTTTTTCCAAAATGGCAAAGGGTTCAGGAATGTTGGTTGGTGGTGAAGACTGTCATCCGGCAGCATCCGGGGCTCATACGGGAGATATTTCCGCTGCAATGCTTGCTGATGCCGGGGCGGATTACTGCATTGTTGGCCATTCGGAACGGCGCGCAGATCACAAGGAGACAAGCGCTCTTATCAAGGAAAAGGCCAATGCTGTGCTGCAAAACTCTATGACAGCAATTGTTTGTGTGGGCGAGACTTTGGCCGAGCGTAAGTCAGGCAATGCAACAGAAGTTGTTACGCAACAGATCAGAGCCTCACTTCCCACAGCAGCAACAGCCAAAAATTGTGTTATTGCCTATGAGCCGGTATGGGCCATTGGAACCGGAGTTACTGCCACAATTGATGATATCGCAGAAATGCATACTGCCATTCGCAAATTACTGCATGAGATAGGTGGTGAGGCTCTGGCTGCTGCGCGAGTGTTATACGGAGGATCTGTGAAACCTTCAAATGCTGCAGAAATATTTGCAATTGATGATGTGGATGGGGGGCTTATCGGTGGCGCCAGCTTAAAAGCAGAAGACTTCAACGCAATTGTAGCTGCAGCTGGGTGACTAGGCATGGTGTGCCGCGTGTGGATGATCGTCGGGTGGTTTCAGGCATTATCTTTGTGATCAGAAACGGGCTTCGCTGGCGTGATGCGCCAGCAGAGTACGGCCCCCACAAGACCCTGTACAACCGGTTTGTTAGATGGAGCCGGATGGGTGTTTTTGACAAAATATTCAG
>WFUF01000003.1 GCA_015485155.1 Robiginitomaculum sp. | reverse complement strand
TATAATTGCAGGGGATATCAAGTATCACTCAAGGGACAGCGAAGAATGGCACTGACCCTATAAGTGACCCTTAAGAGTGACCCTCGTCACCGACCCTGGCAAATGACTTCAGCCCAAACCGTCACTTGCAACTTTGACCTTTAAGTCCATCTACTGTGCCGTAGGGGAGGTTTGGCCTGCGCTCGAAACGTTCAGCCAAATTTAGAAGCAAACTGAGACTTGGTAAATGCACCGTGTGGACGCGGGGTGGAACCTGCGTCCAGCGAAGGCTTACCGCCCCAAGTGAGCCGGCTTTAAGGGGCCAAATTGCCAGGGCTGTGTATTATTCCAGCCCGGCTCTGGCGCCGGTTGATTGCGATGCTGGAGGCACATAATCTGTACGAACCGCTACCGAAGTGCCGCCTCTGGACACTCCATTTGCATCATCAAAAGACAGGAATAGCCGATTTTGACCAGGAGAAAACGGGATGTCTCCGGTCGCAGTTACAAAGGCTGCAAAAGTCCTGGTTTCACCATTTACCGAGTTAAAGGTAAGCTGGCTTGTTGGTGTTGCCAGACAAACTGCCGTTACAGGGTCAGTTTCACATACTGTTGCTGTAAGTGGCAGGTTTGCTCCACCATCACCCACATTAAGGGTCAAAGTGGCATCGGCACCAATGGAAGCGGTGGCTAAAGTGACAAACCCGGTATCAGAGGAGCTTGTCATTTCAATCACTCCATTGCCGCTTAAGGTCAAGGAAATACTCAACATGTCTGCAGGCTCAATGAATGCTGATGACAGTAAGAATGTATTAACACCAGTGGTTACCAGCGACGAAGTTCCTTCGGCACAACTGGCTAAAGGCGTCAATACCTGCGCGGACAGTTCTTCGGACGGGGTAACAGCAAACACAAAGTTTTGTGAGCTATTTGCTGCAATATCAACCGGCGTATCAGCGCTGCCGGTGGTTTGATTAACCGCATCCGTAGTTTGATAGGAAAAACCTCCAGCAAAGTCGGTATTGGGTAAGGAAATTCCGCATGAGGTGCCATCACCGGGTCCGGTATTGATAACGGTCATAAATGCAGTAGCAGGCTGCCCAACAGTTATTGAACGAGCATTGGGCAGCACGGCAGTTACCAGGTTTGGTTGTGGAGCGGTGCTGGAGTACCAGTTCAATTCAGCCAGCCCGCCAGTGCCACTTTTACCGTCAATGGCAATTTTATATGACTGGCCGGAAGTTGCACTAAATGTTACCTGACTTGCGCCGGGGGTGAAACTTGGCTTGGAAATGCTGGCAATGCCTTGATTATCATTCGACGCAACACTGGTAAGGGCGCTGATATCGGTGCCGGTATAAATGGCCAGTACCGTATCAAATGATGAACCATCTGTATTAAAGGTGAAATTGCCATCAGCAGGAGCGCTCCAGTCAAACCACACAGATTTAGTTGCTGTTTGTCCCGCATGATCTGGCTCACCGGTTTCTGCGGTAGCATTGACTGACTGGGTGCTGGCGCTTCCCATAGAGCCGGATATAGCCATTGCTGAGGCAAAGGCATCAATTGCTGGCGCTCCGGTGGGGCTGATAGACAGATCATATAGGCCAGATGCGCCATTAAAGCCGTCAATAACTATGAAATACGTAGTTCCGGCAATTGCATCAAAGGCGGTACGGGCAAAGCCGCCACTGCCTGAGATGGCATCATCATTTCCAGCCACAAAGGTAAGCGCGGTTACTCCGGTACCAGTATAGATCGACATTACAGTGTCAAAATTACTTCCTTCGGTGGAAAAAGTGAAGTTTTCGGCTAAAGGAGCAGTCCATTTGAACCAGACCGAGGAGCCGCCGGTATCAGTAAATTCAGGGTTATGCTCCACTTCTCCGGTTTCAAAACTGGCACCGACACTGCTGCCTGAGGTGGAAACGGTAATTCCGCTCAAAGCAAAGGCATCGGCGAAATCATCATTTAACAAGGGCATGGCAACGGTTAGCGAAGCAGCACGGGTGGTACTGTTGGAACCAACAGTAAAGGTAATGGTTCCCGTATCTGTCTGCCCGGCACTAAGAACAGATGTCTCTACGGAGACCGTTACGCTTGCGGTTCCGCCATTAGGGGCAATAGTTCCGGAAGTATCGCTAAATTTTAGCCAGTTTTTATCACCGCTGACGGAAAAACTGGCTGACGCAGTGCCATTATTGGTAAGCGTATAAACCTTTGTACTAAAGCCCGATGGATTGCCAAGGTCACCCGTCGCCAGAAACCCGGCCAAAGGCGTCAATGCCACATCACCAAGGCCAACGCCGCCAGAGCTAAGCTGTGCACTGGCAAGATCAACCCTGATACGGGGCTTGACAATATTGTTTACCCGACCGTCATTGATGGGGATTCCAGTGGATTTTAAGGCGTCTTCAATTTGTTGTACGGTGGCACCGGGGTTGGCAGAGCGCAACAGGGCAAAGGCTCCTGCTACATGTGGGGCTGCCATGGAGGTGCCGCTTGATACAACTGAATTGGAAATTGTGCCGGTAAGTGGCGTTGCTGCGCGTATTGATGAACCTGGAGCCAGCAAATCTACCAGTTCAGATGAATTTGAAAACGAAGAAACCGCATCAGCCTTGGTCGTGGAGCCAACGGTGATTGCGGTGGAAATACACCCCGGAGCCGATACCCCGGTATTGAAACTTTCATTGCCCGAAGCGATAATGGTGGCCACGCCCAATATACGCAATTGGTCAATCAGGGACTTGGTCTGGCTGTTCTCAAGATCGCAAAGAGACGCATTGGTTACTTCGTCGCCGCCACCAAGTGACATATTCACTGCAGCCAGATTTAATGCTGCCGCATTGGTTACAAGATAGTCAAGCGCCGCCCGCTGATCAGAGGAAAACGAACGTATGCAAGGTGCTGATTCCGGGTCAGGTGGGCTGCCGTCAGGATCACAGCTTTCGGGGTCGTTAAATCTTGTAAACACCTGAATGGCTACTACGTCTGCGCCTCTGGCAACACCATAAAGGGGGGTGCCAATTGTCTGCACAAGTTCACCACCCATGGCAATGGAAGCCACGTGAGTACCGTGAAAGCAGCCATCAATTCCTTCATCAATACCAATGGTGGCTGGATCGTCCATGGGACAGGTCTCTCCGGCATTGGGGCCGATCTCAGAATTGTTGCCGCTTGGACAAAATGAGGTGGTGTCAACTGCTGCCGATGTTGTGGAAAAACACGCAGATGCCGCCACCTTGTTCTTGATCATGGTGTGTTGATGGGAAACACCGGTATCAAGTACAGCAACTGAAACTCCAGAGCCTTCTGCGCCATTGCCCCATACCGTGGGAGCGCCGACCAGTACGGTGGATTCATTTAATTGTGCGCGCGATATGGCGTCCTGATAAATTCTGGTGATTCTGGGGTCGCTTGCCAATTGTTCCATTTCTGCGCTGGTAAGCTCCATTGCCATATTGGGAACATTATCCAGCGAGCGGGATAATACGGGTTTGTTTTTCAACTGTTTGGAGCTGTCAGCATCTAAGCTGGCCATAGTGTCGGCGATAACAAGATCAGGGCCAAATACATCATCAAGCAGTGAGCTGCGTGTGTTTTTGATCATGTCGCGGCGTGCGGCAAAGCTGTCTGCGCCATCGGGAAGTTCGGCGGCCGGTATGGAAAAATCAACCAATACCCGCACACGCTCGCCAGCCGCAGCGCGTTCAAATGTTCGCCCCTCTCCAAGATCAATTTTATTACTTTGAGCAAAGGCTGCATTTGTCACAATCGTTAACAACAATGCAACAAGGATTTGAACACCGGTTTTTAACATTAGCAGCAATACTCCCATTTTATTTTATAAACGTGATCAGTTACCTGATCCGTCGGATACCTATAACCGATATATTAAATTAAGTTAAGAAAAAAGCATGTGGTCGGATGACTTTTTCCTGCGACATTCTGGTTCAAGTAAAAACTTGGATTTTGCTGTATTTGTGTTAGCCTATCAAACGAACGGGGAGCAGTATTTAGTAAACACATGTTTTTTAAGCCCAAGTTATTCATTACAAGAATGCGCAAAGGGCATGGTTAATGATTATCTGGGAGGAAAAAATGAATACTTGTAAGCAAACAAAAACTGCACTGGTCTGCGCGACAATAATCGCTGGTCTGGTTCCTGTTACAGCCATCGCAGCCAGTGATCCGGCGATCAATGCTGCTGTTTTGCCAACGAGCAGAACCACCACGATTGATACCCCGATCACTGTTTTTGGAACCATTTCCAATGCCGGGCCTGGTACTGCCACAGGTTGTAGTGTTGGTTTGCAGCCCGATGCTTCCGGTGGCGGGCCCAATCCTTCCGGGCTTTTGCTTTCCTATCGTGCTTTTCAATCAGATAATGCAACTCCTGCTGCGGCTCCGGATACACCAGTGGACATAGCAGCCGGTACCAATCAGGCTTTTGTATTGAGCGTTTCAGGTTCTGGCGCCTTTAATCAGGAAATATTTTTTGATTTTTCATGCAATAACGGGGCGGTAACTGCCCCGGTGTTTAGTGGCGTTAACACCCTGTCTTTGCTGGTGGGAACTACTGCCAGTCCGGACATTATTACCATTGGATCATCTCCAAGCTCTGATGCGGTTATACGTATCCCCAGTCTTGGTGCCGGGGAAATTATGGCTGTGGCTGCTGTAAATATCGGTTCTGCCGGTGTAACCCCTGTTGCGGATAAGAACACTAGTGGCGCCATGGCTGGAAATAATGAGGCGTCGGTGATTGTGATGCCGGATTTTGGGGGGTTTGATCTGGCTCTGGATACATTTATCTGTGAAACCAATCCTGCCAATGCAGAATGTCTTGCACCCTATGCTCGCTCGGTAACCACCAGTGTTGGTGATCAACCGTCCACTTTTAATGTTTTTGTAAATTCAACCCTTGGCGCCGGGGTGCCACTTTATGCGGATATTGCCCGTCAATTTATCAGATTTTATGAGGATACATCACCATCTCCGGTCTCCGGCAAAGGTGTTTCAGGCCCAGCCTCTTCGGTATTACCTCCTGATGCGGGCACATTATCTGGCGCAACCAGCCACGCAGTTACCTCGCCAGGACCAGGTCTTGTTGAAACCACTACGGTTCCTGATGGCATCTGGAGCATTGTATTTGATACTGCGACCCCCGGCGGCACGGTCAGGGAACGGGGCACGCTTGCAGTAACTGTCGAAGGCGGGTGGACTGCCTTTATTACGGGACGTGAGGGCGGAGATGTTTACCAGTTTGGATTTTTGTCTCCAGACATCAGCGGGACACCGGACCCGACAATGGATATTTCCTTTGACACCTACGAAGAGGACATTAACGGCGGCCAGACCGTTTCCAGCTATACTGGTACCGGTAGCTGGCAGCCATTTTCATTTCTTTCGGGCAATGTGGCATTCACTCCGCCAATAGCGCCCAAGGGAGCATCAAAACCAGCCATCACCCAACAGCGCCCGGCAAGTTTCAGGGCGCTTTACAACCCCGTATATGATCGTGCTACCAGCCTTTCCGGGTTAGCAGGAACATATGACGTCATAGATAATAACATAAATGGTGGCTTTCTAAGTGACAGTGGTGACATAACTTTTGCAGTCGATGGCACATTTACCGGTACTGTTTCACCGGAGCCCGGAGAAAATTGTACTGTTTCAGGATCCCTTACTGAATATGGGAATGGTAAAAACCTGTATGGCGTTGATATGACTATCTCAGGGTGCATGTTTGCTGGTAATTATATAGGCGAGGGCTTTCAGCGCGATGACCATGACCTTGTACCCGGGTCTCTGATATCCAACGCATTTAGGATTGTTTTTCATAGCGTCAGTTCTTCTGGAATAGCTGCAAACATGAATCTGATTCCGCAAGGCGTAGTCGTAATTCCATAGGCGTCATACTGTGTTTCGTGTGAGTTTTGCTTGGCTGTGGCCATGTTAGGCAATGTATGGTAGCATCGTCCACTTATTTTATGGAATCGTTTTGTATTCACAGGGGACATAATATGCTTTTTTCGTGGGTTTCTAAAATTAAAGCCTTATTTGCAGGCGTTGCTTTGGTTGTAGGTGTGTTTGCTTCAGCCTCCACAATGGCAGCAGATTTCTGGGTTGGGGAAACCGGTCAGGAAGCGCAGGCCACACGAATGAATATAGCCTTAAATCCGTCTTCCTTTACAATGTCAGCTGGCGGAGAAACAAGTATTGTTCTTCCTGGCGGGCAAAGGTTGAACGCCAAGCTGTCCCGTATTGAAAGCCATAAACTTGGTGGACAAAGCTGGATTGGCACTGTTGGTTCCGGCCCAAAATCCGGCAGGATTTTACTTACGGAAGTATCAGGATTTGCCTTTGGAGAGGTAATTTATAACAATCAGCAATACTTGATTGAACCAAGGCAGGACAATAAAGGCCACGTGATTTACAAAAGCAATGATCCTTCCCGGATAGAGGTGGATCTGGTGAGCGATGGTGTGATCGCCCCGCCGCCTGTACGCTCTTCTGCCAAGACCGAGACGGTTTCCAAACCGGCAGCTGTCGGATCTGTTGGCACTTTGGATGTGGGTATATTTTATCATGACAGTATGATTGATCGCTGGGGTCTTGGTTTGGCGGCCAGATTACAGTTTCTGGTAAGCCTGCTGGATACGGCCCTAGTGGACAGTCAGACCGATGTGAGAGCCAATCTGGTACATATGGAACAACGCGCCGGAACCATTGACGGCAAGAGCAATGGCGACACCCTTGGTGACTTCAGGGACAATGTAACTAATGCCGATGGTGATTTTTCCGGAATTGAAGCAATTCGTACCGCAAAGGGCCTTGATGTGGTCACATATATTCGCCGCTTTAAGGCCAGTACCCAGAGTTCTTGTGGTACGGGTTATGTATTGGGTGTAGATCACGGAAACCTGAATGGGTTTGCAGCTTCATCTTATAACGTTGTCAGTGATGATGTGGATATTGATGCTCCTCCCAATGGCTCATTTTTTCTTTGCTCAATTTACACCTTGGCGCACGAGGTTGGACATAATCTGGGTACCCAGCATGATATAGCAACCACGCCTGGCAATGGTGTGTTCAGTTTTTCTCACGGCTATCGGGTGGATGGCAAGTTTCGTACTATAATGGGAACCAGCTCCAATATTGGTGAAACTCGTCTTGGCATGTTTTCCAACCCTTCGATTTCAACCTGTAAGGATCCGGCCAGTGCTGATCCTGAAGAAGCTTGCGGCAGTGCCACGGCAGATGCGGCAAGGTCTATTCGCGAAGGCGGTTACACAATGCAGGATTTTCGCCCCCGGGCACCAAGGCTGGTTTCGGCGGTTTTGCCTTCCTCGCGCTCAATCGGCAGTGCAAGTTCCGGTGGTGTAGCCACGGCGTTCGCCACCATAATCAACCCAGCCGGTAGCGGTACCGCCACTAATTGCGGATTGGCTCTGCCTGGGGCCACAGGTAGTCAGTTTAGCTATCAAACCACTACGTCTGCTAATGTACTAAGCGGAACGGCTAATACTCCGGTTAATATTCCAGATGGTGCGGCGCAGTCTTTTGTGTTTGCCATTACTCCCGGAGCAGCCTTTACCGAAGCGGACATTCCGATTGATTTTTTCTGTTCCAACCGCGCCAGTGCCGAAATTACCAACGGGCTTAATACCCTGTTTTTCTCTGCAGTAGATGGCACTACTCCTGATATTGTGGCCATTGCCGGTACTGATCCTTTGACACCTGGTATTGTGGAAACTGATCCTGGTGGTGCTGGTGCCTTTGTTGTGGCCGTTAGTAATGTAGGCGCTGCCGGCACCTTAACCTTCAGTGGTGAGACCAGCTCGGCCAGTGTTCCGGCTACGGTTACAGTCTGCCAGACTGTTCCGGCAACAGGTGCATGCATGGCCACGCCATCTGCGAGCGTCAATGTGACCATTGGTGCAGGTGACACAGCCACTTTTGGGGTTTTTGTAACTGAGACCGCAAACATTGTCTTTGACCCGGCCAATACCCGTATTTTTGGACGGTTTAGGGATGGCTCATCCATTAAAGGTTCAACATCGGTAGCGGTTCGCACGGATACTACACCTTAAGGAGTTTAAGGAGTGGGCGTAGATCATATGTCCACGAAAATGCCATTATCTTGTGCCAGAAACGGTTTTGCTGTTTCTTTCATACATTTGCAAAGGGATTAGATATGTTCACAGCTTCCATCTCGGCACCGATTGCTGCTTCTGGTTTGTTGCTGGCCGTGTTTGCTACCCCGGTTCTTGCCGAGGTAGTAATAAAAAAAGAAGATGCAAATTGGCAGGTACAGGCAAAGGATGAACCGGTTACCGGTGTGTTGGCAGCAATTGGCAAGCGGGCTGATATTAAAATATCCGGTACCCGTAAGCTGATCTCCGATCCTGAGATTTCCGGTGCATGGGACGGCCCCATCGATGTTGTCCTGTCACGAATACTGCGTGGTGTGGATTATGTAACCGAGACGGGGCCTGCTGCGGATGGAAGTTTGCGCATTACCCGGCTTATTGTTCTTTCTGGTGAAGTGGGACAAGAGCCAACCGCGCGTGCGGTTCGTGCAGCCAGAAAGTTGCAAAACCCGCCAACAACAGCGGAGATTCAACAGGCAAAACAGGACGGCGCCCGTGTGACCAGCCTGCTTAATACTCAGGCCAGAATGGTAGCAGGCATGCCCGGTGAAAGCAGCCCCGATGAGCAAAGAGCCAATGCAATGGCAGCGGCAGGCGGTGGCTCAGGAATTACCCGTAATGAAGATGGTACATTTGATATTGACCCGGAAACCCAAGCCCGCCTGGCAGAGGCCACCCGCCGGGCTCAGGCTGATTTGCTGGCTTTGACCAATGCTCTTCGCCAGAACGAAAATAATGGTTCTGATTAGGCCCTAAACCCCTGGCCCTTAAACCTTTGCCACTTCGCGGAAGACTTTCTCGTCCAGTTCGCCTTCCCATTTGGCAACGGAAGTGGCAACTGCCGCATCGCCGGTTACATTGGTCATGGTGCGCATCATATCCAACGGCCGATCAAAGGGCAGTATAAAGCCCACCATCAATGCTATTTGCTCTGGGGAGACCCCGATTGTTGGCAAGACAATTGCCAGCATAAACAAGGAGGCAGATGGAATACTGGCTGTGCCAATGGAAGCTAGGGTTGCGGTCATCGCAATCAGCCCATAATCGGCCCAGCTTAAATCAAGTCCAAATGCATTGGCGGCAAACAGGGCCAGCAAGCCAAGATATAAAGATGTTCCATCCATATTGATGGTGGCACCAAGGGGCAGGACCGAACCTGCTACAACTGGCTTGATGCCAAGATTATCCTGCACGCAGGCAATGGTCACGGGCAAGGTTCCGGCGCTGGTCGAGGTGGAATAGGCCACCACTTGCGCATCCAGAATACCGCGAAAAAACCTGATAAGCGGCAGACCCAATACAAATCTGACCAGACCGCCATACATTAGCAGCATGTGAGTTATACATCCAAGATACAGCGCCAGCGCTAGCATCAGAACCGAGCTGAATGTCTCTACGCCCTTTGCTGCGGTTACCCATGTAATCAGGGCAAATACCCCATAAGGAGCAAGTTCCATAACCCAATGGGTGATTTTGAACATGATCTGGACCGACGAATCGAAGAAATCTTTTACCGGATCAGCAGCTTTTCCCACCATCAATATGGCGATCCCTAATAATATGGCAAAAAAGATAATAGCCAGCATATCGCCGCTGGCCAAAGCTTGTACTGGATTGGCCGGAATAATATTGATCAGCCTCTCAGTCATGCTGGGCGCTTCTGCGGCCATGACATTAGGTGCCACATCAGTAAAATCAACACCGGAGCCGGGCTTGAAAATTGTGCCGAATAACAGGCCAATGGATACGGCCACCAGAGTGGTAAATACATAAAGACCAAAGGCGCGCATCCCGATCGTGCCCAGCTTTGATGGATGCCCCATAGCGGTAATGCCGGTGACCAAAGTAGTAAACACCAAGGGCACCACCAGCATTTTGATCAATTGCACAAAGGCAGTTCCAAAGGGCTTGATCCAGGTGGTGACAAAGTCGGCTCCGGCATATTTGGTAATGCCATCAACCAGATATGTGCCGCCAAAGGAGCGAAAGGCAAGACCGGTAATTACACCTAAGATCAATGCAATAAGTACACGCTGCCATAATACTGCTTTGAACCACCAACTCATGAGAAACCCCTGTTTTGCATTTTAGCTAATTGCCAAGCACAGTAGAGCGCAATGACTGTTCGTCAATGGGTTTGGTGATGTAAGGTGTCTGTTATCTGGCTCGGACACGAAAGAAAAGCGTAGTGGTGAAAGTCCTTGATGAAATTTCCGGCAAATAGATTATTCAGCCAAAAATCGTTCTGCTTCCAGTGCTGCCATACATCCCATGCCGGCAGCGGTTACTGCCTGCCGATAAGTGTCATCAGTGACATCACCTGCGGCAAATACGCCTGGAACTTTTGTGGCGGTGCTATCAGGTTTTGTAATCAGATAACCACCTTGTTTGAACGGTAATTTGCCGACGAATAATTCGGTTGCGGGCTTGTGGCCAATGGCAATGAATACGCCATCTACGGCAATATCTTGCTGTGTTCCGGTTTTTGCGTGTTCAAGACGCATGCCGGTGACACCCAATGGATCTTCATCACCCAGAATCTCGATCAAATTATGATCCCACACGGGTACGATCTTTTCATTGGCAAACAGGCGTTTTTGCAGAATTTTTTCCGCACGTAATTCATCGCGCCGATGCACCAGATAAACTTTTGAGGCAAAACGGGTTAAAAACAAAGCTTCTTCGACCGCAGTATTGCCGCCGCCAATGACCGCTACCTGTTTGTCGCGGTAGAAAAATCCGTCACAAGTGGCACAGGCCGATACCCCAAAGCCCTGAAATTTTTCTTCTGTAGGCAGGCCAAGCCACATGGCTTGTGCGCCGGTGGCAATAATCACAGCATCAGCAGTGAATGCGCCATTTGAATCAGAGACAAGAGAAAATGGACGTTGGTCAAAATCAACTTCTGTTATTGTGTCATCAATGATTCTGGTGCCCATGGCCAGTGCCTGTTCGCGCATTTGATCCATTAGCCACGGGCCTTGAATTTGTTCTGCAAAACCCGGATAGTTTTCTACCTCCGAGGTAATGGTCAATTGACCGCCTGGTTGCAGTCCGGAGAAAACCACCGGATTTAACATGGCGCGAGATGCATAAATGGCAGCGGTATAGCCTGCTGCGCCAGAGCCAATAATGGCTACACGAATATGAGAGGAATTTGACATAAGGGTCTTTCAGGATTGAATAAATATGCAAGGGGTGGTTTTTAGCAAATGACGTAAATTGCCAGTTTCACTCCTGTGAAGTTTCATTTTTCCGCTTTTGGTAGAACCGACGTAATACTTCTTCGGCAGCTCTTCTGGTTTCTTTTAAGGGTTCGACCGGCCAGGTGGACAGCGCTCCGGTAAAGGGATGAACAAAGTTTTGTCTCTCCAGTTCATCGTGCAGGGCTGAAAACTTGCCATCCTTGCCATCCAGGCGGAACATTAAAACCGGCTTGCCGGCGCTGGCAGCGTCGGTAAGCATATTGGTTGAGTCGCTGGTAACGATTATAGCATCAGCTCCGGCTAAAAACGCAAAATACGGATTGTCACCATCCTTTTTCGGGTCAGTCCATATCCAGACATTTTGCTGTTTTTTGAATTTACGGTGCAAGGCTTTTCGCACAAAACCAGGCGTGCGCCGCGAAGTCGAAATCAGCAGGGAAACATTGCGCCCTGATAGGGTTCGCAAATGCTCAATCAGTTCTTTGGATAACTCCTTGGTCAGCTTGTGGCGCTTTGAGTTGCCGCCAATGATCACGGCCATGCGCGGCCCTGGCAGTTTTTCAACTTGTGCCGCAAATTTTTCTTGTGCAGCGGCAAGTTTTTCCTCGGTAACCCGATTGGTGGCGCCGACTATGGAGACAACATTATCACCACTTAATTCATCGTGTTTTGGTGCAATAACAAGATCAAACTGCTTTAAGGGACGCCTTGGGTCCTGTAATTGTACGGTGAAGCTCTTGCCTTTAGACCATTTGCGCAAAGCTGTCATATAGGGCAGGCTGGCAGTGCCGCAGCCAATTGCCACATCCGGCCATGGCCCGTTCATGGCTGCGAGTGGTTTTTTTGCTGAAAACAGGGTGAGCAGCCCGGGCTTTGGCGCAATGATGTGCTTGCTGGTTATCGGCAACATTTCGCCGATGGCCTCGGCCAAACCAAGTACCTGATTATCAATTCCGGCTCGGCCATCACTGATCGTCCATACTACAAGTCGCCCGCCGGTTTCTTTCACACCCAGTTTACCTCACAAATTTCAAGAGACCGCAATCCCGCAGGAGCGCGCACTTCAACAACATCGCCCACCTCTTTGGAGATCAGGGCGCGGGCAATAGGAGAAGTAATCGAAACCTTTCCAAGAGTTACCTCGGCTTCGTCTTCACCAACGATTTTGTAGGTGTGCTCTTCTTCGGTATCTTCATCAATTACCGTAACGGTGGCACCAAATTTAACCACATTTCCGCTCATGGTTGCCGCATCAATTATCTGGGCTCGTGACAGCTTGGCCTCCAGATCCTTGATTCTGGCTTCCACAAATCCTTGTCGCTCTTTTGCTGCGTGATATTCGGCATTTTCTTTCAGATCGCCATGTTCACGAGCCTCTGCAATCGCCGCAATTATTTGTGGGCGTTCCTTGCTGGTCAGGAATTTTAATTCTTCATCAAGGGCCAAATGTCCCTCAACGGTCATTGGTACTTTGCTCATTTCGGGTATTCGTCTCACGTTAAGATAAGATAATATCGACAATTGCCGATCCGCTTTATTCTCTGAATATAGCTTGCAAAAGAGTGCGGTTCAAGACCATTGCCTATTCTGTCCTGATGACATTGGTTGCGGTTCCATTTATGCTGTTTTTCATGAATAAAGACACAAAATCTGGCGCAGATCGTATTCAACAATATGTGGCCGACTTGCCTATGGCGCCGGGGGTGTATCGAATGCTCGATAAAGACAAAAATGTGCTTTATGTGGGCAAGGCAAAGTCTTTGAAAAAGCGGGTGGCGGCATATACCAAGCTAAAGGGCCACCCCAGGCGCATACAGCGGGTAATCAGCGCCACTTACACCATGGAATTTATCCTGACCGAGACCGAGTCACAGGCCTTGCTGCTGGAGAGTAATCTCATCAAGCGCCTAAAGCCAAGATATAATATCCTGCTTCGTGATGATAAGTCGTTTTTGAATATTCTGATCCGCACAGATCACAAGGCACCACAAATCCTTAAACACCGGGGGCGGCGCAAACATGCTGGTGAATATTTTGGCCCCTTTGCCAGTGCCGCAGCCGTACACCGTACGTTGGACACCTTGCAAAAAGCATTTTTGCTCAGAAACTGTTCGGATTCAATGTTTGAAAGTCGCACCCGTCCATGCATGCAGTTTCAGATAAAGCGCTGTTCAGGGCCTTGTACTGGCGAAATACTACCCGAAGATTATGCCGAATTGGTTGTGCAGGCCACGAACTTCCTTCGCGGTAAATCCACAGGATTGAACCAGCAGTTAAATGAGCAAATGCAACTGGCGGCGCAGGTGCATGATTATGAGAAAGCCGGGGATTTGCGTGATCGCATCCGGGCTTTGGCGGTGATTACGGCAAATCAGATTGTTAATCCGCGCCATGTGGCAGAGGCGGATATTGCCGCCATTGAAATGATCGGTGGCTATAGTTGTGTTCGGGTGTTTTTCTTTCGCGCCGGGCAGAATTGGGGGGAGCGGGCATTTTTTCCACGGCATGATAAGGAACAAAGCCCGGGGGATGTTTTACAGGCATTTCTGGGACAGTTTTATGAAAACAAAACTCCTCCTGCTTTGGTTTTGGTGAATGTTGATATGCCTGAAAGCAAAATTCTGGCTGAAGCGCTCTCAGTCCGCGCCGGGCGCAATGTGCGTATTGTCCGCCCCAAACAGGGAGAAAAGGCCAAATTGGTGGAAAATGCCCGGTTGAACGCAAAAAATGCTCTGGAGCGACATTTGGCAGCTAACGCCAGCAGAGTAAAGCAATTGTCCGGGGTGCAACAGGTGTTTGGGCTGCATCATCCCCCACTTCGTATTGAAGTTTATGATAATTCACATGTTTCCGGCACCCATGCAGTTGGCGGAATGATTGTTGCCGGACCAGATGGTTTTGAAAAAAGCAAATATCGAAAATTTAATGTTAGGAGTAAGGATTTAAGTCCGGGTGATGACTTTGGAATGATGAAAGAGGTTTTTAAGCGGCGTTTTTCACGTTTAACCAAAGAAATAAAGGCCGGGACAGCACAAATACCTGATCTGGTATTGGTTGATGGCGGTGCCGGGCAATTATCCGCAGTGCTTACAGTTCTGGAAGATTTGGATCTGACAGATCAGATAAATGTGGCGGCCATTGCCAAGGGCAAGGATCGCGATGCCGGCCGTGAGCAGTTTTTTCTGCCCGGCAAACAGCCATTTAGATTAGCGCACAATGATCCGGTATTATACTATTTACAGCAATTGCGTGACGAGGCGCATCGTTATGCCATTGGTGTGCATCGGGCCCGGCGCTCCAGTGCAATGGTAAAAAGTCCGCTGGACAATATTCCAGGTATCGGCCCAATACGAAAGCGGGCAATCCTTGCTCATTTTGGTTCGGCAAAACAGGTAGCTGGAGCTTCCCTTGCTGATCTGGAGCAGGTAAGAGGATTATCTAAACAAATGGCAAGGACAATTTATGACTGGTTTCATGAGCAGGTTTAACAGGCAGGTACAAGCTTGATGAAGCCTTTTGCGCAAATGCCCCAAAAATATGTGGGTGGTCTTGGGTTTCTGGTTTCGGACATTGATGACACCTTAACCCTGCACGGAGTGTTGCCGGCTAAGGTATATTCGTCTTTGCAAGCCATAAGAGCAACAGGCACCCTGGTGATTTTAATAACCGGCCGGCCAGCGGGCTGGTGCGATATGATTGCACGCTTCTGGCCAGTGGATGCTGTGGTTGGCGAAAATGGCTCTTTTTATTTTAAGCCTGAGGGCGGTTCTATTAAACGGGTCTGGGTTGATAATGCCGCCACGCGTGCTGCCAATCTTGTCAGATTATCAAGTATGGCAGAAAAAATAGTGGCGGAATTTCCCGGCACAGCTCTGGCCGAGGATAATCCGTGGCGCGCTACTGATGTGGCGGTGGATTTTGCCGAGGATGTTGCGCCATTGCCGTTAAAGGTGGCTGAACAAATCTGTAGCCGGTTTATCGGAATGGGCGCAACAGCCAAGGTCAGTTCCATTCACGTCAATGCCTGGATAGGCAGTTATGACAAGCTTTCCATGTTTGAGCGATTACTTGCTGATGAGTTTAATACGCATGTGCAAGATATATTGGATAAGGCAATTTATACAGGGGATTCCCCCAATGATGCACCAATGTTCAGGCGTTTTGATTTGTCCGTCGGTATGAAAAGTGTAACCGAATATTCAATGGAGGCAGAGGACATGCCCAAATATTTGACCAAAGGTGATGGCGCCGATGGTTTTTTGGAGGTTGCTGCCCGGATTTTACAAGACCATTCTTATCTTATTAAACGAGAAAATTCATGACCAGTAATGATCATTTAATTACCCTGCCCAACGTGCTTACTCTTTCCAGAGTATTGCTTGGCCTTGTTATGTACTGGATGCTCGCAAGTGATGCGGCTGGCTGGGCCTGGATTTTGGTTGCTTTGGCAATTCTTGGTGAAATTACTGATCTGGCCGACGGATTTTTAGCCAGAAAACTTGGTATGAGCTCTGAGCTGGGCGCAGCTTTGGACCCGCTGTGTGATAGCCTGTACCGGCTTACGGTGTTTTTGGGCTTTGCTGCTGCTGGCTGGATACCATTATGGCTGATTTTACCATTTGTATTTCGTGATATTATTGTCTCCTATGCCCGAATTGCTGCTGCTGGTCGCGGGGTGAGTGTTGGCGCCAGATGGTCAGGCAAGTTCAAGGCTGTGGTTCAAGGGGCGGTGCAGATACTGGTATTGGTATTGTTTGCAAGCGGATTTGCTGCTGATTGGAATTTGTGGCTTGTTGCAATTGCTGCGATTGTCACCTGTTATTCCCTGGTAGATTATGTAATTGGCTTTGCGCGTACAAGCTAGGTCTTTACACCTAAAAAGTGTATAAATCCGTCTGAAACCGGCAAAAACCCGGATTTGCTAACACTTTAGTAACCAAAAGCAGAGCAGAACCGAAGCAATACGGGGAGGCTAAGGGTCTGTTGTGACCGCCAGCCAAAACAATCAGGAGTTGAGTATGGCAGGAATAGAAACTTTGTCGGATCGTTTGCGGTTCTTGCGAATTGATCAGGAGACAAGAGATGCATTGGCTGATTTCCAATCGCATGTAAAAGACAAATTACCGGGGATTTTGGATCGCTTTTATGATCATATTAGGCAATGGCCGGAAGTTGCGAGATTTTTTGAATCTGATGCACAGATGAAAGGAGCCGGCAGCAAGCAATTAACTCACTGGCTGCGTATTACTTCTGGAAAATTTGATAATGAGTATTTTGAATCTGTGCGGGCAATTGGCAAGGTTCATGCGGTTTTAGGGCTTGAGCCCAGATGGTATATTGCCGGTTATACATTTATTACCACAGAATTGCTTTCTTTCATCGCCAGAGAATTTACCAATAAAGGCATTGGCGCCAACTTTGGTGCCGACAAAAACATTGAAAAAAGAATTGGCTATCTTACCGCTGTGAGCAAAGCGGCCATGCTCGATATGGATCTGGTAATTTCAATATATCTTGAAGAGCTTGAGCTATCAAAGGTCAAGGAACGCACTGAACTTGCTGATGCATTTGAACAAACCGTGTTGGGTTCTGTTGAAGCGGTAAGTGCCGCAGCCAATGAGCTGGAAAGCACGGCCAAGGCAATGTCAACTACGGCGGAGCAGACCTCACACCGTTCAACCACGGTTTCGGCTGCTGCTGAAGAGGCCACGGCCAACGTGTCAGTGGTTGCAGCAAGTACCGAAGAAATGGGCAAGTCGGTTTCCGAAATTGCCGAACAGGTTTCTCATTCCACCAATATCGCCTCACAGGCTGTGGAAAGAGCCAGAGAAACCAGTGACACTATTGAGTCGCTGGCCAGAGCAGCAGAAAAAATCGGCGAAGTTGTGAATATGATTTCGGATATTGCCGAGCAAACCAACTTGCTGGCTCTAAATGCCACAATTGAATCAGCGCGGGCTGGTGAGGCCGGGCGTGGATTTGCAGTTGTTGCGGCAGAGGTTAAATCACTGGCGACGCAAACCGCCAAGGCCACTGAGGATATTGCGCATCAGATCAATGAAATGCAGGGCATTACCACCAAGTCAGTTGAAGCAATTAACGCCATTCAATCCACTATTGATGAGATGAATGAGGTTTCGGTGACCATCAATGCCGCCGTGGAAGAGCAATCAGCAGCCACTCAGGAAATATCGCGCAACACCCATGAAGCTGCCGAGGGAACTCAGGACGTGTCACGGAATATTGTTGCCGTATTGGAAGGGGCAAATGAAACCGGCGCAGCTTCTGCTTCTTTGGTTGAGTCATCTGTTGAGATCGGAAAGCAAACCGAAATTCTTACCAATAAGGTTCATGACTTCTTAGAAACAATTCGCGCTGCCTGATCGTTGATTTTACAAAAGTAGAAATATTTGGCCTCTCCTTAAAACGGGAGGCCATATTTCATTTTGTCATAAGCATTTATAATCTTTTGCGTAAGTTCTCCCGGGGTAAATTCTGTTCCGGCTATTTCTCGCACCGGTACAATCTCAACGGCAGATCCGCAAATAAAGGCTTCACTAAAATCAGGTATCTGTTCAGGCAAAATGGAAGTTTCAGCTACCGGAACTTGCAATTTATCGGCAATCTCCATTACCGATGCCCGGGTTATGCCATCAATCATCCAGTCCGCCTTTGGGGTAAATAGCTGATTATCCTGCACAAAGAATATATGGGCGCCGGTGCACTCTGCAATCCGACCCTTGATATCGAGCATTAAGGCATCATCATATCCTGCTGATAGGCTGGCATCTTTGGACAAGGTGCATATGGCATAAAGTCCCGCCGCCTTGGCTTTGACCGGAGCACACTGCGCAGGGGGTCTGCGCCAGATTGAAATTGTCAGGCGTATTCCATCGGCAGAATTAAAATATGGGCTCATCTGCCAGATCGCGATGGCGGCATTTATTTTATTATTGGATGAACCAACCCCAAGAGCGCCGGAACCGCGCCAGGCAATGGCACGAATATATGCGTCTTTTAAGCCGGAATCCTGCAAAACATCCATTTTGGATTGTTCAAAACTGTCAAAATCAAATGGCAGTTCAAACCCCAGTAACTGACAGGAGTTCATCAATCGGCTCGTATGTTGTCCGGACTTGAAAATAACCCCGCCATAGGCGCGTTCACCTTCAAACACGGTAGATCCATAGTGCAGCCCATGGGATAATAAGGGGATTTTGGCATCTTCCACCGGAATCATCTCGCCGTTTATCCAAATATTTCCGGTTGTTTGAGTAAATGGAATTACTTTGCTCATATATGATATCCTGTTGGAAAAACGCATAAATAATCGCCCATGGCTGATTTATGCCTTTTCCCCTTTTGCTGTGGCTCTTTGCAATTGGGCCGTGGCTTGTTACCCTTGGGCTGGCCGATGTTGTCGGCCCTGTATGTTTAACTGTCAAGTCAGGCCATTATCATGATTCAAAAACCGGATTTTGAAAATCATTTGCTGGTTGTGGATGATGACAATCGAATTCGCAGCTTGCTAAAAAAGTATCTTAGCAGTCATGGTTTCAGGGTGTCTTCGGCCGCCAATGCCGCCAAAGCCAGAAAGTTAATGGAGACCTTGCATTTTGATCTGCTGATCATTGATATCATGATGCCCGGTGAAAGCGGGCTGGAGCTGACAAACAGTTTGCGCGAGCAGGGAAATATTCCGATTTTGCTGCTTACGGCACGGGCAGAGGCTGATGAACGGATTGAGGGCTTGCGGCTGGGTGCTGATGACTATCTGGTAAAACCCTTTGAACCGGAAGAACTTGTCTTGCGTATTCAGGCGATTTTGCGGCGTTCTTTGCGCTTTGAGCTTGATGGTAGCATTTTGGTGTTTGGTGACTGGAAGTTCAATCCGGCGACCAGAGACCTGCAAGGACCAGGGGGCAGGGTTTCTCTTACTGACAGTGAGGCCAATTTATTGAGCGCGCTGGCCAAAACACCCGGCGAGCCAGTTTCGCGTTTAAGCCTGTCCGAGGACACGGATGCTGCAGAGCGTTCGGTTGATGTGCAAATGGCCCGCTTGCGCCGGAAGATTGAGGCTGATCCCAAAAACCCCAGATTTCTGCAAACCGTGCGCGGTTCCGGATACCGGTTGTTGGCGCGTCCGGAATTTGCAGAAGATCAGCAACCAGAACAGAACCGGTGACTGTGGCTCCACTTTGGCGCAAACTGAGAAAGCGCCTGCCTGCTTTGCGTGATTATACGCCAAAAACTCTTTTTGGCAGGTCGATGCTTATTGTTGCCTTGCCGGTATTGGTGATGCAGATAGCAGTTGTTTTCATGTTTTTTGATCGGCATTGGCAATCGGCAAGCACATCGCTTTCTGAAGGGGTGGTGGGTGATATTTCTGTGGTGCTGGAGTTGTATTCTGAAAATCCGACGATGCAGGGTCTGCAAAAGGTTCAAAAACTGTCACTGGAAAAAATGAATTTGAGTGTTGCGCTAATGCTTGATGAAGAACTGCCGACCAGTACACATTCGTCGTTCAATTCTCCGCTTGATCGCACCTTGCGCCGGGCTTTGGCGGCTAAACTTGTCTTGCCGTTCTGGTTCGATACCAACCGGTTTCCGGCATATGTGGATATCCGGGTGCAGGTGGGAAAGGATGTTATGCGTTTCATTGCACCTCGCGATAAGGTCTATGCCACCACCGGAGATATTTTTGTAGCATGGTTGGTGGCAGCTACCTTGATATTGATGGCTGTTGTTTTGTTGTTTACCCGTATTCAGTTGCGGCCAATTTTGCAATTGTCCAAGGCAGCCGATCGGCTGGGCAAGGGGCTGGATATGCCGAACTTTAAGGCCAGCGGCCCCACAGAGGTTCGGCAGGCCTCTGAAGCCTTTATCAAAATGCGTGAGCGAATTTCGCGATTTGTTGCCCAGCGAACAGAAATGTTGGCCGGGGTCAGTCATGATTTGCGTACCCCGCTAACCCGTCTTAAATTGCAATTTGCCATGATGGAAAAAACCCCGGAGCTGGATGCTGCCCGCAAGGACTTGCAGCGAATGCAGGAAATGCTTGAGGGTTATCTTGATTTTGCTCAAGGCGAATCAGAAGCAGAATCAGTAAAGCTTGATATATCAGAAATGTTGCGTGAACTGGTTGCGCAATTGCTCACCGAAGAACAATTGGCCAAGCTGGATGTCAGCGCATCACTAATGGTGCGAGTAAGGGCCCAAAGCATTGAGCGCTGCCTTACCAATATTCTGGAAAATGCAGTGCGATACGCAGATAAGGTCTGGGTTAGCGCATATACGAATGATGATATGATTTTTATTATTATTGAGGACAATGGGCCGGGAATTCCAAAAAACGCCCGCGAGCAGGCTTTTCGTCCCTTCAACCGACTTGATGAAGCCAGAAACCTGAATACAGAGGGTGTGGGCCTTGGGCTGTCTATTGCCAGAGATGCAGTGCAGTCTCACGGAGGACATATCCGATTAGATGATTCTTCCCATGGCGGCTTATTGGTAGAGGTGATATTGCCGGCGAGCAGATAAATCTCTTATCTGTCGTGTTTTGAACCGCAAAAACCCGTCCTTAAAGTAGCGAAGCGGTAGGACATTAAAGACTCCCTCAAGCAGCCGCTAGGCGATAGGACATATACCCGTCCTCAAGTAGCCGCTAGGCGATAGGACATATACCCGTCCTCAAGTAGCCGCTAGGCGGTAGGACACAAGAGAGAGCTTCCCACTTTTGCTAAAAATGCAAATCTTTGTTTATCGCATTTTTGGCCGCAAAACCGGTGCCCACTTTTGCTAAAAATGCTCTTAACCCGGCCTTCTTAATTGGGAGCTGCGCCGGGTTGCAGCGGATACCGCGTTGCGCATCATCTCTGCAAAAGCCCCATTACCCATCATTACATCAAGGGCCGCAGAAGTAGTTCCTCCGGGTGATGTAACTTCGGCACGTAATGCTGCAACAGTATCTTGCTTGCGGCTTTCTAGTAGTGCCCCGGCTCCGATCATGGTTTGCAAAGCCAGTTTTTGTGCCAGATCCTCAGGCAGGCCTTCGGCCTGTCCGGCAGCACCAAGAGCCTCGACCATGAGATAAAAATATGCCGGCCCGGAGCCGGATACAGCAGTGACCGCATCCATGAGCCGTTCGTCCTGCACGCTCTCAACTTGTCCCACTGCCTTCAGGAAGCCGGACGCTGTTTCAATATGTGTATTATCAGCCATTGTATTGGCACAGAGAACAGTTATGGCTTTACCCACCTCTGCGGCAATGTTTGGCATTGCTCTAATGTGGGGCCCGGCACCGAATAATGCTTCCATCTGTTCCAGTGAAACACCGGCAGCTACTGATATAATCAAAACATTATCCGGCAGCATTGGGCGTATCACCGCCGCCAGTTCTTCAAATTTTTGCGGCTTTACTGCTAATATTACGGTTTGTAGCTTGGTGAATGTTTCTGGTTTTGGAGTCTCTGCGTGTCTTGCAGAGTTTTGGCGGATCAATTCAGATATTTCTTCAGGGCAATTAGGGTCAATTACCAAAACAGAACCTGCAGGCTCAAAACAATTTGCCTCGGCCCAGCCGCGCAACAAGGCCCTGCCCATGCGCCCGGCACCGAACAATACTGTTCTTGGCTTTCTAAGCATCAGGCTTCCCCTATGGTTTCAAACATGGCGGCCTCAACCGCTTCACTTGCGCTCTTATCGCTCCACAGCAAAAAGCCCAGAGCAGGGGTCAGAACTTCAGCGGCCTCAAAAGCAGCATCACTTAATTTTTTTGCCATTTGTTCGTGTATTATTTCCCCGGGCTCGATCAATTGCGTATGCCGATAGACCAGAGTGCGGTCTACGCTCCACATATCAAAATGACCAAGTAACAGCCGTTCATTGATCTGTACGATTAGATCAGTAACTTCGTTTTTCTGCTGTTTTGGAACTTTGGTCTCAATACCCAGGCTTATCTGCAAGGCATTGGGGTGGGCTAGCCAGCGAAACCACACTGGGTAGTCACACCATGCTCCAGAGAGAGAAAACTGAATTTCAGAATCTGCAATCCGCTCAAATAGGATTTGTTCTTGCACAAGGAATTGTTCCACCTCATCAAGAGGGTCGTTAATATTCCTGTCGGGTTGCAGGTCAGTTTCCAAGTCGGTCTCCAAAAGGCTTGCAAGAGATAGGGGGTGTAAATCAACGATCATGGTTTGGCCAACAAACTTGTCAGTAATCGCTGATTGTAGTGTCAGGTGTGGCTATTTCGTGCTACTGGTTTTTCTGGTTTTGCGTGGTTTAGGTTTTTGTATTGCTTGTTTTAGCTCTGCGATTTCCTTGCGCAGGGCCTGATTCTCCAGCACCGCCTTGCTGGCCATTTCCTTAACCAGATCAAATTCCTCACGGCTTACCAGATCCATATCAGCAATTAGTCTTTCTGTTCTGGCCCTAAGTACGGTTCGCACTTCCTCACCGGCTCCGGCCACTATGCCGGCAGCGCCAGTCATTACACCGGCAATATCATCAAAAATCGGGTTTTTCGTTTGCATGGGCGTTTCCAGAATATTATTTTGGCTCTAGTATATGGACAATGTTCCACATTTTCGCAATGGATCGGTTATGATAATTCTCAGTTTGTTTCAAAATGCGCAAATGGTGGTGCAGAATTGTTCGCCGATACCATGGCTTGATCCGGTTATTTTTCATATTGCAGGGCCCA
Organism: Robiginitomaculum sp.; assembly: GCA_015485155.1. Lineage (GTDB taxonomy): Bacteria > Pseudomonadota > Alphaproteobacteria > Caulobacterales > Maricaulaceae > Robiginitomaculum_B. The sequence continues at coordinate 177,245 of WFUF01000003.1, read as the reverse complement.
TATCCTTGCGCTGGTACTCATTGGGGTATTTGCTGGGTCTGGTGTTTGGTGCCATGTATTTTCACCGAATCATTAAAAACCATAATTTGTGGGGGACAAAATCAAAGCCCGGAACTTCTCCCATTGCAGCATCAGTAACCGAAGATATGCTGTTTTGGGCGACGCTTGGTGTGATTGTTGGTGGTCGTCTGGGCTATGTGATTCTGTATGATCCTGCCATGTTTGCCCGCCCCTTGTCTGTGCTGCAAACCTGGAATGGTGGCATGTCCTTTCATGGTGGCATGGTTGGCGTTAGCATGGCCGTAGCCTATGTGGCGTGGAAGTCGAAAATTCCGTTACTTCGACTCGCAGATGCCATTGCCCCGGTGGCGCCTATTGGCCTTGGTCTGGTGCGGCTTGCAAATTTGATAAATGGTGAATTATATGGCCGGGCCTATGACGGGCCGCTGGCAATGGTATTTCCATGCGATGGCAGTGGCGGGGTGTTCAGCCGCCATCCCAGCCCCTTATACGAAGCAGTTTTGGAAGGTCTGGTATTGTGGGTGATTTTGCGCTTTGCCACCCATAAGTTTAGTTCACTGACTAGGCCTGGATTAACTGCCGGGATATTTTTAGCCGGTTATGGGGTGTTCCGCACTCTGGTGGAGAATGTTCGAGAGCCTGATGCTGAGCTTATTTTTGGCTTTACTCGGGGCATGGTGTACTCGGCGCCAATGTGGGTTATTGGCGTGGCAATGATTATTTATGCATTGCGTCGTCCAGCCATTGGCGGGGATAAGTGAGCGTGATTCTGTGAATTTAACCCGGCGTCTGCAAAAACAAATTCAGCAGGACGGGCCGATGTCCGTGGCCCGGTATATGACCATTTGCCTGCTGGATCCCAAGGACGGATATTACCCGACCCGTGATCCAATCGGTGCTGGTGCCGATTTCATAACCGCACCGGAGGTCAGCCAGATGTTTGGCGAATTGATCGGCATGTGGCTGGTTCATAACTGGCATGTTATGGGTGAACCTGCTCTGGTTAATCTGGCAGAAGCAGGCCCGGGCAAAGGCAGTATGATGAGCGATATTTTGCGCGCTTCTCGTATTGCGCCCAAATTCTCCAATGCCCTGCAGGTGCATTTGCTTGAAGCCAGTGCCGCTCTGGTCGCGGTACAGGCGAAAGTTTTAGGCGGCTTTGCGCAACCCATACGCTGGACTGATGATTTGGCAGATACCGGGTCGGGGCCGCTTTTTCTAGTGGCCAATGAATATGTGGATTGTATGCCCATACGTCAATTTGTCCGGACAGCTAGTAATTGGCATGAGCGACTGGTTGCATTTGATGAAGGTGGAGATTTGCAATTTGTCCTTGATCCGGTACCGCTGGCCGCAAAGGACATTGAACTGATTGCCCCAAGCCTGCAACAGGCTCCACCCGATAGTCTGGTTGAGGTTCGCCCCTCATTGGCCGGATTATTTGATCCACTGGCCCGTCGCGCCCAAACCGACCCGGTTCTGGCATTGTTTGTGGATTACGGCCCGGCAAAAAGTGAGGCAGGCGATAGTTTTCAGGCAGTAAGCAGGCACAAGAAGGTAAATCCCCTAAACCGCCCCGGAGAGGTGGACTTAACCGCGCAGGTGGATTTTTCAGAACTGGCACGGGCTGCAAAAATGTCCGGCCTGCAGGTGTCACGTCCGGTTAGTCAGGGTCAGTGGCTGCACCAAATGGGTCTTATGGACAGGGCAGGGATATTGGCAGGTTCCAGCCCTAAGGCGCGGCAACAGATTGCCCGACAGGTGCATCGCTTGAGTGATGCCAGTGAAATGGGGGAGTTGTTCAAGTTTATGGCAGTTTGGTCACCTGGTCTTTCAGCACCGGCAGGTTTTGATGTTTAACTCTCTAGAGCACTGCCAAAGTCCTCTGCTACAGGAGGAGACAGGCCTGCTGCATGGCTTTTTTGGGATGAGCGATGGCAAAATTGCAGACGATGATCCAGACCTGTTTGCAGCCCAAAGTGAATATGTTGCCAAACAGATGCATATCCCCACGGAAAGGTTGATTCTTTTACATCAGGTTCATTCCGCCAAAGTCCGGCCCGTCGGGGCAAAATGGGCACAGCAGCCTGCCAAGGCCGATGGCATGGTAACCGACAGGTCGGGGCTGGCGCTGGCCATAAAGACCGCCGATTGTGCGCCGGTTTTATTGGCAGATGTGCAAGCTGGCGTCATCGGGGCAGCTCATGCCGGCTGGCGCGGGGCCTTGGCCGGAATTTTACAGCAAACAGTATTGCATATGACATTATTAGGTGCGCAGCGCAGCCGGATTATTGCTGCTATTGGCCCATGTATTGCGCAGGAAAGTTACGAGGTTGGCGAGGAGTTTGCCGAAAAATTTTTGCAACAGTCCGTATTTAATGCCCAGTTTTTTTTGCAAGCCTCACCGCCAAAATTGCAATTTGATCTGGCCGGATTTTGCGAGCATCAATTACGAGAATCCAGAATAAAAGAGTGTCATGTAATTCCGATTGATACTTTTACAGAAAAAAATCGTTATTTTAGTTATCGAAGGGCCTTACAGGGTGGCGAATCGGGCTATGGGCGGAATATCAGTGTGCTTTGTCTGCCCTGAAATTTCGGGGCTACAGATTTCATAAGAGGTTTCGAATGAAAATCCTGTCTGCAAATTCCAACCTCAATCTGGCCAATAAAATAGCTGACAAGCTGGACATGCCGCTTTCTGCGATGGCTGTCCGTCGGTTTGCCGACAAGGAAATTTTTGTCAATATTGATGAGAATGTTCGCGGCAAGGATATTTTTATTGTGCAGTCCACCAGCTTTCCTGCCAATGACCATTTGATGGAATTGCTGATCTGTATTGATGCCTTGCGCCGGGCCAGCGCTCGCAGGGTTACCGCGGTATTGCCGTATTTTGGTTATGCCAGACAGGATCGAAAATCCGAGGGCCGCACTCCAATATCAGCAAAACTGGTTGCTAATCTGATCACCACTGCCGGGGCTGATCGGGTGCTGACCATGGATTTGCACGCCGGGCAAATTCAGGGGTTTTTCGATATTCCCACCGATAATTTGTTTGCCGGGCCGGTGCTGCGTGAAGATATCAGGGAAAATTACGGCACCGACAAGCTGATGCTTATTTCACCCGATGTTGGTGGCGTGGTGCGAACCCGTGGCATTGCCATGCGCCTTGGGGCTGATATTGCCATTGTTGACAAGCGCAGGCCCAAGCCCGGTACCAGCAAGGTGATGAATATTATCGGTGATGTGAAGGGCCGCAAATGTATTTTGGTTGATGATATTGTTGATAGCGGCGGTACTTTGGTCGGAGCGGCAGAAGCCTTGCTTGAACAAGGAGCTACCGAGGTTTCCGCCTATTGTTCGCACGGGGTTTTATCCAATGGTGCCGCCGATAGAATTGCCAGTTCACAATTAAAGGAATTAGTGATCACCGACAGCATCAATCAGCCGCAAAAAGTACTCGATGCTCCTAATATCCGCATACTTAGTATTGCGTCACTATTGGCAAAAGCAATTAGGCGCATTGCCAATGAAGAAAGCGTATCTGCTCTTTTTGATTAGGACAAAGGCCCGGCAGGTTCAAATTTTACACAAGATTTTCTTCAAGCTCTGCTATTCGGTATTGTTTGTGCTCTGTGGTTCTATAAAGCCTGCCAAGAGCAAGCGCCCGTCTGTCCATGACCATATCGCGCGTGGCAAGCGGGCGGGATAATTGCAAGCCTTCCAACGTGCGGCACCGGCTTAGTGCCACATAGGCCTGCCCGTGTGCAAACAGGCCCCGGCCCAGATCCACATACACCTTGTCCAGGGTCTGACCTTGTGATTTGTGGATGGTAAGTGCCCAGGCAAGTCGCACGGGGAATTGGCGAAAAGTGCCAACTACATCTTTGGTTAGCTGTTTTGTGATCTCATCATAGCCATATCGGAACCGCTCCCAGATTGCCGGCTCTATGCGGTGAACCTTGTCATTGATCCTGATCGTTATCTGCTGTTCGTTTACGGCCTCTATTATGGCCAGAGATCCATTTACCCAGCGTTTTTCCGTATCGTTCTTGAGCAATATTACCCGTGCTCCGGCTTTTAACAATAAGGGGGATTCCGTTGGAAACAGTCGGGCATCAAATTCACCGGTGACCTTGCCATCAAAGGCATGGGTTTCTCCAGGCAGTTCAGAAAGCCGCCGGTGATTTATTTCAAAAGCCGCCTGATTGGTTCCGGTTAGCACCAGATGGGTTTGCGATGCTGCTGCCGGGCCTTTCTGACTTACACAATCGGCCAGTATTTCTTTTTGCAGGCTATCAAGCTCGCCACGACGAACCCCGGCCAGTATATCAAGAAATACCGGATCAGATTGGCGAAACACCTGCAATAATTCCACCAGTTGGAAATCTGCTTCGCGAAATACAGGGGGAGAGAAAAAGTAACTGCCGCCATATGTTTCTTCTAAATAGCCACGCAATCCGCTTTCTATTACGGGTGGTAGCTGATAGGGGTCTCCCACCAGAATTACTTGCACGCCGCCAAAGGGGGTATTTGTCTCCCGGTTAAGCCGCAAAGAACGATCTATTGCTGCCATCATATCTGCTCTTAACATTGAAACCTCATCAATGATAAGGGTCCGCATTTCACGCAAGGCTCTGGCGTGGCGCAGCCGTTTTACATCCGCAGGCTCAATCAGCCGTGGTGGCAGGCGAAAGAATGAATGTATGGTTTGTCCACCGGCATTGATCGCAGCAATACCCGTAGGTGACAAGACAACGGTGCTGGTGTGATTTTGTTTTACAAAAGATTTTATCAGGGTTGTTTTTCCGGTTCCGGCACGTCCGGTAAGATATACATTGGCTCCACTTTGCAAAATCTCAAATACCGGCAGATATGTTTGTGTATCCATGTTTTTATGCAATTGGCCGGTCTGCTCTTTTGTCAAGATCTGCCACGTCCCTGTCCGGTCTCAATGCCAAACATATTTAGAATATGAACCAATAAAACAATAAAAATAACTGTAAAAACCATCAATACCGGCTTCCAGCTAAACCAGTGAGCCTTGCCGTTTTTACGCGGTACCGAGTCGCGCCATATGGCAATACCAATAATTGCCACGCTAATGATCAGCAAAAGAAGAGTTGTTGTCATTTCCATGCTATGGCAATTGGCAGTTTATGGTCGTCTGTCAAGGGACTTTGCTTTTATTGCCGCAAATATAGAATGGCCATGTTCGGTCTTTTCCCAGTGAAACGGCTTGTTCAGCAATTCCCGTGCTGCCCGCAAGGCAGCAATTGTCTGCAAGGGCCAATAAAAAACCGAGCTGATAATAATGACAGGATTAAGATCATTGCGTGTAGCCAACTGCCCGGCAAGGAGTAGTGCCCATGTAATGCTTACCCCGGTAATTGCCAGGACAATATCCGTAGTGGAGAGCATGGGGCCGATGATTGGCCAGCAGGCAAAACAAATCAGGGTGGCCAGCAGCAAAAAACCATGACTAAATGCTGAAAACACCGCCATGCCGAGTACGGCAATAAATCCAAACGCGTGAGTCAAACAGCCTCCGGGCATGCCGCCGCGCAAATGCACCATTAAGGTTTGCACAAAGCCCTTTATCCAGCGTGAGCGCTGTCCGATCCATGGCAGGACATGGGCGGTGGCCTCTTCCAAAGTAGGAGGCTCTATCATTGCGGCGTGCCAGCCATTTTGCGCCAGACGAAAACCCAGATCAGCATCTTCGGTAACATTAAACGGATCCCAACCTCTGGTTTCTATTAAGGCTTTGCGGCGAAAATGATTGCTGGTTCCTCCAAGTGGAAAGGCAATACCCAACCTTACCAGCGCCGGTAAAATCACGTTAAAATGGGCATTATACTCAAGAGAAAACTGCCTGGTCAGCCAGTTGTGGGCGGCATTATAGTAACCAAGCGGTGCCTGTACGCAGGCCAATTTATTGTCGGCTGTATCAAAGGCTTTGACGGCAGCGCGCAATTGATCAGGGTGCGGACGATCTTCAGCATCATAAATGGTCACAAAAGATCCTTTGGCTCTGGCCAATCCTATGTTTAAGGCTTTGGGTTTGGTTCTTGGGCCAATATCAGGGACAATGATAATCTGCCAGTTTTTTCCCAGTTTTAACTTTCTGGCTACTGCCAGAGTTTCCTCATCATCGGCTTCAAGCAGCAATTTTATATCCAGCCGGTCTTGCGGGTATTTAAGCCGGGAAATGGCCTCGGCCAGTTGGGGAAGCATTTTTGCTTCACGGTACATTGGCAATAGCAAGGTATATATCGGCCAGATATCCGGGTTTAATGATGGCTCATCGTCACTGGATTGCTGTTTTGGCCAAAAATGGATTGCGAGCAATAAGATACGAAAACAGATGGCAAAGATAAAAACCGACAATAATAAAATACGCCCGATTTGCATTAGTACAGAAATGTCAATAATTGCTGCAATGATTATTGCACCCAACAGCGCAGCCAGCACAATGCGCTGCGCCGGAATCAGGCCCAAAGAGGCTGAATAAAGGGGCTTTTCGCGCGCAAGCTCAAATGCTCCGTGGAAAGTTTCACTTTCACGGGCCCGGATTATATATGGGCTTTTCTGTTCCCTGTTTGCACCAGCCTGAGCCGGTCTTGTGCCGGATTCGCTGTTATTGGCTGAATGCGTAACGAGGAAATTTTCCTCATTAGTCACACCTGTTCCCCCTATCAGGGAATAATAGCCATAATTGCACTATGGGGCGAGTCTTAAATTTTTAGCTTGTGGTCTTAGCTGGCAGAGTAAGCTCTGTGGCTGGTTCGCGCAGATTATACCTGCTGCCCATTACCGCGCCATAGGCCCCGACATTGGCAATCAGCAATACGTCATTTTCATGGGTCGGCGGTAAATGCCGATCAACCCCCAAAATATCAGCAGATTCGCAAATTGGCCCAACAATGGAAACCGGTGAAATATCCTCTTGTTCAAAAAGGCGGCTTAAATTCACCAATTCATGGTGAGATCCGTATAATGCCGGCCTTATCAGCGAGTTCATGCCGGTTTCCAGACCGGCATATTTTACGGAGCCTTTGGTTTTGGTCTGGGTAACGCTTGCCAGTAATACCCCGGACTCAGCTACTAAAAACCGCCCCGGCTCCAGCCAGAACTCAATATCCGGGCACTGGGCGCGCACCAGTGCCAGATTCTGATCAAGTTTTTGCAGGTCAAGACTTGCGGCACTGGTATTGTCGGGCACTCCAAGCCCGCCTCCGAGATTGAAAATTCGCACATCTGGAAAGTCTTTGGCCAATCCGGCAAATAGTTCAGCTAGGTCCCGCCAGTGATTGGGGTCAAGAATACCGCTTCCGGCATGGGCGTGCAGGCCAATTATCTTCGCATTTGCGGCTAATGCCAGCTCTTTTGCCTTTGCCATATCCTGAATTGGGATTCCGAATTTGGCACGCGCACCTGCAGTTTGCACATGGCGGTGGTGACCCCGGCTGCGTTTTGGATCAACCCGCAGCAGAATTTCACTGTTTGCGAAAATTTCCGGCCAATTCTGCAATGGGTGCAGATTATCAATAGTTATCTGTATTTTACGCTTAATCGCGGCTTCGTATTCATGGCGCGGTGCAAAATTAGGCGTAAACAGGATGTTTTTGGGGTCAAGGCCGTTAATACTGGCAAGTGCATGGTCAATTTCTGACAATGATACACATTCCACCCCGATGCCTTGTTCCGCAATGGTTTGCAGCACTTGCGGGTTGGAATTAGCCTTCATCGCGTAAAACACCCGGCTTATGGCAGATATGCAAAGCAGTGATCGGGCGCGGGATTTGATGGTTGCAAGATCATATATATAGGCGGCTGACTGTTTTGGCTTGATCGACAATAATTCATCCCGCTTTTGTACCCACCACGGGGCTTTGCCAGGCGTGTTTTTGCTTGTCTCTACTTGTGCCTCCTGCCATGGAGGGCCGAAAACCTTGTCTTCAGGCTCCACCTCAACAAGTTCATCGTGCAGTCTTCTGGCCAGTTTCTGTGCCTGATCACCATCAACTACCACCGTAAAGTTCAGATCATTGGCTGCCTGGCTTACCAGCCTGACCGGATGCTCGCGGAATAATTCCAGTGCGGGTGTCAATTTGTGTAAAATAGTACGAATACCGCGGCCAACCACGCTGACAGAGGCACAGCTCTTTATAATTTTAACCCGGCACAAGGGTTCAAGCTCAGCTTGCAATTGCGCCAATGCCCTGGCATCGGGGTTTTGGCCTGTATCAAGTGATACGGTAACACTGGCTTGCGAGGTTGAAACCAGATCAATCGACAGGTTGTTTTTGGCAAATGCGGCAAAAGCATTAGCTAAAAACCCGGATTCTCCCCACATGGCAGAAGAAGTCATGGAGACAAGAATGAGTCCCTGTTTAACCGTAATCGCCTTTACCCGGGCATGGGTGTCTGCGGGGTTGTTGCTGATTCTGGTTCCCGGTGCTTCCGGGGTATGGGTGCATTTTACCAGTACTGGAATATGTGCCCGCCGGGCCGGGGGCAGGGCGCGTGGGTGGACCACTTTTGCCCCCATCAATGCGATTTCCTCCGCTTCTTCATAGGACAGATCTTTTAGCAATCGCGCCGAGGGGCTAAGCCGCGGATCAGTGCTGAACATGCCGGGCACATCAGTCCATATTTCAAGCTGTTTCGCCTGTAATTTACTGGCAAACAGAGCGCTGGATACATCGGATCCCCCACGCCCCAGCAAAACAGTTTCATTATTGGAATTGCTGGCTATGAAGCCTTGGGTCAGCACAATTCCCGGCTCCAGTTCATCGAGCCTTTGCTGTAATTTGACATCAGGAACATCAGCACAGATTGCAGATAAATACTGTGCGCTGTCTGCGGTGTTTTTTTGTGGAACACTATGCAGCAATTCTCTGGCATCAAGCAGTATTGTTTTTAGTCCTGATTTTTGTAAATTTGCCGCCCCCAAGGCGGTAGCCATAATTTCACCTTCGGCCATAATACTGGCCCGGATGCGTGGACTGGCCTCGCCAACCATTTCGATACCGCTTAACCATTTGCCCAGTCGCTGTATGGAAGGCGCAATCAGGCTTTGCCCATCCACACCCAATTGTGCTGCCAGATCAATATGCACCTGACTTATCTCATCAAGCATGTGGCCGGTTTCGTTTTTTATAGCTGCGGCAATTGCCCGCTCCAGCCGGTTAGAGACTTGCGACAAGGCTGAATGCACAACCAATACCCGATTGCCACCAGACATGGCATTTTGTGCCAGCATTTTGATAGTCTGCCAGTTTTTTTTAGTTGAAACACTGGTGCCTCCAAATTTCATGACCACCCATGGCGCAGGATTATTTGTGGTGTTCATTGCAAGCTCCAAAATTACAGCCGAAAAAACATCTCATGAGCACAGAGATTTCACCAAGTCCAGTACGAAGGCCAGTAAGGCAAAATAAGTCTTGTGTTATCGTGCTTGTGTGTTAGTGTGCTGTCACACTAGCAATAAGGCAAACCGATGACAACCCCGAAAAACCCCAATCAAACATCTGGTGCAGCTCCAGGATCCGATACAGAAAGCTTGTTGCAGGCTATTCGCAGCCTGCAATCTGAGGATGAGCTTTTGCGGTTTTTGACAGATCTGTGCACCCCGGCAGAGTTGCGGGCACTGGCTGCGCGCTGGCAGGTTGCGCAATTACTGGATCAGGGTGAGCTTTCCTATCGTGAAATTGCAGAAAAAACCGGAGCCAGCACGACAACGGTTGGACGGGTTGCCAGGTTTTTGAAAGAAGAAGCATATCAAGGCTATCGCATTGCCCTGCAGCGGGAGGCGGGACGATGAGCAAGAGCTTGCGGATTGCATTACAAAAAAAGGGCCGTTTGGCCGAGGGCAGTATCAAATTGCTGGAGCAATCTGGTCTTGGTATTTTTCGCAATCCCGGCGCCTTGACATGCCGGGCGCGTGGTTTGCCGATTGAGCTGTTATTTGTACGTGATGACGATATTCCTTCGCTCGTGGCCAAGGGTGTGTGCGACCTTGGCATTGCCGGTGAAAATGTTTTGCTGGAGGAGGCTCTGGCATCGCCTGAGGATCAGGGGTTGCAAACAGTTCGTTCGCTGGGCTTTTCATTTTGCACCTTGAAGCTGGCGGCACCAAAAGACAGCAAAATCAGTGGCGTTGAGGATTTGCGTGGGGCAAGAATTGCTACTTCCTACCCGCAGATTTTGGCAAAATATCTAAAGGAAAATGATATAATTGCCGATTGTGTTCCGTTAAAGGGCGCCGTGGAAATTGCTCCGGCTCTTGAACTGGCAGATGCAATTTGTGATCTGGTTTCATCGGGTGCCACTTTGGCCGCTAATGGTCTGGTGGACTTTGCAACAGTAATGAAAAGCGAAGCAGTATTAGTGCGCTCCAATAATGTATGGGACGATGAGCGTGAGGCTTTGCTGCGGCGCCTGCTACGGCGTATGGATGGAGTAATAGCAAGCCGTGCCACCAAATATATCATGCTTAATGCTCCCAAGTCAGCAATCGGTGAAATTACGGAATTGCTACCAGGTGCCGATGCGCCAACTATTATACCGCTGGCGGGCCGGGAAGATCAGATGGCGATTCACGCGGTTTGTCGCGAAACAATATTCTGGGATACGCTGGAAGAATTGGAAGCGCGGGGCGCGCAGTCAATTCTGGTTCTGCCCATTGAAAAAATGATGGGTTAGACATGCAGATTCTTGACTGGAACAATTTACAGCTATCCGAACAGGAAGCCGCCTTGCGCCGCCCGGTGGCCGGTGACACGGCCGTGCGCAATCAGGTTGCTGATATTCTTGAGCAGGTGCGTCTTGGTGGTGATGAGGCGGTATTGAACTTTTCCAGGCTCTTTGACACAGCGCCTGCAAACAAGCTGCAAGTAAATCGCTCAGAAATGGAGACCGCATGGAACAGGCTTGGCAGTGCCGAGCAAGATGCCATGCGCCGGGCTGTTACCAATATTCGCAAATTTCATACGGCGCAGGCACCGGGCAGAATCCGGGTAGAGGTGGAGCCAGGCCTTGTTTGCGAGCGCCTTGCCTTGCCTATTGATAGTGTTGGGATTTATGCGCCGGGCGGTAATGCGCCATTGTTTTCATCATTGCTGATGGCGGCTGTTCCAGCGCGACTGGCGGGTGTCAGGAGAATTGCAGTGGCCAGCCCGCCATCAGCAACTGGCAATATTCACCCGACAGTACTGGCTGCGGGATATTTGTGTCAGGTTGATGAAGTTTACTGTGTTGGTGGTGCGCAGGCCATTGCCGCTATGGGATTTGGTACAAACAGTATTGATCCAGTTAACAAAATCGTTGGCCCGGGCAATAAATGGGTTAATGAGGCCAAGGCACAAATCTGCCAATGGCCTGGCGGCCCGTCCATTGATCTTCCGGCCGGTCCGAGCGAAGTAATGGTGCTGGCAGATAGTTTTGCCAATGCAGACTGGGTGGCTGCAGATCTTTTGAGTCAGGCCGAACATGATCCGGTGGCGCAGGTGATTTTGCTAAGTGACAGCGCCCAGACCATAAAGTCCGTTGAACGAGCTGTGTTACAGCAGTTACAGGCCCTTCCGCGTAAGGCAATAGCGGAAGAATCCTTAAAGAATGCCCGTTTGATACAGGTTGGCAATCAGCGGCAAATGCTGGAGCTGGTGAACCGGTATGCGCCGGAGCATTTGATCATACAGGTCAGATCACCACGAAAATTGCTTGGGGGTATCCGTAATGCAGGTTCTGTTTTCTTAGGCCCCTATACTCCAGAGGCTTTGGGAGATTATGCCAGCGGCACTAATCATGTCCTGCCCACCGCCGGGGCTGCGCGCAGTTATAGCGGATTAGGGGTGCAGAGCTTTATCAAGTTCATCACTGTGCAAGAGGCATCAAAAACCGCTTTACGATCATTGGGGCCGGTGGTGCAGAAACTGGCGCAGATGGAAACTCTGGCAGCCCATTCCAGGGCTGTTGCCATCAGGCTGGGGCAGTCCAATGAATAGCCTGATTGACAAAATTGCCAGACCAGAAATTGCAGCTCTTGTCCCTTACAAGGCCCGGGGCGGGGCCAGTGCTGATGCAATTGTGCTTGATGCAAATGAAAATCCGTGGCCGCCTCTGTCCGGTAGCAGAAACAATAATCGTTATCCAGAGCAACAACCAACAGCTTTGGCGCAGCGCCTTGCAGCATTATATGGTGTTAATCCGGAGCAATTATTAATGAGCCGTGGCGCCGATGAGGCGATTGACCTGCTGGTGCGTGCTAGCTGCAGGGCCGGCAGGGATGCGGTGCTGATAACACCGCCCACCTTCGGCCTGTATGCAGTGGCGGCCCGTATTCAAGGTGCTGAGGTAATCGAGGTAACGCTGGATGATGATTACAAAATTCTCCCCAAAGCCATTGCGGCAGCGGCTAAAGCCAATCCGGTAAAGTTGATATTTTTGTGTAGTCCGGGCAATCCTGTTGGTAGTCTGATACCAGGTAACACTGTGTTTGAGCTGGCGGCATCATGTCCTGATCAGTTGCTGGTGGTAGATGAGGCCTATATAGAATTTTCCGGGGCGGACTCAGTAGTTAGCGCCTTGTCCGATTTTCCCAATCTGGTGGTGTTGCGAACTCTGTCCAAAGCTTATTCACTGGCTGGCATCCGGCTGGGCTGCGTGCTTGCCAATGCTCCGGTGATAGAGCTATTGCGCAAAGTATTGCCCCCATATCCGCTGCCGGTGCCGGTGGTTGATGAGGCTTTACGGGCTTTGTCACCGGTGAATATGAGCATTATAAATCAGCGGATCAACCAGATCAAAGACGAACGAGAGCGGGTGTTTACGGCCCTTGGCAAGAGTTCGTTTGTGCGCCGTATCTGGCCGTCATCTGCTAATTTTTTACTGGCGCAATTACAGGTTAAAACCGACATTCTCCAGCGGCTTCGGGCCAGCGCCATTCACATTAGAGATTTTTCGGCTCTTGGCGCAGGCATGGTGCGGATCAGTATTGGCTCAGCACAGCAAAACAATGCGTTATTGTCCGCCTTTGGTGTTTTGCAAAAGCCCTCCTTGCCCACGCGCAGTTCGGCGGTTAGCCGCCAAACCCGTGAAACCAGCATAAGTGCCATGGTCGCACTTGATGATAGTGAGCCGGTTCAAATTGCCACTGGTATTGGTTTTTTTGATCATATGCTCGAGCAGATAGCCCGGCATGGAGATTTTTCGCTGGTGATGAATGCCAGTGGTGATCTGCACATTGATGCCCACCACACCATTGAAGACTGCGCTATTGTGCTGGGAACGGCTTTGCGTAAGGCGCTTGGGGATCGTGCCGGTATTGGCCGTTATGGTTTCGTCCTGCCAATGGATGAGGCACAGGCGCAAATTGTCATAGATCTGTCTGGTCGCCCGGCCTTGCGCTTTGAGGCTGATATTGATGATGCTGGTGCCGGTGGTTTTGAAGGGCAAATGGTACAGCACTTTTTTGAGAGCTTTGCTCAACATCTTGGTGCCGCCATTCACATTCGGGCCGATGGCAATAATACCCACCACCTAATAGAGGTGATTTTTAAGGGTGTTGGCCGGGCATTGCGGCCGGCACTGCGCCGTGAAGGCTCGCAAATTCCATCTAGCAAAGGGGTGCTGTGATGGATCTGGTAATTGTTGACACTGGTGTGGCGAATGTGGCTTCGGTGCGCTTTGCCTTTGCCCGGCTGGGCGTCAGAGTCAGGGTAAGTTCAGATGCCAAGACCATTTCCGAGGCCGAAAGGCTTGTCCTTCCCGGTGTCGGTTCTGCACAGGCAGGAATGGCTGCTTTGCGGGCAAAAGAGCTGGAGCATGTGTTTTTGGACTATCAGCGCCCATTGCTGGGTATTTGTCTGGGTATGCAATTACTGTTTTTGCACAGTGCCGAAGGTGACACTGCCTGTCTGGGCCTGATCCCGGATGAGGTGGTGCCGCTGCCAGTCTCTGATGGCCCGGTGCCGCATATGGGCTGGAATCAGCTAAGGATTGTTCAGGATGATCCGTTTCTGGCTGGAGTAAGGCCTGATTCATATGTCTATTTTGTCCATTCCTTTGCTGCCAGAACCGGGCCAAACACATTGGCCAGCACCAGTTACGGACTGGATTTTTCGGCGATCATACGCCGCGATAACCTTTATGCATGTCAGTTTCACCCTGAGCGTTCCGGCGAAGCTGGCGCCAGGATTTTACAGAATTTTCTGGAGGCAAAGCCATGATATGGCCAGCTATTGACTTAATGAATGGCCAGTGCGTGCGCCTGTATCAGGGCGATTTTGCCCGGCAAAGCCTGTATGATGATGACCCTGTTGACAGGGCCTGCCGGTTTGCCGATGCCGGGGCTCATCATTTGCACATTGTTGACCTTGATGGCGCCAGAGAGGGTGCCGCCTGCCAGACCGGTTTGATCTGCAAAATAGCCAGAGAAACCGGCTTAACAGTGCAGGCGGGGGGCGGGATTCGCAGCCCTGATCAGATTGAAACCTTGCTGACCTGTGGGGTTGCGCGGGTGATTATCGGATCCTTGGCTGTGAGTGATCCGCAAACTGTCAAAAGCTGGATAGCCAAATTCGGAGCAGACAATCTGGTTCTGGCACTGGATGTGCGTCTTGAAAACGGCTTGCCAATTCCGGCCATTTCAGGATGGCAGCAGGCTTCAACCACCAATTTGTGGGATTTGCTTGAGCAATACAAAGAATGGGATGCCAATTTGCTGATTACCGATATTGGCCGCGATGGAGTTCTCTCTGGCAGTAATACGGAACTCTATAGGCAGGTAAAACGCAAGTTCAGCAATTTTCAGATATTGGCTTCCGGTGGTATTGGTTCATTGGATGATATTGCCGCCGCACGGGATTGTGGCGCTGATGGTGTGATCATCGGCAAGGCCCTGTATGAGAAAAAATTTACATTAGAGGAGGCGTTGGCATGTTGGCCCGCCGGATAATTCCCTGTCTCGATGTAAAAGATGGCGAGGTGGTTAAGGGCGTGCGCTTTGCCGATCATCAGGTGGTGGGTGATATTGTTGAGCTGGCACAAAATTATGCCCGTTTTGGTGCTGATGAACTGGTGTTTTATGACATTACAGCCAGTCCGGAACAGCGTCAGGTTGATGTCAGCTGGATATCAAGAGTGGCTAAGGTTCTGGATATTCCCTTTACCGTGGCTGGTGGCATCAACAGTATTGAAGCAGCTCAGTTTATTCTGGAGGCGGGTGCTGACAAAATATCTGTAAATTCCCCGGCCCTGTTAAACCCTGATTTGATTGATGCTCTGGTGGATAAATTTGGCAGTCAGTGCATTGTGGTGGGAATTGACAGTTTTTGGGATGGTGATGACTGGCAGGTCAAAGCCCTGACCGGGGATCCCGATGCCATGATTTCCACCAGATGGAAAACCACCGACTGGCTGCAACAGGTTCAACAGCGCGGTGCTGGTGAAATAGTTCTTAATTGCATGAATGAAGATGGGAGAAGAAACGGCTATGATTTGAAACAATTGGCAGTAATGCGTAAATTGTGCGCGGTGCCGTTAATTGCATCCGGCGGTGCTGGCTGCATGGATGATTTTTATGATGTATTTGCCAAGACAGATGTAAATGGCGCTCTGGCAGCCAGTGTTTTTCACAAGTCTGTCATCAATATACCAGATCTAAAAGCCTATTTGCGTCAACAGAAAATCGAGGTGAGATTGTGAGCCTGACCAATAATATACAAGAGCTTGACTGGCAAAAGGGTGAAGGCCTGATACCGGCAATTGTGCAAGATTCAAAAACCGGCGAGGTATTGATGCTGGCTTATATGAATCAAGATGCCTTGCAGGCCAGCTTGCAAACCGGAAAGGTTACATTCTTTAGTCGTTCACGACAGCAGCTTTGGCAAAAGGGCGAAACCAGCGGCAATGTGCTTGAGCTGGTTTCCATTAGTGCTGATTGTGATGGTGATACGCTTTTAGTGCTGGCGAGCCCTGCCGGGCCAACTTGCCATAAGGGTGATAAAACCTGTTTTGCCAGCGCCCCGGAACCGGGTTTTTCCTGGCTGTTTGAACTTGATCAGATCATTGAAGAGCGCCGCCAGCATGATCAAGCTGGAAGCTATACCGCCAAACTGTTATCCGGGCCTGTGGAGCGCGCCGCGCAAAAGGTTGGTGAAGAGGGGGTGGAGGTTGCTCTGGCTGCCATGGGTAGTGATCCTGCCAAACTAACCGAAGAAGCAGCAGATTTGCTTTTTCACCTCATGACCTTGCTGCGCCACCAAAATCAGCAATTGGAGGATGTGATTAAGGTCTTGCGCCAGCGCCACAAACCATAATTAGCGCCAAAACCGCCTGCAACAAATGTTATTCTGATCTTTCCCACAGGACAAAGCAGGATAAATAGAAAAACACACCGGCATGAAGCAATTTCTGACAGCTTGCTTGCGCGCAGATGAGTGTTGAAAAACCTTTTTGTTTTATTGGTTTTGAGAAAAATATTCACCTGTCAAAGAGCTTCTGTTTGGGTGCAAGGCACCCCAACCCTTGCATTATAACAGTTCTGCAGCATGCGGGCATCTTTACCACTTATCCCCTTATTGTAAGGGTCAGTCAGTGTCATCAAGGGTCACTTTAAGGTCATTTTATTACCAACAAGTGCTGTTTTGGTATGATTACAGGGTGGCGCAAGTATCACCCAAGGGACAGCAAAAAATGGCACTGACCCTAATGTTGACCCTAAGAGTGACCCTCGTCACAGGCCCTTACCCCAACCGTCACTTGCGGATATTTTCTGTCCTGTCGCTTCGCTATTTTAGCGCGGGTTTTTACGTATGATAAATGCGATAAACAAAGATTTAGAGCAACTTTTAGGTGTTCTGAACCGGAAAGCTGCTCTAGAAATCCAATAGTATTAAGTGTCTTTTACAGACGGTTTGGCAAGTTTGATAAGGGGCATTACAGCGCTGAATATACGCCATATGCCCCATTCAAATTCCGCAATAATACGGATCAGGTTTTAGATGATCAGGATCCAAATTCACTGCGAATATATGCCAGCACATTTACAATGTCTTCATCGCTAAGGTCAGGGTTGCCACCCTTGGCCGGCATGGGCATTGCAGAACCTGGACTTTCAAAACCGTCCGTGATCGCAGCGATTAGCTCTTCATCGCTTTTTGCCAAAACACCATCGGCGTTATTGAAATTTGGAACACCGGGAATTTCGCCCTTGCCACTGGCGCCATGGCAATAAATGCATGTGCTTTCATAAACGGATTTTCCTTTATCAGCATCTCCGCTTTCGGCAAAGGCCGCCGATGCAAACAGTGAGGTAATCCCAGCAAATAAGACAAGATTCTTGGAAGTTTTGAAAGTTGGTTTCATAATAGTTTCCAGTTGGTTTGGTTCAAAGTGAATAATTGGTTCTTGCGCAAAACGGACTTGTTTGCAAGTGTGGATACCGGAGCATTTTCAGCAAAAGTGGTTCCGGTTTTGCGGTTCGAAAATGCGACAGAACAAAATTCAAAGCATTTTTAAGCAAAAGTGGTTCCGGTTTTGCGGTTCGAAAATGCGACAGAACAAAATTCAAAGCATTTTTAAGCAAAAGTGGTTCCGGTTTTGCGGTTCGAAAATGCGACAGACAAAGACCAGAGAGAATTTCAGGTGTTTAACCCGAAAAATGCTCAATTGCTGGATTGCAGGAATGCCCTGATAGCTCTTGCGTCCTTTGCGGCCAAATTGGCCCGGGTGCGCATATGAGCCACCGATGTATCCCATTCTTCATCAGTTAATTCTTTGGGGGAGCGCAAATTATGACAGCGGCCACAGTTTTCTTTCCAGGCCTTTGCCCCTTTTACAATTAACATCGGGTCAGGGGTATCCGCCTTTTTTTCTGCGGCAATTGCAGCGGTTCCCATCAAAGATCCGGCGGCAATTAATGCGCCAACTCCTGCAATCATGGTCATTAGTGCCATGGGCTTTTTGTTCATATTCATGATACTGTTCCTTTTCGGCTAAAATCCGTAAGAGATCTGAAATTGATATCTGGTATCATCTTCGACACCAAGGTCCTGATAATCGCGCCATTCCAGACCGAATTTGGTTACAATAGTCGGTGCAACCCAGTAATTCATACCAAGATTAAACCGGTTTTGCGAACTTTCGGCGGATAGCTCATCCTGACCTGTGATACGAAACTCACCATAGCGAATTACCGGCTCCAGTTTTTGCAGTGCAGTGGATGAGCTAATGCTTGATAAGCGATAAGATATCTGTCCGTACCATGCTTCCATGCCCAGTTGCGGTAACAGCTCTCCTGTCGGGCTGCTGTCGGTAATGGTAAACAGAACATCACGGGTTGAGCTTAGATACTCAAATCGACCATGGAGCGGGCCTTTGGTATAGGCGGCATCAAATCCCCATAATTCATAAGTGGCATCGCTGGGGCCGGTTGCAAGAGATGTAATTCCGGAAATGCCTTCATGACCAGCAGCAGGGCCTGATGCATATCCATCTACTTTTGCGGTCAGGTATGAGCCGCCAACCTCAAGATAGGGTACTGGGAAAAATCCGATGCGCCCGCCAAATGATTTATTGCTGTTGTCATCTCTTCCCATTCCTGAGGTGATCACTCCGCCTTCAATATTGGTACGAGGGCCATTGCCTAGCGCCACTGCATAGGTAAATCTGGTATCGCCCATAGGTATTGCACCACGCAATTGTACGCCGGTATCACTACCGGGCTGAATGCCATCATGACCAAAACCGGCAGGTGCAGTTTGGATTTTGTTTATCCATGTTGGGTGCAAGCGTTCCTGGAACTGTCCAATCGGGCTTAAATATTTGCCGATCACAAGAGTTGCATAATCATTCAGGAAGATGTTGAATTTTGAGTATTCCAGCTCCAGATTGGTTTCACCATCTGCCGAAGTTGTAAGCTCAAGCTCACTTTCATATAGGAAAAAGTCCTTATACTTAAAGTGAAAGGCTGGATTAAATTTTCCAGTTACAAAACTATCCGGGCCGGGACGGCTGCTGGCGACAAACCCGGCATTGGCATAGCCAACCAGGTGCCATTGAATATCTGATCCTGCCTCTGATTTCTTTATGATATTGGTAACCAGCTTCTTAGCTGATTTTGCGGTTTTTTGCACACTTTCTGCGGTTTTCTGTGCATTATTGGCAGTTTCTTCCGCATCTTTTGCCTTGGTTACTGACTGTTGCACCAAAGCACGCAAGTCCCCCAGCTCGGCTTCCAGCTTGGCGATTCGCTCAAGAAGTGCCTGATTTACTTCTGCGGCACTGGGGCTGGTTTGTGCTGCCATGGCCACGGTTGGTATGGTGCCTAGCAGGCCAGCGACCAATGCGGATGTTATTCGTAGTTTGTTTTTCATAGCTTAACTCCCAAAAGCCGGTATCAACAAGACAGCGGTATTATGTAACCACGGTATACACATAGCTAACCGATGCACAAGCTTTACTGCAGTGCTTACAAAAACTCACTGCGTTATTTGACCGCGTGGCAGAATGACGCGGTATCAGGCTCCGTAAAATGCCACTAGCTAAAATTTACATTTACTGTTAACCCACACCTATTTGAAAACTGCCGGAGGACATCGATGAAACCCGAAGAACTGTTAAACCCCGAAACCATTAGCAGCTTGCTGGAGCGCGGGATAAATATGGGCAGCAATGTTTTGCTGGCGGCTGCGATTTTCATTATCGGGTTGATGATTGCCGGATCGGTTCGCAAGGTTATCAGGTCTTCTGCAGAAAAAACCCGGCGCATTGATCCCACACTGAGCAGTTTTTTCTCTCATGTGGCCTATTATGTCATTATGGCGGTGGTGCTGATCTCGGTGTTGGATCGTTTTGGCGTGGAGACCACCAGCCTGGTTGCGGCGCTTGGTGCTGCTACTTTGGCTATTGGTTTGGCATTACAGGGAACCCTGTCAAATCTGGCAGCCGGGGTCATGCTGGTATTGTTTCGCCCCTATCGCCTTGGCGATTTCGTGGAAATTGCCGGACAGTCAGGAACCGTAAAGGATATCAGCCTGTTCACCACTATTCTTGCCACCGGAGATAATAAAAAAATTATCGTGCCTAATGGAAGTGCCTGGGGCGATATCATCACCAATTATTCAGCCAATGGAACAAGGCGTGTGGATTTCGTTTTCTCCATTGATTATGAAGATGATATCGCAACGGCAATGAAATTGATCGAGGAAACCTTGCGCCAGGACGACAGGGTACACAAAAACCCTGATGTTTTTACCGGGGTTACCGCCCATGGCGACAGCTCAGTTGACATTGTTACTCGTGTCTGGTGTGCCAGTGGTGATTATTGGGGCGTATATTTTGATGCCATGAAAAACGTCAAGGAAGCTTTTGATGCCAAGGGCATTTCCATTCCATATCCTCATCAGGTCAATGTGAGCCGTAAGGGATAAAGCATTTTTAGCAAAAGTGGGAAGGTTTTTTTGTGTCCTATCGCCTATCGGCTACTTGAGGACGGGTTTTGCGGCCAAAAATGCGACAGATAAAGATTTTGCATTTTTAGCAAAAGTGGGAAGGTTTTTTTGTGTACTATCGCCTATCGGCTACTTGAGGACGGGTTTTGCGGCCAAAAATGCGACAGATAAAAGATTTGCATTTTTAGCAAAAGTGGGAAGGTTTTTTTGTGTCCTATCGCCTATCGCCTATCGGCTACTTGAGGACTCTTTATCTGTCCTATCGCCTAGCGGCTACTTGAGGACTCTTTATCTGTCCTATCGCCTAGCGGCTACTTGAGCGCGGGTTTTGCCGCCAAAATGCGATAGAACAGATCATGACGCAATTGGGGGGTTTACCCACAATATGTTAGCTATCATGGCGGCATTATCATGATTGGTTTGCGAAACTAAAAAAAACCTGAACAGGATCGAATTTGCCTGTATAGTCCCTTGCCTGTACCTGTTAAGTATCAAGGAACTGTTATGGAAAACTCAAATTATGCCATTACCAGCTTCACTGGCCCGGCCCGGTATTTGTTGTGGATGACTGGTTTTGTATTAGGGGTCGCAGCACTTGGTTATTTTCTGGAAGAACAGGTAAGGGCCGCCTTTTTTGCCAATGAAGCGATCAATGGTTTAATTCTGTTCGTGTTTGTGGTGGCGGTTTTATACTGTTTTCGGCAGGTTTTGAGCGTGGCACCGGCTGTGGGCTGGGTCCGCAGATTAACCCGCTCTCGTGACTTTGATGAAATGTCCTCGCCGCCGGGCCTGATTGCGCCTTTGGCGGTATTGCTTTCAGAGACACCGGGCAAATTGAGTCTGGCTGCAGGCTCCAGCACCTCGATTTTAGACGCGGTAAGCTCACGTATGGATGAGGCGGGGCAAATCACCCGTTATCTGGGCCGCTTGCTGATTTTTCTGGGACTTCTTGGTACATTTTGGGGATTGTTGCAGACAGTTGGATCGGTCGGAGCTGCGGTCAGCGCCTTGTCCAATGGTACCGGTGGCGAGGAGGATATTGCCAGGCTGATGCTGGCATTAGAAGAGCCGATTAAGGGTATGGGAACAGCCTTTTCCTCATCTTTATTCGGGCTGGCCGGTTCTTTGGTAATCGGGTTTCTTGATTTGCAGGTTGGACAGGCCCAGCGCCGGTTTTTTATGGAAATCGAAGACTGGGTACACTCCATTTCACGGGTATCCACGGCGGTGGATGCGGAACCGGGTTCCCCGGCCTATATGGGAGCTTTGCTCGAGCAGTCATCGGAGAATATCAAATCTTTGGAGCACGTGCTACGTCAGGCAGAGCGTGATCGCAATGAAGGCATAGAAGCAGTACGACAGGAGATAAAATTACTGACCAAAACCATGGTTGGCCTATACAGGGATGGGCGCAAGTAATGGCCCGGATCCGAAAATCCAGGGGTGAAGCGGAAGATTACTGGCCGGGGTTTGTTGATGCCTTGGCTACGCTTTTGTTGGTGGTAGTGTTTTTACTGGCGCTGTTTATTGCCGCTCAATTTACCCTTGGCCGGGCCTTGTCCTCCAAAGATGCAGCGCTTGACAGCGTGCGGGCAAGGCTTTCTGCTCTGGCGGAATTACTGGCGCTGGAAAAAACCAAAAATGCTTCGGCACAAGAAGAAATTGCCCGGCTCATGGTAACGCTGGAAGAAGCCCGGGAGGCTTCGGCTGAACAGGCTAGGCTGATTGCCAGCCTGCAGGATGGTATTACTAAAGGAGAGGCTTCGCTGGCTTTAACTGAGCAAAAGCTGGCTGAGGAACGAGAATTAAGTCAGCAGGCAAGGGATGAGGTGGCGGCGCTTACGGCTCAATTAGCTGCTTTGAATGCACAGTTGAATAAATTAAACGAAGCCTTGCAGGCTGCCGAAGCAAAGGATGCAGAACAAAAGGTACAGATTGTAAATCTGGGCAAACGCTTAAATGCAGCGCTGGCTAGGCAGGTTTCAGAACTGGCCAGATACAAGTCCGACTTTTTTGCGAAAATGCTGGAAATTATGGCGGATCGCCCCGGAGTTCGGGTTGAAGGAGACAGGTTCGTATTTGAAAGCGATGTTTTATTTGCCAGCGGCTCGGCTGACTTAAATCCGGCTGGAGAGCAGCAATTGGCGATAATTGCCAATGCAATAATTGAGATTGCCGATGATATTCCCACCAATATTGAATGGGTCATCCGGGTTGATGGTCATACGGATGTGGTTCCGATCAGGCGCGGATTTTCCAGTAATTGGGAATTGTCCACTGCCCGGGCATTATCGGTAGTAGAGTTTTTTCAGCAAGCTGGTGTGCCGCCCAAGCATCTTGCTGCTGCCGGATTTGGTCAGTATCACCCAATTGACCGGGGGCGCAGCGCTGAAGCTTTGGCCCGCAATCGAAGAATTGAGCTTAAAATGGATACCCGCTAGGGCCGCACAAAGTCTTGCCCAGTGGGGCGCCTCTGGTTACAAGTATGCAAATTTTATTCTCAGCATATAGGGCTTTTTCATGGCAGGTCACAGTAAATGGGCCAATATTCAGCACCGCAAGGGTCGACAGGACAAATTGCGGGCAAAGGCTTTTTCAAAACTATCCAAAGAGATAACTATTGCGGCCAAAATCGGCGGCCCCGATCCTGATGGAAATCCAAGACTGCGGCTGGCCATTAAAAACGCTCGTGGCGAAAGCATGCCCAAGGACAATATACAACGGGCAATTACCAAGGGTGCCGGCGGTGATGGCGAAAGTTATGATGAAATTCGTTATGAAGGCTTTGGTCCCGGGGGTGTCGGGGTGATTGTCGAGGTGTCCACGGACAATAAAAACCGCGCCGCCATGGAGGTTAGAACTGCTTTTGCCAAGAATGGCGGCAATCTGGGTGAAACCGGCTCGGTTTCATTTATGTTCGACAGTGTAGGAGAGATAAAATACCCGGTTGATGTGGCCGATGAGGAGGCCATATTTGAAGCTGCGCTGGATGCTGGTGCTGATGATGTGGTATCTAACGAAGATCAGCATATTATCTATTGCTCCCGTGAGGATATGACTGATGTAGCGGCACGGCTG
This sequence comes from Robiginitomaculum sp., assembly GCA_015485155.1. GTDB lineage: Bacteria > Pseudomonadota > Alphaproteobacteria > Caulobacterales > Maricaulaceae > Robiginitomaculum_B. The sequence continues at coordinate 153,687 of WFUF01000003.1, read as the reverse complement.
GAAAAAACCTTTGGCGAGGCAAAGGCTGCCAATTTGATCTGGAAACCGCAAAATAATATTGAGGTTGATGCTAAAAACGCCGGTAAGTTGTTAAAAATGCTGGAAGTATTGGAAGATTGCGATGATGTGCAGAACGTCTATGCCAATTTTGATATTTCCGAAGAAGTGATGGCCTCCCTTGATGAGTAAATGATGGGATTTTCTCGGAACATTTCTTTATTGGCATTATTACTGTTTTTGCTTGGTTCCTGTTCGGCACCGGCACCTGATGACACGCCAAAACCTGTAAGCGCTACTCAGCAATCGGACGATCACCACCGTACTGCCCGTTATCTGGGAAATGCGGGGGTGATGGTGCAGGACGGCGATACCAAATTATTGTTTGACCCCTTGTTTGAGAACAATTTTGAGACCTATCAATTGGTGCCACCCCGGATTAAGGGTGCGCTAATGCTGGGTAGCGCGCCGTATGATGATATTGATGTGTTGTTTATAAGTCATGCTCATGATGATCATTTTGCTGCCGATACGGTTTTGGCTTATTTACAAACATTCCCGCAGGTAAAACTGGTGGCTCCAAAACAGGCAGTTGACAAATTACTCGCTGCCGGTCTCTCAGATACGGCGCAGGTTTTTTCCATTGATCAGAGCCCCTCGGATCTGCCGGTTTTAATTCAGGCCGGAGATATTTTTATAGAAGCCGTAACCATTCCTCATTCTGGTGGCGAGCGCTTTGCCGAAGTTCGCAATACCGTATATCGGGTGCAGGTAGCCAAGGATCTAAGAGTATTGCATTTAGGCGATGCCACCATAGAAACCGAGCCATTTGCAGTGCACAAGGTGTTCTGGGGTCGCCAGATAAACAATCTGGTTTTTACCCCTTATTGGCTATACAAAAATCGACAGCGCCGGGCGGCTCTTGATTTATATGTGCGCCCCGAGCGAGCCATTGCTATTCATGTGCCCACTGCCTTGTCAGATTTGAAAAACCGATATGGAACGGCGCTTGACGGTGTCGATATGTTCACCAGACCAGGCGAGATCAGAGTGCTCGATACATCGCCATCGGCGGGGCAATAGGTACTATGGTTCGGGGACTTTGCCCTGAAGCACTTTTATCGCATTGTTAGTCGCAAAAACCCGTCCTCAACTAGCGAGGCTTGATGCTGCCACCTGCTCAGTTCGTGCCCTCGGCCATACGCAGAAATCGCGCGCGCAATTCCGGATTATTCTTGAACTCGCCGGTAAACCTGGTGGTCAGAGTGCCTACATCCTTGTGTCCTACGCCCCTCGTGCTCATACACTGGTGTTCTGCATCCACCAATACGGCAACTCCCTTGGTACCGACAGTTTTGGCAATTGCCCCGGCAATCTGAGCGGTCAGATTCTCCTGTGTTTGCAGACGTTTTGAAAATATCTCGACCACACGGGCAATTTTAGACAGTCCCACAACCCTGCCGGTGGGAAGGTAAGCCACATGCGCCTTGCCAATAAACGGGGCCATATGATGTTCACAATGACTTTGCACGTCGATTCCGCGCAGCATGACCATTTCGTCATAGCCGCTCACCTCGGCAAATGTCTTTGACAATTCTTTTTCCGGATCACCCTGATATCCACTGAACCATTCGCCAAAGGCACGGGTTACACGGGCTGGAGTTTCGCGTAAGCCCTCCCGATCCGGATCATCACCGGCCCAGGCCAGCAAGGTGCGTACTGCCGCTTCGGCTTCGGCGCGCCCCGGACGTTTTCCTGATGATTTTTGGTAAGAGGATTTTGCACGCAAATGCAGATTATCTTTATTGATAACATCCATAATTATATCCCTTGTAAGTAAGGGGACCAGTGTGCGAGCCGAAACCTTTTCGGACTTAACGCCAGCCCTGATAAAGAGGTCGAGGATCGACCCCTGCCGATAAAATAAAGCCGATCAGGTAAACTTGCAACCATTGGCAAATTGTGGATTTAACTGTACTGCGTTATTCTTTTCAAAACTGACAGCAATTTGACTTGCCTGTTGTCAGGAAAAGCCTAAGTTCGCCCGCGAAACCTTAAAAGATTTAATAGCAGCCATGACCATTGCCCTTTATGACACCCGCACAAGGCGCAAACGCGACTTTGAACCGGCCAATGCAAAAGAAGTAACCATGTATCTGTGCGGGCCGACAGTGTATTCCTATGCCCATATCGGTAATTTTCGCCCGGCCGTGGTATTTGATCTTCTGTTTCGGGTTTTGCGCCAACAATACGGCAGCGAACACGTAGTCTATGCCAGAAATATTACCGACGTTGATGACAAGATCAACGCAGCCGCTGCCGAGCAGAATGTCGATATTTCCGTAATTACCGACAAGTTCACGAAAATCTATCGTGAGGATTCTGCTGCCCTAGGGATTTTGCCTCCAAGCCTTGAACCCACTGCCACCGGCCATATCGAGCAAATGATAGCTTTGATTTCAAGATTGCTGGCAACAGGACATGCCTATCAAGCCGAAGGTCATGTGCTGTTTTCCGTAAAATCATTCGATGGTTATGGAAAATTATCCGGCCGGGATCTAAAAGACATGCTCGCCGGTGCCCGTGTTGAAATTGCAGGCTATAAACAGGATCCGGCAGACTTTGTATTGTGGAAGCCTTCGGGAACAAATGAGCCCTCATGGGACAGCCCCTTTGGCCCGGGGCGACCGGGCTGGCACACTGAATGTTCTGCCATGATAGAGCATAATCTTGGTACCACCATTGATATTCATGCCGGCGGACAGGATTTGATTTTTCCACACCATGAAAACGAAATTGCCCAAAGCATGTGCGCCCATGACAATGTGCCGTTGGCACGATTCTGGCTGCATAATGGATTTTTGGACCTGGGATCGGAAAAAATGTCCAAAAGCCTGGGCAATGTGAAGCTGGTTCACGATTTGCTAAAGCAATGGCCAGGAGAGGTATTGCGCTTTGCCCTGCTTAGCGCTCATTACCGCTCGCCTTTGGAGTGGACAGCGGAGTTATTGCAACGCACCCAAACTGTTTTGAACCGCTATTATGGGACCTTGCGCCGTCTGGCTGATGTGGCTGCTGATGAACAGACCGCACCTTCTGGATTGATCGCGGCATTGCATGATGACTTAAATACCCCGCAGGCCATGGCCAAACTTTCCACCTTGTTCAAACAGGCCAATCAGGCTACCGAACTGGCTGACAAGCAAAGACTAAAGGGGCAGATTCTAGCCTCCGGCCAATTGCTAGGACTATTATCCCATGATCCGGAAGGCTGGTTCAAACAGGATGGTTCTGCCGACACCTTATCGGCAAGGGAAATTGACGAACTGGTGGCGGCAAGGTTAAGCGCTCGCAAAAACAAGGACTGGGCGGAAGCCGATCGGCTGCGCCAACAGTTAAATGAACTTAAAATTATTGTCGAAGATGGGCCAGATGGAAGTATCTGGCGACGAGGCTAAGCGGAGCTGGTCTAATGATCGACGGGCTTTATAATACTGCTGTCCTGACTCTGGCCGCAGGCATACCTCATATTGGCAAACTGGATAATCCGCAAGGCACGGCCAGTTGCAGCGCACGTTTGTGCGGCTCACGAATAACCGTTTATCTTAACCTGGATGAGCAGCAAAAGGTCACGGAATTTGCCCAGACCGTAAAGGCATGTGCTTTGGGACAGGCGGCGGCCGCAATTTTAGGTAAAAATATTATCGGTGCCAGCACCAGTGAAATTCTTGATGCCAGAAATGCTCTGTGGAGCATGTTAAAGGAACAAAAACCAATGCCAGCAGGCCGCTTTGATGAATTACAAAAACTATCCGAGGTTAGCAAATTACCGCAACGACATACCTCTACCTGTCTGGCATTTGATGCAGCTATTGCTGCCTGTGAGCAGGCGATCAACAATAGTAAAACAAGCTGATGTCAGCTTTATTTAAATTTTTGATGATTGGACTGCTTAAAATCTATCAGCAGACCCTGTCACGGATATTCGCTTTTTTTGGTGTACGCTGCCGCCATGAACCTTCTTGTTCCAGTTATGGCATTGATGCAATTCGTGCTCATGGACCATGGACTGGCGGCTGGCTGACTTTGTCAAGACTGCTGCGATGTCACCCTTTTGGCTCCTACGGTTATGATCCGGTTCCTTCAAATCACAAAAAAAGAGGAAAATTCTGGCAAATTGATAAATTGGGTGATTGGTCTTGGGCCCCCCGTGGGGTAGAAGATAAGCATACAAATTGCGCTCACCGCTCGCCCGGGCAAAAACCAAAACAAAAGTAGAATGCGAACATGATCGAAATTATCTTCCCCGATGGCAATACCCGTCAATTCCCAAAAGGCGTAACCGGCCTTGATATTGCTGCTGATATCTCGCCATCATTGGCCAAGGCGGCGCTTGCTATTGAGCTTGATGGCCAATTGCGTGACCTGTCACGCGAGATTACACAAAATGCCCATGCCCGCATCATAACAATTCGCGATGAAGAAGGTCTGGACCTGATACGTCACGACTGCGCCCATGTGCTGGCTCAGGCCGTACAAGAGCTGTTTCCCGGAACCCAGGTCACCATCGGCCCCACCATTGCCAATGGCTTTTATTATGACTTTGCCCGGGATGAAGGTTTTTCAACCGATGATTTTGATACTATCGAAAAACGAATGATCGAGATTATTGATCGCAATGAACCATTTGTTCGCGAAGTATGGAACCGTGATGAGGCCATTGCCTTGTTTAACGGTATGGGTGAACATTTTAAGGCCGAATTGATCGCTGATCTGCCCAAGACCGAGGAAATAACCTTGTACCGGCAAGGCGATTGGGTTGATTTATGCAAAGGCCCCCATCTTCCATCTACCGGTAAAATACCAAAGGCCTTTAAATTACAGAAACTTGCTGGCGCTTATTGGCGTGGTGATTCCAATAATCAAATGTTGCACCGCATGTATGGAACAGCCTGGCGCAACCCCAAGGAATTACGTCTGCACCTGCTACAGATCGAGGAAGCTGAAAAACGTGATCACCGCCGGCTGGGCCGGGAAATGGATCTGTTTCACACACAAGACGAGGCTCAAGGATCAGTGTTCTGGCATGCCAAGGGTTATCATATCTGGCTCGCAGTGGAAAATTATATACGCCGCGCCGTGGCAAAAGACGGTTATGGTGAAGTAAAGACCCCGCAATTGCTGGACAAAAAGTTCTGGGAATTATCCGGGCATTGGGAAAAATTCCGTCAGGCCATGTTTGTGGTGCCGGATATTGTACCTGCAGAAGATGACAGCGACCTGGTTGTTGATGGCAATAGCCCGCTAATGGCCATTAAGCCGATGAATTGCCCGGCCCATGTGCAAATATTCAAGCATGGACAGAAATCATACCGTGACCTGCCGGTTCGCATGGCTGAATTTGGCTGTTGCCACCGCAATGAGCCGCACGGCGCCCTGCACGGATTGATGCGAGTGCGCCAGTTCACTCAGGATGATGCTCATATTTTCTGTACCGATGACCAGATAATTGATGAAACCGTACGTTTCTTGAAGCTGTTTTCAACCGTGTACGGTGATTTTGGTCTAAAGGATATTAAATACCGGCTGGCTACACGCCCGGAGGTTCGCGCCGGTTCGGATGCTATCTGGGATCAGGCGGAAACTGCCCTGGCATCAGCACTGGATGAGGCTGGTCTTGAATATGATATGGCGCCGGGAGAAGGGGCCTTTTACGGGCCGAAACTTGAATTTCATCTAACCGATGCCATTGGGCGCACCTGGCAATGTGGCACTTATCAGCTTGATTATGTATTGCCGGAGCGTCTGGATGCCACATATATCGGGGCCGATGGCAACAAGCATCGCCCGGTAATGCTGCATCGGGCAATTTTAGGCTCTATGGAGCGTTTCATCGGGATTCTGATCGAACATTATGCGGGTAATCTTCCTTTATGGCTGGCTCCTACGCAAGTGGTTGTAACGCCTATTACCTCTGATGTAGATGAATATGCACAAAATCTGGCCAATCAGTTTGGTGCTGCCGGGCTGCGGGTAGAGACTGACTTACGCAACGAAAAAATCAATTACAAGATTCGCGAACATTCCGTAGCAAAAATCCCGGTAATTGCCGTGGTTGGCCGACGCGAAGCCGAAGAAGGTACAATAGCTTTGCGGTTCTTGGGCAAAGGAGCCAAACATCAGGTGATGATGAGTGTTGATGAAGCGGTCAAAAAATTATCAAATGATGCTTTGCCACCGGATCAAAAGGCAAATTGAACGTGCACGATTTTGCAGAAGAACAAGGCTGGCGACGGCCAATTGCCATTGCATCCGGATTTGTTCTGATTGCCCTGTTCATTCTCGCCGGAGCCATAGGGGTGGCAGCAGCCGTAGCACTAACGGCAATTTTGGCCATACCGCCATGGCCAAGATTAAAAACTGTCCTGCCGCTGGAATTACCTCTGGCTATTTTTCTGATTTTCATTGCCTGGGCTTGGGCCTCAATGCGCTGGAGCACATATCCGCAAACTGAACAGGGATGGAAAATGGCGCTTGGCGTTATGCTTTACAGCCTGTTCGCCTTTTCAGTGTGGAGCCTGCAGGGCAAGGCGAGATTACTGGTATTATATGCAGCCACAGCCAGTCTGGCCATGATTATTTTACTTTATCTGATCGAAGCCAGTTTTGGCATTTTCTCCGGCATGTATGCTGAAGGCGCGGTTCGGCAGGAAAAGTTACGAGATGCCACCAGAGGGGTTTCGGCGCTGATAATGGCCACACCTTGTGCATGGGCTTTTGCGAGCATTTTTCTTCCTGGCTGGCAGGGCAAAGCTTTTGGTGCCTTTATCGGGATAATAGCATTTTGGATAGCATGGCAATTTAGCTTATCCTCTGCCATGCTGGCGATTATGATTGCAGGTATTTTTTTTGGTCTTGGCTGGGCATTTCCTCGAACGACCATTTTGTTTACCGGCCTTGCTGCCTTGGGTGCTTTCATGCTGGCGCCAATGATAATTCCGGTTGTTATCGATGTTTTTGAGGGGCCGAACTTGCCGCTATCATGGGAGCAGCGTCTTGATATCTGGAAGTTTGCCAGTGAAAGAATATCTGAAAGACCATTGATTGGATGGGGTTTGGATGCCTCTCGCACGTTTAATTCCACCTACACTCTAAGGGGGTTTGAGTTTCCACGCATATCTTTGCACCCACATAATTTTGGGCTGCAATTATGGTTGGAGACAGGATTGATTGGCGTGATGCTATTTTCTGCGGCCACCCTTACATTTGCTATTAGAGTATCAAACAGCCAAAACCTCAGCCGCCTGCAAGGAGCAGCTATTTCAGGATCTTCAGCAGCAATACTGGTATTTGCCAACCTTAGTTATGGCGCATGGCAGGAATGGTTCTGGGCCAGTGTCGCCTGGATTGCAGCCATGTGTTTCTTGCTCGGCCCGGCACCAGAACGGCGGACAAGAGATTGAGTGCCAGCAGCCAAATTTCAATAATTATTGTGACCTATTTCACTGGGCCAAGCCTGTGGAAAAGCCTAAACTCATGTTCAAGTGATCATGAGATTATTATTGTCAATAATGGAAATCCGCCACAGGTCACCAGAAGGCTGAAAGCCTATTCGGACAAGCATACAAATGTTCAGCTTATAGATGGCAATGGCAATATAGGTTTTGCCAAAGCCTGTAATCTTGGGGCGAAGCAGGCACAGCGGGAGGTTTTGATGTTCTTGAACCCGGATGCTGTTTTACACCCAAACGCTCTGGGTAAAATGCTGGACGCCCTTAAAAAACTTCCCGAACTTAGCGTGGTTGGCGGCAGGTTGTTAAACAGCAATGGTAAAGAACAGCGTGGAGCCCGTCGCGGTAAGCTGACCCCTTGGTCGGCCTTGGTCTCCATGACCGGCCTGTCTCGTCTGCAGCGCATTTCTTCTATTTTTGCTGATATGCACTGGGAAACCCACCCGCTTCCTGACCAGCCGGTGAAAGTTCCGGCAATTAGCGGAGCCTGCATGATGTTCAATCGCGAAGGCTTTAACGCATTGGGCGGTTTTGATGATAAATATTTTTTGCATGTGGAAGATCTGGATATCTGCCGAACCATACGTCACGCAGGAGCCGAAGTGGTTTTTGTGCCAGATGCACAAATAACCCATTACGGATCAACCAGTCAGGTTTCTTTACTGCGGGTAAACTGGCACAAAACCAGAGGATTGATACGATATTTTATAAAATTTGCCGACTCTCCATGGCAAACGGCTGGAGCATGGCTGCTGGCTCCAATGATTTCAATGGCTGTAATGGGACGGGCATTTTGGTTAATGCTGACCCGCTAGAGTATCCGTTTTTATCAAGTGCTAATTTTGTACCATCTTATTTGATCTCTTAGCAGTGCAGTTGGGTTATGGAAACAAGCCAAAGAAGAAGTGCAAGCGCTAGCCGATAGGCGATAGGACAGATAAAGACTCCTCAAGTAGCGAAGCAGTAGCGCAGCAAAGAGCTTCCCACTTTTGCTAAAAATGCAAGATTCCTTTTCTATCGCATTTTTGAACCGCAAAACCGCGCTCAAGTAGCCGCTAGGCAGTAGCGCAGCAAAGAGCTTCCCACTTTTGCTAAAAATGCTCTGATGTAAAAAGAATCAGAAGTGTCAAATTTATTGTTGCGCTTTGCAAAGTGCGAGCTATGTTCGCCGTGGGCCTCGCACCCCCAACGGTGCGCGCCTGTCCAATGAGGATAGGAGACAATATGATACCTCACGTAAACCCGGCACCAATGCCGGTGGAGCGTCCCGATGATCCGAGATTTTCATCAGGGCCGTGCAAAAAACGACCAGGCTGGTCGCTTGCAAATCTTGGCCACGCACCGCTTGGCCGCTCCCATAGACATAAAATTGGCAAATCCCGTCTGCAACAGGCGATTACTTTGTCGCGCCAATTGCTGCAAATACCTGATGATTATCGCATTGGGATTACTCCGGCTTCTGATACCGGAGCCATGGAAATGGCTCTTTGGTCATTGCTTGGCCCCAAGCCGGTGGACGTGCTGGCGTGGGAGAGTTTTGGCAAAGGCTGGGCAACGGATATTTGCAAACAGTTAAAACTTCCCGATGTTAGGGTGCTGGATGCGCCATATGGCGAACTTCCTGATCTGTCAAAGGTTCGCGATGATGCAGATATTGTCTTTACATGGAATGGCACCACTTCGGGTGTTCGGGTGCCCGATGGCAAGTGGCTGGCAGACAATCGTCAGGCCTTAAGTATTTGCGATGCCACTTCGGCAGTTTTTGCACAGAAGATTGACTGGGAAAAACTCGATGTAATTACCTGGTCATGGCAAAAGGTTATGGGCGGAGAAGCCGCTCACGGCATGATTGTTTTATCGCCAAAAGCGGTAGAGAGATTGGAAAACCACACTCCCGCGTGGCCGGTGCCAAAAATATTCCGTCTTATGAAGAATTCAAAATTAAACGAAAGCTTCTTTGCCGGATCAACGATTAACACCCCCTCAATGCTGTGTGTGGAGGATTATCTGGACAGTCTGCAATGGGCTGAGCAGATCGGCGGATTGAGGGTCTTGCACCAAAGATGTGATGACAATCTTGCTGTGTTGGAGGAATGGGTGGACAGAACGCCATGGGTTGATTTTTTGTGTAAGTCTTCAGATTTGCGCTCAAACACCGGGGTCTGTCTGCAATTTGTTGATCCTAATATACGGTCTCTTGAGACAAGTGCACAAACCGCATTGGTCAAGTCCATGACCTTATTGTTGGAAGAAGAAGGTGTCGCCTTTGATATTGCCGGTTATCGTGATGCCCCGCCGGGCTTGCGCATATGGTGCGGTGCTACCGTCGAACAAGAAGACCTGAAAAGGCTTACCCCCTGGCTTGACTGGGCCTATGGACAGGCTGTTTTGGGCTGATTTTCCCTGATTATATTGAAGTTTATGAATGTTATGGAGGCGAAATGCCAAACGTATTGATTGCTGATAAGCTATCTCCTGCAGCATTGCAGGTTTTTGCTGATAATGATGTGCACGCAGATGTGCGCACTGATCTTTCCCGAGCTGAACTGCTTGAAATAATAGGCTCCTATGAAGGATTGGTGGTTCGTTCGCGCACCCGTCCTGATGCCGATTTAATTAACCGGGCCGATAAGCTTAAAGTCATTGGCCGCGCCGGTATTGGTGTTGATAATATCGATATCCATGCTGCCAGCGCCAAAGGCATAGTGGTCATGAACACTCCTTTTGGAAACGCTATTACCACTGCTGAACACGCCATTGCCATGATGTTTGCATGTGCCAGGAACATCCCAGCTGCCGACAACTCCACCCGTGATGGCAAATGGGAAAAGCCGAAATTTGTTGGAACCGAGCTGTTCGGGAAAACCCTTGGCCTTATTGGCTGCGGTAATATCGGGGCTCTGGTGGCAGAGCGGGCTCTGGGCCTGAAAATGCATGTGCTTGCTTATGATCCTTATCTTACCGAGGAGCGTGCTGTTGAAATTGGCGTGCAAAAGGTTGAACTGGAGGACTTGTTGCGCAAATCCGACATTATCAGCCTGCACACCCCCATTACTGAGCAGACCCGCAATATTATATCCGCTGATGCCCTTAACCAGACGAAATCCGGGGTGATGATTGTCAATTGCGCCCGGGGCGGCCTTGTGGATGAGACGGCTCTTTATGCCGGATTGTTAAGTGGCCATGTGCGGGCAGCGGCACTGGATGTTTTTGCGGTTGAGCCTGTGAAGGACAATCCACTGTTTACTTTGGATAATTTTGTTGGGACTCCGCACTTGGGAGCATCAACCCATGAGGCTCAGGAAAATGTCGCAGTACAAATCGCCCGACAGATAAGTGATTTCCTGTTAACCGGTGCGGTGTCCAACGGGTTAAATGTTCCAAGCATTTCTGCTGAAGACAGTCCGCGTCTAAAACCATATATGGCACTGGCGCAAAACTTAGGTCTGCTGGCTGGTCAAATGACTGAAGGCGCCCTGCGCCGGGTGGAAATTTCATATCAGGGGGCTGTGGCCTCTTTGAATGTTAAACCATTGTCCTCTGCGGCTCTGGCTGGTGTGCTAAAACCGGTTTTAAGTGATGTGAATGTGGTCTCGGCACCAATAATGGCCAAAGATCGCGGTATTCATCTTGCCGAAACCCTTGAGGAACAAAAGGGTGATTTTGACTCGGTAATTGAAATTCGCCTCGAAGATGAAAGCGGCACTCGTGAATTAGCCGGCAGCCTGTTTGCCGGAACGCCGCGGGTAATTCGTATTGATGATGTTCTGCTCGATGCGCCATTTCAGAACGATATGTTGTTTGTTTCCAATGAAGACAAGCCCGGCCATATTGGCGCATTGGGCAAATTATTGGGAGCCGAGGGGGTTAATATCGGCACCTTTAGCCTTGGGCGCGCACAAGTGGGAGATCGCGCTATTTCGCTGATCGGGGTTGATGAGCCAATAACGGCCAAGACCTTGAACGCGGTAAATTCCCTGTCCCATGTACGCAAAGCCTATGCGATGCGATTTTAGCAAAAAAGCAGTAGGCATAGAAACATTTGACGTTATGCTGGCGCCGCAGTTCACTGGGCTACAGGCTCATGGGTCAGGCTGTGCAAAACGGGATGGAGAAAATGACTTTTAGAACCAAAACCCTGATATTTGTGGTTGCCTTTACATTATTTGGGTATTCTGCTTCGGCGCAGGTCGAGGAAGTGCGCATTGGCGTTATGGATCACGATGTCAATGTAACCGGCAATGGAGCAGGGGGCAAAGAAGGCGGCTTTAATGTCACGGCGGAAATTGTATTTGCCTCGCCGGAGTTTTTACAAAAGCTATGGTCACCGCGGCCTTATGTAAACCTGTCTTTGAATACAGAAGGAATGACCAGCTTTGGCGGTGCCGGTCTGGCCTGGCAAGGAAATATGGGCGAGCGTTTCTTTGGTGAATTTGATTTTGGTCTGGTCTATCATGACGGCATTACCACCTTGTCTCCCGATCCTGGTGATCCGGAGCGGATACGGCTTGATGCAACGCGGGTTATTTTAGGATCACGATTATTGTTCAGAAGTGTAGCCAGTATTGGTGTGCATGTGAATGATGACTGGGATGCAGCTTTGGTTTTTGAGCATTTATCACACGGTCAAATTCTGGCACAGGGTCGCAATGAGGGTCTTGATAATATCGGAATTCGTTTTTCCCGTAAATTTGGACAATAAAAGAGGTTCTTATGGCCAATGTAGTGGTTGTCGGCTCGCAATGGGGCGATGAGGGCAAGGGCAAGATTGTTGACTGGCTTTCTACCCGCGCTGATGTCGTAGCGCGGTTTCAGGGCGGCCATAATGCCGGGCACACGCTGGTTATTGATGGAGAAGTATTCAAATTGTCTTTGCTGCCTTCTGGCGTTGTACGCGGCGGCAAGCATTCAGTAATTGGCAATGGGGTTGTGGTTGATCCATGGGCTTTGCTAGACGAGATAAAGCGCATTGGGGATCAGGGGGTTAAAATTACACCTGATAATCTGACTCTGGCAGAAAATGCCAGCCTGATCCTGCCCCTGCATTCTGATCTTGATGTTGCTCGTGAAGCGGCTGCTGGCAAGGCCAAAATAGGTACTACCAAACGGGGTATTGGCCCGGCCTATGAGGACAAGGTAGCCCGGCGTTCTATCCGGGTGATAGACCTTGCTGATCCGCAAACCCTTCTTGGCAGAATTAAGAGCCTATTGCATCACCACAATGCCTTGCGGCGCGGCTATGATATGCCGGAGGTTTGTGCTGAAGAACTGACGCAAATGCTGCTGGAGATTGCCCCGCAGATTTTGCCCCTTGCCGGGCCGGTATGGAAGCAATTGGATACGGCTTCCAGATCAGGACAGAAAATTTTATTTGAGGGCGCTCAAGGGGCCATGCTTGATGTGGATCACGGCACATGGCCGTTTGTCACTTCATCAAGCACAATCGCCGGACAAGCTGCCAGCGGCACTGGAATTGGCCCTCACAATCTAAATTATGTGCTGGGCATAACCAAGGCCTATACCACACGGGTGGGCGCCGGGCCATTTCCTACAGAGCTTGCTGATGATGTGGGCGAGCGCCTTGGCACCAGAGGTGCTGAATTTGGTACTGTTACCGGGCGCCAGCGCCGTTGCGGCTGGTTTGATGCGGTCATGGTAAAGCAGGCCATTACCATTGGCGGCATTACCGGCATTGCACTTACCAAGCTGGATGTTCTGGACGGATTTGCTGAATTAAAAGTCTGTGTTGCCTATACTTTGAACGGCAAGCGAATTCACCGCCTGCCTGCCGGAATTAGTGAACAAGCGAAAATTAAACCGGTATACGAAACTTTTGAAGGCTGGAATGGTTCAACCAAAGGGGCGAGATCATGGGTCGATCTACCGGCGCAGGCTGTTAAATATGTGCGCCGCCTTGAGGAGCTTATTGGCGCCCCTGTTGATCTGCTTTCCACTTCTCCGGAGCGAGAAGATGTAATTTTGGTGAGAGACCCCTTTAAAGGATAGATCATCAACAACCATTAACCCGCTGGCGGCATTTGTTTCGTGGCCTGGCAAAATCCAAAATTAAAAACAGTTTTTGTGTTGCCGTTTTGGTTTGCTCCGCCTTAAAAATGTTTTAGCCTTACCGCAATTATCTGGATATCTGGGCAGGGGAGCCAATATGAGCCGCGAATCTATGGAATTTGATGTAGTAATTGTTGGCGCCGGGCCTGCTGGCCTGTCGGCGGCTATCCGTCTAAAACAATTGGCGGCACAAGCCAATAATGAGCTTGGTGTTGTGGTTCTGGAAAAAGGCTCCGAAGTTGGTGCGCATATTCTATCGGGGGCGGTTATTGACCCGGGCGCTCTTGATGAACTTATTCCCGACTGGAAACAGAAGGGCGCGCCGCTAAACACCCCTGTGAGCAAGGACAAATTCTATTATCTGGCAGAAAATGCACAAATAACCCTGCCTGGGTTTGTTATGCCGCCAATGGTTCATAATCATGGCAATTATATTGCGTCTCTGGGTAATTTATGCCGCTGGCTGGCTGAACAGGCCGAAGCTTTGGGCGTGGAAATTTACCCTGGCATGGCAGCCTCCGAAGTCTTGTACAATGAGGATGGCGCCGTACGCGGAGTTGTTGCCGGAGTATTTGGCCGTGCTGCTGATGGTCATGAAAAGCCTGAATTTGAGCCGGGCATGGAATTGCTGGGCAAATATGTATTGCTTGGCGAAGGTGCGCGCGGCTCATTGTCCAAGCAAATCATTGCCAAATTTGCTTTGCAGGAAAACTCCGAACCGCAAAAATTCGGACTTGGTATTAAGGAATTGTGGCAGGTAGAGCCGGAAAAACATAATCCTGGTCTCGTGCAACATACCTTTGGCTGGCCTTTGGATAACAAGACCGGTGGTGGATCCTTTCTTTATCACTTTGAAGATAATCTGGTTGCTGTCGGCATGGTGGTGCATCTTAATTACAAGAATCCCTACCTGTCGCCATATGAAGAATTCCAGCGACTAAAAACCCATGATGCAATTAAAGAAACACTTAGTGGCGGGAAGCGCATTTCCTATGGCGCGCGGGCCTTGACCGAAGGCGGCTATCAATCAGTGCCAAAGCTGTGCTTTCCTGGCGGCGCATTAATTGGCTGTTCTGCCGGATTCATGAACCTGCCCAGAATTAAGGGTTCCCATAACGCCATGCGCAGCGGTTATCAGGCAGCCGAGGCTGCGTTTGCGGCAATCAGTGCCGGACGCAGTGGTGATGAATTACATGAATATGATACTGGCTGGCGCAAAAGTGAAATTGGTCGTGAGTTAAAGAAAGTAAGAAATGCCAAACCTCTATGGTCAAAATTCGGGACAATGCTTGGGGGCATTATGCTCACGGGCTTGGATCTTTGGAGCAATACCATATTTGGGTCATTCTCCGTTTTTGGCACAATGAAGCATGGTAAAACCGATGCTGAAAGCACGGAAACTGCCGATAAGCACCAACCGATTTCCTATCCAAAACCCGATGGTATTTTGACCTTTGATCGGCTTACATCTGTTTCATTCTCGGCAACCAATCACGAAGAAGATCAGCCCGTACATCTGGTTTTGGCGGATGCTTCGATTCCGGTATCAGTAAATCTGGCCAAATTTGCCGGCCCGTCACAGCGGTTTTGCCCTGCAGGTGTTTACGAGTTCATAACCGATGAGAGTAGCGGCGAGGTACGTTTCCAGATTAACGCGCAAAACTGCGTTCACTGCAAAACATGCGACATTAAGGATCCAAGCCAGAATATCACCTGGGTTTGCCCGGAAGGCGGCGGGGGGCCCAATTATCCTAATATGTAATCATTATATTTTGTAATATCCGAATATAAGGGCTTGCTTGCCTGCTTTAGGCAAGTCAAGCATGGTAATATGAAAAAAGCTCCATTACGATCTGTATTCCTGTTGCTGCCCGTTGTGGCGGTTTTTACCCTGACCGGTTGCGCTACCACTAAAAGTTTTGGCAAATCGCTTGGCCTGGCCAGTGAGCCCGCCTCACCCTATGGCGATTATTTGCTTGCCCGCTATGCAAGTTCCGAAGCCGATGTAAGTGCTGCAGCTAAATACTATATGCGAGCCTTGAAAAAAGACCCGGCCAATAATGAACTGCGCCAGCGCGTGCTGCTAAGTTCGGTATTTGCCAGTGATGTTAAACAGGCTGCTGCACAGGCTAAGGTTATTTTGGAAACCAATCCGGATGATCGTCTGGCGCGACTGATTCTTGCCGCCAATGAAATTGCCGAAAAACAATATGCAGATGCTGTTATAACCCTCGAGGGCAGTAAGCTGGGGCCATTAAATCAGGTTATTGGCGGTATAATACAGGCCTGGGCTTTGCACGGCATCGGTAATACAAATTCCGCAATCACATCTCTGGATGATGTGGCCATGGCCCCGGTTCTGGGGAGTTTTGCCTTGTTCCACAAGGCGCTGATTCTGGCTCAGGCCGGTTTGGAAGAGCAGGCAGATGCCGCTTTTGATGACGCTATGTCCCGTGGTTTGCTGACCTCTCGCACTGCCTATGGCTGGGCTTCTGTGCAATTGGCCAGAGGCAATAAAAGCGAGGCATTAAAACTGCTTAACAGCCGATTGAACTACAATAAATATGAAATAGAGGCCCGCTATCTTTTGGCGCAGGCTCAATCAGATAAGCGTATTATGCCTGCGTTTTCAACCGTAAGAGAAGGTGCTGCCGAGGGATTCTTTGGGCTGGGCCGGGCGATGGCGGAACGGTCATTGCATGAATTGGCCATTATTTATCTTGAACTGGCATTACATATAGATCCCGGACATGATGCGGTACGCGAACTGCTGGGTCGTCTTTATAATGTTCAGAACAGAACCGATGATGCCTTGCGAATGTTTGCCTCGATCAAAAAGAACCAGCCATGGTATTTGCAGGCGCAGCTTGATCTGGCTAATACGCTGTTTCAGGCAAACCGGCGCGAAGAAGGACTTGCCAGCCTGCTGAAATTAAATGAAGAAGCCCCCCAAGATCGGGTGAAACGGGCTTTGGCTGCGGCATTGCAGGCAGACAAGCAATACGAAGCTGCCTTGAAGCTTTATGTTGAATTGATTGATGAAAGCCCTGAGGAAGCAGATGACTGGCGTCTGTATTTTGCCCGCGCTGTTTGTCTTGAGAGAATAGGAAAATGGCGCGAGGCGGTACCATATTTCAGGAAAAGCCTGGAGCTAAACCCTGATCAGGCAGAAGTGCTAAACTATCTTGGCTATACCTTTGTTGATAATCAGGAAAATCTGGAAGAGGGATTTGAGCTGATAAAAAAGGCAATCGCACTTGCCCCTACCGCTGGCTATATTGTCGATTCTCTGGGCTGGGGTTATTATCAACTACAAAGATATGAAGAGGCAGTAACCGAACTGGAAAAAGCCGTGCAATTGGAACCGGCAGAGCCTACGATCAATGATCATCTGGGTGATGCGTATTGGCAGGTTGGCCGCAAGCTGGAAGCCAGATTCCAGTGGCAGCGGGTATTGTCTCTGGAGCCTGATGACGAAGTGGATCTGGAAATGGTGCGCTCTAAAATCGAAAACGGACTGCCGGATGTGAAAGCTATCAGTGTCACTGTTGAAAACTAGCCAATACCGGAAGGTTAAAGAATTTGCCGCCGCCAAGATAAATATTTCATTGGCTGTGGGCCCGTTACAGCCAGACGGCTTTCACCCTATCGACAGTCTGGTTGCTTTTGCAGATATTGGCGATGAGCTGGAGTTTCGTCCGGCATCGGAGCTGGAGCTTAAAATCCATGGCCCGTTCGCAAAGGATATTCCAGTAGATGACAATAATCTGGTGATCCGTGCTGCTAAGGTGTTGTTAGAAAGCCATTGTCCATCAATGTCTGGCGCGTCTATTCATCTGCAAAAGAACCTACCAGCAGCCAGCGGGATTGGTGGCGGCAGTGCTGATGCCGCAGCCACGCTTCGCGGGCTAAATCGGCTTTGGGATATTGGCTTGTCTTTGGGGGAAATGGCCAAAATCGGGGCCTCTTTGGGTTCTGATGTCCCGGTTTGCGTTTTCGGGGGGTCAGCACAATCAACCGGTAACTGGTTCCATATGCAAGGGCGCGGAGAACAATTGCAGGTATTAGATGCGCAACCGGGTTTTTTTGCTCTTTTGGTTAACCCGTTAGTGGCAGTTTCTACGGCCTCTGTTTTTGCTGAATTTGACAAGATGGCAAAGCGGCCTCAATCTAAAAAGATAATCAAATCGCAAAATTGTGCAAATGATTTGACCCATGCCGCAATAGCGCTGACACCAGAAATAGGTATGGTATTACAGGGGCTTGATAAGTTAATGCCACAAAAGCCGGCCCAGATGTGCGGTTCTGGTGCGACGTGTATGGCCAGGTTTAATAATCAGGAACAGGCCAGACGCGCCGCTAAAACCTTACGAGCAGCTTACCCGCACTGGTGGATAGAAACCGTTAATATTGGCTCCAAGGCACAGATTGACAGATTGGGCGCCAAAGAACAGTTTGGTCATAATCCAGAGCTTAAAAGAAAGTGATTTGAATGCCGGAGCCAGATGTAATTTTAGTATTGTGGGTAGTAATTTTAACGGGAATTATTTGTGCTTTAATAAGCTGGCTTCTGGTTCGATATGGCATTCAGGCCATTCCAAATCGGCGCTCTGCCCATCAAACACCAACCGCCACCGCAGGCGGGCTGGCATTGATAATTGCGGTGGGTGCCGGGGTTATGGCGCTTGGTATAAAGATTGATAACAGCTTGCTGCACGTAGTGCTTGGACTTTCCGGCATGTCTGCGGCTTTGGGGTTTATTGATGATATTCGTGAAGTTCCGGCAAAGCTAAAGTTTGGACTGCTTGGGCTGATATCGCTGATTGCCGCATTTTATCTGGGCCCGGTAAATGTGCTTCCACTTGATGGGATAAAATTGCAATTACCCTGGCTACTGGCTATGGCAGGAACTGGATTGTGGGTCTTTACCATGGTCAATTCTGTTAATTTCATGGATGGTGGTGATGGCGTAGTGCCATTAAGCTCGCTGGTGGCGACTGTCGGTATGTTGGTGCTGGCTGTGCTATTTGAGAACTGGCTGGTTTTCTGGTTAACCCTGTTATTAATGTCAGGTTTAATCGGGTTTTTGCCATTTAATACCCCAAAGGCACGGCTGTTCCTTGGTGATACTGGCTCTCTTTTTATTGGAACCTGGCTGGCAACCAATGCCTTATTGTTAATTCAAGAGGGGCCCGAATCTGTTGTCTGGCTAATGCCCCTGATGTTTATGCCATATTTGTCGGATGTGTTATTGACCATGGCGTGGCGATTACGACAGCGGCATAATTTATTACAGTCGCACAATGATCATTTATACCAGCTTGCCATAAAAGCCGGGCAGCCACATATACGGGTTGCCCTGTCACTAAGTGTCCAGGTTGGTCTTAGCAGCTTTCTGGCTATATTGTTACATGGTTCAGCAACCAGCGCTTTTTTAGGCTTTGCCGCAAGCGCTGTTTTTGCCTTGCTGGTGCATTGGCAGCTTCGCCATACAAGAAAAGCTCAGTAACCGCGTTTTACAACAAAATCACATAAATCCAGCAAACAATCCCGGCACGGGCTAGGTTCAAACGTGCTTAAGGATTCTTTGGCCGTTTCGCTAAAGGCAATTGCCAGTGCCATAGTCTCTTGCAAACCGTTATGACGTTCAATCAATTGTCCGGCTTTTTCAAGATCGGACTCACTGCGCCCATCTGCGTCCAGTATGTCTTCCCACCATTTTCGCTCACTTTGGTTGCCGGAGTGATAAGCAATACTAAGAGGGAGGGTTATTTTACCCTCAAAAAAATCATCACCAACCTGTTTGCCTAATTTTGAATTCAGGCCTTGATAATCCAGCACATCGTCAACTAGCTGAAATGCCATGCCCAGTGATCTTCCAAATTGATCAAGGGCTTGCTGATGTTTTGCTCCGGCGTTGGCAATAACCGCAGATACGCTGGCGGCAGCGGCAAATAATTCTGCGGTTTTAGCCTCGGCAATAGCCAGATATTCCTGTTTGGGTATATCCAGATTTCCAATTGCTGCAAGCTGGCGAACCTCTCCTTCGGCAATGATGGATGAAGCGCGGGACAAAATATCCAGAACCGGCAAATGACCAGTTTCAACCATTAAGGCAAAAGAGCGGGCAAACAAAAAATCACCAACCAGAACACTGGCCGAATTGCCCCATAGCCGGTTGGCTGCCGGACGTCCCCGTCGCAGTTTTGAGCCATCAACAATATCATCATGCAAAAGGGTGGCTGAATGAATAAATTCTACAGCCGTTGCCAGTCTGATCGGGTTATCTCCCTCAACCTGCAGCATTTTGGAAGTGGCAAGAGTAATCATCGGGCGCAGGCGCTTGCCGCCGGCATCAACCAAATGAGTTGCCAGGTCTGGAATCATCCCCACCGGGCTTTTCATCCTGTTGTGAATCAGGTCGTTGACCTTCTCCAGATCATCAGCAACCAGAATTGCCAGTCGCTTGGCCGGGCTCTCACCGTGAACCTGCGTATACATTTGTTGCAAACTCACGCCCACCCCAAGTCCTTTTGCGTAAAATATCCTCTTGTATAGGGATTTGCGGTTTGCTTGCCAAGCAAATGAATGTGATATGTTTGAAAAATGTTGCAATAAAACAGGTTTGAAAGTTAATGTCTGTTGCTTTGACCCCATATTTTCTCGATGGAGCCTTGCAAATTGCCCAGGGTGAGGGTTATCGCGCTGGACTTGATGCTGTATTGCTGGCGGCATCTATCCAGATAGCAGATGGCAAGGTGGCCCTGGAAATGGGTTCTGGAGCTGGAACGGCATTATTGTGTGCGGCATGGCGCAATACCGAGGCGCAGTTTCGGGGGCTGGAGAAACAGGTTAATCTGGTAAGGCTATCAGAGCAAAACATCCGGCAAAATCAACTGCAAAACCGTGTATCAGTGCGACAGGGCGATGTGGCACATGCCAAAGACTTATTCGGGTCAGATCGCTTTGACCATGTGTTTTTTAATCCGCCATTTCAAGATAGCGCCTCTTGTGAAAATACTCCTGCAAAGGGACGGGATACAGCTTTTATTGCTGATGCTTCCGGGTTGGATACATGGATCAATCAGGCAATTTTGCTGGTGAAATGCCGGGGCTTTATTACCCTTATCCATCGTGCCGACCGGGTTGCCGACTGCATCAGCCTGTTAAATACCGCTTGTGGTGATATTCGCATATTGCCCATATCACCCAGAGCAGGCGACAAGGCCCACCGGGTGCTGATCAGGGCGCGCAAAGACGCTAAAACTCCGGCGACAATTCTTGCTCCTTTGGTTTTGCATGAAGATGAAAAGCGCCATACTGATTTGGCCGATGCCATTTTGCGTGGCAAACAGCCTCTGGTATTTTGAGAAAAAGACGATACAACCCGATAAACCTTCATTTTGGTAAAGTTTGACCTATGGCCACACCTAACGATAAACCGCTCAGTTTTCAGGGTTTGATCCTCAGCCTGCAGCAATATTGGGCTGATCAGGGCTGTGTAATCCTGCAGCCCTATGACCTGGAAGTGGGTGCTGGCACATTGCACCCGGCAACTACTTTGCGCTCCTTGGGGCCAAAGCCATGGAATACCGCCTATGTGCAACCGTGTCGCCGTCCGGCTGATGGCCGCTATGGAGAAAACCCAAATCGTTTACAGCATTATTATCAGTTTCAGGTTTTACTGAAACCAAGCCCGGATAATCTGCAAGAGCTATACCTTAGAAGCCTTGGTGCCATTGGCATTGACATGGGTTTACATGATGTACGTTTTGTTGAGGATGACTGGGAAAACCCCACTGTTGGCGCCTGGGGTCTGGGCTGGGAGGTCTGGTGTGATGGCATGGAAGTGAGCCAGTTTACCTATTTTCAGCAAGTAGGCGGTCTGGAGGTTAATCCGGTCTCGGGCGAGTTGACCTATGGTCTGGAGAGACTTGCAACTTATGTGCAGGGTGTGGATAGTATTTATGATCTGGCGTTCAATGATGATGGCGTGAGCTATGGCGATGTTTTTCAGGAAAACGAGCGCCAGTTTTCACACTTTAATTTTGATTATGCCGACACAAAAATATTCACTAGCTGGTTTGCTGATGCAGAAGTGCAATGCCAAACACTGCTGGATAAAAACCTGCCGCTGCCAGCATATGACTTTGTGCTAAAAGCCAGCCATGCCTTTAATATTCTTGATGCCAGAGGCGTGGTCTCGGCTACCGAGCGCGCCAGTTTTATTAAGCGGGTTCGCGATCTGGCCAAGGGATGCGCCGAAGCCTGGGTAGAGCTGGAAGGTGCTGGGTGATGGCCGAATTGCTATTAGAGATTTTCTCCGAAGAGATCCCGGCGCGGATGCAGGTCAAGGCTGTCAATGATCTGCAGCGTCTATTATCCAAAGCCCTAACCGAAGCCGGTTTTGAATTTGCTGATATACAAGGTTTTGCCGGGCCACGGCGTTTGACCTGTGTGATTGCTGATCTGCCGATTAAATCCCCAGATGTGACCGAGGAACGCAAAGGCCCAAGGGTCGGCGCACCAGAACAAGCACTGGCCGGGTTTTTGCGCGGTGCCGGTATTGCCAGCCTCGATGATTGCGAACAGCGTGAGGACAAAAAGGGAAAATTCTGGGTTGCCAAACTGCATAAATCCGGACGCGCCGCCACCGAAGTGCTGACTGAAATCATACCGCAGATAATGGCTGATTTTCCGTGGCCAAAATCCATGAAATGGGGGTTTGGCAATTTTCGCTGGGTACGACCGATTCATGGCATTGTCTGCATATTGGATGGAAGAATCGTGCCGTTTGAAATAGCAGGTATCGAAAGCGGCAACCAAATCTTTGGGCATCGTATCATGGGGCCGGGGCCGTTTACCGTCTCATCATTTGCCAATTATCGCCAGCAATTAGAGGGGGTGGGTCGTGTTTTGCTTGATGCGGATGATCGCAAAGCAAAAATTTCACAGCAAATTTCCGAAATTTGCAATCAAAATAATCTTGCTCTGGTTCAGGACAATGCCTTGCTTGATGAGGTGTCAGGTCTTGCCGAATGGCCGGTAACACTATTGGGTCAAATGGATGAGGGGTTTCTTGACCTGCCAGCAGAAGTAATCACGCTTTCAATGGCCAAACACCAGAAATATTTCTCGGTCAAGGATGCGAAAAGCGGCAAATTAGCACCAAACTTTCTGGTGGTGGCCAATTTGGATGCTCCCGATGGTGGTAGGGCCATTGCAAAGGGAAATGCGCGGGTGCTCAGCGCCCGTCTGGCTGATGCCCGGCACTTTTGGGACACGGATCGGGGGCAAACCCTGGAAAGCCGTATTGATGCCTTAAAAGACGTGGTGTTTCACCAAAAACTGGGCAGTGTCTATGACAAGGTGATGCGCGTGGCAGAATTGGCCAAACAGCTTGCGCCATTGGTCAGTGCTGACCCAAAACTGGCGGAGCGCGCCGCACGGCTGGCCAAGGCTGATCTAACCACGCAAATGGTGGTGGAATTTACGTCCCTGCAAGGGGTGATGGGCCGATATTATGCATTGGCTGATGGCGAAGAAAAGGCGGTGGCAAATGCCATTTGTGATCATTACAAGCCACAAGGCCCAACCGACGAAATCCCCACCGATCCGGTTAGCATTGCCGTGGCTTTGGCTGATAAGCTGGATACGTTGACAGGATTCTGGGCAATAGATGAAAAGCCCACCGGCTCCAAAGACCCCTATGCCTTGCGCCGCGCCGCATTGGGCGTGATCAGAATTGTGTTGGCTAATAAGGTGCGGTTGAAGGTATCAGAGCAACTATTATCTTTCTTTCACGACCGTCTGAAAGTTCACCTTCGGGATTCTGGTATTCGTCATGATGTCATTGATGCAGTTTTAAGCCCTGATGCTGATGATCTGGTGGCGATTGTGGATCGGGTGCAAGCGCTTTCCCGCTTTCTTGAAACGCCAGAAGGCGAACAATTACTGGCTGGAACCAAACGCGCTGCGAACATTGTTAAAGCCGAAGAGAAGAAGGGAACAGAAGTTTCCGGAAACATCAAAATTGCTTTATTTACTGAGCCGCAGGAAAAGGCTCTCTATGAAGCCCTGCAAACCGCTCGAGACAAAGCATCCAAAGCTATTACAGGCGAAGATTACACTGCGGCGATGGCTGCTTTGGCCCCATTGCAGGGGCCGGTTGATGCGTTTTTTGATGCAGTAATGGTCAATGATGATGATCCGGCAATTCGATTGAACCGGTTGCGGCTGCTTTCGGGCATCCGCGAGGCTCTGGCTCCAGTTGCGGATTTTGACAAAATTGCCGGCTAATAGATTAGGTGTAATGGTATGACGAAATGGGTATATGGATTTGGTGGTGGCGCCGCAGAGGGCAAGGCTAGTATGAAGAACCTGCTCGGCGGTAAGGGGGCAAATCTGGCCGAAATGTGCAGTCTTGGCCTGCCGGTTCCGCCGGGCTTTACCCTTACCACCGAGGTTTGCACCAATTATCTCGATAATCAAAAATCATGGCCGAAGAACCTCCACGATCAGGTGTTGGCAGCGTTGCAGACATTGGAACAGCAATCAGGCAAAAGTTTTGGTTATGCTGCCAACCCATTGCTGGTATCGGTGCGCTCCGGTGGGCGGGCATCCATGCCGGGAATGATGGATACGGTATTAAATCTGGGCCTGAACCACGAAACCGTGGAAGGGCTGGCATCTCTTTCAGGGGACAGGCGTTTCGCCTTTGATAGTTATCGGCGCTTCATTCAAATGTATTCAGATGTGGTATTGGGCGTTGATCATGACCTGTTTGAAGAGGTTCTGGACGAGCACAAGGACGTTTGCGGCTTTGAGGGTGATACTGATCTGGCAGCAGAAGACTGGGAGCAGATAACAACGGCATATTTGCAGTTAGTTGAGGATGAAACGGGCAGACCTTTTCCCGCCAGTCCGCTGGATCAGTTATGGGGTGCAATTGGCGCCGTATTCGATAGCTGGATGAATGAGCGGGCTCAGGTCTATCGTAACTTGCACGAAATACCGGCCAGTTGGGGCACCGCGGTCAATGTGCAGGCCATGGTGTTTGGCAATATGGGTGAAACATCGGCAACCGGAGTGGCGTTCACTCGCAATCCGTCTACCGGCGAGCGGGCATATTATGGCGAATTTCTGATAAACGCTCAGGGTGAAGACGTGGTAGCCGGTATCAGAACCCCGCAGTCCTTGACCAAGGCCGCCCGGCTGGAGATGGGTGATGCACAACCTAGCATGGAAGAGGCTATGCCGGATATATTTGCCCAGCTTACGAGCGTATTTGACCGGCTGGAAACCCATTATAAGGATATGCAGGACATTGAGTTTACGGTTGAGCGTAAACATTTGTGGGTATTACAGACCCGCAGCGGTAAACGCACCGCAAGAGCCGCCTTGAAAATCGCCGTTGACATGGTCGCAGAGGGTTTAATTGACGAAACCCAGGCAGTTTGCCGCATTGACCCTGCCTCCCTTGACCAATTGCTGCACCCGATGCTTGCTGAGGGCCATGGTCGGCCAGTAATTGCCCTTGGGCTTCCGGCTTCTCCAGGAGCAGCCATTGGCCAGGTGGTATTTGATGCCAATGAAGCAGTGGTCCGTGCCGGTCACGGCGAAGATGTTATACTGGTGCGCATTGAAACCTCGCCAGAAGACATTCACGGCATGCATGCAGCCAAAGGTATTGTAACCGCACGCGGGGGCATGACCTCTCATGCAGCAGTGGTTGCCAGAGGCATGGGCCGCCCTTGTGTGTCCGGTGCCGGAGATATCAGGATAGATTACTCCAAAAGGCAGTTTCATATTGCAGGGCGAACCATATGCGAAGGTGATATAATCACCATTGACGGCACCAAGGGTCAGGTATTGGACGGTGCCGCCACTATGGTAAAGCCGGAACTTACCGGGGATTTTGGAACAATGATGGGCTGGGCAGATGGTGCGCGCAGAATGAAAGTGCGCGCCAATGCTGAAACCCCTGCTGATGTTAGAACCGCCAGCGACTTTGGCGCAGAAGGTATTGGTCTGTGCCGGACAGAGCACATGTTTTTTGATGGTCAGCGCATTGCCGCCATGCGCGAAATGATATTGGCGCAAACCCGTGAAGGCCGGATTGCCGCGCTGGAGCGGATATTGCCCATGCAGCGGGACGATTTCATTGATATCTTTCGCATTATGGGGGAGCGCCCCTGCACCATACGCCTGCTGGATCCGCCTTTGCATGAATTCCTGCCCCATACAGCCAGGGACGTGGATGAGGTGGCCCAGACAACGGGTGTTTCCGCAGAAGCCCTGATGCAGCGGGCTGCAGAGCTGGTGGAAAGCAATCCAATGCTGGGGCATAGGGGGTGCAGGCTTGGAATTTCCTATCCTGAGATATATCAGATGCAGGCTAGGGCTATTTTTGAGGCGCAAGGCGCAGTTAAGGCCGATACCGGAATAATGACCCGTGTCGAGGTGATGATCCCACTGGCAATGACGGCCAAGGAGTTGAAAATCCTGAAAGGCAAAATCCGTGAGGTGTGCGATGAAGTTGCCGCATTGCAGGGATTTGCCCCAAAATATAGTTTTGGTGCAATGATCGAATTGCCAAGAGCTGCACTTTGTGCCGATGAGCTGGCGCAATTTTCCGATTTTTTCTCCTTTGGCACCAATGACTTGACCCAAACCGCCTTAGGCTTGTCGCGAGATGACGCCACGTCATTCCTAAACAGCTATATTTATCAGGGCGTGTTCGAGAAAGACCCGTTTATTACTCTGGACAAGCAGGGTGTGGGGCAATTATTGCGCCGTGCTGTAGAGCTGGGGCACGGGGCGCGGCAGGAAATCAAGCTGGGTGTATGTGGCGAACATGGCGGCGATCCTGACAGCATCATGTTCTTTGAAAGCCTTGGTCTGGACTATATTTCCTGTTCGCCATTTCGGGTTCCTATTGCCAGATTGGCTGCAGCACAAGCGGCAATAACCTCCGCAAATAGTTAGTATAACTTTCTCTCCACAAGAATATTTAAGGTATTTTATTCGGAAAAGTGTTGGTATTTCGGGATACTTTGCCTATCTTGCTATAATTAGAGCAACTTTCTCCCCTTGCTGGAATCGTTGAAATTAGTTAATTGTTAAGCACTTTACGGTATTTTTTGCACGGGATCTGGTTTGATATTAGCAAAACAGGTAGCGGGACATGGGCAATATATACGATTTTTTCCAGGGCTTGACCTTGAATCATTTTGTTCGATCCATGGTGGTTGCACCGGCTTTATTGATGGCGCCAACCATGTTTTTTCAGGTTTCTGATATTGCAAAAAATCAGGTAGATGACACGCAATGGCAGGAGTTGGCAGTTGCATTCCTGCAATCACCGCAGATAATCACCCCAAAGATAAATGCGGCAAGACCTTTTGCTATTTCGGAGGTTGAGACCTTTACCCGCTCTCATATTGAGCAGGCATTGCAGCAAAAGAAGGAGTTGGATTGTCTGACTACTGCCATATATTACGAAGCAAGATCCGAACCTATTGCCGGGCAATTGGCGGTGGCCCAGGTAGTTCTGAACCGCACTAAAAGCTCCATATATCCGGCAACAGTGTGCGAGGTGGTATATCAAGGCGCAAACCGCACCACTGGCTGCCAGTTTTCTTTTACCTGCGATGGTTCCTTGCAAAAACAGCCGCGAGATAAAATCTGGGCTCGTTCAAAGGCCAGTGCAATAAATTCATTTTTGGGCATGAGCGCCAATACCACTATCAAGCGCGCCACCCATTATCACACAATGGCTGTCAATCCGTTCTGGTCGTCCAATTTGCTTCGTACGGCCAATGTGGGCAGTCATGTGTTTTATCGCTTCCCCAACACCAGGGAAAAAGCACTGCTCACCAAAGACATTTAGCGCCAGAATGCCCTGTAATAAATGTTAAGGCTATTGCCCCTCAATCTGATCAAGTCTTTGTTTCATGTCATAGGCCATAGCAAGTGTATCAGCGTCATGCCCCCAGATAATAGCGTTATAGATCGCATGGCGAACATGTTTGGTCCTTCCTCCTTGCATCAGGACGCTGGCCAGCACCAAATTGCTATTTACAAAATTACGGCTGCGATAATAACCAAGAGCCAGTTCCGCAGAAGCCAGCGCCTGTGCAGAGGGCTTTTTGTTCGATAGATAATAGGATTTTGCATAATAGAAATGCGCGCTCATATTATCAGGGTTGCTGCTCATGGCTTTTTTCAAGTGTTTCCGGGCGCGCTGTAACTCTTGTAAATTTGCTGGTGTTGATTGATCTTCATTCTTGTAAACCAGAATCATTCCGGCCAGATGATGGGTTCGCGGATCTTCTGGAGATGCCGCCAGTGCCCGATCAATATAAATTTGCGCAGCAGCAAAATCGTCCTGCCAGGTTTTTAACTCGGCGATGGCAGAGAGTATTGCCGGGGTTTTGCCCAGTTCTTTGGCGGCACGCAGATACATATCAATGATTTCCTGCGAAGTTTTTCCATCTCCGCGAAAATATCGCATGGCCTCGGCCTTGTGAAACAGGGCTTCGCCTCTGGAAATTTTTCTAACCCGAAATGAACGCTCGCTGATTAGTTTTTTGGGTGTAATTGTTGCGACCGCATAATTGTTTTGCTTGTAATAGGCTTTTAATTGTTGGTGAAATTCCTGCGGAGTTCGGCCAAATACAGTTTCAAACAGATCCTTGGGCCGGTTTTGGGTGTTCAAAGCATCAATATAATCGCTGATCTTGCTCGCATCCTTTGGACTGGACAGCAAATAATGCACAGCAAGCCAGCTTTGCGCATAGAAAAAGTCCATGGCTGTAAGCTGGTTTGGGTTGCCGCTTTTGGAACTGGGCGGATATTTGTTGATTGCACCAACTACTGTTTCGGTGGGCATCCACTTTCGTTGTGACAATGCATAGGTGTAAGATTGACGAGGAATACCGATCTGCATCTGGCCTTTATGGTTGATTTTGAAGGTGGCCAGATAATCTGCAAACCCTTCATTATACCATCTGGGATAAAACTGATTGGTGTAAGAGGCGAGAAAATGATGCGTATATTCGTGCAGGGCAATATTGCGGGCCTGACCTCTGTTTTGCATGCGGCTGCGTGCAGAGCTGCCTTTTCTTTGATTGTTGCCAAACCCGCCCATGGAGTTGAGCATGAATATCGGGCCTTCAATATTGGTGGTGTAAATTCCACCAATATTGCTCCTGCCGGTCATTTCCTCCAAGGCTTTGGTGCTCCGCGCAGTATAAATTCGGACACGAACTGGTTCCAGACGGTCTTCCAGACCTAAAAGCTGCATAATACCTTGACGATATTGTTCCAGTTCACGTATCAGCTTTTTTGCATCACCGGGGCTTAAATTTCCTACCAGCACAAAGTTATCTGAGGTCACCTCAATGGCCCTGGCCCAGCTGGCAGGCGCACTTAATACAAAAGTTACGGCAATAATTACAGTAAATAGATTTAGCCTCACATCAACCCCCAATTGTTCTTTGTCAGAGCAATGCATCTATCACGTTTGCATCACCCCGCCAACTATTGAAGTGGCAGGGTTCTTACCCTGGCATGACTTTGCAGGTTTTTTTCTTTGTCTCTTGTAAAATCCTGATTTTGGTTTGATGATTATCCACATGAAACGCGATATCAACTTATCTGGCAAGCTGCATCGAGATGCGCAGCAGGCTGCCCGGTTGTTACTAACCCCGGCCCGGCCTGCGGCGCGAGGTATGTCGCGCCCTGATCGGGCGGTTCGCAAAATCCTGCGCCCCATGGGCAAAAAGTTCGGCCCCGGAGTGCGTGAGTTAAAAATGCGCTGGCAGGATATTGCTGGGCCTCGTCTGGCAGCTGTTTGTGCTCCTGATAAATTATCCGGAAGCAAAAACGGACAAACACTTACCGTACGTGCAAGAGGCAGTGCCGCATTGCTGGTGCAGGCGCAATCCGCCCAATTGCTTGAACGGGTTAATCTGTTTACAGGATCAGGCCGGGTGACAGGTTTGCGAATTGTTCAAGGCCCGGTGTCGGCACCTTTGCCGAAGACAGGGACTTTCGTTCAAAAGGCCGGATGTACACCGTCCGAGTTAACCGCTCTTGATGAACAGTTGAAAAACATTGCATCTAATGAGCTAAGGAGCGCATTGCGTGAGTTGGGAATCGGGGTTATGTCCCGTACGGACAAGGGTTAATTTTCTTGCATGGTTTGAGCGAATCACGGCTGTGTGACCAATAAATGATCTTTTAGGAGAGTGTAGTGAAACATCTGAACCGACGTAATGTATTTGCAACGATTGCCCTTGCCGTAACCATGGGGCTTGCTGCGTGTGGTGCTGGCAGTGGTGGGTCCGGTCGTTCAGCCATTGAGCGTGATGATGATATGGCCATTGGCAATCCAGATGCAGCAGTGACCATAGTAGAATTTGCTTCTTTGACTTGTCCGCACTGTGCAACTTTCCACAAGGGTATTTATAAGGACATAAAGAGTAAATACATTGAAACCGGAAAGGTTCGGTTCGTATTCCGCCAGTTTCCGACACCGCCGGTTCGGCTGGCGGTTGGTGGTGAGGCCATTGCCCGGTGCAAGGCTGATGTTGATAAGTATTTTGCCATGCTGGACGTTTTGTTTGAGAAACAAATGTATTGGGTAAGGTCACAAAACCCTGGTCAGGCCCTGCGGGAACTGGCTGCTACTGCTGGAATATCTCCGGAAGAATTTGAAACATGCCTTGCAGATCCACAGAATATCACCAGGATTCAAGAAGTCAGCAAACACGCCAGCGATACCTGGGGAATTAACAGTACGCCTAGTTTTGTAATCAATGGTGAACTGGCGCAGAACATGCGCAGTTTTGATGACTTTGCTAAAATTATTGATCCGATATTGGCAGCATCGGACGAATAATACGTGCAATTCACCTCGCTGAAACTTGTCGGATTTAAGTCCTTTGTCGATGCCGCTGAATTCAGGATCGAGACCGGAGTAACTGGCATTGTCGGCCCGAATGGTTGCGGAAAGTCAAATTTACTCGAAGCCTTGCGCTGGGTAATGGGTGCCAATTCCGCCAAAGCCATGCGGGCTGGTGCGATGGATGATGTTATTTTTTCAGGCACTAATGAAAGACCTGCCCGCAATCAGGCCAGCGTCGTACTGGTGATTGATAATTCTGATCGCAGCGCTCCTGCACAGTTTAACGACGCTGATGTATTAGAGGTATCGCGCCGGATCAATCGCGGGGCTGGCTCCAGTTATCACATAAATGGCAAGTCATGCCGGGCGAAGGATGTGCAATTATTATTTGCCGATGCATCCACTGGCGCCAATTCTCCGGCTTTGGTGCGGCAGGGGCAGATCAATGAGCTGATTTCGGCAAAGCCGCAAAACCGGCGCCGGGTTTTAGAAGAAGCCGCTGGTATTTCGGGCCTGCACACCCGCCGTCATGAGGCAGAATTACGATTGCGGGCCGCAGAAACTAATTTATCCCGCTTGGATGATATTAGTGAGGAATTGCAAATGCAGCACCAGCAGTTAAAGCGGCAGGTGCGAATTGCCTCACGTTATCGCAATCTGTCTGCAGAAATCCGGGCGCTTGAGTCATTTGCCTATTTGCTGCGTTGGACTGAAGCCAAAGCTGCGCTGGATGCTGTGCAGCAGGAACTGGATGAATTGCAACGAACATCTGGGGATCTTGCCGGGACAGCGGCCAGGGCGCTGGCGGCACTGGAAGCTGCCAGTGTGGGCATGGATGACTTGCGTGAGGAACAGGCAATTGCCACCGCATTGGTTGCAAGGCTGTCCTCAGCCAGAGAAAGTGTAGCCCGTGATGAACGTGAAGCCCAATCCCGGCAGACAGCCCTAGAGCTTCGTTTGCAGGAAATTAAACGGGACTTGCACCATGAAAATGAGTTGGTTGAAGACGCAAGGTCTAATATTGCAAGATTGCAGGATGAGCAATCCGAGTTAGCAGCTTTTGCACAAAGCGATGCCCATGAAACCCGTTCAAACCTGCAAAAACAGGCTGCGGCTGCGGCCAGAGCTCGCGATGATGCTGAGGCGGAGTTTGAAAAACTCATGACAGCTTATGCCGAGCAACAGGCCAGTATTGCCAGCACGCAGGCTAATCTTGCTTCGCTTCATGATAGAAAACAGCGCCTTGAAAAAGAGCTGGCAGAGGCCACCTCACAAATTAAAATTCTCGAGCCGGATCTGCAAAAACTGGCAGAGCTTAGAGCCGCCGAACAGGAATTGGAAAGAACCACCAATGAGGTCTCAGCCTGCAGATCTAGAATAAGTGATGCTGAACAGGAATTGGCGCAGGCAGAGGAAGCTGTAAATTCCTCCCGGCAGGCTTTTGATAAGTCCCGGCGCATTTATGATCAGCTTCGCGCTGAACAGGACGGATTGGAAAAAGCGGTGGCATCTGCATCGCAGGGTGACTGGCTGCCCCTGTCCGAGCAGATCGAAGTGGATAGCGGTTTTGAGCAGGCTTTGGCCGCAGCCCTTGGTGATGATTTACAGATAGGTCTTGATCCAGATGCCCCGGCGCACTGGGGCAAAGGCGCCAAAGCCGACCAGCAATTACCCGAAGGGGTTATTCTTCTGGCGGACAAGGTGCAGGTTCCTTCATCGCTAAATGCCCGGTTGTCGCAGGTTGGGGTAGTCGAGGCTGAACTTGGTGAAAGCATGTGGCGGGACTTATTACCAGGTCAGCGTCTGGTCAGCACACAAGGGCACTTATGGCGCTGGGATGGACTGCACATAAACACCGATGCGCAATCAGGTGCCGCTGTTCGGTTGGAACAGAAAAACCGACTACAGGCTTTGGTGCCTGAAATTGCCAGGGCCAAAGATGAACAGCAACAACAACGTGAAAACTGGCTTGCATCCAAACAGGCACGACAGGAGCAGTTTGAGCAATTAAAATCCGAGCGCCAGCAAATGCCTGAAAAACAGCAGGCAGCACGAGAAGCGCAGCGCCATGTTGATGATTTGCGTCAAAGTGATTTTAAGCGTGAAGCCAAGGCAGAGGCCCTATCGCAAAAACTGGAACATTGGCAGGCTGAACTTGAAGTTGCCGCTAAAGAACTGGCCCAGGCGCAAGCTGCCATGGCAAAAACTGATGCCAGGGATATAGATGCGTTACAAGAACAATTGGATGAAGCAGGCATAAAGCGGGATAAGGCCCGCCAGACAGCGGCTGATGCTGCAGCTTCATTGCAATCAGTTGAGCGTGAATTTGAAGATAGGGCCCAGCGCAAGAAAATACTGCATCAGGAAATTGAAAGCTGGCACACCCGTAAGGATAGCTCGGAGCAGCGGTTAGCAGCTTTGCGCATCCGGCAGGAGGAAACCAAGTCGCGCCTTGAAACGACTATAACTGCGCCAGAGGAAATTGCTAAAAAACGGCAAAGAATATTTTCAGAGTATGAAGTCGCTGAAAAACGGGCGCGGGAAGCTTCTGATGCCCTGGCGCAGGCTGATTCGGATTTGCGCGAAGCCCGTGAAGCCACAAAGGCAGCTGATTCGGCGGCGGCAGCAGCCAGAGAGGCCAAGGCAGGATTACAGGCAAAGCTTGAAAGTGCTGCTGAGCGGCTTGAGGAGATCACTAATACCATCACTCAGGCCATGGGGATTGCGCCGGAGCAGTTAGATACCAGTCACTCCGGTTTGCGCAAAATTCCCAAAGATGCTGTTGAAGCTGATAGCCGTCTGCACAAATTGCGGCAGGAACGTGATAATATTGATGGGGTCAATCTACAGGCCGAAGAACAGGCCGAAGAATTATCTGGCCGCCTGCAGGAAATGGAAAGTGATCGTGAGGAATTGACAATTGCAATTGCCAAACTGCGCAAAGGTGTCGATGTACTAAACGAGGAGGGACGGGCACGATTGCTGGCGGCGTTTGATACCATTCACGATCACTTTAAGTCTTTGTTTTTAACATTGTTTAATGGTGGAGAGGCTGAGCTTAGGTTGACCGAGTCTGATGATCCGCTTGAGGCTGGTCTGGATATTTTTGCCTGTCCTCCGGGTAAGAAAATGGAGAATATGAGCCTTATGTCTGGTGGCGAACAGGCATTGACAGCAATGGCGTTGATTTTTGCGGTGTTTTTGTCAAACCCTGCCCCGGTCTGTGTGCTTGATGAGGTGGATGCTCCTTTGGATGATGCCAATGTCGACCGGTTCTGCACCATGCTTGATGAAATGCGTACCCGTACACAAACCAGGTTCATTGTAATTACTCACAATCCGCTCACCATGTCGCGGGTTGATCGGTTATATGGTGTTACCATGGCTGAACGTGGCGTTTCACAATTAGTTTCTGTGGATTTACAACGGGCGGAAGACCTGATTGCTGCGGAATAGGTAAAATACCGGTAATTCATATTTTTTCGTTTATTTTCAATAGATTAACTAATGTTCAAACATGCTTGACTTGCCAGTGCACCGCGGATAGATTGCGCGCGCCTGAGCAGAAATGCTCATGTAAACAATTGGGGTTTTCGCGGGGGGTGTTTTTCCGTGGGTGCCTATTAAAACCTGAGGTGACTATTTCTGACGATCTGGAAGAATTTGAAGCGAAATTACGAGCAGCCAGAGAAGATAAATCTGGCCATCGGTCAGGAAAATCGCATCAAGGTTCAGCTTCCGGTCTACGTCATGGGATGGAGTTCATCGGCGGAGTTTTGGCCGGGGCGTTGTTAGGCTGGTTTGTGGACCGGTTATTTGATAGCGCTCCCTTTGGTTTGGTTGTTTTTATGTTATTAGGTTTTGTCAGTGGCTTGCGTTCGGCAATCCGTTCGGCAAAAAGGGCAGCGCAGGATGCAGAAGAAGACGGGAATGATCCCGGCTCTTATGCAGACAAGGAAAATTAATCGGAGACGCCTAAATGGCACTCGCTTCATTAGACCCGATGCACCAGTTCAAGGTGAAAACAGTTGCCACTATTCAGGCTGGGCCGCTGGACCTGTCAATTACCAATGTTGTGGTTTCCATGTGGGTTGCTATTGGTGTGGCGATGGTTTTGTTGCTTATGGCTACACGCAAAACCAATCTGATCCCCGGTCGCGGGCAATCGATTGCCGAAATTACTTATGAATTTATTGCTGATATGATCCGCTCTACTGCCGGCAATGAGGGTTTGCGGTTTTTTCCGTTTGTATTTGCCCTGTTCATCTTTGTACTGGCGACCAATATGCTGGGCATGGTGCCGGGATTTTTCACCGTAACCTCACAAGTGGTGATTACCGCCAGCTTGGCCGTAACCGTGTTTTTCACTGTGATCGGTTTTGGCTTTTATAAAAATGGTCTGGGTTTTTTCAAACTGTTCACGCCATCAGGAATGCATTGGGCTGCTTTGATTTTCATTGTACCAATTGAATTGCTGTCTTTCTTCTCCCGACCCATTAGTCATTCATTACGTTTGTTTGCCAATATGCTGGGCGGTCATACGGTATTAAAAGTGTTTGCCGGTTTTATTGTCACCATTGGCAGTATGGGTGGATTGGCAGCTTTAGGCGCCATTGGGCCATTTGTATTTACTATTGCCTTATTGGCGCTGGAGTTTCTGGTCGCCTTTTTGCAAGCCTATGTGTTTGCGATTTTAACTTGTATTTATCTAAACGACGCTTTGCATCCCGGTCACTGATCCGGCGTAAAGCACTTATTTTGATCCTTGAAGGGGAATTATTATGGAAGTAGAAGCAGCAAAAATGATCGGTGCCGGGTTGGCAACTCTGGGCATGGGCGGCGCCGCGATTGGCGTTGGTATTGTGTTTGGTAACTTTTTAACCGGCGCTTTACGTAACCCATCGGCTGCCAGCAAGCAGTTTGGTAATCTAATCTTTGGTTTTGCCATGGCAGAAGCCTTCGGGATTTTCTCGCTGGTTATCGCTTTTATGATCATGTTTGGCTAAATGCCGCGTCCGGCCTGTCTGTTTTAAGGGGCCGGGCATTATGCAAGTGAGAGCTGCAATGATTTTGTTAAACGGATTGGAAATGGCACCGGGCAGTACTTCGTCGCCTTCACACGGTGAAGGGACACTTGTTCCGCACGAGGATCCTTATGCGAAAGAGGCATTTTCGCCTTTTGACATGACCTATGCAGTGCCACATTTTTTCTGGCTGGTGATCTCATTTGGCTTGATGTTTCTTATCCTGTGGAAGGTGATTCTGCCTCGTCTGGCTTCAACGTTAGAAGAACGCAAAGATCGGGTGGCTGATGATCTAGATCAGGCAGCAGCGATGAAAGCTGATGCCGAAGTAGCTCATCAGGCTTATGAGAAGGCTCTTGCCTCATCAAGGTCAAAAGCTCACATGATTGCAGCAGAAACCCGCGCAAAAATGGATGCGGAGCTGGCAGCTGAAACTGCTGCAGCAGAAGCAGGCTTTGCCGAAGCTGCTGCCAGGTCTGAGGTTCAGATTCGTGCTGCGACCGATGCGGCTCTGGCCAAGGTTGAAGACGTTGCAATTGCTGCTACTACAGATATCGTAAGTAAACTGGGCGGCGTGGCCCCTGCTGCGGCCGACATTAAAAAAGCCGTGAAGCTGGCTTCGGCCTAAGGAGAATAGCATGTATTTCAACTGGCTGTTTGATTTTGGCGATCCTACCATGTGGGTGACCATTGCTTTGGCTGTGTTTTTTGGTGCAGTTTTGTATATGAAGGTTCCGGGATTGGCGGCCAAGGCTCTGGATGAGCGCGCTGATAAAATTCGCGAGGAACTGGATCAGGCGCGGCAATTGCGCGAAGAAGCTCAGGAATTACTGGCCTCTTATACTCGCAAGCAAAGAGCTGCCGAAAAAGAAGCCGAAGACATTGTTGCTCAAGCAAAAAAGGAAGCACAATTATATGCCGCAGATATGCGTGCACAGCTTGCAGAACAATTAGAGCGCCGGGCTGAAGCTGCTAACCGGCGTATTGAGCAGGCCGAAGCGCAGGCGCAAAACCTGGTTCGTGATCGTGCTGTTGATCTGGCGGTGCGGGCGGCTGAGATTGCTCTTGAGACCTCTGTACCAAAATCAGTAAAAACCAAGCTGATTGATGAGGGCATTAAGGAAATGAGTTCCAGCCTGTAATAATTGATCAGGCTCTTTTCCTGTTATCCTGTAAATTCCTATATCATTTGACGCAGATAGTATCCAAGCCTTATCTGGATTTTGTTTTGTCACATTTGCCCAGGCCAAAATTCCGTCTGGAGTGGGTTTTATCGCCGCGGCCAGTGCTGGCGGTTATAATTTACAAGGACAATGATAAGCATTGGAAAAACTCCAAACTCCTGATGCTGGTTAAAAGCTGAAAAACTATGATTAAAGGCGGCCCCTCTCATCGGGGCCGCCTTTATTTTTTAGTACTGGCCAATCAGTGTGTGCGATTGACGCGAATATTTACACTGGATCCGTTATGAGGTCTGTTATATCCGCGGTTATAACGGTTGTGCGGGCGTTGATTATTATAATATCGCCTGTCCCTTCGCTCATGACGAATTGCCCGGCGTTCGGCCCTGGAATGCGGGCGGGTTCTATAATGAGGATCCTGCCCATAGCCGGTATTATATCTGTTATAGCCATGCGGATATTGGTTATTGTAATAACCACGACCATAACGGTTATTATACTGAACATTCCGATATGCATTACCGCAATTATTGCCACTGGTAACAGCAACTCCGGCAAGACCACCAACCACAGCGCCAATGGCCGCACCTTCACCCTGGCTTTCATGAGGGGCAATTTGCGAACCAACAACGCCGCCAAGCAGGCCTCCAATCAAGGCTCCGGTTACCTGGTCTGAATTGTTATTTCGGCAGTTATAATTGCCAGGATCAGCAGAAGCTGCAGCAGGAATAGTAAATCCGGCCAGCAAGGTTGCAGCTGCGATTAGTGAGTTTCTCATTGGGGTCTCTCCTTCAAAATCCGCTGTTGTTTTGCAGCGACTATTGCAGAATAGAAAACCCTGGCTGAACGGCAGATGAAGCGCTTGTTGTGTTAAGAATATCCAGTAAAATAATGATATGCGTCTTTTACGAGAGTGCTTAATCCCAGGCGGAACCAAATCGGCCGGTTTGAGCAAGGTGCATTAACTTGGCATCAGCCAATACCATAGCCAACATGGCCTCGGCCACCGGAACAGCACGGATGCCTACACACGGGTCATGGCGTCCTTTGGTGCGCACGTCTATTTCCTTGCCCTCACGAGTGATTGAACGGCGCTTGGTTGAAATTGAGGATGTAGGCTTTACTGCCATGCGCGCAACAATATCCTGTCCGGAGCTGATACCGCCTAATATCCCGCCATTATTATTGGAAAGAAAGGCAGGTTTATTATCTTGCATGCACATCTCATCAGCATGGTCCGTACCGCGCATGGTAGCAGCAGCAAATCCAGCTCCGATTTCCACACCCTTGGTCGCCGGGATTGACATTAAGGCCGCGGCTATTTTTGCATCCAGCTTGTCATATACTGGCGCGCCCCAGCCAGCGGGAAGCCCAGAGGCTATAACCTCGACAACAGCGCCAACAGAATCGCCGCTTTTGCGTATTTCACCAAGCAATTTCTCCCAACTTTTTGCAGTTCGGGCCGAGGGGCAGAACAGATCATTTTTGCGCACCTCACTCCAGTCCCACTGACTGCGATCCACCGGTTGATCGCCTATCTGTACCAAAGCTGCACCAATATTTATTGTATCGCCAAGTATCTGCCTTGCTATGGCACCGGCAGCCACTCTTAGCGCTGTTTCCCGGGCAGAAGATCGCCCACCGCCCCTATAATCACGAAATCCGTATTTTGCATCATAGGTAAAATCAGCATGACCTGGACGGTAAGTATTGGAAATATCTCCATAATCTTTTGAGCGGGCATCTTCATTTTCAATAAAAAGACTAATTGGATGCCCGGTGGTCAAACCTTCAAACACACCGGATAATATCTTTATTCTGTCCGGCTCTTTGCGCTGGGTTACATATTTTGATGTTCCAGGTCTTCGTGCATCTAAAAACGGTTGAATTAAATCCTCATTTAACACCAGACCTGGTGGACAGCCATCAACCACCGCGCCAATGGCCGTGCCGTGGCTTTCCCCCCAACTGGTAAAACGAAACAAATGTCCAAATGTGTTATAGCTCATAATCTGGTTAAAGCCGATACAGCCGTCAACCTCAAGTGCCGGTACCGAAGTTCTTAAGAAATGCATCAACCGCATCGCCAGTATCTGCCAATTGCTGCTCGCGCAAATGCACAAATAAATCGCCCGCAGGAAACATACCGTTCGCAGGCAGGCCATTTTTCCTGATTTTTATGATTGTGCTGGGCCCGGATAATGGCGGAATGGGCAGTTTTACCCAGCCTGCAGGTGTGCGGATTTGCTGCACACCGCCTTTGCGCAATACCCACAAGGGACGTGCAAGTTCCATATGCAGGTCACGACCCTCAAGCCAGAGGTTTTTTTGAGGCTTTATCTGCAGCTCAACCAGCAAATCGCCTTTTTTACCGCCATTTTTTCCCGGCTCTCCCAAACCCTTTAGCTTTAATTTTGTGCTTTCTGAATGGCCTTTTTCAATACGAAATTCAACAGATCTGCCGTCCGGCAAAGTAAGTTGACGTATAGCGCCATTGATTAAATCATCAATATGCACCTGCAGCCGCAATTGAATATCAGACCCTGTTTGCGCTTTTGAAGCCGGTTTTGAAGATGATCTTTTTATAAACTTGCGTAATAAGCTAACATGCCGACGATTATTTGTTTTATCAGTTAGCCTTGGTTGGTGGTTTGACAACTGTTCATAAGCCCGGCGAATTTGCACAAATTTTGCCGCATCACCTCTGGGTTGATCAGGATGCCATATTTTTGCCAGATTGCGATATGCCACACGAATAGCCGATTGATCGGCACCGGGTTCTACACCCAAAATCAAAAACGAATCATTCATGCCAGCAGGCTAGGCAAAACCCGTATCAAGGGAGTAAACAAGAGTTATGAAAAAGCAAACCTCAATTCCTGCAAGCCCCAGCGCTGAAGATTACCGCGACAGCGCCGAGGATGAGACCATCGACCTGTTCGACCGTAAAGACCCGTTCGCTTTGTTTGGTGATTGGCTGGATATGGCCAGCAAACACGAGCCCAATGATCCTAACGCCATGACACTGGCCAGCGTAGATGAAAACAAAATGCCCGATGCGCGCATGGTTTTGTTAAAGGGGTTTGATGAACGAGGATTTGTTTTTTACACCAATCTTAACAGTGCAAAGGCTAGACAATTACATGCCAATGCAAAAGCGGCGCTGGTATTTCACTGGAAAAGCATCCGCAGGCAAATACGGATACGCGGAACTGTTGAGCCAGTAAGTGCTGCCGAAGCTGATGAGTATTTTGCCAGCCGGGCCAGAGACAGCAAAATAGGCGCTCATGCCTCAAAACAGTCAGAACCATTAGAAAGCCGCTTTGCACTGGAAAAACGTATTGCTGCCAAGGTTGCAGAATTTGGAGTTGGGAAAATAAACCGTCCAGAGCACTGGTCAGGGTTTCGCCTGAAGCCTGTGCAAATGGAATTTTGGCGAGATCGGCCATTTCGTCTGCATGATAGATTGCAGTTCACCCGGAAAAGCGATAAATCTAAATGGAATAATATGAGATTATATCCGTAACACGGAATTGGGGAGAATATCATGCAAGGAATGATGCAAGACTGGCAGTTGACCACTGATCGAATTTTACGCCACGCCAATATCAACCATCCAAATCGTCAAATTATTTCACGACAAGTAGATGGCTCGATCACCCGCACTACCTATGGCGAAATTTATGATCGGTCGCGAAAACTGTCTTCAGCCTTGCAAAAGCGCGGTATCAAACTGGGGGATCGCATCGGCACCATGGCATGGAATAATGCCAGACATATGGAAGCATGGTACGCGATTATGGGAATTGGCGCCATCTGCCATACATTAAACCCACGCCTGCACCCGGAACAATTGGTATATATTATCAACCATGCCGGCGATAAAATGTTCTTTGTTGATTTAAGTTTTGTACCCTTGCTTGAAGCGGTACAGGACAAAGTCCCGACCATTGAGTGCTTTATTATCATGTGTGACTCTGGTCAAATGCCGGAAACCTCACTGAAAAATGCAATTTGCTTTGAAGACCTGCTGGCCGAAGGCAGTGACGACGTAAAATGGGGTGATTTTGACGAAAATACTGCATGCGGGCTTTGTTACACTTCTGGCACTACCGGAAACCCCAAAGGGGTATTATACAGCCACCGCTCCAACACATTGATGGCAATGACTGCGGCCATGCCCGATGCCATGAATATCACGGGAAGTGATACCTGTTTAATGGTAGTGCCAATGTTTCATGCCAATGCCTGGGCTCTGACATTTACCGCGCCAATGGTCGGCATGAATTTGGTAATGCCGGGGCCAATGATGGATGGCAAAAGCATTTTTGAGCTGCTCGATGGTGAAAAATGCACCATATCAGCGGCGGTTCCCACCGTATGGCTGATGCTGCTTAATTATCTTGAAAGCACCGGCAACAAGCTGCCGCACTTAAAGGAAGTGGTTATTGGCGGCTCGGCATGCCCACGGGCAATCATGGAAACATTTGACAAAAAATACGGTGTAAATGTAGTTCACGCTTGGGGCATGACTGAAACCTCACCTCTTGGCACCGTATCAAGAATTGAGCCGGAAATCGCCCATCTGCCATATGAGGAAAAACTCTCTTATCGCCTAAAACAGGGGCGCCCGCCATTTATCGTGGAAATGTGCATTGTTGATGAAGACAACAATGAGCTGGATTGTGATGGCAAGGCCTTTGGCAGGCTGATGGTACGCGGCCCCGCTATTTCCAGCGCGTATTTTGGCGGCGAAGGCGGCAATATTCTTGATAGTGAAGGCTGGTTTGATACCGGAGACGTGGCAACCATTGATGAATTAGGCTATATGCAAATTACCGATCGCTCCAAGGATGTAATTAAGTCAGGAGGGGAGTGGATTTCTTCCATTGACCTTGAAAATGCGGCCATGGGTCACCCGGCGGCCGCTGAATGTGCGGTAATTGGTTTGCCTCATCCAAAATGGGACGAGAGGCCTTTGCTGATTGTGCAGCTAAAAGAGGGTATGGAAGCCGATGCTGAGAGTTTTCGCGAGTTTTTAACCGATAAAATCGCCAAATGGTGGATGCCAGATGATGTGGTGTTTGTAACTGAACTACCCCATGGGCCAACCGGCAAAGTCTCCAAGCTGGATTTGCGTGAGCAATTCAAGGACCATGTGCTTCCGACAATTTAGGGTTGGGGCCTGCTAATTTGGCAGATACCACAAAGATGACAGAGCTGGTTCGTCAATACAGGCCACATGCCCGGTTTCTCGTAAATGGATCAAGTGGGCCAGCATTGACACGCTGGCTGCTGGATAAAGCTTTTTATCGGTTTGCGCATAAATTACCGGCACCATTTGCGATATTTTCTGAGGACCGCAGGCTAATTGCTGCATAATCTGTGCGTCACGCATGGCCCGGTGCGCCAGATAAGCGGTTAAAAATGGCTCTGGATTTGGAATCTCCGGGCCGTGGCCCGGCCACAGCTTGCAAAAACTTCGTTGTTTTACCAATTCTAGCGAGTCCAGGTATTCCCCCATCCTGCCATCAGGCGGAATCACTACCGAAGTAGCCCACGACAGCACATGATCACCACAAACCAGACCATTATCAGGAAATACCGCATAACACATATGATTTGAGGTGTGACCCGGCGTATGTATGCATTCTATGCTCACCTCTTCATAGTCAAATACCTGTCCGTCCCTGATCCTTATGTCCGGGCTGAAACCCGTATGGTCAGCTTCCTCAAAGCCATTGTCTGCTGCACAAACAAGCGGTGGGCCAAACCCAATTGTCTTACAGCCAAAATGATCGGCCAGACGTGGTGCCATTGGTGAATGGTCACGATGATGATGGGTAACAAGAACTGCTCGCAGCGGACAATCCCCAATTATTTTGCACAACAGGGCAAAATGCTCATCCGTATCCGGGCCAGGGTCAATAATAATCAGCTCGGATCTACCAATAAAATAAACATTCGTCCCCCAACCGGTAAATGGCCCAGGATTATTTGCCACCAGTCTGCGCACATTACCGGAAATCCAGCTTGCCTCGCCGTATGCAAAATCAAATTCATGAATATAAGGGATCAAAACATCAAACCCGTGACCGATCCAGAACTATAAAATTGCGAAACGCTTTGGCCAATATGCGAATTGCGCGAATTTGCGCGATAAAACCAAGACCAGTAGGCGGCCCCATATCAGTTTTGTTCACATCAACCACATAAATCCGCCCATCCCCACGATTGCGCAACACATCCAGACCGCCAAATTCAAGCCCCATATGCTGGCAAAATATACGCAATGATTGCAGCTCTTCAGGAGTAAACAAGCTGCGTGGATCTGCCAAACTCACCCTTGTATTATAATTGGCAAATCGGGAATTCATCGGACGTTCCTTGATGAAAACAAGCGGTATTTCACCATTGATAGTTGGCGAGCGATAATCAAGCACACTTGCTCCATTATCAGAGTTTAACAACAGTCGCTGATACACTTTGCCCGGTAACGGAGTTGTTGGGCATTGAACCACTCTTCCATCATGAGCGCCGTTTTTATCTGATTTTTCCACCGCCAGCCCCTGCCATGTAACAGGATCCACCGACAATGAATAACCAAACACCTGCTCAAACACTTCTGCGACTTTGGCTTTTGAAATATCCGTGCAATTGGCATTTATGGTTCGTGTGCCGGAATTTGCACCTGCTATATTTGATGGCGCGCCATCGGCTTTTGATCGGGTCTTATCTTCAAAATAAAACAAAATATCAGCAGTTCGTAAATTGCTTGTAATGCGGCCATTACCGGCACGCACCACCGCCCAGATCAAATACCATGGCGAAGGGTTTTTAGGCGTAAATGCCACCGTATAAGGCCGCCCCGGCAGCAAACGGCTAAACGCACCCAGGATATGCACCAGCAAATGTACGATTAGGCCGCGCAGGGCCGCGTTGGCATTGCCCCAGTTCCATTCTACCAACTGCCCGGTTTCTTTGGCTCTGATGCCATTTCGCTCCAGCTCCAGCTCAAACAGCCAGCCAGCATATTTATTGCGCAAATTCATAAAACAGGCCCCCATTTCAGCCTAAACATACATTGAACAACCCCACGGGCAATGGTTGCGGCGCAATCTTTGCGGAGCAAGAGATAAAAGCAATAAAAGTGTCTCAAAATGGTTCAGTTCTTCTTCGGATTTTTCCGCACCCTGATAATAATAACCACCATCATGATTGGCATAGGCTCTTTTCGGCTTTATGCGGCGCAAACAGATCAGACTCCTGCGCCAAGGGCAGACAGTTTTAACAGATATGAGAACCCGCCCCTGATACAGGCCTCCTTGTCCAGTCAACAGGCACCAGTTGTTCCGGTATTGTTGTTGGCTGATCCGGGCCGGGCCTATGTGTTGAGCGCGCCGGAACAGCAATTACAAATTAGCATTGAAAGTATGAGTGGCACTTGTTT
The DNA here is from genome assembly GCA_015485155.1 of Robiginitomaculum sp. Taxonomy (GTDB): domain Bacteria; phylum Pseudomonadota; class Alphaproteobacteria; order Caulobacterales; family Maricaulaceae; genus Robiginitomaculum_B. The sequence continues at coordinate 109,546 of WFUF01000003.1, read as the reverse complement.
TGATGAACTAAAAACCACTGACGGCTCAGGCATGCTGGAGCTTTTCATCGCCAATACCCGGCGTTGTGCCGAACCGCGACTCGTAGTTTTTCACTAAACCCTTGGATCCAGCAATTTAAGCAGTTTTGGCTTTTCCTGCCCCACGGCAAAATAAGCTGCAAAGGCAGTTTTGAATGAAGCTCGAATCCTGTCACTCGCTACCAAATCATCGGTGGAACCCTTTTCAAGTAACCTCCACGCCAATACGGCTATTCCGGGATTATGGCCGATCACCGCCACCGTTTCAGCTTCTTGTCCATGCAGCCATATTTGTTGTTCAATTTGTTCAGCACTGGCCAGATATAATTCTTCGATTATATGCGCTGTGCCATTTATTCCGTTTGCAGCCAAACCATCCCATGTCTGGCGCGTGCGAGTTGCCGAAGAAACCAGCGCCCGGTCAATCAATATATTTGCAGCAATTAACTGTTCTGACAATCTGTCCAGTTGGTTCATACCCTTTTGGCAAAGCACTCGCCCATGATCACCAGGTTCGGTGCCAAAAGCTGCCGCCTTGGCATGCCGAATTAGCAGCAGATTTTTCAGCATTAAAGCCTCCGATAACCCAGGGTTAGGCTCCAGATTAACAAATAGCTGTGTGCCTTGGTAGCATTTTAGAGACAATTTTATTGTCACACTGACTATGTTTGATGTCGAATCATCTCCCATGAAGGAGAAACTCATGCGTTTCTTTGTGTTCTTCGCTGTGCTTGCTTTGATGTTTGCCTCGCTAATGCTGGCCAATCTGCATCCGATTTGGTTTCTGCCAGCAATTATATTTGGCGCCTTTACCATGTATGGGGTATTTGATCTGGTGCAGAGCACACACGCCTTGTGGCGCAATTATCCGGTTTTGGGACGGGCTCGGTGGGTTTTTGAGTTCATGCGCCCCTATTTGCGGCAATATCTGGTCGAGGGCGAGACCGATGGCATGCCATTTAACCGTGAACAACGCTCACTGGTATACAGACGGGCTAAAAATGTACAGGCATCTGAACCATTTGGCAGTCATGTGGATTTTAATGAAGCCAGGTATGAATGGCTAAACCCATCACTTGCAGCAGTAGATGCAAAACCTGAAAATCTTCGCGTGTTAATCGGAGGAAAAGACTGCAAGCAACCGTATTCAGCCTCGGTATTTAATATTTCTGCCATGAGTTTTGGCTCCCTTGGCTCTCATGCCATTTCCGCTTTGAATCTGGGCGCTGCCAAAGGTGGATTTTACCATGACACTGGTGAAGGAGCGATCAGCCCCTATCACAAGCTCGGCGGTGATCTGGTTTGGGAAATTGGCTCCGGCTATTTTGGCTGCCGGGACAGTGATGGCAATTTTAATGCTGAACGTTTTGCAAAAAATGCCCGACAAGATTGTGTAAAAATGATTGAAATCAAGCTAAGTCAGGGCGCTAAGCCTGGACATGGCGGCATTTTACCAGGATCGAAAGTCACCAGGGAAATCGCGGAAACCAGAGGTATCGCCTTAGGCGAAACTTGCATATCTCCGCCCTATCACAAGGCTTTTTCCACGCCGGTGGAAATGATGCACTTCATTGCAAATTTGCGCGAATTATCTGGCGGCAAACCAATAGGGTTTAAGCTGTGCATTGGTCATCGCTGGGAATTTCTGGCCATGGTCAAGGCCATGCTTGAAACCCAAATCAAGCCCGACTTTATTGTCATTGATGGCGGGGAGGGTGGCACGGGTGCTGCGCCAGTAGAGTTTCAGGATCATATCGGCACTCCCTTGCGCTCCGGATTGATATTTGCCCGCAATGCTCTGGTTGGTGCTGGCATCAAGGATGAGATCAAACTTGGAGCCAGTGGTAAAATCATCTCGGCTTTTGGATTGGCCGCGGCCATGGCGGTAGGTGCTGACTATTGCAATTCCGGCCGGGGTTTTATGTTTGCCCTTGGTTGTGTGCAAAGCCTGTCCTGTCACACCAATCACTGCCCCACCGGCATTGCCACTCAGGATAAATTATTGCAACGAGGCCTGGTGATTGCCGACAAGGCCGACCGGGTATATCATTTTCATCTAAACACTGTACGCGCTTTGGCCGAAGTTATCGGGGCCGCCGGTCTGCATCATCCCGAAGATTTGCAGCCTTGCCATATTTTCCACCGGGTAAGTGCAACCAGAGCATTGCCTGCTGATGAGGTCTATGAATTGCTTGATGAAGGAGAATTGCTGAAAAACCCGCAAACCACTGTGCTGGCTGAAGACTGGGCGCGGGCCGATGCCCATAGTTTCGCTGCCAAGTTTGATGCCCCATCATCACGGGTTTGATATATGAAGAAGTTCTCCCATCGTCTGGCCACAATTGATGATATGCCTGTTTTGAATGATCTGATGAACCGGGCAATGGAGCATTTTTTACCAAATTTTCTGTCTCCTGAACAAGTGGCTGCCAGCTATGAAATCATGGGATTGGACAGCCGCCTGGTTGCTGACAAATCCTATTTTTTAGTATTTGACGACGGCTCTTTAGCCGGTTGTGGAGGATGGTCACGGCGCCAAACCCTATTTGGCGGTGATCATAGTTCTGGCAGAAATCCTCGCAAGCTTGACCCCAAAACCGAACCGGCAAGGATCCGCGCCATGTATACGGACCCCGATCATGCCCGTAAAGGAGTAGGCAGGTTTATCTTGCAATTGTGCGAGAATGCTGCCGCATCGGAGGGCTTTTCGCGCGTTGAGCTTGCCGCCACCTCTGCCGGTATTGCCTTGTATAAAGCGTGCGGATACAGGACAATTAAGGCATGGAATGAGATCACCACAAGCGGTATAGCCGTACCATTGACTTTAATGAGAAAAAACCTGTGACCGTATTGATTGCCACCAGCATCACTGATTTTTTTACTATCAACAAGCCTGTTGGTACCATTTACCAACAGGGGTGCACGTGATAATATAGCGCTTGCGCTTTGCGGGGTGGCGTACTTGAAAGCATGTTGTGTTTTTTGGAGCACGTGCATGAAGTATATTTATGCCAGATTTATACTGATCGCTCTCATCTTTATGCCGGCGCAGGTAAGTGTCGCCCAGCAATCTGGGGAAATACGGGCCTATTATTCGTCAAAAGCTGTCTTACGTCAAAATGATCCGGTCATTGTGCGCTATGATTTACCAGTTTTCATGAATGAGGAGTTTTATCCTGATTTTGTAAAATTTGGCATTTCCATACGCACATTCGGTGAGGATTACAGCCATTATACCAGCGACCCGGCCTGGGATAGTTTTATGGATCCTGACAAGAATTATCAGGACGATGCCGACCCCTCTCAATCTAAAGAGTGGCTGGACTATCAGCAATATCTGGGTCCGCTAAAAACTTCATTTACACAACCAATGCCCAGCGTAGGATCCACAGGCAGTATTAAAGTTTCTTATGATCTGCCCCGCTATCTGCCACCCCTTGGGCGCTCCTATACTATTGTGGCATTTGGTGAGGGTGGCGTGAAGCAGCCCAGAACCTTCCTGACTCATGACGCCATCAAGAAATCGACATCCATTGGCCATCTTCTCCTGTTTGGGCCAGAGCCAAAAGGCGAAGTAAAAACCAATCCGACCAACCCGCCTGGTGCGCAGTTTTACATCACCATCAGCAATGCCAACACATTGGTAGATAAGTTTGGCGATCTTTGTGTACTTAGCCTTTATCATGCGGGCCGGGTTCATTTAGGAGGGGCCACCGAAGGCGACTGGCTGCTTGACCGACGGGTGTTGATGAAAGGCCAGACCGAATACGCACTGGACCCCAACTCCCCAATTCGCCAAGCTCTTCCCTATAAAAAGCCTTATGATTCCTATCTGGGGCCGCACCTTGTTGAACTTTGGTGCCGGGGTGTTCTGGTAGATCAAAAAGTAGTGCTGGTAGATCTTCCAGCAACCATCAAGCTGGTTGATAAAATTGACAAAAAACCCAGTAAGCCCCCGGAGCTCGCAAGACGTCTGATACCAAAAGAGCCAGTAACATTTGCACCTGTTGAAGATACGCCCTCAACCACTATTGATTTGCCCTTGGGGGTCAATGGTGACGATGTTTCTGATCAGGCGGACAAGGATAGTCTGCAAAGTAGCAATAATTTTGTGCCTTACGCCTCCGAAACCTTGAGCCAAATGCCGCCAGAGCCTGTGATTAAGCTAGCGCCTGGGGGTATGACGCCTATGGAAAACCCGAACCCGGCTTCCGCTGGGGATCTGGCGGATTATCTGGAAACGCTGATCAACAGCAGTTCGTTTTCTGGTGACAAAAAGGCGCTAGAAAAACAGATAAAGACCCTAAGAGCGATGGCAAAGAATGGTGGATACTCAACTCTGCCGCCTATGCCCAAAGAGTACCCTGGAGATGGTGAAAATGACTTTGGTGAAAATGATAGAGACTTTGAAGAAATGCTGGATCTGGGTGATCCGGTTCTGGAAACTCGGCCTGATAATGGACTGCAAGACGCATCCAGTCTTGATATTGCATCAGCTGAAGCCGACCTAAACAAACCTATATCACTTTACAGGGTAACGGTCGAGATCGACGACCTGCCGAAAGGTTTGTGGAAATATCTGGCAGAAAATACTGCGCTTTATGCCATTCCCGCTGGGGTGGATTTTGAAAATGGAACATCAGCAAATGATTATATCGTCCATGTGTACACACCTGTCGATGACACAGCAGGCATAGCAGAACCACAACCGGCTGAGTTTTGGGTGCCTGCGGGTCAGTACACGCTGTTGTTGGGGTGGGATGGAGATAAGGGGGTAAGAAGACGTATCACCCTAGCACGCAGTATTATTACTGTAATCGCAGATGAAAAAGATGTCGCACGAGGTCGCGGCACGGATTTTGACACTAAAACAGCTATCAATGAACAGTTTAAACTTGGCGATATTGAGATTAAGCTAAACGATCCTGGCAGGACGTTTTATCCCGGCACCGAACGCAAATTCATCTTGACGGCCAAAGCTGACTTCTCAAACTATGACCTGCACTACCAAATAAAACAGGAAGACGGCTTTTTATTAGGTTGTTTGCCCTATGAGTGGTTGGCTGATGAAGAGGGCAGATATCATACAGCCGACTCCTTCCAAAAATTATATCTGGGTCGCGATCATCCGCTTTTTGGTCAGGGCGATCTGAGCGTGGCCAGCTTGCTTGATGGTCCGGGCGCTACACAAAAAATCAGCGTCAGGCTTCCTTATTTTTCTGGTCATTATGTGCTGAGCGTATATGCGACAAGAAAGAATGAAGACTTTTATCCGATAACTCCAAACATGCAAAAGTTGGCCACTTATAACTTTACCGTAAGGCACCCCACAGCTAAAATCAGCTTTCCCAAAGGAGATCATTTTACCATAAAGGGCTCTTATGGCATTGACGTCAATGTTACCATGCCGGTTGGCGTGGCCGACGGGTTTGATGATGGCTATAGAATACTAAACTTAGGCATGGATGGGTTTTTGAAAGAAAAAAGCCATCTTGACCCAAACAAGCGTGGCCGCAAGGGCTATCGGGCTGATTATTTTTACATGCGAGAAGGGCTATATTCCAAAGAACGCACCGCACGCCTTCTCAAAGCATCCTATGCCGATGTGTATTACGCCAATCATGCCGCAGGCACGCTACGTCAGGCCGACAGTAAACGCTTCACATCGGGCAAAACATTTACAGTCGCACCAGCATATTCCCAGCGATCAGCCGCATTCAGTGATTTCATAGTTGTCGATAAATTTGGCACTGCTCTGGCCCGCAAACGCGCCTATTGGAACCCTTGGGGATCGGCAGATTATTTGAAAGCATTTTATTTTGCCTCGACCTATCCAACGGTATTACTACCCCAGGAACCAAGCGCAACAGATTGGATAGAGCCTGATGACCGCTTGCGCAAACGTGCCGTATGGGCTCCGGACAACCAGCAATGTAAAGTTCCCGTACTGTCCGCCAAGCTGAACATTGCTTTTGGTGCTGCAGACGAGGCGACCCCATGACCCATTGTAAACAGATACGGTCAATCCACCATTTGTGCCGTCTGGTTTCGACATGGTTCGCACTGGCACTGATGGCCCCTGTCCTGCCAATGCAGGGATTTTGGGCACCTGCCCATGCGCAAGATATACAAGGCGGCACTTTCCTGACACAAGAGGCACTTTATGGCCGCTGGACCCCGCAAGATCAGAAATTTTCCCTGGCGATTGTACCTGCCAGCAACGCTGGAAAACCCAAAGACCGGATTGAGGCCCACACGCAAAACAGAGTCTGGAAGGGCTGGTATGAAAAAAACCAATCCGATCCGGTCCGGGCAAAATTGTTTTATCGACCAGATGCAGATGAAATAAACTCCGAAATCCCATATTGGGCCCGAAAAAAACTGGACGGTGAACTGGAATGGCGTATCGAACTACGCGTTGACGGACCGCAACACAATCCATTTCTGAAAATGCGATGGTATCGTGGTCTGGTCGAATGGGATGAAGCCTCGCAATCAGTAACCATTAAGGGGGACGGAAGCCCCCTTGAATTTGATCTTCAATATGCTCCAATTCTCAACATTCGCCAGTATGGAACAAGCCGTGTCGAGGTTTATCCAGCTGTTGCTTTTGACAAGGATAAGACGCCGCCGCCTTTGAGTTCGGTTTTGCAACACCAGAGATTTATGGTGGCTGTATATTTACCGGAACGAGAAGCCGATAAACTAGGTGAGAATATCAGCATCAGCATCAAAGGCTTGCAAAGCGGCAGCACGCAAACTCTGACCTTGAATGCAGAAGATCCAATTTTAGGCATTGTCCGCTACACGCACTTGCGTCCTGTCTCACTTGGAAAATGCCAAGGAAGACCACGATACCAGCCCCCTGTTATGTCGATAGAGTGGATTAGCTCCTTTGTGACCGATGGCCAAAGTCTGGGTTCTTGTATGCCGTTCTCTGGTGTATCGGGTGAAATGGTAGAATTTGCTTATAACAAGGCGGCTTACCGTCTTCAGTATTATCCATCATGGAGTCAGGCAACCGTAGCCCGTCAACGCGACAGAATTGAGCGCTATCGCAAAATATACAGCAGTATTCTAAAAAGTTCAGCACCGGCCAATGCCAAGGAATTTGCCCGGGTTAAACTCCGGCTGATAAAAAATTATGACTCTCTGATGGAATTAAAAGTCGGCGGCGCTGAGTTGGTTGACATACACAAGGCAGTAATTGGTGAAATATATCTTGGCGGCACTACCGGCCCCACATACTATTTGCAACATAGCCCATATTCTCAAAGTGTTAGCCCCGGAAAAGGGTTAATTTTTTATACGGATAAGGATCTGGAGATTGTCCGAAGCAAAGCCTATCGTGCTCGGCTGAATACGGGTGGCTCGACCATGTGGCGCGATGCTGTTGCCTTTTACGGCGGTGAAGATGCCGGACTACGGGCTGCGGATGCCTCTATTCTGGCAAAAAATGTGGTCTGGCAGTATTGTCAGGGCAATCCGATTTTTCGCCCGCGCCCGGAACAAGACGAGGAATCACAGCTTAAATTGATGCGTGCCATGAACTGCTTTGAGCAAAAGGCGGTTTATATGGCCATGCGCAATGTCGGGACACAGGCCCTTAATGATATTTCAAAATCTTTCTTTAGTGGTGTGACCTACACACTTTACGAAGCCTCGGCCCTAGCCTCACCGGCTGGCGATATCTATACCGTATTCACAGGCCAGGACATTTATGGCAAAAAAGTTTCAGACTTTGAATACTGGATGACCGCCGCAGGCCTTGCTGTAGATGGGTTTTCCGCCATTTTTACGGGCTCTGATTTGTATGATATGGTCGCCCCAAAACGCCATTATCGGGGCACCGGGGGCAAAATTATCCGAACGGCTGAAAGTGTGGCCGATGGAATACCATTATCGCGTCAGAGCATTGCTAGACAGGGCAAACCATTAGCACGAATTGTTGCTGGCAGTGTCGAGGCCTCAGGCGAGCGCGTTGGAAAAGTTCTCAAAAGCGTCTCTGAAGTAACTGATCTGCCGCCTTCATTAACACCGGAACAAAAACGACAATTATCCCGGCGTTTCACGCCGGTGGATTTGGATGTTTCTGAGGCTGATTTTCCAAAATCACCACCTAAAATGGCAGTCAAGCTCGTCGCTCCCAAAACCAATAATCTTGGCCCTGATACCAGCCTTCTGGTCTTACAAAATGAATTGCTATCTGATTATGGTCCGGATGCTGGTCTGTCCGGCTTTCGTGGCAATAAAGTATTTTCACCAACCTCAGGATCAGCCAGTGCGCATTTTGACGCCGTTGCGGGCAATTACACCATTTGGCGCACAACCGGTAAATCCATGGATGAGGCCAGTGGCTCGCTGGCCTTAAAAGCTGTGTTGGATGATGTGGTAAGTGAAAACCCGGCGCTCAAAGCCAGAGCCGCAGCACTGGGTATTACCGAGCCTATGCCAGATGTAATTCTTAATCGGCGACTACAATTATCCGGGATAGAAGTATCCAAAATCCAATCATCATTTACGCAGAATGTTACCCCCATTGATATTAAACTGGCTCTTGATCAGGGCTGGGTTGTTGAAACCCGCCTGGAATTTAATGGTAAAATCCGGTCATTTATCGTCGAGGACGTTCTGGTTGATCCTAGTGGTGTACCCATAAAGGTTCGGGGGTTTGATCCTAAATATGGTGCTATTGTTGATGTTGATGCCGCAGTCTTTCATAAAAAAATTGTCCGCGATGGCAAGACCGTAAACTTCAAACTGGCCCGGGCAACAGATCCGGATAAAGTCGCCAAACGCATACCTTTGGGGTTTTCTCAAAAACAAGCGCGGTTTTTACCCTGGGATGACAAAATTGCGCGCTCGACGACAATTGCTGAAAATGTTGTGTTTGAATATGTTACGGTAGATGGCAAAAGACAGGCTATTCGTCTGGGTGAGAAACTGGCCGAAGGGCAAACCAATGCCATATATCGACTGCCGGAATTTCGCAACCAGCTGGTTCGTATTACCAAGGCTGGAGCCTCTGAAAATGAAATCGCCAGTGACCTGTTTGGTCGCAAAGCTCTGAGTGATATGTCGCTGGATCGCAATTTCATTGACGCCCCACAACAGCGTGGTGTCTACCGCCTTAATGATGGTCGGGTTATTGAAATCGTTGATCTTGCCAAGGGAGCAGAAGCCAGAACATTATTAAAAACCCAGCCGGGCAAATTGCTTTCACGGGGTCAGGCTCTGGCTTTGGAGGCGGCAACACGAGAACTGAACAAGGCCGGCTATGTATGGACCGATGGTCATCCGGCAAATTTTTCATTTGAGCGCCTGCTGGGAGAAGACAAATGGCGCGTACATGTTTTTGACCCGGGAGGCATTTTTCCAGTAATCGGCAAGACCAAACAGGAAAGGGCGCTGAATGCCCGCAAGATGCAGAGGCTCATTCAGGTGCCTGATGAGTTTGCCATAAAAAGATTCAAAACCAATGAAAATCTGTCAATTGATATTATTCGTAGTGATTTTCAGGAACAGTATGCGCACCTGATTGACTACAAGAAGCTGGGTGCAGATCCTTCAAAGGGCCTGCCGGTAACACCAAGGGTAGGGTTGTCTCAACCTATCGTGCGAGAATTATTTGATTTGCCAGATGCACAATTAAAAGCGCAGTTACAATAGCGCGTTTTATCAGCATCGGGTAATGCCCATTTATTTGGCCATCAGTTTTTGGAAATGATAAAACAACGCAGAGTTGATTTATAAAAACGCTTGTGATACTTTTAGTTAGTTATATTTATCGCTTACAGGTGCCCCATCCGAGTTGTTTTGCTTCTGCTTGCTGTCTTTGCCTTGCTTGCTTCATGTACTTCTGAGACCGGAGAGCATAAAAATCCAGATGAAGCGAAGACCGATCAACTAGACCGTGTTGGCTTTGGCAAGGTCGGGGCATGGGTAAAGAAGGTGCCCATACCCAAGCCGGATTTTGAAAATTTTACCGATGGAGCAGAGATATTATTGCTGGATCGGCAGGATTATTACGGCAAAGGAAAATGGCAATCTTATATATCAATAGCAGCTTATGTTCACGGGCCCGCCGGTTTAAGCCCTGCAGGAAATATTAATGCACAGTGGAATCCTGCGCGCCAGAGTCTTACCGTCCATCGGGTTTCTATATTACGCGGAAAACAAAAAATTGATGCTCTGGCCAATGGGAAGGAGTTTTCCATTTTGCAACGGGAGCAAAATCTGGAAGCTTCATTTATCGACGGTATAAAAACGGCAGTTTTTCAAATAGAGGGACTGATGGTGGGGGATATAGTCGATTTTGCCTATTCACTGGATACGAAAGCTCCAGCCATCACAAAAACCACCAGCGAGCTATTCTTTAGGCTGGGTCAGGAAAGGGCCCAAAAATTGCGTATCCGTCAAGTCTGGCCTGAACACATCAATATGAAATGGCAAGTGTCCTCTGATTTACCTGAGCCTGATTTGATAAAAACGAAACTAGGTCATGAACTGATATTAAACCTGGATGGTTTCAAGCTGGAAGAGCCAAAAACATCAGCACCACTTCGGTATTATATAAAAGGGGCGCTTGCAGTTTCCAATATTGAAGACTGGTCACAAATTTCTAGAGAATATATGCCGTTTTTTGCCAAAGCAGCAAAAATAAAATATGGCTCCGACCTGTACATGGAAGCTGAAAAAATCGCAAAGAACTCCTATTTAGCTGATGATACCAAGGCAGCTATGGCATTGCGGCTGGTTCAGGAGCAAATCAGATATTTGTTCGTAGGGCTGGGATCAGGTGACTATATTCCCGCCTCAGCCGAAGAAACCTGGGCAAACAAGCATGGCGATTGCAAGGATAAAACCGCCTTATTGCTGGCTTTATTAGATCATTTGGAAATCGAAGCGGAGCCAGTATTGGTAAGCACGGTTTTCGGCGACGGTTTGAATGACAGATTACCTGTATTAGGCGTTTTTGATCACATCATTGTGCGGGCAAAAATATTTGACAAGGAGGTGTGGCTAGACGGCACCCTTACCGAAGATCGCAGCATTGATAGAATAGAGCCACCGGCTTACAAGTGGGGGCTGCCTCTTCGTGAGGAGGGATCCCCTTTGATCAAGATCCAGCAAACAGCGCCTGAATATAATTCATTTTTTGCAAAATTGGAGATTGATGCCAGTAAGGGGGCTCATGGTGAACTTGCTGTAACCGGCACATATAAAGTCCGTGGAAGAATGGCTCGAGAGATCAATGCTGCTGCCGCGTCGATGGATTCTGAGCAAAAAGCAAAATGGTACAAGACTTTCTGGTCAAGTGCCGGTGATATTGACGTGCAAAGCAATACTTCCACCATTGATGAAGCAAATGGTGATTTTAAGCTGGACATGTCTGGAACCATAAAGCTGCGATCAAAAAAACGCCTCACCAAGGATTATTTTAAAATACCATTCTTTTCCTATTACCCTGAGGCCACCTTTCTTTATTCTCTTGATGGAGAAGAAGAAAGAGAAATTCCCTGGGCACTGCCAGAACCATATCGGGCAAAATTTGAAACCATAATTATGCTGCCAGAGACCCGAACACGCTCCGCCTATGATCACGCCCCATTCTCATGGGATAAATATGGGCTTGAGTTGAAACGGGATGTTTTTGGCGGGTACATAAATTTGCATTTAACCCGCACCATAGCGGTAAAAGAACCGGAAATATCCAATACCCATGCCCGTGAATTTATTAAGGCATTGGATGAAAGCTCAGACAATTGGCAAAGCTATTTTGTACTATATAAATCTGCTGACCAAATCACAGACATGAAGAATAAAAAGCTGGAAACAGTTTCAGAATATATTGATCGTGGACTGTTTCATTTGAACCGGAGGAATTACCAGCAGGCAATAAATGATTTTAGTGCTGCGGCACAAATTGATCCTGACAATCCTTACCCCTTTGCCAATCGTGGTTTGGCTCATGCACGAATACAAAATTTTTACTCTGCAAACAGTGATTTCGATAAGGCGCTATCCCTGGATGAAAACAATAAGGTCGCGCTTAGAGGAAAAGGTTATGTGGCCGGGCAGAAAGGTGATCATGAAGCGGCTGTCATGTACCTTGAACAATCTTTGAACGAGGATCCGAATTCTTATTTTGCCAGATCCCACCTGATATATAGTCTGGTGAAATTGGGTAGTATTAACGAGGCGCTTGTCCAAACAGATAAATTTATAGAGCATTATCCCGATAACCGCTTTGTGCTGGAATTGCGAGACAGCCTTAAACAAAACGCTGAACTTACCGAAGGCTTTCTGAACTATATTAAAGGCAGAAGAAAGTTAAACACTTTGGGGAATGTGCCATCATTTGAAATAAAAACAGAACAAGTCGATCCGTAATATCTTGCAGTTTCGTCATCGAACTCACATATCGCGCAAAATCTAAATACAGTAGAAAAAATGCGTATTGTATCATATGTCCTATCGCTTGGTGGCTGGAATCTAGAGCAAATTTTAGGTGTTTAGAACCTGAGAATACTCTAACCCTCGCTTGGTGGTTGTTTGTTCAGGATTTCCAGTGCAATCGGATGCCCGGGCTGCAGGAACAATACCTGCTCAGCCAGTCGGCGCACCAAAACCTGATCGGGGCCATCTTTAATGGTAACCATAGCCTGCACCAGCAGGCCGGCATTGATAGCTTCATTGCCAAGGCGCAATTTAGTTTCTTCGTACAGCCGGGTTGCGTATTCGTCGCGCTCATAAATATAAGGGGACAGTTTCTGGACAAACCGGCTGGCCTCATTGTCACCCCGTAAATTCTGGGGCACCTGAGCATTTGCAAGCGATTGATATATTTCAAGCAATTTCTCAACCATATCATCCAGCGAAGCATGATCACGCACCAGTTGAGACAGATATGTTCCATTTTCCCAGTTTATACCGGATATCTCTTTGGCAATTGTATCCTTATCCAGTTCGCGATCAATTGCCCGCAATCCAAAGTTCAAGACCCTAAGCTCATGCCAGTTATCCGGCGTTACGGCTCCACCCCATTTGCCATAGTCAGCCAGAATAACATTACAGCCACAAGCCATGGCTTCCATTGCCGCCCGGCCTTTGGCAAAGACCAGTCCATAATTGCCTAAAATGCTTTCCGGATGATCCACTACATCCCCCACACCAGAGCCTTTAATATCCAAAGCAATACCATTTGCAGCACAGGCTTCAGCAAAATCAGAAATGGTGGAGTTTTGGGCCTGATTGGAAAATATCAGCGCCCTGTTGCGGCGCCCCGGGCTGTGCGACGGCTCTAAAGGCGGGGTAAAGCGATCCAGATCCACGCCATTTTGAATAATGGCAATATCAGATTTATCCAGATCAAGGTCACTTACCAGACGGTCACGACTGGCTTCGTCTACTGCCACAAATTTGCGGATTTGCTGAAAGTTAATCAAGGGAGTTTCAGGCCAAGGCAACAATCCATGACAGATAAACAGTGCCGGAACTTCCAAAAAGGTTAAAAAAGCAGCCCCTGCTGCTGTCATGTGATGGCCATGTATTATATCAGGAGGCGATGTCAGCCTGTTAAGATCATCAATAACCTCTATGCCACTGGCTTGTAATTCTGCGCCGACTGCACCGGTTTTGGGGCTGTAGCAAATGGCGTTATGCCCGCGCTTTTGCAAGGCAATAGCCAGATCACGCACATACATTTCGGTTCCTGCGCGCGCATCAAGAGTGTGATTGGTGATTAAAATTCGCATTCTGGCAATTCTGACAGAAGTTCAAGGGCAAAGGCAAGGTGTGGGCGCAGACGCAATATTTGATCGTATTTATTGCTTTGTACCCGTTGTTCACCGTATTCTTCAAAATACGGCCTATTGTCTGAATATTTGTCAAAATAACAGGAAAGACTCATTACTGGACACAAAACCTCACGGCCATGCACCTTTGGGCCAAATTCCTCTTCCATGGCTTTGGCTTCATCAGCCAACTGGCCGCCTGCGACTGTAGTATATGCGTTTATGGCTGCGGTTTTGGTCTCAACCTGATCAGGATCCAAATCAAGCATCATACAATCAGAAATATCAAACCCGTCCAGATCATGAGGATGCCGGGTTAGCGGTGTGGCCATTATTTTACCCGAAAACTTGCATGCCCTGGCCGCAGCCATAGTGAGAAAATGACATAAATCATGAACCGGATTATATCCTTCTGCAGCGTCTGTTATAATCAGATCAGGCCGGGCCGCACACAAATTGCGGCATAGTTTTTGGTAAAAGTCCAAAAGCCAGACACGATCTTGATTTATCAATGCCGAATAAATCTTTGCATCAGACACGGCCAGTTCATTGCTTGGTATGTTCAACCCATTATGTTGTAACAGGCTTTCAGATTGTGACAATCTGGATTTGCCGGAACTGGCAGAAGCATCGCTTATGTATAAAACCTCGGCCGCAAAATGTTGCAAAAACCCGAAACAGCGCAATTCATGGCCCGGATGGGCAAAAACAGCGATTGTTTTGGCGGGTTGCCAGAAATTCATGATTTTACTTTGGTGCAATAAGCTCTAGCGGTAATTCTGTGGTGTCTTTGACCGAGCGAATGACAATACGCGATAAAGCTGTTTGTACCAGATCCAGACTTAAAATTTTATCACGCAGAAAATCGTCATAAGTATGCATGTCAGTAGTAACAATACGCAGCACATAATCCACGGCGCCGGTTACGGTGGCACACTCCAGCACTTCAGGAAGGGCGCTTACTGTTTTTTCAAAAATACGCAGATTAGCCCGGGTTGGACGTTCAAGTTTCACCTCTGCATAAACTTCAAACGCCAGACCCAGCTTGGTTCTGTTCAAGACGGTAACATTTCGTAAAATTATACCATCTTCCTCAAGCCGTTTAACCCGGCGCCAACAGGGCGAGGAGGACAGGCCTACCTTTGCCGCAATTTCGGCAACGGACAAGCTGGCATCCTCTTGCAAAGTTTTTAGAATTTTGGCATCTATCTTATCTATCATCTCGGTCATATTTTTCTCAACTACGGGCGTATATGGAATTTTTTACTATAATGCAGATTTTTTGGGACAAAACAATCCTTTTTTGTAATAATGATTGGAACGCAGGCCAGTGAATCTGCCTTTTAAGCAAATAACGGCGCAAGGAAAGTGGAATGACGCAACAAAAAAACGGAAATAAAACAGGGTTCTTCGTGCCCGAACCGCCAGCAAGGCCCGGTGAACGCCCGGACTTTTCAAATATTGACTGCTCGGCACCCGGAGCTGTTCCTATGCCTGCAATTGATTGCGCAGCACAAAAAACCCATGAATTTGCAGGCGGATTGATTCGTGTCCTTGATGATAAAGGTCATGCCGACGGCCCGTGGGATCCAGCGCTTAACATGGATGAGTTAGTGGAGATGCTGCGCCTGATGGGCCTGACTCGCGCCTATGACGAACGCATGTTCAAATTACAGCGTCAGGGCAAAATGTCATTTTATATGAAATCGCTGGGTGAAGAAGCAGTGGCTGTGGCCGCTGCCAAGGCGCTGGACGATGAAGACATGGTATTTCCATCATACCGCCAGCAGGGAATATTATTTGCCCGAGGCAGAGATATGGTTGATATGATGTGCCATTGCATTTCCAATTCAAGAGACAATCTAAAGGGCCGCCAATTGCCGGTACACTATACATGGAAGGAGGGGAGTTTCTTTTCCATTTCCGGTAATCTTTGCACCCAGTTCCCGCAAGCGGTGGGCTGGGCAATGGCCAGCGCCGCCAAAGGCGAAAGCGCAATTGCCGCAAGCTGGATAGGTGATGGTACCACAGCCGAGGGTGACTTTCACAGCGCACTTACTCTGGCCAGTGTCTACAAGGCGCCGGTAATTTTGAATGTGGTCAATAACCAATGGGCAATTTCCAGCTTTGCTGGGATTGCTGGCGGTGATCAGGCCAGCTTTGCTGCTCGCGGCATTGGCTATGGACTGCCAACATTACGGGTTGATGGTAATGATGCTTTGGCCGTTTATGCAGCCACCAAATGGGCCGCAAAACGTGCCAGATCCGGTCACGGTGCCACCTTGATTGAAACCGTGACCTATCGCGGTGAAAGTCATTCCACCTCCGATGATCCTGGGAAATACCGCCCCATGGACGAATGGAAAAGCTGGCCCTTAGGCGATCCGCTTGAGCGATTAAAAGCTCATCTTATCGGACTTGGTGCATGGGATAAGAAGCGCCACGAGAAAATGCTGAGCGAACAGGCTGAAACCGTGCGTCTGGCGTATAAGGAAGCGGAGAGCTTTGGAACTTTACGCGAAGGGCCACTTAGTCCAACCGCAAGTATTTTTGATGATGTTTATGTGGAACAGCCCTGGCATATCCGCCGGCAAAGACAAGATCTGGGAGTATAATCCATGGCCAGAATGACGATGATAAAGGCCATCAATTCAGCCCTGGATGTATTGATGGAAAAAGATGAAACCGTCTGCTCATTCGGTGAGGATGCCGGATATTTTGGTGGGGTTTTTGGCTGCACTGAGGGCTTGCAGGAAAAATACGGCCTAAACCGGGTATTTGATGCACCGATCAATGAGTCAGCAATTATTGCAATGGCAATTGGCATGGCCAGCAATGGCTTGCGACCAGTGGCAGAGATTCAGTTTGCCGATTATATTTTTCCCGGATTTGATCAAATAATTTCCGAGCTTTCGCGTATTCGCTATCGCACTGCCGGAGCATTTACCATGCCGGTAACAATACGCACTCCGTGCGGCGGCGGTATTTATGGCGGTCAGACCCATTCCATGTCTCCAGAGGCATTTTTCACCCATATTCCGGGCATACGTGTTGTTATGCCATCCAACCCCCATGATGCCAAAGGCATGTTAATTGCCTCCGTTGAATGTGATGATCCGGTGATCTTTTTTGAACCCAAGAGATTATACAATGGCCCCTTTGATGGTGATCCGCATAAACCGGCCCTGGCCTGGTCGTCCCATGAAAAGGGCGAAGTGCCAAAGGGTCATTATACGGTGGATATAAACAAGGCCGAGATTGTCCGAGGCGGGTCAGAGCTAACTATTTTAGCCTATGGAACCATGGTGCATGTGGCTAAAGAATCAGCTCGTCTTGCCGGTGTTGATGCCGAAGTGATCGATCTTCGCACGCTGATCCCCTATGATATGCAAACCATTGCCAAATCGGTAAACAAGACCGGAAGATGTGTAGTATTGCACGAAGCGCCAAGGACATCGGGCTTTGGTGCGGAGTTGATTGCACAAATTCAAGAAGACTGTTTTTATGCACTTGAGGCGCCGATAATACGGGTTACCGGCTGGGATACACCATATCCTCACGCCCATGAGTGGGCGTATTTCCCGGGGCAAGAACGGGTGATGCGGGCAATTAAACAAGTGTTGGAGAATTAAACCATGGGACAGGTTCAGTTCAAAATGCCAGATGTAGGCGAGGGTGTGGTCGAGGCAGAAATCGTCGAATGGCACGTCAAAGTCGGCCAAAAGGTCGAAGAAGACGATACTCTGGTCGATGTGATGACCGACAAGGCCACTGTTGAAATTCCAGCACCAACCTCCGGGGTGATCAGCGCACTTAATGGCGAGCCGGGGGACATATTGGCCGTTGGTTCTATACTATTGGTGATCGAAACCGAAGGCGACGAGGTTGCTGGGAAAGAAACCCCCGAACCTGCTCCGGTATCAAATCCAGAGCCAGAATCTGAGCCTGAAACAGAAACGGCAAAACCCGCTGCACCAGTGGCAACACCGGTAATAACACCCATAGCAACCCCCAACAACGCCAAACCGCTTGCTTCTCCGGCGGTACGAAAGCGGGCGCTTGAACAGGATATTGACCTGGCCCAAATTCCCGGCTCCGGCCCGGCAGGACGGATCAGTCATCAGGATCTGGATGATTTTATTGCTGCTGGCTGGAGTTTACCCCCTGTGAGCTATAAGAGGCAAAAACGTGAGGGGCAAACCTCACACAAAGTCATTGGTTTGCGCCGCAAAATCGCCCAAAATTTAAGCGCCTCAAAACGCAATATTCCGCACTTTTCCTATGTGGAAGAGATCGAGATGGATGCGCTGGAGGATTTACGTAAACACTTAAATGACAATCGCAAGCATAATCAGGTCAAGCTAAACCCATTACCATTTTTAGGGCTGGCGTTGATCAAGGTATTGCCGGAATTCGTCCAAGCAAATGCTCATTTTGATGGCGAAACTCTCACCCAGTTTTTTCCGGTGCATTTGGGCGTGGCGACAGCAACCCCTAATGGTTTGATGGTCGCGGTAGTTCGTCATGCAGAAGCCATGGATATTTGGACATTGGCGGCCGAGATCGCCCGTGTCACCAAGGCTGCTCGTGAAGGCAAGGCCACCAAAGACGAATTAACCGGCTCAACCATTACCATTACTTCTTTGGGAGCTTTGGGCGGCATCGCCTCAACGCCGGTGATCAATGCACCGGAAACTGCAATTATCGGGGTTAACAAACTCACCGAAAAACTGGTGCTGGATCGCGGCAATGTGGTGGCGCGAAAAGTAATGAATTTATCTTCTAGCTTTGATCATCGGGTAGTTGACGGTTTTGATGCTGCCAAAATGATCAGAGAAGTGAAAGTCGCGTTGGAGAACCCGGCAACTTTGTTTATGATAACCAATGATTTACTTGAAATGCTTGGGCATTTGGTAGGTTGCTCATTTCAATGGCGACAATGGTCCCGGCCCAGTGAGCACTGGGATCATGATCATTGCGAAGTTTGCGGTGTAAAATTCGCGACCTTTGAAGGTAATGATATTTTGAAGGCAGGCTATGCAACGAATGAGCCGCACCCAGAAGGCAATGGTTATGATTGGGTATGTGCAGACTGTTTTAAGGAACACAAACAAGACTTCGGTTGGAAAGTTAAACAATGAAAACCTTAAAGACAAAAATTCTAATCATTGGTGGTGGGCCGGCCGGTTATCCGTGTGCAATACGTGCCGGACAGCTAGGCATGGATGTAACCCTCATTGATGCCAGTGGCCTTGGCGGTACATGCCTTAACCGTGGCTGTATTCCCTCCAAAGCTTATATTCATGCGGCCAGCAGATTGGAAGAAATTACTGCCCACGCAAAAGAGCCAGCAATGGGCATTTCCTGCGCCGAGCCAAAACTGGACATGGCGGGTCTCAAAAGCTGGAAAGATCAATTAGTCGGTAAATTAACCGGCGGCATTGGCATGTTGTTAAAAGCTGCTGGCGTAAATGTCCTACACGGTCATGCAAACTTTAGCGATGCCAAAACCTGTGTTGTAAAACTGGCCGATGGCGGTGAGCAGCAAATTGTGGCCGAGCATGTGGTATTGGCCACTGGATCTACCGAAACCGAATTGCCGTTTTTACCGTTTTCCGATCGCGTGCTTTCCTCAACATCTGCGCTGGAACTGGAAACCTTGCCAAAATCATTGGCCGTAGTTGGTGCAGGTTATATCGGGCTGGAATTAGGCATTGCCTTTGCCAAATTGGGCAGCAAGGTTACATTTGTCGAGGCCTTGGATAATATCTTGCCGCAATATGATGCCGAGATGACAAGGCCAATTAAGCGCTGGCTAAAAACCCACAAAGTGAGCTTACATTTATCTGCCAAAGCCAAAGCGGTAAACAAGGACGGCCTGATATTCACCGACAAATCCGGCGCAGAGCAAACCATCGCCGCCGAGAAAATTCTGATAGCTGTTGGCCGCAAGCCTAACACATCTGGTTTTGGCCTTGAGAACATGGCCGTTGATATGGATGGAGACTTTATTGCGGTTGATGATCAATGTCGCACTGCTATGCGCAATGTCTGGGCAATCGGCGATGTGGTAGGCGAGCCAATGCTGGCGCACAAAGGAACCGCTCAAGGTGAAATGGTCGCCGAAATAATTGCTGGTAAAAAACGCCGCTTTGACCCAGCAGCTATAGCTGCGGTTTGTTTTACCGAGCCGGAAATAGTTGGCGTTGGCTTAACCCCGGATGAAGCCAAAACTGCTGGCGAAGAGGTAATAACCGGCAAATTTCCATTGGCGGCATTGGGCAAGGCTTTGGCCATGCAAAGCGGAACCGATGGCGGTTTTGTGCGAGTGACCGCAAGAAAATCCGATCATGTTATTTTGGGTATTCATGCAGTTGGCGCGCATATAGCGGAGTTGTCCGGTGAATTTGCTTTGGCCCTGGAAATGGGTGCACGCCTTGAGGACATTGCCGGAACTATTCATGTGCATCCGACTTTAACCGAAGGTTTTGCCGAAAGCACTTTGGCTGCTTTGGGCCATCCAATTCACATCAAGGCGTAAATTTCTATTTCGGTTGGGTGATATCCACTGTCAAAGGACTTGCGCCCTTTGTCATGCGGGGTTATATCCCCCGAACTTTAGGTTAGGCTGGGTAGCTCAGTTGGTTAGAGCGCAGGACTCATAATCCTGAGGTCGGGAGTTCAAATCTCCCCCCCGCCACCATATATTATCTTGCGGCAAGATGCTTCGCATCGCCTGCGATGGCGCGGTGCGGGTTCGAAAGTTCTAACCCACTTGAACAAGAAACGTGACAGGGCTTAAACAAAACCGTACACATATCGCCTCATATCATTTCAAAGGAAAAACCATGATTGCGGGTTTACGTTCTTTCATTTTAGGAGTTCTGATTTTGACAAGTGCGGTGTGTAGCAGTGAGCAGGCATCAGCAAAGGAAGAAACCGTTGATCTCATCGCCCATGGGCGCTGGGTTGTGACCATGAATACCGCTGGCGACATTATCGAGAATGGTGCGGTGGCGGTGAAAGACGGTAAAATTATTGCGGTTGGCCCGGCCAGTGAAATTACGGCCACTTATAAGTCAGATAAAACCCTGCTAGGTGCAGATAATGTATTGATGCCGGGGCTGATTAACGGCCACACCCATGCGGCAATGGTGCTGTTTCGCGGCATGGCCGATGATTTGGAGCTAATGGATTGGTTGCGCAATTATATTTTCCCAATGGAAGGGCAATTTGTTGATGAAGAATTTGTCCAGATTGGCGCTGAACAGGCCTGTCTTGAAATGGTGCGCGGCGGCACTACCAGCATTGTTGATATGTATTTCTACCCGCAAATATCAGCAGAAGTATTTGCTCGTTGCGGCCTTCGGGCAGTGCTGGGCGCGCCAATGATTGACTTTCCCTCGCCTGGTTTCAAGGGTTGGGATGACAGCTTTGCCGCCGGGTTGGAATTTGTAAAAAACAAGGATCAATACCCGGATTTAATCACTCCGGCACTGGCCCCGCATGCGCCATATACCGTAAGCCCGGAACATTTGCGTGCCGTGGTCAAGGCAGCTAAAGAATTGAACGCTCCGATTACCATGCATTTGGCCGAGGACATGGCGGAAACTACTGTAATAGAAGAAAAATATGGCACCAGTCCGGTGCGCCATGTAGCAGAGCTTGGCATGCTTGATACGCCAATGGTCGCCGCACACATGGTGTGGCCCGACACTGAGGAGATTGCCATGCTGGCCACTTCAAAGGTCAGCGCCATTCATAACCCGACCTCAAATATGAAATTAGGCGCCGGCATTTCTCCGGTGCCCGCCATGTTGGCTGCCGGAGTTAAAGTCGGTCTTGGAACTGATGGTGCAGCCTCCAATAATGATCTGGACATGTGGGAAGAGCTTCGCCTTGCTGCCTTATTGCACAAAGTAGCCAATAATGATCCAACAGCCATGCCTGCCGAAACTGCTTTGCGGCTGGCAACCTCAATGGGCGCACAGGCCGCAGGTCTTGGTGAGATTACCGGATCACTGGAAGCGGGCAAGCAGGCAGACATGATACAGGTGGATATGTCTGATGTTCGGGTGCAGCCAATTTATGATATTATTTCACATCTGGTTTATGTCACCCATGCCAATGACGTATTAAGCAGCGTTATTGCCGGGCAGGTGGTGATGGAAAACCGCAAAATTCAAACGTTGGATAGCGCTAATATCAAGGCCCGCGTTAATGCCAAGGCAGATCAGATTCGCGACGCTCTGGCCAAGGCGGAGTAAGGGCAAACCTGATGAAAGCCAAACAAGTTCTTCTTATTATTGGTGGCGGCATTGCTGCCTATAAGAGCCTTGAGCTGATCCGGCTATTACGCAAATCTGATATCGGGGTGCGTGTGATTTTAACCCAAGCAGGCAGGGAATTTGTAACCCCGCTTAGCCTGTCTGCTTTAAGTGAAAATTCTGTTTTTAGTGATTTGTTTGATCTGGATGATGAGGCCCAGATGGGCCATATCCAGCTTTCGCGCAGTGCTGATCTGGTGGTAGTAGCTCCGGCAACGGCCGATTTGATGGCTAAAATGGCGCACGGACTGGCTAATGATCTGGCGTCCACCTGCTTGCTTGCTACTGACAAGCCGGTGCTGATGGCTCCGGCAATGAATGTAAGAATGTGGCAGCATGCGGCCACAAGGCGCAATCATCAGCAGCTTTTGCAAGACGGAATTGATTTTGTTGGCCCTAATGACGGTGATATGGCCTGCGGTGAATTTGGCCCCGGTCGCATGGCCGAACCAGATGAGATATTTTCCGCCATTTGCGCACAATTTAATGCTGGCCCGCTATCTGGTAAAAAAGCAATTGTCACGGCCGGCCCGACCCATGAGCCGATTGACCCGGTGCGCTATCTGGCCAATCGCTCCAGCGGCAAGCAAGGTTATGCAATTGCCGCTGAACTGGCAAAAAACGGGGCGGATGTCACCTTGATCAGTGGCCCGGTCAACCTGCCATGCCCGCCGGGCGTAGACAAAATTGCAGTGGAAAGCGCCTGTGAAATGCAAACAGCTGTTAAACAGGCATTACCAGCAGATATCGCCGTTTTTGCTGCCGCCGTTGCCGACTGGCGGGTGGTTGATCAAAGCGGACATAAGCTAAAGAAAAATGATGATGGAGCCTTGCCGGTTTTTCAACTGCGACAAAACCCGGATATTTTGGCAGAAGTTTCTACTTTGCCAAAATCCAGGCGCCCAAAACTGGTGATTGGATTTGCGGCTGAAACCCAAAATCTGCAAAAAAATGCCGCAGCAAAACTGGCACGCAAAAAATGTGACTGGCTGCTGGCTAATGACGTGTCCGGCGATGTAATGGGCGGCAATGATAATCAGGTCATTTTTCTGTGTGAAAACAAAAGTGAGCAATGGCCAAGAATGAGCAAACAGCAAACCGCTCGCAAACTGGCTGAAAATATCAGTGATTTTTTTATGGAGAAACCATAGTGGAAAAACTTCGGCCGCTGGTGGCTGTAAAGACCCTGCCGCATTTTGAAGGACTAAAATTACCGGCCTATGAAACCAAAGACAGTGCCGGCATGGATTTAGCTGCCGCAATCCCCGCAGATGAGAGCTTGCAAATCGGCCCGGGGCGCAGAGTTCTTGTTCCTACCGGATTGGCAATGGCTCTGCCTGCTGGCATGGAGGCGCAGATTCGCCCACGCTCCGGTCTTGCGCTAAATCATGGAGTGACAGTGTTAAATTCACCTGGAACCATTGATGCGGATTATCGCGGTGAAATTAAAGTCATACTGATCAATCATGGCTCGCAGCCTTTTAGCATTGAACGGGGCATGCGCATTGCACAAATGGTATTGGCTCCGGTTACGCAATTAGAATGGATGGCCACGATGGATCTGTCTGTAACTGAACGCGGCCTTGGCGGCTTTGGCTCAACCGGATCTTGAAACTGACTATGCCTGTAAGCGCATGGGCTGGTTTTTGCTGTCGGCCAGTTCCAAAAATGTAGAAATGGTAACTGCCAGAATTGGTACTTCAAATGGTTTGGCCATATATGCATCAAGTCCAGCCTGTTCGATGCGCTGTTCAATGCCGGGGCGAACATCAGCGGTAAGTGCAATAATTGGAATATGAGCATTTTCATGACCTGAGTTACGAATAACAGAGGTCGCCTCAAATCCATCCATCACCGGCATATGCAGATCCATCAAAATAAGATCGTATTTATTGATCATAAACATATCAACGCCCTCTTTGCCATTTACTGCCAGATCACAGCTATGACCCAGTTTCTTCAAAACCAGTTGGATAAGCCGTTGATTAGTATGATTATCTTCGACAACCAATATCCGGCCAGATGCATCCTTATCTGTAGCAGTCTCCGCTTTCGGCAAGGAATACTGCACAGACAAGGTAAAGGTTGATCCGCAATTTGGCGGGCTGGTGACCTCTACCTCTCCGCCCATGGCCCGGGCCAGCTCACGAGTGACGGGAAGCCCTAGGCCAGATCCGTCAAAAACACTGTGATCATTTTTGTTTTTTCGATAGAATGGCGTAAAAATATTTTCCACATCTTCCAAGGCAATTCCAGGTCCGGTATCGGTCACGGATATGTAAAGGGTTCCGCGGGCTTCCTCCTCAACATCAGCCCAGCACGATAAGCTTATTTTGCCAGATTCGGTAAACTTTACCGCATTTCGCAATAAATTTAACAGGCACTGGCGGAACCTGCGACGATCCAGAACTTTGTTTCCGGGAATATCCGGGGTGGATTCAACTGAAAAACTGATGTTCTTTTTTTGTGAAATATTACTGATTTCATTAATTACTGCTTGTATCTCGTCGCTGACATCAATTACATCTTCGGCCAGTTTCAACTCATTAGATTGTAGCTTTGTTACATCCAGCAAATTATCAACCAATGATAAAAGATGAAAGCCAGCCTGTTGGATTGTATCAACAAATTCGCGCTGAGTATTGTCGAGACTGGTATCAGCAAGCAATTGTGACATGCCGGATATTGCATTTAAGGGTGTGCGTATTTCATGGCTGACAATTTCCAGAAACCGGGTTTTATGGGTTAGGGGCTGGTCGGTATTAACAGACATTGATTATTCTTTCGCTATCATGATTATTCAAAAGGAAAGGCATAGGCATACTTGGAACCAAGAATCACCAATAACAACCATAGGTTATTTTTATCTTAAATAAACAACCCAAACCTTAAGCCCCGTCTTGCCGCGATTTTGGGCTTTGAGCTCAAAACTCATGCAATTGTCCCTAATATGCTTGTCTTGAGGTGATGGTTGTGGGAAACGAACGCAACAGGATTTTGGATCCATTTGTCTTGTGAGCAGGAATAATCAATTATGGAAATACTGGTACCGGGCTTATTGCTGGTTTTTGGGATAGCTGTTCTGGTAGTCGCAGGCGATGTTCTGGTTCGCGGAGCCGCAGCACTGGCCAAGGGTATTGGGGTTCCGGCATTGATTATTGGCTTAACCGTGGTTGCTCTTGGAACTTCCGCCCCGGAGCTTGTGGTTAGTGTTGGAGCCGTTCTTACCGGAGCCCCTGGTCTTGCCGTTGGTAATGTTATCGGCTCCAATATCGCCAATATGCTGTTAGTCCTTGGCTTGCCGGCAATTATTCTGCCGATCACAACTACGGCACCGGGAACAAGGCGCAACATAACGATTGCCATTATTGCCTCTATTATCTTCTATCTTATGGCTCTTGGCGGTCAGATTGTATTCTGGCAGGGCGCATTGTTATTTGGTCTGATTGTGCTTTATCTTTTGTATTTGTTTTTTCATGCCAAAAATGGTGCGCAAATTGCCGAAGTAGCCGATGCCGAGCAGTTGGACGGCCTGCCGGCATCGCGATTAAAAATACTGTTATTCATATTGTTTGGACTGGCAGGCTTGCCCTTAGGCGGCTATTTGGTTGGAAACAACGCCGTAATAATAGCCCAGAGCCTGAATGTTTCTGATGCCATTATCGGCCTTACCATTGTGGCAATTGGCACCTCCCTGCCGGAATTAGCCACCTCGGTAATTGCTGCCATTAGGGGGCATTCGGAGCTTGCCGTTGGTAATGCCTTTGGCTCGAATATTTTTAACATATTTGCCGTAGGCGGTGCTTCGGCCATGACCGGAACTTTGCCAATTGAAAGCAGTCTGATGCAATTTGATCTGCCAATAATGTTGGGGGCCAGCCTGTTACTTGGCCTGTTCGTTTTTGCCAGAAAACCCATAGGACGCCTTGCGGGATTGCTGATTTTTCTGAGCTATGTAGCTTATCTTGCATGGCTTGTACTGGAAGTGGCCTGATCCAATGCGACGTATATTGGTCACAGGAGCAGGGACACGGATTGGCCAACATATTTGCCTTGGTCTGGCCGAAGCCGGTTTTCATGTGATTATACATTTTAACCGCTCTGTTGCCGGTGGCGAACAGACTATGGAACAGATAAAGAGCCTTGGCGGCAGCGCAGAACAAATTCAGGCAGATTTGTCCGATCAAACCCGTACTGCTGCGCTTTTGGATGAGATTGCCAACACCACAGGGCCGGTACGGGCTCTTATTAACAATGCCAGCATATTTGAACCGGATGAGATTCAAAACCTTGATGAGCAGCAATGGGATCAGCACTTTGCCGTTAACTTAAAAGCCCCGGTATTATTGACCAGAGGATTTGCAAGCCAATTGCCAAAGGGTCAAACCGGCCATGTAATAAACCTGCTTGATCAAAGAATATCCCGACTTAACCCAACATTTTTCAGCTACACTCTTTCCAAGTCAGCTTTGGCAACTGCGACTGTAACCATGGCCCAATCTCTGGCACCTCATATCAGGGTCAATGCCGTAGCGCCGGGGCCGACACTGCGCAATGCCCGCCAAAGCAGGGATGATTTTCTTCGTCAATGTCAGGCCAGCCTGTTGCAAATTGGCTCAGAACCTGAAGAAATTACAAGATCAGTGCTGTTTTTACTAAATTCCAAAGCAATCACCGGGCAGATTATAACAGTGGATGGCGGACAGCATTTGAATTGGCAAACCCCGGACATTGTCGGAATAGGCGAATGAGCAAGACCCGGATATTCCTTAGCGGCTATAATGTAATGGCAAGCATCGGGGTTCACCCTCACGAGCAAATTGCACCACAATTGATCAGGGTTGATGTCACCCTTGATCTTGGGGGCATGCAGGCGCCAAAGCACGATCGTCTGGCGGAAACCTTAAACTATGAATGGATTGCGGAATTGATCGAGAACCAGTGCACTCAAGGCCATGTGCAATTGATTGAGACGCTCACCAGCAAGATTGCAAAAGACTGTCTTGGTGATGAAAGAGTGCGCGCGGTGCGGGTACGCATTGAAAAACCGGGCGCAATTGCCAAGGCCGATGCCGCCGGAGTAGAAATCTTTCAAGAACGATAGGACGAACAAATAGTCCTCAACTAGCCGCTAGACGATAGGACATTAAAAGAACTTCCCACTTTTGCTAAAAATGCAAATCTTTGTTTATCGCATTTTTGAACCGCAAAACCCGCGCTCAAGTAGCGAAGCGGTAGCGCACAAAAATCTTCCCACTTTTGCTAAAAATGCAGATTCTTTGTTTGTCGCATTTTTGAACCGCAAAACCGGTACCCACTTTTGCTAAAATGCAGATTCTTTGTTTGTCGCATTTTTGAACCGCAAAACCGGTACCCACTTTTGCTAAAAATGCTTTAGAACAAATCACCCTGTTTGGGGTTTTTTGCCACAGGTTTTGGTTTTTTCCTGGAAGGTCTTGTCGTCTTTGTCCCATCACCAATAATTGCCGGTCTGGAGACATCAGCAAATTCCAGTTGTACTTTTTGACCATCTTGTAAATTACTGCCCTTTGTAACAAGGGCATTGCGCTCATCACGTACCAGCGCAAACCCACGCCCAAGTACGGATTTATGCGACAAGGCACCCAGCAGTTTTGTTGCAGAGCGCAAACGATCCTGTTGGCGGCGCAGGCGATTATTCGCAGCCGGTATCAGGCGCTCAGCAAATGCTGTTACCTGTAATTGGCGTCGCTCTATTCCGGTGCGCAAAATATTGGGCCGTAAGCCTGAAATTCGTTGTTGCAAAAGCAATTTTGCCCGCTCAATCCTTCGGGTTAGTGCTGCACCAAGCCTGCTGGTGACAAAGTCAAAGCGCTGTGCGGCACTGGCCAGCAATTCCTCTGGCTTGGGTAGACCGCGCCGGGCCGAGATCAGTGCAATTTCCCGGCTTTGCAGCAAATTTCGCAAAGCAGCCGTAAGCCGCATGGCATTGCGAGCCAGACCTTCAGCCAAATCAACACGAACCGGCACCGCCATTTCAGCAGCCCCGGTAGGAGTTGGCGCCCTCCTATCAGCCACCAGATCCAACAGTGTCCAGTCCGTCTCATGACCAATGGCCGAGATCAGCGGAATCGAGCAATTACCTGCGGCCCGCACCACGTTTTCTTCATTAAAGGGCCATAAATCCTCTATGGATCCGCCGCCACGGGCCACGATCAACAGGTCGGGACGGGGAATTTCTCCGCCCGGGCTCATATTACAAAAGCCATTGATTGCTGCGGTAATTTGATCCGCGGCCTTATCCCCTTGCACCAAAACCGGCCACAATAAAACATGACATGGAAAACGGTCTTCAATTCGATGTAAAATATCCCGAATTACCGCTCCCGTTGGTGAGGTTATCACGCCGATGACTTTGGGCAGAAATGGCAATTTTTGTTTTTTATCATCAGCAAACAGCCCCTCTTTGGCCAATTGCCTGCGGCGCTCCTCCAACAAAGCCATCAACGCCCCGGCTCCTGCCGGCTCCAGCTTTGAGATAACCAATTGATATTGGGAGCGGCCCGGATAGGTGGTAAGTTTGCCCTCGGCAATTACCTCAAGACCTTCTTCGGGGCGAAATGATAATTTACCAGCTACCCCTTTCCAGATAATCGATGAGATTACCGCCCTGTCATCCTTCAGATCCATATAAACATGGCCGGAACGGGCGATTGTAACCCGGCCCAGCTCGCCACGCACCCGCACATGACCAAAGGCATCCTCAACAGTACGCTTTAGCGATCCTGCCAATTCGGAAACGGTAAATTCATGTTTATTGCTTTTGGTCATGGGAAACGAATCTAGTATGCAAGTTGCGGCTAAACAATCATGTTGGAACAATAAAATGAAAATAATGCTGGTGGGAAATGGTGGCCGCGAACATGCACTGGCATGGAAGCTTGCACAAAGCCCAATGGCCTCGGAATTTGTACTGGCACCGGGTTCCGACGCCATGATGCAGCTTGCTTCGGATCAGATCAGGGTTTTACGCTTTGATGATATTGCTGCTGATAATGTTTTGGCTCTGGTCACTCTGGCACAGGAGCACCAGCCGGACATAGTGGTGGTCGGGCCGGAAAATCCGCTTGCTGACGGGCTGGCAGATAAATTAAAGCTTGCAGGAATTTGCGTATTCGGCCCCAGCGCAGCCGCAGCACAATTAGAAGCATCCAAAGCCTTCACCAAAGAGCTTTGCGCCCGTTATAATATTCCTGCGGCCCGTTCAAAAACTGTTTCCTGCGAAATTGAAGCTGCCAGATATCTGGACACCCTGCCCGGGCCATATGTGTTAAAGGCAGATGGTCTGGCCGCAGGTAAGGGCGTGATCATTACCGATGATCTGCAACAGGCCAAACAAGATGCTAAGGACATGCTTTGCGGCCAGTTTGGCAAGGCTTCGGCAACATTGGTAATCGAAGAATTTCTTACAGGCGAAGAAGCCAGCCTGTTTGTGCTGTGTGATGGCAAAACCGCAATACCCATGGCTGGCGCGCAGGATCACAAGCGGGCATTTGATGGAGACAACGGCCCCAATACCGGCGGCATGGGTTGCTATTCACCGGCACCGATATTGGACGAGGCCATGACCCAAACAGCAATGGAGCAGATTATTAAACCAACCCTGCTCGCCATGACAAAAGAGGGCAAGCCATTTTGCGGCATATTATATGCCGGGCTGATGATTGATAAATCCGGGCCGAAATTGATTGAGTATAATGTGCGTTTTGGTGACCCGGAATGTCAGGTATTGATGCGGCGCCTGCAAAGTGATTTGCTGCCCGTATTGCTGGCGTGTGCGAAGGGAAACCTTGAACAATTACCGCCCTTGCAATGGAGCAAGGAGCCTGCTGCCTGTGTGGTTATGGCTGCCAGCGGCTATCCCGGACAGGTGAAAAAAGGCGCAAAAATCGGCAATCTGCACAATGCGGAAAAAGAGCCCAAAACCGTTATTTTCCACGCCGGCACAAAATATGACCACAAGCAAGGCTGGCTGGCAGATGGTGGCAGGGTATTAAACATCACTGCTTCGGGTGCAGATTTATCCAGTGCTCTTGATCATTGTTATAATGCAATTGCCATGATTGATTGGCCGCAAGGATTTTACCGCCGGGATATTGGCTGGCGCGCGCTTTGAAGCTTGAGGCTTAAAATCAGGAGCAATTACTGTAATCAGGATCACGCTTTTCAAAAAAAGCGGTCACACTTTCCTTAAACTCTTCTGATTGCAGACGTGGCGCAAATAATGCGTTTTCGCGATTCATCCGGTCTTCTGCTGATTCAGGGCTGTCTTTTAACAATTGCTTGGTCATGCGCACGGCGCTCGGAGCCTTGGCCGCCAGTATCGATGCCACTTCCTTGGCCCGTTTAAGAGCGCTGCCGGTTCCGGTAACATCACTTATCAAGCCAATGGCCGCAGCTTCACTTGCCGAAATCTTTTGTCCCAGCAACAACATTTCATTGGCCTTTTTGTCTCCGATAGCGCGGGGCAACAACAAGGTGGAGGCATATTCCGGCGGCAGGGCCAAATTTATAAACGGTGTCATGAAATAAGCCTCTTTGCCTGCATAGACAAAATCACAATGCAACAAAAGGGTGACGCCAATGCCTACGGCCGGGCCTTCCACTGCTGCAATCACCGGCTTTTTTGCTTCGAGCAGGGCATACATGAAGCGTCCAACCGGCGGGCGCTGATCAGCAGTTAAATCCGGCGGAGCCCCCAAAAAATCAACCAGGTCATTGCCAGAAGTAAAACAATTATCACTACCGGTAAGGATGATCACCTTAATTGATGCATCAAGTTCAGCGTTTATTATGGCATCGGCCATTGCACCATACATATCATGGGACAAGGCGTTCTTTTTCTCCGGTCGATCAAGAGTGATTGTGCAAACACCTGATTTAGCTTCTATTTTTATATGTTCTGTCATGCTCTAAAGCACCTCCACTTCGGCAATGGAGCACAGAAACCTGTATACAATGTCCATTTCCTGCTCGCTAAAACCATTTGCTATTTCCAGATTGAACTGCCGAAGCCGCTCCATCACCAGTTCACGCTTTTCAGCACCCAATTCCGTTAAGGATACACGCCAGGCCCGGCCATCAATTGTGCAGCGGGTACGCTTTATCAATCCTGATTTTTCCATCCGGGCAGCAAGACCGGTAATCGCAGAGTTGTTAAGAGCAAGACCCTCTGCCAGATCAGAAAGCAGACAATTTTGATGTCTTCCTAAAAAGAACAGTGCACCGCCTTGCGCAATGCTGATCCCTATCTCATCCTGCAATTGCACATTTGCACGCTTGAACAATTTGTGTCGGGCGCGATCAAGCAGCAAAAACAATCTTCTATCTACGGGGCGAGCAATAGCCATAAACCATGTTTTACACATATATTTCATATATGCAATAACTAATTCATATGTGTGACAATCTGCCAGCCGCTGTCGCCAGACAACTTACCCGAAGGCAATATGAAGATAAGCGCGAAAGCCGGTGGACTTTTAGTCGCTATCTTTTTGGGGCAAATGGGTTGCTTTTTAACGGCAACCATATATAGGGCAGGGTGAGACGACGTTACTGCTCCAATTTCAAGGATCGACTTTAGATTTTCACTTCCATTTTTCAGGATTTGCACATCTGGCAATCATTTCTGTCAGCTTCTAGAGAACCCAAGACCTTTATTTACGGACTTTACTGAGATCTTAAGTCCGCCCGGTTTTCTCAATCGGGCAATTACATCTAGATGCTAAGGAATGCATAAAATGACTACAGGTACTGTTAAATGGTTTAACGCCACCAAAGGCTATGGCTTTATTTCTCCAGACGAAGGCGGAAACGATGTGTTTGTTCACATCACCGCTCTGGAAAAAGCTGGTATTGCTGGCCTTAATGACGGCCAAAAAGTAACTTACGAAATTGTCACCAATCGTGGCAAACAGGCTGCTGATAATATCGAGCTGGCTGACTAAATTTGCTCTGCCCGGTTTTGGGCAGTTAAATTTTGTTTTTACAAAGACCCGAGAGCAGAGACCTGCTTTCGGGTTTTTAATTCTATCGCCAAGACATCTACTTATTTTTCTGGTTTCAATGTCCCCAGTACGAGAACCGCCAGTAAAGCCAGTGAAACCACAAACGCCAAAGCAAGCAGCATAGCCGTTGGTGAAAGCGCTGCTATCATAACCGCGCCAAGGGTAGGAGCAGCAGCTTGGGTCAATATTATAGGGCGGGCGATCCTCCCAACCAGAACCGGATATTGCTCATGCCCGAAAAGGCTTAGCGGCAACGTACCACGCGTAATCGACAACACCCCAAAACCAGCGCCATAAACCATCATGGCGGCAATGGCTGCTTCTGGCCAAATTGCCAAACCAAGCAAGCCGACGCTCATAGCGCAAATCGCCAAACCGGTAGTGGTCAGCACCGACAATCGCGCCGCAAATGTCATTTCAAGCACCCGGCCGGCAATTTGTGAAGGGCCAATGAATGCAGCAACCGCAATCGCGCCACCAAGCGAGCGATCCATCTGGGTCAACAAATAGATCAAATGCACTCCGATTATAGAAGCCACAAATACTTCGGCCATAAACAATCCGGCAATGAGTAATAATCGCGGATCTAGGGTCCGCACCAAATCGGCTTTGGGCTTTTGCTCCGTCTCACATAAGGAAGCTGCAGCATTTGCATCAGGAAGCACAAAAAGATAGATCGGAATATTGATGGCAATATGAAATAAGGCGTAAGTCAGACAAACGCCTCGCCAACCAATTTTCTCCAACAGAACGCCGCCAGCGATCCAGAATATGGTACTTGCCAGTCCGCCAAAAATAGTTATGGCAGAAATTAATGGCCTGGCCTCTCGCCCATATATTTTACCAACACAGCTAAACACCGCATCATATAGCCCAGACGCCATGCCCAGACCCATTAACAGCCAGCCAAGGATATAAAACACATATGCTTGTGATAAACCGATCACAATCAATCCTGCGGCAAAACATAATGAACTGCTGACCAGAACTTTTTTCTTGCCGCCGCGCCTGGCAATTTGGCGGCCAACCCAGGGTGATATGCTGGCACTGACCAACAGGCCCATCGACATTCCAGCAGTTATCCATGGCAATGTCCAACCAGTTGAAACTTGTATAGGCTTGGCCAATATTGCCAGCAGATATAACGAAGTGCCAAAGGCAATGATTTGCGAGACCCCTAACCCGGTCGAGAGCACTGCCCGCGTTTTCAGCTGGCTTCTATTCACCTTGGCCCCTCATATATGGTTCATTCAATGATCCCGGCATTTTTGGCCCACTGGGTATAGGTGCCTTTTTTACGCGCCTGCAAATCCTCATCCCCTGGGTTTTCAAACAATGGTTTTTGTTCAATGCCCGCACTGTCCAACACCCGGTTCATAAAGTTGAACAGGGCGCAAATCAGGCTGGCATCATGCAAGGCTTCTTCGCTCCAGCCAGCATCAAAAACCGCCTGACTATCAGCGGCAGTTATTTTGGCTGGTGACAAGGTTAATTTACGCAAAAAACCAAATAAGGGACGGTATTTTGCTTCAATGTCTGCCGTTTGCTCATCCACGATCAGAGAGTCAATAAGCGCCTCATCCACTCCAAAGGCACGGGCCATCAGCTTGTGAGCGCCAAAACAAAAATCACAGGCATTTAATCCTGAAACAAATGCAGCAATAAGCTCACGCTCAGCCACGGACAGATCACTGTTGTCATCTCGTAATATCTGGTCGTGCAGGGCAATTAACGGCGCAACACCACGAGGAAAGCGTAAAAACAATTCTTCAAGACTGGCCTCATCAGACAGGGATGGATAATGGGCCATATTCAAACTCCGCAGACAATTCCAGTGCCGGACAGACCACAATATCCGCCAGGATTTTTGGCCAGATATTGTTGATGCTCATCTTCGGCCAGCCAAAATTGCGCACCTGTAATGATTTCAGTGGTAATTTTGCCAAGGCCTTTTTCCAAAAGCAGGTTTTGCACCTGTTGCAGTGAGCGCCTGGCCTGTTCCGCCTGCTTGTCTGTATGAGCAAAAATAACCGAGCGATATTGCGAACCTATATCATTGCCCTGCCGATTGCCTTGCGTGGGATCATGATTTTCCCAAAAGGCTGCCAGCAATTCATCAACCGTGATCTGCTTAAGGTCAAACATGACACGAACCACTTCCGCATGGCCGGTATCACCTGTGCAAACTTGCTCATAATCAGGATTGGCAGTATTGCCTCCCTGATAACCGACCATGGTTACATAAACACCATCCAGCGACCAGAACAGACGCTCCGCACCCCAGAAACAGCCCATGGCAAAACTGATCTCCTCCAAGCCCTCAGGCCATGGCGGGGATAAGGAACGCCCGTTGACAAAATGTTTGCCCATGAAATTAATCGCCCCTAATCCTCAAAATGATCAGTGCTGGTTTTATGAACAGCCGGTATCACCAGCAGGATGCAAAGCAAAATCAAGGTAATCGGCCACAGCCAGATATCCGCCAGCCAGCCCGAAACACCACTGATCTCGCCAAGGCTGTGAAATGCCTGTTCGCCACGCAATACTGAACGCCATACACCAACCGCAAACAAAATACTGTTGGCTATCACTCCCAAAGCCAGAACCATACGAAGCAAAACCATTCCCCAAAGTTCAAATCAAGACTTTTATCTAACCTGACAAATCAATCCTGCCAAACAGAATTGTAATAATTACAGGTCCTGAGCCTTAATCTATCTCTAATTTGCTATATTGCCCTGGTCAGGTTCCATGCCTTTGCTGCCAGTCGTGGCATGCGCGCCAATACCGACCGCTTGGAAAATACAGTCGCTAGAACAGTTTTAGCAGCTCATTTATCACCATCACTGCCAAAGCCAGTGAGGAGAGCATAAATACCGTCCAGCGGTGCATTACAGTGTGATAGGTGTTTTGTATCAGCGAATGCACAATACGCAAAATCACATAGGCCCAGGCTGCACCAACAGCCAGAGCATCTACATGCCCCATAACAGCGATAGCAATCACGCTGGCATAAAAAATTGTCGGTTGCTCCAGCAGGTGATTGTAATTGGCTGCAACCTGTCTGGCACCAATTGGCAAGGCGTCGCTTAAATCCTTGCTCAAGCTATCATCGGGATTTATCCCGGCTTTGCGCATTGCCGGGATTCGTTTGGCATAAAGCCATATCAGTACCAGCAACGTCCAGGCAATAAGCACCATCATTGGCGTAAAAATTTCCGTATTTTGCACAAGGTTTTGCATAACGTCCCCCATTTCCTATATTTTCGTTACAGGCCTCACCCCATGTTACCGCAGTCATGGCAATAGGCAATACTTACCTGCTGACCCTGGTGGTCAGTACGGTGCCGGTTATTGGCTGGTACCATCAAGTATTATGTACGAAGCTAACACCGGTTATTATTCTTCCTGTTTCCGGAATTTTTTTGATTGTTTGCTCATCATCGCCCGGCCCATTGCTGCTGGTAACAGCTTTACCAATGTACTGATGAACTTGTTAAAGGCACCTGGAATATAAACCGGATTATTACGCTCCACCGCCTGATATCCGGTGCGCGCTACTTCCTCGGCGGTTTGCCACATATAGCCTGGCATTTTAGAGACCATCGACCTAGTATCATTTACATCGTGAAACTCTGAATAGGTAAATCCCGGGCAAAGTGCACTTACATGAACACCATGACTGCGATTTTCCAGATGCAGTGATTCTGAAAACTTGATCAAAAATGACTTATCTGCTCCATACAAGGTATGCCCCATAGAGCCCGGCAAATGCCCGGCCAGTGAAGCAACATTGATAATACGGCCAAATTTGCGCTCTCTCATGCCCGGCAGAACCAGATAGCAAAGCTCTAGCGGGGCCGTAAGCATTACCTGCAAGAACTGTTCATGATCTTTCCAGCTTGGCGTGTTAAATGCTCCCGGCAATCCATAGCCAGCATTATTCACCAGCCCATCGACCTCTCTGCCAGCATCTGATATGGCTTTCATAATGGCTTTGGGAGCAGTTTTCTTTGCCAGATCCACGGCAATGATCAGGCTGTCAACGCCGTATCTTGCCTTTAATTCTTCGGCCAGATCTTCCAGCCGATCCTTGCGCCGCGCAGTCAGCGCCAGATCCCAGCCATGAGCAGCAAACTCACGAGCCAATGCCGCACCGATCCCTGCAGATGCACCAGTAATAAGACATAATTTGCGGGCCATGATTTTCTCCTAAAGACTGTCCTTGACATACAATGGCTCACCAACGCCAAAAAGCAAGAAGCCAATGTCAAAAAATCTTTTATGCGAGATATAATTAGCATTGACACTAATTAGGAATATGACTAATTATAGCGTATGAACCAGATATTCAAGGCCCTGTCCCATCCGGTACGTCGGGAGATTCTTTCACTGCTGCGTGATGGCCCGATGACTTCCGGTGAATTGCTGGAGCCATTTGACATGAAATGGCCAAGTCTGACCGGGCATTTGAATGTGCTGAAATCTGCGGGGCTGGTGCATGCAGAGCGTTATGGAACAATAATCCGTTACCGCCTGAACACCGGCGCTGCTGAAGATGCGCTTGCTGCTATTATGGCATTATTGGGCAGTAACTCAAAACAGGAGAGCAAAAATGACAACTAAGGGAATTATAATCAGCGCGCTGTTTATTATACCCATGTTTGCGCTAAGTTTCTGGGCCATGGGGCAATTGCCCGAAGGGGAAAAATTTGCCACGCACTGGAATGCGCAAGGAGTTGCTGATGGGTTTTCCGATGCCGGTACAGTATTGTGGATGTTGCCGGCAATGGCGCTGGGCATATCTGTATTATTAGCAATTGTACCTTTTTTAGATCCGCGCAGATCAAATCTTATCAGATCATCAATGGCCTATCTTGTTGCATGGATTGGGACTATGGTCGTGCTCGGCTTTGTGCATTTTATGATAGTGCTAAATGCTACTGGTCACATAAATCTCTCTGATGTTACCAGCGGTCCAGATGTTAGTAAGATTATGGCCATTATGATTGGCATTTTCCTTATAGCACTGGGCGCGGTATTCGGCAAAATTCGCCCTAACTGGTTTTTAGGAGTTCGCACCCCATGGACCCTGTCATCAGATGCTTCGTGGGATAAAACCCATCGGCTGGCCGGAAAGCTGTTTTTGGTGACCGGCTTGTTTACTGTGACGGGCGTTTTGGTATTGGCCCCTGAACTGGCGCTGATGATTTTGGTTTTTGGCTCTTTATGCTCGACCCTGATTGCTGTGGTTTATTCGTGGTGGGTATGGAAGAACGATCCGGTGCGCGAAACCCTGGTGCCAGAAGAAGCTGATTAAACGAGCCTTTGGGCTCGGTTGCGAAACCACTGCACCAGCAAAATAATTATAACAATAAAAATTGCCACCAATGGAGCAAACGCTTTGGCCTTGCTTCCTCCAACCTCGCCAAGAAAGTGAAACAGCAAAAAAGCCAACAGGCTATATACAGCCCCCGATACAACAATCCAAAATGCAAATCGATCAAACGGAACCTTGAAAAACCCGGACGCCAGATAAACCGGAATTCTGGTTCCGGGTACAAAACGGGTTGCCATCAATGTCAGGCCCAGCGAATTTACCACCTTGTCACGCACCAGCATCACTTTCTTGTTTGCCGCAACCCCGCTTGCTTTTTTATGCAGCCGACCCAGACGACCCGCCCAATACTTCCATAAATCACTGGCGGTAAGGCCAATTACAATACTTAAAAACAATAAAACCGGATCGCCAAGATTGAGGCTAAAGGCAGATGCCGCAGCAATGACCGCAGCATCTTCTTGCACAAATGGCGCTAATACCAACATCGCATAAATACCCCATGGATAAACTAAAAGCGCATTGCCTAACAAATCCATGGAAAATCCTTAGTTCCAATCAGGTGAAAATCAAAATCCGGGCTATTGTGCCGAGCTATTATAGTGAAATTGCCACTTTGCACTATTGTTTGTTTCGCCCCAGCCCGCATTCACTGCCAAAATCGGCAAATACTGAATTTATTTTTGGAATATCCAGCACAACAGGCTTTTGCCGTTGCACAAACAGGGTCACGCTTTGCTGGCGCACTACTGCATTATATAATCTGGCTGCCTGCCATGACTTTAGGCTGGAAAGACCGCCAAGTCTGGGTTTTAATATCCATGTTCCCAGATCAGTTTTAGCTCCATCATTAAGGCTCATCTTAACATTGCGTCCCTTGTGTCTGCGCGTGGTCTTGTTGAATGTCTGGGTAAAATCCTGAGGCTTTAGTGAAACCGCAACCATCAGATCACCATTGACACAGCTAAAAAGCAAACCTGACGTGGTTGTACTGGTAGTATAGACCAGTTCACCAGTATCAATTTTGTCCCGTTGCTCTTTGGTAAAACCCATACCACTGTATGAAATGCTGATGGGAAATGATCCCCACTCATTTTTTTTCTGAGCATTTTGGGCATGGGCGATATTGGCAAAAGTAGTCAGCACAAGCAAAATTATGCCCGCAAAACATCCAAAGCACTTCCGGTTCAAAATGAACCAGAATTTGCTTTTTGATTTTCGTTTATTACATTTATCGAATCCCAAAATCCCGTTTTCAGATAGCCACTCCAGGCGATAGGGCAAACAATAAATCCTCAAATAACCGCTCATATTACAACCCTGACGTTCGTTAAAATGACTTGTACACAATCTGTAGGTTTGTGCAAGATTGTAGCTTTTTGATCTGAGCAGATAATTTAATAGATACTGACTCTAAAGCCCATGATTTTTTCAGAAGAAACACCTACAGCCATTGACAACACCGTCTGTTACAGGTTTTCCAGTGCCCACCAATTATTAAGGAGCGCTACCATGTCGCAAGCCCCCAAAAAAGTTGTTCTTGCCTATTCAGGTGGGCTGGATACGTCAATTATCCTAAAATGGCTGCAAGCTGATCTTGGTGCGGAAGTCGTAGCATTTACCGCTGATCTTGGGCAGGGCGAGGAACTGGAGCCAGCGCGCCAACGGGCTGAACAATTGGGCGTTAAGGAGATTTTCGTCGAAGACCTGCGCGAGGAATTTGTCCGCGAATATGTGTTCCCAATGTTTCGGGCCAATGCGCTTTATGAGGGGCGTTATTTGCTGGGCACCGCCATTGCCAGACCACTGATTGCCAAGCGACAAATTGAAATTGCGCGACTGACCGGGGCCGATGCTGTTTGTCATGGTGCTACCGGCAAAGGTAATGATCAGATACGTTTTGAACTTGCATATCTGGCCCGTGATCCGGAAATCAAAATTGTCGCCCCGTGGCGGGAGTGGGAATTT
The DNA here is from genome assembly GCA_015485155.1 of Robiginitomaculum sp. Taxonomy (GTDB): domain Bacteria; phylum Pseudomonadota; class Alphaproteobacteria; order Caulobacterales; family Maricaulaceae; genus Robiginitomaculum_B. The sequence goes on along the minus strand of WFUF01000003.1, from coordinate 70,053 downwards.
GGATCACGCACAGACCTGATCGCCTATGCCGAACAACAAGGCATTTCAGTGCCCGAGGACAAGCGTGGCGAAGCTCCGTTTTCGGTGGATGCAAATCTGTTGCACACCTCATCAGAAGGCAAAGCCCTTGAAGATCCGGCTATAGAAGCCCCGGAATTTGTCTATCAACGCACCCGGCGCCCCGAAGATGCTCCGGATGCTCCGGAAATCATCACTATTGGCTTTGAAAAAGGTGATCCGGTTAGTATTGATGGCGAACAATTATCTCCGGCCAATTTGCTGACCAGGTTAAATGAACTTGGTGGCAAGCACGGCATTGGCCGGCTGGACTTGCTGGAAAACCGCTTTATTGGCATGAAGTCACGGGGAATTTACGAAACACCCGGTGGTACGATTTTGCTGTCTGCTCATCGTGGTATCGAAGAGATTACCCTGGACGGCGGGGCAGCTCACTTAAAAGACGAGCTTATGCCACGCTATGCCGAGTTGATTTATAACGGATTTTGGTTCTCGCCGGAACGCGAAATGCTGCAAGCTGCCATTGATGCCTCGCAAACCATGGTAAATGGCGAAGTACGTGTGAAACTCTACAAAGGTCTGGCCAGTATTATTGGCCGCACCTCTCCTAACTCCCTGTATTCACTGGAGCATGTGACCTTTGAGGACGATGTGGTTTATGATCAAAAGGACGCAGACGGCTTTATTGAACTAACTGCTTTGCGGCTTCGTTTACTGGCCGGGCGTGATCGCAGTGCCGGTAAAAACAGATAAGACGATCAAATAAGTGATGCCGTTTGTGTGACCTCTGCAAAAAAGCTGTCAAAATAAGCTCGACGTCGATACGCACTGACACTGGCCACCTCCCCGGTTTCCCGCCACGGGTTTTCGACTTGCATACGTTCAAAGATTGTTTCTTTGGATATATGTAACATAACTCCTCAATAAGATCATCGGGCTGACCTTATTCTAGTTTGCTTTCAAATAAGGTCAATTAAGTGATCTTATTCGGAGGCTCATCACGCTTACTTTTCTTTACACACCTTGGTGGCGTCATCGCTTAGCTCTTCCACGCGCATGCCAATGTCAAAAATTTCTGCAGGTGTAAGCCCGGCCTGCATCAAGGAGCTAAATGCCTGCTCCAGACTTTCACGGTTTTTGGGCTCAATCAGGGTTGCCAGTGCTTTTAGCTCGCGCTCACTGGAGTTTTTTTCAATAAATCCGGCATAGCAGATACATTCTGTCCGGGACTCACCCTCGGCAATACAAGCATCGGCAAGTAGCTGGGCCGGTGGCGACAAGGGTGCCGGTGTCAGAGCGGGTGTCAGCAACAGGCTGGCCACAAGAAAAGCATTCATTTTATATCCAAAGTTCACAGATCAGCCAGCATCAGGTAAACACATGAACGTGAACTGAACAAAAAGCAAGCTCCACGCCGGACGAAGGTGTGAACGTAAGTTCAAAATGTTTTCCACTCTTAACAGCAGAATATTTTGCCGAATTAATTATGCGGGTTCAAACTTTACCTCCGGCGAAGAATGGTCAGAATTGGGTCATGATCAGGGTTAGCGGCAGGGTCACTATTAGGGTCATCGCAAATTTCGGCTGTCCCTTGAGTGATACTTGTAACACCCTGTAATCATACCAAAACAGCACTTTTTGGTAATAAACTGACCCTGAAATGACCCTTAGCGGTACTAACTGACCCTTGAGGTGCGGGGATAAGTGTAAAAGGCGCCCGCACTTGCCAAGCCTGTTATAATGTAAGGGTTGGAGGCGAAACCCCCAAAATAAATGCTCTTTGACAGGTAAATATTTTTCTCAAACCCAATAAAACAAAAGGGCTTTGTGTTCTTATGCTTGTGTAAGCGATCTTAACAGGAGGGGACATAAATTTTCCTGCTTCTGGCCCTTATCCTGCGGGGAAAATTGGAAGATGGTTTTTGCGCCAAACTAACAGGCCCGGGGCTTTAAAGGTTTTGATTAAGTTCACTGGCGGCAAAGCAAAAGGTTTTGGAGCAATACTCGCAAGTCATTTCGATCTGTTCGTCCTTGGTTATCATCTGCTTTACTTCGGCGCGGGTGAAATTTCGCAAAACGCCTTTTACATGTTCAGGCGTGCAGGTGCAGCGCTTGTAAATTGGTAATGGCTCAAATGTTCTGACCCCCTGTTCGTGGAACAAGCGGTATAACAGGCGCTTAGTGGTCAGCATTGGATCGGTTAGTTCGTCAGCACTAACAGTTTCCAGCAGTGACAAAGCTGTCTGCCATGGATCATGTTCAGCATCATCCCGATCATCAGCAATTCTTTGCGCCAATATGCCACCGCCGCGCCAACGAGTAATTCCGTCACCGTCAGTATGTCTGGAAACTGCTAAAATCAGGCGACTTGGAATTTGTTCTGATTGTTTGAAATAGGTTTCTGCGGTGGCGGCAAAGCTGGAAGGCTCAAGTTTGGCAATACCCTGATAGCGGTGCTCTGCCTTGCCCGGATCAATGGTAAGTGCAAATTGGCCGTCACCCATCAATGACTTTAGTTCTGGCGCAGTTTCATCTGGTAATTGCTCCTTATCAGCCCTGATATAGCCGCGCACGCCGCCATCAGTGGTAAAATCCGAAACCAGAAACGAAACCGGGCCATTGCCGCTGGCCTGTACGATTACCCGGCCCGTAAATTTCAGCGATGAGCCAGCTAAAATTGCGCTCAATACGGCTTCACCAAGCAGCCGCGCAACCGGATCAGACAAATTGTGGGCCTGTAAAATCTCGTCCAGGGCCGGGCCAAGGCGCACAATGCGCCCGCGTACCGGCTGACCTTCAAGATGAAATGGTGTTACCAGATCATCAGCACTGTTATTTTGATCGTCGGTATTCATTGGCCAAAGCAATATGCAAGGATCGCCTTTTGCACATGCAGGCGATTTTCAGCTTCATCAAAAACCAGACTTTGCTCCCCGTCAATCACTTCGGCGCTGACCTCTTCGCCGCGATGAGCTGGCAGGCAGTGCAGGAAAACAGCGTTTTTGTCGGCCCTGGCCATTAGCTCGCTATTCACCTGATATGGCGCAAGTATTTTTAACCTGTGCTCAGGGTTTTTGTCACCCATGGAGACAAAGGTGTCGGTAATTACCACATCGGCCCCGGTGACTGCTTCTAAGGGGCTGGTAGTTAGCTTAATTGCGGCACCGGCATTGATTGCATCGGATGTTTCGTCGGTATTTGGGGCAAACTCCGCCGGGCAGGCCAGTTGCAGTGTGAACCCGAATTTTGCGGCGGCATGTATGAAGCTGCTGGCTACATTATTGCCATCCCCAACCCATGCCAGCGTCAGTTTTGATAATTCGCCCTTGTGTTCCTGCAAGGTCATGAGGTCGGCCATAATCTGACAAGGGTGCGAGCGATCGGTAAGACCGTTAATCACCGGGATATTTGCGTGCCGGGCCATTTCATGCACGGTTTCATGGCTGTTGGCACGGATCATCACCGCATCCACATAGCGCGATAATACCCGTGCCGTATCCGCAATGCTTTCGCCCCGGCCCAATTGCATGTCAGAAGCCGACAGCACCATTGACTGCCCGCCCAACTGCCGTATGGCCATGTCAAAGCTTATCCTTGTTCTGGTTGAGCTTTTCTCAAAAATCAAGGCCAGCATTTTGCCTGCCAATACCGGATCTGGATCTGTTGTGCCTTTGGGCAGGCCGGATCTGGCTGCTTTCATGGCTATGGCATTGGCCAAAATACCGTGCAAATCCTCGGCTGGAATGGCTGTTAAGTCGATAAAGTGGCGCATTAGCTGGTGCCTGATTTGCGGGCAGTATGTAAGGCTTTTTCCAACTTGGCCACGGCTTCTCGTACATGGTCTTTGGTAATTATCAGCGGTGGTGCCATGCGAATTACATTGTCACCGGCAGCCCCAATCAGCAAGCCCTGATCCCGCGCCAGTCCCGTCATTTCACGGGCTATGAACTGTTCATGCAGTTTTAGTCCCAGCAGCAGGCCCTTGCCGCGGCTTTCCATGATAATATCAGGAAACTCATCAGCTAATCTGGCCAATTGCTGTTTCAGGAATCCGCCTGTTTCAATAACATTGGCCATGGTCTCAGGCTTGGTAATCTCGTTCCAAAGGGCAATGCCCACAGCCATGGCCAGCGGATTGCCGCCATAGGTCGAGCCATGAGTGCCAACAATCATATGCTGCCCTACCTTTTGGCTTGTCAAAAATGCGCCAAGGGGAAAGCCACCGCCGACACCTTTGGCAACTGCCATGCCGTCGGGTTCGGCATCTGTCCATTGATGGGCAAACAATTTGCCGGTTCTGCCAGCACCGCATTGAATTTCATCATAGAGCAGCAAGGCCCCGGTTTCATCGCATTTGGCCCGCAGTAGACGTAAAAAACCCTCTGGTGCCGCGCGAACTCCGCCTTCGCCTTGCACTGGTTCAATCAGCACTGCGGCGGTGTCATGGGATATGGCATCGATGAAGGCCTGTTCATCGGCAAATGGAAGCTGTTTGAAGCCCGCCATGGCTGGGCCGAAGCCTTTGAGGTATGCCGGGTTGCCGCCGGCATTGATGGCGCCATAGGAGCGGCCATGGAAAGCCCCCTGGAAAGTTAAGACCTCGATGCGATCCGGTTGCCCGTTCTCAAAATGAAACCGCCGGGCTGCCTTTAGCAATCCTTCAATGGCTTCGGTGCCCGAATTGGTAAAAAACACCAGATCAGCAAAGCTGCTTTCGCAATACATTGCTGCCAATTGCTCGCGCATGGGAACATCAAACATGTTGGAGACATGCCATAACCTGTCGGTCTGCTCATGTAAGGCGCTGGTGAGGGCAGGGTGGCAATGACCCAGAGCATTCACCGCAATTCCGGCAATGAAATCCAGCCACGGCTCGCCATTGCCATCAAACAGATATACTCCAGACCCACGTTCAAAAATCAGGTTGGGCGGGGCGTAGGAAGGTATCAAATTGCTGGTCATTATGATTGTCTCCGCAAAACTAAATCAGGATTTCAGCCGCCAGCCGGAAGCCAGAATCAAATAACAAATGGTTGCCAAACCAAGATTTATGGCCGAAATCAAAAAAATACCAACCAGCAGGTTTCCATCAGATACCCCGGTAAACCCGTATCGAAACCCGTCAATCAAATAAAAGAACGGATTTAACTGGCTGAGGTGCTGGAAACTTTGCGGCAACACGGTGATCGAATAGAATGTTCCTGAGAGCATGGTCAAGGGCAACAGAATAAAGTTTTGAATGGCCGCAAGATGATCAAAGCGGTTTCCCGCAATTCCGGCAATCAACCCGATCATTGCCATCATCAAAGTCGCGTTTATCGCATACCATATAACAGCTCCGATATGACTGATGTGGTAGCTCTCAAATAATAGCATAACAAGACCAGAGCCAGCACCAACCAATAATCCGCGCAAGGCAGCGCTGCTAACAAAGGCGAGAAACAGCTCTATTGCAGACAGGGGTGGCATTAGGAAGTCTACGGAATTGCCTTGAACCTTTGATATAATCAGGGAGGAGGCAGTATTGGCAAAGGACTGGTTTAACATGCCCATCATGATCAATCCTGGGATCAGAAACTGAACATAGTCAATGCCATGAATTGCTGGCCTTGCCGAGCCAAAGGCGAATTTGAAAATGATCAAAAACAATAAGGCGGAAACTATTGGCGCTATCAGGGTTTGAAACCCGACATTGATGAATCGCATCACCTCCTTGGAGAACAAGGTGTAAAGGCCAATCCAGTTGACCATACCGATCTGTCGAACACTGAAGCTTTTTGAGTGAATCTGCATTTAAGTGTTCTAGTGTCAAAAAAACCGGGTTACAATGCCGCTTTCTGCTAAACTGTTAATTCGGGTACAATGAGAAAATCTGTGGATAATTCCCCTCTGCATCTTGTATGTGTGGCTCCGGCAGCTACAATACCTAGTGTGCTTGAGGGGTATATACAGGTTTTTTCATTAAAAGTATTCGTATCTCACCGGAAACTAGCATGCAGTTGTGACCAAATTTTTACGGTTAAATGAAGGGGTTGTTCTATGGCTTGGACCGAGGATCGGGTTGAGATATTAAAAAAACTGTGGATAGAAGGTTTGAGCGCCTCTCAGATTGCCACAGAAATGGGTGGGGTTACACGCAATGCAGTGATCGGCAAAGTTCATCGGTTGGGACTATCTGGCCGGGCTACACCTTCAAGGCCACCTAGAGCCAGACCACGCCCCAAGGCAGCCGCTCCGCGTAAAACTGTCGCTTCTCCGGCAGCAAAATCATCCCCGGCCACGCCTGCACCGCGTCGCGAAGAGCCGGTTGCGGCACCCATCGAGCCCCAGAAACTTCCCAATGGCAAATTTGCCACTGTCCTGACCCTGACGAACAAGCTTTGCAAATGGCCAATTGGTGATCCGGCAAAACCGGGGTTTAAGTTCTGTGGCCGGGGTTCCACCGATAGTTCTCCTTATTGCAAGGAACATGCAGCACAGGCCTATCAGCCCCAGACCCGTCGCCGCCGCCGTCCTGCTACCAGATCATCAGGTGCTTTGGATAATCTTGCTGCAGCCAAGCGTGGTTATAACTAGAGCATTTTTAGCAAAAGTGGGAACCGGTTTTGCGGCCAAAAATGCGATAAGCAAAGATTTGCATTTTTAGCAAAAGTGGGAAGGTTTTTTGTGTCCTACCGCTTCGCTACTTGAGGACTCTTTAATGTCCTATCGCCTAGCGGCTACTTGAGGACGGGTTTTTGCGGTTGGGTGAATACTCCAAATCAGGGGATACGTAAGAAGTGAGGCCAGTATTTTATCAGGTGTTGGCCCTGATCCTTTGCATCATTGTATTGATTTCTCTGGCGATTTTTACGGTTTTTGGATTATTGTTGCGCAATTCTTCTCTTACCTGGCTGGTACGCAGTAATTGTAAGGTTTTCTTGCATATATTGTTTGAAACGGTTCCTAAAGTCAGCACCCCGCCCTCAACCAGTTGCATCAATGCTCTTCCAGCTTCAATGGGGTCTTTGTTTTGATATTCAAGTTTGCGTATGATGCCGGTGTCGGCAATTATGTCGGCGCACAATCTATCCAGTTGCATGCTCAATTCGTCCTTGTCACTTTGTTTGAAGGAGCTGCTTAATACTGATCGTTGTGCCTGAGCTATATTGGCAATTATGTTTAATGAGTTTTTTGATTTTTTTACGAACCAGCTACGGGTTTTATGAGAACCAATAACTGCGCGCAGAAAAGACGCAAGCTTTACCTTGTTCTGGTCGCCAACAATGCTTTCTTCCAGACGCAGCAAACATTTTATTTCTTCGGCGGCACTGTTGCTGTGTCGTTTTAGCAGGCTGTGTATAGCGTCATTCTCAAGCAAGCGCTTGGATCGAATGTTAAAGGCCTCGGAAATTTGATCAATAGGAGCCAGTGCGCGGTTCACCGCAACCAGACGATCAGCAATAGAGCGATTTAACGCCACTTCTTTCTCAAAATTATCAGGGCAAAGTCTGCGCGGGCCGCACAACTCGCTAAAAATTCTGGCGGCAAGGGCGCTTTGCGTCATTGGCAATTGTTTTGATGTCAGCGCTTTGGCGAGCAATCTGGAACCTTCACTTCCTGATTCGGGTGGTTTTCCCATCAGCATGTCAGTAATGCGGTCAAGGCGGTCTCCAAGAGTATCTCCTCCTACCATCTTGTTTAGTGCATGGGGTAAGGCGACAATTTCAGAGGTAAATTCATCAAGCATATGGATGCTGTCCGCGCAGCCCTTTCCCTCCACCAATGCATCAGATACGCAGCCAGCTAAAAAGGCGACTTTCTGATCCCACTCTTGCATCGGAGACAGAGCTTTTGCCAATGCATGATGCAAGGCAAAGGCCGTATCAGAATGTTTTTTGGCCGCAGCAAAAGTAGCAGCATAACCTTTCTTGTGAAAACCAGGTAATTTTCCCGTTTTTTCCAGTTTGCGCAGCCGGTCTGTGGCTTTGTCGGCAAGATCGGTCAGCTTGCGAACTACATGTTGCACTGAACACTCTTGCGCCCCGGCCTGGGCAATAGCCACTTTTTGAACGGCATGCTGGCGGTCAAAACCGGCTGCGGCTAATCGCTCTGCCATATCTGATCGGTATAAAAGCTCGATGACTGTAATATTATTTCGCTTCAACCACGGCCCCAAAGCCCGACCAAGGGTTCTGCGCGCATGTAAGGCATAAAGATCAGAAGGACTGGAGCATGGCGGATCCATTTTCTTGTCTTCACGCAATTTCCGCTGATGGGTTTCCGGGCCTTTGGAGAAAATCTGTGTGGAGTGAAAAATATCATTGATTTCGTCAAAGGATTCTTTGGAGACCCGAACAGAACATTCTTCCGACTCGCCACGGGCTTCGATGGCAATTTCGATGGCTTCTTTGCGATCCTCGCAGGCCTGGTGCAATAACCATCCTGCCTTCCGGTGTTTCTTTACATAGACCTCATAGTGAACATTTGCGCTCATAAAATCACCCCGAATTCAAACTTCATAATGATATTAACACCAAAGGCCTTAAAGCCTTATGAAAGCCATATTCTCGCCTGCATTGCGTCTAACAAAAAGCTGAGTACACTGTTATGGCAAATCTAGGGGGAGTTTATGACCAATATTGCACTAGTGGATGATGATCAGAATATCCTGACCTCGGTTTCTATGTTTTTAGAAAAAGAAGGCTATACGGTTCGTGTTTATCATGACGGTGTGACGGCTCTTGCTGCTTTGACTGACATACCTCCTGATCTGGCCATTTTTGATGTAAAAATGCCCCGTATGGATGGAATGGAATTACTGCGCCGCTGGCGACAGGTTTCAAACGTTCCGGTTATTTTCCTTACCTCCAAGGGTGATGAAATTGACGAGGCGTTAGGTCTTACGCTTGGGGCAGACGATTATATAACCAAGCCGTTTTCACAAAGACTGCTTGCCGGGCGCATCAAGGCAGTATTGCGACGAACCCAGGGGTCAGCAATTACAGGCCATGATGATGATCAAAAAGTAATTGTCCGGGGTAATCTTACTTTGGATCCTAATCGGCATTCTTGTGTGTGGAATGGTGATCCTGTGCGGTTAACTGTTACCGAGTTTCTTATACTGCAGGCATTGGCCAACAGGCCGGGATATGTGAAATCCCGTGACCAATTGATGGATGCAGCCTATGATGACCAGATATATGTGGATGACCGGACAATTGACAGCCACATAAAACGATTGCGCAAGAAATTCCGAATGGTGGACAAAGAATTTGACTCGATCGAAACTCTCTATGGCGTCGGATACCGCTACAACAATACCTGACCAGAAATGGTCTTTGGGTTTCTGGCGTCTTTCGCGTCAAATATTGTTAGCGAACATGGCCGGCCTATTGGTGCTGGTGACAGGAGTGCTGGTGCTTGATGAAATGCGCCAGGGGTTAATTGATGCACGTATTGCCAATTTGCGGGCGCAAGGCGAGCTTATTGCAGGGGTTATCGAGGAAACTGCCACTGTAGGCATGCCTACTCCAAAAATGGATCCGGTACAGGCCGAGGCAGTGATGAACGGCCTGTTTCTGTCTGATGCCGCAGCCCGCGTACAATTGTTTGATCGCTTTGGCACAATGATTACCGATAGTAATATTCTGCGTGATCAAATCCGTGTTGATCAACTGCAGCCGGTTGACAAGAAAGATGGTATTAGCGGCTGGTTTTCCAAAACTGTTAAAGATATGGCCTCGTTTCTGGACGGGCTGAACCCGGTATCAAAAACCAGATCTATTCCAAGACGATCGCGCAGCGAGGAAGTTGCCACGGCCTTGCTTGGTGAAACCATTGCCGGCGAACGGGTTGATGAAAACGGTAATCGCGTGGTCAGTGTTTCCGTACCGATACAGCATGTGGTAGCTGTTTTGGGGGTGGTGACTGTCGAAAGTGATGATGTGAACGAGATCATAGCTTCGGAACGCAAAGCCCTGATACCTTTTATTCTGTTTGCTGTTTTGGTGACAATTCTTTCTTCCCTGACCCTGTTCTGGCTGATTGCGCGACCAATCAGCGCCTTGGCTCTGGCCGCTGATCAGATTCGGCGGGGCTCTGTATCACCAACCAGTATTCCAGATTTTTCATCCCGCCGTGATGAAATCGGCGAACTGTCCAAATCGCTTACCAGCATGACCAGGGCGCTTTATGACCGGCTCGAAGCAATTGAGAGTTTTGCTGCTGATGTTGCTCATGAAATCAAGAACCCGCTCACCTCAATCCGAAGTGCTGTAGAAACCCTGCCTGCTGCCAAAGATGATGAGGCTCGGGAAAAACTGTTACATATATTAAATTCCGATGTGTCGCGCCTTGATCGTCTGATCACGGATATTTCTGCTTCTTCGCGGCTTGATATTGACCTGGCACGCGCACAAGCCCGGCCTGTTGATCTTGTTCTTCTTATTCATGACGTTGTAGATATTTATGCTAATTTGAAGTCTGCAAACAAGGCTAGGGTGATCTTTGAGCATGGCTTGCAGTCCTCACTGATTATTTATGGTGCCGAAGAGCCGCTGGCCCGGGTTCTGCAAAACCTGATCGACAATGCAATTACCTTTTCACCAGAAAAGGGCAGGGTTTTTGTTCGCCTTCTGGATATTGGTGAAATGGTTTGTATTGAAGTTGAGGACCAGGGTTGTGGAATTCCTGCAGACAATCTCGAGACTGTATTTTCAAGATTTTATACTGACCGTCCGCAGGGGCAGAAATTTGGTGCCCATTCCGGTTTGGGACTTTCCATTGTTCGCCAGATCGTAACCGCTCATAAGGGGCGTGTCTGGGCTGAAAATGTGGTTGATAAGAATGGCGAGGTAACAGGAGCAAAATTTATTGTGGAATTACCTAAAAAACTCGGACAATAATGCTGGTCAGTGCGATAAGTTTGGGTTTTAATCGCAAGGTCTTGTTAGGGAGCGGACATGATTGGGCTGGTAATTGTAACCCATGGCCAATTGGCTGAGGAATTTGCCAAAGCGCTTGAGCACGTTGTTGGCAGTCAGGAGCAATTATCGTTTATTTGTATTGAAGCTGATGACGATTTGCATGATCGTACCCATGAAATTCGCGCCGCTGCCGAAGCCGTAGACAGCGGTGATGGGGTTATTTTACTTACCGACATGTTTGGTGGAACTCCATCAAACCTGGCCTTAAAACTCCTGTCCAAAAACCGGGTAGAAGTATTGGCCGGGGTAAATTTGCCGATGTTGATCAAGCTGGCCGAAGCCAGAAAAACCATGGCTCTTGATTCTGTTTGCCAAAGTGCCGTGGAGGCGGGGCGAAAATATATGGCCATTGCTTCAGAGGTGCTGGGGACTCGTCGGTGAGTGATTCTGCTTCTTATCAGCAACAGGCGGTCATCGTAAATGAACGTGGACTGCACGCCAGAGCTGCCGCTAAATTTGTATCAACACTGGCCGGATTTGATGCAGAAGTTCACGTGTCTTGCGATGGCGAGAGAGTCAATGCCAATTCAATTATGGAATTGCTGATGCTGGCCTGTCACATGGGGAGAACTATTCTGATCGAAGCCAAGGGGCCGGACGCGGAGCAGGCAATGGCGACGCTTATTGCCTTGGTTGAAGATGGTTTTGGCGAAAACGACAGCGCCACATAAAGATATCTTTATGTAGATATTGCCAATGTGCATTCTGATTGCTATAGGCGGTCGTGAAATTCATTTTGAGCTCAAATGACGGCTTTTTGGGCTCATTTTCTCTAATGCCGGAACTTTTGGGAGCGACCGATGGCCGCCAATGATTACAAAATAGCAGATATCTCTTTGGCTGAATGGGGCCGCAAGGAAATTGTAATTGCAGAGACTGAAATGCCCGGATTGATGGCAATCCGTGAAGAATTTGCTGCTTCACAGCCTTTGGCTGGGGCCAGAATTGTCGGCTGCTTGCACATGACTATCCAGACTGCGGTTTTAATTGAAACCCTGACAGCTTTGGGCGCGGAAGTTCGCTGGTCATCGTGTAATATTTTCTCAACTCAGGATCAGGCAGCAGCTGCCATTGCCGCCAGCGGAGTTCCGGTATTTGCCTGGAAAGGTGAAACCGAAGAAGAATACGAATGGTGCATTGAGCAAACCATTACCGGGCCAAATGGCTGGAAGCCAAATTTGCTTCTTGATGATGGTGGTGATTTAACCCTGATTGTGCATGAAAAATATCCAGAGCTTCTTACGGACATTAAAGGCGTTTCCGAGGAAACCACTACTGGAGTGCATCGCTTATATGAAATGGCCAAGGCAGGAACTCTTAAAATTCCGGCGATCAATGTCAATGATAGCGTTACCAAGTCAAAGTTCGACAATAAATATGGCTGCCGCGAGAGTCTGGTCGATGCCATCAGGCGCGGAACAGATGTGATGATGGCTGGCAAGGTGGCTGTGGTTTGTGGTTATGGTGATGTGGGCAAGGGCTCGGCGCAAAGTCTGGCTGGTGCCGGGGCGCGGGTTATCGTTACCGAGATTGATCCGATTTGCGCCTTGCAGGCTTCAATGGACGGTTTTGAGGTGCGTCGTCTGGATGATGTGGTGTCCAATGTGGATATTATTGTCACCACCACCGGCAATAGGGATATTGTCACCGCCGACCATATGCGGGCCTTAAAGGATATGGCGATTGTTTGCAATATCGGTCATTTTGATAATGAGATAGCAGTTGCTGATATGAAAAACTATAAATGGACAAATATCAAACCACAGGTGGATATGATTGATCTGCCTTCTGGTAACCGGATGATTTTGCTGTCCGAAGGACGCCTGGTCAATTTGGGTAATGCTACCGGCCATCCCAGCTTTGTAATGTCGGCCAGTTTTACCAACCAGACTCTGGCCCAGATTGAGCTATGGAACCATTCTGACAAGTACGAAAATGAAGTATACACTTTGCCCAAGCATCTGGATGAAAAAGTTGCCCGTCTGCATTTGGCAAAGTTAGGCGCAGATTTAACCGAGCTTAGCCAGGAACAGGCCGATTATATCGGCGTTGATGTAACAGGGCCGTTCAAAAGTGATACTTACAGGTATTGATTGAATCAACATAAGTAAAATCAAGGGTTTACGCTTTGTTGGCGTAAACCCTTTTTTATTATAGGCTGGGCATTTGCTTCATTCAAAGGGGGCTTGCTTTGAATAAAACAAAAAAAGTTGCAGTAGCCGTTATTCACGGCATTGGTAATTTGTCCAAAAATCCACCGACACAAAGCGACAAAATCACTTATTCCGCTCAGTTGCACAAACGTATTCGCAATTGTTTTGGCCCGGGGCGATTTGATGCCAATATCGCCTGGCGCGAAGTGTTTTATTCTGACCTCATGCAAAAAAACCAAAATGATCTTTTGCAACGAACCGCGGGTAAAACCCGACAGAAACTATTACGAAGGCAGGTGGTTTCAAATCTTGGCGATGCGGCCAGCTATCGGTTTTCCGCTGATCCCAATAATACTTTATACCGTGAGGTGCATGGGCGCGCCAATCAGGTTTTTGCTGAATTGGCTGAAGATACCAATGAAAGTGCGCCGCTGGTGGTGCTGGCTCACTCGCTGGGCGGGCATGTGATATCGAATTTGATCTGGGACTGCCAGCACGGTTATGTTCCGCCTACCGACAAACCCTTGTGCCAGCTAAAAACCCTGGCCGGGTTTTTGACCTTTGGCTGTAACATACCCTTGTTTGGCTTAGGCTTTGATTTTGAACACCGCAAGGCCATCAGGGCTGCTGATGAAGAATTGCCACCACAGCACCGCATGCGCCCGTGGTGGCATAATTATTATGACAGGGATGACGTGTTGGCCTATCCATTACGAGAATCAGGCAAGGGTTATGAGGACTTGTTCATTGCTGGCGAATTGCGTGACCATCCGATAAATGCCGGTAATGTTTTGCAATCATGGAATCCCGGCTCCCATAATGGCTATTGGAAAGACCCAGACTTTTATGAACCAGCCAGCTGTTATCTGGACAAAGTATTAGCCAAAATCAGCCCATAACACAGATCATTGCGCGTCAAACCATTTGCCCTCAAACACCACACCGCGCACTTTTATGTCTTTAATATCCATCGGATCAGTTTCAAATGGGTTTTGCTTTAATACTGCAAAATCAGCACGTTTTCCAACTGTGATTGAGCCAATCTCATCATCCAGCCCGATCACTTTGGCGGCATCAATGGTAATGGCTCGCATGGCGGTATCAACCGAAATGCGTTGTTCCGGGGCCATTAAATTGCCATCCATATTGATCCGGTTTACTGCGATCCACGCCAAAAACAGCGGATCCGCCGGCGCCATGGTTAGATCCGAGTGCAGCGCAATCGGCACATTAGCGCGTTCCAGTGAGCCAAGTCGTACCATCTCAGCAGCTTGGGTTTTATCGAGTAATTTGCCAGCATATTTGCCGCTGACCACATATAGATAATTTGGTTGCGCAGAAACCAGCAGGCCCAGAGCCTTGATGCGATCAATTTGGTCTTCGCGGGACACCCCTAAATGTTCCAGTACAATTTGTTGATCTAACTGTTGCTCATTGCGTGGTAAATTTTCTACCGCATCTAACACTGTGTCCAAACCAGCATCGCCGTTGACGTGAATGTGCAAGGATAAGCCAGCTTGCCAAAAGTTTCGGATTTGCTCTGCCAGCAATTCTGGCTCTGTCAGCCATTTTCCATCACGGCCATCGAGATAAGCCGGATTATCCAATTTCATCGCCGGAGCAAAAAATGCCCCATCAGACAGGATTTTAACGCGATTATTGGTGAAAACCTTGTTTGAGCTTGCTGCAATTTCTTCTTTTGCAATCAATGAGGGAGCTTGCGCTAATGATCCGGCGCGGGCGCTTACTTCACTGGCATAAGGCATCAGCATCACCCGAACCGGAACGCCCTTTGCGGCAAAAGTTGCAGAAATTAAACCAGCTTCCATGGCATAACTTCCGAAAATTCCGGTGGCCATGTCGGAAATTGTGGTAATTCCATTTTGCCGGAGCATGGTTTTCATCTCAGCAAACCCGGCGCTTAAAGAGGCAGGGGACATTACAACAGTCGCCAAATGACGAAATGCTGCTGCCAATGCAGTTTCAGAAAAATACCCCTGTTCAAAATTTGCATGTTTGGGATCAACACCCGGATGATCGAGCAAAGCGGTAAAAGCCGCCTTATCGGGTGCGCCCAGCAATTTCATGCCCTTGGTATTGGCAACAATTTCATGAAAACTGCGTTGCCAGATAATGACCGGACGGGTGCTGTCAATCTCATCCAACATGTCACGTGTGAGCGGCCCATGCCATAAATCATGCCAGCCCCAGCTTATAAATGGTTTATCTTTTGGCGCGGCCGCCAATTTAGATTGTAGCTTTTGCAGATAGGCATTGCGGGTTTTAACCCCGGCCTCAAATCCGCGCGGCAAGTCCCAATCCTCTGGGGCAATGAAGTGTGTGGGCAATAAAACCGCAGCGATCATCGGGTGTAAATGTGGATCAATAAAGCCCGGCATCAATACGTCTCTGGCAAAACGATCATTGATTTTAGGATTTAATTCCAGAATAGATTGAGGCAGCTCACCCTGGCCAATACCGGTGATCAAACCACACTGCACCAATACCCAATCGGCAGAGGGGTGCTTCTTGTCCATGGTAACAATATCGCTGGCCGTAAATAAAGTTGCTGGCTGGTTGTTCTTGTCCTCACATTGGGTCTTGGATATTTGTGCCCATGTTTGTGTGTCTGATTTGGTACACGAGCTTAGTGCCACGACCACCGCTACAATGAGGAAATGATTGAATTTAAGCTTTGTCATTGGAGGTTTCCCAGTACAAGATTTTATCAGCGGCTCAATCGGGCAAATTTTAAGAACTAAAACGGTCTGGCCACAGAAATGCCCGCATCAACCATGAGGTTAACCCCGGTTATGGAGTTGGCTTGATCTGAGGCTAAAAACAAACAGGCATTGGCCACATCATCAGGTTGCACAAGGTCGCCAAGGGGGGCAGTTTTTTTCCATTTCTGAACGCCTTCAGGCCAATCGGTTTGCAGGCCATCCCGCCATACCAAACCCGGAGATACAGTATTTACCCGAATAGATTTTGGCCCAAATTCTGCGGCTAAATTGCGGTTCATGGCAACCATTCCGGCCTTGGCAGCGCAATAATCGGTAAGATCCTGTTGTGAAAGACTGGCTGCAATACTGGCAATGCCGATAATTGATCCGCCTTGTTTTCTGGCCAGCCACAGTTTTATCATCTCGCGGGAGCACAAAAACGCAGAGCGTAAATTGGCGGCCTGTACCTCGTCCCATTTGCTGGCACTGGTTTTGATTGTTGCAGATAAGGGGAATGATCCAGCATTGTTGATAAGCACATCAGGCAGGTTTTCATATTTGGATATGGCGGTAAAGCTGGCCTCTACCTGCGCCTCAATACTGGCATCAAAGCCATGCAAGCTGACCCGCGCTCCGCTTTGCTCCAGTTCATTTTCAAGGCTTTGGGCTTCCTCAAGGTTTGTGCGATATCCAAGTATTAAATCGGCCCCGGCTTTGGTAAAGCCGGTGGCAATGGCCCGGCCAATGCCGCCACTGGCCCCGGTAACAAGTACGGTTTTTCCCTTAAAATTCATTTTGGCTTTTCCGTTAAAATTTTTATCTGTCTGCTAAATTCCGGGTATTGCTGCTGGAGCCTTACGCCATCAGCCTCGCGATAATCTGTATCCATATATCCGGGGGTCATACAGGTGCCAAGTAGGGCAAATGAGCCGCCTTTAACCAATATTGACCCGTGCCAGCAATTTGCCGGAGCTATTACCTGTACCTGTTGCCCGCCAGTAATATCAGCACCCAGCGTCAATTCCCGCCCGGGCTTGCCCTCTTCAAGAATGAGCATTTGCACCGGATCGCCAAGATAAAAATGATAGGTCTCGTCAAAGGGAAGCTGGTGCAAGGCAGAACGGTTGTTGTCAGCACTTAGCAAATAATAAATTACCGAAAATTCCGCCCGTCCATCAATATCAATTGCCCCCTCATAAGTGCGCCTGAAATAGCCGCCTTCACCGGGCAAAGGCGACAGGTTCAATTGCTCAATAATTTCCTGTGCGGTTACATTCTTACTCATAGGCGCAATAGAACAGGTGCATGCCTTTACTGCAAGTCTATAACCTGGTTCACACTTGCGCGAGGTGACTGGCACTGTTCGCATATATGTGCCAAAGGAGCCGCTGCTATAAATATGCAAATCCAATCGGAGATGACCTTATGCGTTTGCTTATTCTGATTATTGGTTTTTCCCTGTTGGGATTTGGCGCAAATGCCAACCCGGTCAATACGGAAAATGTCAGGGCTGAATTACTTGCGAGCAAGCAGAATATCAAAGCTGGAGACAGTTTTTATCTCGGCATGGAGCTTGATCTTCGCGAGCACTGGCACAATTACTGGATAAATCCGGGAGCAGCAGGGCTGGCCACCAATATCAAATGGGAGTTGCCTGAGGGTTTGCAGGCCGGCGATATTATGTGGCCAACGCCAAAGGCTATTTTTCTGGGCCAACTGATCAATTATGGCTATGAGGGCAAAACTTTATATCCAATCCCGTTTACAGCCGGGGCTGATTTTGATGACAGCAAACCAATAGACATTACAGCCCGGGCTTCCTGGCTGGTCTGCGAGGATATTTGCATACCGGAACAGGTGGAATTAAACTTGACACTCAATCAGGGCCTGCCGGAAAAGCCTGAGGATGCAAAGCGAATTCAAACAGCGCTCCTTAAACTACCAAAGCCTGTATCATCCGATCAGATCACAGGTGGATATACCATAAAGGGCGAGCAAATTCTTTTTAGCTTTGCCGGGCCATTGGTGCGAGCTGCAAAAGCCGACAGGGAAAATATCTGGTTCTTTCCCATTGATACGGGGGCCGTTAAACACAGCGTTGCACAAATAGCCAGTTTTGGCGATCAGGGCTTTACCTTGTGGAGTGAGCCTGGCTTTCGCGCAAAACGCGGGACGCTGGAAACCGTGGATGGGGTATTGGTAATCGGCAAAGGCAAATTAGCAACAGCCTGGCAGGTTTCCCTGCAAAAGGATTTTCTTCCTGCGGGCAGTGGTTTTAACAAAAATCCGGTGGCAAATGATAATGAACAATCAGGCATCAGTGGATTGTTATTGGCTTTGGCCTTTGCCTTTATTGGCGGTGTATTGCTGAACCTGATGCCGTGTGTATTCCCGGTTTTGTCGATGAAGGTGATGAGTTTTGTCTCTGCCGTTCACTCGCAAACCCCTGTTATCCGTCGCCATGGCATATTGTTCCTCATTGGTGTGCTGATTTCATTTTTGGCATTGGGTGGATTATTGTTGGCCCTAAAAGCTGCCGGGCAACAAATAGGCTGGGGCTTTCAGTTGCAAAACGCCCCCTTTGTTGCAGCTATCTCTGTCTTGTTCTTTGTCATTGGCCTTAACCTGCTTGGGGTGTTTTCAATTGCAGGTAACTGGATGGGTATTGGTGAAACATTGACCGAAGGCAAGGGTGATACCGGCGCGTTTTTTACTGGTGTTTTGGCGGTAATTGTTGCCTCGCCCTGTACGGCGCCGGCCATGGGTTGGGCGCTTGGTTACACCCTAACCCAAAGTGCTCCGGTTTCCCTGTTGGTGTTTTTATTCCTTGGTCTTGGATTTGCCGCCCCGTTTACTTTGCTTAGTTTTAAGCCGGGACTGCTCAAAGCATTACCAAAACCCGGCCCCTGGATGCAGCGCTTTCATCAGCTTATGGCATTTCCGATGTTTGGTGCTGCCTTGTGGCTGGTATGGGTGCTAAGTGGTCTGGCCGGGCCATTTGCAACCACTGCCATGCTGATAGTATTTTTACTGATCGGATTTTCATTTTGGGCGTGGAAGGGAAAACGTCTTGGAAAGGCCGCAGCCATTATCGCCGCCCTTGCCGCAAGTTTGATTTTGGCTAACATTTTAAGCACCAGAGATAATTCCGAATTGCAGCCACAGGTCTGGTCATCGCAGGCGGTTCAGCAATTGCGAGAGCAGGGCAAGGTCGTATTTGTAGACTTTACCGCAGACTGGTGCATAACCTGTCAGGTTAATGAGCGCACTTCGCTTTCCGGAAAGCGCATGGCAAAGGTGTTTGAGCAAAACAATGCTGTGCTGCTGGTGGCGGACTGGACCAGTCGTGATGACACTATTACCGCAGAGCTGGCTAAATTTGGTCGGGTGGGAGTGCCGCTTTATCTGGTTTATCATCCCGGACGTGAGCAGCCGCAAGTCCTGCCACAAGTGCTTACGCCAAAAATTGTTGAAAATGCATTGTCTGGCAATTACCCATAGTTTTGGCCCGAGTATCTGCAGGCAACAGTGAGAAGTTTTGCGTGCGCTACCGCCTGGAGGCTATTTTAATCGCAGGTTTTGCGGCCGAAATGTTCAATACCGGGATAATTTGCCGCATGTGCAATTGCGCTTATTCGAAAGACAGTGAGCGGCATGCTCCGATTACGAAAATACTGGATTTATGCAAGCGTGTTTATTGCAGCCATATTGGCAGCAGCTGCTTTAATTGTGTAAGCATGCCTGAAGCAGATTATGCTGCGCAAGTCTCGCCATTATAACCGTCGATCTGCGGCGGTATCGCCACTGGAAACAAGACCAGACGCACATCGGCAAATAAATCAGCTGCCTCGCTCCAGATCCGGCTTTGTTCTGCTGCTGAGCTGGCAGCCCGCAAATCATCCAATTGCCTGTCAGCATCTGCAGCCATGCCGCGGAAAATGCAGGCAAGATCAGCAGGGCCATCATTATCATCAATATAGCTGGCCGCCTCTTTGGCGAGTCTGGCAAATTTTTCAAAGGCAATACTGGTTTCATCACTGATCATTGCTTTGCCTCTTGATCCATTAGTTGTGGCTTGTTGTTTAGCCCTTATTACCAGCAAGTCACTTAAAGCAAGTATTGGTGCAAAGGCCGGGTTGTTGCCATCGCCCACATCCACAGCCGCAGGAGTAGATAAATCCACCACCGGAGGGGCAGTTTTATTTGACATGGGGGCAGAAGAAAAAAACCAGAGCGATGCAATAAAAACCGCGGCGATTATGATCCAGATGATCTTTTGCATAAGATTGACCTGTTTGATGTCGGCTTTTGGCTTGATCCTTTGCTCCTTGTGAGGTTCAAAGGGTTATGGAACGCTACAACACATTACCAGACCTTGCCAAGGCCGCTGCCAAATTACAAGAAACAAGCTTTCGGGATTTATTTGCCAATGATCCTGATCGTGTGCACCGCTTTAGCCTGTCTCTTCCTTGCATACATGCAGATTTTTCCAGACAAAAAATAGACAGGCAGGTTCTTGATCTGTTGTGTGAATTTGCCGAACAACGACAGGTGGCCGGTTTTTTACAGCAAATGGCAGAAGGAAAAACCGTCAATTCTTCGCAAAACCGGGCAGCCTTGCATATGGCGGCGCGTGGACACAGCAATGATCTGCCCCGGCAGGTTGATCCTGAAAACTGGGAAAGCGCAAATCAGCGCATAACAGATTTTGTCAGCGGCCTTGATGATGGGACAGTTACCGGAGCTGATAACCGGCGTATTTCCACTATAGTGCATATTGGCATTGGCGGCTCTGAGCTAGGGCCAAAAACCGTTTACACGGCCCTGAAGCGTTCGGTCAGACAAGCGATAAAACTTCGCTTTGTGGCCAATCTGGATCCGGCATGTATCAATGATGCCCTAAGCGGTCTTGATCCGGCAGCAACTCTGATCATGGTGGTGTCAAAATCATTTACTACTCTTGAAACATTGGCCAATGCTAAAATCGCCCAAAGCTGGCTGCAGCAGCACCTTGGCAAACCTGCCGGGCATAAGCAAATATTTGCCGTTACCAATAACCGTGAAAAAGCCATCAGTTTTGGTGTTCCGGAGCAGCAGGTGTTTGATCTGCCGGAAGAAATCGGTGGTCGATTTTCCCTTTGGTCATCAGTGGGGGTGTCGCTTGCTGCGGCTCTTGGTATCAAAACATGGCGGCAATTGTTGGACGGAGCCAGAGCCATGGACAGGCATGTATTACAGGCACCGGCCAGAGAAAACATGCCAATGCTCGCGGCATTGATCAGTTTTTGGAATTTGAATTTTCTAAAACTTCCCGGAAGGGCGATCATTCCCTATTCAGAACGACTCGCTCCTTTGGTTTCGTGGGCACAGCAATTGCTAATGGAAAGCAATGGCAAAAGCGTACAAAGTGATGGCAGCCCGGCGGCCCTTTGTGCTGCACCAATTGTCTTTGGCGATGCTGGAACCAATGCTCAGCACGCGGTTTTTCAAGCCTTGCATCAGGGAAAAACCCCAATACCGGTAGACTTGATCGCAGTCTTGCGCGATAGGGAGAACAATCTGGAACAGCATAGGCAGGTGCTGGCTAATATGCTGGGACAGGCCAGTGCGCTAATGGTGGGCAGGGACAGTGAGGATCCGCAAAAGCACTTTGCAGGAAACCGTCCTTCAACCACTGTTTTGCTTGATGATTTATCTGCTTTCGCCTTAGGGAAGCTGCTGGCATTTTATGAGCATGAGACCGTGATTCTGGCACATTTATGTGCCATCAATCCGTTTGATCAATGGGGAGTCGAATTGGGCAAAAGTCTGGCGGCTACAATTGAACAGCGCTTGTCGGGCGCAGAAGAACCAAAACTTGATATAGCTACTGAGGCTGTGCTCCAAAGAATAAAGGCAAAACAAAGCAATGAGTAAGAATAAGAAAAACTTCCGGCCAAAAGCGCGCCGGGTAAAGGGGTTTGAAGATCGCTCTGGTGCTGTTTTGCGCTCGGAACAACAATTGCTTGGCGCCGCAGCAAGTGTCTTTGATGCTCACGGGTTTGAACCATTAGCCACGCCTTCTTTTGAATATGCCGATGCTCTGGGCAAGTTTCTACCTGATGAAGAGCGTCCCAATGAAGGAGTATTTGCCCTTGAAGATGATGATCGGCAATGGATGGCCTTGCGTTATGATCATACGGCACCTTTGGCCCGATTTGTGGCGCAGAATTATGATGGACTGGCCAAGCCTTTTCGCAGATATGCAATGGGATCGGTGTGGCGCAATGAAAAGCCGGGACCGGGGAGGTTTCGTGAATTCATCCAGATAGATGCCGATACCGTAGGCAGCAAAAACCCTGCTGCTGATGCCGAGATGATATTATTGGCAGCCGAAGTTATGCGAGCCATACCGGCAATATCCAGCAATTTCACCATCAATATCAATGATCGCCGTCTGCTTGATGTCTTGCTGACAGATATCGGTATTGCCCAGAATGAGGCTGGGGATTTGCAAAAAGGCATTGTGGTGCGCGCCATTGACAAGCTGGATCGTCTTGGCGAGCGCGGAGTTGAGCTACTGCTTGGTGAAGGGCGCAAGGACGAAAGCGGCGACTTTACCAAGGGTGCCGGATTGTCACCTGCTGATATTGAAACGGTTTTGCGCTTTACAAGAACCGGGTGTGATCAGCGCACAGACACTTTATCTGCTTTGCAAGGCCTGCTTGGCACATCGGAATCTGCCAGTTCAGCCCTTAACGAGTTAAAGCTGATTGATAATCTGCTTGAAAAATCCGGGATTAACAGCCAGCAGGCACGCTTTGAACCATCTATTGTGCGCGGACTTGGCTATTATACCGGGCCGGTGTTTGAGGCAGATATCACTTTGCAGACCACAGATGACAAGGGTCGGCCTGTCCGTTTTGGATCCGTTGGCGGTGGCGGCAGATATGATGGCCTTGTCGCCAGGTTCAAAGGCGTGGAAGTTCCGGCAACCGGATTTTCATTTGGTATTTCCCGGCTGGCGGCAATGCTGGCAGGTTTTGCAAGTAAAGACGAACATCACAATGGGCCAGTGGTGGTTCTGGCGCTGGAGCCTGAACATATGGACAGCTATTTTGCCATGGCCAGCGAATTACGCGCCAATGGCATTCGCGCCGAAGTCTATATGGGCACATCTGGCATGAAAGCGCAGATGAAATACGCTGATAAACGCAATGCACCCGCAGTAGTGATCGTAGGTGAAGATGAGCGAAAAGCTGGAACCGTTACCGTAAAAAACCTGGCATTGGGGTCAAAAATGTCCGCAGAGATCACCGACAATGCCAGATGGCGCGCCGAACGACCGGCGCAAACCACTGACAAGCGTGATCAATTACTGAGCATGGTTAAAGCGGTTTTTTGAAAATCACCTGAAAATAATGGAAATAAGAAGCCATGGGCAGACTCGGCGCATTTATCAGCTCCCAGCCCTCCAGACCACGCCGGTTCAGAATATCCGCGATATATTCAGCCTTTGTTTCCATTTTGGCAAATACTGGCGGCTTGATGGTTTCAACCTTGTATGTCCATTTGCTTTGCATTGTTATTTTTCCTTTTGTGCTTCTACCCGTGTTACGCTGGGTGGGTGTTCCTTTAAGCGACCGGCACTACGCAAGGCATCGCGCAATACATATTCAATCTGGGCATTTAGTGATCGCAATTCATCATCAGACCAGCGCTGCATCGCCAATAAAATATCAGCATGAATACGAAGCGGGTATGATTTTTTGCTCTTGCGCCCGGTCATTGCGGATTAGTAAATAGAGCCGGCATTGACCACGGGCTGGGTTGAATTGTCAGAACACAGCACCACCAGTAAATTGCTTACCATTGCAGCTTTGCGTTCATCATCCAGTTCCACAACCTGCTTTTCCTGCAGGGCACCCAGTGCCTGTTCAACCATGCCAACAGCCCCTTCCACAATACGCTGTCGGGCCGCGATAATGGCTCCGGCCTGTTGTCGCTGTAACATTGCCTGGGCAATTTCCGGAGAATAAGCCAGATGTGACACCCGTGACTCGATTACATTGATCCCTGCCTTGTTTAGGCGATCTTGTATCTCTGATTTCATCTTCTCAGAAATCTCCACAGGATGCGAGCGTAAGGAAACTTCACCCTCCTCATGGGGGTCATAAGGATATATGGAAGCCATGGAGCGAATTGCAGATTCTGACTGAATTTGGACAAAACTTTCATAGGCATCAACATTAAATACTGCTTCGGCGCTATCGGTGACTTCCCAGACCACAATTGCAGCAATTTCAATTGGCGAGCCATTTAAGTCATTTACTTTTAAGCGACCACTTTCAAAGTTGCGCACACGCAGCGAAACTTTCTTTTTGGCAAAGAACGGATTGTTAAAGTGCAGGCCAGGCCTGCGATTGCTGCCAATATAGCGGCCAAACAGTGTAAGAACTGCTGCTTGATTCGGCTCAACCTTATAAAGGCCAATCAGCATGAAAACGATAAAAGTAAGCGTAAAAACCATCAAGGCCACTGCCATGATTTTTGCACCTGCATCAATAAGGGCGATAAAACCAAGCGCGCTGATAATTCCCAGAGCCAACAACAAAAACAACATTAGTACACCGGGGAAGGACGAAACGCTTTTTTCCTGCATCATTTTTATTCTCCATTTCAATTGATATGAAGTGATATCATATTGATATCATATTGTCCAGAGAAAAGCCGAAGTCTGACACTAACAGGCAATATCCGCGCTCAAGTGCAAAAAGATAGGACACGAAACATTTGCAAGTGACGGAACTTGATATTTTGGATACGCAATACTCAGGTCATCCCAAATTCGTCATTCCGGGCTTGGTCCGTAAATCCATCCAAATAGTTTCTGCGCGAAGAGTGGTTGGTGAATCTTCACTATTTCCCCCGCACCGAGTGCAAGGATGGGCATCGGATCGAAGTCGCAAGTGACGGTCAGAGGTGAGGGTCACTCTTAGGGTCAACGTGATTTTTCGCTGTCCCTTGAGTGATACTTGCGCCACCCTGTAATCACACCAAAACAGCACTTTTTGATAACCAGATGACCCTTAAATGACCCTTCTCTATACTAACTGACCCTTGAGGGTCGGGGATAAGTGGTAAAGATGCCCGCACTTGCCAGCACTGTTATAATGCAGGGGTTGGGCTAAAGTTCCCGACAAATGAGCTCTTTGACAGGTAAATATTCTTCTCAAACCCTAAAAGCAAAAGGGTTTTGTGCGTCACTTCCCGGGTGCAGGCAAAGCTGAAAATCCAAATATCTTGCGCCTGCTCTGGCCATTATCCACCGGGGGAAATAAGGAAACAGTTTTTCTGCGCTAAAATTATAACATCGCCAGAGAGTTTTGCTGAAAATGCAAATCTTTGTTTATCGCATTTTTGGCCGCAAAAACCCGTCCTCAAGTAGCGAAGCGGTAGGACAAACAAAGACTTCCTCAAGTAGCCGCTAGGCGATAGCGCAGACAAAAATGGTGGAGCCAGGCGGAATCGAACCGCCGACCTCTTGCATGCCATGCAAGCGCTCTCCCAACTGAGCTATGGCCCCATTTGGTTCAGGTTTTAAGCCTGAACCTTGGAATTGGAGGCGGAAACTAATGCGGTTGCCCGCACAGTTCAACCCTGAAAATCAATCTTCGGTATTCAGTTCTTCCTCATCGACTAATTTTGCATCTTCATCCTCATCAGCAATCAGGATATCACTGTCATCATCAACACCTTCTTCGGAATATCCATCAGGAAGGGCCGAGCTGCCAACACTTACAGCATCTGCATCACTTTCATCATCGCTAGCGGCTAATAATGGTGCTGCATCATCAAGACTTAATTCCTGCTGATCAACCTCGGCCACTTCGCTATCGCCATCAACAGCATTTACGTCATCTTCTGTTGTTTCATCATCAATTTCAGCTTCTGGCTTGGCTTCTTCGGGAGCTTTACGGGCACCTCGAATGGTGATGGTGTCCGGATCGAAGGAAAATCCGCATTTTGGACAAACTACCGGACGTTTTTTCAGATCAAAGAACTTTGCCGCACATTCGGCACAAACTCGTTTTTCACCAAGATCAGCTTTAGCCATTTTGCTCCCCATTTTTTGGTGGTATGAAAAAATAGAACAGGTTTTGCGAGGTCGCTTGCCATGATCGAACCGGGCTGTCAAAACCATTTTTCACTTTGTGGCAACAAACCTGTGCCGTACTCAGGAAAAAGCCGGTATAAAGAGCAAAACATGTCTGCACAACCTCAATTCAGCAAAACAGTTTCCAGGCCAGCTTTTCGCCTGTCAGGTCATATTTCGGTTCCCGGCGACAAATCCATTTCGCACCGGGCGCTAATTCTGGGGGCGTTGGCCAAAGGCACCAGCACAATTCACGGTTTGCTTGAGGCTGAGGACATTATGGCAACCGTCAATGCCATACGGGCCTTAGGGGTTAAAGTAACCAAAAAGTCTTCCGGACAATGGCAGGTGGAAGGGCGCGGGATGGCCGGGCTTGTCCCACCGTCAGCACCTCTTGATTTTGGAAATTCCGGAACAGGGGTTAGGTTGATGTTTGGTGTGGTCGCCGGACAGGATTTAAGCGCCGAGTTCATCGGTGATCAAAGCCTTAGTCAAAGACCAATGGCACGGGTTCTTGATCCTTTGGAAAAAACCGGAGCCCGCACTACAAGCCAAAACGGATGCCTGCCAGTATTGATCACCGGCACTGCCAATCCGCAGGCCATACAGCATAAATCACAGGTGGCCTCAGCGCAGATAAAATCAGCCATATTGTTGGCCGGCTTAAATGCAAACGGATCCACAATTGTTACCGAGCCCGCAGCCAGCCGGGATCACACGGAAAATATGCTGCGGGCATTTGGGGCAAAGGTACAATCCCTGTCCCTTGCTGATGGCGCGCAGCAGATAATTCTACATGGCCCGGCGCAATTGCAGGCTCAAGATATCACGGTGCCAGGAGACCCTTCCTCGGCTGCATTTGCAATTGTGGCAGCATTAATCGTTCCGGGCAGTGATATTACCATACAAAATGTAATGACTAACCCGACCAGAAACGGGCTTGTGCGCTGTCTGCAAAGTGCGGGCTATGATGTTCAAACTGAAAATGAAAGAACAAATGCCGGGGAGCCTATTGCTGATCTTAGGGTGCGGTTTGGTTGCTCTGCACCATTATGTCCAGCACCAGAATCTGCGGTCAGCATGATTGACGAATATCCAATTGCAATGGTGCTGGCAGCTTTTGCCAAAGGAACCAGCCGCTTTACCGGCATCGGCGAACTAAGGGTCAAGGAAAGTGACCGTATTGACGAAATGGCACATATGCTTCGACAAAACGGGGTTACAGTTCGAACCGGTGATGACTGGATGGAAGTAGATGGCAATGGTGCGGTATTTGGGCCAAGTCCACTCACTATAAAAGCGCCGCCATTTGCCATTGACGGTGATCATCGAATTGCAATGAGCGCGCTGGTTCTGGGCATGGGTGGGTTCGTGCCAATGGCTATTGATGATGCAAACGCAATTGCCACATCCTATCCAACATTTATTGATGACATGCAAAAACTGGGTGCAAGAATTTCTGTTGAACCAAACAGCCCGCCTCTGGTCATTGCTGTGGACGGGCCTTCGGCATCGGGCAAGGGAACATTGGCGCGTCTGCTGGCCAGGCAATTTAATCTGCCCTATCTGGACACTGGTCTGCTTTATCGAGCTGCGGCAAAGGCGGCGCTTTGTGCCGGTATTAATTGGCAGGATCATAAGGCATTGGCCGATATCGCCCGCCAACTTGTCCTGCCAATTGCCAATCCGGAGCAATTGCGCACTGCCGAAATAGGGTCTGCAGCCTCTAAAATTGCAGCAGTTCCAGCGGTAAGAGAGGCCTTGCTTGAACTGCAAAGGGAATTTGCACAAAACCCAAAGGGGGCAGTACTTGATGGCCGTGATATTGGCACGGTAATTTGCCCCGATGCAGATGTGAAATTCTGGGTTACTGCCTCTGATCAGGTGAGGGCCGAAAGAAGACGGGCTGAATTATTGCAAAGCGGACAGCAAATATCTTATGAGCAGATGCTGACCCAATTGCGCGAACGCGATGCCAGAGACGCCGGGCGCGGCTCCGCGCCAATGAAAAGAGCTGAAAATGCCTACTTGATTGATACCAGTAACTTGGCTATAGACGCTGCGCTCCAGATCGCCCGGCAACGGGTTGAACGGAATTTGGCTGATCGTTAGGTGATCCTTGTTTGGAAATCACTTGATCGAAATTCAAACAGCCGAGCCAAAGATTTGCGAACACCCTAATTTGAACCCCTTACATTGCATTTTGCGATGAGTCCGCCGGATGTTCCGGTTGGCCTTCCCTTTTGAGAGAACCTACCCGTTATGACTGATCCTTCAACTACCGACAGCATGAACCCAACCACTGATGATTTTGCCGCAATGCTTGATGCCTCCATGGCCGGGCACGAAGTTTTGGAAGGGCGTGTTGTCAGCGGCCTTGTTTCTGCGATTGAAAACGAATTTGTAATTGTAGATGTAGGCTTAAAAACTGAAGGCCGTATTCCCATGCGCGAATTCTCAGAAGAAGAAGCAAAAAAAATTGAAGTGGGTGGCCGTGTCGATGTTTATGTGGATCGTGTGGAAAATGCCCTTGGCGATGCTATTTTGTCACGAGAGAAGGCTAGGCGCGAAGAAGCATGGGATATGATCGAAAAATCATTTGCCAAGGAAGAGCCTGTGGATGGCGTAATAGTTGGCCGGGTCAAGGGCGGATTTACAGTTGACCTTGGCGGAGCAAGCGCATTTTTGCCAGGTAGTCAGGTTGACATTCGCCCGGTACGCGACCTTGGGCCGTTAATGGGTTTGTCACAACCATTTGCCGTATTAAAAATGGATCGCCCGCGCGGTAATATCGTAGTTTCGCGCAGGGCCATTATGGAAGAAAGCCGTGCTGAACAACGGGCTGAACTGATCAATCAACTGCACGAAGGCGAAGTTCGCGAAGGTGTGGTCAAAAACATCACTGATTATGGTGCTTTTGTTGACCTTGGCGGGATTGATGGATTGCTGCATGTAACCGATATGAGCTGGCGCCGGGTTAATCACCCCAGCCAGATATTAAACGTTGGCGATACGGTTAAGGTGCAAGTTGTTAAAATAAACCCTGACAGCCAGCGTATCTCTTTGGGTATGAAACAGCTCGAAGCAGATCCATGGGATGAAGTAGCTGCAAAATATCCGCCAGACTCACGCTTTACCGGACGGGTGACCAACATCACCGAATATGGAGCATTTGTGGAACTCGAAGCAGGTATTGAAGGCCTGGTTCATGTAAGCGAAATGAGCTGGACCAAGAAAAACGTACACCCGGGTAAAATTGTCTCCACATCGCAGGAAGTGGAAGTGGTGGTTTTAGAAGTGGATCAGGACAAGCGCCGGATATCCCTGGGTATCAAGCAGTGTGCTGATAATCCATGGGATGCCTTTGCTGCTGCCAACCCGGTTGGCTCCACCGTAACCGGTGAGATACGTAATATTACCGAATTTGGTCTGTTTATCGGGCTCGATGGCATGATTGATGGCATGGTTCACCTTTCAGACCTCGACTGGAACCGTTCTGGTGAGGAAGCTCTGGCCGATTACAAGAAAGGCGACACGGTAACCGCCAAAGTCCTTGATATTGATACTGACAAGGAACGGGTATCCTTGGGCATCAAGCAGATGGAAAATGATGAAGTTGCCGACGGCAGCTTTAAGCGCGGAGCCACAGTTACCTGTGTGGTTAGCGAGATTACTTCTGGCGGTATTGAAGTAACATTGGGGGATGACAATAAAATCAAGGCATTTATTCGCAAATCAGATTTGTCGCGTGACCGCGCCGAGCAAAGACCAGAGCGCTTTGCCGTGGGTGATAAGGTTGATGCCCGCATTACCAGCATTGACAAAAATACTCGCCGCCTGTCGCTTTCAATCAAGGCATTGGAAGTGGCTCAGGAAAAAGAAGCCATCGAGCAATATGGCTCTTCCG
The DNA here is from genome assembly GCA_015485155.1 of Robiginitomaculum sp. GTDB lineage: Bacteria > Pseudomonadota > Alphaproteobacteria > Caulobacterales > Maricaulaceae > Robiginitomaculum_B. The sequence continues at coordinate 40,150 of WFUF01000003.1, read as the reverse complement.
ACTCAGGTGCTTCTCTTGGCGATATCCTTGGCGAGGCCCTAAAAGGAGCTTCTGACGATAAAGATTAATAGCGTTGTATTTTTATCAGACTCTTGAGAAAAGGATCGGAAATTCCGATCCTTTTTTTTTAGAAGTATTGCAGGTCAATTCGTCAAGACGTATTGACGCGCGCAAGGTCAAAGTGCCAGTTTTACTGCAGAGTGGACGATGTTGCAAAGTATCCGAATCAAACGAGGACATTTGAAATATGATAAAATCTGAATTGATCGCACAATTAACCGAGGAAAACCCCCATTTATTTCAGCGGGACATCGAACGGATTGTTGCGAGTATATTTGAGGAGATCACCAAGGCGCTGGAAAGTGGTGGCCGGGTAGAGTTGCGTGGCTTTGGCGCCTTTTCCGTTCGCCACCGCGCACCTCGTATTGGCCGCAATCCCAAATCGGGAGAGTCCGTTAATGTTCCGGCCAAATCAGTTCCGTTTTTCAAAGCAGGCAAGGAATTGCGCCAACGGGTTGATGCTTCAATGCGGTCATAAATTATACGCCTGTCATTGCTGCATTTTTCATGCATCTGATGGCTTGTAAAAGAAATAACTTCAGGTCATTTTGATCTGTAACAAGGCACTTGCCAAGGCGGGTGCCTTTTTATTTTCAAGGAACTCCAATATGGCAGCGATCAAAATTTGCGGCATTACCGATCAAGCCGGACTGCAAACAGCCTTGACCTTGAAGGTAGAACGTATTGGCCTGATGTTTGCCAAAAACAGCCCGCGATATCTTAGTCTGGAATTGGCGGAAACTCTGGCGAAACAGGCCCGTGGCAAAACCAAAATAGTAGCAGTCTTTGTTAACCCTGGAGACAAATTGCTTCGGCGGGTGGTAGAGACTGTGCGCCCGGATTTTTTGCAATTACACGGTAAGGAGGCGCCCAAAAGGGTGCGCAGTGTGTGGAAACAGTTTCATATTCCGATCATAAAGGCCTGTGCAGTTTCCAGCATCGGGGATATCAATGATGCTGATCGCTATGCCACAAGCGCAGCAGAGTTTTTATTTGATACCAGGCCGGGGGCAGGATCTTCGCGCGAGGGTGGTCTTGGGCAGGCATTTGACTGGTCATTCCTTAAAGGCAAAAGCCCGGCCCGGCCCTATTTGCTGGCCGGTGGCTTAAATGCGAAAAATGTTGGCACGGCTTTGGCTGTAACTGGTGCGGAAATGGTTGATGTTTCGTCTGGTGTTGAAAGCAGTGTCGGCGTAAAAGATCCTGTTTTGATGCAAGAATTTTGTGAAGCAGTGCGGAAACAGCAATGACTGATAATCCATGGAATAATACCCCGGACGCAGAGGGTCGCTTTGGCGGGTTTGGCGGCAGGTTCATCCCTGAGACACTGATGCCTTTGGTGCTGGAGCTGGAGGGCGCATGGCAGGAGGCAAAAACCGACCCTGACTTTATTGCCCAGATGCATGGCCTGCTCAAAGATTATGTAGGAAGACCCAGTGCTGTTTATCACGCAATGCGTCTTTCAGAACATTTTAACGGAGCAAAAATCTGGTTCAAGCGTGATGAGCTCAATCACACTGGCGCTCACAAAATCAACAACTGTCTGGGGCAGGTATTGTTAGCCCGGCGCATGGGCAAAACCCGGATTATTGCTGAAACCGGCGCTGGTCAACACGGAGTGGCCACAGCAACGGTGGCAGCACGTTTTGGTTTGGAGTGTGTCGTCTTCATGGGATCAAAAGACATTGAGCGTCAAAAGCCGAATGTCTTTAGAATGAAGTTATTGGGAGCAAAAATCATTCCGGTAACTTCGGGCACCGGCACCCTGAAGGACGCAATGAATGAGGCCTTGCGCGATTGGGTAACCCATGTGGACAAAACATTTTATGTTATCGGCACTGCAGCAGGCCCGCATCCCTATCCACAAATGGTTCGTGACTTACAATCGGTAATTGGCCGTGAAGCACGGGCACAGATTATAGAACGCGAAGGTCGGCTTCCTGATGCATGTGTGGCCTGTATTGGCGGCGGCTCTAATGCTATTGGTCTGTTCTACCCATTTTTGAACGACAAGAGTGTGCGATTGATCGGGGTTGAAGCTGCAGGTCGTGGACTGCAGAGCAATGAGCACGCTGCTTCCCTGACCGGTGGCGAGCCGGGAATTTTACACGGAAATCGAACCTATCTGCTACAAGATGATGATGGTCAGATTGCTGACGCTCATTCTATATCTGCCGGACTTGATTATCCGGGCATTGGCCCTGAACACTCGTATTTGCATGATATTGGTCGCGCCGAGTATTTAAGCGCTACAGATGAAGAGGCATTGGACGCATTTCAGCTATGTACACGCCTTGAAGGTATTATACCGGCTCTGGAGCCTGCTCATGCACTGGCGCGGGTTGGTGATCTGGCCAAAGAGCTGGGCCAGGATGGTCTTATACTTATGAATATGTGCGGGCGTGGGGATAAGGACGTATTTGCCGTTGCAGAGCATTTAGGGGTTGAGTTATGAGCATCAGCCGAATCGAAGCTGCCTTTGCCAAATGTGCCAATGCCGACCACAGCGCCTTTGTGGCATATATGATGGCTGGCGACCCGGATCTTGCTCAATCAAGAGAGCTGCTTATGGGATTGCCCGATGCCGGAGCAGATATTGTCGAACTCGGCATGCCGTTTTCTGACCCGGTTGCTGAAGGCCCCACCATCCAACAGGCCGCACAGCGCTCTTTATTGGCTAGGACCAAAATGCAAGACGTATTGGAGCTGGCCGCTGATTTTAGGGAAGCTCATTCTGATACACCGCTTATTTTAATGGGTTACGCCAACCCGGTGCATCATATGGGCTGGAGCAAATTTGCCCGGCTTGCAGCCAAATCCGGGGTGGATGGTCTGATTATTGTAGACCTGCCACCCGAAGAAAGCCATCCGCTGGCCGTGGCGCTGGCAGATAATGATATTGCCCTTATCAGGCTAATTGCCCCAACCACTAAAGGAGTACGTTTGCAGCAGGTACTTAGCGGGGTCAGTGGCTTTGTTTATTACGTTTCAATAACCGGCGTTACCGGCGCAGCAATTCCTGATCAGCAGCAAGTTGCAAAGGCAGTAAAAGACATAAAACTACATACCGGGCTTCCTGTTGCTGTGGGTTTTGGGGTGCGGGATCCGCAAACTGCAAAAACAATAGCTGATTGCGCTGATGGGGTTGTGGTGGGAAGTGCAATAGTTTCACAAATGCACAAACAAGGTGCTGGGTCTGCTTTGGAATTGGTGAAAAAGCTGGCTGAAGCTGCTCATGGCAATATCTAGCACCATATACGGACAGGTTTGCCAAGAATGCTGGACGAGCAATGATCTGATCTGCTATTGCTTTTTCACCAATAATTTTCCAGGAAAGCTATTATGAAATTTTTTATCCCGGCACTTGCAGGCATTTTCTTATTTGTTGGTACGCCAGCTATGGCCAATCCTGCTGATGTATATGGTCTGTGGCTGACAGAATCGAAAACCGGGCATGTGGATATTCAGGATTGTGGAGATGGCACACCATGCGGAACTCTGGTCTGGATTGATGCTCCTGATCCAGATGCCGAGCTTGATGAATTTAATCCTGATCCGGCCTTGCGCTCAAGAACCATGGTAGGCATTAAATTAGTCTGGGGATTTAAGCCTTCTGCAAAGGGCTGGAAAAAGGGCAATATTTATGATCCGCAAGATGGTAAAACCTATCGTTCGCACATGATGCTTACCGATTCTGGCGACTTGCAGGTCAAGGGCTGTATCGGGCCTTTGTGCAAAGCTCAGATATGGACTAAAGTAGAGACCGACTAGATCAATTCTGACCTTAAACTCCGGTAACAGGAATGTGTAACAGCTTATGAACTGGCTTGATAAATTAACCCCTCCGGGGATGAAAAAAATATTCTCCAAGCGTGATACACCAGAGAATTTATGGATCAAATGTCCAATGTCAGGTGAGATGGTATTTCACACTGATCTGGAAGCTGGCCTGCATGTGACTCCGGCTGGCCATCATATGCGCATTGGGCCGGAATTACGTTTTCGTTATACTTTTGATGATGAAAACTGGCAGATTGTGGAATTGCCACCGGTTCCGGCAGATCCACTTAAATTTCGTGACCACAAGCGTTACACAGACCGGTTAAAGGCAGCCAGGGCCAAAACTGGCAATGCCGATGCAGTTTCCGTAGCTGTTGGCAAGATTGATGGCATTGAAACGGTCGTCTTTGTCCAAAACTTCCACTTCATGGGCGGATCATTAGGCATGGCTGCCGGAGAAGGCTTTATCCGGGCTGCTGAAGAAGCTGTACGCCGGAAATTGCCAATGGTTGCCTTTACCGCAGCTGGTGGTGCCAGAATGCAAGAGGGCGCCTTGTCCTTAATGCAAATGCCCCGTACCACATTGGCCTTGCAGGATCTAAAAAATGCCGGACTGCCTTATTTGGTGGTATTGGCTGATCCCACCACCGGTGGAGTAACCGCCTCTTATGCCATGCTTGGTGATGTGCATCTGGCCGAGCCTCGCGCTCTTATATGTTTTGCCGGGCCAAGGGTGATAGAACAAACCATTCGTGAAAAACTCCCCACAGGCTTCCAGCGTGCGGAATATCTGCTGGAGCATGGGATGATCGACGCGGTAGTAGAGCGAAAAGACCTGCCGGTAACCATTGGCCGCTATTTGCGGGTATTATTGCGAAAAAGCGCTGCATGAATGCCAAATTGCGCATTGATGGCGCACTGAATCGCTTTGCCAGCCTGCATGACAAAGACATTGAGCTGGGCCTTGGCAGGTTGTTGAAATTGCTTGCCAAACTTGGTAATCCGCATTTGAACTTGCCGCCTGTAGTGCATGTTGCTGGAACCAATGGCAAGGGTTCAACCATTTCCATGCTGGGCGCCATGGCCAAAGCACAAGGCTTACGTGCTCATGTGCATACCAGTCCGCATCTGATTGAACTGAATGAACGCTTTGTGATTGCAGGCAAGAAAATTAGCGAAATAGAGCTGGCCGATTTATTGGAACAGGTGGAAACAGTAAATGCCGGGGCACCTGCCACCGTGTTTGAACTGTTAAGTGCCGCCATGTTTCTGATTTTCTCAATGGTTCCTGCCGATCTTGCCATTATTGAGGTCGGCCTTGGCGGTGAACTGGATGCGACCAATGTTATTAAAAGCCCGGCCCTGTCACTAATAACTGCAATCAGCCTTGAGCATACTGAATGGCTTGGCTGTAATATTGCTGATATTGCTGCTGCCAAAGCTGGAATTATCAAGAAAAACTGTCCGGTTATCAGTGCAGAACAAGATGAAACAGCCCGGCAGGTTATCTTAGATGTCGCATATAAAAAGCAGGCACCGCTGCAGTTATTATCCGAGGAAATACAGTGCCGCGAAGAAGACGGACGATTAGTATGGCATGATGACAGGCAATTACTTGACTTGCCGCTGCCTAAATTAACCGGCAAATGGCAAGTGCAAAACGCTGCCCTTGCAATTGCTGCTGCCTGTCATTTGGGCTGGAGTCGTCAAGCCATTGCCAGCGGACTTAAACAGGCAAAATGGCCGGGCAGATTGCAACGCATCACCCCGAAACACCCTTTTCAACCCACAATGGAGGTCTGGCTGGATGGCGCGCACAATCCAGCTGCAGCTCAAGCTCTGGCCAAATTTATTGCCGATCGTGATAAAAACTGCCCTCTGCCGCTGCATATAATTCTTTGCCAGCAAACCAGTAAGGACATAAGCGGGTTCTTAAAAGCCTTCTTGCCCCTTGGCCCCTCATTGCATGTGGTTACAAGCAGTAGCGCTCCGGCACCGGCTTCACCGGAAATACTGGCCACAGAGTGCCGTAAACTGGGACTTACAGCCCACGCTCATAATAATTGGCGTGAAGTACTGGAAGAGCTTCCACGCCAGCCTTTAAGGCTGCTGATAACCGGGTCATTATTTCTGGTCGGTGATGTATTGGCAGCAGAGAATAATGCCTGAATAAAACCTGTTATGATGCAGAAACCGCCGAGTTCAACCAATCGGCAATTTTACTTTTAGGCATGGCGCCAACCTTGGTTGCAGCCACCTGTCCATCATTAAACAACATCAGGGTTGGAACGCCCCGTACGCCGTATTTGCTTGGGGTACCTGGGTTTTCATCAATATTCACCTTGGCAATGGTCACAGTTCCAGCCATTTCGCTGGACAGTTCTTCCAAAGCCGGCCCAATTTGCTTGCAAGGACCACACCATTCAGCCCAAAAATCAACCAGAACCGGCCCGCTAGCATTTAGTACGGTGGTTTCAAAGTCTGCGTCACTTACAGCAATTGTCGGCATGGATATCTCCTTGATGATTTGAAACTGGTATATATTCAGCTTCCCTGATCGCTAGCTAATGTCGAAGCCTGCAAAGGTCAAGGCTTAGACCATAAAACAGCAGCAAATTACTATTATAAGCCTTAAGGGTCAGGACCTAAACAGCCGTACGGCCAATAGCATAAAATCTGGCTTTTCGGCGGGACAGGATTTCTGATCGCCCTAATCCGGTAAACTTATCCAGGGCCCGCTCAATGGCATCAGCAGATTTTTGCAAGGTTTGCACAGAATCCCGGTGCGCCCCGCCAATTGGCTCATCAATGATTTCATCAATAATCCCAAAGGCTTTTAAATCTTCTGCCGTAATTTTCATGGCAATTGCGGCATCTTTGGTTTTATTTGAATCTGTCCACAAAATAGAGGCACAGCCCTCCGGGGAAATAACCGAATAGATCGAGTGCTCCAGCATAATTACATATGAGGATGAGGCCAGAGCCACAGCTCCGCCGGAGCCGCCCTCTCCAGTAATAATGGTAATGAGTGGAACCCCCAGCGTCAGACACCGTTCGGTTGATCTGGCAATGGCTTCGGCCTGTCCCCGTTCTTCAGCGCCAACCCCAGGATATGCTCCTGCTGTATCCACAAAGGTAAGAACCGGCAGTTGGAACCGGTCTGCCATTTCCATAAGACGTATGGCTTTGCGATATCCTTCCGGCCTGGCCATGCCAAAATTATGATGCAGGCGACTTTTGGTATCATGACCCTTTTCATGGCCCAGCACCATAACCGGGCGCCCACGAAAGAAGCCAACACCGCCGATAATTGCCTGATCATCACCAAAACAACGATCCCCACGCAATTCAGCAAATTCTGTGATCATAGCTTTGCGAAAATCACGAAAATGTGGCCGATTTGGGTGACGGGCCACCTGGGTTTTGCGCCACGGGCCCAAATTAGCATAGGTATCAGCAAGCATTTTGGCTGATTTAGCACGCAAGGTGGTAATCTCTGCCGCCACATCCACCGCTGCTTCACCGTTGGCCAGACCTTCTAATTCTTCAATTTTATTGTCCAGTTCAGCAATTGGACGCTCAAAATCAAGATAGGTTCGTTGCGGATCAGACATGGCACCATTACTCGTATTAACGATAAAAAATCAAATGGCCGACAGGTACAGTGATCTGCCTGCCAGTATTTTGGCGGCACCATACTGATATGGGTTTAACCTCGCAAGCGTTCATTTTGATCTCGATAATGGATGATGGGATTTCACTAATGATTTCAACCTCTCATCCAATATATGGGTGTATATTTCAGTGGTTGAAATATCCGCATGACCAAGAAGGGTCTGCAGAACCCTAAGATCAGCGCCCCGGGCCAGCAAGTGCGAGGCAAAGGCATGGCGCAAGACATGGGGTGATACTTCGCGAGGGTTAAGACCAGCTTGTGCCGCAAGTTGTTTTAGCAGAGCAAAGAAGCGCTCACGACTTAAATGTCCGGCTCTTGAGCGGGATGGAAACAAAAACCCTGCCGCCCGGCGATTATTATTTGCGGGCAGGAATTTTTCCCGAACCTTTCGCCAGTTTCTTATCGCCTTGTGTGCTGAATTATTTAGAGGAACAAGACGCTCCCTACCGCCTTTGCCCCGAATCATTATCAGGTTTTCTCTGGATTTTCCGCTCTGATCAGGAAGGCTTAACAATTCAGATACCCGCAAGCCCGACGCATATAAAATTTCCAGCAGGGCCGTCATTCTAAGGCCGGCGGGGCTTTTGTCGGCGGCTGCAGTTTGCAGCAATATTTCCACCTGATCTTCCGATAATGTCTTAGGCAATGGTTTTGAGTGTTTGGGTGGCTTTAACAGCCGGGCAGGATTTTGCTCAATCCATTTTTCACTTTGGCAAAACCGATAAAACCTTCTGGCAGCACTTAGTTTTCTGGCGGCAGTGGCTGCAGAAAGACCCTGCCGGTGCAAAGACCGCAACCATTGCTCCAGATCATCTGATTTTGCTGTTAACAGGCTTAGCTTGCTGGCCCGTAAATGTGATTGTAAATCCTCAAGATCCCGGCGATAGGCTAGCAGGGTATTTTGAGCCGCACCACGTTCGGCGCTCATCATTTCCAAAAACGCATCCTCTGGGTGATCTGTCATCGTACCTGACGGCGGGCAAACATCCACTCCACAGCCGCAAGCTGTGCCTCGCGCCGCAGGCCTGCCTGCCATAAGGCAGAAACAATGGCAGCATTGCAATGATCTGTTCGGGCATCAAACCCGGCTGTACCCATAATATTGGCGGCACGCAAAATGGTTTCGGCAACAGCCCCTGCCTTGGCACTGGCAGCAAGAGCAGATAACTTATAGTTCCTGCAAGCAGGCTCATTTGTTTCGGGCCGATCTGCAATCCATTGACGGATACGGGGCGGAAGTTGCCGGTGCAAAGCCTGTAATGCCAGTAAATCACTTATCAGCAGGCTTTGCTGAAGCTCACTGCCATACATCTTTTCCTGCAATGCCTGTTGCCGCAGAGGAAACCTGCGATCCATTGCAATTAACGGCAGATCAATCAGGATCATTGATCGCTCATCAGATTCAAGTACGGACAACCATTGTTTTGCACGCGACGCATTTCCTGCAAGCAAAGAGGATTGCGCCAGCACCGCCGCATACTGTTTTAATGAGGGATTTGGGGTTAATTGCTGGCTTTCCATCTCGATCAGTTGATGCAAGGCTAGCCATTGTTCAAATTCCATATCCGCATTTAGCAGTAAAACCAGTGCTTCTGCACGAATTTTTGGATCATGGGAGTTGCGTCCCACCGCCAGCAGGCTGGCAATACGATCTATGCCTGAATGGGATTTTGCCCGTTTTAACCGCTCAACCTCCAGCTCAAAATCAGAGAGTAATTGTTCCGCAGCAGCTTCATTTTCAATAGGAGTTTGCTCCAGGGTATTTAGACTGGAGGCATGAGATAATAAACGCACAGCTATTTCCTGCGGTGTGATTACTCCGGCAATGAAGGCTTCAAATAATATGTTAATAGAATTTGGCGACTGTTGCCGGCCGACACTGACCTGTAAGGCAATAGGCAAGTCTTGCACATCAATTTCATCTCCGGCACTGCGGGCCATAGCCAATTCAAGCGCCGTTGCAGGAGCAATGGTAAACGTCTCATCTGTGGGAGTTGTGATCCGGTTTATTTGCTTCAGGAAATCTGTATTATTTGGCTCTGCAGCCAATGCAAGTTCAGCCATCAGCTCAGCTCCGGCAACATTATTCGCCTGAGCCAGACAATATGAACGAATCTGCAACCAAAATACAGCTTCTCTGGCCTCGGTCAGCTTATTGGCAATGGAGCAGACCGTTTGCACATCCCCTGTCAGCAGCAGGGCATTTGCTGCAATTGCAGCAGTTTCAGGTTTTTTATGACCACCTGGTGAGCGCTCTGCAATTTTAATTGCTGCGTCAATCTGGCCGAGTGAATAAATAGCGCCAAGTCGCAAGGCTGCCAATTCTTCCAGATCTTTTCCACTTCCCGGAGCCTGACCGCCGCTTAATAGTGAGCGCACCAGCAAATTTCTCAAAGAGCGGGAGCCGGGCTGTACCGGAATCCCTGCCATTAGTTCCTGCAAGACCAAAACATCCGAGTTCAACCATTGGGTAGCAGACAAACCGGCCTGATTTTGGGGCAATGCGGAAATTGAAAAAGACTCTATCTGTGATAATTGGCCAACCTCAACTCCAGCTCTTGCCTGGGCAAGAGCTCCGGCCGGGAATAGTAGCAATGATATGAAAAGAACTAATCTAGCGATCCAGGACATTTTCTACTTCTATTATGGTTTCCTGAGAGGAAATACTGTTATTTGTTGCATTCCTCTCCAGCAAGGCGATCCCGATAGCTGCAATTACCAGCACAAAAAAAGCCAGATTGATCCATTTGCGCATATTCGTGATCCTTTGTGTCATTTCATAGCGAATTCTGAATTGCCTGAACCGGCATTATTGCACTATACATGGCAGTAGAAAATTATGAAACCAGTTCTTTTTCCCAAAACCGATAAGGTGCCGCAGCGATCTATAGTCCTGATTGGACTGATGGGCGTTGGCAAAACCACCATAGGCAGACGACTTGCTGCAGCTATTGATATGCCATTTTTTGATGCTGACCATGAAATTGAAAAATCTGCCGGGCGTAGTGTGACCGATATATTTGACGATTTCGGAGTAGAGGCATTCAGGGACGGGGAGCGCAAGGTAATAGCCAGGCTGTTAGGTGAGGGTGCTTGTGTGCTGGCCACTGGCGGCGGTGCATTTTTGGATGAAGAAACCCGGAAAATTATCGCTGAGCGTGGAATTTCGATCTGGTTGCGGGCCGAGTTAAAAGAACTGGTGCGTCGTACAAAACGCCGAGACACAAGACCTCTTTTGCGCACTGGTAACCCGGAAAAAATTTTGGCGCGCCTGATGAAAGAGAGAAACCCGATTTATGCAAAAGCTGATCTGGTGGTTGACAGCGACAAGGGATCGCACGCCAATACTGTAGCTGCTATTTTGCAATCTCTTGCCTCGTATGAAGGATCAGGCTCGTGACCCTAACACGCATCAAAATAAAATTAAAACCTGCAAGCCGTCAGTATCACATGATAATTGGAAATGGCGCATTAAACTCTTCTGCCGAAGAATTGGCCGCCCTTGCACCGCGAGGGGTTTTGCCGGTTATTACCGATGAAACAGTTGCGGAATTACACTTGCCGACACTTGAAACCATTATGGCCAAAGCGGGCATTGAAACCAGAACCATGATCCTGCCCCCTGGCGAAACAAGCAAGAGCTTTGCCGCGCTTGAACAGGTGTGCGACTTTTTGCTTGAACAGGGCATGGAGCGCGAAGATGCGCTGGCGGCATTTGGCGGCGGGGTAATAGGGGATCTGGCCGGTCTTGCCAGCGCACTGGTAAAACGTGGAACCAGATATGTACAAATTCCCACCACATTACTGGCACAGGTAGACAGCTCCGTAGGTGGTAAGACTGCCATCAATACCAAAACCGGCAAAAACATGATCGGGGTTTTTCATCAGCCAAAATTGGTTATTGCTGATACTGGTTTTTTGCAAACCCTGGACAAAAGACAAATGCGGGCCGGATATGCCGAAATTCTGAAAATGTCCTGTCTTGCCGATGCCGGATTATTTGAGCAATTATACGAAGCCGGGAGCGGTCTGTTACAGGACGGGCACAGCGAGTTGGTCAGCGTAATTGCCCGATCCGTACAGGGAAAAGCCGATATTGTTATTGAAGACGAGCTGGAGCGAGGAAGCCGGGCATTGCTAAATTTAGGTCACAGTTTTGCCCATGCGCTTGAAAGTGAAGCACCAGGCAAGATTTTGCACGGAGAAGCAGTAGCTGCTGGTATTGGTGCTGCATTTTGCCTTTCAGTTGAATTGGGTTTTTGTGCCGAATATGATCGCGACCGGGTATTAGATCTGTTACGGCAAATGGGCCTGCCGGCATCGCTTGCCGAAGCAAAGGGAGCGCGATTTAATGCAAAAAAATTATTGCATCGCATGAAATCAGATAAGAAAAACCAGCAGGGACAAATCCATTTGATTTTATGCCGCAAAATTGGCGAAGCATTTATAAGCTCCAACGTCCCCGAAGAACAATTACTTGAATTTATGGAAGTAAACCTGAAATGAGTCCTGAACAATTAGAAATAATTACCATTGCGGCTAGTGTCTTTCTTTTATTGCTGATCGCTGCGTTCTTTTCTGCCGCAGAAACATCCCTGACCGCCGCATCAAAGGCACGGTTTCACCGTATGGAACATGATGGGGTTAAGGGTGCAAAACGGGTCAATGAGCTAATATCCGATCGTGAAGGCTTAATAGGTTCAATCTTGCTTGGTAATAATCTTGTCAATATTTTGGCCTCGGCTCTGACCACTGCATTGTTTGTTCGATTGTTTGGACAGGCCGGTATTTTATTTGCGACCGTGGCAATGACATTCCTGATTTTGGTATTTGCCGAAGTGGCCCCGAAAACTTTTGCCATTTCCAACCCTGATCGGGTTGCAATTATGGTTTCCGCGCCAACCAAGATTAGCAAGTTTTTGTTCGCTCCGGTGGTCAAAACAGTCGAGATTATAATCAAGGGGCTGTTCAAGCTGTTTGGTGTTGATGCCATTGGGCCGATCCTGTCGGCTCATGATGAATTGCGCGGTGCGGTAGACTATTTATCACAGCAAGGTGACGTGATCAAAGACGACCGTGATATGATCGGCGGAGTTCTTGATTTGCATGACCTGACAGTGGAGGATATTATGATCCACCGCAAAAGCATGATTCTAATTGATGCCGACAAGCCAACCAATGAAATCATAACCCAGGTTTTGCAAAGCCAGTTTACCAGATTGCCGCTATATAGTGGCAATCCAGATAATATTACAGGGGTTTTGCACGCGCGGGATTTGTTGCAAGCCCTGCACGATGTAGGTGGTGATTACGAGAAGATTGATCTGGCTAAAATATACAGACAGCCCTGGTTCATCCCGGAAACTACTACCGTTACCGAACAGCTAAAGTCATTTCGTGTGCGCCGCGAGCATTTTGCTCTGGTGGTTGATGAATATGGCGCTTTGATGGGGCTGGTCACACTTGAAGACGTAATAGAAGAAATCGTCGGTGAAATTGAAGATGAATACGATAAACCCGTAGAGGGAATTCGTAAAATCAAAGGCGGGGTTGTTGTTTCTGGCGATGTTACAGTTCGGGATTTGAACCGGGTTCTGGATTGGGATCTTCCCGATGACGAAGCAGTGACCATTGCCGGATTGATTATTCATGGCGTACGGGCAATTCCAGAGCCAAAACAAATGTTCTCCTTATTTGGCTTTCGTTTTGAAATTCTTGAGCGAAAACGCAATCAGATTACCAAAATTAAAGTGCGCAAGCTAAATAATTAGCGCCCTAACCCATAGTCGGGATGATAAAGCTTTGATCCTCAACCGTGCCGCTGGGCCAGCGTGAGGTTACGGTTTTGATTTTTGTCCAGAACCGCACCCCTTCAGGGCCATGCTGATTGGTATCGGCAAAGGCCGAGCGCTTCCAGCCGCCAAAGGTATGATAGCTAACCGGAACCGGAATCGGTACATTTATCCCAACCATGCCCACTTGCACCTTGGAGACAAATTCCCGTGCTGCCAGACCGGAACGGGTGAACAGAGCCACGCCATTACCATATTGGTGATTTGAAGCCAGTGCTGCGGCTTCTTCCAAAGACTCCGCCCGCACAATTTGCAGTACCGGCCCGAAAATTTCATCTACATAGGACTTCATTTTGGGCGTCACATGGTCAAACAGGCTGGGCCCGACAAAGAAGCCATTTTCATGTCCAGGCAGAGAAAACCCACGACCATCGACCAATAATTTGCCGCCTTCCTGCTCGCACAGATCAATATAATTCTCGATACGCTGTTTATGCTCGGCGCTTACCACCGGGCCATAATGAGCTTCTGTGTCAGTAGATACCCCAAGACGAAGTTTTTTGATTTCAGGAACAATGCGCGAAATAAATTCTTCGGCCGTATCCTTGCCCACAGGTACCGCCACCGGCAATGCCATGCAGCGCTCGCCAGCAGATCCGAATGCCGAACCCAGAAAATCGGCCACCACCTGATCCATATCGGCATCAGGCATAATAATGCCGTGATTTTTGGCTCCGGCCATAGCCTGCACCCTTTTGCCATTTTGAGCTGCGCTAATTGACACATATTGCGCAATATCTGATGAGCCTACAAAACTGACCGCTTTTACAACCGGATGGGCGATCAGGCCGTCCACCGCCTGCTTGTCGCCGTGAATGACGTTTAATACCCCGGCTGGCGCTCCGGCTTCCATGAATAGTTCAGCCAGCCGCACCGGCACTGAAGGATCTTTTTCTGATGGTTTGAGCACAAAGGTATTGCCGCAGGCAATTGCCACTCCAAACATCCACATCGGGATCATTGCCGGGAAATTAAACGGGGTAATGCCAACGCAAACCCCCAAAGGCTGGCGCATGGAATAAACATCAATACCTGGGCCGGCGCCTTCGGTAAATTCGCCCTTTTGCAAATGCGGAATACCACAGGCAAATTCAATAACCTCCATGCCGCGTAAAATATCACCCTTGCTGTCGGCAATAACCTTGCCATGCTCCGATGACAGCATCTCAGCCAGCTCATCCATATGCTCTTCCAACAGAGCCTTAAAACGGAACATTACCCGGGCCCGGCGCTGTGGATTCATTGCCGACCACGCAGGAAATGCCGCTTCTGCTGCTGTTACTGCTGCTGCGATTTCACTATCATCAGCTAAGGGCACCCTTGCCTGTACCGCGCCAGTGTTTGGATCAAATACGTTCGCTTCACGGCTTGATTTTCCGCTTATGAGTTGTCCATTGATGAAGTGTTTAATTTCACGAGTCATAATGTTTCCGATGCTTGATAAATTGCCCCTGATGGGTTTTATGCTTTTGCCAATGGTTTACTCCTGCCACTGGCTTTCGTCCAGAGCAGCATTTCTTAAAAAATTGAGGTTGAGCATATAATCAAGCTGTAGACCGGGTCAGATAGGAGTTTAGTTTTTCCAGAGCATCTGCTTTTTGTTCCGCACTTAAAAACGAGCCGGTAAAACTGTTGATCAACAAGGCTGTAACCTCGTCACGAGTTAAATTTAGCGCCGTAATTACTGCGGCATAATTATCATTCACATAACCGCCAAAATAAGATGGATCATCCGAGTTTAGCATCGGCTTTAAGCCCGCATCCAGCATTTTGCGAATTGGATGCTTGCTCATATCATCAATTACACACAATTTAAGGTTTGACAGCGGACAAACAGTCAGACACATGCCAGAATCTGCCAGATGCTTCACCAGTTTCCGATCCTCCAGCGCCCGGTTTCCATGATCAATGCGCTCAACCTGCAACTCGTCCAGTGCCTGCCATACATATTCCGGTGGCCCCTCTTCACCAGCATGAGCTACCAGATGCAGGCCAGCTTGCCTGGCCAAGGTAAATACGTTTTTGAATTTTGATGGTGGATGACCCACTTCGGAGCTGTCCAGCCCGACCCCGTCAATCAGCGATAAAAACGGCTGTGCTTCTTCCCAGGTGGATAATGCGTCTTCTTCTGATAAGTGCCGCAAAAAGCACATAATCAGTTTTGAGCTAATACCCAATTTCTGCTTAGCGTCGGCCAAAGCCCGGGAAATTCCACCAATGACATCGGAGAATTTTACGCCGCGCTCCGTGTGGCCCTGCGGGTCAAAGAAAATTTCCGTGTGAATTACATTATCTTCGGCAGCCCGTTGCAGATACGCCCAAGTCAGATCATAAAAATCTTGACTATAAAGCAAGACACTCATGCCCTGATAATAAATGTCCAGAAATTCCTGCAAATTGGAAAAGTTATAGGCTTTGCGTATTTCCTCAACACTGGCAAACGGCAGTTTCACACCATTACGCCTGGCCATCGCAAACATCAATTCCGGCTCAAACGAGCCTTCGATATGCAGATGCAATTCGGCCTTGGGGGCATTGGCGGCAAGTTCGATTAAATTCACGCCACCACTCCGCCAAGTTCAACCACATTACCCCGGCCCAATGCCTCGATGGCGGTTTTGGCAATATGCTTGGCATTCAAACCAGCCATTTCATACATCTGATAGGGGGTATCCTGATCAATGAAGGTATCAGGCAAGGTCATGGTGCGAATTTTCAAACCGCGATCTAATTGCCCGCTTTTGGCCAGATATTCCAAAGTAAATGAGCCAAATCCGCCCATTGCGCCTTCTTCTATGGTGATCAAAACTTCGTGCTCTTTGGCCAGACGGTTTATCAGATTCGTATCCAATGGCTTGGCAAATCTGGCATCTGCAACAGTAGTGGACAGGCCTTGCGCTTCTAACATGTCGGCAGCTTTTTGCGCTTCGGACAATCTGGCACCAAATGATAATAGCGCAATAGATGTGCCTTCACGCAATACCCGGCCCTTGCCGATTACAAGCAATTCGGGTTTCTCGGGAACTTGCACGCCAGTACCGCTTCCCCGTGGATAACGAAAGGAAATAGGCCCCTCATCATAGGCAGCAGAAGTCGCCACCATGCGGGTAAGTTCAGCTTCATCACCAGCAGCCATCACCACCATGCCCGGCAAGGCTCCCATAAAGCCAATATCGAAAGCTCCGGCATGGGTTGGGCCGTCGGCCCCAACAAGCCCGGCTCTGTCCATGGCAAAGCGCACCGGAAGGTTTTGCAAGGCAACATCATGTACTACCTGATCATAACCTCTTTGCAGGAATGTTGAGTAAATCGTGCAAAACGGTTTCATTCCCTCGGTAGCCAGACCAGCGGCAAAGGTAACTCCGTGCTGTTCGGCAATGCCCACATCAAATGTACGATCAGGAAATTCATCACCAAACAGATCAAGCCCGGTTCCGCCGGGCATGGCGGCAGTAATTGCAACTATTTTATCATCAGCTTTGGCCTCATTGATCAATGCCTTGGCATATACCTTAGTATAGCTGGGCGGGCCTGATGCGGACTTTTGCTGCTCACCAGTGATAACGTTAAATCTGGAAACCCCGTGATATTTGTCCGATGCCGCTTCGGCTGGTTTGTATCCCTTGCCCTTTTTTGTCACCACATGGATCAGGATCGGGCCATCTTTTAATTCTCTGACATTGGATAAAATGCTCACCAGATGATCAAGATTATGACCATCAATAGGCCCGACATAATAAAAGCCAAGCTCCTCAAACAAAGTACCGCCGGCGGCCATGCCCCGGGCATATTCCTCGGTTTTGCGGGCTGCCTCTTTTAACGGGTATGGCATGTGACTAACCATATCCTTGGCCAGCTTGCGAACCGTACGATAACCCTGACCAGACACAAGTTTTGCCAAATGTGCCGATAATGCGCCAACTGGTGGTGCAATAGACATATCATTATCATTCAGGATAACGATAAGCCGCTTATCGGAGGCATTGTTCATAGCTTCATAAGCCATGCCGGAAGTCATCGAACCATCACCAATTACGGCAATTACGTTTTGCTTGTCTTGACTTAGGTCGCGTGCCGCCACCATGCCCATGGCTGCCGAAATACTGGTTCCGGCATGAGCTGCGCCAAATGGATCATATTCACTTTCGCTTCTCTTGGTGAAACCAGACAGGCCACCGCCCTGTCGCAAGGTGCGAATGCGATCACGCCGCCCGGTGAGAATTTTGTGCGGATATGTCTGGTGACTTACATCCCAGACCAAACGATCCTCAGGGGTGTTAAAAACATGGTGTAAAGCCACAGTAAGCTCAACCACGCCAAGACCAGCGCCCAAATGACCGCCGGTAACTGAAACTGCGTCTATTGTTTCAAGACGCAGCTCATCGGCAAGTTGCCGCAATTCACCAATGTTAAAGTTTTTGATATCGGCTGGAAACTTTACTTTATCCAGCAATGGGGTGGAGATCGGCATTATAGGCGCACTTTCGTAATTATCCGTTTCGGGTTATTACAAAATCTACCGATTGGCGCAAGATTAAGGCACTGGCACCAAAAATTTCCAAATGGCCCTTGGCCTGTTTTGCCAGTAATGCCGCCCGCTCACGAGCCCCGTCCACCCCAAGATCACCAACAAAGCTGGCTTTACCTCTGGCTGCGTCCTTGCCCACAGCCTTGCCGGTTTTACTGCTATTGCCGCATGCATCCAGCAAATCATCAGTAATTTGAAAAGCCAGACCAAGATCATGGGCAAATCCGGACAAGGCGTTTAATGCCTCATCAGAGGCACCGGCCATCAAGGCACCGGCTTCTACGGAAAACTGGATCAGGGCTCCGGTTTTCATGCGCTGCATTCTGGCGATCAGGGCCATTTCCATTTGCTTGCCACTGGCCGCCATATCCATGGCCTGCCCGCCGACCATGCCTTGCGCTCCTGCTGCTTTGGCCAGCCGCTCCAGTAGCATTACCCGAATGCGGGGTTGCGAATGAGTTTCTTCATGAGCCAGTATTTCAAAAGCCAGAGTTTGCAGGGCATCCCCGGCCAATACAGCGATTTCTTCGGAATACGCCTTGTGAACCGTAGGCTGTCCCCGACGCATATCATCATCATCCATACACGGCAGATCATCATGGATCAGCGAATAGGTATGAATACACTCCACTGCCGCAGCCACACGAATCAGATTTTTGAGTGGAACATCAAATAATGCGCCAGCCTCAATTACAAACAAGGGGCGCAAACGCTTGCCGCCACCAAGAGCTGCATAGCGCATGGCGGAAAAAAGCTCACTTTCTGGGCCTGCCACCCTCGGAATCATGCCATCAAGCGCCAAGGTTACCTTATCGCCTATCGCTTCTAGTCTTTCAGCAAAGGTAATGTTTGATTCCATAGCAGGCCCTAATCCAGATCCGCAGATTCAGCAGCCAAAGCTCCATCACCGCCAAGCACAATTTTTTCCACTTTTAACTGAGCCTCTTTTAGACGTGCATCACAATGCGCGCGCAAGGCATCTCCTCGCTCATAAAGCGCAATGGATTGCTCCAGTGCCACATTGCCGCTTTCCAGTTCGCTGACAATTTTCTCCAGCTCAGCCAAGGCGGTTTCAAAGCTCATTTCGCTTATATCGGTTGTTTCAGGCACAATTATTTTCCTATGGATACAAAACAAATGGTGATTTGATGTTACTCTACCCGGACGCAGGTCGCTTGCCTAGAAGCGCTTTTCGTAAATTCTAAATGCCCAATAATCATCACGGCCGTCAAATACGCAATCCCAGCCCCTTGCCTGCAATACCGGGCGCATCATGCGATTAAACCAGCCATGGGCGCACAATAGTACATCCTCGCCATTATCAGCATATTTCTCCAGTTCAGTAACCGCAAGATAGGCTCTGGTCTCGGCTGCCTTGCGGCTTTCCTCGCCTCTGGCCATGCCCAGCCACCACAGGCCTCTGGAGATAATATCCCAAAACGAAGGCAAAAGTCGGATCAAAGGAATTGGTGGTGCCGGTAATGCAGCCTCCACAAACACTTCATCCTGTATGATATTATCGCGGTCTGTAAGTGCCAAAGCGGTTTCTACAGCCCGCAATCTGGTGCTGGATAATATCCGGCGACTATTGCCGGCAATGTCCAGCAAGGCCTGCGGGGGGACAGTAGCAGGATCAAGTCCACCAGCCTCATATGCCCGCCACCATCTGTCATAGCCTTTTGCAGAAATCCATTTTGAGCGATCCAGTGCCGGTTTGCCATGGCGAGCCAATACTAACCTGCCAACTGCTGTGCTAGGCGCAGCCGTATTTAGTGGTATAGATTTTGTTACCCTTGTCATTCTACGCCCGCTTTCCCCTCGTCCTTCCCATCCGGCTTAGCTCTGTAACAATCCATCAACAAAGTTTGATGACGAAAGGCAAAGCGCAGGCAATTGGTAACCGCCCTCTAATACCGACACAAGCTGTGAATTAGCATGTTTCCTGGCCATATTGCCTAAAAGTGAACCCAAATATCCAAAGTCATCAGCCTGCAGATTAAACCCGCCAAGCGGGTCATGATGATGGGCGTCAAATCCTGCCGAAACTAAAATCAGCTCTGGCCTGTGCGCAGCAACCCGGACAAGAGCCTGTTCTTTGAATATCTGCATCCATTGACGGGCACTGGTTCCAGCAGCCATTGGCAGATTCAGCACCTCGCCGATCCCGCCAGTTTCATTGGCGTGTCCGGTGCCAGGATAATGATCTTGCTGATGCAAGGAAACAAACAGGCAGCCGGGAATGTCCCACAAGGCTTCTTGCGTGCCATTGCCATGATGCACATCAAAATCAATCACGGCTATTCTTTGCAAGCCATGTTCGTCCAGTGCCCGGCGTGCAGCTATTGCTATGTTTGAAAAAATACAAAACCCCATTGCAGCATCAGGTCGTGCGTGGTGCCCTGGTGGACGCATTGCACAAAATGCCGCTTCGGTTTTTTGCGTCAACACATCATCCACCGCAAGACATGCCGAACCTGCACCGCGCAAGGCAGCGGTAATTGAACCTTTTGACAAGAATGTATCCGCATCCAGCGCCACAATTTCATCACTGCCCACCTCCATTGCCAAAAGCCGGTCAAGATAGGACGAAGTGTGAACACGCAGCAAATCCTCACGTGCCGCCAAGGGTGCCGACTTAAAGGTCAAAGCCTTATCATGCAGACCATCAAGCACTGCATGCAGTCGTTCGGGCTGCTCTGCATGTTGCTGCGGAACCTTGTGCTCAAAGGCATCTTTATGGGTGTAGACAGTGGTTTTCATAGGCGCAGGATTATTTACCAGCATCCAGACTTAACACTGCAACCCCCGGTGGCGGGGGGTATCCTTCATCGGGTACGAAAAAGTCTGGTAACAGTGGCTGCTCCGGATCCATCTTATAGCAGTCAAAATCTGTTATTCCGTGTTCAAACAAAAATGTATCATCAATCAAAAAGTTACCGGTAAATTCGCGAGCTGGCTTTTGAAAAATCAGCACAGCTGCATCAGCCATTATCTGCGGATTTCGACACATCTTCATGGCTTCTTCCGAGGCTAGCACATTGGCAATGGCAGCGGTGGCAATGGCAGTTCTGGGCCATAAGGCATTAAACGCAATTCCTGCTTCTGCAAATTCACCGCTCATGCCCAGCACACAAAGACTCATACCAAACTTGGCCATGGAATATGCCGTATGCGGGGCAAACCACTTTTGCGCCATATCCAAAGGTGGTGATAAATTCAAAACGTGCGGATTATCTGCTGACAGCAAATGCGGCAAACATTTCTGCGAAACCAGATAAGTGCCTCTGGTATTGACCTGATGCATTAAATCAAAACGCTTCATCGGAGTTTCCAATACTCCTTTGGGAAAAATAGCCGACGCATTATTTACCAATATGTCGATACCGCCAAAATGCGCCACAGCCTGTTTAACCGCTGTTTCTACCTGTTCTTCAAAACGGATGTCACAAACCAGCGGCAAAACTTTTGCGCCGGTGGCCTCCACCTCTTTGGCAGCCGTGTAAATAGTTCCCGGTAATGATGGATGCGGCTCAGCAGATTTGGCAGCAAGTACAATATTTGCTCCGGCCTTGGCGCATTGCAGACCAATTGCCAGGCCAATGCCGCGGCTTCCTCCGGAAATAAATACAGTTTTACCGGTTAGTGATTTTTGCATATCGTTTCCTACATTAATTTCCATAATTGCGAGGGTGGGCATTGCAGCCCGATTTCCGGCTGACAACTGGCGAAGGTAAACAGCACCATTTGTGCCTTGCCGATCAGGTTTTCTACAGGCACCTGCCCGGGCCCTATTGGTGATCGGCTATCATTGGAATTATCTCGATTATCACCCATTACAAAAATATGATCATCGCGGACAATAAACGGGCCGGAATTATCAGAAGACCAGTTCCAAAACGAGGCGGTATCAGAAGTTTCATAAATACGATGTGCCCGTTTGCGCTGTTTTCCTATTCTTTCTTCGTATTCCTGCACGTTTTGAATATGGCCAAACCGGTCGCGGTATCGCACCAGATTCAAAAATGTCCTCTCTACCTGTTCACCGTTCAGGTATAAACGCCCGGCTTTGGTTTCGATAGTATCACCGGGCAGGCCAATTACCCGTTTTACCATTACCACACCATCCTTTGGATTGGCGAACACTACTACATCGCCGCGCTTTGGGTATTGTAAAAACACCCGCCCACCGGTTTTAGGTAAAACCCGTCCAATCCCAAAGGGGAGGGAATATCGTGACCAGCCATATGACCATTTGGAAACTACAAACCTGTCTCCAACCTGCAATCCTGGCTGCATGCTTTCAGAAGGAACAAAGAACAGGATAAAGCCGAGACTGGAAATTGCCAGATACACACCAAGCACACTGGCGATAAAAGCGCCCCAGCTAAGAAATCCGGGCCAAAAACCTGAAGATTTATCTGAGCTGCCGCTTGTTATTATTTCGTCTGGCTGTTCGTTCACTGGTGATCTTACCCTTGTATACGTTTTAATAACACTGGCCGTAAGCTACCTCGGTTACAAGAAGAATTCATGCCGGACTGGCATAACCAAAACTTACATAACCGGAGAATTTTGGTATTTTGGGTAAATAATCAGCCTCGACCTGTTCAGGGGAAAACCCTCCGCCCGCAATTATTTCCACAGGCTTGCGGGTTAAATGGCAACCACCACCAACAGGCTTCCAGAACGGTTCGATGCGATGCTGCCATTTGGCAATTCGCGCATCGGGTGCCAATCCATGCTCCGCAAAAATCAGCCTGCCATCAGGCTTGATCACCCGGCGTATTTCGGCCATGGCCTGCGCAGTATCGGCAATTGAACATAAAGAAAACGTCACCACCACCGTATCCATGCAGCCATCATCCAAAGGAATGGTTTCAGCTTTAAGCCCCAAGACTTCACAATCAAAGTCTGCTTCAACCATCCGTTTTTCAGCCAATTTGCGCATTCCAGGATCAGGCTCCACCGCCACAAACCGTTTTACATTTCCTGCCTGATAAAAGGGCAGATTTAATCCTGAGCCAAAGCCGATTTCCAATACTTCGCCGCTGGCCATAGGTATGGTTCTGGCCCGCACCTTTTTCATTTGTCCAGTGGAACAGGCAAAATTGATCACCTTTGGCAGGATATGTTTTTGATAAAAATTCATGGGTTAAGTTTTTCAGCCCCCACAGCATAAAGACAATCGGCTCCGGCGCGAATTTCACTAATGCGAGCAGCAGCAAGTGCAAAATCAGAAGATGCAAATATCACAGCAAGATCAATCCGCCCCTGATAATAGGCCTTGTCACCAGTCCCGCGCTTTAGCATTTCCTGTGCAGCAAGCGCCCCTTTGATCAGATAAAACCCTCCGATGGTAATTGCGCACATGTCCTGAAAGGCATTGGCAGCGCTTAAAATATCCTGTTTGCTTTGCGCAGGATCCAAAAGCCAGTTAACCGCTTGTTCCATGGCATCTGCCGCCAGGGACAGGCTTTTGCCGGCTTGCTGCAAACGCTCATCTTTATTTTGGTGACAATCGGAAACACAGGCTTTGATTTCATCAAGAATTTCTTCAAACAGCAACCCGCCTTGCATGGACAGTTTGCGCCCGGCCAGATCTATGGCCT
The DNA here is from genome assembly GCA_015485155.1 of Robiginitomaculum sp. Classification (GTDB taxonomy): domain Bacteria; phylum Pseudomonadota; class Alphaproteobacteria; order Caulobacterales; family Maricaulaceae; genus Robiginitomaculum_B. The sequence goes on along the minus strand of WFUF01000003.1, from coordinate 16,645 downwards.
GAATGCCATTGGTTCCTTCGTAGATGGGGGTGATCCGCGCATCACGGAAATGCTGCGCAGCGCCGGTTTCTTCAATATAGCCCATTCCACCATGCACCTGCACACCCATTGAGGCAATCTGCACACCGGTTTGCGAGCCATATGATTTGGCCAAAGGGGTCAGCAAGTCTTCGCGGCGGCGGGCCTTGGCGCGAATGTTCTTATCAGTGCCGTGAACTGCCATATCAGCGGCAAACCCGCACGCATAAACAATGGCCCGGGCCGCGGCCAGTCTGGCCTTACCCTGTACCAGCATTCGCCGCACATCCGGGTGATGAATTATCGGGGCCGGAATTTGCTCCGTGGTTTCAGCCCGGCCCTGTTTGCGCTCATTGGCATAGGCAAATGCCTGTTGCCAGGACCGCTCACCAATGCCCACCCCTTGCGCGCCAACATTTAAGCGGGCGGAATTCATCATTATAAACATCATGGCCATGCCGCGCATTTCCTCACCGATCAGCCAGCCTTTGGCCCCGGTGTTGCCGCCATATTCCATCACGCATGTGGGGCTGCCATGAATGCCCAGCTTGTGCTCCAGCCCGATGGCAAAAACATCATTGCGAACAGTAAAGTTCCCCGCATCATCTGGAAGAAATTTTGGAACAAGAAACAAGGAAAGCCCTTTGGTGCCTTTGGGTGCGCCCTCAGTGCGCGCCAACACCAGATGTATGATGTTTTCAGCACAATCATGCTCGCCCCAGGTGATGAATATTTTTTGCCCTCTTAACAAGTATGAGCCATCTTCCTGCGGTTCAGCCGAGGTGCGCAAGGCACCCACATCTGAGCCGGCTGAACTTTCGGTCAAATTCATGCTGGCCGTCCACTCGCCAGTTATCAATTTGGGCAGGTATGTTGATTTTTGTTCCGGGCTTCCTGCCTGAATTAGAACTTCTATGGCACCCATTGTCAGCATCGGGCACAGTCCAAAAGCCATATTGGCAGCCTGCATCAATTCCATAAATGCAACGCCCAATACATTAGGCAGGCCCATGCCGCCATGATCTTCATCAAAAGAAAGCCCCTGCCAGCCACCGGTTACAAATTTGTCATAGGCTTCGCGAAAGCCCGGCGCCGTGGCAATATTTCCATCTTGCAGAGTTGCACCGTGTAAGTCCCCGCCGCGATTGATGGGGGCCAGCTCCAATGCAGTAAATTTGCCTGCCTCTTCCATTATGGCCCGTACCAGTTCCTCTGACAGCTCGGGAAAGCCTCCTGTTTCTTGCAAGTCATATAGTCCGCAAATATGCTCCAGCGTAAACAAAACATCCCGGATCGGGGCTTGATAATTCATGGCAAAGGTTTCCTTATATTCCGGCCCTAAGGCTCAAGTGTACCGGGCCAAGGCTTATTGGCAAGTCATTCAATGATCAGGGCCGGGAACCGGAGCCTGTTACTGAAGCATTGACAATTGCTCTGATTTACAGATCAGGATAAACAAATTTGAAAACTGTAAGAAGGCCAATATGTCCACACCTGTTCTTTGCGCTAAAGATCCCAAAACTGCAAGTAAGGCAGCGTCTGTTTTACAAGATGGCGGTCTGGTGGTTATCCCCACAGAAACTGTTTATGGAATTGCTGCCATGGCCAATCATGGCGAGGCAATCTTGCGAATTTACCGGATCAAGGGCCGAGAGGCGCAAAAAGCCCTGTTACCTCATGTCAGTGACCTTGAAATGGCGCAGGAACTCGGAGAAGTAAACTCCAAAGCCAGATCTCTAATAGCAAAGTTCTGGCCGGGACCACTTACATTGATTGTACCTGCAAAGCCTTGTGCTGCCATCCATAACGCGGCCAGAGGCGGGCTTGATACGGTTGCGCTTCGCTGTCCGGATCATGATTTTACGCAAAAACTGATCCGCAGGTTAAATCACCCCCTTGTGGCTCCTTCAGCTAATCTGGCAGGAGAACAGCCCCCTACGAAAATTGCACAATTATCAGAGCATATTTTCGAAAATGTGGATATGATCATTGATGGCGGCACCGGATCAGATGGTCTTAGCTCCACCTTGCTGGATTTAACTTGTGATTCGCCAAGAATACTGCGCCAAGGCATGTTGCCAAGGACACAAATCGAACAAGTGAGTGGGCCTGTTGACTGAGCTATCGCAGCAATTCCTTGCATCGGCCCGGCAGATATTGGGCGATAAGAACATGATCTGTGACCAGGAGGCAGCAACACCATATCTGCACGAATGGCGGGATCGCTGGCATGGGTTTACGCCGTTGATTGTCTTGCCTGATTCAACAAGGCAGGTAACAGAAATAGTGCAACTTTGTGCACAACATCAGGTGGCAGTAACTCCACAAGGAGGAAATACCGGGCTGGTTGGTGGTCAAATCCCACAAGGAGAGATCCTGCTTAGCACCAAAAACCTGCAGCAGATACCAAGGATAAATAAATCAGACATGACTTTAACCGTCAGTGCCGGTGTCAGCCTGTCTGATGCTGCCGGGGCTGCTTTTGAACATGATCTGTTATTCCCAATGGAACTTGCCTCTGGTGGCAGTGCCACTATTGGCGGAGCCATATCCACCAATGCCGGAGGCATGATGGTATTACGTTATGGAACCATGCGCGAACTGGTGCTTGGTCTGGAGGTAGTGCTGGCCGACGGGCAAGTGTGGACAGGGATGAACAGCCTGTACAAAAACAATACCGGTTATGATCTAAAACAGATGTTCATTGGTGCAGAGGGCACCCTTGGCATTGTTACCAAAGCGGTTTTGCGCCTGTTCCCCATGCCAAAGGCAAAAACTTTGGCCTGGTGCAGCGTAAACTCGGTAGCAGATGCCACCAGAGCACTTGGTTATTTGCAAAACCATTGCGCTGATCCTGTGGCAAAATTTGAACTGGTTTCGCAATTGGCCCTGTCACTGGTTTTGCAAAATATCCCCGGAGCCAAAAAGCCATTGGCCCATGATGCTCCATGGTCAGTTATGGTGGAATTTGAAAGCTGGCATGGCTCTGAAATTGCGCAAAATGCCTTGGCCTCGGCCCTTGATAAGGGGCTGATTATTGATGCAGTAATTGCCAGATCACAAAAACAGCACGATGAATTATTGGCCTTACGCGAAAATATATCTGCGGCGCAAAAGAGCGAAGGTGCTGCTATCAAACATGATATATCCTTGCCTCTTGCCAATATTGCCGATTTTCTAAAACAGGCCAGAAATAAAATACTGCAACAAATTCCTGACACCAGATTTTGCGTGTTTGGACATTTAGGTGACGGGAATCTGCATTATAATTTGCTGTCACCAATTGGCATGAAAAGCAATGAATTTACCCGGCTCCGGAGTGAAATTACCACGCTGGTACATGATCTGGTACAGGAAATGGGTGGTAGTTTTTCCGCGGAACACGGCATTGGCATTGCCCGCGTCAACGACCTTAAACGCTATAAAACCGGCGTGGAAATTACTATGATGCGACAGATAAAACAGGCCATTGATCCGGATAATCTGATGAATCCAAGGCTTTGGTTTGATTAGGACACTATAAACCAAAAAATGCTTTAGGACGGGAACATGCCTGCCTTGGGTAAAAGTGCAGGAAGCTCCTTGCCCAATTTGCCCGACAGCCAGTTTGAGGTAGCAATCATTTTATCCAGATCAATTCCGGTTTCAAAACCTGCCCGGTGCAACATATAAAGCACATCCTCTGTAGCTACATTGCCTGTTGCCGCCGGAGCAAACGGACAACCACCTATTCCGCCGCATGAAGCATCAATAATCTTTATATTGTTTTCCAGGCTTGTATAAATATTGGCCAAGGCTGTATTGCGTGTATTGTGAAAATGCATCCGTAACGCAATATCCGGGACTTTGGCCCGTAGCCGGTTAATTACTGCTGCCACCGTCCATGGATCAGCAACGCCAATAGTATCCCCAAGCGCAATCTCCGCAGCACCGGCATGGACTGCTCTTGTCACTAGTGTTTCAAGTGTGGATGTGGCAACTTCACCATCAAATGGATCGCCAAAAGCAACTGAAATAGTTACCGAAACCGGCACTTTTTCATCATGAGCTAAAATTGCAATGCGATCGAATAAATCTGCGGTTTGCATCGGCGTGGCATTTTGATTGCGCAAGCCAAAACCTGCGCTGGCCACCATTACAAAGTTGATCTCATCGCACCCGGCATCAAGCGCCCGGCGAAATCCGCGCTCATTCAGCGCCAGCCCAATATAACGCACGCCTGTAAGACGTGGCAGGGCTTTCATAACCGCTTCGGCATCAGCCATCGCCGGCACCTGTTTGGGGTGCACAAAACTGGCTACTTCTAGGCGGCGCACACCAGAATCCACCAGCCGCTGTATAAATTCTATTTTGACACTGGTTGGCAGGAATTTTTTTTCGTTCTGCAGGCCGTCCCGGGGGCCGACTTCGACAATTTCTATGGTTTTGGACATTGGTTGTTCCTGGCTTTGGGTCATTGGCAAAATATCATCAGTGTTATAATGTGCGCCAATGAAAAACAAAAACGACAATACAGTTGAAATAAGCGTAATTGTACCGGTTTTTAACGAAGCGGGAAACATTGGATTATTAGCAGCAGAAATTGCCGCTGCCCTAAAGAATGAGCGCTTTGAATTGCTGGTTATAAATGACTGCAGCACAGACAGCACACTGGCAGAGTTGCAATCCCTGCGCGATGATATTCCACAATTGCGGATTTTAAGCCATAAAAACAATGCCGGACAAAGCCGGGCCATCAGAACCGGAGCATTGCATGCGAAGGGGGAAATTCTATGCATGCTAGATGGTGATGGCCAGAATGTACCAGATGATTTACCAAAGCTGCTGGCACATTTGCGCAGAGAAAATGCTCCGCTTGATCTGGCAATGGTTGGCGGGATACGGCAAAAGCGTAAGGACACTTTTTCAAAACGCATCGGGTCCAGGTTCGCTAATTGGGTACGCGGCGCTATCTTGAATGACGAAACTGTAGATACCGGGTGCGGTATTAAGGCTATTTACAAAAGGATATATATTCTGCTGCCATTCTTTGACCATCAACACCGCTATATTCCGGCACTCATACAGCGCGAGGGAATGGTGGCCGAGTTTCTGCCGGTTCAGCACCGGGCCAGAAACAGCGGCTCCTCCAAATACAGCAATTTTGGCAGGCTACTGGTCGCTTTTCGTGATTTGCTGGGTATGAAATGGCTCCAGGCCAGAGCCCGACTGCCCGGAGATATCAGCGAAATTTAGAGTATCCGTTTTGATCAAGGGTTAATTCTGTCCCATTTTATTTGATCTTTTAACAGTGCGTTTGGGTTATAATTGGTTTCGCATGATTGCTATTTTAGGCACCGGTTTTGGGATTTGTTTTGCTGGCTTTTCTGCCCGGCATATATTTACCAAGCATTTTCTTAAAATAGTCAGAGCCAGCCTGATGCATGACACCAGCCTGAAAAACCTTGCCAGCGGCCAGTAAGATCAACGCCGTGGTTGCCAACATCACCAGCGCGGTGCCGATGATCTCGATCATTGGCGGATCCGTAGGCAGGCGCGCCATCATAATATAAGGGGTAAACAGAGGTATCCATGACAGGACGGCTAAAACCGGGCTTTCGGGATCCTGCATGGCAAACATCAGGGCAATAACCGGCACCATCAGCAGGAAAATCAGCGGTGTCATCAGGGTCTGTGCTTCCTGCAAGGTTTCGCACAAAGAGCCCAGCGCCAGAAATATGGAGCCAAACATCAAATAGCCAAAGACGAAATATGCAAAGAACGGGATCAGTAATTTCAAATCCCCGGCACTGGCTATCAAAGAGGTGAATTTGTGGCCTTCGCTTACTTCAATTACCGACCCTGCCAGCATTGCTGAAACCCAACCAGCCAATGCCCAGCCAATGATCAGGGTGAAGCTGACCGCTGCAACACCAAACAGTTTTCCCATCAAGATTGCCCGCAGAGGTGCAGCACATAACAGGCTATCCAGGATTTTATTGGATTTTTCCTCAATCACAGATGTCAGCAACATATTGGCCACTGAAAACACCACTGACCACAGCAAAAATCCGAACATTACCGCCATAATATATGGCAGCCGGTCTTTTGCAGTGACCTTTGCATCATCTTCGGCTTTTTCCGGTGACATGGAAATAACTTCAGGGGTTAACTGGCTGATCTGTTTGACCAAAGAGCGCTCAATACCGGCATTTGTAAAACCATCCATGCGCATTTTGTTACGCACAGCATCACGAACCATATTAAGTAATTTACCTTCGTTGATATTGGCGCTCCAATATTGAATCTCCACCTCATTATCAGGTTTGATGTCGATAAAAACAGCAGCATGCAGGCTTTCTGGGCCGCGCGGTGTATCAAGCTGTTTTTCCCCCAGCAGCCAGGGGCGCAAGGCGCTTGCAGTTTGTTCTGGTGCCTTGACCATCCTGAAGTCCCGACGCAGGCCATCCAGAGCAGCAGCATATCTTGAGCCCAGCAATTCAGCGATTTTTTCCTCGCCAGGAAAATCATCCAGCGCCGCTTTGGCCTCGATCAGCGGGCCGGTTTCACCATCAACCAATATCAGTTTATCAATAAGGCGTTCAATTTGTTCCTGCCGCCGTTCGTCAATAACATCGCGTATTACCTGCTCAAATCTGGCACTTGTATCAATGACAACAAAATTACGGGTGGGGGATGCCCGATCCAGAAATGCCGGAAGCATCATGCCCAACAGCAAAAATACCGGGATCATGGCCAATGATACCCAAAAACCGATGGTGGCCACATAAGAAAGATATTCCCTGCGGGCAATCAGATAAACATGACGCATTATTGGCTTGCTCCTTCACTCATCACATCGGCACCCACCAGGTTGACAAATACTTCGTGCAAATGACGCCGGGTTGGCTCGAATGAGCGAAGTGCCAGCCCCTGTTCAACACAGGTTCGCAAAACGTCCTGAACATCAGTGTTTTTGGATAAATCTACCGACCAGCGCGAAACAGATGCCCTGTCGCTTTCAAGAGGTTGAATGGAGCTTATCAATTTGCCCAGTATCTTGGCAGGGTTTATGCCGGCATCTGTTCCCAAAATTACCTTGTTGGGTATGGTCGTCAGGGCCTGTTTAACATCACCATCAAAAATTTTACGGCCCCGAGACAATAATATAATCCGGTCGCACAGGCGCTCGGCATGTTCCATCACATGAGTTGAAAACAGCACGGTTGTGCCCTGTTGTGCCAGTTCCCTGATCATGTCTTCCAGATTTTGCTGATTGACCGGATCAAGACCGGAAAATGGCTCATCAAGTATTACAAATTCCGGCTGATGGACAATGGCCGCAATGATTTGAATTTTCTGGGCCATGCCTTTGGACATTTCCCGCACTTTTTTGTTGCAGGCATCGGAAAGGCCAAATTTTTCCAGCAGGAAAAGGGCATGTTTTTTTGCTGTGGCTGCCTTCATGCCTTTTAGACGGGCAAAGTGCATAATTACCTGTAGCACCTTCATTTTTCGGTATAGTCCCCGCTCTTCGGGCAAGAACCCAACCCGATCCAGCGATTTATAATTGGGCCGCTCACCAAACAACAGAACCTCGCCAGCGTCGGGCTGTAAAATGCCAAGACCAATGCGAATAGATGTAGATTTCCCAGCACCATTGGGGCCAAGAAAGCCGGTAATGGAGTTGGGCGGAACTTCCAGATTCAAATTGCTCACGGCCCGCTTGCCGCCATAGCTTTTTGAAATATCGGATAGGGACAATATTGATTTACTCATGATTGCACCTTGCCGGTTTTTTTACAGGTTTGCAAAGCAAAATACGAAAGTTTAGGCTGTAATATTGGCTTTGCATGGGGGTATAATGAAAAATTATGATCAGATCAAAAAATCTCTGCTGGCCTTGCACCGTGAACTTGAGGATTTGCGGGATATGGGCAAAAGCGACCAAAAACCGGTGACGCTGGACCAGCAATCAGTCGGACGGTTGTCACGAATGGATGCTTTGCAAATTCAAGCAATGGATAAAGCCAAAGACGCAAGGCGGGCGCTGGAGTTAAAGCGCATTGAAGGCGCTTTGCTTCGTCTTGAAGAGGGTGAATATGGTTATTGTACCAGATGCGGCGAGGAAATTGCCCCAGAGCGCCTGAACCAGGATCCAGCCGCCCCGTTTTGTATTGTCTGCGCGTAAAGACAGCAAGAAAAGTAGCAGTAGTTGCAAGTTGTTATTTCGATTATGCGGCTAGCCTTCCCTGCGCGATCTGGTATCGCGCAGCAGGGTTGTAGCGGTGTAAGCCTGTCCTTGTAAATCTTTGCCTTTCAAAGTCCGAAATTTTCCCGAAACTTGTCGATCTGATGCATCCGCTCGTGCCATACCGCGACTATACCGATGTCACCATTAGCAAGCTCCTTCCAGTAAACGATGTGTTTTTTGTAGCGAAAAAAGAAGCCTTCGACACCGAACTCGGCCGGAATGGGCCGCGACATCACTTCATGGGCTGTGATTTTTTCAAAGGTTGCAAAAAGTCCAGTGATATAGGCGTCTGCCTGCGCGGAGCCCCATCGGTCACGAGCGTATTGATAGACTTCGTCAATGCGAAACGAAGCGGCTTCCTGAATGCGGATATTTGTCAATCGCTCACGCCTGATTTCGTGCTATGACATCGGCAACTGAAAGCGGCGAATAGGAAGAATCCGGCGCTGCGAATGCTCGTTCCAACTCTGCCTTCAGGCGTTCGAAAGCCTGCTGTTCCATCCGCTCCTTGTCCCGGCGGATCAGGTCACGGATGTATTCGCTAACATTCTCATAGGAACCGGTTTCGCCAACATTCGCGGCAACGTATTCGCTGAGGGCTCCGCTCAGCCGGACGGTCATGGTCGTGGTGCGTGACATAGATGAAATCCCGTTGCTCTTGTATTCAATATAACCAAAAATGCACACAGTTACAAGTGTAAGCCAATAGTTCGAAACTTGCCGCACTCCATGCGATACCAAACCGCCGCACAATTGGCTGTGAATATTCGGGTATTCTATGCGTGCGAGTGGCGTAACAGATTACGTCATCATGCTCGATGCTTTTGTTCCTCATCACCTTCCTCCCGGCTCACCGGTTGTGCCAGCGCAGCAGTTGCTTGGAAAAACGCATCCTGCTGCTCGTTCGACATGCCGCGGAACAGTTCCAGAAGCTCGCCCTGGCCCGTGCCTGGGAATGGCGGCGAAAACTGGAGACTGGCGAAGCAAACACGATCAACGATCTCGCGGCTGCCGAGGGGCTGCCCGACCGTTTCGTCAGCCGCCAGATCCGGATTGCCTATCTTGCTCCAATGGTCGTCGAGCGGCTGGTCGTGAAACAAGAAATCCCTGCCGTGAAGATCGCCGATCTGATTGATATTGCGGCGAACCCGTGGGGTGAACAGGAATGTGCAGTGTTTGGAAGCAATTGATTTGCTGCCAATCAGGTCTAACGGCCCATACCGCAAGGCCCCCAAAATATTGTCTCCGAGAATGGGGATTCCCTTTTTCGTCACGACGTCGTAGTATTTTGATCAAAAACAGGATTGTAGCATGGCACAGAAATCAGAAATCGAGTGGACCGACGCGACGTGGAACCCGGTAACCGGGTGCACAAAAATTGGCCCAGGTTGCGATAATTGTTATGCTGAGAGGTTCGCGGAACGTTGGCGTGGCATTCCCGATCACCCCTATGAACAGGGTTTCGATTTGCGGGTCTGGCCGTCTCGTCTTGCGCAACCATCACGTTGGAAAAAACCACGAATGATTTTCGTGAATTCCATGAGTGACCTGTTTCACAAAGACATTGACCGTGAATATATAGATCAAGTTTTCGATGCCATGGAAACGGCAGACTGGCATGTCTATCAGGTTCTGACCAAGCGCAGCTCGTTGATGCGAAACTATGTTCGCAACCGATATGATGGAAAAGCCGTGCCGTCGCATATCTGGCTGGGTGTATCTGTCGAGGACGCTGCCCATAAAAGCCGTATTGAACATCTTCGGCAAATCAACTCCGAAGCGCGCTTTATTTCATTTGAGCCACTGCTCGGCTCTATCGGTGATGTTGATCTTAGCGGCATTGCTTGGGCGATTGTCGGTGGTGAGAGTGGCCCCAAAGCTCGCCCAATGCATCCTGACTGGGCGACGGAACTTCGCCTCGCATGCGAGGACTATGACGTGGCCTTTTTCTTCAAGCAATGGGGTGGCGCACGCCCGAAATCGAATGGGAGAATTTTGGAAGGTGAAGAATGGAACGGCTTCCCATGGCAAATTGTACCTGAAGCAATCATGGCCGAGTTTGCATGAAGAAGGACCATCGGGAAAAAACCGTTGGCCCTTGGGCAGCAGCGAAATTGGATGCGCTGGAAGCTTACCTGAAATTCTATTGCACTGCCCTCAGCAAACAGACTTTCACCCGAGTGTATATTGACGCTTTTGCGGGAGCTTGTGTGGCAAAAGTACGAGGTAGCGAAGGAAAAAAGGAAGCCAGCCCATTCTTTGACGAGATTGAAGACCAAGAAGCCCAAGCACAATTCATTGTGGGATCTCCGATCCGGGCCCTGAATACTCCCCATGGCTTTCAGCGCCATTATTTTTTTGATCTTGACGAAACTCGTGCAGAAAATCTGCGGACAATCACCGCCCAGCGCAATGGGGTGTCTGTACAGGTTGGTGACTGCAACCCATTGATCCGACAACTCGCCCCTTCGCTGAAGAAGAAGAACCTGCGGGGGGTGGCATTTCTTGATCCTTATGGCGCTCATCTGGAATGGGCGACCATCGAAGCCCTGGCCGACACAGGGACGATGGAGGTCGTGATCAATTTTCCACTGGCGATGGCGATAAACCGGTTGATCACAAGATCAGGTGACGTGCCTGAAAACTGGAGGAGTCAGCTGACAAAATGCTTTGGTACCAACGACTGGCAGAAAATTGCATATAGTCGCGAAACCGATCTTTTCGGAAATGAGGTAACAACAAAGAATGGCGGCGTGGCGGAAAGGCTGCTTGATTTGTATTTAAGCCGCCTCAAAGATTTGTTCCCATATGTCTCAACGCCCCGTTTGATCCGCAACACCCGGAACGCCCCACTTTATTACTTGATTTGGGCCGGTCCCAACAAACTCGGCCTGAAAGGTGCCGAATACATCCTTTCACAAGGAGAGCAAATAAATCCTCCGCGCTGATGACCATTTGGTTTTGGCACTTTACTCTATCGGGAGATAAATCTATCGCTGCAATCGCTGCTTCCGCTTGGGCGTAAGCTCCGAGGTTCGGACGCAACTTTTCGCCCCACCACGTCCATTTCTGTTTTCTCTGATCGCGTGAGAGGGTTTGACACGGCTGCAACCGGTAGGGCGTGAAATTCACGAAAAACCCTTGTTTTATTGGCCGCTCAGCGAGCGAACCAAATCGCCCCGAGGTTCGGTCGAAAAGAGAGAAACGGGGGATAGAGAGCCTGTCGAGGCGTTCCGGCATTCTCGCAAGTTCGGTCGCCAGAGCTAAACCCCTTTGAAACATAAAGAAAATCGTCCCCACATCGGGTCGCATCCGTGTTTCAATGAAGGCAAGTGGCGGAGAGTTCGGAAGGAAGTTCGAACTCGATGCCTAGCGCCCCATCGGAGCCGTGAGCGCAGCGAACTGGCGCGAGATCAAAAAAATGGCGGTGAGAGTGGGATTCGAACCCACGAGACGGGAACACCGCCTACACGCTTTCCAAGCGTGCGCCTTCGACCACTCGGCCACCTCACCTTGATTGCCGGCGGCTTTATAGAGCACAATCGCACGAGTGCAAACCGGGTTACACAAATATTTGTCATTTCAATGCTGGTTATTTGCAAATCTCTTGGCAACCATATGTTTCAAGCTGTCTGATTGTCCTGCATTTGCTGAGATTTGAATAGGGTATTGGGATTGTAACGAGCTTTCTGGCTACGGCAATTGCCGGCTTGCGATCCTGGACGCATCAAGGCTGGCCACAGGAAAAGCATTTACTTTATTATCAAAAGTTCACAGATCAGCCAACAACAGGCAAATACATGAACGTGAACTGAACAAAAAAGCAAGCTCCTTGGAATTAAGGATAAAACAGGTTAAACTGGCCACTGTTCACAGATGAAGGAGAAACCCTATGCGATACCCACTTATCCTGGCTCTTGGCGGCGCCCTTATTTTAAGCGCCTGTGCCACCGCAACCCCTTATCAGGCTGCCGGTGAAGGTACTCGTGGATTTGCTGAAACCCAGATTGAACCCAACCGGTACCGGGTCAGTTTTTCCGGAAACTCTGTCACTGACCTAAGCACTGTTGAGAACTATTTATTGTATCGTGCTGCAGAACTCACAGCTCAACGCGGATACGACTACTTCATCATTGCTGAACGTGAACTGGATAAAAAACAACGCATCGTGGATACTGGTGCCTCTGCGTTTAATCGCGGGCATTTTGGCTGGAATTATTATAGTATCGGCCATGGCTGGGGTTATAGCCCGGGCTATCTACATGGATTTGGCCATGGATACGGTTTTGGTCACGGTTATGGTGGCGGATTTGGAACTGGTTTTGATTTAAGGCAGATCACTCGCTATGAGGCTTTTGCCGAAATTGTTATGAAACGAGGTGAAAAGCCCGAAGACAATGAACGTGCTTATGATTCTCGCGAAGTAATGCGCAATCTGGCTGGAACCATCAAACGCCCCGAAGCCTAAACCCTAACGATTATGAAAATGACAAGAGCGTTTCAGGAAAATCCTGAAACGCTCTTTTTTAATGCTTACTCAAATACCCTAATATTTAACCGCAACAGAGAATAATACTGTTCTGGGCATTCCGGGCCGCATGCCAACCGGCCTGCGTGCTGCCGCATAAACATTATCGGTTAAGTTGCGGGCAGAAACTCCAAGCCTGATCTTTGGAACAGGCTCAAACCAGAAGCTGGCATCCCAAACCGTGCGCCCGTCCACGCGTTCTGATACCGGTATGGGCCCTTGCCCTGCCTGCGTGCGAACATCACCGATAACCGAGGCGGCCAGTTCGCTGCCAAAACGTCCGGTTTCAAACCCAATGGAGCCTGAGAGCTGGTGCTCGGGAATATAGGGCACCTGATCATTGGCAAGTACATTACCCCATGGCTTGAAATTACTGGCAAAGCTGTTCTGGAACTCGGCACTGGAATAGGTGTAGGCAAAGCGTAACGGCACTTGAAAACCGGCATCGGCAAATTCAGCCAGATCGGTTTCTCCGGAAAGCTCCAGCCCATAAACATCCACGGCCCCGGCATCAAATTGGTCGCCAATGGCGCCACCGCCACCGGTTGAAGCCGTAACTGTTCCAATCATATTGCCAAAGGAATTAAAGAACCCCGTGGCCTCAATCCGGGTTGAGCCGTTTGAAAATCTGCCCCCCAGTTCCCAATTTGTTGCAGTTTCAGGGGCGCTATTGGCCCGGCCCGGTGCCGGAGGTGAAAATCCGCGATGCACCCCGCCAAACAATGACCAGTTATCGCTAGCATCAAAAATTATACCCAGCCCAGGTACAAAGGCCGTTATTGAATTGTCAATTTCACGCAAATTTACACCGGATCGGGATGGATCTGCCCGGCCAAAATCATCACGATACAATTTTACGTTTTCCAGACGTGCCCCTGGCACAAATCGCCACCTGCCAATGTCGATCTGATCCTGCACATAGATGGCCAGAGCCGAGGCGCTGTCCACGCGATTGCTTTCTGTACCCGGAGTATCCACACCAGAAAGCACCAAAGCACCATTGTTCATGGAATAACGGTCGCGCCACTGAAAGCGATCCTGCTCATCTTCATGCAGGCGAACAGAGGCTTCAAAATTGTGGCTGGCACCAAATGCCTCGCCCTGCCAGCCTAAAATAGCCTGCACACCACGGGACACATAATCGCGATTATTATACTTCATCAACAAGGAGCCGGGCGCAGAAACCAATCCGGCAGTTCCCCTTATAATGTCCATTTCAGCAGCATAAGTAACCGGGTCATCAAGAATATCTGAAAGCCCGACACCGCTTTTACCAGAGTTAATCGCACTCCCCGCAGTGTTCACCCGTTCCAGCCGGAACCAGTTTCGGGAGTATCTGGTTTGATATGCCAAGGCGGTTAAATCAAAACCATTGCCAAAATCTGCACGCCAGCGGGCGGAAACTTCTGAATGTTTTGCATCCATCTGATCAAGGGCAGAAGCTGCATAGCGCCGGAATGGATTGATCGCAAAATCAGCATCGGTCAGGCCAAGATAAGTTACATTTGAAACTTCATCGGATGCCTGAATTTTCACTTCCAGACTCTGGCTTATTGCCGCTCCGTCCGGAGTTTCAAAATGCAATTTGGCAACCACATCATCGACATCAAGGCCGGTGTCTCCACCATTATCCAATTGCTTAAAACCATCAGATTTATTGGCGTAATACTCAATTAGCCCAGAAATCTTCAACCCGCCATTCTTACCGGTCAATGGCGCGCCGACCCATGCGTGAATTTTACGCGAATTATAGCTTCCGGCCTTAAAAGAACCAAATGCCGATAGCTGATCCGGTATTTCTGTCGATAACAGGTTAATTGATCCGCCTTGAGTACGCGGGCCGTACTTGATACCGCCAGCACCTTTTACAATTTCAATACCGCTCATTCTTCCAGTATTGGGAAAATAATAGGCCGAAGGAGCAGAATAAGGAGCCGGAGCAATCAATACTCCGTCTTCCATCAGGGTGATTTTGGAGGAACGATCAAGGCCGGTACCGCGCAAGCCAATATTCGGTCGAAGTCCAAAACCATCATCCTCTTGTAGATTAACTCCCGGGACCACTCGCAATATCCGGTTAATATCATCATAGGATTGCTTTTGCAGTGTCTCGATATCCACAAAGGCCGCTGAACCTGGAACATCATCCACATGAGCACGTTTGCCAACTATTATGATCCGATCCGAAGAAGGCCAGGATATAGGTTCCTGCTCTAAAGTATCAGCTTCGGCCAATGCCGCACCGGAAACACCACTTAACAGGCCGGCGATTATTGTTGATACGACCGTACGATACCGCCCCGTGTCATTTGCACGGGATTTGCGTGTTAAACCCTTAAAAATCATAGAGGAATCAGAGCGGATTTCTGAAAAAGAATTCTGGTACATAACTAATTTTCTCATTCTTCTAGTTGCGAATGATTCTCATCTAGAACATATGGGAGTTAATTGCAACTAATTCTTATGTACAAAATGTCGCAGGCACTTGGGAGATGCAATTTCATGGGCTATAAGCCTGCCATGGAGATTGATTTACAACATAAACCTGCTTCGCAATTGTCGGCGCGTCATACTTTGCTCGGAAAGGATCGCTTGCAAATGACGGCTTCCTTGCGTGAGTTTGGATTGGCGGAAAAACCGGCAAAAATGCGCAGCAATCAGATTTTTCGCTGGCTTTATCATCAGGGGATAAACGATTTTTCGCTGATGACTAATCTAGCGAAGGATCTGCGCAATGATCTGGCGGAGTATTTTGACCTTTCCCGCCCTGAAATTATTGAAAAGCTTGTTTCAACTGATGGTACACGCAAATATCTGATTCGGTTTGCGCCGGGGGTTGAGGCCGAATCAGTATTCATTCCCGGAGTTGGCCGCTCCGGTGCGCTTTGTGTGTCCAGTCAGGTTGGCTGCACATTAAACTGCACCTTTTGCCATACTGGTTCGCAGGCATTAGTGCGTAATTTAACTGCCGCCGAGATTGTCGGGCAGGTTTTACTGGCGCGCGATGATCTGGACGAATGGCCAACACCCTCTGCGGGACGCAGAATCACCAATATAGTTTTCATGGGCATGGGTGAGCCATTACTTAATCTGCCCAATGTCCTGACTGCCATTGATATTTTGTCCGATAATGAAGGAATCTCAATTTCCAGAAGGCGGATAACCGTATCTACTTCTGGTATTGTGCCACAAATGGCGCCACTGGGTGATCAGGGTAAGACTATGTTGGCGATTTCCCTGCATGCGGTAACTGATGCCTTGCGCAATGAACTGGTTCCCATAAATCGAAGATATCCAATTGCCGAATTGCTGCAGGCATGTCGACAATATCCCGGGGCCAGCAATGCCCGGCGCATCACCTTCGAATATGTGATGCTAAAAGGCATAAATGACAGCGATGCCGAGGCTAAAGAACTGGTGCGCTTGCTGGCCGGCATACCGGCCAAAATCAATCTGATCCCGTTTAATCCGTGGCCAGGATCACCATATGAATGCTCTAGCTGGCAACGCATCGAAGCCTTTGCGGAGATTGTTAACAAGGCCGGATATTCATCGCCGGTTCGTACTCCAAGGGGCCGGGATATTTTTGCAGCCTGCGGACAGTTAAAGTCTGAAAGCGTAAAAAAACGGGCCTCGGAACGCCTGCGCGAGCAACAGCAATTAAATCCCTAGGTTCAAAATGAACTAATCATCAGCAACAAAAACGCTTATCCGGTTTCCCCTGCGCATAACTGCCAGAGGCAAGGCACATTTATGCGACGGCCCGTTAAGATTGCTTGCGCGCACGCTGGCGCGTAGAAACCCTTTAAATTATTGGGTTTGAAAAGAAATATTCACCTGTCAAAGAGCTTCTGTTTGGGTGCAAG
>WFUF01000002.1 GCA_015485155.1 Robiginitomaculum sp. | reverse complement strand
TTGGGGAAGGCGGGCGCCTTTTGCACTTATCCCCGATCCTCAAGGGTCAGTCAGTGTCATCAAGGGTCATTTAAGGGTAAGTTTATTACCATCAAGTGCTGTTTTGGTATGATTACAGGGGATATCAAGTATCACTCAAGGGACAGCGAAAAATGGCACTGACCCTATAAGTGACCCTTCACGTTGACCCTTAAGAGAGACCCTCGCCCCAACCGTCACTCCAGCGAAAGCCGGAGTGACGGAACTTGATGGATAGAAGCATGCGCTTAAACTAGCCGCTAGGCGGTAGGACAGATACCCGTCCTCAAGTAGCGAAGCGGTAGGACATCAAAGACTCCCTCAAGTAGCGAAGCGGTAGGACAAAAATGTACGACCTATAAGGGCGGGTTAGTTTTCTATTGTGGCCGGAATTATAGTCGTAGTGGTCATAGTCTTTGCTTTGGCTTCTGAACGCTCCCACATTTGCAAAAACTGCTCGGCACCGTCATTACGCAGCTTGTCCAAATACTCCTGCTTCATACCAACAGTTTCCAGCTCTTTATGAAACTTCTTCATCATCCCAATGTGCTGTAGCCCATTGGTTTCATGGCTGCCAAACTTTTCCATAATGTCCGGCCCCGCTGACAAGCCACAGCCCTCAAAGCTGCGCGAATTAAACCCCTTGGTAATCGTAGCAAAGTCCAGCGAATATCCCACGCTTAAACCCTTATCCAGCAAATAAGCCAGCATTTTGGCGTTCTCGGTTGATGTTCTTGGACAATCTGAGAGAACACCGCTATCCACCATGCCTTCTTTTGCATTGACTGGCCCAAGAATTGCCCCAAAAAAACCACCTGTATTCTTGATAAAACGAAGCTCACTGTCATCAAAATCATATTCATTTGGATAGGGCGTATCCTTAGACGCCTGTGTAATGCTGGATCTACCAACAAGCATGGCATTGGGCCTATTGTGAAAAGCGTTTAATGGATAACCCTTAAATTCCGCAGAAATTGCCCGCATATCAATGCGCGCTTCGCTGGATACATGATCTATATTCATAATCATGCCTTTGCGCATTGCAGCCCGTACAACCCGCTCGCCATCTGTGGACAGGCCCAGATTATTCCGCTCTATGTCATAATGATCATCCTTATCACCGCCGCTGGTGCCGCCTGGATCAGAAAACCCCGGTGGACTTGGATAAATAGCAAATCCGTTGAATTCATCGGCTCCCTTGGTAGCAACATAGTTCATCATGTTGATTTCCGAGATTTCGCTCATTTTAGCGTTGCAGCTATTGGTAACACCAAAACCGCGAATATTATTTTCGCCGCATCGATCATCATTGTCACAGTAATAATGCCGATAAGAACTTGTTGTCAGTCTTTCAGCACCAGATAATACCCGATTTAGCGGGAAAGTTCCGACATTGTCATCGTAATAAAAACACCCGGAAATGGCCTGAGTAGCACGAATTGCCTTGCCGGCTGATGTTCCTTTGGGAGCATAAATATCAGCACCACTTAATCGACTGTTTACTTTATGCGCCAGATAAAATGTACGCACTCCCTTGCTATATAAACGATTTAGCCTGTTAACCGGATCAAATGTTTTGTTCTCAGCACCAAATGTATAATCAGACTCAACCCCCAGAATAATCACCAGCTTGTTCATATTGGCAATACGCCGTGCCTGAGCAGCGCTATAGGCAATTTGCATCCAGTCACTATTGGCCGCCGCCCAGTCTTTGGTTGCCTGAATTTGCCGTTCCAAAGATCTGATACTGTCACCGGGGGTGCAGGCATAACCATTTCCACCGGGGCCACCTCCTCCCAGGTTTTCATAATACAATGTCTCGCACATTGGCTCATTATCGACAGCAAACGCCACCATGATCCGCATTCTTGTATCACGAAACCTGCTTTGCGGTGGTGCATAAGCCTCCTTGATCCATTGGGTACTGTAACGCATATGGGAAAAGCTGTCCTGACGCGGCCCCATTGTGGAAGAATGATCTCCCATATCACTCCCCAAGGCCCCTAAAGCTGCAATAATATTGCCCTTTACCTCACCATGATCACAGACCTGGCCAAGCTGACAACCGCTGCAACTGGCGGTATAACCATTGGTCATAATGCCATTGGCAAAATTATCAGAGGCTCCAGTAAAAGCATAATTGCCACCAAAAGCCATTGCCGCCATTGGGTGCTCATGGGTCAACACATAACCGGTAACAGGTGAACCAGAATGCCTGCTATTGATATCTGGAACAGGAATGGCTTCGGTTATTATTGCCTCGACCTGACTGTAATCCGGCGTATCTTCGGTTACTCCAGTAAGCCGATAGAGTTTAGAAATTTTGCGAATTTCTGATTTTGGTATTTGCCGTATCTGGCGCAATCGCGATTTGTTGACTGGTTTTATGTTTGTACGGGCTAGTAATTTGGCAAAATCTCTTTGCGGCATATTTATGATATAACGAATTCTTGCAAGATCTTTTCTTGTAACACTATTTATTTGCTGTCCCTTGTTTCCGGCCGAAACGCTACGTCCAATTAAATGCATCCGCCTGATATCATTATTGGTTATAGTGGTAATTTTTGAATTCCGGGCAGTTGCATCTCTGGCAGGCTGCGAATTTTGCGCCAGAACATTTGTCCCCAAAGTCAGAATAATTATTACTGACATTGCCATTAAAACTCTAGGATACAGATTCATAACAGCACCCCCTTGTATTACCTGCAAAATCCGAGGCTCAGCCTGCAGATACATGATCCGCCATAAAATCGGCCCGCGCAGATAAAACCCAGAAACGATATCCTTGCAGTTTTAAGGCCTATTCCAGCGACGGTATTTCGCCAATGTCCCGCACACCCCATATTTCCAGCTTATGATCTTCACGCAGACCGACCAAGGCTATGGAATAATCAGGGATATACTGACCAGCAATAACCCCGGCCTGATCAATGCCGGTAAAGCCGCCTTGAACACCGGGGTTAAGCATCATTTCCAAAACACCGCCACCAACTAGCTGTAATTGTGCCGAACCATCACTTTGCACCAGTAAATGAGCCGGTTGCTGCTCTATCCAGCCATTGGTGTTTTTGCGCACTGTTACCGCCCATCTGCCCTCTGGCAGGGAATTACTGGCAACCGGTGCCTCCGGCGCGGTTGGTGCAGGTGCTGTTAAGGCAGCACTGGTCACCGAACGCACTGTCCCGCCGCTATCGGTAAAGCGCAGATACACTCTGGAATTAGCTGGATCCAGCGGAATGCCACTGCCCGACTGGTCGGTAATGAACACAGCAAAGAACGAAGGGCCGGAACCAATAGTGGTACTGACATCGCCAGTTCCAAGGGTTGTGATGCAGGCACCCAAAGCATCGGTTTCACATAATTGCGCCAGTACCGGCAGGCTGGCATTTCCTGTATCCACCGAGACGGTCACCGCAACATCGGAAGAGCCGGGCGCGTCACCTGCGCCAATATTGGTGGCGGAAGCGGTTAAAAAGCTGATGCTTCCTGCAGGCATGGTGACAATGCCATTGCCATCCGGGGTTGCCACAATCGAGAGAATATCAGGAACTGGCGCGGTGCCGATCGACAGAAACACCGTATTGACACCGGAAATCATTCCCACATTGGCATTGTCACAAATAAAATCTGGAAATAGTTCGTCGGTGCTTGCATTTGTTTTGGTTGCAGTCATTGATAAAATAAAAGACCTGGTCTCCCCGGCAGCAAGGTCAAATTGCTGATCCGGAGGGCCTACCGGCACATTCAAGGCATCGGTAAGCTGATAATTCATGCTTACATCGGATGCACCAGAGGCGACAATGGAACAATTCGTGGCTGGTACTGCCCCTGCATTGATAACACTGGCAAATACTGTGATCGGGCCACCGCCAATATATCCGGAGCGGGCCGTTGGCAAAACCGATGAAAACAAGGTAGTAGTCGCATTTGTGACTGCTGTTGAGAATTGCGCGCTAATATTTCTAGCCTGATCCATTGTTACCGAGCATGAACCAGAACCGGTGCAATCCCCGCTCCAGCCGATAAAGGTCGAGCCGGCAGCGGGAAACGCCTGTAACAGAACTACTGTGCCAGGGTCAAAATCATCACTGCAAACGGCTCCGCAATCTATGCTTCCTGGCGATGATCCAACCAATCCGCCGCCGGTGCCGGTTTTGGAAACTGTCAGAACAAAGTGCTGATTTTCCACGACAGTAGAGGTAGCAACAGAAGAAACAGAT
Source organism: Robiginitomaculum sp. (assembly GCA_015485155.1). GTDB lineage: Bacteria > Pseudomonadota > Alphaproteobacteria > Caulobacterales > Maricaulaceae > Robiginitomaculum_B. The sequence continues at coordinate 208,300 of WFUF01000002.1, read as the reverse complement.
TCATTTTGCCCAAAACCATCAGTATAGCTAACCACTGCCCGGATAGTAAAACCAACGTCCAGATGGCTAAGTACATATGTAGAGGAAGTTTCTCCGGGGACAAACAGAATCCCACGACGCCAGCGATAGGAAAAAGCTCCAAGTCCATCAGCATCAGAAATACCCGAAGCATCAGCACTCAGGGTTTCGCCAACCATTGCAGTTCCGGTGACCACAACCGATCCTACAGGGTCATCGTTTACATTTGCCACACTTGCGGTTGCCGCAGATACCAGTGTCTCATTGGTTCCTGCGCCATCTGTGTAGGAAACCTGTACCTTGATGGTTGAACCAACATCATCCTGGGTGAGCACATAGGTGCTGCTGGTGGCACCGGCAATATTGGTGGCGGCACCTCTGATCCACTGATAGTTAAATGAGCCAAGCCCATCAGCATCAGCAATCGATGATGTAACGGCCGTCAATGTGGCAGTCTGTGTCGCACTTCCGGTTATGGAAGGTGCGCCAGTTGGCGGATTATTGGCAGCAGTTACCAGCGAAGTGGCCGCAGATATCACCATTTCGCTGTTATTTTGCTTATCATCAAAAGTCACTACCAGATCAATGGGAAAGCCCACATCTGCGTTGACCAGCAAATAGCTGGAACTGTTGGCTCCGCTAATGTTAACGCCATCCCGGCGCCATTGATAAGAAAACGCCGAGCCAATATCATCGGGATCTGAAACCCCGGACATGCTTGATGAAAGTGTTTCCCCGGCTCTGGGCGTGCCTGAGATTATTGGGCGCCCCACAGGTGCCCCGGCAACTCCGGTAACACGAACCGTTACGGTTGCCGTATCAAAGCCATTATTGCCATCGCTAAGCGTATAGGTGAAACTGTCCGATACCTGCTCACCAGCATCAGTGCGATCAAACACGCCCAGTGGATTATAGGTAAAGGAACCATCAGCATTAAGCCGCACCAAAGCGTCAAAGGAAGACAAACGAATTTGCGTACCCACATTGGCGGCTGCACCATTTACTTTGGAAACTGCCAGTTGGTCACCTTCCGGGTCTGAATCCACCCCATTGCCGTTATTTACAAATACGTTTCCGGTTAAAACCACATTTTCATTTGTAGCCACCTGATCGTCCTGCGCCACCGGGCTTACATTCAAGGAACGACCATATACCACATGGCTCGAATATCTGGCATCGCCACCAACAATCAGGTCCAAAAACCCGTCATTATTGATGTCACCAGCCCCATGCACCGACCCGCCGGAGCGATTGCCCGCGGTAGAGCCATTAATGACAAATCCATCCGCGCCACCAAGGGATGAAAGATCAATAGCTGCTGCAAATGCCGAAGTTTTCCCGAATACGATATAACTGGCACCGGCACTGCCCCGGCCACCCGGATCAGCCAGCGGCGCGCCGATTATAACATCATCTTCACCATCGGCATTTAAGTCACCAAGACCGGCAACAGATATTCCTGTATTGTCACCACCATTAACCCCGTTAAGGGCAAAGCCGTCAGAGCCGGTCAAGGAAGCTGTATCCACAATACCAGAGTCTCTGCCAAACACCACATAAGCAGCACCGGGACCAACAGCACCACCGGCCAGCGGTGCGCCAACTATCACATCGTTCTGCCCATCACCGTTTACATCACCTGCGCCATGAACCGAACGACCCAGACCATCACCTGCGCTGGCACCATGGATGATAAATCCATTTGGCACAGAATTATACGTCATTTGCACAGGCCCGGAAGGAAACCCGCCGTCTCTTCCCAACATGATATAGGCCACACCAGCACCGGCTCGGCTGTTAGGGTCGGCACCATTGGCTCCGATGATCATATCGCTAATGCCATCACCATTAACATCACCAGCACCACTGACCGAAACCCCGGTATTGTCCCCTGAAACAGGACCTCGAAATACTACTCCGCTGTTTGAGGCCAGGGCAGACAGCTCCAATGTGGCTGCAAACCCGGTATTTTTTCCATATACCACATAAACTTGGCCAACATTCTCCGCTGCAGGAGCGCCGATGGCCACATCATCTATCCCGTCATTATCCAGGTCGCCAACACCATCAACCGATGACCCTGAGCTGTCTCCTGCTATCTCACCATTGATTGCAAAGCCGTTGCTTCCATTTAGTGCAGATAGTTCCAGCGCAGCAGTAAAAGCAGTTGATCTACCAAATACAACATAGCTGGTACCGGCACTGGTTCTGCCTGCCGGATCAGCCAGATTTGCGCCGATGACAAGATCATCAACACCATCGCCATTTATATCACCGGCATGACCTAATGATCCGCCAGCGCCATCACCGGCAGCAACACCATTGATTACAAAACCATTTGAGCCGGTCAATGTGGTTAAATCAAAAGGTGTGGCAAAGCTCGAAGCCGCACCAAATACCACATAAACCGCTCCCGCATTGGTGCGCCCGCCGGGATCAGCGTCTTTTACTCCAATAGCGATATCATCACGGCCATCATTATTGATATCGCCAATTGCAGTAACCCTCATAGAGCCATTATTGCCGCCCAGATCGAAAGTAAAACCATCACTGCCATCCAGCGCACTGGCTTCAATGCTGGCCGGAAATGCCTGTGCAAGAGCCATGGGCGCGCCCAGCACCGCAGCAAGAAAAACTGCACACCCTGAAATAAACTTGCGAATACCTGGAAATGATCCTGGAGAATGAATAATATGCATGGTAATCCTGACCCTTAGATTTCAATGTGTAATTCTAAGCCTGTGGTAGCCGACACCACCTAAGAATGAATCTTCGGGTACCACATCACCCATATGGGCTATCCTGCGAGATTATCTTTTTGTGTCCATTGACGAAGCATCCCCCGGATAGATAGGCTTAACCGATCCGCCGGGAGAACCATTCCGTGAAAAGAAAAAAGCCAAATGGTAATTTAATATCAACCATTTATAGCGCTGCCCTTGCGCCGGAAAAATATGATGCTTTTATGGATTCCATAGAAAAACATCTATTTGATGATGTGAATACCGGACAGGATCTGGACAAAAAATTAAAAACCGAACTGAATGATCATTTCAAAATTGCCTATGAGCTGCAAAAGAAAATGGGGCGGCACAGAAAGCAAACTCCATGGGCTGAGGCCCTGGTTCAGCAAGTACCCGGTTTTGCCATAGTTTTTAATGCCGATGAGCAAATTGTCGCCTGCAATCAAATTGCACAGATGATGTTCGAAAAACCATTGAAAACCCTTGCTGATTTTAATGCTCCGGAACAGCAATTAGATCAGCTACGGCTCTGGATGCAGGATTTAAGCGCCAATAGCACATTCACAAGCCTGGCCTCCAGGATAAATATTAACTGCAATGGTGCCATTATCATTCGCAAAATCAGACCGGGAAGTGGCAGCGGCCCGATTTCCAGTTTTCATGACCATGATCCCAGAACCTGCTTTTTGGTTACCGGGGTTGAAATGGACATAGATGATGTAACACAAAAACTGTTGAACCGAACCTATGGCTTAACTGTTGCAGAGGGCGAAATTGCCTCTTTGCTGGCGGCAGGCAGGCTATCATCAGATATAGCAGAGCAACGCCAGGTATCACTAAACACCATTCGCAGCCAGATAAAATCCATACAGCGCAAAATGCAAGCCAAAGGCGTGCCGGATATTGTACGGCTGGTATGTGGCTTCATATCTGGACTGGCTGTCTCCTATCAGGCCTCGCACAAGGCACAATCTACAAAATATCCCCATTGCGATTTACAGCGCAAAGCCAGCTTTACCTTACGCGATGGCCGTCATATGGCCTTTAGCGAACAAGGTGCCAAAGATGGCATGGTTGTTCTGTGCCTGCACAATATGTTGTACGGAACCAGTTGGCCGATCCGGGCAATCGCTGCCGCCAAGCGTCAGAAAGTCCGTATTATTTCTCCGGCGCGCCCCGGCTATGGCAGCTCGGATTTACTGCAAAATGCGTTTGGTGATGAGCTGTTAAACGCCGTTGCCAATGACATGTGCGAATTGCTTGATCATCTGGGCATCCAGAAGGCACAGGTTCTGGGGCTTGCCATTGGCTCGGCTTATGCCTTGCGTTTTGCCCGATTGTTTCCCAATCGGGTATCGGGATTATTTGCTACTGGACATGCACCAATATGGCGCGATCACTGGATGGAAAAGCTGCCAAGACGGCAGCGACTGATCGCACAGATCACCAAAAATTTTCCTGCCTTGCTGCCATTGGTAACCCGGGCCGGAGCTGCCCTGATGGATGCAGGATACAAGAACAAGTTTATCGACGCCCTGCACCACGATACCCCGGCTGACATAATTGCTCTGGAACAAGCAGAAATCCGCGAAGTGGTTCTGGAGGGGCTGGATTTTACCATAGCGCAGGGAACCGAAGCCTTTCGCCGTGATTGTATTTTTGCGATCACTGATTTTTGCGATGAAGCCAGACGCCTTGCCATGCCGTTTCATTTTATCCACGGCGAAGATGACAAGGTGGTGCCATTGTCAAACATTCAAGAGTTTATCAAGGAAGTACCAGGTTCTGACGTAGAAGTGGTGAAAAACGCCGGGCAATTTGTGCTATTATCCCACTGGCAATATGTTCTAAAAAGCCTGCAGGAAAACTAGAGTCAGGCCCTATTAACTAGGCACGTTCTGCCAGCCAAGTTTTTGGCTGAACAAAAGGGGGCAGAGAATATAGATATTTCCAAGCCCTTTTGACGCCTTCAGACGAAAAACACTTACCCGTCCTTCGGGTTTGGCCTGAAAGTATAATCTGCTTCGCAAATGCTCCTAAAATTAGGCAAAACATGACCTTCGTCGCATTTACCAAAGCACCTGCAAGCAAAAGTGAAAACCAAAATGCTTTGGTAGAAAACTTATCAGGATCGGCCTTGCTTTCCACGGCCCTGTGACAGGGCTTTGATAACCCCGCGTAAAGTTCTGACTTCCTGTGCACTAAGGGATGAGCGGCTAAACAGGTTTTGCAAATTCTGCATCATCACTGTGGTTTTTTCCACAGGAAAGAAAAACCCGGCGGCGCTCAACTCAGATTGCAAATGCTCTAGCATATTGTCTATTTCAAGCTTGCTGGCCAACGGGTTTTCATCGGGCCGTACCTCTGGCTCTGTCGGCATTTTCTGCGTAATAAATGCACGCCATGCATAGGCTGCCACGGCCACAGCCTGCGCCAGATTAAGTGAACAAAAATCCGCCGCTACCGGATAGGTAACTATTCCATCACATCGGGCAACTTCTTCATTCTCCAACCCAGAGGCTTCCGGCCCGAATAACAAGCCCGCACGCCCCTCATGGGCCAGCACTTCTGCCAGTTTTGGCATTGCCTGTGCTGGTGAAAAAACCGGTTTTTCCATATTGCGCATACGGGCCGTTACCGCAAATACCATGTGCAAGTCCGAAATTGCCGCAGAAGTGGTATTAAAAACCCGCACCGGGGCCAGTTTGGCAAAGGCTCCGGCTGCCAAAGATGCTGCCTTCTCATTGGGCCAGCCATCACGCGGAGAAACCAGGCGCAATTCCCTGAACCCAAAATTGCGCATTACACGGGCTGCAGAGCCGATATTTTCACCCATTTGCGGATGTGACAAAATCAGAACCGGTGCTTTGCGCTCCTTGTGCATTTTCATACGTCTATTCACTCTTTCCCAAAAAGAAAACCAGTGCTATTTCATTGGTTCCAGCAAGTCTGATATTCGCCTTGCTACCATAATTTTACACAAGTGCCACCAGTTCGGTCATTAAAGGAAATGGAACAAAATAACATGAGCAAAATCAAGGTGAAAAACCCAATCGTTGAACTTGATGGCGACGAAATGACCCGCATTATGTGGGCCATGATCAAGGAGCGACTCATCCTGCCGTTCCTCGATGTGGATCTTAAATATTATGATCTGGGAATTGAATATCGCGATCACACCAATGATCAGGTCACCATTGATGCAGCATTGGCCATAAAAAAATACGGGGTGGGAGTAAAATGCGCCACCATAACCCCGGACGAGGACCGGGTTGAGGAATTTGGTCTAAAACAAATGTGGAAATCGCCAAATGGTACTATTCGCAATATTCTTGGCGGGGTGATTTTCCGTGAACCGATTATTTGCAGCAATGTTCCCAGGCTGGTTCCGGGTTGGACAAAGCCAATTGTAATTGGCCGCCACGCCTATGGAGATCAATACAAGGCCAGTAATTTTGTAGTACCGGGCAAAGGCAAGCTCAGCATTAAATGGCAATCAGAAGACGGCGATCAAACTATAGAAGAAGAAGTATTTGACTTTGACGGCCCCGGAGTTGCCATGGGCATGTATAATCTGGACAAATCCATCAGTGACTTTGCCAGAGCCAGCATGAACTACGCCCTTAAACGCAAATGGCCACTTTATTTGTCCACAAAGAACACAATTCTGAAAGCCTATGATGGGCGTTTCAAGGATATTTTCATGTCAATTTTTGAATCTGAGTTCAAGGAAAAATTTGACGCTGAAGGTATTGTTTACGAACACCGCCTGATTGACGATATGGTTGCCTGTGCGATGAAATGGGCTGGCGGATTTGTCTGGGCCTGCAAAAATTATGATGGTGATGTACAATCAGATACAGTGGCGCAGGGCTTTGGCTCCCTTGGACTCATGACCTCGGTTCTTATGACTCCCGATGGTCGAACTCTGGAAAGCGAAGCTGCTCACGGAACCGTAACCCGCCATTATCGTGCCCATCAGCGTGGTGAAGCAACATCGACCAATTCCATCGCGTCCATTTTTGCCTGGAGCCGGGCATTGGCACACCGCGGAACACTGGATGAAACTCCAGAAGTCACAGATTTTGCCGAAAAACTGGAACAGGTTGTGATCCAAACTGTTGAAAGCGGGTTCATGACAAAGGACCTGGCATTACTGGTTGGCGACAGGCAAGGATGGCTAACCACAACCCAGTTTCTTGAAAAAGTGGCTGACAACCTGGATCTGGCCATGGCAAAAACTTAAAATCACCCAAGGCAAACCCGACCCTAAACCGCTTTTCGGGCCGCAGATAAATATTCAGTGACCTCCTTGTTTAAGGAGCTTGCCTGTGCCTGCAAGGTTTCTGATGCCTGTAACAATTCTACCGATGCCTCACCAGTAGTTTTGAAAGCATCTGTAATGTCTCCGATTTGCTTTGAAACGGTTTGCGAGCCATCGGCAGCATGATCCATATTGCGTCTGATTTCCTGCGTTGCCGCATCTTGCTGTTCCACCGCCGCCGCTATTACGCTGGATATTTCATTTAATCTATGAACATCACTTGAAAACTCTGAAATGGCTTTCACAGCCTGTTCAGTCTGATCTTGTATATGCAGGATTTTATTGGAAATGGTTTGGGTGGCTTCGGAGGTTTGCATAGCCAGGCCCTTTACTTCGTCAGCCACAACCGAAAACCCGCGCCCGGCCTCGCCGGCTCTGGAGGCTTCAATAGTGGCATTTAGTGCCAATAAGTTAGTCTGATCAGCAATTTTTTGAATAATGCTCAATATGTCCCCGATCTCCGTTGCCGAAACCTGCAATTTTTCAACTGTTTCAGCACTGCGCTTTGCCTGGGACACCGCCCTTTGATTGGTTTGCGCCGACAGGCTCGACTGTTGCCCGATCTCATTAACAGCAGAGGACAATTCTCCTGCTGCGGCTGCTACGGCTGATACATCCTCAGAGGTTTCATTGGCGGTCTGATTGATTTTCCTTGTTTTATTTTCCGAAGATTCTACCATTTTGGACATGTTATGCGCTGTCTTGCCAACACAAAGCGAAGATTCATAAACCATTTCTTCGACCTGTAATATATTCTTCTCAAACTCGCAGGTCAGATTTCTGAACTGGCTAAATTTTTCATCCATATAAGCTATTGCGTGATTGATCTCACTGGCCCCACGTCCGTAGGAGCCGGGCAAACCACGTTCACTTACATGGCGAAAAAACTTGCCCTCGGAAACATAATGTAAAGCGGCCGTGGATTCTCGAACAAAAGCATCAGCAATATCCAGATTCTGGTTTATCCGATCCTGTAAAACGGATATTTCGCCAACTTTTGGGCCTCCCAGTAACCGGACATTAAAATCCCCCGCAGCGGTTTCTGCCAGCACATCATTCATATGATGTATTCGTGCTTTGGCTTTTGAAACGAGAATAAAAGCAATTGCAAGAGCGATCAAACCTAATAACAGTACCACGCCCCCGATCCAGAGACTCCCAAACCTAAGTGCAAATGCTGCTATTGCAAGCGCCCCGCCAGTAACCATGAAACCCATGGAGCTAGATAGAAAAGACAAATTTGTCATATTCCATCCCCTTTTCCTGAAGAATTGTGCGCAATGCCTGCTCCGACTTCTCAAGCCCGACTTTGCGCGAAGTAGCACCGCACTCAATTTTTAGTAATTTATCATATAGCTCAGCAATAACACTGACTGAACTTCGTGCTGGAACCCGACGATTGGAGTGAAAGCCTGTCAAAATACCTTGTTCATCCCGGCTTGGTGTTACATGTGCTATCGTCCAGTAAAAGTCACCATTACTTGCCATATTCTTAACATAGGCAAATATTTCTCGACCCTGTGCTAATCTGTCCCACATTTTTTTGAATACAGCACGCGGCATATCCGGATGCCGTATAATGCTATGCGCGGCCCCTATTATCTGCGCCTGTGAAAGAACCGCCACACGCAAAAATACAGAATTGGCGTAAGTAATACGGCCCTTGGGATCGGTTTTGGATACAATCAGCTCATGCTTGTCAAAAAACCTCTCGTTTCTGGTAGGGGTAACATGCTGGCATAGTTTTTTGTGCAGAGTCGGAGTTTTTTGGAATAAAACAGTCATGTAAAACTCTTGCTGGGCTTGGAAAAATATGTTCCCCAAACACATACCCGCAAAAGTTTACTTATTGATAAACACAAGTATAAGCTGTTATAGTTTCAGCGCTATTGGATTACCAGCAGTTTTTCCTTAATGGCATTTAGGCAATCTTCTGCGGCAGAACCATCAGGGCCACCAGCCTGAGCCAGATCAGGCCTCCCACCACCGCCTTTGCCACCCAAAGCTGCAGCCGCAATGCGCACCAGATCAACAGCGCTTATCCTGTCGGTCAAGTCATCACTCACCCCGATACAAACTGAACCCTTGCCATCATTAACAGCAATAAATGCAACTACGCCACTGCCAATTTTTGACTTGGCCTTATCCACGAGTTCCCGCAAGTTCTTGCCGGACATGCCATCAACCACAGAACCAGAGAATGCAATTGCCCCGATTGTTTCGCTTTCATCGCCAATATCTTTACCCGATCCGCCAAATGCCAATGCGGTTTTGGCTTTTGACAATTCGGCCTGCAGCTTCTGTCGTTCTGCAAGCAGTTTTTCAATCCTACTTGCAATTTGCGCATGGGGAGATTTTAACCGCTGAGCCACCTGTTCAAGCAGCTCTGTTTCAGCCATGTAGGATTGACGCGCAGCTTCGCCGGTTACTCCCTCAATCCTTCTTACCCCCGAAGCCACAGCACTTTGCGAGGTTATGCGAAACAGGCCAATATCACCGGTACGCGAAACGTGGGTGCCACCGCATAATTCTACCGAATATGCTGTATTTGGCTGCCCCGGCATAACTCCCATGCTAAGCACACGAACTTCATCGGCATATTTTTCGCCAAACAAGGCTACAGCGCCGGACTTTATGGCATCATCAGCAGACATCAGCCTGGTTTCAACACTCTGGTTTTGCCAGATTACTTCATTTACCTCGCGCTCAATAGCTGCCAGTTCAATCGCTGATACCGGCTGGTTATATGAAAAATCAAAGCGCAGGCGATCCGGGCCCACATAAGAGCCTTTTTGCTGAACCCCCTCACCTAATTGTTTGCGTAATGCCGCGTGCAGCAGGTGAGTTGCCGAGTGGTTTTGCCTGGTATTGTGTCTCGCCGCCGCATCCACCATGGACGAAACCTGCATGCCGACTTCAAAACTACCAGAGCTGATTTCACCGCACAGAATATGAAGCCCGCCAACCTTGATCGTGCTATGCACCTGCAGCACACCGTTTTTTGACTGAACCTCTCCGATATCTCCTACCTGCCCGCCGGACTCGCCATAAAATGGCGTACTATCCAATGCCATTTCAACCGATTGCCCGGTGCCTGCCTTCTCAATCTGTTTACCGTCTGAGACCATGGCCAGCACTTTTCCAGCACCTGTTAAGGTGTCATAACCAGTAAAAACAGTTTCCGGCACCTTGCTAAGTAGTGAAGTCCAGACCTGATTCGATCCGGTATCGCCAGAGCCTTTCCACGCAGCACGGGCCTTTTTCTTTTGCTCCTGCATACATGCGGCAAACCCGGCGCTATCAACATCTATCTGACGTGGACGCAACGCATCCATCGTAAGGTCCAGGGGAAACCCAAATGTATCATACAGACGAAACGCAATCTCGCCGGGCAGTGTTGCCCCGGGCTTCATACTGGCTGTTTGCTCATTGAGCAGGCTTAATCCGCGATCAAGAGTTCGCAAAAACCGCTCTTCCTCTTGCTGAAAGCTGGCCTCAATAGCTGATTGGCGCTTGCTCAAGTCGGGATAGGCCTCAGACATGGCCGACACCAGCGCCGGAACCAGTTGGTGCATTATTGGAGAAGTTGCGCCCAGTAAATTGGCGTGGCGCATTGCTCTTCGCATGATCCGGCGCAACACATAGCCACGCCCCTCATTGGAAGGAGTTACACCATCAAGCAGCATAAACGAGCACGAACGCAAATGATCCGCAATAACCCGGTGACTGGCCTTGTTATCACCGCTGGCCTTTGTGGAAGTTATCTGCTCGCTGGCACTGATCAAATCACGGAATAAATCAATCTCATAATTATCACTCACTCCTTGTAATACAGCACTTATTCGCTCCAGCCCCATGCCGGTATCAATGCTGGGTTTTGGCAGATTTATTCTTGTGCCATCAGCAGATTGCTGAAACTGCATGAAAACCAGATTCCATATTTCCACAAACCGGTCACCATCCTCATCAGCGGAACCTGGAGGCCCTCCGGGAATATTTGCCCCATGATCATAAAAAATTTCAGAGCATGGCCCGCACGGGCCGGTATCACCCATCGACCAGAAATTATCTGCCGTGGCGATGCGGATAATTCGCCGATCATCAAGGCCGGCGATCTTTTTCCATAAATCTGCAGCGGTTTCATCTTCGGCATATACGGTTACAAGCAGTTTTGCTGCATCAATAGCCAGTTCACGAGTTAAAAAATCCCATGCGTAAAAAATCGCCTTTTCCTTAAAATAGTCACCAAAGGAAAAATTGCCCAGCATTTCAAAAAAGGTGTGATGCCGGGCCGTATAACCTACATTATCCAGATCATTATGCTTGCCGCCTGCCCTTACACATTTTTGCGAACTTGCCGCAGTGGCATAGTCTCTGGTTTCAACCCCGGTAAACACGTCCTTGAACTGCACCATGCCGGCATTGGTAAATAACAGGGTGGGATCATTATCCGGAACCAATGGCGCCGATGGCACTATCTGGTGATCGTTCTTTTCAAAATAACCAAGAAAAGCAGAGCGGATGTCATTCATGTTTTGCATTAAACTTGCCTGATTACTGATTTTGACCCGGGGCAGGATCCTAAAGTTAAGCGATTAGAACAAACAGGGCGTCCGACCAGGTCGAACGCCCCAAATGTCTAAACCAGTGTGTAGTGGATCATTCAGCCTGCCGCAACATCCTCTTCACCTCTGTTTTCAGAACCACCCAATAACATTTCCTCAGCAATCAGGCCGGCATCAGCGCGAACCTTGTTCCTGATTTCATCGGCCATGTCTGGATTCTCCAGCAGAAACTTGCGAGCGTTTTCCCGGCCCTGTCCGATGCGCTCTGAATTGCACGAATACCATGATCCTGACTTTTCAACGATACCGGCCTTTACACCCAGATCAAGCAATTCACCCGTTTGCGAAATGCCCTCGCCATAAAGGATATCAAATTCCACCTGTCTAAATGGTGCTGCAACCTTGTTCTTTACCACTTTGACCCTGGTATGATTCCCGACCACTTCATCGCGGTGTTTAATGGCACCAATGCGACGAATATCAAGACGAACTGAGGAGTAAAACTTTAACGCATTACCGCCGGTTGTAGTCTCCGGACTGCCAAACATAACCCCGATTTTCATTCTGATCTGATTGGTAAAGACAACCAGGGTTCCTGAACGGGAAATAGTACCAGTTAGTTTGCGCATGGCCTGACTCATAAGGCGGGCCTGCAAACCGGGCAGGCTGTCACCCATATCGCCTTCCAGCTCAGCCTTCGGGGTAAGGGCGGCAACCGAATCAACCACCACAATATCTACTGCCCCGGAGCGAACCAGAGTATCAACAATCTCAAGCGCCTGTTCGCCGGTGTCGGGCTGTGAAATAAGCAACTCGTTAATATCCACGCCTAATTTGGCTGCATAGGCCGGATCCAGCGCGTGCTCCGTATCAATAAAAGCCGCAACTCCACCCTTCTTTTGACATTCAGCGATCGTATGCAAGGTGAGCGATGTTTTGCCCGATGACTCAGGGCCATAGATCTCGACAATGCGCCCCTTTGGCAGACCACCAACGCCAAGAGCAATATCCAGACCAAGTGATCCTGTGGAAATAGAATCAACATCCAGATTTTCCCGTTGGCCCAGTTTCATCAATGAGCCTTTGCCAAATGCCCGGTCAATCTGACCCAATGCAGATTCTAATGCTTTTTGTTTATCCACATCGACCTCGTTCTTTACCAGTTTCAAACTTGATTTTGCCATCTCTTAAGTTCCTTTACAACATAGTGAGCGCCACAGGGCAATGCTCAATTTTTACCTGTGTACACCATTTGTTCTAAGAACACAATAGGAACATTTATTTTTATTCACGGTTTTCCAAAGCATTTTTAGCAAAAGTGGGAAGCTCTTATCTGTCCTACCGCCTAGCGGCTACTTGAGGAGTATTTATTTGCGCTACCGCCTAGCGGCTACTTGAGCGCGGGTTTTGCGGCCAAAATGCGACAGATAAAGATTGGATAAGCAAATTTTAGGCATTTTGAACCGAAAATCCTAGCCAGCTAATTCCCCTTTCACCTTGGTAGCAAGTTCTTCCAGTGAGAACGGCTTTGGCAGGAAGCTTACGTCTTCTTCTTTGGACAAAATATCAGAGAACTCTTCTTCGGCATAACCTGAGATAAAGACGATCCTGGCATCAGCAAGATATTCACGGGCCTGGGAGAGCATAGTTGGCCCATCCATATTTGGCATCATAACATCCGAGATCATCAGGTCTATTGAACCTGCATGATCCTTGGCCAATTGCAATGCTTCTTCGCCATCGCCAGCCTGCAATACCTCATAGCCTCGTTTTTCCAGGGTTTTGGCGGCAATGCTGCGCAAAGCACCTTCATCCTCCACAAACAGGATTTTTCCACGCCCGGAAATATCAGCAGGTTTTTTCGGAAGGTTGGCTTTCTTCTTTTTTGCTGACTGTTCAGTATCGCTTAGTGTCTTTGCATCCACAGCCGGAAGCCATAGCTGAAAATTTGTCCCCTCACCAACAACAGAGATCGGATGTAAATATCCGCCGGATTGCTTTATAATACCATATACTGTTGACAGGCCAAGGCCGGTTCCGCTTCCAACCTGTTTGGTGGTGTAAAACGGCTCAAATATTTTCTCAAGCACATCCTCTTCCATCCCGGAACCGGTATCGATGACTTCAATAACCACCCAGCTACCCTCAGGCGGGTTTTTATCTGCAGCAACCTCTGCCGGAATGGTTTCATGGGACGAAGTACGAATGGTCAGGCGGGCATTGCTCCTGCCCTTCATGGCGTCTCTGGCATTTGTTGCCAAATTCATCAAAGCGGTTTCAAGGTGCCTGCGATCGGCACGAATGTTTAACTTGTCACGCGCATGCTTGAGCTCAAGCGTAACAGTTTCCTGCAATACCTGTTTTAGCAAAATACTGACTTCGGACAAAAATTCGGCAACGTCCATAACCTCGGAACGTGACGTTTGCTGATGAGAAAATGCCAGCAATTGGCTAACCAGAGATTTGGCACGATTCACAGTCTGGTTGATTTGCTGTAACTCACCAAAGGAAGGATCTCCAATAGGGTGACAGCTTAGCAATTCATCACAGTTTAATCTTATGACATTCAATAAGGTATTAAAATCATGAGCAACACCACCAGCCAGCTTGCCAATGGCATGCATTTTTTGCGCTTGAAACAACTGAGTTTCGAGGTCTTTCCATCCGGTCATATCCATCAAAAATACTAAGGCACGCCCGGCCCTGTCAGTGGACAAATAAAGGTGAGCCGGCCTCGGCGGCTCACCGACCAACATCACCTCGGTCGGCGTTGCAGAACCCGGCTTTGCCTGTAGCAGGCTGGTTTTTGGATCTTCTGTTTCGCTAGATAATATTTTCAAGAAAGCCGTACCTGGAGTTGCTGCGCCGCTGGTCATCTGCACCAGGGCCCTATTACAATCTTCAATAATGGCAATGTCAGCATCGCGACCATCCAGACGGGCAACCCCAAATGGTGCAGCATCCAAAAGCTCATCAAGTGACTGGCCGGTACCTCGCCCGGCTGGCTCCAAAGCCTGAGCCACCCCCATAGGTGCTGCAATGCGCCCATTGCCAAAAACCACCGAGCTACTGCTTGGAATACTGTCCTGATCCACCCACTTTGTGACAATCATCGCCGGGGTCTCGATATTATCCCTGGCCCGCAACTTTACCTCGGATCTGACAATATCCTCAGGCGCACCTTTTTGACCCAGCACCCTTTTAGCATCCCCCACAATAAAATCTCCGGCATCAGGATTGGGGGCATTGGGTGAAACTCCAAGCCAACTGCGCAGGGTATCGTTCATGTATTGGGTTTTTCCATCAGCATTGGCGGAAAAAAACCCAATCGGAGCTTCATCAAGCAGTGCGGTACCTGAAACCGGGTTATATTCTCCCTCGGCGCCTTTATCCGCAGATACTCTTCTGGTCAGTCGTAAAAGGGATTGCCCACCGGATAATGGCGATACGCTGGCATCAAATTCCAGCATTTCCGAATTGATTTCAAACCCCGGCAGCCGCTCTTGTCTGGCTTGTCCCGAACGGCCAGCCTTGGCCAAACGAAACGCAAATGCTGACAAGCCCGGATGTCCGCCCACCAAACGGTCAAAGGCTGGCGGACGGCCATAAGTGCTGCCAAGTCCCGCCTGTTGCAATAGCTGGCGGTATTTGCGGTTAGCATAAAACGGTTCTCCCCGCGATGAGTAAACAAGCAACGCATCTTCATCTGATTCCAGAACCGAAAGCGCAAACGGTGGATCGGTATCCAGTTTTTCAATAGCAGACGGTGACAAATTACGGGCCGCCGCGCCACCTGACCACAGGCCATACAGCACAACCACCAGAACCGCGGCAATTCCAAATGCCAGAATAAAGCCTTCGGGACCAATGGCCTGAGGCATAAGCAGTGCCACGCTCAAGGCAAAAACTGATGATCCTGCCGATCCATATAACAAGACCCGTTTCCATGCATCAGACAATGCAGGCTTTGGTTTGTTACCCTGTGTTAGGCTCATGGCCGCTCCCCTAATGATTTTTACTTGTCTGACAATCTGCTACCAGCGAATCATGGTTTGTATATTTGCTCAAGTCCCCTGCGCTCATTTTCCCTTACCCCGTGACAATACGAAGCCAAGCACCTTGGCCACAGCCTGGAAATGTTCTTCCGGTATTTCATGATCCAGCTCCGAGCTTGCGTACAAGGCGCGTGCAAGTGGTGGATCCTCAACTACCGGCACATCATTTTGCTCGGCAAGCAGACGAATGCGCAATGCAATGTCATCAACCCCTCTGGCCACACAAACCGGAGCCGGAGCTTCGCTTTGGTCATATTTCAAAGCCACCGCATAGTGCGTCGGGTTGGCAATAACAACAGTGGCATCAGGAACCGCCTGCATCATGCGTTGCCGGGAACGCTCGGAACGAATTTGCCGCAATCTTGCCCGTACATGCGGATCACCCTCGGTGTTCTTTAACTCATCACGCAAGTCTTTGCGTGACATCCGCATCCTCTCCAGAAAACTATGCTTTTGATACATGTAGTCAGTTACCGCAATTATTGCAAAAACCGATACTGAGGCCAGCAATAACAAGATAGCTGATTCCTTGATCAATGGCAGTAAGGCCGACAAATCCAGATAAGGTAAAGAGGCTAGCATATCGCGGCGCGGCCACATTACTGCCAATGCAGCAAGTCCGACCAAAGCCATTTTACCAATCCCCTTGGCAAAATTGACCAGGCTTTGCATGCCGAACAGGCGCTTAAAGCCTTCAATCAGGGATATTTTTGAAATTTTCGGCTGAATCTTGTCAGGAGCCCATAAAAACCCGGTTTGTATCACATGACCGGCAAATGCTGCCACCACCAGCAACCCCAAAATAAACCCCATGGCCCCAAACAAACGCCACACAACTTCTGAGGCCATGGATTGAACATTGTGGCCATCAATGTGCAAGGCTATCGGATTGGTCAAAAATGTAGTCAGCCACGCGGTTAAACTGCTCATCATCGGGCCGGAAAAGGCCGCAACTACCAGTACCGAGGTTGCAAGCAGCAGCCAGCTTGGAATTTCCTGTGACTTTGCCACATCACCTTTTTTGCGCGCCTCAAGCAGTTTCTGCGGAGTAGCGGCTTCGGTTTTTTGTGACTTGTCCTGATCGTCGGCCATTAGTTCAAACTGGCCCCATAACGCTCAATATACATTACCCATACCGCCATCATTGCGCTAAAGCTTAAAGCAAAGATTGTAATTCCCACCAAAACATTCGACGGCATGGCTACAAAGAAAATCTGCACCTGCGGCATCAAACGCGACAAGACACCCAGCGCCAGATAAAAAATAAGCCCAAATGCAATCAGCGGCGAGGCCATCTGTATGCCCAGCCGGTATGATTGCGCAACCGTATCGGTAGCCAGGTCTTTTGCATCTGATGGTAATGGAATAGTACCTGGCCCGATCAATTCATATGAACCCAGCAATCCGGTGATGAACATATGATGCAGACCAGTAGTAAAAATCAGCACCACCCCGGTTAAATTCAAAAAGGTGGAAAAAATCGCGCCCTGACTTCCCAGTGAAGGATCGAAAGTTTGTGCAAAGGCGAGACCGGACTGCATACCGATTACCTGTCCGGCTACGGACAAGGCGCTTAACATCAAACGTCCAATGGCACCGAACATCAGGCCGATCAGAACCTCGCCGCCCACAAGGGCGAACAAGGACATCGGCTGTTCGGGCGGAGGCGGCAGGCGTGGCTCAAGAATTGCGCCCAGCATCAGGGCCAGCACTAAAGCCAATGCCAGCCTAAGACGTGCGGGAACCATGCTTTCGCCAAACCCCGGCAATAACATCAACATGCTGCCAATGCGCGCAAACACTAAAATCGCAGCGAAACTGGTTGTTGATATCGAGGAAATATCCATAAGCCGCCGCCCCCTTACATGGAAGCTACCCGGTCGGCAATCTCACTCATAAAGCCTCCGAGCAATGCCCCCATTAACGGCATAAAAATAAGCAAAGCTATGAAAATAGCGACAATCTTGGGCACAAACACCAATGTGATTTCCTGCACCTGGGTTAAGGCCTGCAGCAAAGCAATTCCCACACCTACAGCTAATCCCACCACCATAATCGGGCCGGACATCTGGAGTATCAGCCAGATCGCCTCACGGGCAAAATCAAGCACTTCTGCGCTATTCATGAACTTTTTCTAATGTTACGCGGTGAATTTAGTGTAGTAGAGTGCGGATACCATGGTTAACAAATCATGACCGCCAGCGGGTACGGTCTGCACAAAGGGAGAAATTATGTTAAAATCGAAAATTCTTATCAGCACAGCACTAAGCGCGTTATTGCTGGCTTGCTCACCGGCAAGCGAAACACAAAACAATAGCCATATTAACAGTCCAGCAGCAAAAAGCGATTTGGAACAAACTGTATCGGAAACCAAACGCTTAAACGACTTTTTCCAGGATCAGTATGAAATTTTCTTATCACGTTCGCCAATGATGAAATCATATCTTGGCATTAAGGACGAAGATTATGGCAAATGGGACAATCCTTCCTTACCCTTTGCGTTGGAAAACCACCAATTGCAAATGGCCGCATATCAAAAAATGATTACGGATTTTGATTTTGAAAAACTGGACGACAGTGCACAATTATCATGGCGGCTGGCTGAATTTAATGCCAAGCAGGCAGAACGCAGCCTGCCTTATCTGGACTATTCCTACTCATTTAACCAGATGTTTGGCGTACAAAGCCAGATACCTGCATTTTTGATCAATCAACACCGGATAACCAGCCAACAAGATGCTGAAGCCTATATTTCACGGTTAAACGGCATACAGGATTATCTGGCAGAGCATATTGCCAATGCCAAGCGTCGGTTTGAAAAAGGTATCCACCCCCCTGAATTTGTCTATGATCGGGTAATCAATGCTGCACAGAATGTAATCTCCGGCGTGCCGTTTTCCGGCGACGAGGACAGCCCGCTATTAGATGATTTTAAGAAAAAAATTGCCAAGCTGGACATTGAAGACGAGGCTAAAGCCGACCTTGTAACCCGCGCCGAAGCTGCTCTTGGGAGTTCTGTTGGCCCTGCATATACTGCTCTAATTGCGGAAATGAAGCGGCAGGGGGCCAGTGCCGGCACCGATGATGGCGTATGGAAACTGCCCGATGGGGCCAATTATTATGCCAATCGCCTGCGCAACATGACTACAACCACTATGAGCCCTGATCAAATTCATGACCTTGGCCTGCGTGAAGTTGCCCGTATCCATGAAGAAGTGCGCGGAATTATGCGCAAAGTAAATTTTGAGGGATCATTGCCTGAGTTTATGATGTTCATGCGCTCTGATCCGCAATTTTACTATGATGATACCGAAGAGGGCCGACAAAGATATTTAAGAGAAGCCACTGCCCTGATCGATACCATGCGCGGTCGCCTTGATGAAATTTTTATCACCAAACCAAAAGCAGAACTGATCGTAAAAGCAGTTGAGCCGTTTCGTGAAGCCACAGCAGGCAAAGCCTTTTATCAGCGCCCGGCTTTGGATGGATCACGGCCTGGCACCTATTATGCCAATTTATATCGCATGAAAAGCATGCCCACCTATCAGATGGAGGCCTTGGCCTATCATGAAGGAGTGCCTGGGCACCATATGCAATTGTCCATAGCCCAGGAATTGCAGGACATTCCAATGTTCCGCAAAATGGGTGGTTATACTGCCTACAGTGAAGGCTGGGGCCTGTATTCTGAGTTGATCCCCAAGGAAATGGGTTTTTACACTGACCCCTATTCGGACTTTGGGCGGTTGGCCATGGAATTATGGCGTGCAGCACGACTGGTTGTAGATACCGGACTGCATGACAAACGCTGGAGCCGACAACAGGCAATTGATTATCTGGTGCAAAACACACCAAATTCCATTGATGACAGCACCAATGCCATTGAGCGCTATATTGTTATGCCCGGACAGGCCACGGCCTATAAAATTGGCATGCTGAAAATTCAGGAATTACGCGCCCGTGCCAATGCCGAACTTGGTGACAAGTTCGATATTCGTAAATTCCATGATGTAGTGTTGGCTGGCGGCCCGGTGCCATTAGAAGTTCTTGAAACTGTAGTAAATGACTGGATCGCAGAAACAAAGGCCAGTTAAAGCCATCACTTAAAAATAAACCCGGAGCAGCTTGGCCTGCTCCGGGTTTATTTTTTTAAGGAAAGTTTTTGATAATTACCAGTCAACCTGAAAACGAACCTGTAAACCATCCCCTGCAAAGCGATCACCGCTGGCATCGGTATAATTAACCTTCACCCGCAAATGGCTTTCAGGATACCATGTCAGCCCAAGCGTCCACGCGTCGACTTGTTCATCACCGGCTTTTCTGGCATCCAGTGTGTCAAAGCGGGCAGCCACTTCCCAGCCGCCAAATCCGCCTTCAGACAGGGGGCGCAGGGGTTTAGTGCGATCAAACTTGCCTGAACCTGCCTTGTATTTGCGGGTTTCACCAGTAAGAAAATAACCGGCCTGTACAAAACCACCATTGGCCGAACCCAAATCTCCGTCCTCGGACATATATTCAGCTTGAGCATGAAAACCCTTAAACACAGTGGCCAGTTCCAGCCCATACAGCCTGGCATCACCGCCGATAACCGGCTTGATCTTCTCGTTTGCCAAATGCGCCCCCCAGCGCGCCGAACGGTTTGGCGCGCCAATGGCACTCTTCACATAACGCACCGAACCTCCAATATGCAGAACCTTGTCTGCTTCAAGTATGGGAGCAAAGCTGACACGGGCGCTTAGCACTGTATTGCCGGGTTTTGAGCTTTGCTTTGCATTTAATGAATTTCCAAAAGCACCGGCAGCCAGCCGGTAGTTTTTCCCGGTTTTGGCCACAATCATGCCAAGCCTGCGATCCAGACCAAATGCATCTGTAACCATGCCGCGCTCCAGAAAAGATATGTTCCGCGCAGAGGTTATTTCTTCCATGGAATTGGTGGTTTTCATCTGTCCGACCTTAACAGCAACCGGGCCGTTCCATGACACATTCACATCCTTAAATGAGGTTTTTCCGCCAGCAAAATCCAATTCCGCCACATATTTGAAATTGCCATTTTGCCCCTGCACACCCAATCGCGCAGCACGAAACTCATCCGCATCTATGCTATTGGTAGCTCCACCGGTTGGAGTCTCATTTACTGAAGCCATATCATAAAATATGCGCCCGCGCAGCTTGAGCCAGTTTCCATCAGCATCCTTGTATTTTGGCGCACCTTGGAATAAGCCCGCCAAAGTGTTTTTGCCTGCATCCTCAGCATGAACCGGTAACGCCAGAGCAACTCCACCCACAGCAGCAAGTACAGATTTAAAAACCATTTGTGATTTATGTTTCATAATTAACCCTTCACAATAAATCTTGCAGAATGTTTGCAAGCAAAGCTAGGTCAGCAGCATGACACTTTTGTGAATTCTATTTAACTTGCAGTTGAAAAACCCATGACAATTTGAGGATTCATCTTGAAAATATAACGGGTCGGGCCGTCACACAAATGGCCAGGAAATAATCAGATCAACCTGATAATCTCGCCGATACCGCAGCTATTTGCTCGGTTGCGGCCTGAGCCCTGCGAATATGCGAGCGCACATCAAGAGCCTGCACCTTTACCTTGTCCATACGGGATTTATCAATAATAGGCAATTGCAGGCGAATGATTGTGCCCTGCCCCAAATCGCTTTGCAGATCAAATTTTCCTTTGTGCAACTCGGCCAGCGCTTTTACCAGCGAAAGCCCAAGACCTGTGCCGCGCGCATCGGTCTTGCTTGCGCTTTGCGCCTGTTGAAAAGGCCGCCCCATGCGCCCTGCATCTTCAGGTGACATGCCGACCCCGTTGTCAGCCACCTCCAATATCACCTGATCCCCATCAATTTCGATCTTGGAGGTAATATTGCCTTCTGCCGGAGTAAACTTGATGCCGTTTGAAAGCAGGTTGAACATAATCTGCCGCAAGGCCTTGCGATCAGCAATCACCCGCACCGGATAATCGGGAAGATCAACCTGCAGACCTACACCCGCTTCATCTGCGGTAAGCTGCATCAACTTCACACACGAACGCACCACCTCATTAATGTCAAAGCTGTCGTTTCCCAATTGATAATTTTCAGACTCGATCTTTGACATGTCCAGCACATCACCCACCAGATCAACCAGATGACGGCCACTTTCGTGAATAAGATCAGCATATTCTGCATATTTTGCCGGAATCGGGCCGAACAGCCTTGCTTTCATCATATCGGAAAACCCGATAATGGCATTTAATGGAGTACGCAATTCATGGCTCATGCTCGCCAGAAACAGGGTTTTGTCACGGCTTGCATTAAGTGCGGCATTTCTTTCAAGGATTAACTGCCTTCGAGTGCTCAACTGTCTGGAAACATCCCTAAAGCCAAGCATGACCTGCTGTTGATCCAGATACCGAATGCGCAGCAAATGCGTATCATTCTCATCACCTATCGGAATAAGCAATGAAGTAGCCTGCTTGCTTTCAAACGTAGCGTCAATTGCTTTTTTGGCTTTGGCAAAAGCCTGCTTTTCTTTTAGCAGATCATCCAAAGATGCCGCCCTGCGCCATTTTCTCGCCAGATCAGTAGCACAGACAATATCACCATTGCGGTTTAAACAAAAATCCAGATGAGGAGATTTGCGAAACAAGGCTTCGCGTAGCCTTGCCTGCCTGTCAATCAATGGCAAAACCGAGGCCAGACCCGTTCCCACCACCACAAGATTAAGCACCAGAGCACCCAGCTCCAGCCCTGCAAGACCAGATAATATCCCACTGTTTTGCGCTAGCAATCCATGAGCCGAAGCAAGTGCAATTGCGCTGACAATCAATGACGTAAGTGCGGTGGCTTCAAGAACCCGGCGCATGCCGCCAAAGGAAACCGCGGCAACAATCGGCAATACCGCAAAACCAATGAACGGAGTATATAGACTGCCCGGAGCAGCAATCGCCAAAGCCGCCAATGTAGTCCATGCCACCAGCACAAAAGCCTGCGCCCATTCTTCTTCCAGAAATCTAGCCAGCGCCAAATGAATAAAGGAAGGCAGAACCGCTACGGCACCCAATGCAATAACATGCGATACAGGAACACCAGAAGCCTGCATCATGACCAGCGTTAAAACAATCGGAACCCCCACAAGCCAACTAATTGGCAAGGAATAGGCACGGGCAAATCTTTCCCAAAAAAACGCTTTGGATTTTTTTTCTGAATTCATGCAGTGGATTCTTTATGTATATCGTTAACATATTCTGAACTATTATAGGGTTCCCGATTGGAAGAAATATTGATAAATTACTGTTTCTCTTGATACAATTCAGAGGAGGCGCATCTTACAGGGGCAGAAACATCAAATAGTATGAACAAAATTTGTAATTGGTAATGTTCCGGGTTCGTGCTAGACTGAATACTCATATTGATTTTGGTTTTACATGAAGTTTCTGCATATCATAATATTGAGCGCTTGTAGCTTACTGATTGCCAGTGAGGGCGTCTCTGCGCAAATAACAACATTGGACTTTGACACTAAAACGTCCCCTGCCTCCCCGCTGGGAGCCGGAACGGACTCCGGTCATTATCCTGCTCAAGCCACAAGCACGCCGATTGGCAGCAGCCATTTATTAGTGCGGGAGGCAGCTCACTGGGCTAATTACAAGAAATCATTACGAAACCACAGCAGCCAACACATGGCATCGGCTGAAGAGTTGGAAAGCGCCATGATGGATTTTGCCCGCTATGATGGCGCCAGAATTGCCAAAGGCTGGATGGCAGACAGTGCATTGATTGCCTTGCAAACACCTGAGTACTTTCTTGGAGTCCGCTATTGGCAAAATACTTATGGCCGCAAAGCTGTGCTGGATCGTCTGCACCAAAATCCAATGGCCGCATTCCAGTTCCCCGGTGCCGAACAGGCCCAGAACGCTATTTTGCGCTCCGGCATGAAAGATGCCAATGAAATCAAGCTCGGTGGAGCCTTATTCAAGGAACAGGCCTATTCCATGCAGAAACAAAGCTGGGCCAATAAAAAACAGGGTGGAAAGAGCTTTCGGCTTGATGCTATTAAGCTGGCTCCGAACAGTCCGGCGCCATTAGACAATAATGATCTGCAAATGCTGGCGTCCTCGGCGATGTCTTTGTTTAATGATCCAGATATAAGCGCAGCCGAAACATCATCCTTTGCCAGCAATTTTAGCCTTGGCCCATCTGCGGCATTAGCCGATACTTTTGCACCTGGTCAGGACTTAAAACTTGCACCAGGAAGGTCTTTGACCATGGCTCATATCCTTGGTATGGCGGCACTGGTTATTCTTGACGATCCGCAAGACCCATCAAACAAGGATCCGTACTTTCAATACTGGATTGATGATCCGGAGTTGCGCGAATGTATTGATTGGTCACGAGTTCACTTGCGCCAGTGCGTTTCCGCCGGACATTTCGTTTTTGAAAGCTCGTTTTGCATTGCAGAACATCAACTTATTGACGCTGGCAAATGTATTGGTAGTATTACTGCCGGAAATAAAGACCCTCATCAGCAAGAACAACATTGAATAAAACCTGATAAAAGGCGGTAACCTTTACTTTACGACAACTCCGGTTTCTACTTGCATTTTGCTGCTTTTTCGGCACTCTTGTACCCAAGAAGAAGAGTGGGTAACCACCAGATTACAGGAGAGTATCCGTGGGCTTTTTATTCAAAGCCGGGTTTTGGTTTGCGATTGTATTGCTGTTTTTGCCCAAAAACCCGGAAACTTTGCGTGACCAGCGCGAGCTGGCGCAAAGCTCGGCGCGCTCATTGATAAAAGCTGCCAATGATGCAGCACAGTTTTGTACAGATCAGCCTGCTGTCTGCCAGGCTGCCTCCCAAACATCGGCATTGGCTACTGAATACTTAAATCTGGCCACCGAGAAACTAACAAGAAAAGAAGAAAAACCAGTCAAATAGCACGACTTGTATAATCCCCTGTTGGTTAGCCCTTGTTTTGGTCTCAAGACATGGGTAAGGCAAACTATGCATACTGATATGGATGACAAAATGCTTGAACTGGAGGAGGAGTTTGCATTCCTTGAGGATTGGGAAGATCGCTATCGATATGTGATAGAAATGGGCAAGGCCATGACACCTATTGCTGCGGAAAAGAAAACTGATGCCAACAAGATTCAAGGATGCGTGAGTCAGGTATGGCTGCTATTTAATCAGGATTCTAAAGGAAAATACCATTTTCAGGCTGATAGCGACGCCCATATTGTCCGGGGATTAATCGCGGTTCTGCTGCGGCTGGTGGATACAAAAACCGCTGAAGATATTTGCAATATGGATATTATCTCATTCTTCCATCGTATCGGACTATCAGATAATTTGTCAGCGCAACGGGCCAATGGATTAAGAGCCATGATAGCACGCATTCATCAAATTTGCTCATGTGAAACACTCAAGCCATAATGGTCTGCCAAGCGCGAAAGAGCAATTTTTAATACAATTTTTGATGAACTTTTGGGCCAGTGCCTGTCTTGTTCCTGTGCGCTTAGTCCCTGCTCACGGATCAAGGTTGAAAACAAGACCCGATCCAAAACCGGCCCCACCGCCTGCAACGCGTCCATCACACGCTTACGCGCATCCATCCTGCCAGCATTGCCATCATAAAAGCACGAGTCTGCACTAGCAGCACCGCTGGCCAGTCCCACCCGCACCCAGTTGCTGCAACTCATTCGCCCCATTGCCGAAGCAGCATAATCCTGTCGCAGCTTTTGTCCGGCCGCAAATTCCACCGGCGACAAGAAGCGTTCGCCAAGTTCATTCTTTTGGCGGAATAACCGCAAAAGCGGGGATGTGGCTACATTGACCTGCGTAAGTACCATTTCTCCAGCTTCATCAAAAATTTCCCGTTCTTCCATCTGCAAATGTTGAGCAGCAAACGCATTGATATTACTATTCTTATCGGCTGATTTGCATTTGAAACGCTTCACCCAGCTTTTGGTTCCCTCGCAAGGCTCTACCTGACCGACACCACAAACCCGCAATAAACCACGATCTATGGCAAATTTTGCCAATTGCGCTGGCACGACCAGTTTCGGCGCTGCATCGGCAGCGCTTTTATATTGTCCATTGTCATCACAAAACAAAACTTGCGGATGCGAAATCAGTTTTTCCAGCAGCCGACACAATCTGCGTTCACTTGCGGTCACTGTTCTGGCCCGGCAGGTTCAGGAGCATCACGCAATAATTGCTCCATATCGTCCAGTTTTTGATCAAATTCAGGATCATCCCGGCGATCCTCAATTAAATGACATGCATGAGAAACCGTTGTCCTGTCCCGCCCAAAAGCAAAAGCAACCCGACTTAATGACAGCTCAAAAGCCACATGGGCCAGATACATGGCGATTTGCCGCCCGAAAGCAACGCGCGCATTGCGCCTGGTAGCAGCACAAAGCTCATCTTCCTCTACGTTAAATGCAAAAGAAACCAGTGCCCGGCTTAGTCGCGCACGCGCCTCGTCTGCATGACGGCGGAACTTTACTTGATTATTCATGGCTCAATCCTCTCTTACGGTAAACAAGGACATGGTATAACACAGTCCTATTATGAGGATTATTTTCCTATTATGTCAATCAAGAAATTATACAGGTAAGAAACTGACGTTTAATTTTCGTATGTTAGACGATTGCCACGCGATTCAATCCACCCTTGGACACGGCGGATAGTGAGCTGGATATATCATGGGACAGTATCATATTTACTGATCCATTCTCATCAACCAGCGGCAGTCGCATCCAAAACTGCGTCTTCTGGATTGAGCCAGAATCACATTGCACGGAACCACAAGAGGGCTTTTGGCGCTCGACCAAAACATCTAATACCCGTTGCCAGTAACGGAAGCTATCAGGATCAAAGACTTCTTCGATGTATTTGCCAGTAACTTCCCGCCCAAAATGATTACGCAAACCAGAGCCAGCCAAACGGTATGAGTATTGGCGCGTGTTTGCAGATGTCACAACATCAATCAATGAAACATTAGTAAGATAAGGCACAAACCCTGATGGACAAATATCACGACGCCGGGGCAAAGAATCTCCATTGCATTTACTTTGCCAGTAATCAAAGAGTGCTCGTTGATCATCTAAAACCAACTGGTTGCGAAACAGTGACTTGACCTGCGCCATGATACCCCCTTGTTGAAATGTCACTTGATTAGCCAAGTGATTCGTTTGGTTAATATCTGTTAACCAGTGGAATCAGCGCAAGAGTCAGATTCCATTTTCTGCAGAAAATGGAATCATTACCCTTACATTCTAGGTTTGTGAGTCAAAAAAGCCACACCATCAGAGCGAACTATTCAAATAGGTCAGAACCTACAAGGGACAGGTTTATTACTTTTTCTTGCGACTGCGACCCAGGCCAATTTGCTTGGCAAGCTCAGAGCGGCGACGCGCATATTGCGGCGCAACCATCGGGTAATTGGCAGGCAACATCCATTTTTGACGATATTCCTCAGGAGACATATCATACTTGCTGCGCAAATGCCGCTTTAGGGATTTGAACTTTTGCCCATCCTCAAGACAGATGATATATTCGTCAAAAACTGATTTGTTTATTGCAACTGCCGGGCGTCCAGGGCTCAATTTGGCATCATCAGCGCCCTCATCACAATTACGAAGAGCCGAATAGGTGTTTTGAATAATTTTGGCTATTTCCGTGGACGCAACAGGGTTATTCTCCAGATACGCAACTACTATATCTGTTGTTAACACTAGGAATTGTTTATCGTTTTCCATAGTACACCTCACTATTATGTAATTACGAACCTTAAGCAGAGTAAAAGCCTGATCGCAACAGGATAATACAGTTACAGGTGTTACATAAGTACAGCCTGTGACAATTACCAGATCAGAATTATTAAATTCAATGCTGTTAATTGGCGCAAATTTTGTTGTGCAGTAAGTTAAAGGTGCCAGGCGAATGTGGCACATGAAGAGTTTTAGTAAATTCCGGTTCATCTTGAACTGGAAGTGCTCTGATCATCATGTTGATACCGAATGAGGATCCCCCCATTCGGTATCAACATTGGCACTTAAAAATTAGCGCCGAGAGTAAACCAGATTTTCTGGGTATCAGTGGAAAACCCACGGGTCTGATAATCCGCAAATTTCAGGCCGGCATAGTAGTTTTTGCTGATTTTTTTGGAAACCTGCAAATTAAGCTCGCGGCCATAGGAGGCTCCGCCTGATGCGGCTGAAAAATCATGATAGATCGCATCAAATTTCAAACCTTTTAGCGGGCTGTCACCTTGTACCTTATAGCTGATGGAGCCATAAAAATCATCCAGCCCCCCGGCAGGGGTAGCCAGAAACTTGTCTGACCAGCCATTAAATTTGTGCAAAGTGGCTAATGGAGTTTGAAAAGCTATTGATCCGCCATCACTCCCCAGGCGCTCAAAACCTATTTTTGCGGTAAACCCATGAGCAGACAGGCCCGCAGACAGGTTCAGATAATTGGCACTAAAGTCAGTTGGGTTGCCAGCATTGTCGGTTTGGTTGGCAAATTCAACTTCATAAAGAAATGACAAATCACCATTGCCAATTTTATTATTGCCATCAAAGCGAATCCCGAAAGTCTTGCTGGAAAGGCCAACAACCGGCGCATCATTCAAATCAATAATCAAACCATAGGCAGTCACCGTTCCAAAGCCCAGCCCGGTATATTTGGCGTCCACAATAAAGGTGTTGGTATCAAGATCGCCCAAGGGGTGATCATTACCAAAAATCCGGTTCACATTCCACACATAGGCACCGGTAAGGGTCAGGTTATCAATGGACTTATTGATAAAGCCGGTCATGTCCCATGTCTGATCATTCTGCCGCCAGCCCACAGTACCCACAAATCGCTGATTGTTCATATTCATGGCTACCCGGCCCGCCATAAGCGTGGTCTTGTCAATACCGGTATAGGCCAGATATGCCTGATTTACCTCGGTAATCTGCGGATCAGCAATCACCGGATAGGAAGTTTTACCATTTACAGTACTGTTAAAATCGCCGCCACCAATATTGGAGACATCGTCAAACTCAAGCACGCCGAAAAAACCGTTAAACGTGCCTGTAGTATATTTTAACCGGGTGCGCAGGGTCGAGGCAAAGGCATCGTCTGCAAACCCGTCCTGATCAACATTCTCCGCCCGATAGCGGAAGGTTAAATTGGCCTTACCCCTGGTAATGGCCTCAGCCAGACTTGTCGCCTCTTTGGAAGCCTTGTCATCTTTGGAGGCCTTGGCATTATCTGCCAGGGCAGAAACGGACATGGAGCCTAAGAGCAAAGGGGCAATAGCGGCAATAGTAAGATAGCGCATGACTTTTTCCTGTCGTGTTGAATAAACCTGCCCTGTTATACTGATCGCCCGAAAGAATAAGTTTGACCTGGGTCAATCCCTCATGGACAAAACGTCGCAGCAACTACAATTATCGCCATACACAGGCGTTATGGCTCCTGTCCATAATAAAACGGCCCGCAAAAGCGAGCCGTTTCATGAGTATTACAGCAATTGATTTATCTTTTGCGTACCACCTGATAACCGGAGCGCAACAGATATTTCAGTGGTGCGCTGACCATGTGTACCAGCCTGGTAAACGGGAAAATAAGGAAGATTGTTAATCCCAAAAAGATATGCAGCTTAAAAATAAGCGCCTCGTCCATGATAAAATCAGCAGCGCCACCACGAAAGGTCACAATGTGCTGAGCCCATTCAGCCAAGGCAATCATCGAAGAGCCATCAAGATGTTTGGCACTAACCGGAATCGTCAACATGCCAAGTATCAATTGCACAAATAAAATCAGCAAAATGGCCATATCCATGAATTTGGTAGTGGCCCGCACCCGATCTTGTGTAGTGCGTCGCCAGATCAGTATCGACATGCCGACAAAGGCCATGCTTCCAAAAAGGCCCCCTGCACTCATTGCCAGAATTTGTTTCTGGCCGGCGCTGATAAATGGTTCATACACCCAATGAGGTGTTAACAGCCCAACAAAATGCCCGATAAATAACAGCAAAATGCCTATGTGAAACAGATTGTTACCCAGGCGCAAACCCTTGGAATGCAATAATTGCGAGCTATCAGCCTTCCATGAATACGGGTTTTGATCATAGCGCAGAATTGAGCCAACAATCATAACAAAAATGGCGATATAGGGGTAAATTCCAAACAAAAATGTGTTGATGTATTCGGCCATTAAATGCCTCCCTGACTTGGGGCTGTGATCGGAGTTTTATGCGGCGGACAAGTGCCACATTCAGGAGCGCCGCCAAAGGCTTCCGGCTCTTGCCATTGCTCGTCCAGCTCATCGAGCGTCTTGATTTCCGGCAGGGCAGCATCGGCTGCCTTTTTGATATCAGCCTCGTTTAATCTGGCTCCTGACATGGAAACAATCGCGGCAAACACGCTGGCATATCCGGATTTCTGGCGTTTTAGCTTTTCACCAATCGTGGCAATGACAGGTGCAGACTGCTCCAACAACTCCAGTCCCTCCTCAGCCGCGCTGATTGAAATAAATTCAAGCATTAACGGCAGATAGTCAGGCAATTCACCAGTGCCTATTTCCAGTCCCTTTGATTTATATCTGTCGGCCAGATCAACCATGGCCTGCCCGCGAAACCTGCTTTCACCGTGCACATGTTCAAACAAGTGCAAGCAGTGCGCCCGGCCCCGGTCAAACAGCTCCACATAGATCTCCTGTGCCGCCATCAAATCGGTATCAGCAAGATCATCCATAAACGCCATTACGTTCTTCAAAGCTCTGCCCTTGAGCAGTTTTTCCTCAAGCAGAACCTGTTTTAGCTCGTCCATATGCGAGATCCACTGGCTTTGCGGATAACTTAGCAAATGGGCAAGAACCCGAAAACTACGCATTATTGATCTCCTGACGATTTGCGCGGCTTGCCGCTCATGGTGTTGGCATGGGTCTGGGTGCCAAATAAATTGGTTTTGGCAGGGCTGCCGGTATTGCAGCCATCGCCGAACGAGAACCCACATTCAGAACGGGTGGCAAAGGCAATATCAGCATCAAACGGCCCGTCACCGGCATATTCACGATGATTGCTAGGAATTACAAAACGATCTTCATAATTGGCAATCGCCATCAATTGATACATGTCGTCCATTTCGTCTTTGGACATGCCGACCTGTTCCAGAATTCTGGTGTTTTCCACACCATCAACGCTTTTGCCGCGCATATAATTACGCATGGCCATCATTCGCTCCAGAGCGCTGATGATCGGCTCTTCATCGCCGGCGGTAAGCATATTGGCCAGATATTTGTTCGGTATTCTAAGCGAGCGAACATCCGGCAAGACACCATCTGTTTCCAGCAATCCGGCTTCGGAGGCCTGCTGCACTGGCGAGAGCGGCGGAACATACCATACCATCGGCAAGGTGCGATATTCAGGATGCAGCGGGAAAGCGATTTTCCACTCCATCGCCATCTTGTAAACTGGCGAGTTTTGCGCTCCCTCAATCCAGCTTTGCGGCACACCATCGGCCAATGCCTGCTCGATTACTTCCGGATCATGAGGGTCGAGAAACAAATCGCACTGACTTTGATACAGATCAGTTTCTTCCCTCGCCGAAGCTGCTTCTTCGATTTTATCCGCATCATAAAGCAGAACTCCAAGATATCTGATACGGCCAACGCAGGTTTCGGAACAAACAGTTGGCTCTCCGGCCTCAATGCGAGGATAGCAGAAGGTGCATTTTTCTGATTTGCCGGACTGCCAGTTAAAATATATTTTCTTGTATGGACAACCAGAGACACACATGCGCCATCCCCGGCACTTATCCTGGTCAATCAGGACAATTCCATCTTCCTCACGCTTGTAAATCGCGCCAGATGGGCATGAAGCCACACAGGCCGGGTTTAAGCAGTGCTCGCACAAACGCGGCAGATACATCATAAATGTATTTTCAAACTCGCCGTAAATGTCTTTTTGAATCTGGTCAAAATTATAATCCTTTGAGCGTTTTTCAAACTCGCCGCCAAGGATTTCCTCCCAGTTCACACCCCAGTCCGGTTTTTCCTTGAACTTGCCGGTAATTGCCGACTTCATCCGGGCGGTGGGTACGGTTTTGCTCTCTTTTGAGGTTTTCAGATGATCATACTCATAAGTGAACGGCTCATAATAGTCGTCAATCAGCGGCAGATCAGGATTGGCAAAAATATTTGACAAGACGCCAAGTTTGCCACCTATTTTCGGCTTTAGCTTGCCGGATTTGCTAAGCTCCCAGCCGCCTTTCCATTCTGATTGATCTTCCCAGTTTCGAGGATAACCAACACCTGGCTTGCTTTCCACATTGTTGAACCATGCATATTCAACACCGCCACGGCTCGTCCATACATTTTTGCAGGTAATAGAGCAGGTATGACAGCCAATACATTTGTCCAGATTCAGAACCATGCCAATTTGTGCGCGAATAGTCATTGGCCTACCTCCTCATTTCCCGGCATGTTGATCGGTTGCCCTTCTTCATAAGGCTCCTCCATCCAGTCCACCGTGTTGGTCTTACGTAAAATTACAAATTCATCCCGATTGGAGCCTACGGTTCCATAATAGTTAAAGCCCCATGAAAGCTG
Organism: Robiginitomaculum sp.; assembly: GCA_015485155.1. GTDB lineage: Bacteria > Pseudomonadota > Alphaproteobacteria > Caulobacterales > Maricaulaceae > Robiginitomaculum_B. Next base: position 175,992 of record WFUF01000002.1, on the reverse strand, counting down.
GGCATAACCGCCAATCATATGGGTCGGCTTCACCACTGCCTTGGTGACAGAATTATGGATACCGCCCCGTTTTCCGGTAATGCGGCTTCCGGGCGTGTTCATGGTCTTTTCCTGGGCATGATACATCATGCACATGCCCTCTGGCACACGCTGACTGACTACTGCACGCGCGGTGATCGCACCATTTACATTATAAAGCTCAATCCAGTCATTATCCTGAATATCCACTTTTTGCGCATCCACCTCCGATAGCCATACTACAGGGCCGCCACGGTTCATGGTCAACATCAGCAGATTATCTGAATAGGTTGAGTGAATGCCCCATTTCTGATGCGGGGTGATCCAGTTCAAGGCAATCTGCTTGACATCACCGCCGCGCTCCTTGACTGCATTAGTGATGGTTCGGGTGGAGATAGGCGGTTTATACACACACAATCCCTCGCCAAAATCACGCATCCATTCATGATCCTGATAGAATTGCTGACGCCCGGTTAAAGTGCGCCACGGTATCAACTCATGCACATTGGTATAACAGGCATTATAGCTGACATGCTCATCTTCCAGACCTGACCATGTGGGTGAAGAAATAATCTTGCGCGGTTGCGCCTGCACATCCCTGAAACGGATTTTTTCATCTTCCTTGGGGCGGGCCAGATGCGTATGATCACGACCAGTTACTTTTGACAGGGAAGCCCAGGCCTTTACTGCGACCTCGCCATTGGTTTCAGGAGCCAGCGACAATACCACCTCGGTAGCATCAATATCGCTCTCAATCCTTGGTAAACCTTGGGAAACGCCTTCGGCTCTTACAGTTTTATTGAGCTTTGCCAGCAAGTCGACCTCGGCCTCGGTGTTCCATGCAACGCCTTTGCCGCCATTTCCAAGCTTGGCCATCAATGGCCCAAGTGAGGTGAATTTCTTGTACAGGTTGGGATAGTCACGTTCGACCTCCACAAGATTTGGCATGGATTTACCGGGAACCGGGTCACACTCGCCTTTCTTCCAGTCCTTAACTTCCAGCGCCTGCCCCAACTCCCCTGGAGTGTCGTGCAGGATCGGAACCGTTACCAGATCAGTTTCAACGCCCAGATGCCCGACGCACAATTCAGAGAATTTTTTGGCCAGACCTTTGAAAATATCCCAATCGGAGCGACTTTCCCATGCCGGATCAACGGCGCGGCTAAGCGGGTGAATGAACGGGTGCATGTCCGAAGTGTTAAGATCATTCTTTTCGTACCAGGTAGCAGTAGGCAATACGATGTCAGAATATACCGCAGTGGTCGACATGCGAAAATCAAGAGTGACCACCAGATCCAGTTTCCCTTCAGGGGCTGCCTCATGCCATTGCACCTCAGATGGTTTGTCCGCACCCATTCCATCCAGATCATCACTCATCATGCCATTTTGTGCGCCCAGCAAATGCCGCAACATGTATTCATGACCCTTGCCAGAAGAACCCAGAATATTGGAACGCCACACAAACAGGTTGCGCGGGAAATTATCCTCGCGATCAGGATCTTCAGCGGCAAATTGCAAATCACCTTTTTGCAGGCTTGCAACCACATAATCCTTGGTAGATTGACCGGCATTTTTGGCCTTGGCGGCCAGACCCAGCGGATTTTCATCCAATTGCGGAGCCGAAGGCAGCCAGCCCATACGCTCTGAACGCACATTGCAATCAATCAACGAATAGTCCTGCCATTTACCGGCATCAGCCAATGGAGACAGTATTTCAGTAACCCCCAGTTTTTCATAACGCCACTGATTGGAGTGATTATAGAAAAACGAGGTTGAATTCATCTGACGTGGCGGACGGCTCCAGTCCAGACCAAAGGCCAGCGGCAACCAGCCGGTTTGCGGACGCAGTTTCTCCTGTCCCACATAATGAGCCCAGCCGCCGCCGGATTTGCCAATACAACCACACAATATCAACAGGTTCATAATCCCGCGATAGGTCATGTCCATATGGTACCAGTGATTGATTGCAGCACCCAGAATGACCATGCTGCGGCCACGGGTCTTGTCGGCATTATCAGCAAATTCACGAGCAACCTGAATAATTTTGTCTGCCGATACCCCGGTAATATTTTCTGCCCATTTTGGCGTATAGGGGCCATCATCGTTAAAGTCACTGGCGGTGTTTTCTCCGCCCAGACCACGGTCAATACCATAATTGGCCGCCATTAAGTCATAAACGGTTGCCACATAGGCTTCACTGCCATCTTTCAAGACGACTTTTCGCACCGGAAGTTTGCGCACCTGCACGCTTTCATGATCTGTATGAGCAAAGATTTTGCTCTCATGCTGCTGATTGCCAAAATATGGAAAAGCTACATCTAAAACTTCGTCCGGCTTGTCGATATTGCTTAAATTTGGCCAGATATCTTCGCCACTGACACTGTCCTTGGCCTCAAGATTCCATTTTCCTTCCTCACCCCATCTGGAGCCAATAGTTCCATTTGGCACCCGGTGGGTTTTGGAGCTTTCATCAAAAACTACTGATTTCCACTCAGAATTATTTTCAACACCCAGATCATTATCAAAATCTGAGGCCCGCAAATTACGCGAGGGGATATAATGTTCTCCTTGTTTCTCAAGCAGAATTTGCATCGGCATGTCGGAATAATTTCGCACATAATCAGTAAAATATTCAGACTTGCCGCCAAGATGAAACTCTTTGAACACCACATGACCCATAGCCATGGCCATTGCCGAATCAGTGCCCTGACGAGGGTTCAGCCAGATATCAGTCAGCTTTGCCACTTCTGAATAATCCGGTGTTACCGATACGGTTTTGGTGCCCTTATAACGTACCTCGGTGAAAAAATGCGCATCCGGCGTGCGGGTTTGCGGCACATTGGAACCCCAGGCAATAATATACGAAGAATTATACCAATCAGCACTTTCAGGAACGTCTGTTTGCTCACCCCAGGTTTGCGGGGAAGATGGCGGAAGATCACAATACCAGTCATAAAAACTAAGGCAAACCCCGCCCATCAATGATAGGTAACGCGAACCGGCAGCATAAGAGACCATGGACATTGCCGGAATCGGTGAAAATCCAAATACACGATCCGGCCCATAGGTTTTTGTGGTGTAAACATTAGCCGCTGCGGTAATCTCATTAACCTCATCCCAACTGGCCCGCACAAAGCCGCCAAGGCCACGCATTTTCTTGTACTCATTGGCTTTTGACGGATCTGATACAATACTGCCCCATGCCAAGACCGGGTCACCCAGCTCCGACTTGGCCGCACGATATGCCTGCAGCAGGCGTGAGCGGATCAGCGGGAATTTAAGCCGTGATGCCGAATACAGATACCATGAATAACTGGCACCACGTGAGCAACCCCGTGGCTCATGGTTGGGAAGATCAGGGCGGGTGCGTGGATAGTCAGTTTGCTGGGTTTCCCAGGTTACCAATCCATTTTTCACATAAATCTTCCAACTGCAGGAACCTGTGCAATTCACCCCGTGGGTGGAGCGCACAATCTTGTCATGGGCCCAGCGGCCACGATAAGCTTTTTCCCAATCCCTGCTTTCGGTAGTGGTAATACCGTGGCCATTGGAAAACCTATCCTTTACTTTGGAAAAATAGGTCAGGCGGTCAATAAAATTGCTCATGAATTTTAGTCCTTAACTTAAAAAGTCGGAGAAACGGAGGAACGGTTACGGGTTTTTCACATAGGCGTCCTTGCGCAAATAGAACCACCAGTTGATCGCGATACACAGCACATAGAAGGCAGCAAACCCATACAACGCATATTCAGGAGTGGTGGCCTTGATCTGTTCACCAAAAACCTTTGGAATAATGAACGCTCCATAGGCGGCAATTGCTGCGGTCCAGCCTAAAACCGGCCCGGCCTGTTCCTTGTCAAACACAACTGCAATGGTCTTGAAGGTCGAGCCGTTTCCGATACCAGTAGCAGCAAACAGGATCAGGAACAGGATCAGGAATGGTACAAAATAGTCCTGCGGGGTAGCCGAGGCATAGGCCTGCTTCATGAAATAGGCCACACCAAGGGCAGCGATTACCATAATCACCGAAATGATCTGGGTAACTTTGGCACCACCAATCTTGTCAGAAATAATACCGCCAACAGGTCGGATCAAGGCCCCGATAAATGGCCCTGTCCATGCAAACATCAAGGCACTCGGCCCGTCGGGATTGGGGATATTATGAACCATTACCCCATCCACCATCACATGGGAGAAGCCGAAAATAACCTTGATCGCCAAACCAAAGGCCACTGCATAGCCGATGAAAGAGCCAAAGGTCATGGTATAGATAATGGTCATGGCCCAGGTGTGCTTATTATTAAATATACGATATTGGTGTTTTAGGCTCTGGCCGATGGAGCCGGGCAGCATCCGCAGGAAAAACACGGTTAAAACAACCACTATTGGCAAGACAATCCATTTTGAAGACAACAGCTTGGCAAAAGCGGCATCAGATTCAACAAGTCCGGAACCACCAACGCCCGAAGGCAGCATCAGCCATAATCCAAATGTTGAGGTAATCAGCCCGATCAGCAGCATGCCCAAGATTTTCCCAAATGCCGGCAGCGGCCCCTTAATATTGGGCGATACATGATCTGCCTTGATATTATTCATGCCCATCCAGACCGCGATCACTATCGGGATCAGGATTGCCACCCAGATAAATCCGGCATTATGCAAATATGTTTCAGTGCCTGCGGGAATTTTACCGATCAAAGTCCCCGAAGTGGCTTTTAAGGTCATGGATGTACCGCCAAACATGCCCACAGTCATAACCAGCGGGATGAGGATTTGCATGGTAGTTACGCCAAAATTACCCAATCCGGCATTCATGCCCAGTGAGTAACCCTGAACCCTTTTGGGAAAGAAGAATGATATATTGGACATGGAGGCTGAGAAGTTTCCGCCACCAATACCAGAGAGCAGCGCCATTAGCTGAAACTGCCAAAGTGGGGTATCAGGATTTTGTAATAACAGGCCGGTGCCTAAAGCCGGTATTATCAGCAAGGCAGTGGTTAAGAAAATTGTGTTGCGACCACCGGCCAGCCGGATGAAAAATGTTGAAGGAATTCGTAAAGTGGCACCGGTAAGACCGGCAATCGCCGCTAGAGTAAATAATTCGGATTTTTCAAATGCATAGCCCAGATTGATCATTTGTACGGTAATGATCCCCCAATACAGCCACACCGCAAACCCGCACAACAGAGCAGGAATGGAAATCCACAGATTGCGGGTGGCAATCTGCTTGCCAGTGCTTTTCCACTGGGCCTCATTTTCCGGATCCCAATCGTATAAATCTTTTGCCATTTCCAGCTCTCCTTTTTTACACTGCGGCGCAAAACACTAAAGCGCACGCATGAAGCCTGATTCTCTATGAGCCATATTTGCGTGTAAGCGTTTGACCTAGGTCAAACCTGCTGTTTTTTTTCACAAAACACATAAAAACGGGAGCCATGGCTCCCGTTTTCGTCGCAAATAGAATATGGATACAGGTGTTGGGGGGTTATTCCTTATCCTCATCGCGGATTTTTACCGAGCTCATATCAACACCCAGAGATTCAAGGCGACGATAGGCATAGGCTTCACGGCTGCCAAGAACCTTGACCTTTTCAATCTCTTCGTCGCTCATGCCCAGAGCTTCAAGGTGTTTGCGAGCCGCAGCTTTTCTGTGGCGGGTATAGCCTTCATCAAAACGTTCCTCCGCCTCAATCTCATCTGCTTTGCTGAACCGGATAAACAAGGCCAGAAAAGCTGCAAGAGTGACCAAAGCGCCCAGAATGAGATAAGAAGTATCCCAGCCCATTTCGCCCTTGAACAAAAAGCCTGCTGATACCGCGCCCACATTGCCTCCGGCACCGACTACACCTGCAACAGCTCCAAGGGATTTTTTCGAGATAAATGGAACTACGGAAAAAGTTGCACCCTCTGACATTTGCACAAACAGTGAAAATAATAACAGGGTTGGGATGGCCAGGACCAATACGTTCATCTGCGAAAACAGCATCAATGCCAGTCCCTCAATGAATAATACAATGAACAACCATGTAGCCCGGCCTCTTAATCCCCAAAGGGACGCAAAGTTATCGCCGAATATGCCGCCCAGAGTTCTGGCAAATAAATTCATCAGGCCAAAGCTGGCAGCAATCATGCCGGCAGTGATCAGATTCATGCCAAAATAATCAAACATATAAAGAGCCAGCGTACCTAAAATGGTCAGCTCAATGCCAAAACATGCTGCATAAATCAGAAACAACAACCACACACGATAGTCTTTTAGTGCATGCATGAAATTGCCGGTGGTTCTTTCTGCATGGTGCATTTTTCCCTTGGCCCGCAATTCCTTGTATGAACCATCGGGTGTGTCTTGTGTAAATGTGTAATAAACAAGGGCAGCCAGCAAAATCGCTATGCCGGCAACAACCATTGAAGCCCGCCAGCCAAATGCTTCACTCATGCCAAAGCCAACCACAAAGATCGAGAAGATCACCGGCATGACAAACTGGGTGACACCGCCACCAAGATTACCCCATCCGGCGCTGGTGGCATTTGCCATTCCAACCACATTTGGCGCAAACATGTTTGTAGTATGATATTGGGTGATTACAAAACTGGCGCCGATCACCCCGATCATTATCCTGAAAATCAGAAAAGTTGTATAATCCTGGGCAAGCCCAATTCCCATCACCGGAAGCGATCCAAAAATCAACAACCAAGTATAGGTTAAACGCGGCCCATAGCGATCACATAACCAACCGATCAATATTCGGGCAAATACAGTTGCCGATACAGCACCAATGATCGACCAGCCGATCTGCTCTTTAGTTAAGGATAATTCCTCACGCACCACTGCCATTAAGGGTGCAATGCCGAACCACGCGAAAAAACATAAAAAGAACGTAAACCAGGTTACATGAAAAGTTCTAATTTGTACCTTGTCGACCCGCAGGAAATCTCCCCAGAGTCGTGTCGCCTTGTTTTGCAGCTCCATTGTCTCGCCCTTCTTCAAAAACATATCGGCTCCAGTTGAGCCAGCATGTTTATGAGCAAAACCTGAGCAAAACAGTTTGATTTAGGTCAAATCATTTTGTCTTTTGAAGCAAATGCGACAATATGTACCATGAAGCACGCAGCAGTTCGGCCTAACTTTATCTGGCACCGTGCAGGTCTTCCATCTCCGGAAGATCACGCGGGCCATGCTGTTCGGGGTGTTTGGACTGCTCCAGTCTTTGAATGGCAAAATGCATCCAGGTAAGGGCAATGCCGATCAATACGGTAAGCAACATGAAACAACTGGTCCAGACGCCTATAAGGTCGTTCATCATCCCAAAGGCAATGGGCAGGAAGAAACCTCCCAAACCACCGATCAGACCAACAATTCCGCCCACCGCACCGACATTATCTGGATAGTAAACCGGTATGTGCTTATAAACGGCAGCCTTGCCCAGCGACATAAAAAAGCCAAGCACAATTGTGATAGACACAAACAGCCATAACGGAATGGTTAAATTAAACCGTATCGGGCCTTCAATCCCGGCAACTATATAATCTGTTGAAGGATAAGACAGGAAAAACGTGGATATAAAAGCCACCGTAAACGTCCAATACATTACCTTGCGTGCACCGACTTTATCGGACAGCCAGCCCCCAAGCGCCCGAAAAATAGACCCCGGCAGAGCATAAACCGCCGCCAGCAAACCGGCGGTAGCCAACTCAAGACCATAGGCCCCGACATAATATCGGGGAAGCCACAGCGCCAAAGCCACATATCCGCCAAACACAAAGAAATAATATAAAGAGAACCGCCACACCTGCATATGTTTTAACGGCGCAAGCTGTTTTAGAAAACTGTCATGCTTTATACCCTGCTCACGGCGATGACGGTGTACCGGATCATCCTTGGAAAAGATGAAGAATAAAACTGCGGTCGATCCGATTACCGCAGCATAAACCAGTGCTACATTTTGCCACGCTCCACCAACGGCTACCAGCAGGATCGGCGCACCAAAATTGGTTATCGCAGCGCCCACATTACCGATACCGAATATGCCAAGCGCGGTTCCTTGTTTTTCCTTCGGATACCATTTGGACACATAGGTAATGCCAACGGCAAAGCTTCCACCCGCCAGTCCAACGCCCAAGGCCGCCACCAGAAACATCAGATAACTATCAGCAAATGACAGCAAAACAACTGCAAGAGCCGTTAGCATCATTTGCCCCGCATAAACTACTCGTCCGCCATATTGATCAGCCCAGATCCCAAGAAAAACCCTGCTTAACGAGCCCGTAAGTATAGGCGTTGCAACCAAAATCCCGAACTGGGTATCGTTTAAGCCCAATTCGGATTTTATCTTGATCCCGATAATTGAAAAAATTGTCCAGACTGCAAAACAGATAGTAAATGCCAAAGTCGAGGACGCCAGCGCCCAATTCTGTTGACCCGGTGTTACATTAGAAAGATGTCCCATGGTTATATCCCGAATATTGGTATTCTTCAGATGCGAACCTGACAGTAAACATCAGAATCACTAACCGTATCACCCTACTGTATTTCCAGCTTGGTGACGATATTACCCAAAGTGCATGCCCAAACCTGAAAAACAATGCTAGACTTTTCACAAGCTTGAGAATCAGGAGGGGCAAGGAGCCATATGGACAGCAAGATTACTTTGGGACAGGTAATCGCATCCACACTGTTGCAATTGGGGGATCTGGCCCATCAATTGCAATTAGAACGTGGCAGCGCTGCATTATATGTTGACAGCAATGGCCAGATTTTCAGCAATGAATTTCGTAAGCACACCAAAGAAACAAGTAAAACGGCAAGCAGGCTGGAGCAATTGTGCACCAGTCCGGAAGTGGAAAAAGCAATAGGTGCTGCCACCTTGCAAAAAGTATTGGGTATTGTTGAATCCGCCCTTGCTCTTGATGATCATCGCCAACAGGTTGAACAACTTAAATTGCCATTCTCGCGAGCGGTAAACCATTACACCTACACTATTTTGAGCCCGATCTTGAATGTGCAGGTTGAAATTGCCTTGCATATTGCCAGCACAGCACCTGTGACAGCGACCGCTTATGCAAACCTGTTGCAATGGAAAGAAAGGGTGGGACGCGAACGAGCGTGGGGCGCGCACGGGTTTTGCAGCCAGGTATTTAAGAACCGCGAATTTACCGAACGCATGCTGACACTTTTAGAGGAACAAACCTCTTATAAGCGTGCCTTCCTGTCACTTGCAGCTCCGGCCCATCGTGAACTGGTTGAACATGTTACCTCCGGATATATCATGCAATTTGTTGATGATCTGCATGACATGCTGGCCAATAAATCCCGATCCGAAGAATTGCAGAATATTTCCCCGACCACATGGTTTGAATTGCTGACCGGAAAGGTTGAGCGCCTGAAGATAGTTGAAACCAAAATGGTCGAGGATCTGATCAATTCGAGGTTTTCTAAAACCAATGATGCATCGCCTTCACCACAGGTTTCCACCAATATTGAACAGCACATGCCGCTGATTAAGGCATTGCCGGCATTTTCCAAATTGCGAGAGTCCGAGCTGATGGCCCTGCTTGCCAATGCAAGCGTGCAGAAATACGAAAAAGGCAAGTTGTTGTTTTTACAATCAGAACCCTTATCACGTTATTATTTGATACTGTCTGGCTGGGTCAAACTGTTCAAAGGAAGTGATGCCGGCGACGAAGCCGTCTTGCAAATGCTTAGCGCCGGTGACGGAATTATGGAAGCTGCTATTTTGCTGAACATTCCATCGGCTGCCGGCGCGCAAGTGGTGGAGCCAACCACCCTCTTGTCATTACCGGCTCCATTGGTTCGTCAGGTTTTACAGGACAATAATGCCTTTGCCCTTAACATGATCGGCAGCCTGTCCTTGCGTTCACAGCACCTGATTCACCAGATTGAACAATCACGCCTGCGCACCGCCAGTGAGCGGGTTGGCTGGTATTTGCTGAAACTGGGTTTACAAGATGGCGGTAATAATCTGGGCTCAATACAACTTCCCTTTGAAAAATCCCTGATTGCCTCATATCTGGATATGACCCCTGAAACTTTTTCGCGGACCTTGAAAAAATTCCGCGCACAAGGCTTTCAGATTAAGAATGACACTATTACCCAGCCCCACTCCAAAGCGCTTTGCGCCTATTGTGATGAAAGCCTGTCCAATACCTGCCGCCATAAGGGGGATCATGAATGCCCGCTCACCTATCTGGGAACCTCCAGCAGCTAACAGGATAAGCCTTGCATCAGGATTCTCAAAAGCAATTGGTTGAGGCGCTCTCAATTCCGGCTTTATTGCTGGATAGCTCCTTTCACATTCTTAAAAGCAATAAAGCTGCTGATAAAATGCTGGGTAATAAAATAAGCGGACTGGATTTTGTCCGGGTTTTTCGTCAACCTGAACTATTGCAATGCCTGACCAGAGCGCTGAAGAAAAACCGGCGCACCAGTTGTGATTTTGTTCTTGATCTGCAAACCACCCGCAGCTTTCAGGCCAATGCTGCACCCATTAACTGCCCCGATACCAATAGCAGTTTCTTATTGTTTACGATGATTGATGTCTCTGCCATCCGCTATGCGGAAAAAGCCCGCAGCACTTTTGTCGCCAATGTCAGTCATGAGTTGCGATCACCCTTAACCGCCCTGCTTGGTGCTGTTGAAACCCTAAAAGGCCCGGCTCGCAATGATGCCAGTGCACGCATGCAGTTTCTTGAATTGATGCAAAGAGAAGCAGAGCGCATGTCACGCCTTATTGAAGATCTGCTCTCCTTATCAAAACTGGAAGCAACAGAGCACCTGCCTCCTGATGACAGGGTCGACCTGTTAACAATAATTCCGGCCGTGGAACAATCACTGGCCGCCAGTAAAAATGAGTATAAGGGCCGTGTCGAATTACTTGCTCCTGAGGAAATACCTATGGTGCGCGGCAGTCATGACGAACTGATCGAGGTTTTCCAGAACCTGATTGAAAATGCCTTAAAATACAGCCGCCCGGGAACGCCTGTAACCATTCGCATCAGTCACAAAACAACCAAAGCCAACTGGGTCAATGTCAGAATTGAGGATATTGGTGAAGGCATTGCCCCAAAGCACATACCCAGGTTAACCGAGCGATTCTACAGGGTGGATAAGGGACGGTCTCGCCAAATCGGCGGCACCGGGCTTGGCCTTGCCATTACCAAACATATATTAAACCGGCACCGGGCCAGATTACTGATCAAAAGCAAATTATCACAAGGCACATCGGTGACGGTAAAACTAAGAGTCTAAAGCAAATGACCTAAGCATTTTTAGCAAAAGTGGGAACCGGTTTTGCGGCCAAAAATGCGACAGATATAATATCCTGACTTTTAGCCCTATCGGGAACCCTTGTCATAAAACTATCATATATATGTAACAAATAGGTAGCTGAAAAAAATTATTGGCAGGCAAAATACTTTTACCAAACAGGGAAGAGAAACATGAAACTACAAACCATTACTGCAAGCGTTTTCACAATGGTGTTAATAGCTTGCTCACCCTCTGCCCCGCCGGCAGCAAAAGAGGAAGCCCCAGCAGCAATTGCACCGGCCAGTGGTCGAGATCATATCAAAATCGTTGGCTCATCAACGCTGTACCCTTTTGCAACAACGGTTGCGGAAAACTTTGGTCGCACCACATCCTTTAAGACCCCGGTGGTTGAAAGCACTGGCTCTGGCGGGGGCTTAAAGCTGTTTTGCGCAGGAACCGGCGAGCAGCACCCTGATATCACCAATGCTTCGCGCCGGATCAAGTCTTCCGAGGTTGAGCGCTGTGCAGAAAATGGCATTTCCGAGATTATCGAGGTGAAAATCGGCTATGACGGTATTGTTCTGGCCAATTCCCGTAAAAGCCCGAAAATGAACATTACCTTGCAGGAATTATTTCTGGCTCTGGCCAAAGATATTCTAGATGCCGAAAACACACTAAAGCCAAATCCATACGATAAATGGAGTCAGATCAACCCGGATTTACCCGATATTCGTATCGAGGTTATGGGCCCTCCTCCAACCTCGGGCACTCGTGACGCATTTGTTGAACTTGCCATGGAGGGCGGCTGCAAAACTTTTGACTGGGTCAAGGCATTAAAGAAAACTGACAAGCCTGCCTATAAATCACTTTGCCACACAATTCGTGAAGATGGTGCCTATATCGAGGCTGGTGAAAATGACAATCTGCTAGTACAAAAACTAAACGCCAATCCCAAAGCCTTTGGCATTTTTGGATATAGTTTTCTGGATCAAAATTTCGACAGCATTCAAGGAAGCAGCATAAATAGCGTTGATGCTGAATTGGAAAATATCGCCGACGGCTCATACCCGGTTTCAAGATCTTTGTATTTCTATGTCAAAAAGGCCCATATCGGCCAGACTCCGGGCATCCAGGAATATATCACCGAATTTCTTAGCGAAAAAGCCAGTGGCGAAGAAGGCTATCTGGTTGACCGCGGGCTGATTCCAATGCACGAAGATGAACGCGGGCAATGGAAAGAAAAAGTCAAAAACCTTGCCATCTTGTCACTGGAATAGGGCTTACTGAAAATAGGAACTCATCGTGAAACAATCCCACGATTTAACATTGCGCCGCTCCGGGCGTATTGCCAAGATCAAAGAGCAAACCATCATCGCAGGACTGGTGGTTTGCTCAATGATTGCAATCCTGGTTACCATAGGAATTGTAGCTTCTTTGGCATTTGAAGCATTTTTATTTTTCCAGAAGGTTCCAATAAGCAGTTTCCTGTTCGGTCTGGAATGGAGCCCGCAAACCGCTATTCGTGCTGATCAGGTTGGTGCCAGTGGAAAATTTGGTGTTTTACCACTGCTAAGCGGTACCTTGCTGATCAGCACCATAGCCATGGTCGTGGCAACTCCGCTGGGCCTGTTCTCTGCAATTTATCTGTCCCAATACGCAGAAACCAGAACCCGCGACTGGATAAAGCCCATGCTCGAACTGCTAACCGGCATACCGACAGTGGTTTACGGGTTTTTTGCAGCCTTGGTAGTGGCTCCGATTATTCGTAATACCGGCTCTGGATTCGGGTTTGATATTTCCTCCGAAAGCGCTCTTGCTGCCGGATTGATGATGGGAATTATGCTGATCCCGTTTATTTCCTCTTTGTCTGATGATGTGCTGTCATCAGTGCCAAAAACCTTAAGCGATGCATCTTTAGGCCTGGGGGCGACCAAGGCTGAAACCATTACCAAAGTAGTTATTCCAGCCGCCATACCTGGCATTGCCGGCAGTTTGCTATTAGCCATTTCCAGAGCTATCGGGGAAACCATGATTGTGGTCATGGCCGCCGGACTTTCGGCCAATCTGTCCCTAAATCCATTTGATGCTGTTACCACCATGACCGTTCAGATCGTCACCCTGCTGACCGGTGATCAGGAATTTGACAGTGCCAAAACCCTTGCTGCCTTTGCTATCGCTCTGCTTTTATTCATTCTTACCATGGGCCTTAACATGATTGCCCTTAAGGTCTTCAACAAGTACAGGACAATCTATGCCTGAACATTCATTGACAAGTTCGGCGCAGTTAAAAGCCCGCCATGGCCGCGAAACCCGTTTTCGATGGATGGGGAGAATAGCAATTTTGCTATCCCTTGGCTTTTTGGTCTTTATGTTTGTGGCAATTGGCATGCGCGGAAGCAGTGCCTTTTCACAAACCAGAATACTGCTGCAAATAAATTTTGATGAGCAAATCCTGGACCCACAGGCAAAACGCGACCCGGCGCAATTGGCACTAGCCAATTACAAGCCCCTGATAACCAAAGCGCTAAAGCAATTATTCCCCGAAGTCACCAAGCGCCGTGATCAAAGACGGCTTGGCAGATTATTATCCAATGGCGCAGCCTTTGAGCTAGCGGATATGGCCGCAAAAGATCCGCAACTTATCGGCACAACTCGCGATATATGGCTAACCGCATCTGCCGATGTGGATATGTTAATAAAGGGCAAGGTTGATTTAGGCGTGGAAGAAAACCTGCGCCGATTGAAAGACACAGAACTTAGCTGGATCAGAAAATTACAAGACAACGGTCATATCAAAAAGAAATTCAACAGCGCATTCTTTACCAAGGGCGATTCACGTGAACCGGAAATGTCAGGTATTTTTGGTGCCATGGTCGGCTCGTTCTTTTCACTGCTGGTATGTTTTGTAATTGCGTTTCCTATGGGAGTATTAACTGCAATTTATCTGGAAGAATTTGCCAAAAAGTCCTTTATTACCAATATTATCGAAGTCAATATCAACAATCTGGCCGCTGTGCCATCCATCGTTTTCGGCCTGTTGGGGCTGTCGATATTTCTGGGGGTGATGAACCTGCCGCGATCAACGCCATTGGTAGGTGGGCTGGTTCTGGCGCTGATGACACTGCCTACAATCATAATTGCCTCACGCGCCGCCTTGCGCTCAGTACCCAACACCCTGCGCGAAGCTGCCCTTGGTCTTGGAGCCAGCAAGGTTCAAACCACATTTCACCATACAGTTCCTGCAGCCATGCCCGGCATGCTGACCGGGGCCGTGATTGGAATGGCCGGGGCGCTGGGTGAAACTGCCCCCCTGCTGATGATCGGCATGGTAGCGTTTATTGTTGATGTGCCCCAAGGCATAACCGACATTGCCACCTCACTGCCAGTACAGATTTTCCTTTGGGCCGACAGCCCTGAAAAAGGGTTTGTTGAGCGCACCTCTGCTGCAATTCTGGTTTTGCTGGCATTTTTAATAGCCATGAACTTAACCGCCGTAATATTGCGCAAGAAATTTGAAAAAAAGTGGTAACAGTACAATGACAAAATCTTCGGTTAAAAAAGACAAACCTGCAAAAAAATCAAAAAAAAATATCATTCTAAGCGCCAAAAATGTTGATGTGTTTTATGGCAGCAAACAAGCGATCAACAATGTTTCCTTTGAAATACCTGAAAACAGAATCACTGCCCTGATCGGGCCTTCTGGCTGTGGCAAAAGTACGTTTTTGCGCTGCTTTAACAGAATGAATGACAGCATAGACAACTGCAAGGTCACTGGCGATATTCGCTTTGCAGGACAGGATATTTACGATCCGGCAGTAGACGTGGTTGCCTTGCGCGCCCGGATTGGAATGGTGTTTCAAAAGGCTAACCCGTTTCCAAAATCTATCTTTGATAATGTGGCCTATGGGCCGCGAATTCACGGTCTTGCCAGCTCCAAAGAGCATTTGGAGGAAATCGTTGTCTCCTCATTAAAACGCGCCGGCCTGTTTGATGAAGTTGCTGACCGCCTGCATGAAGGCGGCACCGGGCTTTCCGGCGGCCAGCAGCAACGATTGTGCATTGCCCGGGCCATTGCCGTAGATCCTCAGGTAATCTTAATGGACGAGCCGTGCTCCTCGCTGGATCCTATTGCCACCGCCGTTATCGAGGATTTGATGGAGAGCATGAAAGAGAATTATACCATCGTCATCGTCACCCACTCCATGCAACAGGCGGCACGCATATCACAGCGAACCGCTTTTTTTCATCTGGGAGACCTTGTTGAGTTTGGCAAGACACGGGACATTTTCACCAACCCGAAACAAACACGAACTCAAAACTATATTTCCGGCCGCACAGGATAGGAGCCAGCCATGAACACCGACCATATTCTTCGCTCTTTTGACAAGGATCTGAACAAGAATGAGAACCTGATTCTGGAAATGGGCGGGCTGGTTGAACAACAGCTAATCCAGGCAACACGCGCCTTGAAAAAAGAAGATGCAAAACTGTCCAAGAAAGTTCTTCCAAACCAAAGCCGCATCCGTGAAATGGAAGCAAAGCTCAATGCCAGCGCTATTCAATTATTGGCCCTGCGACAACCCGTTGCTGCAGATTTACGCAATGTTATCATGTCGCTGCGCATTGCCGGACATTTGGAGCGCATTGGGAAATACACCAAGAACATGGCCCGACGCACCCATACTATTACCAAGGCCGAGGCCTTTACCGGTTCCATAAGTACACTGGTTCGCATGAGTGAGCTGGTACAGGAAATGATCAAGTCTGCCCTTGATGCCTATAATAATCTGGATGTGGAAACCGCCGAGGAAATCCGCAGCCGGGACGAAGATGTTGACCATATGAACAACACTTTGTTTCGTGAATTGCTGACCTATATGATGGAAGACCCAAAGAATATTGCCGGTGCCATGCACCTGTTATTCATTGCAAAGAATATCGAACGCATGGGCGACCACACCACAGAAATTGCCCAGGAAGTCATCTATATGGTGACCGGCGAGTGGCCCGCGGAGAAACGGCCAAAAGGCGATAAAACCAGCCAGATTATTTTTAGTCCGCAGGATCTGGATAATAAGCAGAGCAGTCCGGAAGAGAGCTAAAGACCTATGTCACAGCTAATTTTAATAATTGAGGATGAATTGGCACAGGCACAGGTTCTACAATACAATCTTGAGGCTGCCGGATTTGAAGTCAAACACGCGGCAAATGGCGATGACGGCCTGGCGAAGACACAGGAATTCCTGCCGGATTTGATTCTGCTGGACTGGATGCTTCCTGACATGTCGGGAATTGAGGTTTGCACAAAAATCAAACGTGATCAGGACACCGGGTCAATTCCCGTCATCATGCTAACTGCCAGAGGAACCGAAGAAGACAAGGTAAGAGGATTAAACACCGGAGCTGATGATTATGTGGTTAAGCCATATTCTCTAAATACGCTTGTGGCCCGCATAAAGGCCAATATTCGCAGCTCAAGCCGGGGACAGGTTGAGCTTAGCTATGGCGGGTTGCAATTAAATACGGAAACACACCGGGTTCGCCGTGATGGTGATCCGGTTCGACTTGGCCCTACGGAATTTCGCCTGCTGCATACCCTGTTAAGCCGGCCAACAAAAGTCTGGTCGCGGGCGCAATTGCTGGACAATGCCTGGGGCACAGATGTCTTTGTGGATGATCGCACTGTTGATGTACATATTGGCCGGTTACGCAATCAGCTAAATAAAGGTGGCAAACCGGATATTATTCGCACAGTTCGCGGGTCGGGCTATTCTATTGATATTGAGAAATAATCTTGATGCCAAGGCCAGACCTATGGAATTATTTGACGAGCCGTGTGCAGCAGATCTTCACCGGTTTTTCTGAAAATATCTGCAACATCAGTAAACCAACCATCATCGGGTGTTAATCTGCGGCGGACAATTCCAATTGTCCGTGATGGTTGATCACCACCAAAGCGGATTGCGGTCATTCCCTTGGAGGCAGAATACTCCCGCTCAACCGAAATTTCCGGCAAAAAGGTAAGCCCAAACCCAGAAGCAACCAATCCACACAGCGTGGTCAGTGATGAGGCTCTTAAATTGGCCAAAGTGGACGAATGCTCAAGATTACATGCCTCAAGGGCCTGATCGGTCAGGCAATGACCCTCATCAAGTAACAGGAGCTGCCCTGGATCAAGCTTATCGGGACTTACCGCTTTTGTTTGTTTTTGTAATGCACTTAACACTTCCACAGAGCCTGCTAAAACAAACCTGTCCTCGAACAAAGCCTGCTCAAACAATACATCAACCTGACCACTGGGCAGTGCAATAACAGCCACATCCAAAACCCCTGCAACTAAATCAGCCAGGACTTTTTCAGTATGCGCTTCTTCTACCTGTACCTCTAGGGAAGGATTGTGCTTTTGCAAAACCGGTAATGCTCCCGGCAATAAATAAGGCGCAATTGTTGGAATAATTCCGATTGACAAATGCCCGGATAATCCCCCGTGCCAGCGCATGGAATATTCCAGATCATCCACTTGACCCAAAATCTGCTGCGCCCGCTGTGATACCTCATGGCCAAGTGCAGTTATGATAACCTCTCTGGTATGACGCTCTACCAGATGGGCGTTTAGTTCTTTCTCAAGCTCCCTGATCTGTATGGACAGGGCAGGCTGTGAAATATGCACCCTCTTTGCTGCGCGACCAAAATGGCGCTCTTCAACCAGTGCTTGAAAGTAACTTAACTGTCGCAGAGTTATTGCCATAAGACAAACTTATCGAAAAAAGAAAATCTAACAATTTGTTGTTACTAAACTTGCTGGTTATGGTCAACCCCAAGACAATATTACCGTTAACCAGACAGAACAGGAGAACACCATGACCAGACGCCTGACCACCACTGCCGGAGCCCCTATTGCTGACAACCAAAACTCCCTTAGCGCGGGAGAACGCGGGCCAATTCTTATGCAGGACTACCAATTGCTTGAAAAACTGGCCCACCAAAACCGTGAACGCATTCCAGAGCGAGTGGTTCATGCCAAGGGATGGGGTGCTTTTGGCTCCTTTACTGTGACCAATGACATTAGCAAATACACAAGAGCCAAAGTATTACAGCCCGGCACCACAACTAAAATGCTGGCGCGGTTCTCAACCGTAGCCGGGGAGGCAGGTGCCGCCGATCACGAACGGGATGTACGCGGGTTTGCCCTGAAATTTTATACCGAAGAAGGAAACTGGGATCTTGTTGGCAATAACACGCCGGTATTCTTTATTAGAGACCCATATAAATTCCCCGACTTCATACATACACAAAAACGCCATCCCAAAAGCAATTTGCGCTCTAATACTGCCATGTGGGACTTTTGGTCATTAAGCCCCGAAGCATTGCATCAGATAACCATATTGATGTCTGATCGCGGCCTGCCCACGACACCAATGAACATGAATGGATATGGCAGTCATACCTATTCCCTGTGGAATGAAGATGGCGAACGGTTCTGGGTGAAGTTTCATTTCAAAACCCGCCAGGGCCACAAATTCTATACCAATGAGGAAGGCGCCAAAATCATCGGAGAAACCCGCGAAGGCTATCAGGAAAGCCTGTTTGGAGCCATTGAAAATGGCGAATTTCCCAAATGGGATGTCAAAATCCAGATAATGCCGGAAGCTGATGCTGAACAGGCACCATTTAACCCCTTTGATCTAACCCGGGTCTGGCCGCATGGTGATTACCCGCTGATTGATGTGGGGGTAATAGAGTTAAACCGCAATCCAGAAAACTATTTTGCTGAAATTGAGCAGGCTGCATTTAGCCCGTCCAACATAGTTCCAGGCATTGGGTTTAGCCCTGACAGGGTGCTGCAGGCACGGATATTTTCCTATGCTGATGCTCATCGTTATCGTCTTGGCACCCATTATGAAGCCTTGCCGGTCAATGCACCAAAATGCCCGATGCACCATTATCACAAGGACGGCAGCATGAACTTCATTGGCCAGAAAACCGGGCACATAGATGCCTATTATGAGCCAAATTCATATGCTGATACAGCCAAACAGGATCCGGGCGTTGCCGAGCCTCCCTTAAAAATATCAGGCAATGCTGATCGCTATGATCATCGTGATGGCAGTGATGATTACACGCAACCACGGGCCTTGCACAACCTTATGAGTCAGGATGAGCGCCAACGTCTCTACAGCAATACGGCCAGCAGCATGCAAGGGGTGCCAAAAGAGATCATAGAGCGGGCGCTGGCCCATTATGACCTTATCAGCAAAGACTATGGTGATGGAATTCGCCGCGCTCTGGAAAAGCAACAGCCGGCAGATTGACAAACCCGACCAGACAAAGCCCGCGCACAGTGCCTTCGCACTGGCGCGGGCAATATTCCAACCCGGGCTTAAAGGGTGAGTGCTCTAAATCGCCGGACGGGAAGTTCAAATCCCGTCCAACTAAGGGTACTAATTCATGCCATTATCCTTGCAAGGATGGACTTACGGCGCGTAGGACGCAAGTGACGGTTGGGGTTAGGGTCAGTTGCCTAGGGTCACTTATAGGGTCAGCGTAAATTTCGCTGTCCCTTGAGTGATACTTGGGCCACCCTGTAATCACACCCAAAAAGCACTTCGTTATAATAAAAGAACCCTTAAATGACCCTTGTGGATACTGACTGACCCTTGGGAATAGGGGATAAGTGTAAAAGGCGCCCGCCAACCTTAAACCTGTTATAATGTAAGAGTTGGGGCAAAGCCCCCGATAAAAACGCTCTTTGACAGGTAAATACTTTTCTCAAACACCAATAGTATCAAAGGTTTTGCGCACTTGCATTTCCCAAGCAATCCTGACAGACGGTCGTACAAATCGCCTTTGTATTTGCCTGTTATCCTGTGGGGAAAATAAGGAAACAGTTTTTCTGCGCTCAAAACACAATAGCGCCAGAACATTTTCGGTAAAATGAGCTTAAAATTTGCTCTTATCTGTTTGTCGCATTTTAGCCAGCGGCGATATAATTATACATGGCCTCGGCTTCGGCTTCAGCCTCATTGATCTTGTGTTTTACCACATCACCAATGGAAATCATGCCCAGAAGCTGGTCACCATCGACTACTGGCAAATGCCTGATGCGCCGATCAGTCATGATATTCATCAGATCATCAAGACTGGTATTTGGCTGCACTGTGATGACCTTGCGGCTCATACACTCTCCTACCGGACGATCCAAAGCTGCACTGCCCTTGCGCGCTACCTGCCGGGAAACATCACGCTCTGACAATAC
Organism: Robiginitomaculum sp.; assembly: GCA_015485155.1. GTDB lineage: Bacteria > Pseudomonadota > Alphaproteobacteria > Caulobacterales > Maricaulaceae > Robiginitomaculum_B. The sequence continues at coordinate 155,452 of WFUF01000002.1, read as the reverse complement.
GCCGCAAATTTCCTGTTTTGCGCCTCTTACCAGAACTGCGCCAATGCGCTTGTCATCCATAAGCTGAGCAGCCTGTTGCAGGCTCGCCTCTATTTTGACATCGAACACCTTGGTACTCTTGCCCTGCAATATGCTGTTCGCATTCATTGCCTGTCCTCCCAGAGCTGTTGTCGGGTGTAAAATATACCATAAATTCCGGTATTCCCCAAATGCGGGGCGTATTGCTGAGCACTCCTGAGGCGCGAACTGGTTTGTTTTGCACGGCGAATACATACAAAATGCGACACAATACGTATTCAAACTGCAGGTAAAATGTCCCAGCAATTCTCCCGGCCAAACACTGAAACAAATGCTTCGTTTGCTGCCCCCTTACTGGCGGCGGCCTTTTTGCTGCTATCACTGACACTGCTAACAACAGCGGAGGCTCTTAAAGCTGGCGGCTGGGCACTTTGGTCTATCATTGCAATCGCAGCCATATTGCCTGCACCAGGAGCAATACTGGCAAGCTGGAAGGGAAATGCTGTGCTGGCCGATTGGCTGTGGAGCGGATTTGTGCTTTGCCTGCTGGTAACTGCACATCACGTTATCCCTGAGCAATCACTTGTGTCTGGTGCTGCAATGTGGGGAGTTATGACTGCCATTGCATTGGCCACGGCCATTTTTACCGGATCCGGAACCTCTTTGCTGCTAACAATACCCATAATGATGGTCTGGTGCGTACTGGCTTACGCCTCCAACCCCCCGGCAGAATTTTTGTGGCCATATCTGCTATTGATTGCTTTGGGAATTGCCTGGGCAGAACGCCAGCAAAACCAGTTTGCCGCCACCGGGTTTGCGCTTGCACTTATCATGTGGACAGGATTTACAGCACAAGCAGCAATTGTTTTGCGCGTTGGCGGACTGGCGCAGATATCACTCATGGCAGCCTTGTTTTTAAGCGCTGTGGTAATGGTGATCCGGGCCACAAGAAAACCAAAACCCATCATCACATGGGATGAACTTGTTATTATAATGGCCAGCGCGAGTGCTGCCGGTCTGGCATTTTCGCCATTTGCAACATTTACCCCCAACCCCGGACAAACTGACGGGCTGTTATACTGGGTATTGTTAAGCGCTATATTACTGCTAATTGTTGTTTTGGCTGTTTTGAACTCCAATGAAAGCAAGCTGGATAAGGCAGGGCTGTTCATGCTGGCTGGTGTGCTGATCCTGGTGGTTTTTGCACCGCTTGACCCGGTAAAATCATGGTGGTGGGATGGTGCAGGTGGCGGAGTATTGTCAATTGTCGGCATCTGGATAGCATCGCGTGGATTTGCCAATGCTGACCCCAAAACCGGTTTTGGCGGCATGGCAATCTGGGCAGTAAGTGTTTTGCTGACCTCCAGCGGATTGGAACAGCAATGGCTGCGCGTTGCAATATTTGCCTTGTATTCGGTTACCGCAGTAGGGTTTTACCTGCTGGCCGAGCGGCAATATCGCACCGAACTGACATGACATGAGCGGCTGTAAAAGTGTTAAAAACTGATAGCTGAACAGCGCAGAATCGCCCGGTTGAATTTGCCCACCACCCGGTCAATTGGTTCCGCCTGTTCACTGACTGGCTTATAAGTCTAGAGTAAATTTCTGGTTAGTTTTGAACTGGCAATACTATAAATCTTTGTTTTATCGCACTTATCATAAGTAAAACCATGTCCGCTTTTGCAAAAACGCTCCGGGTAAGATGCCGGGTTTCACCTGTTTCAAACTGGCACAGCGGTTGCATCCACATGGATTTGAAAGTGGACGCAGTTTGAAGGAACAGGCAAGATGAGAAACATCATCGAAAACGTTATTACTCCCGGCAAACAAACCTGTCTGTCTCTGGTTATCGCTATCGGCGTATCAATTGGATTTACGGCACCTGCACTTGCGCAATCGGTCACCTATCCCAGCGAACTAAACATTCCCTATGGCCGCTCATATCGGGATGAGAACACGCCGTACAATCCCACATCACGGCCCAGAGATGGCAATCGCCTGATTATCAATGGCCGGATCCTCTCTGGCGATGGTACTACACTTGCCGGTGGTCTTGATGGTGAGTTCTTTAACAATCAAAACTCCTATGGCAATGCCAATGCCATTGGCAATCAGCTAAATGTAATAACCAATGGCAATTGGAATACGGTTATCATTGACAACACCCAGATCAATAATGGCGACCAGATAGTAAACACTACCGGCGCGAACCTGCCACCACCAATAGCCGAAGAAAATTTCGTTGAACTAAACGGAAGGATTGATCTGAATGACTAGTAAGCTGGCACTATTTGCACGAACCCGCCTGCCCGCCATGCTTGTGGCCGGATCATTGGCAATAGCCTCTTGCGCTGCCCCCACTGCGGGACGCAATGGATTATACGCGCAACCGGCTGGTGGTGCGCCTGTAACGACTAACCCAACCCCGTATTCAGCGGCTCTTACCTGTTTGGGCAGATATGCCCGTTCATCCAACTTTAACGCTCCTCGCATCGCAGTAGGCCGCATTGTTGACTATACAGGCAAGCGAGAGCTTGAAGGCGGCGCAAAAATCACCCAGGGCGCATCCCTTATGGCTATTTCCGCTTTTGCCAAAGCCGGTGCGCGTCTGGTTGAGCGATATGATACTTCGGTTTCTGAACTGGAGCTAAAATACGCCAATAACAAGCTAATCAGCGATAATGGCGCTGAATACCGGAAGATCAAAGCCGGATCTGTTGCCGGATCTGACTTTTACCTGGTGGGCGGTATTACCGAATTGAATTTCAACATCGCCTCTTCCGGCGTTGATGCCTATGGCGGTGATGTGGACGTAACTGACCCCAAAGGACTGTTCAAGGCCAGCACCTATGTAATGAACATTGGACTGGACTTACGGCTGGTAGATACAAAGTCCCTAGAAGTCGTCGACGTTATTTCCTATCAAAAACAAATCATTGGCTATGAAATAAGCGCCGGCATATTCGCATTCTTCAACCAACAAAACATCATTGATATCAATGCAGGCAGCAAATCGCTGGAACCTATGCAATTAGCAGTTCGTTCAGCAATTGAACGGGCAGTTCTGGAAATATCAGCCAATTTGTATGGCGTTTCCGGGCCAAGCGTCTGTTCATACTATGATCCGCTGTCCACCAATGGCGGCACGGGTAATTTCATCAATGCCCATAATAATCTGGAGGCCAATAATGGCTACACCCGTCAAGACCCTAATCGCTGGCACCGCGATCGCGACCCTTATGTCCGCAGCTTCCTTCGCGGACGATACGATTGAGGTTGAAAACGTCCAGTTATTGGACACAGGGCCGTTTGACTCGCTCCTGAACGTCGTTGTTGACGAAGTACAGACTGTAGCCGGTCAAGCTGGTGCTCTGGGCAATACCCTGCTCGTCGATTACTCTTTGGGTAATGTAAATGTAAATAACAGCCAGACCTTGCGTGCTTCCGGCTTTGCGGAAAGTGTAGTTGATGTAACCATCGCAACTGACAGTGCCTCGGCTAATTCCTTTGGCCTAGGTAATAGTGCAACCATTACCACCTGTTGCGGCAATGTTAGTAGCAACTCCACCCAAACCGTTGATGCCGGCTACACAATTGGTGCTGAGACTGACCTGAATGTATACAATTGGGCAATGAATCCAGATGTTTCGGCTCTGGCCTCTGCAAATGCCATCAGCACCCAGACTACCTATGGGGGGCTGATTGACAGCACAATCACCCAAAGTAATCAGGCTACAATCACCTCAAGGGCCCTGATTGATGCTGGTGGACTGTTTGCTGACTCTGCCACAGTGGCATCTACCGCCATCGCCAATACCGGGTTCGCAGGTGGAGAGCAAACCACCACACTGGTCAGCGTTAATCAAAACAGTGCCGGCCCTACCGTTCGGGCTATTGGTGGGCTGTTCGGGCCATCAGTTGAAGACAGCATTGTGGCAACCACGGCAACAGGCAACAATTTTTCCATTGAAAACTCATATGGGTATGTGAACTCTGAAGTAAATCAGGAAAACTCCGCCTATATCAATGCCCAGACCGATGTTGATATTGGAATTTGGGGTAATACCAACGCAGTAAGCTCTTATGCCATTGGCAATTCCAACCTGACCTCAAATATCGGTTCAGACGTTTATATTGATAATGTGCAGCTAAATACCGGCGATATTGAAGCCTTGACCGAGTTTAATGGTACCGATGCCGGTGGTGTTGGTCAGGCAACACAAATAATCAGCTCTGCCGCTTTTGGCAATGCAGTGTCAGGATATTTGTGCTCGGTTTGCGGCGGCAATATGACGGCAAATAACAACCAAAACAACTCTGCAAGCGTCACAACCACTACAACTGTCATAGCAGGTAATGGCGGAACGGTAATTGGCTCGGCAACAGCCGTTGGAAATTCCGCTACATTCCAGGCCAGCTCCGGTGAATAGTAACAGATATCTAGGCAAAACATCGATTAAAAACAATAATTAGCACTGATTTTGCTAAAAATGCAGAACTAGCTAAAATTTTATCAATTTCTTTTAATTCACTTTAGCCAGTGCCTGCTAACGTGCATCCAATGGTGACCAATAAAGGCGCCAATAACAACAAATCGGGTGTCTTAGAATGAATATTATTAGAAAAATCGCTCTGTGCGCAGGCATGGCTATAGCCACCAGCACAATGATCGCAGCTCCAACAGCTTTTGCCGGCAGTGACCAGCTTGTAGCCAAAAAGCGCTCTGCTCCAGTATATCCACGAGGTGCAGAACGCCGCAAGATTGAAGGCCATGTTATCGTGACCTACAACGTGGAAACCGACGGCAAGGTAAGCAATATCGCCGTGGCCGAAGCCGTCCCTGAGGGTGTTTTTGATGATGCTGCCATGAAGGCGGTTTCCAAATGGAAGTATGAACCTCCTGCAAGTACGGTTGAAGGTGCAAAGGCGAAAATCTCTTTCAAATTGTAAATTCACAATTTTTGCAAAAAAATCAGGCTCCTCCGCCAGCGGGGGAGCCTTTTGTTAACCAAATTCGATAAAATTAGCGAACTAGAGATTTGAGTATAGTCTTTTTTCAACCAAACTCGGGGGAGTTCGCTATCACACGCTTTCAATTACCACAAACAATCAGCACCCGTCTGCTTCTTGCGTTTGGTGCAATTGCCGCATTTACAATCTTTGCTGTTGGTGTCGGACTATGGAGTAATGCCAACACTTCTGCGGTTCAAAAAGAAATCAGCTCGGTCCATCTGGATAATCTTGAAACCTCACTTGAATTGTCCGTAACGGGTAATGCCTTTGTAAATGCTGTTACCGATCTGGAACGGGCTTTGAGCATCGAAGAAGCAGAAGCTGCTCATAAACGTGCCAATGAGTTGAATACGGAACTGCTTAAACTGATCGAACATGTGGCAAAGTCAAAAGTAACTGACAATGAGATTATTGCCAATCTGACTACACAGGCTGAGACCTATCCGAAGCTGGTAACAGAACTTGAGAAGCTGGTAACAGAACAGTTGAAAAGACGGACCTCCATTCAACAATCAACAAAAATAGCCGGAGCGCTTCGTATAAATCTGATTTCCCGGCTTGAGAACCAACTGGAAACCGCTGAAGACTATGATATTGAGTCCCTGCTACGGATTTTAATGTCAATCAATGTTATCAAGGTTACCTATGCTGAAACTGTAGCCAGTGAGTCATTGAACGATCTTAAACGAATTGAGGAAACCTTCACCTCCTCAGCCAGCGAGCTAAGATCGAATGTTGCTATCATGGGATCGGATTTACAAAATGGAATCCGCGAACTAAGCGCAGCTTTAATGGCCATTGGTCAAGGCGATGGTTCTATTTTCGCTCGCCGCAAAACCGAACTCATCAAGGCGGCGATGATCGAGGACAAATTGTTTGAATTGCAAGACGCTGCAACTTTCCTCAATCAGAATGTGTCACAATTTGCCGAAGAAACCCAACAAGCAGCCATTGCAGCCGGAAAGCGTGCAGCCGTTGCTGCTACCACCGGTAAGATTCTGCTGATTTTAACTGCAATTGCCAGTATCGCCGCCAGCGGCGCCATTGTCTGGTTTTATGTGGTAAAAAATGTTTCACGTCGACTAAGCGGAATGAGTGCCACCATGCGTAAACTTGCCGAAGGCGATTTGACAGTCGATATCTGTGAGGCTTCCGCTGATGAAATTGGCGATATGGCACGCGCCCTAGCCGTATTTAAAGACAGCATGATTCAGACCAACAAGCTTACCGAAGAGCAACAAAAAGCAGCGCAGGAACGTATCAGGCGCGGTGAACAGCTTGCTGAGTTGGTCGAGGCTTTTGATACTGATATTACCAAATTGCTTCAGTCTATTGAGCTGTCCATGGGCGAGTTGGATTCCAGCTCCCACAGCATGCGCGAAGTGGCAGAATCCACCGCCACCCGGGCAAGCTCGGTTGCTTCGGCATCGGATATGTCCGCACAGAACGTACAGGCTGTAAGCGCTGCTGCGGAGGAGCTTTCTGTTACCGTTGACTCCATATCAAATCAGGTGGAGACCTCAGCAGAAGTAGCCGCCAATGCTGTTATTGAAGCCAAAAAGACCACAGATCAGATGAACGAATTAAAAGATGTGGCCTCAGGTATCTCCAAGGTAACAGCCCTGATCAATGATATTGCGGAGCAAACTAATTTGCTGGCACTAAATGCTACTATCGAGGCGGCAAGAGCCGGCGAAGCCGGAGCCGGGTTTGCGGTTGTGGCTACCGAGGTAAAAAGTCTGGCCTCGCAAACTGCCAAGGCAACAGAGCAAATTTCGGTACAAATTAATCAAATGCAGGCCTCGACCACAGGAGCCGCCGATTCTCTTGAAGGAATTCAAAAAATCATTCAGGAGTTGGCAGACAATTCCGAAGCCGTTACCAATGCTCTTGAAGAACAAAGACAGGCAACACAGGAAATCGCCTCCAGCGTTGTACAGGCTTCTGAAGGAACCGCAGAGGTCAACCATAATATCAGTGGTTTAAGCGAATCTGCCACCGAAGTGGGAAGCGTTTCTGCTCAGGTCAAACACGCCGTAGGAAGCCTGTCCGAGCAGTCACAACATCTGCGCACACAGGTGGACAAATTCCTGTCGGACGTTCAGGCCGCATAATCAATCAAGCCAAAACAATACCGGCATGTCTATAAGACCAAGGCATGCCGGTATTTTTTAAGAATTAGAGCCTTAAAGATAGACCTGCAAAGCATGCGCCAAAGATCAAGGTCCGGGCTAAATCTGATACAGTATTAACTCTATACAACTTGATTTAAGGTAATAGCGGACATCGCCCCTGCCGGGCTTGCATTGCCGCCATCTGCGCCATATCCAGACTTGGCAACCCGGTTCCCGGCAACCTCTTTTGCCACGGATTTAACCATGCCCTCGGTAATCGTCCTGATTGTCGCATTTGCCTTATAGTTTTCTTCCAAAGCCTTGTTAAAACTTACAGTGGCTGCGCGTAGTTCTGATTTGATTTTGGCATTGGCCGTTGCAATCAGATCCGGGTTTTTGGCAATTCTCATGGTTTCCTTGCGATAGACCTGTGCAAGCCGGGCTTTTTCTTCAGCAAAACTTGCAGCTTTTTGCGGAGTTCTGGCCACAAACAAGCTGGTTTCACGCTCAAGCAGAGCTGTCAGCTTTTGTGACAAAACCAAAAGCTGTTCTGCCCTGTCATTTGGGTTTTCTGCTGCCAGTGCCATTATTTTGTTTCCCTGGATGACTCAATGCCCTGCATGCGCAATATCTCAAGCTTCAGATCGTCAGCAAGCCCAATACCGCCTTGAGAGGCAAAGACTTTGGCGTATTCCTCGTGCAACATGCCAGAAAATGCCTTTTCACCGGGGCCGCCACCAAACATGCCGCCACCGCCTTCTATGCCTGAAAACATCGAAGACACCATTTGTGACAGCAGAAAACTTTCAAACTCCTGTGCAACACGTTCTGCTTCGGCTTCAGTGCGTACACCGGAAATGCGAGGCGTAGCCTTGTCCGCAGATAATTGTTGCGCAAAATCTGCACTAAAAAGCATTGGATCAGTCATTACATAACCTCGATTTCTGCCTGCAGGGCCCCGGCAGCCTTGATGGATTGCAAGATTGAAATCATATCACGAGGTGTAACGCCAAGTGCATTTAGCCCCGATACCAGATCACGCAGGGCAACCCCCTGCCTCACCACTACCAGACCGGTACCCTTTTCTTCTGAAACTGCCACATTGGTTCGCGGAACCACCACGGTTTCCCCACCTTCAGAAAATGCGCCTGGCTGCGAGACCTGTGGGGTTTCCTCAACTGTAATAGTCAGATTTCCCTGGGCAATGGCAACAGTGGACACCCGGACATTCTCCCCCATGACAATAATTCCGGTTACTTCATCAATGACCACTTTGGCCGGCAGATCCGGTGAAACCCGCAATTGCTCAATCTCGCTTAACAGGCTGACCATATCGCCGCGCCAATTAGGAGGACGGGTTAATTGCACCGAAGTCGGGTTTATTGCATGAGCTACCGGCAAGCCTAAAAAGGTGTTTATGGCCCCTGCCATTCTCGTGGCAGTGGTGAAATCCGGGTTGCGCAGTGCCAGACGCAACGAGCTTTGATTATTAAGTGCAAACTTGATTTCACGCTCGACAATTCCACCAGAAGAAATACGCCCGACCGTTGGCACCCCCTGACTTACTGATGCTGCATCACCTCCGGCAGAAAATCCGCCCACAGCCACCGGGCCCTGAGCCACTGCATAAACCTCACCATTAGCCCCCATCAAGGAAGTTACCAGCAATTGCCCGCCGAGCAGGCTCTTGGCATCTCCCATTGCTGAAACGGTCACATCCAGCCTTGTTCCTTGCACTGCAAACGCCGGTAAATTCGCAGTTACGATAACCGCAGCTACATTCTTGGTTCGCAAATTTGCTCCGCGCGTATTAATCCCCAGACGCTCCAGCATGCTTTCAAGACTTTGCTTGGTATTGGCAATGTTGCGCAAGGTATCTCCGGTACCGTTCAGACCAACCACCAAGCCATAGCCGATCAGGGCATTTTCACGGACCCCTTCAATATCCACAATATCCTTTATCCGCGAAGTGCTGCTCGCAGAGGGTGCAAAAACCAGCATTGCAAAAAAGCTGAGCAGGCAAACTCGAAACATCATAGACTGGCACTCCTGTAAATCCGGTTATTCCTTGCCAATACTGTGCCAAAAATATGGACAGAAAAGTGATTTTTACTTGTTGTTTTTCTGCTACTTAGCTTTTTCATGCCTTTTGGATACCAGCACCCGGTAAAGACAACCCGGCAGATTCTACCAGTTTATGAACTGGTTAATCCGGTGTTAATCCAAACAATAGCTAATAGGCCATAGTTTCTGTTTGATGGTGAAAGGCTGTTATGAAAGTCAACCCAACAAATCCCGGTGTAAGTGCGCGCAAGCCCAAGGCTAAAACCAATGCTGCATCAACCAGCTTCTCTGCTGTTACGCCAAATTCCGAACAGGCAGTTACCAAAGTAATGACTTCGTCACCAATTGCCTCCGTAGACGCCCTGATTGCCCTGCAGGCAGAAGAAGTGGAAACCGCAAGTCAGCAGGCAACCAAACGAGCCGGTTCATTGTTGAATATTTTGGATACTATTAAATTGGGCTTGCTGGAAGGCGGCATTGAAAAACAAACTCTAAAACGACTGCTGCGAGCCCTGGGTGAACAGCGTCAGGATACCGGGGATCCAGCGCTGGAAGCTATTTTGCAGCAGGTCGAGATAAGAGCCCATGTGGAACTTGCAAAAATGCAGATAATGGATAAATAATCATAAACTATTGTTTTATTGTGATTTTTTTAGACCGCTGGTGAATTGACCTGATCTATTGCAGCGCTATACTCCGCCCGAAACCTAAGGACGCAATTTCACTTAAGTCGGGAATCATTCCATGCCTTCTGTAAAACCCTCCGCCACCAAATTGCCAGAAGGGTACAAACCTTCAGAATCCGAAGAATTCATGTGCGAGCGGCAAAAGCTGTATTTTGCCCAATTATTACAAGCCTGGAAGGATGAATTGCTAAATGAATCCAGGCAAACCATAACTAACATGCAAACCGATAGTCTTGCCCATGCGGATGTGGCTGATCGTGCCAGTTCAGAAACTGATCGCTCACTGGAGTTGCGCGCAAGTGACCGCCAGCGCAAACTGGTGGCTAAAATTGATAGTGCCCTGCGCCGCATTGAAGACGATACTTTTGGATATTGCGAGGAAACCGGCGAGCCAATTTCTCTGGCCCGCCTTGAAGCCCGCCCAATTGCCACCCTGTCACTGGATGCGCAGGAACGCCACGAACGAGAAGAACGAATTCGTCGCTAAAGCATTTTTAGCAAAAGTGGGAAGCTCTCTTGTGTCCTATCGCCTAGCGGCTACTTGAGGGAGTCTTTTAATATCCTATCGCTTCGCTACTTGAGGATTCTTGTTTTCTTGCTAGCAATGCCACCTGTAGCTCAAGGCGTTTAATCTCGCGCAGGATTTCCATCTTGTCCATTTGCACTAAGAACCAGAATTTTAAGAAGGTTTGCAAAAATATCATCAAGCCGCTCAAAGCCCCCCAAAGCGCCATGGTTCGGCCAGTTTCGGCAAAATAGAAATTCCACCCGGCCCAGATGGCAATAACAAAGGCAGTCAATTGCAAAACCATACCATACCATGCCCACGGACCTATATTTGAGCAAAAAACCCCCCATAGCCGGTTCCACATTCCTTGCGGTGCTCCCAGAGATTCTAGTTGCTCGGCCTCATCCTGCGATAAGGCTTCACGGATCGCTTGATCCAGTTTACTCATGATTTTCTCCTGTTTTAAGTTTGAGTTTAAGTGCTTGTCTGGCTGTATGCAGGCGTGATTTTACCGTCCCCGTGGCCAGCCCCAGAATTTGTGCAATCTCGGCAACGGAAAACCCGACCACATAATACAGATCCAGAATCTGCTGTTGCGATGTGGGCAGGTTCATAATGCTGACCTTAAGATCAATTGCCTCTTCCTCGTAAGATCGGGAAGATAGTTCACAATCATCAGCATCTTGCCCGGACATTTCCTGTCTCACAGCACCCCGGCGGATTTGCTTTCGTATGGTATCAGTGCAGGTCAAATGGGCTATGCGTAAGCTCCAGGCCAAAAAGCAGGCCGGATCCTTCAGGCGGTGAATGCCCTGGAATATCTTTAACCAGACTTTCTGGCTTGCATCCCTGGCATCTTCCGGTTCACGCAATTGCCGCAAGCATCGCCCATAAATCACCGGCATCCAGAGCCGGAACAGTTCGTCAAATGCTGCCCTGTCACCTGATTGCACCTGCAAAACCAACAGTTCACTTGCAATGGTTTTTGGGGTGCGTTTCATTGTTGTGCCGTGCCTTTTGCGTACTCTTGTGTTCTAAAGTCGCACGAACATGGCAAATGGTTCACAGGTTTTGGAAAAATTATACCAGATCAATAAAACAGATCATGTTTTTGCCTGAAATCGCGAAACTCCCAGATCAAATTCTTCAGTTTACGGGACAGGCGCTTCCTTTTCTTCTGCAATCGCTTTTTTTCATCCTCATCAACCTCAGGGTCAGCTATGCGATCCTTGACATCCTGCAATTCGGCTTCGGTCTGTTCAATATCTGCCTGATATTTTGAGTAGGTGCGCCGCAACTCATACTCGATATAGCCCTCATCATAGCCCGCGCGAAAATCTGCTGCCAGCGGGCCGGTACAAACAGCATTATAACCATAACCTTTTTTCCCGCGTTCAAATCCTTGCTCATAGGTGCAATAATAGCTCAGTCCCACTTCATAGCTTTCAATATAGGTTTGACGATCAACACTGGCACCATATTCGGCACATTCCTTCACATAATCAGTTATTTTTGTGCGTTGCTTGCCGTTAAGTCCGTCCCGATATCCAATATCCGCCCAATTACCGGCCATACACTCTGACTCAGATATGCTTGAGCATGATATCAGGACAAAAACCGGGGCGACAAAACCCGCCAGAAACATTCTTTCTACATAATTCCCCATCAAAATCCCCATTATCATAATCTTGATTGCAAGAGAGTATGAACGAAATAACCGTTATCGAGCAAGCCCGCCATCCGCCGATAACGCAAATCACACGCAAATTAAACATTGCGTGAGCTGGCTATCTTTTGCTGGCATTGCCCCGAACTTTTAGAATATCCTGTATATATCAGGAATATCCATAACGAGGCAGGAAAAATGATCAGGGTTTCAAAACCATGGGAGTTATCTGAAAATCAGTGCACGCCTGAAAAGCTCTACCTTGACCGCAGACAGATAATTGGCAGCCTTGGTTTGAGTTGCGGTCTGGTCGCCTCCGGCGCAATTGCAAAACCACCGGCACCGGATTTGCCACTTGTGGCCAAAACATCGAAATGGTCAATCTCTGATCCTGCGACTCCGGAAAAACTGGCTACCAGCTACAATAACTTTTATGAATTTGGCACTGACAAAAGTGATCCGGCCAAATATGCCCATGCCCTGATTACCAGGCCATGGGCGATCACGGTCGAAGGCGAAGCTGACAAGACAGGCACTTTTTCAGTAGACGATCTAATAAGACCTGATGAACTAGAAGAGCGCATTTACCGTTTACGCTGTGTAGAAGCATGGTCGATGGTCATTCCGTGGATCGGTGTTCCCTTGCGCAAAATTCTGGCGCGATTTGAGCCAAACTCAAAGGCCAGATATGTGCAATTTGAGACCAGATTTGAGCCGGAGCAAATGCGCGGAACCCGCTGGCCGGTACTGGACTGGCCATATGTGGAGGGTTTGCGTATGGATGAGGCCATGCACGATCTGACTTTAATGGCAGTGGGCATGTATGGGCGACATTTGCCAAATCAAAATGGCGCACCCTTACGCCTGATTGTGCCATGGAAATATGGGTTTAAGTCAATTAAATCCATCGTAAAAATAAGATTCACCGCTAATGAGCCAACTAATTCATGGAAAAAATCTGCACCCCGTGAATACGGGTTTTATTCCAATGTAAATCCGAAAGTTGATCATCCGCGCTGGAGTCAGGCCACTGAACGGGTAATTGGCGGCGGCAGTTTTTCATCATTGTTCAATCGCCGTGACACTGAAATGTTTAACGGCTATGGCGAGGCAGTTGCGCAAATGTATGCGGGCATGAACCTAAAGAAAAATTTTTAAGAATTTCAGGACTTCCATAGTGGCAAACATAAAACCATTGCTAAAACCGCTGGTGTTTATTGCCATGCTAACGCCTTTGTTGTGGCTGTTTTGGCAATGGGGCTTATTGTTCATGGGCAAGACAGGAGCACTGGGAGCCAACCCCATCGAAGCTAGCAACCGGTTTCTGGGAGATAGCGCCCTTAAACTCTTGTTACTGACACTGATGATTACACCAATACGCGATATTACCAGATGGCCTGCGATCACCAGATTGCGTCGCATGGTTGGATTGTTTGCATTTTTTTATGCAAGCGTGCATCTGGTTTCTTATTTTGGCATGGACCTGTTGTTCTCAATCCCTGCACTGCTCAAAGACATAGCAAAGCGCACCTATATTACACTTGGCATGACTGCTTTTCTATTGCTTATCCCGCTGGCTCTTACCTCAACCAATGCCATGATCCGGCGCATGGGGCCAAAGAAATGGGCACAATTACATAAGTTGATTTATGCCATCGCGTTCTTGGCGGTATTGCATTATTTTTTCATGACCAGAGGCAATCAGCCCGGCCCATGGCTGCATTTGGGTGTTTTACTGATATTACTTGGCTGGCGCATAGCCAAATGGTTACCAGCGCGAAGATTACTATCAATGGATACTGGCCCTAAAATGGGAAAATAATGTCGTATAATTCCTGACCAAATCTTGGGTTTTGTGCATCGGAAATAACTCCGCGTCCGCCATAGGAAATTCTGGCCTCGGCAATTTGCGTATGAGCAATTACATTACTTGAAGAAATATCCTGCGGTCGCACCATGCCCGACACCAGAAGATCACGTACTTCGTGATTGATCCGTACCTCCTGCCGACCGGCGATCACCAGATTGCCATTGGGTAGAACTTGCGTAACCACTGCCGCCACGGTCAGATTGATAGCCTCAGAGCGAGCCACACTTCCCGCACCTCTGTTTGAACTGGTCGAACCCAATGAGGTAACCGATCCCGGAGTAATTTGCCCGAGATAATTTTCCAGTCCAAAGAAATTGGTCAGATCTGAATCCTCGGCACTGCTGCGAGTGCGTTCGGTGGTATTATTGACGCTTGCCGAGTCCGAAATATCAATGGAAACCGTCAATATATCGCCGATATTATTGGCTCGCTGATCATTGAAAAAAGTTCTAGCACCATTGCGCCACAAGGAATTTGCCTGATTTTCCTGCGCCTGCGGGGCAGGCATTGGCATTACCACCGGACGCTTGCCATAGACTTTTGCCGGGTTCTCCATCGGAGAAAGATCCGGTGCCTTTCCGATATTCTTAATTCTGTCTATGGTTCCACACCCTGCCAATGGCATTGCCAATACTGTAATCAAAAATAATTTCTTCATGATCTATCCACCCAGATTACTTGTTGTTATTGCCACCGCTTGCCCGGGGCCGGTTATGCTTACATCAATGGTACGGCTCGAAGATAAATTTACTGCCCTAACCACATCACCAGTTCCGGCATTGGCCAAAACCTTGCCCCTGGCTGTCAGGCGCAAGCCCGGCATCTCATAGCTGATGGTGATCATTTCACCCTTGGTCACCGCATGAGGAACCTGCACATCACGGGATTGCAAAACCCGGTTGGGCTGTAATGTGCGGGTGGCAATCTTGCCTACTATGTCTTCAAATTTCAGTATTGGCTTTTGTCCAAGCCGGGCGGCACGGACATCACTCCATGCAAGATCACTGGCCGAGATAAGTTCGCCGGCGTGAATACTTTGCTTCAGGGTAGGTACTTTGATTGTTGGCCAGGCCCGTCCACGCAATATTGCAAGCGGAGCACCCGGGAAAGGCAAAATCGAGGCGACAAACCTTCCACTTCCTGGGTCAAAATTCAAATCCTCAATCGTCCACATGCTTATACCGGTCGTCGGAACATAAATACCGGCCGAACCAGTGCTTACCAGTAATTCGTAGTTTTGCTCATAGCCTCTTTGAGCCAATTCCATCAAAATTAACTCGCTTAATTCCTGCTGGCCTAATCTGCGACCGGAACGTTTGACCAAAATTCTCTTTGCACCGGTTGAATTATGCCATACCCGGCCATTTCTTGCGGCAATTTGCGCAATGGCTACAGGGTTCAAACTAAGTTGCCGACCTGGATAAGGTGCATTTGCCACAAATTTTTCGGCCAGATCACCGGCATTTGTAAACAGATCATCAAATAATATCTGCTCGCCATCCACTTTGATGGAAGGGCGCAATTGCAGTGGCTCCGTTGAGTGTTGTTCCCTATCTGCAGCAAAAACAAGTGAGGCAGAAACTACAATCAACAGCAGTGCCAAAGCAATAATGCCAAATGTTCTTCGATATCGCATATAATCAGATTGACGGGACATTAATATTTCCTATCGCCTTAAATTGGCACTGGTTGATAACATTTCATCCGCAGCTGAAATAACCTTTGAGTTCATCTCATAGGCTCTTTGCGCTTGAATCAGCGCGGTAATTTCTTGAACAGCATTAACATTGGATGCCTCGATAAAGCCCTGTGTAATTCGCCCGAAGCCATTAATGCCAGGAGTGCCAAGATTAGCTGGCCCCGAAGCTGCCGACTCAAGAAACAGATTGTCGCCTTGTGGATCCAGACCAGCCTGATTGAAAAAAGTAGCCAGTTCAAACTGCCCGATAATCTGCGGAGCGGTCTGTCCAGGGGACAGAACCTGTACCTGTCCCTGCTGTGAAATCACAATATCAATTGCATCTTGTGGAACAGTTATACCCGGAGAAACCACATAACCGTCTTCGGTCAAAAACTGCCCATCCGGCCCCAAGGCAAAATTCCCGGCACGGGTATAGGCATCTTCACCAGTGGGGAGCTGAATCCGAAAATAACCATCACCGGCAATCGCCAGATCGAACTGATTTCCGGTTTGTGTCAAATTGCCCTGTTCGGTAATCCGATAAACCGAACCTGCCTTTACCCCCAGCCCAACCTGAACTCCTGTTGGCACCACGGTTCCGGCATCTGAGGAATTTATCCCCTGCCGCTCTACACTTTGATAAATCAGATCCTGAAACTCGGCCCGTTGTTTTTTGAACGCCGTCGTATTCATATTGGCTATATTATTGGAGATAACCTCCACATTTAGCTGTTGAGCCAACATTCCGGTAGCTGCGGTATTAAGTGCACGCATGATAAATCTCCCTGATACTAATCTATCCGACCCGGCCCAGGCGCTGAATAGCCTGCTTGCTGGTATCTTCTTGTTTTTTGAGCATGCTGCTCACGGCCTGATAGGCCCTGTTAACCTCAATCATCCGGTTGATCTCCAAAATTGCAACCACATTGGAACGCTCTAGAAACCCTTGCATGACTGTGGGGTTTTCAACAATTTGCGGCACGGCATCTGCAGGTGCGACAAACCTAGCATAGCCATCTTTGGAAAGAGCGCCCTTGTCATCAAAGTCCACGATTTTCAGCCTTGCCACTTCCTGCCCGTCAACGGTTATTACGCCTTTGCGATCAATTTTCGGAGCACCTCCATTGGCATCAAGCAGAACAGGCGCACCGGTTTCATCAAGAACTTCCATGCCATCGGCAGTGCTTAAACTGCCCGTCTCATCAACCGTAAAACGACCATCGCGGGTGTAACGGTCCCCTTCCGGGGTCTCCACAACAAAAAAGCCCTTACCGCTTAAAGCCATATCCAAAGGCCGATCAGTGTTTTCAATAACCCCATCAGAAAAATCCCTTGCTACGCCCCAGTCATTGGCAAATGATATTTTTCTTGGCCCGTCACTGTGACTGGCGGTTTTGCCCTCATTGGATGCAAGCAATAATTTTTCGACCTTAAAGCCGGTAGTTGACATATTTGCCAGATTATTGGCGGTAATGGATAATTCCCGGCGCAAGGTTACTTGCCGAGACAGTGCCACCATCATTGCATTTTCCATAGTTTACAGCCTTTTGCCGATCAGTGAGTGCGATTTACGCCTGTTTGCCCTTTGCACCCTTTGGCCTTGCAGGCTATGTGCCACAAGCAAAACCAAGTATTTTCAACAGGTTACTGCCAGGTAACGACAAAAATTCTCCCAAACCCGGCAAGCAGTGACCGGGTACCCGGCAGGAAATTCCACTTGATTTGCCGCTGACAAATATTTTGGCAAATCACCATGTGGCGGCAAAAACGCAACGCCTCCTTAACCATAAATCTTCATAAATAGAGAAAACCTGTTTTTATAAACATGGAGTCCCATATGGCTGAAGAGACTGAAGTTGAAAATGATGAAGACGATGAAGGTGTAGACGGCGAAGAAGCTCCACAAAAATCAAAGAAGAAGCTATTACTTTTCATTGTTTTACCAGCAGTAATTGTCCTATTGGCGGCAATTGCCGGTGGTCTGATGTTTATGGGAGGCGGCAAAGAAGAAGTGGCTCTTGATGAAAACGGCAATCCGATTGAAGCTGCCACAGATGAAAAAGAGCATGCCTCGGCTGAAGTGCCCATTTTTTACCAAATGCCGGATATTCTGGTTAATATCGCCGGTGAAGAAGATGGCGAGCAATTGGTGTTGCAAATTACCATGCAGTTAGAGGTTCCTGACGAGGACACTATCCACCAGTTAGACGTATTGCTGCCAAGGGTAGTCGACCAATATCAGGCATTTTTGCGTGAATTGCGCGTAGAAGACATTAAAGGCTCTGCCGGTAATTACCGATTGCGCCTGGAATTATTGCGCCGGGTCAATCTGGCGGTGGCTCCGGCACATGTGAACGATGTATTGATTGAAAAACTGTTGGTGAACTAATATGGCTGGCGATACAGATCAAGAAGCAATGATGGCGGCATGGGAGGCTGAAGCCAATGGCGAGGTCGATGCCTCCGACGATCAGGAAAGCGGTGGAGCAACGGGCAATGATGATGCTTTTGCCGCAGAATGGGAAGCCATGGTCGGCGATGATGGTGATGCTGCTATTGACCCTGCCGTTGAAGGGCCCGGTTCTGAACGCATATTGAATCAGGATGAAATCGATAATCTTCTGGGCTTTGATGGTAGCGAAGATGAACATCAGGGCGATAGTGGCATCCGCGCCATCATTGACAGCGGGCTGGTCTCTTATGAGCGCCTGCCCATGCTTGAGGTGGTGTTTGACCGTCTGGTTAGAATGATGACCACTTCATTGCGCAATTTCACATCTGACAATGTGGAGGTGAGCCTTGATAATATCTCATCCATCAGATTTGGAGACTATTTGAATTCCATTCCATTACCGGCAATTCTGGCGGTTTTCCGCGCTGAACAATTAGATAATTTTGGATTGCTGACAGTTGACTCCAACCTGATATATTCGATTGTGGACGTGTTGCTGGGCGGTCATCGTGGCACCTCGGCCATGCGTGTTGAAGGCCGACCCTATACCACCATTGAACGCCAATTGGTACAGCGTATGATCCGCGTAGTACTCGAAGATGCCCAGCGTGCCTTCGCCCCGTTGACCCAGGTGGATTTTACTTTGGACCGGATTGAAACCAATCCTAGGTTCGCAGCCATTGCCAGGCCTGCAAACGCTGCCATTCTAGTGCGCTTGCGTATTGATATGGAGGATCGTGGCGGTCGCATTGAGCTAATGCTACCCTATTCGACACTGGAGCCGATCCGCAAAATGCTGTTGCAGCAATTCATGGGGGAAAAGTTTGGGCGCGATAACATCTGGGAAAGCCACCTTGCTTCGCAATTGTGGTCTACCGGAATTGACGTGCAAGCGGTTCTAGATGAACATCAGGCTCCACTTTCCAAAGTGCTTAACTTAAAAGTCGGCGATACGATCATGTTAAACGCTACGCCGGACAGTGAAGTCTCAATCCGTTGCGGCAATATTCCTGTCGGTTCCGGAAAGATTGGACGGATGGGGCATCATGTGGCTGTACGAATGGCCAGTTCATTGACATCCCCGGAAATGGTCAAAAAGATAATGGAGTGATTTTATGAGTGTTTCCCTTGGATTTGAGATTTTGATGAGCCTGTTATTGGTCATAACTATTTGTTATTGCTTCATTTTAGATAGAAAGCTAAAGGCTCTTCGTTCCGGACAGGACGGTGTCCGGCAATCTATTTCAGACATGGTGCAGGCTACCTTGCAGGCTGAGCAGTGTATCACGAATTTGCGGTCATCCGCCGAGCAGGTCGGACAGGACCTGGAAGCCAGGATCATTGAGGCAAAGTCCCTGCAAAACAAGCTGGCACGACCAACAACGCCTCCAAGAATGGGGCGTATTCCCGCTGCTGGCAATAGCCACAACAACCCTTCCGTTCCCGCGGCCACGACAGTCAGCGCATCTGGTATTATGGATCGCCTAAAAAGAGCAGGATAGTTGATGACAATTCGTTTATTTGCAGTATTGGCAATTCTAGCAATTGGTCTGGCAGCGCTTAAAGCCTTGTCCATTTCAAATGAAATTCTTATGGCGCTTGACCCGGCAAAACCAGCCTTTGCTGCTGCCAGCAAGGAAAAGGCATCAAAACACAAAGAGTCAAAACCTGCAAAAAAAATGCCTGACATCACAGAAGAACCAGAACCCGTTGCAGAAACCTGTAAAACCCCCGGGTTTGCCGAACAAGTTGGGCTAAGCGAACAGGAATTGCGGGTTGTCATGCGACTTTCAGAACGGCGGGAAGAGCTTGACAGCCGGGAACGGGACTTAAAAACCCGCGAGGCAGTGGTATTGCTATCAGAGGCCAAACTCGATGAGCGTCTGGAGCAAATCGAAGCTGCCATTGCCAAATATGACGAGCGTATTGGCCAATTGGACGAGTTGGAAGAAGCCCGTGTCCGACAAGTGGTTAAAACCTATGAAACCATGAAGCCCCGCTCTGCAGCCGTAATTTTTAACACCTTAGACGACAAGGTGCTGCTGCAGGTAGCCACTCGCATGAAGCCTCAATCCATGGCCAAAATTCTGGCGGCAATGGATACGCAGCGCGCAACAAATTTGACCATAAAGATGACAGAGCAATTCGCCCGCCCGAAGAATGTCGAGGCATTGCTTGCAAACAATGACGTAAAAGACGGTTAAACAAGCATTTGCAAGCAAAAGTGGGAAGTTCTTTTAATGTCCTATCGCTTCGCTACTTGAGGACGGGTATCTGTCCTATCGCTTCGCTAGTTTAAGGACGGATTTCAAACTATACCGCCTGGGAAATCGGTTGCTCGGTATTTTGTGCCGCAAAGCGTTGTTGATCTGCAAGGCCTTGCATAATGGTTTTGTTCAAATCCACCAGAACGTCCACCTCCTCGCTATTTCGCACCGCAACTGAGGAATGGCGGCCAATGAACAAGGATAAGGAAATGATCCCGGCGCGCAATGCGTCCGGCAGGCCATTGTCCTCCTGAGCACAATCAAGCGCCATGGCGGCCCAAACCCGCCGGTTCCAGTCTATGGCCTCTGCCAGTGCAGAAAACGCCTCATCACCGGCATTCTTTGCGTCCATCAAAGATCGGGTCACCTGGGCGAACAGCCGGTATTCGGTACTTGATGGACTTTCAGCCCGTTCGGATACTTTTTGGTATGCGTTCAGTGACATGTGTCAGTCTTTCTTGTTCATATTCTATCAGCCTGCGACACGTATTCAGCGCCCGGTAATAGTTTCCCGCCATCACATCCCGGGATACCGCAACGCATTCGGCGAGCATATCCGGGTTTTTAATTGCGCCCATGAACTCCGTCATTTTGAGCACAAACTCATTGTACATATCTTCGTTTCCTTCGGAATCGAGATACATCATCATAACCGGGAAATAGATGCGTTTGGCTGGCGTATTCGCTTCAGCTTCCTGCATAATATCTTTTTCCCGTAGAACGGAGGCCCGATTTTGTAAAACCAGATTGGCCCTTCGTTCACCATTTTGAATAACAGCGCCATTCAAAACGAACCGTTCACCGGGCTTTAGAGATAATTTCAAAGGCATTGCCTTATCCTCCGTAATAAACCCCGACATCGGTCGAAGGCTGATTATGTACAAACTTGCTAAAAATAATCTAAACCTTGTTGGTTAACGAGCGCTAAAAACTTGCGCGAAGCTCTGCTAGTTCGTACCAAACACAGTGATTGTTCAAAATATGGAATCAACTAATGCGTTTTGAAGGTACAAAAAACTATATTTCTACTGATGATCTGTCTGTTGCGGTTAATGCAGCGGTAACTTTAGAGCGACCGCTTTTGATCAAGGGTGAACCTGGAACAGGTAAAACCATGTTGGCCATTGAAGTAGCCAAAGCCATGGGAATGGAGCTGATCGAGTGGCATATCAAGTCCACCACCAAGGCAGCTCAGGGGCTTTATGAGTATGATGCTGTAGCACGCCTGCGTGACAGCCAGCTTGGCGATCCAAAGGTCGAAGACGTGCGCAATTACATTCGCAAAGGCAAATTATGGGAAGCATTTGCTGCCGAAAAACGCCCGGTATTGCTGATTGATGAAATTGACAAGGCCGATATGGAATTCCCCAATGATCTGTTGCAGGAGCTGGACCGCATGGAGTTTCATGTCTATGAGACCGGCGAAATGATCACAGCCAAACAACGGCCAATAATCATCATTACTTCAAACAATGAAAAAGAACTGCCGGACGCATTTTTACGCAGGTGCTTTTTTCATTTTATCCGCTTTCCGGAAAAACAAACCATGGAAGAAATCATCAATGTGCATTTCCCAGGCATAAAGCAGCGCCTTGTTAGCGAAGCCTTGAAAATTTTTTATGAGATTAGAAAATCCCCGGGACTAAAGAAAAAACCCAGCACGTCAGAACTGCTTGACTGGCTAAAACTGCTAATGTCCGAGGACATTGATATCAGTACCTTGCGCGAACAAAACCCGCGCAAACTGATCCCGCCTTTACATGGAGCTTTGCTAAAAAATGAACAAGACGTGCAATTGTTTGAACGTCTGGCATTCATGGTACAGCGGGATCGCTGATTAGCGTATTTTTCGGGTTCAAAATACTTAAAATTTACCGGGTTAAAAACACCTGTACCGGTTTATCTGATTTACCCTGCGCATAACTGCCAGAGGCAGAGATATTTATACGACCGCCTGTTAAAATTGCCTGCGCAATGCAAATCGGCAAAACCCTTTTGTTTTATCGGTTTTGAGAAAGATATTTACCTGTCAAAGAGCATTTTGTCAGGGGTTTTGCCCCAACTCTTACATTATAACAGCTCTGGCAATGGCGGGCGCCTTTACCACTTATCCCCGTAACATAAGGGTCAGTCAGTACACTCAAGGGTAATTTAAGGGTCAGTTTATTACCAACAAGTGCTGTTTTGGTATGATTACAGGGGATATCAAGTATCACTCAAGGGACAGCGAAAAATCACGTTGACCCTAATAGTGACCCTTAAGAGTGACCCTCTCGTCACTGACCCTCACCCCAACCGTCACTTGCGTCCTGCGCGACGTAAGTCCGTCCCTGCAAGTGGAGCGAGGAGAGCGGCGAAAATTTATCAACCGCTCTTAGCGCAAATTCCTCGGCTGGTCTGGGTTTGGCCTTGCGTTCACATGGTTCAATTGCCCAAAACCCCTTGCAACAAGCGTAGAAAGCGTTTCGGACTTACGTTCAAACCTTACGTCCAGCTACATATCCTTGACCAAAATTGTCAGAACAAGAGCAAGTACTATGAATTATGGCTATTGCTTTGATGATTACAGGTCAAACAAAAGCCGATCCGGGTTTTCCAGACACTCTTTGACCCGCACCAAAAATGTAACTGCGCCTTTACCATCAACTACCCGGTGATCATATGAAAGGGCAATATACATCATTGGACGAATAACTATTTCATCATTTACGACTACCGCACGTTTTTGAATGCTGTGCATGCCCAGGATTCCACTTTGCGGCGCATTCAAGATAGGAGTGGACAACAATGAGCCATACACCCCGCCATTTGAGATGGTAAAGGTAGCCCCACTCATATCGGCCATGGTCAGTTTTCCGTCTCTGGCTCTGGCCCCCATATTGGCTATGGCCTGTTCAACCTGACCCATGGACATGGTATCGCAATCAGAAATAACCGGCACTACCAGGCCGCGATCAGTACCAACAGCAACACCAATGTCATAATGGTTCTTGAAAATCAGGGTATCACCGTCAATTTCGGCATTTACTTCGGGAATGTCTTTTAATGCCTGCACACAGGCTTTTACAAAGAACGACATAAAGCCCAGCTTGATACCATGTTTTTTCACAAACAAATCCTGGTATTTTTTGCGTGCCGCCATGATCGCGCTCATATCCACCTCGTTAAAAGTGGTGAGGATTGCCGCCGTGTTCTGAGCTTCTTTTAGACGCCGGGCAATAGTCTGGCGCAAGCGGGACATTTTCACCCGTTCCTGTCGTGGGCCAGTATCACGCGCAGTAGCAGGAGCCGGAGATTTTATCGCCTCCAGTGCATCACCCTTGGTAATACGGCCACCCTTCCCGGTGCCGGTAACAGATTGCGCATCGGTGCCACTTTGCTTTAATATCCTAGCGGCAGAAGGCATGGTTTTTACTTCTGATGCCGGGGTGATTTCTTCTTTTGCCGGCGCAGGCACAGGCTTTTCACTATCCTCAGGTGCTTTTACCGCGCCGGAGCCAGCCTCCAAAGTTCCAAGTATGGCACCGATTTCAACCTCGGCCCCCTCTTCGGCGACAATTTTTGTCAATACTCCGTCCGAAGGAGCAGCCACTTCGATTGAGACCTTGTCGGTTTCCAGCTCGACCAGCATTTGATCCTTGGATACTGCATCTCCCTCGGCAACAGCCCAATTGGCAACAATTGCCTCAGTAACGGATTCGCCCAATACAGGTACAACAATTTCAGTCATTTTTGTGATCCTTCTGCAAATGCACGATCTAAAAAGCTTTTAAGTTCAGCCAGATGGAATTTCATGGCCCCGGTAGCGGTAGAGGCCGAAGCCTTTCGACCCACATAAGTGGGCCGTTGATATTTGGCTCCGATAATTTTTAGTACCCATTCAATAGATGGCTCAATAAACGACCATGCCCCCATGTTTTTGGGTTCTTCCTGACACCAGAAAATTTCTGCTGATTTGAAACGGGATAATTCGGTGCGCAAGGATTTGGCCGGAACCGGATAAAGCTGTTCCAGACGCAATAAATATACATCATCAATGCCGCGTTCTTCGCGTGATTGAAATAAATCATAATAAACCTTGCCAGTGCAGATTATTACTCTGCGAATATCCTTATCAGCTTTTAAGGTTATTTTTCCACGTCTTTCCGGTATTTGTGCATCATCCCACAAAACCCGACGGAAACTGGATCTGGCGTTAAACTCGGAAAGGTCAGACACACAGCGCTTGTGACGCAAAAGTGATTTTGGTGTCATCAATATCAAGGGCTTACGGAAATTGCGGTGGATTTGCCGACGCAGAATATGAAAATAATTAGCCGGTGTCGTACAATTGGCAACTTGCATATTATCCTGTGCACAGGCCTGTAAATAGCGCTCAAGCCGGGCTGAGGAATGCTCCGGCCCCTGCCCCTCATAGCCATGAGGCAATAACATCACCAATCCAGACATTCGCAGCCATTTTCGCTCCCCACTGGAAAGGAACTGATCCACAATCATTTGCGCACCATTAGCAAAATCACCAAATTGCGCTTCCCAAAGGGTAAGCGTATTGGGAGCTGCCAGCGAATATCCATATTCAAACCCAAGTACAGCTTCTTCGGACAACAGGGAATCAATTACTTCATAAGTAGCCTGATCCTCGGAAATATGGTTCAAAAATGTATAACGCTTCTCGGTCTGCTGATCCACAATCCGGCTATGCCGTTGTGAAAACGTACCGCGACCGCAATCTTGCCCGGACAAACGAACTGCGTGGCCTTCATCGAGCAGGCTGGCAAAGGCCAGATGTTCTGCTGTGGCCCAGTCCAGGTTTTTGCCAGTTTCTATTGCCTTGCGCCTTGCTGCAATAACCCGTTTTAAGGTGCGGTGAATATCATACCCTTCCGGCAATTCGGTCATAGCCCGGCCCAGACGCTTTAGGCGCTCAACAGATACACCTGTGCGCCCGCGGCGGTCGCTGCCGGCACGCCCCAGACCAGACCAGGCACCATCAAGCCAGTCGGCAGTATTATGTTTTTGTTGTTTTCCCGCCTCAAATTCAGCCTCAAGAAATGCGGCAAATTCGGCGCGCATCTTGTCAATTTCTTCCTGAGTAAGCACATTTTCAGCCAGCAACCGTTCGGTATAAATTTGCAAGGTTGTCGGTTGCTGCTTGATTTTGCGATACATTATTGGCTGTGTGAATGATGGATCATCGCCCTCATTGTGGCCATATCTGCGATAACAGAACATGTCTATGACAACATCAATGGCAAATTTCTGCCGAAACTCAATAGCCACTTTGGCCGCATGAACCACGGCTTCAGGGTCATCACCATTAACGTGAAAAATCGGAGGCTGCACCGCCAGGGCAATATCCGTAGGATATGGCGAAGAACGGGAAAACTGCGGCGATGTTGTAAACCCGATCTGATTATTGACAATAAAATGAACAGTACCCCCGGTTCTATGGCCAACCAGCCCGGACATGGCAAAACATTCAGCGACAATTCCCTGCCCGGCAAAAGCTGCATCACCATGTAGCAATAGTGGCAAAATATGCGAACGATCCGTATATTCATCTTCAGGGGCCGAGGGCTCCTGCTTGGCCCTGACCTTGCCAAGCACAACCGGATTTACCGCCTCAAGATGAGAAGGATTGGCCGTTAGCGACAAATGCACTGAATTACCATCAAACTCGCGGTCTGAACTGGCCCCCAAATGGTATTTTACATCACCAGAGGCATAATCATCCTCGCCCCATGTATGACCACCGGCAAATTCATTGAACACTTGTGCATATGGTTTACCCATAACAGCTGTGAGCACATTCAAGCGACCCCGGTGCGGCATTCCCAGCACTACTTGTTCAACGCCAAGATTTCCACCGCGCTTGATTATCTGCTCCATTGCCGGGATCAGGGATTCTCCACCATCAAGGCCAAAGCGCTTGGTTCCGGGATAGCGTTTGTGCAAAAACTGCTCAAAGCTCTCCACCTCCATCAGCTTTTTCCAGATGGCCTTGCGCCCTTCGGGGGTAAAATGAATACCCTTCTTGTCACCTTCAATGCGTTGTTGCAGCCAGGTTCTTTGCTCCGGATTGGAAATATGCATGAACTGCATGGCAAATTTGCCGCAATAAGTCATTTGCAAGAAAGAGACAATCTGCCGGATACTGGCTGTTTGCAGCCCCATAACCCCATCAATAAAAATCTCATGATCCATATCCTCAGGGCCAAAGCCCCAGGTCTTAGGGTCAAGCTCGGGGTGCTGTTTGACCTCGGCCAGTCCCAACGGATCAAGATCAGCCTCAAGATGTCCGCGCACCCGGTATGAACGAATTAACATCAGGGCGCGCAAGCTGTCCTTGGTGGCTTTTCTTATTTCATCCGCCGAGGCATGGGGCATTCGCTCCTTGTTTCCAGCCTGTAATTTTTGCTCATCAGGCCACTGGCCGGTCAACTCACCAATATGACCATTGCCCGGTTGCGGCGGCCAGTCCGTGCGCTTCCAGCTTGGAACAGGAGCAACTTCATTTTCAAAAAATGCTCGCCAGTCCTCAGGCACACTTGCCGGATCCCTGGCAAACGCCTGCTGCATCTGTTCCAGATATTGTGCGTTGGTGCCACTAAGGAATGTATCATCAGACATGAAACTGTCCTTTTCCTGATCTTTGCCTGTTTGCCAATCAGCCCTTCACAACCTCAACCAGCGTACTGCCCAATGCTGCCGGAGACGGTGAAACCGTAATGCCTGCGGATTTTAATGCCTCGATCTTGTCCTCGGCTCCGCCTTTGCCACCGGAGACGATGGCACCAGCATGACCCATGGTTCGACCGGGAGGTGCGGTAAGTCCGGCGATGAAACCCACCACAGGTTTCTTGGTTTTTGAACGACGCAAGAACTCTGCGGCTTCTTCTTCGGCAGTACCACCAATTTCGCCGATCATGACAATGCTCTTGGTTTCGTCATCACCTAAAAACATTTCCAAACAATCAATAAAATTAGTGCCATTTATCGGATCACCGCCAATACCAATACAGGTGCTTTGCCCAAGCCCCACAGCCGTGGTCTGCCCCACTGCCTCGTAAGTCAGGGTACCAGAGCGCGAAACCACGCCAACCGATCCCCGTTGGTGAATATGGCCGGGCATAATGCCGATTTTACACTCACCAGGAGTAATAACTCCGGGGCAATTAGGGCCAATTAGCCGTGTATTTGAGCCACTAAGAGCCCGCTTGACCTTGACCATGTCAGCCACCGGAATACCCTCGGTAATACAGACAACCAGCTCCAGTTCTGCAGCAATTGCTTCGCAAATGGCATCGGCTGCAAATGGTGGCGGCACATAAATCACACTGACCGTGGCCCCGGTTTTTTCTGCGGCTCCGCCCACGGTATTAAACACCGGCAGACCAATATGTGTTGAGCCTCCCTTGCCCGGAGTAACCCCGGCTACCATCTGGGTGCCATAGGCCAAAGCCTGTTCAGTGTGAAAAGTACCGTTCTTGCCGGTCAAACCTTGCACAATAATTTTGGTGTTCTTATCAACAAGTACAGACATTGCTTACCCCTTTACCGCAGCGACTATTTTTCTGGCGGCATCGTCCAGATCATCAGCGGATATGACATCAAGGCCGGAACTTTCGATAATTTCCTTGCCGCGTTTTACATTGGTGCCTTCAAGACGAACCACCAAGGGAACCTTTAGCCCCACTTCCTTAACCGCCGCGATCACGCCCTCGGCAATGACATCACAGCGCATGATCCCGCCAAAAATATTGACCAGAATACCCTTCACATTGGAATCAGAAGTAATAATTTTGAAGGCTGCCGTTACCTTTTCCTTGGTGGCACCGCCACCAACATCCAAAAAATTAGCAGGAGACGAGCCATAGAGCTTGATAATATCCATGGTCGACATCGCCAGGCCCGCACCATTTACCATGCAGCCAATTTCACCATCTAAGGAGATATAACTAAGGTCATATTTTCCGGCTTCCAATTCTTTGGGATCTTCCTCGCTTTCATCGCGAAGTGCCTCAATGTCCGGGTGCCGATATAAAGCATTGCCATCAAAACTGACCTTGGCATCCAGACACACCAGATCACCGCCCCCGGTAAGAACCAACGGGTTGATCTCCAGCAGGCTCATGTCCTTGGTCACAAATGCATTGTACAAAATGCCAGCTAATTTACCCGCTTGTTTGGCAGCAGCACCAGAAAGATTAAGCGCGCGCGCAACCGCCCGCCCGTGATGGGGCATAATGCCCGTAGCCGGATCAACGGTAAAAGTGTGAATTTTCTCCGGAGTTTCCTCCGCCACAGCCTCAATATCCATGCCCCCTTCTGTAGAGACTACAAATGCAACCCGGCTCGACTCGCGATCCACCAGCATTGAAAGATAAAACTCGTCAGCAATATCTGCACCCGCCTCAATAAATAATCGCCCGACTTTCTTGCCCTCTGGGCCTGTTTGATGGGTAACCAATTGCATGCCAAGGATTTCACTGGCGTAAGTTTTTACTTCCTCAAGCGATTTGGCAATTTTGACACCGCCGCCTTTTCCACGGCCACCTGCATGGATTTGCGCTTTTACCACCCGAATCGGCCCGGGCAGTTTTTTTGCCACCTCTACCGCCTCATCCACTGAAAAAGCCGGATAACCATCAACCAATGGCGCTCCAAATTCTCGCAAGACCGCTTTGGCCTGATGTTCATGAATATTCATAAAAGCCCCTTTTGCGCGTAATACCACACCGAATATCAACCATCCGGCGATAAGGAAGGATTAACAGGGATGTACGAGTGTTCGCAAAGAGAAGCAACGGCAGATGTTAAATTATATGCTCATTTTGAGCAAGTAAGAAAGAGCCCACCTATTTGCGGGATTTAAGCCAATGATCCGCAGAGAATTTTTGTCCGCCAAAAGCCATCAAAGCCAGTAATGACCCGACCCACCATAAATGCTCTGACCACCAAAGCGCCAACCCGTCTTCAGTCCACACCGGATACACCAGAACCACAATCACCAGCGCCACCGCCATCAAGCCACTGGCAGCAAAACGGGTAAACAGCCCAACAATCAGCAATAGGGGCAAAACAAACTCGGCAGCCGCAGACAGCACCGCCAAAATCATAGCCAGCACTCTTGGTATTTCCTCAAAGCCCAGCAATTGCATCCACCAGTTTTCATCGGAAAACCATTCATACTGAAACAAATCACCTGCACCTTGCAGGTTTTTAAGCTTGGCCATTCCTGAGAGTAAAAACACATGGGCCACGGCCAGACGCAATATCAGATCAGCCACCGGCGAAGCCATTGGTGCAATAAAACATTCAAACTTGCGTATCAGTTTATCAATATTTGCGATCATGGTTTAAGCTCCATAAATAATCCCGCTGACAACCAGCGTAAAAACTGTTGCTGCAAATCAAAGTCCTGATCATAGCGAACACATTCTGCGAACGATTGTACAAAACTAAGCCCGCCTCCAATATTGTTCAAAAACACGTATTCGGCACGACTTATTCCGGCGTGAAAAATCTGATTGTCCTGTCGCCACAGCACCGCCCATTCAGCACCTTTTTGCATGTGCACAGCCTGCACATTCTCATCCACCTTATTGGTGCGCCAGATTGAATATGCCGGAATTTTGAACCGAAGAAGCTGTACTGAGGCAACCAGACCCGGAGCCAGCAAAGCAAGGTCAATACCATGCCTGTCATCGCCAATCCGCAAAACCTCATCATCCTTAGCAGCATAGGCCGCAAACCATGCACGATCCAGCTCCGCCACCGCCGAAAGCCATGGCAGATCCTTTTGCACTGGCGCAAATTCCCGCAAAAACGCAGGAAAATCATCGCCATAAAGCGTAAGGCTTGCCAATTTGGGGGGTGATTTTCGTACAAATGCCTGCGCCATGGCCCGCATGTATTCGTCACCAACAAGTCTGGCTACAACCGGATATGCGCTGACAATGGCATTTTGTGCCCCGGTAATAAAACTACCCCGATGGGCATCTATACGATTGGCAAATGGCCCAAATAATGATTTTACCGGCTCATCATCCATGCTCAAAATTGCTTGCGCCATTTTAGCGTAAAATTCTGTATCCTTATCCATTGGCCGCCACCGCGCCTGATAAAATACTTGCGGCACGCTCATGTTCGGCCATTAATTCGGAAAAGCCTGGTATATTACCATCACGTTCGATCAATACCGGTCTTGCCCCGTTCGCAGCAATAAACTGCTCGAGCAATTGCCACACCTGATCACTTACTGGTGCATCATGGCTGTCGATCATAACCGTCTCGCCGGAAATTTTGCGCGCTGTTGCTCCGGCTAAATGAATTTCCTTGACCATTTCTGCTGGCACCACATCCAGCCAGCGATCAGTTGGCAATAAAACATTAGCAGCACATACGGCAATATTATTTAGATCAAACAATAGCTCAGCCCCGCTTCTTCTTGCAGCCTCTACATAGAGCTGCGGTAATTCTGCAAACCCCGGAATCGGCAAATACAGGGACGGGTTTTCAATTAGCAATTTACGGTTCAAAAACTCCTGCGTTTCATCAATATGATCAACCAGCCTGTCCAGGGAGGATTTTGTTGCAGGCGGTGGCAACAGATCGGCAAAATAAACATCACCTAAACGCGACCATGCAAGGTGTTCTGAGACCTGAACCGGGTTAAACCGATCCACCAGAGATTTAAGCCGCGATAAATGCTGCCTGTCAGGGCGATCCAAACCGCCAAGCGACAGGCCGATGCCATGAAATGACAGCGCAAATTTTTCCGAAAAACCCCCAAGCCACGCCAAACGCGGCCCGCCATCCACCATATAATTCTCAGGATGCACCTCAAACCAGATCCGATCCGTATCACAAGCCATGGCTTCGTGATAGTGCTCAGGCTTCAACCCCAAGCCGGCAATGGCGGGAAGGTTTATGGACTTTGGTTTTGTGGGCTTTGACATGGAGAAACACCCGGAAAGCCACCCGAAAAAGCGAGAGGAGATAACCTCCCGGGTGCAGCAAATTATTGTTGCTGATTGGCCTTCATCGCGGCCTTGGCCTCTTTTTTGCTCATGCCTTTGCGCTCAACACCATTTTCATCGGTGATCACAGTGGTTGCACAAGTGCCTTTTGGAACCATTTTCCAGTCATCAATAGCATAATCAACCGTCGATGTTCCCTGGCAGGAATGAGTTTTGCTTAAATTTGCGCAACCGTTTTCACCAGCCAGCGCAATTCCGTAACATTTTTCTTTAGGAGCCGCACTGGCAGCAGTAACACCAGCGCCAAGCGCAAACGCAATACCAGTAGTTGCGGCAATAGAAATTTTAACAGGAGCGTTCATGAATAGTTTCCTTTTAACTAGCCGGGTCCACATAACCCGCTTCGGATTACCCTAGCAAATTTTTTGCAGATGTCCCCTCACAAAACTGAAAAAATCATCAAACAAATGTGAGGTGCCTGTAGTTTCCTACAGGCCAATTTCCGAAAACTTCACCTCCAGCTTGCGCAATATATCGCCAGATTCACCTTTTATTTGCATGGAAAGTTTGCGCCCCGGCCAGTCAATATCAATCATGCCATAATTATTTGCAGCCACACCTTCAACCAGTTGCAAGCTGTCATATTCGGTAATTTTGTCGGTAAAGCTCATATTCAGAGCCGAAGAAGTAAACTCGTAAAGAGCATAGTCCGTGGCATCATCCTTACGATAAAAAGACGCCATATGGCGATCACCAGAAACAATCAGCACCCCTTTGGCGCCACTGTTTTTCACCGTGGCGAAGAATTTATCCCGCTGTGGTACAAATTCATCCCACGCCTCCCAGCCATGATCGGCAGCCAGCACCTGAATGGAGGTAATAATCAGCCTGATCTCGGCAGGTTGCTGTAATTGCTCTTCAAACCATTGCCATTGTTCTTCGCCCAAAATGGTCATATTTGGATCAAAAGACGATAAATAACGCTCCTTGCCCTTGGCTCCACGCTCATCGGTAGGGATCAGGGGCGATGAACGAAAATACCTAGTATCAAGCATAATGATCTGTACTCTTTGGCCCTCAACGCCAAAAATCTTGGCGTCATAAAGCCCTTCACGTTTGCGGCGTATGCTGTCTTTCGGCTCATTCCAGAACTCAAGAAAAACTTTTTTAGCAAAATACTTAAAAGCAAAGTCCCCGCCAGCATCATTCATGGCATAGTCGTGATCATCCCATATGCTCATCATTGGGGTTTGCTGCCGCAAGCGGGCAAAGGCTGGCCGTTTGGCAAGATCGGCATATTGTTTGCGCAAATTAGGCAATAATGCATTACCGGCGCGCTCATCCCCATAAACATTGTCACCCAGATAGATGAACAGGTCGGGATTATCGGCAGCCACCTGATCCAAAATAGGGATGGGCTTCCAGCTTGTTTGGCACGAACCAAAGGCAATACGCTGCAAAACCGTATTTGAGGCCGGTAATGGCGGGCCTGCGGGGGCTTTGGGCAGAGCTATTTGCTGTTGATCATAAAAAGCACGCAGTGCTGCATCGGCAGAAGCAGGTGCAGGAGAACTGACTTCTTCAGAAACAACATCAGCAGCTTCAGAAGCTTCAACAAACGAAACATTCTTTGTGCCGCCCTTGTTTATTATTACGGTGCCGACACCTGCAATCACAGCAAAGAAAGCTGCAATCAAAACAATTATACGCATGCTTACGCCCTTTATTTCTAAAACGAGTCTCCACAATACGCCATTTTGCCGAATATTGCGAGGCCGATTGTATTTTTACGCAGGTTTTGCAAAAATCAGCCCTGTTGCCTTTGTTTTACTTGACTTGAGCTGCACATTAAGCATTTTTTGAAGATCAAACAGTCAGGAAACATGAATGTTCGCCCGGTTTTGGCTCAATGCATATACTAATAAGGATATAATCCTGATTGTATTCATCGGGACCATATTAGCATTAATGTCACCGTTTGGAGCTACCAGTCATTTGCCAATTGTCGGCGCATGGGCGTATTGGACAGGATTGTTGACATGGGGGTGGATGGCATCAAGATTCATTGGCCCGAGGCTAAAAAACAATTTACCCAAACTGTCCAGCTTCTGGTTTTATCTATTGGCATCCTTTATAATGGCGGCGCTGGTATTTCCTGCTGTATTACTGATACAGCTTGCAACCGGTCATCCGGTTTCCATAGTCCACTGGCCAAATTTGTATTTTTTGATCTGGGTTGTATCTGTGGCGGTTAGCGGGGTCAGTTTTCTCTCTGACCGGGCATTTCCTGATAAACCATCTGATAATGGAGCACGGTTTTTTGCCAGGATCCCTGCAAAAATATCTGATGGCAGCTTATACGCAGTTTCGTCCGAAGACCATTATTTACGCATCTACACAGCCCAGGGATCAGATTTAATTCTGATGCGGCTTGCCGATGCCATTTCCGAGCTTGGTGATTATGATGGCATGCAGGTGCACCGTTCATGGTGGGTGGCAAAAGAGGGCATTGAACAAATAAAACGGGATCAGGGTAAATTACATATTGTATTAAGGGATCAAACCAAGGTTCCAGTAAGCCGCACCTATGCACCTAAAATCCGTGCTGCCGGATGGCTTGGCTAAACTATGACAAAACCGGACAAATACGCCCTGATTACCGGAGCATCTTCGGGAATTGGTGCAGCCTTTGCCCGTCATGCAGCCATTAACGGCTATGATCTTGGGCTATGCGCCCGCCGCAAAGACCGCCTGTTAGACATTTCAGAAAAACTACAACAGGATCACAATGTTGCCGTCGATACGTTTTGCGCTGATCTTGGCTTGCCAGGTGCCGGACTAAATTTATTCAAACAGGTGCAGAAGCTGGGGCGCAAGGTAAATATTCTGATCAACAATGCCGGAATTTCAATTGCCTGTAGCTTTGCCAAAACAACTTATGAGCAACAATTACGATTTCTTGAGCTTACCATAAACACCCCGGTGGCGCTTAGCCATGCAGTTTTACCGCATATGACCAAACAAGGCTGGGGGCGCATATTAAACATAAGCTCAATCGCCGCCCTGTCATCAGGGGG
This sequence comes from Robiginitomaculum sp., assembly GCA_015485155.1. Lineage (GTDB taxonomy): Bacteria > Pseudomonadota > Alphaproteobacteria > Caulobacterales > Maricaulaceae > Robiginitomaculum_B. The sequence goes on along the minus strand of WFUF01000002.1, from coordinate 121,054 downwards.
CAAGGGCCATACCCTATATCCGGCAGGCAAGGCTTTTTTGCTTAAATTTTCCCAAAGTCTGGCCGCAGAAGTATCAGAACAAGGAGTGTTGGTCAGCGCAGTTTTACCGGGATTTGTTGCCACCGAGTTTCAGCAGGCAAACAATATTGATCCCAAATCCATGCAAAGCGCCAAATGGTTCACCCAAAGCCCTGAGCAAATGGTAGAAGAAGCCTGGCGACGTAATAATCAAGGCGCCGAAATTATTGTACCAGGATTATCAGCAAAAATCATGGCGCTATTATTGCGATACCTTCCTGAAAGAATGGTGCGGGCCATCACCCGCCCCCTGGCAGAGAAAGCTTATGTCGGCGATTAAAGTAGAAACACCACGCAGGGCCGATAGCTCTTATGATCTGGTAATTATCGGTTCAGGAGCAAGCGGTGCCACCCTGGCCCAGAAACTGGCCGCATCGGGGAAGTCCATCTTGATTTTGGAGCGCGGTGAACATTTGCCTGTGGAAAGCGCAAACTGGAGCCCCAAAGAGGTTTTTATCAAGGATCGTTACAAGGCCGATGAAAACTGGACAGATCGCAAGGGCAAAACCTTCCAGCCCAATATCCATTACTGGGTGGGTGGCAATACCATTTTTTATGGAGCAGCCCTGTATCGGTTTCGCCAGCGCGATTTTGAAGAAACCAGACATTATGGCGGCATGATCTCGCCGGCATGGCCCATTAGCTATACTGATCTGGCACCTTATTACACCGAAGCTGAAACCCTGTGGCAGGTACATGGCAATCGCGGCGCTGATCCCACCGATGATGCCAGCGCCCCGCCCTATGCCTATCCGCCAATGAAGCATGATCCGGAAATTGCCCGTATTAAACATCATTTGACCAAACAGGGCCTGCAACCGTTTGAAATGCCGATAGCGGTGGATCGTAATGTGGAAAATCCCCTGAACAGCCCCTGTATCCGCTGTCGCACTTGCGGCGGGTTTCCTTGCTTGCGTGAAGCCAAATCCGATGGTCGCAAAATGGTAAATATGGCCATAGAGCACAGCAATGTAGAATTGCTAACAGGCGCCAGGGTAACCCGATTGCACACCAATGCTTCTGGAACAGATATTACCAGCGTGGAATATGTACACAATGGCGAAAGCCATAATGTGCGTGGCGATGTGGTGGTTCTGGCCGCAGGTGCCATCAATTCGGCAGCCTTATTGCTGGCTTCGGCAAATGATGCCCACCCGAACGGGCTGGCCAATGGCTCGGATCAGGTGGGGCGCAATTATATGTTTCATACCGCATCTGCCACCCTTTCCTTTGCCTGGTCCAAAGTGGAGACAAGTTTTCCCAAAACCATGGCAATCAATGACTTTTACTGGAAAGACCCTGATGGCGAATTTGATTTCCCCATGGGGCATATTCAATTGCTTGAATACATGAATGGCGATGTGTTGCGCGGGCAATTATCCGGACTGATCCCATACTGGCTAATCCCAAAATTCGTTGCCGATGCCATTGGCGAAAGACTAATCCCATTTCTGGTCATGACCGAAGACCTTCCCGAAGCCAGAAACCGGGTGCGTCTGCGCGATGATGGCTCCATACAGCTTGATTACTGGTATAATAATCTGGTGCCTCATAAACGGCTGATCAAGCGTTTTCACCAGATAATGCACAATGCCGGGCGCCTGTGTCATTGCCTTGAAGGCCACAGGGCACAAATGGACGGAATATTGCCGCTTTATGGTACAGCGCATCAATGCGGAACCTTGCGCATGGGCAAGGATAAAAAGGCTTCCGTGGTTGATGCAAATTGCAAGTCGCACCAAATAGAAAATCTGTATGTGGTGGATACCTCGGTTTTTGTCTCAAGCGCTGCTGTAAATCCGGCGCTTACTGCCATCGCCAATTCCCTGCGCGTGGCGGACATAATAAAGGCAGAATGTTTTGGCTAATTGGTTTTTGCAAATGAGCATTTTACCGCAAAACCCGTCCTTAAAATAGCCGCCAGGCGATAAGACAAACCAGCACGATGGTTTGGTTAACGCTTAGCCTCGTGATAGATTCCTACCCACACTCGAGGATATTTTGAAGATTAATTAACTATGTCTCAAAGATATGAAGTAGAAAATTACTGTCAAAAATTGCACCGGCTGGAATTTGTGATGATTGCATCGCAGCTAAATTGAAGTTTACTCAGCGACAGCAAGCAAACCAAATCAGCCGAAAATTGGAATTATTACGACAATTTGATCGACGTACAGACTATTGCCAAAGTTGTGGCAGTCAAAAAAAAAATAGTACGATTGATCATCAGAAAATCATCGGCAGCAAATTCCGCGGAGAACATACCACAGAACCTAGCCCCTATCCGCGCATCGCAAACAAGCAGGTTATTTTCGAAACCAGGATTGGCAGATATTAGGGCAATCGGGTTTAGACAAATTGGAACTTGGTTGATCGAAAACGGGAATCTAGCGCTTCGTCAAAATCAAATGAGGAAAGCATCACCAGCTTTGTACTCCTTCATTCTAAATGGGCAGGTGATGTATGTAGGAAAAACCAGTCAGCTATTGGCAAAGCGCCTGTATTTTTATGCAAAACCCGGTAGTAGCCAGAGCACTAACATTCGTTTGAATGCCCTTTTATCTCACTCACTTAGTAACGGGAATTCAGTTGAAATATTTGGTTATGCCGACACATCTGCAAAGAAGATTGGTATATTTGATCTGGACACGGCAGCAGGGTTGGAAAACTCAATAATTAGCCAATTACAGCCCTGCTGGAACATCCAAAAATAAACTAGCATGAAAGACCATACACAAATTTGTTCATGGTGATTAAGGTGTATTGTTAATCTGCCTTGGCAAACTGAACAATGTAGCTGCCCCCAATAATTTTTCCTCTTCAATCCTTGACTCAGCACCTGCGCCCCCCTATCTCCCCCTTGCGCTGGCAGTCGGGTGCGGTGAGTGCTAAAATTCACCCATAAGGCGGCCGGTTAAGTGTTTTGAAACCCTAAACAAGAAAGAGCGAACCGATATGAAATTTCGTCCTTTACATGATCGCGTACTTGTGTCGCGCATCGAAGAAGACAGCAAAACTGCTGGTGGAATTATCATTCCCGATACCGCCAAGGAAAAGCCACAGGAAGGCGAGGTTATCTCCGTTGGCCCTGGCACCAAAGATGATAGCGGTAAATTGATACCGCTGGATGTAAAGAAAGGTGATCGCATCCTGTTTGGCAAATGGTCTGGTACCGAAGTTAAACTTGACGGCAAAGAGCTGATCATAATGAAAGAATCCGATATTATGGGTGTTCTGGGTTAATCCCCGCCTCATTCTATCCATCCCTCAAATTTTAGTCATAAGGAAAACCAATGGCTGCTAAGGAAGTAAAATTCGGGGCCGATGCCCGCGAAGGCATGATCCGGGGCGTAAATGTTCTGGCTAATGCGGTAAAAGTAACTTTGGGCCCCAAGGGCCGCAATGTTGTTCTCGACAAAAGCTTTGGCGCACCACGCACCACCAAGGACGGTGTAACTGTTGCCAAAGAAATCGAGCTGGAAGAAAAGTTTGAAAACATGGGCGCGCAAATGATGCGCGAAATTGCCTCCAAAGCCAATGATGTTGCTGGTGATGGCACGACCACTGCTACAATTCTGGGACAGGCTATCGTCTCCGAAGGCATGAAACGGGTTGCTGCTGGCATGAACCCTATGGATCTTAAGCGTGGCATTGATGCAGCTGCTACCGAAGTTGTAAAAGACATTATGCAAAAGGCCAAAAAGGTCAAAACCTCCGAGGAAATCGCGCAGGTTGGCACTATTTCTGCCAATGGCGATCGTGAAATTGGCGATATGATTGCCAAGGCCATGGACAAGGTCGGAAATGAAGGCGTTATCACTGTTGAAGAAGCCAAATCCCTGAGCACTGAACTGGATGTGGTTGAAGGCATGCAGTTTGACCGTGGATATTTGTCTCCTTACTTCATTACCGATGCAGATAAAATGCTGACCTCGATGGAAAACCCGTTGATTTTGCTGCACGAGAGCAAATTATCCAATTTGCAAGCTATGTTGCCAATCCTTGAAAGCGTTGTGCAATCTTCACGTCCTTTGCTGATCATTGCCGAAGACATTGAAGGCGAAGCTCTGGCCACCCTGGTGGTTAACAAGCTGCGCGGCGGATTAAAAATCGCGGCGGTAAAAGCCCCGGGCTTTGGTGATCGCAGAAAAGCCATGCTTGAAGACATTGCGGTACTGACCGGTGCGGTTGTTATCTCTGAAGATCTTGGCATCAAGCTGGAAAACGTCACCATTGACATGCTCGGCACTGCCAAGAATGTGGTGATTACCAAAGACGATACCACTATTGTTGATGGTGCTGGCGCCAAAAAGGATATTGAGGGCCGGGTTTCACAAATCCGTCGTCAAATCGAAGACACTACTTCTGATTATGATCGTGAAAAACTGCAGGAGCGTCTGGCCAAGCTGGCTGGCGGTGTTGCTGTGATCAAGGTTGGCGGTGCCACCGAGATCGAGGTAAAAGAGCGCAAAGACCGTGTTGAAGACGCGCTTAACGCTACCCGCGCCGCTGTTGAAGAAGGCATTGTGCCTGGTGGTGGTTCCGCATTGCTTCGCGCTGCCAAGTCCATTGACATTGAAGGTGACAATGACGACCAGGCTGCCGGTATTGCTATTGTACGCAAGGCCTTAGAAGCACCGGTTCGGCAAATTGCTGAAAATGCCGGTTCCGAAGGCTCCATCGTGGTTGGCCGCATTCTGGACAGCAAAAAAGCTACTTTTGGCTTTGATGCGCAAAATGACGAATTCTGCGACATGGTTGAAGCAGGTATCGTTGATCCGGTGAAAGTGGTTCGTTCTGCCTTACAAAACGCAGCCTCTGTTGCTGGCCTGATCATCACCACCGAAGCTGCTATTGCTGATGCTCCTGCCAAAGACAGTGGCGGCGCACCTGCAATGCCTGATATGGGCGGCATGGGCGGCATGGGTGGCATGGGCGGCATGATGTAAGGCACTTATGCCACATTAACCGTTCCGGTTTACCCGGTTCATAAATTTTGAAAAGGGCGGCTCGATTGGGTCGCCCTTTTTGCTGCACCAGCCCCTTTTGCACGCAAGCAAGGTTCACCGGCTACGGTTATGCTTCCAACTTACTCCGCTGCCCCCGCTTTTGCGCGAATGGCGTTTCTTATGGGAAATGGTTCCTGCTGGGGATAGTAAATCAAGCTCTTTTTCGCGCAATTTGGAAAGTTGGTCGCGTAATTTGGCTGCCTGCTCAAATTCCAGATCAGCCGCAGCACTGAGCATGGCTTTTTCAGTTTCCGCAATTACTGTTTTTAAGTCTTTACCGACAAAATGACTGCCATCTTCGGCAAGGCCACGGACATAGCCAAGTGCGCTGTCTTCAGTTCCCACCCGCACATGATCACCTTCATATACACTTTCCAGAATATCGCCGATATTCTTTTTAATGGATTGCGGGGTAATGCCGTGTCTGGCGTTATATTCCTGCTGTTTCTTACGACGGCGTTTGGTTTCATTCATAGCCCGCTGCATGGAGCCGGTAATTTTGTCAGCATATAACACCACTTGCGCTTCAACATTTCTGGCGGCCCGGCCAATGGTCTGCACCAAAGATGTTTCTGAACGCAAAAAACCTTCCTTATCAGCATCAAGAATTCCAACAAATGCACATTCAGGAATATCCAAACCCTCACGCAGCAGATTGATCCCGATCAGCACATCAAAGGCACCAAGGCGTAAATCGCGAATTATTTCAATACGCTCCAGCGTATCAATATCCGAATGCATATAACGCACCTTTATGCCCTGTTCATGCATATATTCGGTCAGGTCCTCAGCCATTTTCTTGGTAAGTGTGGTTATCAGTGACCGATAGCCACGCTCAGCTACCGCCCGCACCTCCGCAATCACATCATCAACCTGATTGGCACCATTGGCTGAAACCGGACGCACCTGCACCGGAGGATCAATCAGGCCGGTTGGGCGTATGATCTGTTCGGTAAACACACCACCGGTCTGCGCCAGCTCCCATGGCCCGGGAGTGGCAGAAACATTTATCGTCTGTGGGCGCATTGCCTGCCATTCTTCAAACTTCAATGGCCGGTTATCCAGACAGCTTGGCAGCCGAAACCCATAGTCAGCCAGAGTTGATTTGCGCCGAAAATCGCCCTTGTACATTGCGCCTAATTGCGGAATGGTCACATGGCTTTCATCAACAAACACCAGAGCATTTTCCGGCAGATACTCAAACAAGGTTGGCGGCGGGTCTCCGGGCTTGCGACCAGTAAGATATCTGGAATAATTTTCAATGCCTGAGCAAACTCCTTGTGCTTCCATCATTTCCAGATCAAAGTCGGTTCTTTGCTGCAAGCGTTGAGCCTCGAGTAATTTATTATTTTTCTCCAGCCACTTAACCCTCTCGTGCATTTCCTTGCGAATATTTCTTATGGCCTGTTTAATGGTCGGACGCGGGGTAACATAGTGAGAATTCGCATAAACCTTGATATGATCGCGCTCTGAAGTTCTTTTACCGGTTAGCGGGTCGAACTCCCAGATACTGTCAATTTCATCACCAAAAAAATCAATGCGCCAGGCCCGGTCTTCATAATGGGAGGGGAATATCTCCAACACATCACCGCGCACTCTGAATGTGCCGCGGGTAAAGGCAGCATCATTGCGCTTAAACTGCAATTCCACCAGATTGCGCATTATTGCCCGTTGGTCAATCTCCTGCCCCGGCTCCAGGGTAAATGTCATCGACGTATAGGTTTCCACCGAGCCAATGCCATATATACATGAAACCGAAGAGACAATAATTACATCATCACGTTCCAATATAGCGCGAGTGGCAGCATGGCGCATTCGGTCAATGGTTTCATTTATTGCGCTGTCTTTTTCAATATAGGTATCGGTGCGCGGCACATAGGCTTCCGGCTGATAATAATCATAATAGGAAACAAAGTACTCAACCGCATTGTTCGGGAAAAAGTCCTTAAACTCTCCATATAATTGCGCTGCCAGAGTCTTGTTATGGGCCAGGATAAGTGCCGGGCGCTGAGTTTCCTTGATAACTTGCGCCATGGTAAACGTCTTGCCCGAGCCGGTAACACCGAGCAATACCTGATCCATTTCACCAGCTTCCACCCCTTTTACCAGATTGGCTATGGCCTGCGGTTGATCACCCTTGGGCTCAAACTCGCTCACCAGTTCAAAAGCCACGCCGCCTTCAGATTTTTCTGGTCGCGCCGGGCGGTGCGGAGCCCATTCTTCCTGCCGCACAGCCTTGCCTGCGTCAGGCCCAAAACTGCCAGACGATGAATCAGAAAATCCATCAGCATTGCTCATAACCTGTTGCTACCTCAATCCGGCTGGGGTTTCCAGTTTGTTCTAATGTAAATTACAGGCTATAACAGAGCAAGAGCCGAGCTTATTTCAGAGTGCTTCGTACTCCAATTGGTAACAAGACGGGCAGAGCCATCAGGCCATGAGTAAAACGCGGCTCCACCATCGCGCAACTGGCTGGTTTGATCAGCGCTCAACCTGGCAAATACTTCATTTCCTTCTACCGGATGCAAAATACAAATCCCCTGCTCCAGCAAACCATCACGCAATTTTTGCGCCATTGTATTGGCATGTTCAGCCAGTTCCAGCCACAGATTATTTTGTAGCAGAGCCACCACCTGCGCCGCTACAAAGCGTTGTTTTGGCGGCATGTGCCCTGCCCGTTTGCGTCTGGCCTCAAAGTCGTCAAACATATCGGCATTAGAGCCGAATAAAATAACTGCCTCTGCGCCCATGGCACCGGCTTTGGTAAACCCTAAAGACAAGACATCCACCCCGGCCTTACAGGTTAGATCAGCAGGCCGGGCTTTAAGAAAGGCCATGGCATTTACCAAACGCGCCCCATCCATATGCACGCCAAGGCCCGCAGTCTTTGCCATTTGCGCCAAAGACGTAGTTTGTTCTGGCGTATAACAGCACCCTGACTCAGTTAAATTGGAAATGGACAGGGCTTTGGGCGGAGTTGCGTGTACGAAGCTCTCGTCAGTTTCCTGTAGTTTTTGCTGCAAAACCTGCGCTTTGATCCGACCGTGAAGGCCAGTAAGCGGCATCAGCCTGGCTCCATGGCTGAAAAACTCTGGCGCGCCGCGCTCATCACAATTTATATGCGCCTGTTCATGACATATAATACCGCCAGTAGGTGGGCACAATAATGACAGGGCAAGAGCATTGCTGGCCGTACCGGAACTGACAAAACTTGCCCGCAAGTTAAATTCAAACAAATCCGAGAGCATGGCTTCGGCCTGTAGCGTCCAGCCATCGGCTCCATAACTTACCGCAGGCCCGGAATTAGCCGCAGCTAATTGTTCCAGAACTTTCGGGTGCGCAGGAGCAGCAGTATCTGAGGCAAAATTCATGATGCACCATCTTTGGATATTGAGGCTTTTACCTCGGCATCAAGACCGGCCAGGATCATTCGAAAAGCAGGCGTCATAACATTGATATAGGTTTGTTTTTCCCACCCCTTTTGCAATCCCATGCGCAAAACTCCTACATAGGCACTGGCCAAGGTATAGGTAGCGGTTTGGGTTAAAGTCACCTGTCCGGGATAAAATTTTTCCTGCAAGGCGTCCGCCACAATATCCGCCAGTTCACCAAGATGGCTGGCATATTTTATTTCGTCCTGTTTGCTCCACAGCCAGGAATTAGCCATAATCTCTCTGGTTAGTTCTGAATTTTTAATATCCCGGGGCAAATAGGCTTCCATGGCACCCAGAACCAGTTCCTCCGGTGAATGAAACTGATCCAGATGTGTTCTTAAATATTTGCTCAAAGGAGGGTTTCCTGAGCGAAAAATATGATGGATCAGCTCAACCTTCGATCCAAAATAATGCATGACAAGCCCGCCCGACACCTTGGCCTCGCGGGCAATTTTCCGGATTGTGGTTTTTTTCATCCCATAACGGGCCACCACTGTAGCCGCAGCAGACAATATACGCTTTCGGGTCTCATCATTGCCACGAATACGCGAAGGTTTCTTATATGGGCTGGGTTTTACTTTTGGAACTTGCGAAAAATCATTCATCAACACACTTTGATACATCTTGCTGAAAGACGCAAGACTCTAATGAAATCAATGTGTAACATGATTTAATAAATATTACCCCACCTGTAAGGCCAAGGCATATGCCTGATACGGGCAAAAGTTGTGAAATGGGTGGCTTTGCTCATGACGTGAAGCTAATCGACTACCATTAGACAGGAGTAATGAGATGATTGAAATTGAACACCCCGGCATAATGCTAAAGCAAGATTTCTTGGACGATCTGGGCATTAAACCCGGAGCATTTGCCAAGGCCATTGGCGTTGATCGTGCCGCCATCAAAAAAATCATAGACGGCAAGCGAGCTATCTCTGCGGATATGGCGTTACGCTTTAGTTTGTTCTTTGGCATGAGCAACGGGTTTTGGCTAAACCTGCAAAAAGACTATGAACTACGCATTGCCAAACGTGACCGCCTTGCTGAATTACAAAAAACCGTTCAACCAATGGCGGGCGTTTGAGATAGGTGGCCCTTTTTCGTTTGCAGATATAAGGAAAACTGGACTAATGATGCAAAATGTAGCAATAATGCATCACGACGAACTTCGCACAGGATGGTAAAATGCCTCGCACGACAATTTCATTTACAGAGCCGAACCAGAGCTGGATTGAAGAACAAGTCGCCAGTAAAGAATTCAAGAGCCATAGCGATGTTGTAAATTCTGTTTTACGTCAGGTTAGACAGCGTGAAAATACTATTTCAAACTTGCAAGCATTACTTAGCAAAGGTGTTGAGAGCGGAATTTCCGAAACTGATCCAAAGGATTTGTTGGTTAAATTCAAAACCAGATTAAAGCAGGATGCGAAAATATAGGCTTACGCCACAAGCCGAAGATGATTTGTGGCGTATTTATCATTGGGAGGTTACCAAATATGGCGAAATCCAAGCGGATAAATATCATTACAATTTTCTTGATCAATTTTATATTATAGCCGAGCAGCCGTACTTGTTTTCAATCGTAGAAAATCTTGATCGAGAATATAGAAGCTGTCCCTGTGGTAGTGACATAATTTACTATCAAGTAAACGAGCAAACAGTTGATATCATCCGAATTCTTGGCCGCCAGGATCTGAACAAACATTTGTAGAAATCCGCTATATTAGGCAAATGGAACACCCGCACAGGAATGAGCCTGAACTCGCGTCCGCATGGTTTTCTCACCCTTCAAGACTGCTTACAGATTATTTTCAAGTAAGAGGGGAAAACGGCTCCTCAAGCCCCGTCATCAACTCAGTTGATGACGGATAGTAATGCACAGCTTTTCGCGCAGCACTTACTCTGCCTGTTGGTTTTCGCGAACTACAGCGTCAAGAAATCTTACACCCCATCCGGCATGACCCTTTGGCGTGGTTGGCGTGGCTTTATCCAGCCAGTCAACGCCCGCAATATCCAGATGCACCCATTTGCGATCTTCATCGACAAATGTGCCAATGACCGCCGCGCCAATACTGGCACCTGGCCTGCCGGCGGTGCTCTTGATATCAGCAATATCAGAGGCAATGGCCTTGTAATGGTTTTTGTTTAAGGGCAATGGCCAGACATCTTCACCAACGGCTTTGCCGATGCGCATCATCTCTTGGGTCAAATCCCAGTCCGGAGTGATAACGGCGGCATAATCCTCGCCCATTGCCCGTGCTGCTGACCCGGTAAGAGTCGCAATGTCAATGAGCAAGCGTGGGTCGTATTCTTCTTGTACATAGGTCATGGCATCAGATAAGACCAGACGGCCCTCGGCATCAGTTGACATGACCTCGATGGTTTTCCCGCTCATTGTTGTAAGCACATCACCGGGACGAATTGCCTTGCCCGACGGCATGTTCTCAGCCATGGCCATTACACCTACCAGATTGACTTTATCACCGCGTTTGGCAACGGCATAAATTGTTCCTGCCACTGCTGCGGCGCCGGACAGGTCAGACTTCATCGCCCACTGACCAGTATTTGGTTTCAGGCTAATACCACCACTATCAAAAGTGATGCCTTTTCCTACCAGTGCAATCGGCGCTTCATTACTTGCTCCGCCCATATAGGTAACGGTGACCAGCCTGGGGTCATGAATTGAACCTTGGCCTACCCCCATAAGAGCACCCATGTTTTTGCGTTTCATCTGGGCAAGGTCCATGACCTCTACCTTGACGTTGGCGACACCTTTGAACAGCTTGCGCACCCTTTGGGCATAGTTTTCAGGATAAATAGATTTGCCGGGCTCGGTTCCCATGTCACGGGCAAAACCTACACCGGTCACAACGTGTTTAAGGTCATTTACAAACAGGTCTTTGGAAAGCTGAGGCTCTTCTGTATGAAAGCTGACGGTACGGGCTTTTTTCTTGCTGTCTCCACTGCCCTTTGCCTTGTACTTATCAAAACTGTACGAGCCAAGCGCATAACCCATGGCAAGCTCGGCTGCGCTTTGTGCGACACTGGTGTTAAGGCCGGCGCCAATGATGGCAAGGGAATCATCATTAGAACTTGCCTGGGCAACATAACCACCAAGATCACGAAGCTGGCGCACCGATAATTCATCTTCACCGGATCCAACCACAATAACAGACTTAAATGGAGACAGACCATAAAGACGTAATTTTTTGCCAAATTTTCCTTCAAATTCAGCATCTTTTAGTGCGGTTTGCAGTCGGCCATCAGTTTTGGCATTAATGTCCGCAACCGCTTTGCTCAATTCACCATCCTTACCCACAAAGACAGCTATGTGTTCGGCGTTAACATCCAGGCCCTTAAACTCAAGCCGGGTATTGCTCGCCTGTGCATATGCTGAAAACGCCAACAGGCACGACAGGATAAAACCAAGACCTGTTTTATAAATAACCCCCCACATAGGAAACTCCATATTCTGTTATTACCGATTTGCAGGTCAGGGTAATATCAAAATAATCTGGAGACCATAGCTTAATCTATTAACTCCTGTTCATATTACCGGTTTTTGCGTAAATCCGGTGCCTGTAATCGGCATTGTTAGCTTGTCGCGCTTGGCACAGCTTCAGCCCATACAATGTATCGCAACGGCCCGCCAAATCCGGCATCAAACGGATAACAGGTGATAAGAGCCAATCGGTTCCCTTTATTCTGGGCACTAATGCCAGAGGCATCAAATCGCACCACCTGCATTCCGGTGACCTGATAGCTTTTTTCATCACCTGTCGGGTCTTGTAAGGTAAGCGTATCACCTGATTTTAGATCTTTTAGCCATGAAAAATGGGTATTTTTATGAGCAGATATCAAAATATCTTCTGCTTTCCCCGGGCGCCCACCGGCATTTAGGAGTGATGGGCCGAAAGCTAAAGCCTCCCCGCCGGCTTCAGCTAATACAATATTGCTTTTGCCTAAACGCGGGGCTTGAATTTTAGCTACAGGCCAAGTGTCTGCCCACGGCCATGGCCGTGTATTGTCTTGACTGCCCAATGTTTTGTCCCATGATTGTTGCAATAAAGTTTGAGACAAATGTGCTTTGGCAACAGTGAACCCACCTTGTAAAAGTAAAATTATTCCAGCCAGCATTATAAACAATGCCAGAGTGCGCCGACCACGGTGTAAGGCCTGTTCGGCGCTCATGACTTTGACCTTGCGGGTAACCAGCGTCCAAAAAGTGCCAATGCCAGCGCCAAGCTTAAAAGTCCAAGTATCAATTTTATTTCATGGGGGCTGGCCGTGGCCGGCAGGGTTATGCCGGTATCATTCACCGGATTGAGCGATGGCGGGGTTATGGAAGTGGTTCGGGGTTTTACTTTCAACGGGCTCCAGCCATCGGGCAAAGCAAGGGGCAAAACTTGTGTGACAGCCTCAGCCTCAAACATTTTTTGCGGGGTGACATCAACCGCCACTAATGAGGTCACTCTGCTTACCAGGTGATGGGCCAAAGCAGTTTGTAAAATTTGGGCATCAATATGGCTTGGATGAATGCCATCAAACCGACTTTCCTCGAGGCTAGCAATTTTTGCCCTCGCCCATAGTTGTGATATGCCAGTTCCAGAATTTGCTGAGGATAAATCAAGGTTAGCCTGCCATTTGGCATGGGAGAATTGTCCAGATACAAGTAGGTTCTGTGGTGCTTCATCAATTTTTGCCACTATGACCACTGGGTCATTGGCATAAAGATCAGGCAATGGATTGGGCCAGATAATTGGCTGGGTGGCTCCGGGAAACGAGACAGTCAGGTTTTGCATGACCGGGCGCTCTAATTTCATCAGCATTTCGGTCATTTTTTGCTCTACTTGATTGATGTCTGATATAGTGACGTTGGTACCGCGACCTAATCTGGCAGCACGGCTCAAAAAATAACGGTTGGGGGCGGCGCCTATTCCGATCATGAACAAACGGCTTTGGCCTAACTCACGTCTGATTTCTGCAAATAATTCACCTTCATTGCTGATCTGGCCATCTGTGATGAAGATTACTTGCCGCACCTGGTTTTCGCGCGCGGGGGCCGTGGTGCGAAATGCAGCACGTAGAGCCGGAAGCATCACTGTTCCGCCATCTCCATTTAAGCGCGAGACGAACCGCTTGGCTGTGGCCAAGTTCTCACGGTTTGCGACCACACTTTGTGTGAACAGTTTATCGGTAACATTCTCAAAGGCGATGACATTAAAACGATCACTTGCACGCAAACCATCTAAGGCCAGCAACAAAGCGGTGCGAGCTTGGCGTATGGATTTGCCAGCCATGGAGCCAGAATTATCGATCACAAATACTGCTTCTCGGGGCAGATTGAATGTTTGTTCCCCCATCCCGGTTGGAGCTTGAATTAAACCCAGCAGATAAGTTGATCCATTTTTCTGTTCGGTAAACAGCTGCGCGGCTGGTTTGCTTTGGACTTTGGGTATCCAGTTTAGGATAAAGTCCCGATCCGCTGGAACCGGGCCGTCAATAGTGATGGATTTTTGGCGATCCCCAGAAATGCTGATTTTATGGCTGGGGCTATTAATGTCGTCCAAGTCAAAGCCGGCGGTTAATTGAACCTGTAAACGAACACCCTTTGGTATTTGCGCCGGATCGGTTATTCTGGGTACTTGATTTTCAAATGTGGGGGATTGTTCGGCATTGGGGTTAAAACGCGGTGCTACTATCAAAGGGAAATGCAAGGAATACCGTCCATCGCGTAGCTTTGCAGTACCCTGATATTCGATTTGGACGGTAATGGTTTCTTTGGGGCCGATATTGGCCACCGAATTGGTGAACATGTTTGGGCGTATTTGCTCGACAAGTGATGCTTTTCTTCCGGCCTCTTTGGCAGTGTCGTAAGTTTTTCGGGCTTGACGTTTTTCTTGGATTTTGCCCTCTATCACCCGGCCTCCTATTATCATCACCAAACGATCAACCGCAGCATCTTGCGGCAGAGGAAACAGATAAATCCCCTCAACTGTTTGCGCGGAATTATTGATAAACTTTTGGGTGAGGCGGGTGCGAATAATCGGCCCAGTGACTTTGATTTGCACATCTGTTGCCAAAGCTGGAGCTGGTATATATTGACCCGGTTGATCGGTGCGAAACAATAAGCTTCCCGATTTGGCTTCATCCAATGTCATGGTGGCTGTTTCCGCGCGAGCCGAGCAGGAAAATAACCAAAAACTGAGCAAGGTAAGCCCAAGTAATAGGCTAAATTTGCGTAATCTGTGAATGGTGATTATTTGCATCTCAACGTCCCCTTTTGTTGGTGTGGGGCAATTAGAAGCAAGGGCAAGTGCCTTAAGCGCGACCAAGCCAAGGTATTTTTGCGGCAGATGTGGCAAAACCTTGGCAATTGTGTTCAAAATCTGCTGTAAGTGTCGTCCATCAGCACTTGACCATTTGCCACCAATTGGTCAGCTTCATCTTTGATTTTGAGCTTACACTGCAGGGCAAACCTGCAACAAACACAAGAGAATATCATGACCAAAGCCCCCCTGTCTGACGCTTTGCAGCGCGTGGCCCCCTCGGCAACTCTGGCAGTATCGCAAAAGGCCCGCGAACTGGCGGCATCAGGTGTTGATGTAATCGGGCTCGGTGCTGGAGAGCCTGACATGCCAACTCCGGAGCATATTTGCGCCGCCGCCAAACGCGCTATTGATGAGGGTAAAACCCGTTATACAGCGGTTGATGGTATCCCGGAATTAAAGGCGGCAATTTGCGCCAAGTTCAAGCGTGATAATAATTTGCACTACGCCCCAAGCCAGATCAATGTCTCTCCCGGGGGCAAGCCAGTATTGTTTAATGCACTGCTTGCCACCCTAAACCCCGGTGATGAGGTGCTGATACCGGCGCCGTTTTGGGTAAGCTATCCTGACATGGTACGCCTGTGCGGCGGCGAAGCGGTGCCGATCGCAACCAGGATTGAAAACAATTACAAGTTAAGCGCCGAAGAACTAGAAGCTCATATCACACCAAAGACCAAATGGCTGATATTAAATTCTCCATCAAATCCGACCGGCTCTGCCTACACTTCCCATGAATTTGAACAATTAGGCGAGATATTGTTACGTCATCCCAATGTCTGGGTGCTAACCGATGATATGTACGAACATATCCGCTATGACGGGTTTGAGTTTTGCAGCTTTGCCGAGGCGGTACCGTCTTTATATGATCGCACTTTGACGGTGAACGGAGTATCAAAGACCTATTCAATGACCGGCTGGCGCATTGGTTATGCCGGTGGGCCGGAAGATTTAATCGCAGGCATGCGAAAAATTATGAGCCAAAGCACATCCAACCCCTGCTCCATCAGTCAATGGGCCGCCGTGGAAGCCCTAAACGGCCCGCAGGATTTTATTGCTGAACGGCTCAAGGTCTTTGCCAAACGCCGGGATATGGTGGTGGACATGCTAAATGAGGCCGACGGTCTGGCCTGCCACACGCCCAAGGGCGCATTTTATGTCTTTCCTGATTGTGCAGCCTTAATTGGCAAGCATACTTCGGGGGGAGTTGAGATCAAAACCGACGAAGATTTTGTCCGCGAATTACTGACCCAGGAAGCAGTAGCCGTGGTGCAAGGCGCAGCCTTTGGCATGTCACCGGCATTTCGGGTATCTTACGCCACATCAACCGACGTGTTAAAAGAAGGCTGTCGCCGTATTCAGCGCTTTTGCGCGTCCTTAAAATGAGTCAATTGCTAAACCGGGGGTAGCGCATCTGCTAACTTATTCGGCCAAGTTAAAGGTAATAGATGTGGTTAGTCCTTTGGACATGACGGCAACGCCATCTATGATTTGTGGTTCATATTTCCATTTTCTGATCGATGCTAAAGCTGCCCGGTTAAAAATGCGGTTTGTGCAATCAACTTTTACATTTTGAACCCTGCCTTTTGCACTGACATCATAGGTAAGTTTGCATTTTCCCTGTAAACCTTTGGAAAAGGCTCTTGGAGGATATAAGGGTGGATAACGGCTGATTGGCCGAGCTTCATGGCTGTATTTTACGCCCAAAGATTTTAATTGCGCACATCCACCAGCTTTTTTAAGACGGCAGTCTTTTTGATAAAATCCAATTGCCGTTTCAAGATCGATATCCACACCTTTACCAAGTTGATAAATCTCGCCAAGTTTTTCACATGCTTTGGTATAATCACCAGCGCAAGCTTTAGTATGCAAAACAACAGCTTTGGCATCATTTCTTGTTATTCCTGTGCCCGCTGCATACATGCTGGCTAAATTGTAACAGCCATATAGCGAGCCATTATCACAGCTATAACCAAATAATAAAGCGGATGAAGATAAACTCTCCTTATCCTTGTTTCTTAACCAGATTTTAGTGGCATATCGTGCGCATAAATCACTGTTCTCCTGACAATAAATGGGCAGGTTCTGTTTGGCTTGTTGCCAGCCAGAGCGCGCCATTTGGTAATTTTCATCGGAGGGTTTAGCCTGCGAAAGATAATAGCCAAGAAAACTTAATGCCCCGGCCATCTGTTTTTGTTCCAACAAGCCTTTACCCACATCATACAAAGAACTTGCAGGCGCTGGTTTACCTATCTCCTCAATTATTTCGATGGTTTGTTGCGCAAGATCCCATCTCCCATTAGCTATGTTTGATTCTAATTGCTTGCTCAGGGCTCTTTGCAAGCCTCCTGGGGGTGAGAATGATGAAGTTTGAGCAATTGAGCTATTTGCAATAGAGCCCAATAATACCAAAATCAGCAAGAGCTTGACGGACAACCGCATAAAACACCTCACGTCGCGACAAAAACAACGCAACTCTTATAAGATGCAGGCTAAAGAAAAACAACCTTTACCCTATTCCACCCTTTTACCATCAGCGTCCCATATTTCGATCGGGCCAAGACCAACCGCTTCGACCTGCTGGCGGATTTTTGTCAAATCACCAACCAATATCCACACCAGAGCATCGGGGCGTACCTGTTCACTTTGGGCGTTCACAGTGTCGGTATTAATTGCCTGATATTGCTCTTTTAGGGTGGTCGGATAATTTAAGGGCCGCCCAAAACGCTCGCTATCCATTAACGACCCCAGCACTGCATCAGCGGTTTCATACTGTCCCGGCAAAGCATTAGTAGCGTTCTTTACCACTTTTTCGATTTCGCCAGCAGTTGCCGGGCGCTCGCCTTTAATGTCGTTTAACTCCTTAATCAACTCTTTAAGACTATCCCCGGTGCGGTCGGTTTGCACCGGCGCATATACCATGAATGGGCGCTGGCCTTTGGCTTCCTGGGTGAAGGTATAGGCACCATAAGCCCAGCTTTTATCCTCACGTAAATTCATATTGATCCGTGCGGTGAATTGGCCGCCAAGAACCATATTCATGGTTTCCAGCGCCAGATAATTTGCATCCGACGAAGAAGGAACCAGATCACCAGCCAGAATCAGGGTTTGTGGCGCGTCCCTTTTGTCAATAATTATCACCTTACCAGTATCTGGTCTGGTCACATCAGATATATTTTTCACCGGCTTGGCCGTATCAGGTGCTCTCCATGTGCCAAAGGCCTTGTTTAGCTGTGGCAGGATTTCGTCCATAGTGGTATCGCCAACCACAAACAAGACACCATTATCCGGGCGCAACCATTTTTGATGAAAATTCACCAGGTCATCACGGGTTAAACTATTGATCGAAGCCACAGTGCCCGAACCGGTAAAGGGAACGCCATAAGCATGATCCTTGCCATATAAAACCGGTGGCAATAGCCGCAAAGCCAGTTGCACAGGCTGTGACTTTTCACTGGCAATGCCGGCAATCCAGCGTTTGCGCAATCGCTCAATATCCTGCTCGGCAAACCGTGGATTCAGTAATACATCAGCCATGATCTCTAACGAAGGGATTAAGTTTTTCTTTAGCGCCGATAGCGAAATGCTAGACGTATCAAGGCCTGAATCGGTACTTAGGTCAGCACCAAGTCTTTCCAGAGTTTCGCTCAACTTCAATGCATCCATTTTGCCGGCGCCATCATCCATCATTGCCATGGCAAAAGATGATGTCCCCAGCTTACCCCCTTGATCAGCGCCATATCCAGCATCAAATTGCATGGAAATTTCCACCACCGGCACCGAATGGCGCTCGGCCAGTATAACCGGCATGCCATTGTCCAGGTTTGCCTGCTGGATTTTAGGAAAAATCAGGTCAGGCAAGCCATCAACCGCAGGAATTCCGGCGGAACGATCCACCGATGAAGCAATAGTTTTATATTCACCGGCAGGAATTACTGCCAATTGGTAATAGCCATAAGACAACCATTCACGCACTGCGTATTGTACAGCGCGGGTATCGGCTTTGTTCATCCAGTCAAGTCTGGTTTTGAAAAACCCGGGATCTCCGGCATAAAGCATGCTTTCGGCAAGTTTTACCGCCTTACCACTCCAGCCACCGATCTGCTCCAGCCCGCGCACCATGGCCGCATTAATTACGGCTTTAACCCGTTTTAGCTCGTCTCTGGTTGGGCCCTTGGCATAAAAATTTGCCATGATCTCGTCAATGGCATTAGAGATTTCCGCCAAATCACCGCCGGGTTTTGCCGTAACTTCAACGGAAAAAATACTAGCCAATTCGTGCTGCTCCACATAAACGCTCACCTGTGTGGCAATTTGACGTTTGTAAACCAGCTCCCTGTAAAATCTGGAATTTTTCCCGGAACCAAGAATATCTGCTGCCAGCTCCAGCATGGCTGCATCCTTGGTGGTACGCCCGGGAACCGCCCATTGGCGATAAATGCGCCCCTGTGGTACATTATCGGTTATTTCTTCAAATACATTTTCGACTTTTGTTGGCACCCATGCCTTAAACCGGTGCAGGTTTGGCCCGGCAGCAATATCACCAAAATATTTGCTGACCTTTTGTCTTGCAGTATCTACATCAATATCACCAGCCAGCACCAAAACCGTATTGGCAGCGCCATAATACTGATTGAACCAGTTTTTGACATCATCAAGGCTGGCGGCGTTCAGGTCTTCCATCGAGCCAATAGTACTGTGATTATAGGGGTGCCCCTTGGGAAAAACCCCGGCCTGCAACCGATATTGTGCCATGCCATAAGGCCTGTTGTCGCCTTGGCGCTTTTCATTTTGTACAACTCCACGCTGCTCATCCAGCACCTCCTGATCAACCACACCCAATAAATGCCCCATGCGGTCGGACTCCATCCATAGCGCCATATCGAGCGCCGGAGTTGGAACAGTTTCAAAATAATTGGTGCGATCCAGCCAGGTAGTGCCATTCATATCTGTGGCACCTACTTCTTCAAACGGGGCAAAATACTCGCCCGGATAATTCTCCGAGCCATTAAACATCAAATGCTCAAACAAATGGGCAAAGCCGGTTTTGCCTTCAGGCTCGTTTTTTGAACCCACATGATACCAGACCCCAACCGAAACAATAGGAGCTTTACGATCTTCGTGAACTACAACACGCAAGCCATTATCAAGGGTGAAGCTGTCATATGCTATGTCCAGATCCGGCATTTGAGCCAAAGAGCTAACAGATATTGCGGCAAGGGAAAAAGCTGCAAACAAAGTGGTTTTAATATTCATCATTGGCCCCCGTATTTTACAATTCCTGTCATTCAAATGCCAGTTATCCGGGGCAAATGTCAAACATTGCCCAGTTTTTTCTTTCACATAACCGGACAAAGCGTTATGGGTAGCACATGAATAAAAACACCAATGAAGCACCTGCCTTGCAAATTCAGATTTTGCCAGTTACGCCACTGCAACAAAATACGTCATTATTGTGGTCGCCTCAAACCGGCGAGGGCGTTTTTGTGGATCCAGGTGGTGAAACCGAAAAATTACTGGCGGCGGCAGAACAAAATAATGTCAAGATCGTTGCCGTGTGGCTGACCCATGGCCACCTTGATCATGCTGGAGCCGCCGACGAAATCCGTGAGCGCACCGGCTGTTTGGTGATCGGCCCGCATCAGGACGATCAATGGCTGCTTGATGACATAGAAGCACAAGGAAAAAAATACGGACTTTCCGGAGGCCGAAACGTGAAGCCCGATCGTTATCTGAAAGATGGCGATACTTTAAGTCTTGATAATAATGAATTTGGCGTAGTGCATTGCCCCGGTCATACGCCGGGCCATGTGGTGATATACAACCAAAAGGGTGCATTTTGCTTTGTCGGGGATGTATTGTTTAAAGGCTCTATTGGCCGCACCGATTTTCCCAAAGGCAATCATCAGCAATTGCTTGACAGCATCACAGCAAAGCTATGGCCATTGGGTAATGATATGCGATTTATACCCGGCCACGGGCCGATTAGTACCTTTGGCGAGGAGCGGGCCAGCAACCCATTTGTTGGTGATGCAGTCTTGGTAGGAAAGTAAGGCAGATGTTTTTTCAGAAGCCTGAGTCCAGCCGACTATTACCAGCGCTGCAATATCGAATATCCGCTCTAGCGGTGGGCCTGTTTGGCATATTGCTCAGCACAGCAGCTTTAGCCGGGGAATTATTCACCCAGTTACCAGAACAAGCACAGGCCGATGAGAAATACGTGTTTTATTCGCACGGCTTTATTGTCGAAGGGGATAATGAAACCCCGAAGCATCCGCATTTTGGTGTCTATGATTTTCCGGCGATCAAACAGGCTTTGGCAGCATCGGATTTTAACCTGATCGCCTATCACCGCAAAGCCGGAACTGTTCCGTCGGAATTTGCGCAAAAACTGGCAAATGATGTAAAAGAGTTGACCGCACAAGGTGTGCCCTTGAGAAATATTTCGTTAATGGGTTTTTCCAGAGGCGGTATGATCACGATTTTAGTTTCTGATCTTTTGGCGGCGCCAGATATCAATGTGGTTCTGCTTGCCAGTTGCAGTAATTGGGTTAGCTCGCAGCCTAAACTTGAACTAGCGGGTAATGTATTGTCGGTTTATGAAACTTCGGATCGCTTTGGGAGCTGCCGTGAATTGGTGAACCAAAGTGATAATGTTTCCTCTTTTACCGAAATAGCTATCAGCACTGGCAAAGAGCATGGCGCATTTTTTAAGCCTCTCGATGAATGGGTGGTGCCGGTTGTAAACTGGATCAATTCACGGCCCTAAAATAACGATTAGCCAATCCCGTGTTCACGCAATATCTGTAAGAATGTCTCCGGCTCAGGCCGTATGCGATAATTATCGGTTTCGTGCAGCCAGATCACATTACCCTTGGCATCAGTAATAACCACGGTCGGCAATACGGTTTCACTGTCATAGCCCAAAGCCTGCAAACCAATAGGCACCCCAAAGGATTGCGACACACCCAGCGTTCTGGCAGCCTGATTGCCTTCATCGATGTAAAACTCAAAACCCACATGAAATTTTTCCGCCAGCTTCATGGTGTTTTTGTGTGGTTGCGGTGAGATTAGCGCAACCCGCACATTTGCCTCGCGCAATTGATCATATTGTCTGGCAACTTCCTTTATCTGCGCCATGCATAGCGGGCACCAATTACCCCGATAAAACATCAATATACTGGCTTTGCCGATAAAATCCTTGTTGGTTACAATCTGGCCATTGGTGGCTTGTAAGGAAAAGTTGGGTAATAATTGCCCGAGAATTATCCTGCTGCTACGATTATTATAGGCTGAATACCAAAACACATAGATCAAAAACCCAACCAGTCCGGCACCCGCCAGCTTCACACTTAAAAAGTCAGCCTGTTGCTGATTCCAGCCCCACAGGGAAAACACCAGACCTGCCACAGCCAACAGGGTAATAACGGGCAGATTTCGGCTGGTTCTTGCAGCAGGCTTTGCCAGCATCAGCCAGCTTAGCACCATCATGAACGGAGCCGTACTTAACAAAACCCCGCTCCATGCAATTGCATTGCCATCACCTAGCAATTTCACAACTGCCATTATCGAAATGGCCAATGCTGCCGAGATGTAAAACACTATATAGATGGATTTTAGAAAGTTCATTGTAACCTCCGGGGCACTCCATACCCAATAGTTTGGGTTTTAAGCCAAAAAGCAAGGACAATAGTTCATCTTTCTTCTAAAAACAGTGTTTTCAACTTTGTTCTGATCATTGATTGAATTTTATGGGCAATGGCGTAAATTGCCTAAAATACAAGGAGAGGCTTATGGTCCGGGTTTTGATAAAAACAGGAATATCTTTGGTCATTGCCCTTGGCGTATTGATTGCAGTCCTGATAATTCGCTCTTTACCTTACGCATCCAGTTCTTCGATACAGGCAAAAAATCCGGATAATCAAATCAACATAAATAGTGACCGGCTGGCCCAAAATCTGGCAATGGCGGTACAGTTTAAAACCATATCTCATCAGCAGGCTGACAAGTTTGACGGTGAAGCCTTCCTCTCCTTTCAGAAATGGCTACGGAAAACCTATCCGAATTTCTATAAGGTGGTAACTACAGAAACCGTGGCGGGATATTCACAGCTTAACACCTGGGCTGGCAGCAATCCATCATTGGCGCCAATGGTCTTCCTGGCTCATCAGGATGTAGTCCCCGCCGATGAAAGCGCCAAATCCGGCTGGCAGCACCCTCCTTTTGCCGGTGTAATTGCTGATGGCTTTGTCTGGGGACGCGGCTCCATTGACAATAAAGGCTCGCTCATTGGCCTGCTTGAGGCTGCAGATCTTCTGGCAGCCAAAGGCTTTGCCCCACAGCGCACATTAATTTTTGCTTTTGGCCATGATGAAGAAATTGGCGGAGGCGGAGCCGATGCAATGTCCGATATATTAAAGTTGCGCGGCATTAGCCCATGGGCCGTGATCGATGAAGGCGGAGCCATCACCACTAATATGCCAGATATAGCCGGCCCCGTCGCCAGAATCGGAGTTGCAGAAAAAGGCTACCTTACCATAACCCTTACCGCGCGGGCAGTTGGCGGACACTCCTCAACACCGCCAAAAATAACCGCGCTTGGAGAAATAAGCCGGGCTATTGCCGCATTGGAGGCCAATCCATTTGAGCAAAAGCTTGATCCGGTTTTAATCAAAATGCTGCATGCTACGGCGCGTTCTGAAGAGGTTGGTTTCGTCAACCGGGTTATCTTGTCAAACCTGTGGCTGTTTGGACCTTTGGTCGAAAACAAAATGAAAAAAAGCAAGTCAGGAGCCGCCCTGCTCGGAACTACTATTGCCCCCACAATGTTAAATGCCGGCATTAAGGAGAACGCCCTGCCGCGTGAGGCAGTGGCATTTGTTAATTTTCGTATTTCCGCCCGCAACAGCGTCAGCTCTGTAATTGATCATGTAATAAAGTCTATCGACAACCCAGCAATAGAAGTAGCAATTATAAGGCCTCCGGGCATTGAACCCTCCCCGGTTTCACAAATAGACAGCGGGCCATATCTTTGGCTCAAAGATGCGATTGACGCTGGTTTCCCCGGCACGCTTATTGCGCCTAATGTGGTGTTAATGGCTACAGATTCCAGACATTATGCCAAGGTCACCGATGATATTTACCGCTTTGCACCTTATATATTCGACAGCTCCGATCTTACCCGCCTGCACGGCTTGAACGAGCGTATCGGCATAGAAAATCTGGCCCATGGTGTGCAGGTATATCACTTAATGCTGGAGCGCGCCGGAAGCCTGCCGGAAACCTGAAGGAATAGGCTATTTCTACGAATCTGCTATTTGCTTTCTAATTGGTTGCAAATCTAGATAGTCTGGTTTGCGTTTTTCTTTTTGTGCGCTCACACTTTCCATAATATCTCCGGGCTGGAACATGCCGGCCTGCCAGGTGGCAACATAATCCAGAGCATCCCGGATACTGTGATCTCTGGCATAATTCAGCATGATTTTAGAACCTGCAATTGCCAGTGGAGCCTTTTGTGCAATTTCTGATGCTGTTTTCATAACTGCCGCCATCATGTCATCATGGCTTTCATAAACCTCGTTAACCAGACCAATTTCCATAGCCTTTTCAGCAGATAGCCTGCGACCGGTATAGGCCATTTCACGTATCCAGCCATGCGGAATTAAATGCCCCAGGCGCGGGAAAGTTCCCACATCGGCCACCATTGCCAGATTTACCTCCTGAATGCAGAAAAAAGCATCACGGGTACAATAACGAATATCAGTGGCCGATATCATATCCATGCCGCCGCCAATACATCCGCCCTGTACGGCAGCAATAACCGGCATGCGGGCGGTCTCCAGCGCATTAAATGTATCTTGCAGCGTAGATACAAACCGGCGCAATGCTTCGCGCCGTTGACCATTTCCCCTGCTATCAGGATCATCAGCAGCCATCAGGCCATCATTTGCACCAAATACGGCAAAATCCATCCCGGCAGTAAAGTGTTTGCCAGTAGATGAAATTACAATCACCCGCGCCGCAGCAGCATCATCGATCTTACGAACAATTTGCGGAAGTTCCTGCCAGAAAGCCGGGGTCATGGTGTTTAGTTCAGCACCGCGCTTTAGCACAATATGGGCAATATTATCGCTAACCTCTACATCAAAGCATGTATATTCTGGCATGTGCCTGCCCCTTTTGATCCTGTGACTGGTTAACTCTTTGCGTCTTGTAAAATCATTGTGCTGGCTTTTTCGGCAATCATCAAGGTTGGCGCATTGGTATTTCCTGAGGTCAAACGCGGCATTATCGAGGCATCTACAACCCGCAGTCCCGAAATCCCGTGTACACGCAGACGGTCGTCAACTACTGCCATTTTATCTGAACCCATTTTGCATGTACCTACCGGATGATAAAGGGTAGAGCCATGATCGCGCAAATAATTCTCCCAATCAGCATCAGTTACCACACCAGGGCCAGGATTATCCTCTTCTGCACGAATCTCGTCAAAAGTTTTGCTGGCAAATAATTCGCGCATCCACTTTAACCCATAAATAGTAGAGCGTACGTCTTCTTCGCTATCCAGATAATTACAAAACACTTTTGGTTTCACCATAGGATCATTTGATCCGGCGCGCACCCAGCCCCTGCTTTCGGGTCGCATCTGATAAACAGCGCCCAACATGCCCGGATATTTACGTGGCTTCATGCCCTCGATCTCCAGACTTGCTCCAAGGAAATGAAATTGCAGATCAGGAGTTTCCAACTCGGGCCGGGACTTGATAAATGCTCCGATATGAGCCGGAGCAATTGCCATAGCGCCCTTTTTGGTGGTCATATACCGCAGCATTTCCCAAACCAAAGGCAAACCCTGCACCCGGTGATTATAACCCAAGCGCTTTGACAAACGACACGATACCGCACAACTTAAATGATCTTGCAAATTCTCGCCGACACCGGGTAATTCGTGCAATACCTCAATCCCCACCTGTTGTAAAACATCTGCCGGCCCGATACCTGAAAGCTGTAAGATATGTGGAGAGTTAAACGCACCTCCTGACACTATCACCCCTTTACCAGCTTTGGCAGTGATGGGCTTTCCCTTGTGAGTAAACTCCAGCCCGGTACATTTTTTGCCCTCAAGCACCAGTTTTGCAGCCCTTGCTTCGGTCAATACAGTCAGATTTGGCCGCGATTTTACCGGATCAAGATAACCTCGCGCTGCACTAAAACGCTTTCCGTTCTTAATAGAGGTTTGAAAGTATCCAACACCTTCTTGATCTTCAGTATTTAAGTCAGGATGTTTTGCTATGCCTTTTTCGGCCACTGCCTCGATAATTGTATCGGATACAAAATCGGTTTCCTCAAAATCAGTAACAGCCATCGGCCCGCCGGTTCCGCGCAGCTCACTGGCTCCCTGGGCGTGATCTTCAATTGATTTGTAAACCGGCAAAACCTGTTCCCAGCCCCAACCCTTATTACCAGCTTGCGCCCACAAATCAAAGTCACGAGGCTGGCACCGCACCCACAACATGCCATTGATCGAAGAAGAACCGCCCAGCGTCATGCCCCGTGGTTGAAATATCCGCCGGTTGTTCAGGTTGGGCTCGGCTTCGGTCTCATACATCCAGTTATTTTTTGGATCATACAATAGTTTCATAAATCCCGCCGGCATGTGGATCATTGGCGACTTGTCTTCACCGCCCGCTTCCAACAGCAATACCTTGTTCTTACTATCCGCAGACAGCCGGTTGGCAAGAACGCAACCTGCTGAGCCGGCCCCGATAATTATATAATCAAATTCCATGACAAGCCCTTCAAATTTCAGCAACTATCAAATGCGGCCCCCCCGTGGCCATTGCATGAACCAGAGCATCATCAAATTCTCCGGCGGTTTTAGTACTTACTGATGGCACCCCAAATCCATTTCCCAAAGCTACCCAGTCAATTTTGGGATTGGACAAGTCCAGCATGGACTGCGCAGCCGGGCCGGGATCTCCAGCCCCGACCCGGGCAAGTTCAAAATTCAAAATCAAATAAGAATGATTAGCAAAAACCACATTGATAATATTTTGTTTTTCACGGGCCTGCGTCCACAGGGCCTGACAGGTATAGGCTGCCGCCCCATCACCACACAACGCAAATACCTGCTTGTCAGAACAGGCCAAAGCTGCCCCCACCGCCAGCGGCATGCCCATGCCAATAGCACCACCAGTAAGACACAGCCATTCATGATCAGGGCCGTTCTCCAGCCACGGATACACCCCCATGCCCGAAGTGGTGGCATCATCACAAATCACCGAACCATCTTGCATGTGCCGCAATAAGGACAAACCAACAAACCCGGGGTTTAATGGCTGATCACGATCAAGATCAGGCGCAGAAGCCCGCGGTGCCAGCTCTGGATTTGCTGGAGCCTGCAACATGTCGGCCAGATCAGAAAGAGCCTGTACCGTATCCATGGCGGCATCAGCAAGCATGCAAACCTCAGCTCCCGGCGGGGTCAGTTCTGACCCCACCCCAGGATAAGCAAAGAATGATACCGGGGCCTTAGAGCCCGCAATCACCAGCAGGTCACAATCCTTCATGTCTTCAAGCGCGCTTTCGCCAAAATAACTAAGGCGCTGTGCACTAAAACGTGACGAGCCACGGGACATGCGCGTGGCAAAAGTTTCCATAAACACCCGACATCCCAGCGCAGATGCAATACGCCCGGCAGTAAATATCCCGGCCTCCTGCGTTGCCAGATCACCAAGATAAAGCACTGGATTTTTTGCAGCTTTTATTTGTGATGCCACTTCGGCAATGCGGGCCGCAGATACAACAGCCCGTTTGGGCATATCTGCACCCTTTATCACGTCTGGTTCCTGATCAGACCAGGCGCAATCAGCAGGTAGTATCAAGCTGGCAACACCCGGCTCCGGGCCATAAGATTGCTGCACAGCTTCCACGGCCATGGAGGATACATCCGATGGTTCACAAACGGTTCCAATCCAGCGTGATACCGGTGAACAATATCCCACAATATCCGAAGTCAATGGCGCATCCAATTGCAGATGATCACGGGCATGATCGCCAACAATATTTACCACAGGCACTTTCGCCCGCTTGGCATTGTGAAAATTAGCCAACCCATTCGCCAGCCCCGGCCCCAAATGCAATAAAGTACAAGCTGGCTTGCCGCTCATTCTCGCATAACCATCCGCTGCCCCCGAAGCCACCCCTTCAAACAGGCACAGTACCGAGTGCATTTCTGGATTGCGATCCAATGCCGCCACCATGTGCATCTCTGAGGTTCCAGGATTGGTAAAACAAACCTCAACCCCTTGCGCCAATAAAGTTTTGACCAGACTCTCGGCTGCAAACATTTTGTCTCCCCATTTTGCCAGCAGGTAAAACTTAAAACCAAGTCATGCCCCCACGAACATGAACCTAAAGCAGTTATCAAAATCTGTGAACCACGATTTAAAAAAAGAACAATGTTCGCAATACTCAATAACTGGCAATTGTATTTTAAACTTCCTGATCGTCCTAGATTTGCTGCGATTTGCACAAAATGGATGGAATCAATGAGCCGCTAGCCTAAATTGGCCTAATCACCATCCATCTTTAACGCTGCGATAAAGGCGCTTTGGGGAATTTCCACTTTGCCAAACTGGCGCATTTTTTTCTTTCCGGCCTTTTGCTTGTCAAGCAATTTACGTTTTCTGGTCGCATCACCGCCATAACATTTGGCCGTAACGTCCTTGCGCATGGCAGATATTGTTTCTCTGGCAATGACCCGCCCGCCCAAAGCTGCCTGAATCGGAATTTTGAACATATGGCGCGGAATCAGGTCTTTTAGCTTCTCCACCATTATCCTGCCCCGGTTTTCAGCCTGGCTTCGATGCACCATCATGGAAAGCGCATCAACTGGTTCAGCATTTACCAGCACACTCATTTTAACCAGATCACCAATTCTGTTTTCTTCCACGGTATAATCAAAACTGGCATAGCCTTTGGAGATGGATTTTAACCGGTCATAAAAATCAAACACCACCTCGTTAAGAGGAAGGTCATATACCAGCATGGCCCGCGACCCGGCATATGACATGTCTTGTTGAATACCCCGGCGATCCTGACACAATTTCAAGATCGGACCGATATATTCATCCGGAGTTAAAATAGTGGCCCTGATCCATGGCTCGGCAATACTTTCAATTTTCACCGGATCCGGCATGTCCGCCGGATTATGTAAATAAGTCTTTGTGCCATCGGTCATGGTAAGCTCATAAACCACCGAAGGTGCAGTTGCGATCAGATCAAGATCAAATTCGCGGGATAATCGCTCTTGAATAATTTCCAGATGCAAAAGCCCCAGAAATCCACAGCGAAAGCCAAAGCCAAGAGCAGCACTGGTTTCCATCTCATAGGAAAAGGAAGCATCATTAAGGCGTAATTTGCCAACTGCTGCCCGTAAATCCTCAAAATCCGCCGCATCTACCGGAAAAATTCCGCAAAACACCACCGGCTGTACTGGACGAAAGCCGGGCAAAGCCTCTTTGGTTGGACGCTTTTCCTCTGTTATGGTCTCACCAACCGCCGCATCTGCCACTTGTTTGATTGAGGCAGTTAAAAACCCTATTTCTCCAGGTCCAAGCTCATCCACGGTTTCAATTTTCGGGCGAAACACCCCGACCCGGTCAACCACATAACTGGCATTTGTGGACATCATGCGAATCCGCATGCCCTTTTTGACCACACCATCAAGCACACGAAATAACACGATCACACCAAGATAGGCATCATACCATGCATCAACCAGCAATGCCTTTAGCGGAGCCTCACTATCACCCGCATCAGGGGGGGCAAGTTTTTCAACAATTGCCTCTAAAATATCCTCAATACCAATGCCGGACTTTGCAGAAGCATAAACCGCATCAGTGGCATCAATCCCGATGACATCTTCAACCTGCTGCGCCACCTGTTCCGGCTCTGCGGCCGGAAGATCAATCTTGTTCAACACTGTTACAATTTCATGGTCATGTTCAACGGCCTGATAAACATTGGCCAGAGTTTGCGCCTCTACCCCTTGCGAAGCATCAACAACCAGAATTGATCCCTCACAAGCCGAAAGGGAGCGCGAAACCTCATAGGCAAAATCCACATGCCCCGGGGTATCCATTAAATTAAGAATATATTTCTGGCCGTCTTTGGCCGTATAATCAAGACGAACCGTTTGCGCCTTGATAGTGATACCACGCTCGCGCTCAATATCCATATTGTCCAAAACCTGCTCTTTCATCTCCCGTTGGCTAAGAGCACCGGTGAATTGAATCAATCGATCAGCCAGCGTTGATTTGCCGTGATCAATATGAGCGATAATAGAAAAATTGCGAATATGTTCAGGATCAATTGTCATGGGCGGCAAATAACATTCAAAGCCAAGTTAAAGCAAGCTAACTCGAACAGTTTTGCTCATCTTGTGTTCATTCACCGCTTGCTAAGGTTTTGCCGTGACAATCGGCCCCAATATCTTTTGATTAAGAGGTAATCCAATGCGTTTTCGTCCTGCTATTGTTTTTGGCCTATTACTGTTGCTATTCCTGACACCGGCAGTGGTTCTAAACAGGGCAGAGGCCGACCCTCAGGCCGAACCACAGGCTACGGCACAACCCAACCAACAAAGATCAAGCTTTGATCGGCGTGAAATCACCTCCGCAATGTCAGATTATTTCGGCGTGACTTCTGAGGCTGCCGGATCCGTGGTTGAGCGGGTTTTTCGTGACCTTGGACAGCCCGTTGGCTATATTTACGGTTCCGAAGCCTCTGCAGCCATCGTAGTTGGCCTGCGCTATGGCCAAGGGATATTGCAAATGGCCGACGGCTCACAGACAAAGGTTTTCTGGCGCGGGCCTTCTGTTGGCTGGGATGCAGGAGGCAACGGCTCCAAAGTGTTTACCCTAGTCTATAATATGCAAAACATTGAGCAAATCTACCAACGCTTTCCCGGTGTTGAGGGAACTGCCTATCTGGTGGCGGGAATGGGCGTTAACTATCAGCGATCCGATACTATAACCCTGGCACCAGTTAGAACCGGTGTCGGCCTTCGCCTTGGGGCCAATGTGGGCTATCTGGCTTATTCCAAAAAACGCCGGTTTATTCCATTGTAAAATTGTGGAATCTGTTACAAAACATTTTCCGCGCCTAGTGGGTATATCTGTTTGAATTTGGTTATATGATGCTGTTAAACGGCCTTGGCTCTTTGGAAATCAAGCGAATTATTCCTGTTCAATGAGTCCAAAATTCTTTTTGAATTCGTAGTCGTAATAGGATTTCATTTTGGGCTTTATTATAAAGTAAATCTTGGCAAACAATTTTTCGCGCTCTGTACCAAAAGCCTCCAAGCCTAACATATAAGAAACAGTCATACTCTCTGTATTTGTTTGGCGTGCCAGTTTTAAATGTTCTATAATCGCTCTGTTATCTTCAGGGTTACGTTTGCGAACTATACGCGCCAGGTTATAAGCTCCAAGAAAGTCGCCGTTATCCACCGAACGCCTAAAGTACATCTCTGCTAAAGATAAATCCTGAATAGGCTTGTGCTTCATGTATAATAAGCCCAATTCATTGGACGCATACAGACTGCCAGCATTGTCCGCTTTTTTCAACATTGCAAGCCCACGTTGGAAGTCACTTTCGTTTGTCATATAATTTTGAAAAGCAGTGTCAGAATTGACTTCATATGGGAACACCTGTTTCCCTAAATCCTTCCCACCTGATTGAGTATTTGTAGAATTTAAATTCGCCCCTTCTATCGTACTGCTTTTGTAATCTGCTTCTGATAAAATTTTGGCCGCAGCCCAAAATAAAGCCTCTGCATATTCTGGGCAATCTACATCTTGGCTACAATTCATCATATGAGCTGGTGTTTCAAAATATTTTTCAGGCTCTAAAACTTCATAAGAATCAGTTTTAATAAAATTCAGATTTGATAACTGAAAAGAGAACAGGATAAGTAATACTATAGCAAAAAACGGCATAATTATGAAATTTAATTCAATGACTGAGTCCATATAGATAATGCTATTGGCCGTTGATTGCAAATGTCAGGGAATGATTCTGCAAAATAGATACAATGTTGAGCTTCGGTTAGACAGCCTTTACGCGCTTGGTTGCTTGGATAAATTATTGTGCTGACATAATTGCTCAAAATATTCGCGTACCAAACCCTCATTTGGTTGATCTTGCAAATGGGTCAGCCATTGCGGCTCAATCTCGTCTTCATCAACAAGATCGCATTGCAGTTCATCAAGCAAGTGACGTGCAGATGCCGGCAAGGTTTGCGGCAATATTTGTTGGCTGAGCACGCCCCATAATCCAGCCCAGCAGCGGGCCACTGTCCACGGGTTATACCCACCACCCCCAAGCACAACGGCCCCCGGCACTAGCTCCACAAGCTGTTTAACTGCTTTCCAAAGAGCAATATTACTAAGTTGCATGCCAGATAGAGGATCTTTGGCCAGGGCATCAGCACCGCAAGTGATAACCACAGCCTCAGGCCCAAATTCATAAAGTAATGGCAATACAATCTTTTGCATCAAAAAATCCAGCTCCGTGTCATTTATTCCTTTGGGTACAGGTAAATTGCAAGCCGTTCCGTCCGCTCCTGTGTTCCCTAATTTACCACTATATGGCCAGCGATTTTCTTCGTGAATGGACACCGTTAATACGCGTGGATCGACCAAAAACGCATCTTCAACGCCGTCACCATGATGGGCATCCAGATCAATATAGGCCACCCGGTTTTTGCCGCCAGCAAGTAAGGCCCCAATCGCAAAAACAGGATCATTAAAATAACAAAAGCCGGAGGCCTTGTCGGCGCGGCCATGATGTGTACCACCAGCAGGGTGATAGACCACATGGCCCTTCATCGCCAATTTTGCGGCTAATATAGAGCCGCCAACCGTAGTTGCCGCTCGTTCAAACAGGCCGGTGAATATGGGGTTTTCCATTGTTCCCAGTTGGTATTTCTGGCGAATATGGGCGCTGACTTTTCCGCTTTCGCAAACCTGCTGAAATGCAGCAATATAATCAGGGTCATGAAACTCTTGCAAAGTCTGCGCGCTTGCAGCTTTGGCAATACGCACCGCAGAAGGTGGGAGCCAGCCAAATATTTTGCACAATGAAACCACTGTGCTGTGCCGAGAAATGGCCAAAGGATGATTGCTGCCCCATTCCGCACTTGAAAAAACCGGGCTGGTAATGAAAAGCGCAGGCATTTTCGTTGACTTCATCGATCTATACGCATTTGTAGTGTTGCTTATCAGGAGCCAAAGGCACAATCGTTAATTCCGGCCACAGGGTTTTCATGCGAGTGGTCTTTTCGGTGTAAGAGCTGGTGGAAATTTGCGTGCCATCGGTTCTTGGTCGCACCACAAACCCAAAGATATCGTCAAAACCAAATGGTGCATGGATTGTAAAATTACCATAAGCATCCGGTTCAACAGCCACCGCATTGCATGGCGACATATAACGCGACAAGGCGTGGGCCGCATTGGTAAGTGGCGCGTAATCAAGTCCAAAATGATCTTTGAACCAAAGATGCACACGTGCTTGATTGCGCACCTCTATGTCTGCATCCAGATCAGCAAAGGCAGCAGCGCAAGTTTTGATTATTACGTCTTCAGCTTCATAAGACAGATCGCTATCATCAAAATAGGCCAGATCATAATCAAGAATACCATATTTGGGGTCATGCCCTAACAGACCATTCCAGACACTTTGATACAAACATCCCGATACCAACATGCCCTGCGGCAAAGGCAGATCAGGAATACGCCTTAGGATTTCAGTGTTTACTGGATTATCCAGCACAAACTCCAGCAGGGCCTGTTCCTGTTCTGCTGGTGGTGACTTTGCAAGTTTTAGATGCAAATCCCTGCTCAAGTCCTTAAAAACCCCTTGGTAGCACCTTCAACCTTGGCAATTATTTTCTTTGAAACCGCATCTATTTCCGTATCGGTCAAAGTGTGATCAAGGGGTTGCAACTGTACTTCGATGGCCACCGACTTAAAACCATCCTCGATGCCTTTGCCTGCATATATGTCAAAAACCTGCACATCGCAGATCAGCTTCTTATCAGCACCCCGGGCGCTGCGCACCAGATCCTGTGCACTAACACTTTCCGGAACCACAAAGGCAAAGTCACGGGACACAGCCAGCAAATCATGGCGCAGCAAAGCCGAACGGCTGATCTTGTTTTTGCGCGCAGGCGGAATGTTTGTCGGCCATATTTCAAAACCATATACCGGCCCGTCCACTTTTAAGGCCTTTAGTGCTGCTGGATGCAATTCGCCAAATTCGGCCAAAGTGTTTTTTGGCCCGAGCCGCAAGGCACCCGATCGACCCGGATGCCAATAGCTGGATGTATCAGTATAGGTTTGCAGGCTTTGCAACCCGGCTCCAGCTGCAATCAAGGCCTGTAAGGCAGCATCTTTGGCCGTAAACACATTGGCCTTGCTATTGCCCTGCCAATGGCGGATTGTTCCGGCGGTAATAATTCCTGCGGCACACAAAAGCTGATCTTCAGGAGCATCACCCTTATATACCGGCCCGACCTCGAACAAGGACAGGTTTTGCTGCCCATGATCACTATTACGCTGGGCTGCCAGTAATAAATGGATCAAAATTGATGGCCGCATGCAGTCCAACTCTGAACTGATTGGATTGGCCAATACCAGTTCATCACTGCCGCCGCAAAAAGCTTTGGCATGCTTTTGATCGCAAAATGACCAGGTGACACATTCATTAAACCCAAGGCCTGCCAGCGCATAACGCATAGCATGAGCCTGGCGCTGGGCCAAAGCCGGTTTTGGTGGTAATTGTCCGGGCAGACGGGTTAAGGACTGGGCTGGTAATTTATCAAACCCGTGAATGCGAACCACTTCCTCAACCAGATCGGCAGCACCGGTTACATCACGGCGCCAGCTTGGTATATTGACCAGCATGTGGCCGTTTTTAACCTGCGCACATTCAAAACCAAGCAGCTGTAGAATATTGCGGATTTGGCTCTCATCTAAATTTAACCCGGTTAGACGTTTTACCTGTTTCAACTCAAAATCCACTGGGGCTGGGGCCGGGGGAATTTCGCCCGCCAGCGTGACTTCGGACGGCTCACCGCCGCACCAATCCAATACCAGCCTAGTTGCAAGTTCAATTCCATCTAATACAAAACCACTATCGACCCCGCGCTCAAAACGATAGCGTGCATCTGATGTTATGCCGGTATCCCGTCCGGTCTGCATGGTTATTTGCGGATCAAACAAGGCACATTCAATAAATACGTCTTTGGTATTTTCATCAACGGCGGTACTACTGCCGCCCATGACCCCGCCAAGACCAATGGCGCCGTTGTCATCGGCAATGACACACATGTCCGACCCGATATCATAGCTCTTGTCATCAAGAGCTTGCAAACGCTCGTCGCCGGTTCCAAGCCGGGCCCGAATTGGCCCTGACAGCTTGGCCAAGTCATAAACATGCAAGGGACGATCCCGGTCATATGACATTAAATTGGTTATATCGACCAAGGCACTAATTGGGCGCAAACCAATGGCACGAAGGCGTCTTTGCACCCAATCCGGGGAAGGGCCGTTTTTTACGCCGCGAATTACCCGACCAGCAAAAGCCGGACAAGCATTACTGTCATCAATGATAACTTCCTGTGGACAGGGAAACTTCCCGGCAATCGGTACAATCGGGGTTTCGATCAAGCTGCCAAGGCCGGCAGCTGCCAGATCACGGGCAATTGAATTTACTCCCAGCCAGTCGGGCCGGTTTGGGGTTACTTCAAAATCAATAACCGTATCATTTAAGCCCATGACATCAGACACTAATTGTCCGACTTTCAGGTTATCTGCCGACAGTTCTAAAATGCCGTCATGATCTTCGCCCAGTTCCAGCTCTTTGGCCGAGCACATCATGCCAAAACTCTCAACACCGCGGATTTTGGCAGATTTTAAGGTTACATCAATTCCCGGAACATAGGCCCCCACCGGGGCAAAGGCGACCCAAATATCAGCTCTGGCATTGGGTGCGCCGCAAACGATTTGTTTAACGCCTTCAATCGTCTCCACCTGACAAACCCGTAAGCGATCGGCATCAGGGTGTTGTTCAGCAGACAGCACTCTGCCAACCGTAAATGAGCTAAGTTTTTCAGCCGGATCAATGACCTCTTCAACTTCAAGACCAGCCATGGTCATTGCTGCAACGATTTGCTCAAGCGTTGCATCTGTTTCAAGGTGTTCCTTTAGCCAAGACAGGGTGAATTTCATGAGGACAGCCCCGTCGCCAGATTTGGTTGATGAACCGGCAAAAAGCCATAATGCTGCAACCATCTTTGGTCACAGGCAAAAAAGTCCCGCAAATCGGGAATCCCGTATTTTAGCATGGCCAGCCTGTCAATTCCGACACCAAAAGCAAAACCCTGATAAATATCAGGATCAACCCCGCTAAGGCGCAAGACTTCTGGGTGAACCATGCCACAGCCTAGAATTTCCATCCATTGCTCGCCCTGCCCAATGAGAATTTCATCTCCCTTGCGCTCATAGCCAATATCCATTTCAGCCGACGGCTCGGTAAACGGAAAATGATGTGGGCGAAAACGGGAGCTTACATCCCGTTCAAAAAAGGCTGAAATAAAGTCCTGTAAACAGCCCTTAAGGTGTCCCATATGGGTGGTTTTATCAATTACCAGACCTTCGACCTGGTGAAACATGGGGGTATGGGTTTGATCACTGTCACAACGATAGGTACGTCCCGGTGCAATAATGCGAATCGGCTCTAATTCTGATCCGGATTGTTCAGCCTGTCTGGCGGCCGCCTGCAGGGTGCGGATTTGTACCGGAGAGGTATGGGTGCGCAGCAGTTTTCTAGTCCCATCTTCCTTAGATTCAAAGAAAAACGTATCATGCATATCCCGCGCCGGGTGCTTAGGTGGAAAGTTCAGCGCGGTAAAATTATAAAAATCAGTTTCAATATCCGGGCCGGTAGCAGTCACAAAACCCATATCGGCAAAAATAGCTGTAACTTCGGCAAAAACCTGAGAAACCGGGTGTATACTCCCCATTGGACGCGACAATGGCGGCAGGGTAACATCTAAAGTTTCTGAAGCCAGACGAGCGTTTAAGAGCTTGGTTTCTAGCGCCTCACGGCGCAGAAGCACAGCCTTGTTTAATTCGTCTTTTAAGGTATTTAGTTTTGGCCCGAACTGCTTGCGCTCATCAGGGCTCATTGAGCCTAATGTGCGCATAAGCAGGGAAACTTCGCCCTTTTTGCCCAACGCCGAAACCCTAACCTGATCAAGCTCGGCCAGATCAGAAGCATCAGCAATTGCCTGCATTACTCGGCTTTGAATGTTTTGCAGATCTTTCATGGGCAAGACTCTAATCTTAAGATAATGCCCGCGAGGACGTCCCCGCAGGCTGGGGGACGGATGGAAAAATCAGCTTTTCGGCTGTTATGCCAGCGCTGCTTTGGCTTTTTCCACCAGTTTGGCAAAGGCCGCTGGTTCATGAATGGCCAGATCAGACATTACTTTCCGATCCACTTCAATCCCGGCGCGGGTCAAACCATTGATAAATGAGCCATAGGTCATGTCATGCATGCGGCTGGCCGCATTAATTCTGGTGATCCATAGCTTGCGGAAATTACGCTTGCGTACCTTGCGGTCGCGATAGGCATATTGTCCTGCCTTGTCCACTGCCTGTTTTGCAACTTTGATCTGGGTGCGGCGGGCACCGCGATAACCTTTGGCTTTATCGAGAACTTTTTTGTGACGGGCGTGGCTGGTAACGCCCCGTTTTACGCGTGACATAAGATTGCGCTCCTAAAAGAAATAAATGAAAACGGAAAAAAGATTCAGCCGTAAGGCATGAACCGTTTGATACTTTTGGCATCAGGTGCAGCCAAAACCGCAGTTCCGCGCTTGTTGCGGATCTGTTTCGGGGTGCGTTTAATCATGCCATGCCGTTTTCCGGCCTGGGCGCTCTTCACCTTGCCAGAGGCGGTGAGCTTAAAGCGTTTTTTAACGCCGCTCTTGGTCTTCATCTTCGGCATTTTGCTCTCCTGTAATTTCCTCACAATGAGGAAGGTGCTAATAAACCCGACAAGGCATGCCATTGGCCCGACGGGGGTGAAGTGGGCGTTATAGCGGCACCGGCGTGAAATGCAATAGCATGTGCCAAGGATAAACAGCTTTGTGAATTTTCTGTCTTTCATGACTTCCAAAACAAACAGGTAAAGACTATATAACCAGTGGAGACTGGCGGCGGACGAGACCCTCGCCAACCCGGTCAGGTCCGGAAGGAAGCAGCCGCAACGAGATTTTCTCGGGTTGTCGTTCAGTCTCCACTTGCTCTTCGCTCCGGTAACTTGCATTTTCATGACATGAGCGAATCTGATCCTGATACCGACAACCTGCAACCTGATCCGATTGATCCTGATCAGGGCAGCATGTTTGACGATAGCGCAATGCCAAGCGCACCGCCTGCCTATCAGGTATTGGCACGCAAATACCGGCCTGATAATTTTGATGACCTTATCGGGCAGCAGACAATGGTTCACACCCTGACCAATGCCTTTGCAGCAGGGCGAATAGCTCATGCCTTTATGCTGACCGGGGTTCGGGGAGTTGGCAAAACCACTACTGCACGATTACTGGCGCGGGCATTGAACTATCAAAGCGATGAGATTGATGCGCCATCAATGCAATTATCCCCTTCTGGCATCCATTGCGCGGAGATATCTGCATCCCGGCATATGGATGTGATGGAAATGGATGCCGCCAGTCACACCGGTATTGGCGATATCAGGGAAATACTGGACAGTGTGCGCTATGCACCAGTATCAGCGCGCTATAAGGTTTATATCATTGACGAAGTGCATATGCTGTCCAAACCGGCATTTAATGCTCTGCTAAAAACCTTGGAAGAGCCGCCGCCTCACGCTATTTTCATTCTGGCCACCACCGAGATCAGAAAAGTACCAGTTACAATACTTTCACGCTGTCAGCGTTTTGATTTGTCCAGAGTCGATACTGAGACAATGGTTGAGCATTTACAACGCATCTGCAAAACAGAGAACCGCAAAGTATCTCGCGAAGGGCTGGTTTTGATCGCCAGAGCCTCCGAAGGCTCGGTACGCGATGCACTATCCATTCTTGATCAGGCGCTGGTGCAGGCTGACGGCACAGAAGAAGTGGATGCCGAGAACATCAGAATTATGCTTGGACTGGCCGACAGGGGCAGGATTTTACAATTATTGGCTCTGGCATTACGCGCTGATATATCAGCTGTACTTACCGAATTGCGCGAACAATACGATTTGGGTGCGGATCCTGTAGTGATTGTCTCCGACCTTCTTGATCATTGCCATCAGGTCACTCGGGCCAAAGCTCTGGGCGAGGCGGCAGATTTATCGCAATATGGCTCCGGTGCACAATTGGTGCGCACGCTTGCTGATGAATTTTCCATGGGACAATTATCGCGAAGCTGGCAGATATTACTAAAGGCCGCCAACGAGATCAGGATTGCCTCCGATTCACTGGCCGCTACTGAAATGGCCCTGATCAGGCTTTGTGTGGCAATGAACCTGCCGGGGCCTGAACACTCGGCCAGATTATTGCTTGGACAAACAGACACACCGGCAAACTCCAGGGAAAAACCAGCTGTCGGCACCCAGACCCAGACACAGGCGCACAAATCGGTACCGGGCACACAAAACCTGATGACCAATCCCCGGCCACAGCCACAAACATCAGATTACTCAGCCAAACCGCCATCTACCAACACATCATCTGCGGCCCAGCCAGCGCGTATAGAATCTGCGGCAGAACCAGTTTCTGCCACCGTGCTAACACCGGATGCACCGCAATCATTTGAGCAATTATTACAATATCTGGAAGAAAACCGTGAATTGCACCTGTTAAATCAATTGGAGCAATATGTCCGGCTTATCAGCTATCAACCAGGTGCCATAAGTTTTTCTGCCGAAGATGGTGCGCCGCCCAATCTGGCGGCTGAGCTGTCACGGCAATTACAGCAAATCACTGGCCAGCGCTGGCTGCTTGATCAGGAGCACACAGCCAAAGGCAAAGTAACAGTTGCCAATGCGCGCCGCGAGGCAAAACAACGTGAACATACAAAAATTATGTCTGACATGGAGGTGCAAACCGTATTACAGGCCTTTCCAGAGGCAAAGATAATTGGACTTGTAGAACCAGATCCTGATGGAGAATTTGAATGAAAGACTTAAAAGGTCTGATGAAACAGGCCAAACAAATGCAGGACAATATGGCCAGGGCGCAGGAGAAACTGGCCGAGATTGAGGTTGTGGGCGAATCTGCTGGCGGCATGGTCGCAATTACACTAAACGGCAAAGGTGAGGCCAGAAAACTTCGTATCCAGCCAGATTTCCTGGTGCCCTCGGAAGTTGAGGTACTTGAAGACCTGATTGTTGCGGCTCTTAATGATGGTCGGCGCAAGGTTGAAGCCGCTGCCCAGCAGCAAATGGCTGATGCTGCCGGGCCTCTGGCTGACATGATGCCGCCAGGCATGAAACTACCATTTTAGGAGTTTTAATGCCCCATACATCTGCCGGCCCGCAAATTGAACAATTGATAACGCTGCTTTCGCGCCTGCCCGGATTAGGGCCCCGTTCAGCACGGCGGGCGGTCTTGCACCTGATCCGGCGCAAGGAAAGCCTGCTTGAGCCTTTGGGTCGTTCAATGATCGAGGCTGCGCAGCGTATTCAGTCATGTAAACAATGCGGCAATATAGATGTACGCAATCCGTGCGCAATCTGTGATGCTCCGGGGCGTGAACAAACCAGCCTGTGCGTGGTTGAACAGGTGGGTGATCTTTGGGCATTGGAGCGTGCCGGAGCCCATCGTGGGCGTTATTTTGTACTGGGTGGTGTTCTATCGGCAATTGACGGTGTACGGCCGGAGGATTTGCACATTGACCGGCTGCTGGCTCTGGCCGAGCAGCCGCAAATTACCGAAGTGATCTTAGCATTGAGCGCCAATGTGGACGGAGCCAGTACCTCACACTATCTTTCTGACGTTTTGGCCAAAGCCAATGTCACAGTGACCAGCATTGCCCGCGGCGTTCCAGTTGGAGGCGAGTTGGACTATCTGGACGACGGAACATTATCTGCCGCACTACAATCACGCAGGTCCGTATAAGTCTTAAGATACTGACCTGTTAATTGACCCTAGCCGAATGAAAAATTTTCGTCCTGAGCAGCTTCGATCAGCTCACGATGATCCGGCATAACCCGCAAGGCGTTTTGTTTGGCTATTTGTATATTCTGGAATTCGTTATCAGCCTGACGAATAAATGGAAATGACGACTGATTGGCTATCAGATCCGGCTTGTAACCCATGCCTAGCAGAATATATTGATATATCTCATGGCTGAACAATCTGTTGCTTGAATGAAAATCAGACGCCCGTGGCAAACGATATCGCCACAATTCCAGTTTTTCCTTCAAATAGTCAGGTACCGATGACGGATCCCGGTTATCAATCCAAAATGCATTGTCTTCCCGACGACTAAGATAATAGTGTAGTTTCACAAAAGAAACCGCATCTTCATAACGTTCACGCATTGCCCGGTTATAATGTCTGGCTACTATATCAAAATCGCCATGGCGAGGAAAATAGTCTCCGATCATTCTAATTCCTGCTTCAATCAACACAATGCCAGTGGCCTCCAATGGCTCTAAAAACCCACCAGATAATCCTACGGCCACACAATTCTTTACCCAGTGTTTCTCCCGGTAACCGGTTTGCATTTTCAGCAATCTTGGCGATGCTTTTTTGGCTGATGCGCCAAGGTATTTTTCCAAAACCCGCTCTGCCTGCTCATCAGTAGAATGGCGACTGGAATAGACATGCCCCGTACCCCGGCGATGCCGCAATCCGATATCCCATAGCCAACCGGCCTCTTGAGCTGTTGATAGAGTGCTGCTGGCAATCGCGCACATTTTATCTTCATAAGGGACTTGTGCGACCAACGCCCTGTCAACGAACAAGACATCATCAACGGGCTTGCGCTTTGAGCCCATGGTCTTGTCAATCAAAAGCGCCGCAAATCCTGTGCAGTCGATAAACATATCTGCTTCTAGTGTCTTGCCGCCCTTCAGCAGAACCGATTTAATTTCACCATTTTCCTTAACATTTACCTTATCCACGGTTCCGATCAAATGCTTAATGCCAAGGCGCAAGGAATGTTCCTTTAGCAGCTCGGCCAATTTACCGGCATCAAGGTGATAGGCATAATTCATCGGCGCAAAAAAGCCTTTGTCGCTTTGTTGTTTTGGAGCTTTCTTGCTCTCACAGATACCATGCTGAAAAGAGACCGAATCAGAAAATGACGGGTTATACTTAGAATGCCGAAATGCCCAATAAGGAGCCAGATCCTCGCTATTTTGGATCATGTGCGGATTCTCAAACAAATTATAATAAAAATGCTCAGAGGTTGTCGCCGGATCAGTTTCCCAGTTTACGAATTTAATTCCCTGTTTGAAGGTTGCATCGGCTTTTCTAATGAATTCCGCCTCATCAATACCAATAAGCCCCAAAGTGGTTCTTATGGAGGGAAATGTCCCCTCGCCAACGCCAATGACCGGGATATCACTGGATTCAACCAATGTGATTTTTACTCCATTAGGTAAATCAGAACCAAGGTGCCTGGCTAAATACGCCGCTGACATCCACCCGGCAGTGCCGCCACCAACGATCAGAATACTGTTAACTGTTTTTGCCATTTTACTTCCCTGTTTTCCTGTCACCTGTTCGCACTTCAAAATCAGGCCCCATGCCCTTCTGTTTAATATATTGTAACGGCGGTTTTTTCAATTAGCGTAATATGCGGCTTCTTGTCTGATTGTAGATATTTAATCGAATTCATCATATCCTGTTTTATACAAAGCATCGTAATTATAATGAAATACTGCCCTGCAGAAACTCATGAGCGCCACCACCTAACCTGACCCGGTTCTGCCGTAACTCCACCGACACATGGCCACCGCGTTTTGATGCCTGAAAAGCCTTCATACGGGTTTTACCTAGTCGTTTTGCCCAGTAAGGTGTTATTGCCGCAAATGCCGAGCCAGTAACGGGATCTTCATCAATGCCGACCCCGGGAGCAAACACCCTTATCACAAAATCAATACCGTTTTCACCCGGGGCCGACACAATCAATTCTCCGGACTGGTTTTCATTAGCCAATTGAACACCGGTTTCAACGGATAGTCCTGAAACATGTGTTGCATCGGAAATAATCACAAATGGAAAATCATCGCCACCACTTGCTATTATTTTAGTCTCCAGCCCTTTGGATAAATCTGTTGGTGGAATCCACGTGGTTTCAGGTGTGGCCGGCAAATCCACCACAAAATTATTACCATCGCGCTCAACGGACAAAACACCGCTCTTGGAGGAAAAGTTCACCTTGTCCAATTGCAGACAAATATGGCGCATAATCACTACCCCACTGGCAAAGGTGGCATGACCACAAAGCGGCACCTCTGTAGCCGGGGTAAACCAGCGCAGACCCCAATGCGCAACATCCTTACCCGGTACAATAAATGCAGTTTCCGACAAATTATTTTCCGCAGCAATTTGCTGCATCAACTCGGCATTAAGCCAATCTTGCAAAAGAATTACCGCCGCCGGATTACCGGTAAAAGGCCCGGAAGAAAATGCGTCTATCTGATACAGGTCGAATTTCATTTCTGTTTTCCGTATAGCGTCCAGTTATGCCCTAGGGGGCCGTGTCCCTTGCCCAGCTCCGGAGCCTGCAAAATAGCATTGCGCACATAATCGCGTGCCATTCTTATGGCTTCTTCTAATTGCAGACCCTGCGCCAGCCATGAGGCAATGGCGCTTGCCAAAGTACAGCCGGTGCCATGGGTATGACGGCTATTGATACGTGCTGATTCAAAAACCACTTCTCCATGGCCCCAAAGCAACAGATCATGAACCGCCTCCCCCGGCAAATGCCCACCCTTTATCAGAACCGCCTGCGCTCCCATCTTTAATATGGCACTGGCGGCACGGCGCTGACCATCCAGATCGACAACTGAAAGTCCGCTTAATTTTTCAGCTTCCGGTGCATTTGGGGTAAGCAGATAACTGATAGGTATAAAGTTGTTTTGCAATGCCTTGATGGCCTTTGTCTGCAACAGGCTGGCACCACCCTTGGCAATCATGACCGGATCCAGAATTATTGGAATTTTTGTATGCTTGAATTCCTTAACCACTGTATTGATCATTTCAGCATTGCCAAGCATGCCTATTTTTACGCAACTTACCTCAAAATCATCTAAAACCACCCGGATTTGCGCCCGAAGCAATTCCGGATCCAGTAACTTAATCTTATGAACCCCTGTGGTGTTTTGGGCGGTGATCGCGGTTATGGCAGTTGCTGCATAGCCCCCGCACATTGTGATGGTTTTAATATCGGCCTGTATCCCGGCCCCGCCACCGCTATCAGAGCCGCCAACGGCCAGAACCACCGGCTTTTGTCGGTTCATCATGTCTCTTTCGCTAATCTGATCGCAGATAAAACATCCAGGAACTGAACGCTTTGACGCACGTCGTGAACTCTGACTACATCCGTGTTTTGCAGAAAAGCTATAGACAGCGCGGCCAATGAACCACCCAGTCTTTCACCTTCAGCAGATCCGGTATCAATAGCAGCAATAAAGCGTTTTCTGGAGGCTCCAAGCCAGACAGGGCAATCGGTTTCTTTGGCAATGCGTTCCAGATTATTCAGTAAATCCAGATTGTCATTGACCGATTTGCCAAAGCCAATACCGGGGTCTACAAAAATTTTGTCCCTATCAACTCCTGCAGCGATTGCTGCGGCAATTCTTGTTTGCAGGAAGGATATTACCTCTGCCAGCAGATCATCATAAACCGGCATGTCCTGCATGGTTTCAGGAACCCCT
The DNA here is from genome assembly GCA_015485155.1 of Robiginitomaculum sp. Classification (GTDB taxonomy): domain Bacteria; phylum Pseudomonadota; class Alphaproteobacteria; order Caulobacterales; family Maricaulaceae; genus Robiginitomaculum_B. The sequence continues at coordinate 76,229 of WFUF01000002.1, read as the reverse complement.
TGCATGTGCATCAACACCAATTTGCAATTCAGACTTGCCGCTGTCTCCAAGGAATACGGGTCATGACGCAAAGCGCTTACATCATTCCAGATATCGGCTCCGGCCTTTATTGCTTCTCTGGCCACTTCCGGCTTCATCGTATCAATGGAAACCGGGATATTGGTTTTTTGGCGAATCCCGGCAATAACCGGCAAAACCCGTTTTAATTCCTCAGACGCTGTTACCGGTTTAGCTCCGGGCCGGGTGCTTTCGCCACCAATATCAAGCATATCAGCACCCGCAGCAACCAATTGCAGGGCATGAAAAATACCCTGCTCTGGATCTAAAAACCGGCCACCATCTGAAAAGCTGTCAGGAGTGACATTTACAATACCGCAAACCTGCGGGCGATTATGTTTATCGGCGAAACTCACGCGCCCTGTGGTTTGGGGTCGTCGGTCTCCCCTGATTTCGGCTTCGGCTTTTTCGGGCCTGAGGTTACAGGTACTGCAGCTCCCGGGCCTTTGGGCTTTGGCGTTTCTTCCGGATCCGGGCGCTCCGGACGCTTGCCGTTCATCAGTCCTTCAATTTCTTCACCGGTTAGGGTTTCAAACTCTATCAGTCCTTCGGCAACAGCTTCCCATTCCTTCTTGTATTTGGTCAAAATAGCTCTGGCAGTGGCTTCTGCTTCGTCAACAAAACGCTTGGTTTCTTCTTCGATTATTTTGGCGGTAGATCCGGAAACAGAACTGCTTCGCATGATCTGCTGTCCTAAAAACACCTCACCATCATCCTCACCATAGGAAATCTTGCCCAATTTTTCTGAAAATCCCCATTTGGTGACCATGGCCTTGGCCAGCCCGGTTGCCATACGAATATCAGATGATGCACCTGAGGTTACCTTGTTTGAACCAAAGGCCAATTCCTCAGCTATACGTCCACCTAGCAAAATGGCCAGCCTTGAAGTCATTTCCTCAAAGTTTTGTGAATACTTGTCATCCTCAGGCAATTGCATCACCATGCCCAAAGCCCGTCCACGAGGAATGATAGTGGCCTTGTGAACCGGGTCTGATGCCGGAACCTTTAAGGCAACCACCGCATGGCCAGCCTCATGATAGGCAGTATTTCGCTTTTCTTTTTCACTCATCACCATTGAGCGGCGCTCCGAACCCATCATTACCTTGTCCTTTGCATCTTCAAAATCGGACATGGTAACAATACGCTTCTCCCGGCGCGCAGCAAGCAAGGCGGCTTCATTGCATAAATTAGCCAGATCCGCGCCAGAAAAACCCGGAGTGCCACGGGCAATCACCCGAACATCAACATCAGCTGCTGTTGGAATATCACGGGTATGAATTTTCAAAATTTTCTCACGGCCAAGAATATCAGGGTTTGGCACAGTTACCTGCCGGTCAAAACGACCCGGACGTAATAAAGCACTGTCCAGCACATCCGGACGGTTGGTAGCCGCAAGCAAAATAATGCCTTCATTGGTTTCAAATCCATCCATCTCAACCAAAAGCTGGTTTAGGGTTTGCTCGCGCTCGTCATTTCCGCCGCCAAGTCCAGCTCCGCGCGAACGGCCCACCGCATCAATTTCATCAATAAAGATAATACATGGAGCATTTTTCTTTGCCTGCTCGAACATATCACGAACCCGTGAGGCACCAACACCTACAAACATCTCAACAAAGTCAGAGCCTGATATGGTAAAAAACGGAACACCGGCCTCACCGGCTACTGCTTTGGCCAATAAGGTTTTACCGGTTCCAGGAGGGCCTACCAACAAAGCGCCCTTGGGGATTTTACCGCCAAGGCGCTGAAACTTGGATGGGTCTTTTAGGAATTCGACAATTTCTTCTAATTCCTCTTTGGCCTCATCAACCCCGGCTACATCAGAAAAAGTGACCTTGGTTTGATGTTCCGTAAGCAATCTGGCCTTTGATTTACCAAAACCCATAGCCCCGCCTTTACCGCCACCTTGCATTTGGCGCATGTAAAACAGCCAAAAGCCAATAAGCAGCATAATCGGCAAAAAGTTCATCAAAATAGTGAACAGCACATTTCGCCCTTCGGGCTTTACGGTCACGTCCACCCCGGCAGCACTTAATCTGGTGGCCAGATTAGTATCAGGATATGGGGTGGTCGCGGTAAAACTGCTGCCGTCATCATATCTGCCGGAGAGCTTCATACCGTTCAGGCTCACAGCCTTAATTCGGCCAGCCTCTGCCTCGCGCATTAGTGTGGAATAACTGATTTCACCGGCTTGCGTATTACCGCCGGTACCTTGAACCATCGAAAACAGCGAAACCACCAATAAAATGATGATCGCCCATAAAAGAAGATTGCGCATGGCCATATAATATTGTCCTTATTTCTTCATCAGAAACCCAATGAACGGTTACGTTCCCTAAATGGGGTATTGTGGCGACTGAAACAATGGTAAAAGATGCAAAATGCATCATTTTGGCATGATCTTTTCAAGTTTATGCGAAACGAATGCCAGTTTCCATCCCCCGAACTGCACCTTGAAAGCTAATATGTTCGGGAAATTTCATTGGCAATAGTAAAAACTCCCCAGCAGAAGTCAAAACTCCCGGCATGGAGGCACGGGCGTAAAACGGAACTTTGCCCAAAAATCGACGCTGATCTTCATCCATAGGTTCCTTATTATCAGCCAGAGCCATAATCTTGCCTGCCACTGGCAGTATTATTTTCCATCTTTGATCAAATATCACAGCGCTACCGGCCTGCAAGTGCGTGGTATTTATTACAGAGCGCACCGAATTTCTGCGCACAGACCCTGGATCCCTAAACACCCAAAGTACGCCATCATTATATTTTAGCAAACATCCATTCAAAGTCACAGGCCCGGAGCCTTCATGCAAAGCTTTCCACATTTTAACAAGACGCCCTGCGGTGTGTTTACAGCGCAAGCCCCCGGATACGCTAAGCATCAGTTTTTCAAAAAACCTTGCAAGAACATGGGAACTAACAGCGCTCAGCCGCGCGGTTTTTACTGTGACAAAACCAAATGGAGAAAACTCAGCCACACTATGCATAAGAGCTTTTACCTGTTCTTGTTCTATTGCTGCAATTTGCTGAAAATGCGAAATTGTGCTCAAGGTTTTTTCAACTGAAAAACCGCTGTCCTGCAGTTTTCTCAATTGCTGACGCAAACGCACCCGGGCATAATTACGATCCTGATTTGCCTCATCTTCCAGCCAGCACAAATTCTGTTTTTTCAACTCATTCCTGAGATATTCACGGCTGTGAGCCAGTAAGGGGCGCAATACTCGCAAACCTGCTCCTTCAGGCCAGATTGGAAATGGTGCATCAAACCCCATAACTGCCAGCCCGCGAACACCAGAACCAGCAGCAATACGCAAGAAGAAGGTCTCCACCTGATCATCACGGGTGTGGGCAATCCATAGATGAGAGCTTCCCAATCGTTTGCATTCTGCCGCCAGCATTTGATAGCGGGCATCTCTGGCATTTGCATGACCTTTCAGTTTGCTGCCATTCCAGGGAAGCACTTTGGCCCTGGCCCCCAATGCCAAAGCCTGCTTTTTTGCCTTCTTGGCCTGTTCATCGGCATCAGGCTTGATTTTGTGATTGACATGAAGCGCGTGCACCTGGCGATGGCCACCGACTTTCAGCAGGTATTGCAATAAAGCCAGAGAATCACTGCCGCCAGAAAACCCCACAACCAGCGGCTCATCCACAGCCACGCTTGTCAGGCATTTCTTAATCAACCCATCAGGGCCACTGTCCGGGTCATTGTCCGGCACCGGATTTTACGGGGTACACCCGGCCCGGCGCATTTCGATATCAGCTTTGGTCTTTACCGAAGAATTAGCCTTGGGGTATTCTCTTGGAAACAATTTCAGTGTCCGGCACGCCTCATCATTATCGCCAATTGCGGCAAAGGCTGCTGCCAGTTTGACCATGGCATCCGGCGCTCTTTCACCTTTGCGGAAATTTTTCAAGGATTGCAGATATTGCTCGGCAGCAATTTCAGGATTGCCACGTACCATTTGAATTTCACCCATCCAGTACAAAGCCTCTCCGGATAGGGCATGTTTTGGAAAATCAGAAACAAATGCCTGCAAAGCAGTATAGGCTTCATCAAAGAAGCCGTTTTCCAGAACCCGGCGTGCTTCGCTGAATCTGGCTTCGGCAGATGCAGGATCCATTTGCGTCTCAACGGGCATGGCATCTGAAGCCACTTCCGTGTCCTGAGCTGCTTCACCGCCAGCAGTTATCGGCTCGGCCATTACCGACCCCCCTGCGCTGGCGGCAATATAACCACCAAGCAAGCGTTTGGCAGCCTGTGCATCCTCGCGGGCAGTTTGCACATCAGAATTCAACAAATCCAGTTCTTTGCGCAGACTGTTAATATCCTCACGCTGGCGGATATTCTCAAAGCGCAAACGTTCATTCTCGCCGACTTGCATGCGCAATTGCCGCTCCAGCTCATCCAGACGCTGTTGCAACTGAATAGCTGCCGGATCGCCAGTTAACAAACGCTCCTCAAGCGCGATAACCCGCTGGGTCAACGCATCCATACGCAAACCAAGTTCTTTACGGGACTCAGCAGCAAAAGCGCCGCCCGAAAGGGAAGCAAAGACAACACAAAGCACAAGGGTCAGAGTTCGCATACCCGCACCTTTTCAATCAAATATAGCAAAAACAAGGCAGAAGCCTGATTTATTGATTGCCCGATCAGCTAACAGCACCAGATACAATCGCAGAATGGGCATTACGGTTGATCGACCAGGCCGCATTTGTGGATCGCGGATCAATTGGGCGCTCCTTACCATAGGATATAGTGGTTAGTCGAGACGGATCAACACCAAGATTAACCAGATATTCCTTAACTGCACTGGCGCGTCTGGCACCAAGAGCCAGATTATATTCGCGAGTACCACGCTCATCGCAATTACCGGCAATCAGCAATCTTACCCGTGGATAGCTGTTCAGCCATGCGGCCTGCTTGGCCAACACAGCTCTGGCTTCGCTGCTTAAGGTATAGCTGTCATATGCAAAATATACCCGATCGCCCGCATTAGTGGCAAAATCCTCAATGGATCCGGGAGTAACAGTATGGATCGGCTGCGTAGTGTGTGACTGCACAGGGGTTACGCGATGGGAGCTGACCTGATGTTGTGGTTCAGGGGCGGCCGGAGCTACAGGCTCAGCAACTTTGGGCTCACTGGCGCACGCCGATATAGCAAATACTGCGGCTAAACTGATCAATTGGATTTTCATTCTGTTTTCCTTTGCGAAACGAAACTGATAATGGCAAAAGTATTTCAATATTTTGTTATTCTAGTTTACAGCACCAGACAAACTAGCCCCAGTGTTCTATTCAATCAAGGGGGACCATGCCGGATCGGATGAATCTCCTGGTGTGATAACTTTGCGCAAATTGGCCCCGGTCAGATCAACACTCCATATCTGAGGCCCTGATCCGGGTCGGGCTTCCCGCGAAAACATCAGAACCCGGCCATTTGGTGACCAGGTAGGCCCTTCATCAAGATAGGCCGTAGTCAGAATTCGTTCACCCTGCCCATCAGGACGCATTACCCCGATATGAAACTTGCCTTTCAATTGCTTGGTAAAGGCAATCAAGTCACCGCGCGGAGACCATACCGGAGCTGAATACCGCCCCTTGTTAAAGCTGATGCGGTGAATATCGCTGCCATCAACATTCATGATGTATAATTGCGGAGAACCACCACGATCAGAGTTAAACACAATTTTTGAACCATCGGGGGAAAATGATGGCGAGGTATCAATGGCAGGCGAACTGGTTAGCCGGGTGCGGGTGCGGGTGCGCAAATCCATAACCCAGATATCACTATTGCCATTTTGCACCAGGCTCATGATCACTTTTTTTCCATCGGGGGAAAACCTTGGGGCAAAAGTCATTCCGGGAAAATCACCAAGAACTTCCTGCCGGCCTGTCTCTATATTGAACAGGAATACAGAAGGCACCATTGTCGAATATGACAGGTAAGTGATCTGCTGGGCTGTTGGTGAAAACCTTGGGGTCAGCACCGTATAACTGCCCGGGGTCAAGAAGGTGGAGTTGGCTCCATCCTGGTCCATAATCGCCAGCCGTTTGGTTCGGTTGGTCTTGGGCCCGGATTCAGCAATATAAACAATCCTGGTATCAAAATATCCGGATTCTCCGGTTAGTTTCTGATAGATGGAATCAGCTATTTTATGAGCGATCCGGCGCCAGTTTTCCGGTGTGGTTCCCATTTGCTGTCCTAAAAGATGGCTTTCAGCAAACACATCCCAAAGCCGCATATCAACCCGGATCCGGTTTTCATCTTCAATCACTACCCGACCTGCCAGCAAGGCATCGGCCTTTATCACTCGCCATTCGGCAAATTTAGGCTGCATGTCGATATTGCGCTGTTGTTCAATATAAGATGCAGGATCCAGAACCCTGAATAAGCCTGAACGCTCCAGATCAGCTCGAACCACTTCGGCAATCTTTTGCCCAAGCTCACGCTCTGGTACTGATGAGCCGGAAAAGTCCGGGAGCGCCAAGGGTGTGGGATCAAGGTGGCCACGAGTTATATCTATCTCCAGCGCAGCATTGGCACCACTGGCAAGCCCAAAGACAATAATGCCAATAATCAGGGTAATTTTTCTGATAGTCATGTTATTCGGTTCCCATCATTTCTGCGGCGCTAAAACGCATGGTTGTCTCTTTCCAAGTTGAGTATTTTTCCGGCGGCAAGGCATATGGCTGGCACTTGATCACAGCCCGGCGCGCTGAACTAGCAGCAACCAGCCAAAATGGATCCCCTGATCGTTCTATCTGGTTTTGATTCAGCACAATCGGGGCTCCTTGCAGGCTGCCATCTATATTTAATCGCAATTTCACGCGAACCACCAGTTTTTCCGGATTTGGTGCATCCAGCGGTGCTCGCCAGCAACGATACATCAGAGATTTTAACAAATCCACTTCATCCACACTCAATCCGGTAGCCTCTCCCACAGCCTTGCGGGTAATAACATTGTCCTTTAGCAATTGATCCAGCTCGCTTTGTGGCTCGCGCGCTTGTTCCAGCTTGTTTTGCAATCTGGCCAGATCAAATGATGGCGGCTTGGGTTTAGGCTTAGGCTTTGGTTTAGGCTTAGGCTTTGGTTTTTCCACCTCCACCGGCTTTTTGGGCTTTGGTTTTTCCTTAACCGGTTCAGGCACCACTTCCGGTTCAGGTTTCGGTGGCAAGTCCTGTTGCACTGGCGGCAATGGCGCAAGGGGCTGTATTTCTGGCTCTGCTTTTGGCTCTTTGGCAACTTCCCTGATATTGGTCTGCTCTGCCAGTGATACCAGTTCTACAGGAATGATTGGCGGGCTTTGCATGCGCACGTCTTTGGCCTCGGGAAGCGCATACAGGCTGGCTGCAATCAGGCCAAAATGACCAAGAATGGAAATGGGAAGTCCAATACGCAAGAGACTGCTTCTTTCGTGCTAAAGCGTTATCATTTTGGCTCGGTAACCAATGCCAGATTGGTAAACCCTGCACTATGAACCCGGGCCATCACATCCATAACAGCTCCATAATCGGTTGCTTTATCGGCACGAAGGAAAATCCGCTCCTGCATGCCATTTTCGGCAATAGCCGATAGTTTCGCCACCAGTTCAGCGGTTGGAATTTCGGTTTCCATCAAATAGACCTTGCCATCGGACATGACAGTAATTGTAAGAGGCTCTTCCTTGGCTTCCAGAACCTTGGCTCTGGCATCAGGCAGATTAATTTTAACCCCGGTTACCATCAAGGGCGCGGTAATCATGAATACCACCAGCAATACCAGCATCACATCAACCATTGGCGTTACATTGATTTCAGCCCGAACCTTGTATCTTTGACCACGGCGACGGCTGGAGCCACTAAGCGAAGACAGCGAGACACTCATCATTTGCCCCCAGCAATACGCCGTGAGAAGATCGCCGATAATTCGTCGGCAAATCCTTCAAGGCGCATAGCATAACGCTGCGTATCAGAAGCAAACTTGTTATAGAATATCACAGCAGGAATAGCCGCCAGCAAACCAAGGGCCGTTGCAAACAGGGCTTCGGCCAAAGCCGGGGCCACAACAGCAAAACTGGTGGTTTGCGAAGCGGCAATTGCCCGAAACGAGTTCATGATCCCCCATACAGTACCAAACAACCCGATAAACGGTGATGCTGAACCGGTAGAGGCCAAAATGCCAAGTCCCCGCTCAGCCCGGGACAGCTCGCGAGACACCCGCAAGGCCATAACCCTGTCAATGCGCTCTTTTAGGGTGATGATCTGCAAATCAGAGCCGGTCGCCCCCCGGCCTTCACTCCATTCACGCATTGCTGCGCGAAACACCCGGCCCATGGGATCATTTGGACGTTCTCCCACCCGCTCATACATTTCGTCCAAAGAGCGCCCGGCCCAAAAGGTATTTTCAAATTTTTTGGCCCTTCGGTTCAATGTCCAAAATGATAATTGCCGATCCAGAACAATCGCCCATGACCATACCGAGGCAAAAACCAGCACACCCATTGTGAGCTTTACGACAATATCTGCGCGCAAAAACAGAGACATAAACGAGAAATCGCTCTCTATCATGCCTTGTTGAATCAGACTTACGTCCATGTGATTTTCCTGTTTCTTGAAGTTAATTGATACAGCTAATGCAAGATTGTGACCGTTTTAGGTCAGGTCACTGCCAAGATATGGCAAGATTTTGTCCAAAACTGCTTTTGGTATGCGTTTTGGTCGGCCCGCAAGATCAATACAGGCAATTTCCACTTGTGCACGAACCAGAATTTTTGCGCCGCACGTTATTTTCTGTTGCAAATGCATAACTGCCCCCCTGGCCAGCATAAATCCGGTATGTACCTCCACCACCTGATCAATTCGCGCTGGCGCCAGATAGTTCATATCAAGGCGGCGCACAACAAATGCCAGAGGCGGCGTTAATTCCAACAGATCCTGATGGGTGGTGCCGCTAACCCGCAGGCTTTCGGTGCGCCCCCGCTCCAGAAACTTCAGATAAGCCCCGTGATAGACCACACCGCTAAAGTCGGTATCTTCGTAATAGATGCGAACTGGCAGAATATGCGTGTTATCCCTAGAAAACCCGACTTGTACCGATTTGCTCATTTTTCGCCGCCAAACAGGTCTGAATTTGAGTTCTTCTGTACCGGCAGTCCCAAATGCTCAAATGCCCGTTCAGTTGCAATACGTCCGCGCGGGGTACGCTGCAAGAAACCCTGTTGTATCAGAAATGGCTCGATCACTTCCTCAAGCGAATCCCTTGCTTCGGACAAGGCTGCTGCCAGAGTCTCAAGACCCACCGGCCCGCCTGCGAATTTTTGCGTAACCGCCAACAGGTAGCGCCGATCCTGCGCATCAAGCCCAAGGGCATCAACCTCCAGACGGCCAAGGGCGGCATCAGCTATTTCTGCATCGATCTGCAGCGCCCCGTCAGCCTCGGCAAAGTCGCGCACCCGGCGCAACAGGCGACCCGCCACTCGTGGAGTTCCACGAGAACGTCTGGCTATTTCTCCGGCACCCTCCGCATTGAGATTGATCCCCAGCTTGTCAGCACCGCGCAATACAATGCGGGCCAATTCCGCAGCCTCATAGAAACCAAGCCGAAGCGGAATACCAAAGCGATCACGCAAGGGAGTGGCCAGCAATCCGGCGCGGGTGGTAGCACCAACCAGCGTAAACGGTGCCAGATCAATCTTGATGGAACGTGCTGATGGGCCTTCGCCTATCATCAAATCCAGTTCAAAGTCCTCCATTGCCGGATAAAGGATTTCCTCAACATTTGGTGACAGGCGATGAATTTCATCAATGAACAATACATCACGTGGCTCCAGATTAGTTAAGATTGCCGCCAGATCACCAGCCTTGGCAATCACCGGCCCGGAAGTGGAACGCAAGCCAACCCCCAATTCCCGCGCCAATATCTGTGCCAGCGTAGTCTTGCCCAGGCCCGGCGGCCCTGAAAGCAACACATGATCCATGGCCTCACCACGCCCTGAAGCTGCGGTACAGAACACTTTTAGATTTGCTACCAATTCCCTCTGGCCGACAAAGTCATCAAAGCGCCGTGGTCGCAAGGCCTTGTCGGCTCCATCACCAGGCAGGGATTGCCCTTCAATCAGACGGCCATCTTCAGCATCCATACTCATTTGTTCAATTCCTGCAATGCAATACGGATCAATTCATCCAAAGAGGCTTCTGCACCAGCCCTGCCAATGGCAAGGCGCACTGCTGCTGAGGCATCAGTTCCGGCAAAGCCCAGATTGATCAGCACCGATACCACATCAGCACCAGATGGCGCACCTGCCTGCGGTGCGGGTGTGTCCGTTTGCGCTTGTGCGGCAAAGACTCCGCCCCGGCCCATTGGTGCCGGCTTGCCATGTAATTCGGCCACGATCCTGGCCGCCACTTTCGGGCCGACGCCATTGGCTCTGGCCACTGCTGCCTTGTCTTCCATCAAGGCCGCCTGCATCAGTTCTTCGGGGTCAAGCACATCCAATACCCCAAGTGCTGATTTTGCGCCAACTCCCTGCACATCCTGCAGGCGTACGAACCAGGCCCGTTCCTGTTCGCTGCTAAAGCCAAACAGCTTGAACACGTCTTGTCGCACATAGGTTTCCACATGCAGCTCTGTTTCCTGACCGATTGCAAGATTACGCAAGGTTCTGGCGCCGGCATGCACCAGATAGCCAACTCCGCCCACATTGAGGATCAACTCCCCATCACCGATGCACTCCACCTTGCCTGTCAACTTTCCGATCATGCGCTTGCCCGCAACTGTCCCGGCCCATGATGAGCATGGCAGATGGCCACAGACAGGGCATCAGCTTCATCGCCACAGGCTTTGACCCCCGGCAGCAACATGGCCACCATGGCCGCAATTTGCGCCTTGTCAGCACCCCCTGTGCCCACCAGCGCCTGTTTAACCGTACGCGGGGCATATTCCGCCACCGGCAGGCCACAAGTGCTGGCGGCGAGCATGGCAGCAGCCCGGGCATGGCCAAGCTTCATGGCGGAACCTGCATTGACGCTGACAAAGCTGCCCTCAATGGCAGCACACTCAGGGCCGTGGCTTGTAATCAACTGCCCAAGCTCGCTGAAGATCACGTGCAGGCGATCTGATAAGGCCATGATGGTTTTTGGTGTAATCACACCGCTTGCCAGATAGCGCAGCTTGTTGCCGCGAGCCTCAATCACGCCCCAGCCGGTTCGGCGCAATCCCGGATCAATGCCGAGGATACGAATCAGATTTGTCATCAGGTCAGGCTATCCCGGCTTGTTGGCGGCACCAAGGGTTATACAGTGTCATTCAGGGTAGTTTAAGGGCAGGTTAAGGGCGAGGCAAATGGCAATTAAAGGTAATTAAAGGGACAGAAAGTAATGGCACTTACCCTGGCTGACCCTTGTACTGACCCTTGCAAGTGACCCTTGGACTGTCCCTTTGAATGATTGCGACAATGTTCATTTTCTAACTTATCCAACATCTGCCAGCACCCACTATACTTGTGGCATGGAAACTGAGACTGATATTCTTGCCAAAGCCCGATCCCTGTTTGAGCAGGGATATACATTTCGCCAAATTGCCCGGCAGACGGATCAATTGCCAAGCGTGATCAAGGAATATGCACAGCAGCACAACTGGGTAGCCGGAGCTGCCACCGATTGGGCACAATTACGCACCCGGTTTGAAGACGGCGAGGATCTGGTAAGTATTGCAAAATCCTGCACGGTTTCACTGGCTACCTTGCGCAAGCGAAAAAAACGCGAAAACTGGAGCCGCGAACAAACCCGTGGTATTGATGCCTTGCGCCGGGCGGTGGCCTCTTTGGAGAGCGCCCTGCACAGCGCCCCGGCAGAAGATGCGGTACTTACCATGCGCATCAGCACCGCGCTGTCCATGGCTGCAGGCCGCTTGAGCCGCGCCGAAAAAGGCCTGACCCCGATAGCAGAAGAACCAGAAACACAGCAAAACCACACCGACGACGAACAGGCAGTATTAGAACTTGAACGATTACTGGGCCAGTGGCGGGTGAATGAAGAAGAATAGCCCGACTCATTTACACCATAAAAACCGTGCAAAACCAGATAGCGAAAACAAGCGGATTTAGCAAACCTCTCCCAGCTCTAACATAGCACCTGGTATCCACTGATGTTTGTTTGGTTCACAGATCAGGCAAAACATAAAGGGCAGAGCCCATACACCAATATGGTGATGGCAAGCTGCTATATATGGGCTTAAAAGATTAGAGGGCACTTTTCAGCAAAAGCGGATCAACTGGATTTTAAGAGGGTATAATGCGATTATTTTTTATCTTGTTTGGTCTGGTACTGGCATTTAGCTCGGTGTCACACGTGGCACCTGCGCAAATTGTCATAGCAGCATGGCAGGCTCCTCTGGTTTCAGGGCAAAGGGTGCAGGTAAAAAAACTGGCCAAAAATATATCAGAAGTGCGCGCCGACATTAAAACCAGCGGCCCTTCTGAATTTCAAAGCCCGGCCAATATTGCCAAATTCCAGAAACGATTTACCCAGTTCAAAACCGCCTTGATGCGCTATCCGCAGGTTAATGACCCTGACGTTATCGAAGCGCGAAAACAGTTTAATGATCTGGCCAAAGCCTTAACTGATGAACTAAAGCGCGCCAGGCAGCAACAGGCAAAACTGGGCGATGTGCAACAGGCTCTGGCCCAAATCGAAGCCAATGCACGAAAATACCCGGTACCAAAGCCGCTGCTTATTCCTTTTGATGAACAACAGGCCAAAACATGGGTGGCCGCCGCATCTTCAGCACGTACCGTGGCCGAACATAACCAAAAACAATTGGCATTTATTGCACCTCTGGCTTATTTACCGGACAATCGCGGTACCGTGCAAGGCGGTGCCCCTTATGATAGCGGCGATGTACGACGTTTAACTTCATGGAACAGCCAGATGTTCAAGGATCTGGCGGCAGGCTATCGGGCAATGGCCGCACAGTTGGAGCGCCAAAATAAAAGCGTTGAAGAAAACTTAAACTTACGGCTGGCCTTACAACCCCTTGCTGATGACGAATACCGGTTTATTGGCAAGGACGCCGAAGCAAAAATGCAAGAGGCAATGGATCGTGACCTGGCCATTATCCAATCGGCGTTATTTTTGGAAACAGCCTTGGAACGACCAACGGATAGGGCGCAAAGCCTGATCTCCCTGTGGCAACGGACAAAGGGCGACTTTGCCGCTAAACGCAAACAGGCACTTGACAAATCACGCCTGCCCAAAGCCAGATCCAGGGACAAAAATCGCTTAAAAATAGCCAAGGCCATTTTGCAAGCGCCAAAATATGAATTTGGGCCCTTTGGCAGGATTGTCCTTACCAGCGATAAAATCATCACCAGAGAAAGAAAAAGCAGCGAGATCAAACTTGATGATGTGGAGTTTAAGCTAAGTGGTGATGTTACGCTTTCGGGCACTGAAACCAGTTGGACTTATAAGTGGCAGGAATTTACCTTTGCGGTACCATTACAAGAAACCGACAGCAAGGACTGGTATATCTGGTGGATCACGGCCAAGAAGTTCTCCTCTGGGGGGGCACAGACCCCGATCGGGCGCTGGGTTTCCGGTGCTGCGAGCCGGGGCAATCAGATTTTGGCTGAAAACATAAATAAATAATTGAATACCACCTCAAGATTGCGTGACCAGTACTTGCTAATGAGCAAAGCAGCAATAAACAACGCAACCAATTCAATTATGTTGAACAAGAATTTACCAATTGCTATGCACGGCGCCCTTATGAGAACGCGGCCATTATTGTGGCACAGAAAAATTCAGAATCTCTGCTTAACCTGTAGCGCTCAAAATACATTCATGATACTGCCATCATTTGCAGCTTAGCAGGTATCAGGAGGGAGCGACTGTTTTTACCGCAACACTGGTGCTGCCCACCACCACATCTGCATCATCGACAAATTCGACAAATACACGATTGGTAGCCGGATCATTGGCAATCTCGCCCTGTGCCGTAACAAAAATCCCAAAGGTTGGAGTCTCATCAACCCCCACATTCAGTACCAGATTATCTGCAGGTTGTGCCATGCACGCGCCCAAAGCATCTGTTTGGCACAGGCTGACAGTAACAGGTATTGCATTTGCACCGGTATTGACGCGAGCAGTAACAGTTCCGGCAATTCCCAGATTAGTGGTAGCAACAGCAAAAACCCCGGTTCCGGTATTGCCAGGAATATCTACAAACCCATCATTATTCAGTGTTGCCGCCAAAGATACCATATCAATAACCGGTGAAGATGATGCACGGAACTGTAGTGTGTTCACCCCGGCAATAGTGGTTATCCCTGCGCCATTGAAACTCGGGGCATCAAATTCCAGCTGTGTGGGCGAAATGACATTAAACGGACGAAACCCGACCACATAGGTTTGCCCAAGACCGCCCTCGATCAGTGATGGCGCATTAATCTCGCCCAGCACTGCATTGGTAACAGGGTCTGTAACCTGATAGGTAAAATCTGTAATTGGGAATATCCCTTTTAATGCAACACCAACATCAAATGCCGGATTTTCCGAACCGTTCAATATGGTCATGAAAAACGTGGTTGTGGTGTTAGTCTGAACCGAGCGGCTGGAAGGCAAAATTGCCGCAACCAGAGCAGGTGGCAAGGATGGTGTGTCTGATATTATTGCTGAACCGGCACTAATGGAAAAATTACCCTTTGCAGCATTGGCATCTTCATGACTGACTGCCACAAAAACACCCCCTGCCAAGTCTTCTTTGGCAATATTTGCAACCAAATATCCGTTGGAGCTTTGCAAGGTTGAGATATCGCCATTGACTAATTCAGTGCCGTCGCTGGCTTTTGTGACGACAAGTACAGGCTCCATACCCAGTGCCATATCAAAAACACGAATACTCAGATCCCGGGATGTGTCCGGGTTGGCAATATGAAAGACATCAACATCACCTGCAAAATCAATCCGCCCCTTAATGTCGGAATTATCGTCCGGTAACAGGGTTGCCCCTGTTGTTGTATTGCTGTGATTGTCCTCATTATTATCGGTTAGGAAAATCTGTACAGATCCGGTGCGTTCAAAGTTTTCTCCCACCAGAGTTCGGGAGGCTTCAAAGACATCTCCATTTTCACCAATAGCACCAGCAGTAGTGCCAGCAGTAGTATGGGTGTGCATTTTACCATTAGCGCTATGTTTGTGCTTTACTCCAAGGAAGGGCAGATCATGGCTTGGGCTTTTACCCACATCGGTAAAAAAGGCTTTATTCTGGGCATTTGATACCGATACCTCAAATGTATGAGCGCCAATAGTTGGCGAAAACTGCCCCCCATCATAATCCACCAGCACGGTATAAATGCCATCCATAGCCGTGGCATCTCCGTCAATTCCCTGATCATTCATTGATACTGAACCAGTGGATATCTCAAACCCGGTCGGGGTGATGTGAAGTAGTTCAACATCTACGCCACTAATGGCCCTGCCGCCCTTGGTAATGGCAGCCGTTACGGGAATCGGGCCAGGATAGGCAAGTTCGTTTTCGCCCAGGGTTCCGACGGTTACATCATATATCTCACCAGACTTCGGCACGGATAAAACCGCCATTTCCATGGGAAAATCAGTCCCGGTCTGATTGTTGACAGTTAAATTCCAATTGCCAACCCCAGCCGCCGCCGTATCCGAAGCATTCAAATACCCATGGCAAATGGTCTGCCCCGCCCCGGAAGTACAATTAAAATCTGTGGGCACAGAACCAGAGGGGCCATTAACCGCAAAGGATATATCACTGGCATCCGCGCGATCAAAGGACACCAGCATTTGCAATTTGCTTACAGTCCGGTCAACATACATTGACATGTTTGCCAGAGTTCCGGCAAGTGAATACTCTTTTTTTGATTTAATTACCTGATAGGAAGTAGCTTTTCCAAGAGCACGCACAAAGGCTCGTTGAATTTCTACAAGAGAATCAGGGGCGACCCGGTACACCCCAAAAGTTTCCTGCGCCAATCGCCGCAAAAGCGCCTCCGGAGCCTCATCGCCATATGCAAATGCACTTAGAGAAACCAAAGAGCTTTGATAATTGGCCAGAATAGAATCTGCGGTCGATGTTTTAGAATTGGTATCAGCACCATCAGAAAACAAAAATACCATGCGGGTAGCATTTGTATCATTGGCGGCCTTGTAATCATTTAACATATCCAGCGCCTGCTGCGCGCCATCGAACATGGCTGTGGAGCCTTCGGCCTTAAAATTATCAAGAGCAAATTTCAGATCATTCCTTACAGAAACTCCGGGACCTGGGTCTTTTGTGATCGGTCTGACAATTTGATCCACAAAAACATTGGTCTGAAAATGAGTTAGCCCGATAGCCGAGCTATCTTTTTCCACAATATCCACAAGAACCTTGGCAGCGGCTACGGCATCGGACAATAACCCAAAGCGCATGCTCACAGATGTGTCAACGGCAATGACCATTTCCATCTCATTTTGCTGCCAGATAATCTTGAGATCCTGTCGGCAGTCATTTTGTCCGGCGGGCAATTCAATACGGTAATTTGGCGGACTGCCAGCATTTGCCGGAGGAGGCGACACATTGGCAAGGTTGGTGTATTGAACCCTGCTGAACTTGCCGGCAGTTGCTGTTTTACCAAATTTCTTGTCTGTATATGGTGACGACAGCAGTATCTCCCAGCCACTTAAGCCATGTAAACGCCCCTGTACGGTTTTTGCAGAAAAATTATCCTTCTGCGAAAAATTCAGATAGCGAAACCGGTTTGCAACAGAGGCATTCGCCGCAGGCCATTGCGTATTCATTATCGAAGGATATGGTGGAGGCTCATCACCTTTACGCGGAGTAAGCGCCCCGACATCAGTACTTGTTCCTTCGTATTCATCAAACAATCCCAACACATAATGACCCCATTCGTGAGCCAGTGTATATCCTGCTGCTTCGCGTTCTTCCGGTGCCAAGGCATTTACCGGACTGCTCATGGGAAATACATCACCAAAATAGATCCGCCGGCCATTTTTCCCAAATCCGCTTGTGTTCGCAGATGGCCAATCAACAGCGCTCCACAGAATATCAGCTTTTGATGCATGCCGCCCCCGCTTGAACACTCGTACCTCGCCAAGGTGATGCGCGCCATTCGTTGCCTCACAAACCGCATCTGCAAAATAACGTATTATATCTTCATAGGCATTTTGTTCATCATCCGACGGGCCTGCATCAACATCTGCATTATCATCGCCCGCAGGATAATTCGGCGCATCCTGTCGTTCATAAATGCTTATGGTAATATCAAAGACAGACCGATTGCTGACCTGGCTGACCATGGGTTTGCCAGCGCTCATCACTGATACGGTTGCCCCGGATGGTGTTACTTCCCGCACTCTGGAATACGGGGAATTCCCGGAATATGCCGCACTTGCAAGCATAACAAAACTGACAAGGGCGCAGATAAACTTACTCGAACTGTACAGCCTTGCACTGCATAATCTCGCACTGCATAACTTTCCTGATGTGTATAGCATGGACCAAACCCTACCCCAATCTGATCGCATATATTCGCAATCCTAACATATTTTCTGGATTTTTTCAAACCAGACCACACATATGCCTGACCCTGAAATCATGAAACAGTTTTGCATGGCATGAGGCTGAAATCCGTCGGCAAGATTGCCCGCAGCCACAAGCCAGCAAGCGCCAGAACAGATGCTGGTTCACAATCCAGCGGCTTGGGTCTTGCCTTTTGTCTAAAAAAACCCCAAAACCATGGTGACTATCAGGAGTTTCAGGATTATACGGCCTTGATTATCTGATGTCTTCATGACGCATTACAGCACATAGATGGATTGGAAGCACAATTGGCAAAAGAAGAATTATTAGAATTTGAGGGGGAAATAACCGAGCTTCTTCCCAATGCAACCTTCCGGGTTAAATTGGAGAACGGCCACGAGATCATCGGGCACACTGCCGGAAAAATGCGTAAGAACCGGATCCGGGTACTGGCCGGAGACAAGGTGCTGGTGGAGATGACTCCTTATGATCTGAGCAAGGGCCGCATCACTT
Source organism: Robiginitomaculum sp. (assembly GCA_015485155.1). GTDB lineage: Bacteria > Pseudomonadota > Alphaproteobacteria > Caulobacterales > Maricaulaceae > Robiginitomaculum_B. The sequence continues at coordinate 58,133 of WFUF01000002.1, read as the reverse complement.
ATCGCTTCAAATAGTATGAAACTGCTCTTGGCCAGCGGCAGCCCCCGTCGTCTGGAGTTACTGGCACGCGTCAATATTGTGCCCGATCAAATCAGCGTTACAAATATTGATGAAACCCCGCTTGCAGGTGAAACTCCGCGCGAATTGGCATTACGGCTTTGTCTGGCCAAAGGCGCAGCTTGTGATCTTGATGGTTTTGATCTGGCATTAAGTGCTGATACGGTGGTTGGACTGGGCCGTCGTATTCTTGGCAAGCCTGCGGATGAAGCCGAAGCACAAAAATTTCTTGAATTATTATCAGGACGCGCGCACCGGGTGTGGACGGGGGTGGCCCTGACCATGGCCGATGGCAGGCAGCTTCATCGTCTGGTGGGCAGCCGCCTGCAGTTCAAGCGCCTGACCCAACAGGAAATATCCTGCTATGTGTCCAGCGGCCAATGGCACGGCAAAGCCGGAGGTTACGGCATTCAGGGCATGGCCGAAATGTTTGTGCGCGGTTTGAGTGGATCATATTCCAATGTGGTAGGTCTGCCCTTATTTGAAACCTGTGCATTGTTAACAGGTGTGGGTTATCCGGTATTGCCCCGTGTCTGAACTGGTTTTACTTGATGAAGCAGTGGGCGAGACCCGTGTCTGCAGGTTTGATGAACAGGGCCAGCCACTGGAACTGGGCATAGAACGCTGCTCAGAACAAATGAGCCGCCTGGTAACTGGCAGTGCGCATTTGGGCCGGGTAATCAGGGTTGAAAACAACATAAATGCCGCCTTTGTTGAATTACCGATTGGCGATCCAGGGTTTTTACCCTTTGGCAGGAAGGGGCGCCCGGCATCGGTTCATGAAGGGGCTAAAATACCGGTATTGGTCACTCGCGAAGCCTTGCCCGGCAAGGGGCCAAATCTTGTACTGACTTCTCCACAACAAGTAACAGCACCGGCCCCGACACTGACTGAGCGGATGAATTTGCCAGAAACCGCCAGAATTATCCCGGCTGATCGAGCTGGGCGGGAACGAATTGACGAGGCAATAGAGCAGGCCCTGGCGCGGCAGGTGGCAATTCCAGATGGTGGTGATATTTGTATCGAGCAAACTCGGGCGCTGGTAGCCATTGATGTGGATACAGGAAATTCACCAGTTACCGGCGGAAAATTTAATCACAAGGCGGCACAAGTCATTTTCAGGCATTTGCGCTTGCGATCCGCAGGAGGAATTATCGTAATTGATTTTGCCCCCATGAAGTCCAAAAATGAGCGAAACGCCTTATGGGCCAGCATTACCAGCCTGGCTAAAAAAGACCCGGCCAGAATTGATGTCCTGCCCCTGTCACGTTTTGGAACCATGGAATTGCTACGTCGGAAGAATGTCCGCAGTCCTGATGATATTATGCTGGACGAAAATGGCAAAAAAACTGTCGAGACTGTGGCACTTGAGGCTTTGCGTGCTTTGGAGAATGAAGCGCTTGCGCAAGGTGGCGCACGTCTTGAGTTACAGGCAGGAATTGCGGTTTTCAACTGGCTGCAACAAGATAATATTGGCTGGCATGCTGCGATGACAAAGCGCATTGGCCCCAGATTCTGCCTGCAATGTAATAATGATTTACCCCGGCAAAAATATGAAGTGATTGGCAAATGAACCTAAATATCAAATGTCCCGTATGTAAAAAACAAGCCCATGCTACGCACACGCCGTTTTGCTCAGAGCATTGCAGGCAGATTGATCTTGGACGCTGGCTAAAAGGCGTTTATGTGGTACCAGGCCGCCCGGAAGATCAGCAACAGAACATTGATGATATTGACAAATAGCCATGCCGCGCGCACAAGCCGCCGGTTGATTGATCCTGCTCGTTGGAGACCATCTTATGACGGTTAAAGTTCGCTTTGCTCCCAGCCCCACTGGCAAATTGCATGTGGGAAATATCCGCACTGCCTTGTTGAACTGGTTATTTGCCAGGGCCGAGCAGGGTTCGTTCCTGTTACGCATTGATGACACAGATCTGGAACGCTCCACGGCCGCATTTGAGGCGGGCATTTTTGCTGATATGCAATGGCTGGGGCTGGATCATGATGAAACCATGAAACAGTCTGCACGCTTTGCAGCCTACGATGAGGCAACACAAAAACTAAAATCCATGAGCCTGTTATACCCTTGTTATGAAAGCCCCGAGGAGCTGGACAGACAACGAAAACTGCAACGGGCGCAAGGCAAACCGCCTGTCTACAACCGGGCGAGTTTAAATCTGGATGAAAAGGAAAAGAGCAAATTAGAGGCTGAAGGGCGAAAACCCCATTGGCGCTTCAAATTATCCGGAAAAGTAATTGTCTGGAACGATGTTATCCGCGGCGAGCAAAAAATTGATACTGGATCTTTATCTGATCCGATTCTGGTTAGGGCCGATGGTTCCTATCTTTATACCTTGCCTTCCGTGGTCGATGATATTGATCTTAGCATTACCCATATTATCCGCGGCGAGGATCATGTAACCAATTCCGCCACCCAGATTGAGATTTTCAAGGCTCTTGGCTCCGAGCCTCCGGCAATGGGACATCATCCCCTGTTGATCGGCGCTGACGGTGGCAAATTGTCAAAACGGCTGGGCACATTGTCCGTGGCTGGATTGCGCGATGAAGAACAAATAGATGCAATGGCTATCTTGTCCCTGCTGGCTAAAATAGGCACTTCTGACCCGGTGGAGGCGCGCCGAACTTTGGATGACCTGGTGGCAGAGTTCTCCTTTGCTAAAATTGCCCGCGCTCCGGCCCGCTTTGATCCGGCAGAATTAAAAGCTCTTAACGCCAAATTACTGCATGAAACACCTTATAGGGATGTGCGCGAAAAACTTGCAGAACTTTCTGCTGATGGTGGCGAGGATTTCTGGCTGGCCATACGGGACAATCTTGGCTCTTTGGCTGATGCTGCACTTTGGTATAATATTATCTTTGGCACTATAGATCCGGTGATTGCCGAAGATGATGTGGATTTTCTGGCTCTGGCAAGTCGGCTGCTCCCAGAGGAAATAACCGATAATAGCTGGTCGGAATTAACCTCCAGCTTAAAGGCGCAAACTGGCCGCAAGGGAAAATCCCTGTTCATGCCCTTACGCCTTGCCCTTACCGGGCAAAAGCACGGGCCGGATATGGGGGTGATTTTACCCTTACTCGGAGCAGACAAAGCCAAAGCACGACTAAATATATAGACCATTATACCTGTTTTATTGACCTGGTCTTTGACCTTGAGCACAAACCGGTACAAATTGGCAGATTGATTTTTTAGGGGTTGAGCCATGCGTCTTGCTATTATTGCACCAATTATTGTTTCTGTCCTTATTCTGGCGGGCCTTGCCTATGTGGCCATATATGAAAAACCGCCGGTTCCGGGGCGACTTTTACCAAAAACGCCCAAAACCATTACGGTTGGGGTGGCCGAATTAACCGATGCCCTTACCAATGGACCCTGGGTTTCTCCGGGTTTATCAGGCAAGGCCATATACAGTATCGGCTTTCGCACTTGTCCTGATTGTGTAAATTTCAAACGCACCGAATTTGCAGACTATCATAAGGCCAACATTGATACACGGGTTATAATATATGCCCGACGCGACAATTCCAGCGCTGCTGAACAGGCTATTGTTGCTGATCTGGCCTGCACCCGTAACTGGTCGATTTTTGAACGCTGGATGGAAGATGTACCAGAGGCATATGGCGAAATTTACGGCCTGCCACCAGCGGCTAATTCTGATAAACGCCGCGCTGCATGTCTGGAGTGGGGCCGGGTAGTACGCGAACGCGTGGCCCATGTGGTCAAGCAAAATGGCTGGCCAATGGAAACTCCGGCAATGTTCTGGCGCGCCAAAAACGGCGATTGGCGCATGTTCCTTGGTGATGATAAGCGTGGCAAGCGCCTGATCCGCAAGGAACTGGGCGTGCCCCAAGCCAGATAAGGGCCAATAATGCAAACTGCTATTAAAGCCTGGCGAAGGCTGGTCGCAGAGCAAAAACTGCAACATGACCCGTCCCAAGAACAGGCGGCACAAATGCTGAGCATGTTGCAGGGCCGCTTGCGCTCCTGGCGCCCCGGGAAAAAAAAGCCGCTGTTTGGCCGGATGGAGCCACAGCCAAGGGGGCTGTATTTATATGGTGAGGTTGGGCGCGGCAAATCCATGCTGATGGATATTTTTTTTGCCGACGCTCCCGTAAACAAGAAGATCCGCATTCATTTTCAGGACTTTATGCAAGAAGTACATCAAAAAATGACTTCATGGCGGCAAATGGACGACAAACAAAGGCGCAAGCATCCTGATTTTGTGCGCGGCGCCGGTGATGATCCGGTTTTGCCGGTGGCCAAGGGTATTTTCTCCAGGGCTCATCTGATCTGTTTTGATGAGTTTCAGGTCTCTGATATTGCTGATGCAATGCTGTTATCGCGCTTGTTTACGCGATTATTTGAGCATGACATTGTAATGGTCGCCACCTCTAACCGTCCTCCGGAAGACTTGTATAAGGACGGGCTGAACCGGCAGCGTTTTGTGCCATTCATTGAGCTTTTGAACCAGAAACTGGATATTCTTGATCTGCAAGGCGCGCGCGATTACCGGCAGGACGGCTTGCGCAGGGCTGAGCTTTACATAACGCCGACAGGCCAGGCCAGCGAAAAAAAACTTGATGTAATCTGGCAGGAATTAACTTCCGGAGCGCCTTCATATTCGCGCAGCTTGCAGGTTTTAGGGCGCAATATTGAATTTGCTAAAACCTTTGGCGGTGCTCTCAGGGTTGATTTTGACGAATTGTGCGCCCGCCCCCTGTCCTCGGCAGATTATCTGGAGTTGGCGAAACAGTTTCATACGATCATATTGCAAGACGTGCCGGTGCTTGGGCCAGAACAACGCAATGAAGCTAAGCGCTTTGTGCTACTTATTGATGCTCTTTATGAGGCCAAGGCAAAACTGATCATCAGCGCAGCGGCACAGCCGGAGCAATTATATCAAGGAACAGATGGCGCATTTGAATTTGCGCGCTGTGCATCACGACTTAATGAAATGCGCACTAAAAAATGGATAGAACAGAACTTTGAGGCAAAAGGCCTGACCCTATAACCATTTTCAATATTTTACAAAATTTGCTGCTTATTTAGCATTCTTAGCAAAAGTGAGAGTCTTTATTTGCGCTACCGCGACGGCAAGCCTCGCTAGTTGAGGAGTCTTTTAATGTCCTATCGCTTCGCTACTTGAGCGCGGGTTTTGCGGTTCAAAATGGACAAACAAAAATTTAATCCGCAGGCAAAATAATCAGCGCGCAGTGCGCAAGCGAACACCAAACCAGCTCGTACGCTCTGATGTCAGGGCCAGACCTTGCAAAAATGTTGGCTCTGTAGAAGCGGCAAAATGTCCGCCCAAAGATACTGCCGTATTGCGATTAAAGTTATGGGCCAGCTCAACATCTGCCTGCACATAACCATAATCGAGACTGCTACCGTTTGAATACCCGGCAGTTCCGCCAAATACCAGATCTGTCCTGCCTACCGGGACTATATATTCCGCTGAAGCCTCTATTGTTGCCTGTTCCAGCACAAAATCATAAAACCCGTACAAAGCCGGACTAAACGGCCCGGAACCTGAAACTCCGGCAAAAACTTCTACAGAATCTTCATACGAAAACAGCAATCCGTTATCGGGGCGAATATATCCGGTCACACCAATATCAGCCCATGCTCCATCAGACAGGGCAAAGCCGTAACCCGCATAAACATCAATTCGATCCTGATATGCGGCAAAACTGTCAGCCGTCGGCAAAACCGCCCAGACCCCGGCATAAACCTGATCCATTCGTGCCTCAATTCCGCCGGTTATATTTTGCTTGCTTTGCTGGGTGCCCCGAAAAACATGCTCGGAATCCCAACCTGCCACAAACTCAAATTCAATTGCATCAGAGGCAAAACCTCCACCTGACAGATCATTATTTTGCACCCCAGCAGCAGCAATAAAAGCCGAACCAGATGAGGCCATATTATGTGATTTCATCCCTGCATTTAGAACCTGTGCCGGCATCATTTTTGCCGGAACGGGAGCGGCAAGATCAGAAGCTGGACGTAATTGCTGCCAAAATGAATTATGATCCGCTGCCAGTAGGGGCGATGCAAATGACAGCCCACCAACGACAAAACCTGTACAAATCAGAGAAGAAAACATTTTCATGGCTTATTCCTTTGGCACCACATAAAACAGCTACCCGCCAATAGTTAAGTCTGCGGGAAATCCCATTTGGCGATTATAAAACGAATCACTCATGCTCCACCTTATCTTGTCGCGGAATTGCAGGTAAAGCCCACATAAGCGCGGCCAACAACTTGGCCGGAAAGACCTTGAGTTAGGCTATGCCTAATTTTGTTGTTGTGATGCCGGTTGTTGCCGCACTGAACCGTGGCATCTTTTATATTTTATGCCTGAACCACAAGGACAAGGCGCATTCCTTGGCACCCGCCCCCAGGTTTGCGGGTTATCAGGATCAATCGTGCTACTGCTTTGGCGAGCCGATGACGGAGCGGTGACATTGCCGCTCTCGTCAATTGTCGCCCCGCCGCCGCGGCTTTGAGTTAAATCATCACGCAATGGTTCCGGCTCCGGCGCTGGTTGCAATTGCATGTGCTGATAGGACATGGCGGTTTGGGTAACTGATGAACGAAGATCAGCCAGCAATCCTTCAAACAGGGCAAAGCTTTCAGACTTATATTCATTTAAGGGATCGCGCTGGGCATAAGAGCGCAAATGTATGGTTGATTTCATATGATCCAGATTCTGCAAATGTTCCTGCCAGTGATGATCAATAACACTCAATAAAATATGCTTCTCGATCGGGCGCATGTTCTGCGGCGTAAACCTGGCAACAATACTTGCATAAAGCCGATCTGCAAAATCTTCCAGCCGCTCTAAAATTTCCTCATTGGCAACACCTTCTTCGGCGGCCCATTCCTTGACCGGCACCGGCTGCCCAAGCAATGTAGTTATCTCGGCCTCTAGCCCGTCCATGTCCCATTGGTCTGCCATCACATTTTCCGGCATATATTTGAAAACCAAATCCTCAATGGCTTCATGGCGCATGTCATTTATAACTTCAGAAACGTCCTCAGCAGCCATAAAGTCACGACGCTGCTCAAAAATAGCTTTGCGCTGATCATTGGCCACATCATCATATTTGAGCAGGTTCTTTCTAATTTCAAAATTGCGTGCCTCTACCTTTTTCTGTGAGGTTTCCAGCGCCTTGTTCATCCACGGGTGGGCAATTGCCTCACCCTCTTTCATGCCCAGGGTTTTCATGATCGTATTCATGCGTTCCGGGGCAAAAATCCGCATCAAATCGTCTTCGACCGAAACATAAAACTTGGACAGGCCCGGATCACCCTGTCTGCCGGTACGTCCCCGCAACTGATTATCAATCCGGCGGCTTTCATGACGCTCCGTGGCCAGCACATAAAGCCCGCCGGCTGCAATCACCTGCTCCTTGGCTGCATTTACCTGCGATTCAAATTTTTCCCGTTGCCGGGCAATAGCTTTTTCATCGGGCTCTTTACCTTTGCTGACCTGTTCATTGAGCCATGCCTCAAGCAGCATCTGGGCATTGCCACCCAACTGAATATCGGTTCCGCGCCCTGCCATATTAGTTGCAATAGTTACAGCACCCGGCGCCCCGGCCTGTGCAATAATCTCGGCTTCTTGTTCATGATATCTGGCATTTAGTACGGTATGTTTGATTTTTTCCTTTTTGAATAATTTTGCCAGCTCTTCGGACTTTTCAATGGAAACAGTCCCCACCAAAATAGGCTGTCCGGCTTTTTGCCGCTCTTTTACGTCTTCGATAACCGCTTTGTATTTTTCGGCATTAGTGCGGTAAAGCTCGTCATCAATGTCTATACGCTGCACCGGGCGGTTTGTCGGGATTTCCACTACTCCCAGATTATAAATACCTTCAAATTCTGCAGCTTCAGTTGCCGCGGTTCCGGTCATGCCGGAAAGTTTCTTATAAAGCCTGAAATAGTTTTGATAGGTGATCGAAGCCAATGTTACGTTTTCAGGTTGAATCTCTACATTTTCCTTGGCCTCTACTGCCTGATGCTGGCCATCACCAAGCCGCCGTCCATCCATCATCCGACCCGTAAATTCATCAATCAGCATGACCTGATTGCCGCGCACAATATAGTCCTTGTCACGCAAATATATTTTATGAGCGCGAAGGGCCATATTCACATGATGCACCACGGACACATTCTCAATGTCATAAAAATCCCCCTCCATCAGGCCCAGCTCCTGAAGTCGTTTTTCAAGCCGCTCATTGCCTGATTCAGTCAGTGAAACCGAACGCTGTTTTTCATCAAGCTCAAAATCACCCTCTTCCAGTTCGGGGATCAAGGCATCAATAGTGCGATAAAAATCGCTGCGGTCTTCTGTGGGGCCGGAAATAACCAAAGGTGTGCGAGCTTCATCAATTAAAATACTGTCGACCTCATCAACAATAGCAAAATAGTGTTCGCGCTGAACCATCTGGTCCAGAGAATTTTTCATATTGTCCCGTAAATAGTCAAAACCGTATTCATTATTGGTGCCATAGGTAATATCGCAATTATAGGCTTGTTGGCGCTCCTCATCATTTTTGCCATGCACCACACAACCTGATGTCATTCCCAAAAAGCTGTAAATCTGACCCATCCATTCTGCATCTCTGGCTGCCAGATAGTCATTTACGGTTACCACATGAACGCCCTTGCCCGGCAATGCGTTCAAATATGCCGCAAGGGTTGCAACCAGGGTTTTTCCTTCGCCGGTACGCATTTCGGCAATAGATCCCTCATGCAAGACCATACCGCCCATCAATTGCACATCAAAGTGACGCTGCCCCAAAGTGCGCTTTGCTGCTTCGCGAACATTGGCAAAGGCTTCTGGCAATAAATCATCCAGAGTTTCGCCTTTTTTCAAGCGCTCACGAAATTCATCAGTTTTTGCCCGTATTTCATCATCGGACAGTTTTTCAAATTCAGCTTCCAGCTCATTTATCCGCTCGACGCGAGGCTGCATCGCCTTGACAAGCCGCTCATTGGAAGAGCCAAACAATTTTTGTACAAGTTTCAACATGGATTGATCCGCTTAGCAGGGCATGGCATCAACAATTGAATTTTCTACCCTTGGCATAGTGTCACGGCTGATTTAAGGAGCCTCAATACCGGTGTCAACGATGGGGCGATGGTTTTGATCGTTTGTGAGGAAAAAATGCAAACCTTTTATGTACCATATTTACAAAAAACCGGATGTAATAGCGGTTTGCTGACATTTCTTTCGGTTTTGGTTTTATTGCTGAATGCCTGCGGGCCAAATCCAGGAGAGACCCAGGGCGATGGCTTTGGTGTGTTGGAGCCTGCCCTTGGCGATCGGGCGGCGGCGCGGGTAAATGGCACGTTGATCACTATTATGGATATTGAGCGCGAAGCTGCCGCGCAGGGCCTTATTCAACCTGGGGATCCAATTACTGAAGATTCAGAAATATACACGCAAATTCTTGATGAGCTGATTGACCAAAGACTGTTGGCACAAGAGGCAGTAAAACGGAATCTGGATCAGAGCGATGATGCTCAAAACCGCTTGCGAATTGCTCGTGAACGTATTTTAGGCAATGTGCTGGTTGAAAAAGCTGTGGCTGATGCCGTCACCGAAGAGGCCATAAAACGACTATACGAAGAACAGGTTAATCTGAGCGAACCTGAAGAAGAAGTCCGGGCGCGACACATTTTGGTGGAAACCAAGAGCAAAGCTCTAGAAATTAAGAACCTTCTTGAAGGCGGCGGCTCCTTTGCCGCATTGGCCTTTGAGCATTCCAAAGATGCAGCAACCAGATTAGAAGGCGGAGACCTTGGATTTTTTAATCAGTCGTCCATGGTTGAGCCCTTTGCTTCGGCGGCATTTGCTCTAAGGCCCAATGAAATTTCCGGGCCTGTAAAAACTGAATATGGCTGGCATATTATAAAACTGGAAGAGCGCCGTTTGGCCAAGCCTCCGGAGCTTGCAATAATGCGTTCACGTATTGTCAGGTTCATGACCTTTGATGAAATTCAAAAACTGGTCACAGAATTACGGGAAAATGCAAAAATTGAGCGTGCTGCAGACAGTTCTGCACAAACCAAACCCTCATCTTCAGTAGAAATAACTACCGACGGCAGCGAATAAAGGCAGAACAGAATATGAAGCTTCTTTTTGTAGTGGCCTGCGCCCTGCTCGACCGGGATGGCCGGGTTTTGCTGGCCCAGCGGCCTGTGGGGAAACCAATGGCGGGCTTATGGGAGTTTCCCGGCGGTAAAATAGAAACCGGCGAAACCCCCGAAGCCGCCCTGGTGCGTGAATTGCGCGAAGAATTATCTATTGAACCGTGTGAAAGCTGTTTGCAGCCCTTTGCATTTTCTTCTTATTCTTATCCTGATTTTCACCTTTTGATGCCACTTTATATATGTCGCCAATGGGACGGGATTGTTAATCCAACTGAGGGGCAGGTATTAAAATGGGTAAATCCGGACAATATCCACACCTTTGCCATGCCCCCGGCAGATATTACGCTGGCAGCAGAAATAAGGGACAGGTTACGCAGATGAAAATGGCACCAAGATTCCAAATGCTGATAAAGCGCTATATGAGCTGTGAGCGGGGCAGCTCCTCTTTAGAATATGGTTTGATTATGGCATTGGTGTTTTTGGTGATTTTAGTGGCAGTTACCGCCTTTTCTGAAATTGGTGTTTCAAAAATGCAAACGGCAAACGAGGCCATTACCGGCGCCTGACAGACATTTTATCTTATTTTGTTAATAGCATCTCCCAAAAACATTTCTCCGGCACCCGGGGCCAGGGGTTTTTGCTGGCTTTCGTGTGGCGCCCACCCACAAATATGAAGAATATCAAATCTGGCAGGAAGCAGGCCATCAGAATCGGCAAACTTCTCCTGATAAATGTCTTGCGCACGAGAAATAACAGGCCGCGATAAGGGCCGTAACGGCCCGATCATCGGGTTCGCCTCGCCCATATAGCGTAAATCATGCAACAATTCCCATAAGGATTTATAGCGAACCGTGATTGTGTCCACATCAATTACTGGCAGGGCAAACCCGGCTGCTTGCGCTAAAGAGCCCAAAGTTCTTACATCAGTAAATGGCGCAATCCGGCTGGCAGCCCCCTGATTAAGTTCGCACTCGGCTGCAAACAGGCTGCTGCGTAGAGCGTCCAAGGTGTAACCACCGAACAAAGTGCCCAAAAACACCCCGTCCGGGCGCAGGCTTTTGCGCATACGAAGTAATTCGCCGGGCACATCATTGGTTACATGCAATTGCAGGAAGGATAATAGCAGATCAAGTTCACGAATATCTGGCTGCAAAGCATTTGTTTGCTGCCAGTTATCTGCTGCGGAACCCGAAATATCAGGAATAAGTTCACCCACCACCAGAGCATTTGTAAATTTGCGCTTTATCAGCGAAGTGCGCTCAATCATATCCTGCCAGATTCGCTTGTGCAGAAAATCATGATGCGCGAAATATGTTCTGGCTCGCTTACGGTTTTTTTGAATACGACTTGAATCAAATAATTGCGGTGGGGTATTCATGAATCGGCTCGCCACATAAGGATCAGCATGCAAAGATGTATTCCATGCTAAAGCAAATGACCAGCCGACTGCTTGATTTAGCGCTACCTGCCACCTCGGCACTAAAGCCTGATCTGGTGTCCAGCGCCGGTGCCCTGCCGCCACAGCTTTGGCAGGATTTGCATTTTATAAGTGGCTCCTTGTGTACGAGTTGCGGACGACCCTTACCACAGACCCTGTTAACCGATATTCATTGTGGAGCCTGTGAGATCAGCAAGCCGCTCATTGGCAGGCTACGGTCGGCTTTGATCTATAATGATGCTTCGCGGGATTTAATCCTGAATTTCAAATATGGCGGCCACATGGAAAGTTTACATGCTTTTGCCAGTTGGATGCATGCCGCTGCAAAGGAAATTTTACAGGCACCTGCCATATTGGTTCCGGTGCCTCTGCATACCCGGCGCCGGATGCAGCGCAAGTTCAACCAATCAGCACTTTTAGCCCAGACTCTTGCCGGTCTATGCCATTTACCCAATGAACCTATGTGGCTGATACGGCACCGCAACACACCAATTCAGGGCGTTTTGTCCACCAGCAGACGCATTAATAACGTCAAAAACGCATTTCGTGTTCCTGATCGTATGCGCCAAAATCTGCAGGATAAGCATATTGTTCTGATTGATGATGTATATACTTCAGGAGCCACGTTAAATTCTTGTGCAAAAACCCTGTTGGCTGCCGGGGTCAAAACTGTTGATGCAATTACGCTGGCCCGTGTTGTAAAACTAGATGAACCAGCTACATAAGGCAGCGCGCACTATGGCCTGCCTTGGGATTTTGACTTATGAGACCAGTTACCGTCTATACCACTGATTTTTGCCTCTATTGCACCAGAGCATTAAAGCTTTTGCGGCAAAAGAACGCCAGAATTCGTGAAATTGCTGCTGGATCAAATGCTGTTAAAAAAGCTGAAATGATTCAGCGTTCAAACGGAAATAGAACCTTCCCACAAATTTTCATTGGCGACATTCATGTGGGAGGTTGTGACCAATTGCTAGCCCTTGAAGCTCAAGGTAAGCTGGATGCTTTATTGCAAGACTGATCAGAACTTATGAGCATTATTCGCGCCGCAGCAATTCAAATGCGATCCACAACCTGTCCGGCACAAAACATGGAACAGGCAGAGGGTTTGATACGTCGCGCCCACAAGGCCGGAGCCGATTTCATAGCGACACCAGAGGCCACCTCTTTGGTGCAGATGGATCCCAAAAAAATGCTTGAACACGTAAAACCTGAAAGCGATGATTTATGTCTGCAGGGATTGCGCAAGCTGGCAAAGAACTTGCGTATTCATTTGCTTATTGGCTCCTTACTGGTTGAGGTGGCACCGGCTAAAGCTGCCAACAGAAGTTTTTTAATTTCACCTTCAGGACAAATCACCGCCCGCTATGACAAGATACATTTATTTGATGTGCAGGTTTCCAATAAGGAACAATGGTCTGAAAGTGCGCATATACGTGCTGGAGACAGGGCTGTGCTTGCCGATATTGGCCCGTTCAAACTTGGCATGAGTATTTGTTATGACTTGCGCTTTGCTGATCTATACCGACGGCTGGCTGTTGCCGGGGCGCAGATTATGACTGTTCCTGCCGCATTTACCCGGGTGACGGGCAATGCCCATTGGCAGACGCTGCTTGCAGCCAGAGCCATTGAAAATGCCACATGGATTATTGCTCCGGCTCAAGGAGGACTGCACGAAGATGGCAGAAGAACATGGGGCCGCTCAATGATTATTGACCCGTGGGGAGGAATTGTGGCTTGTCTGGATCATGATGAACCGGATATTCTGGTTACAGATATGAATATGGACATGGTTGCAAAATGCCGTCAGCGTCTACCGGTTCTGCAACAGGCACGGGAGTTTACAGGCCCATGATCCGTTATGCACTTGTTTGTGGCTCTTCGCACGAGTTTGAAGCCTGGTTTTCTTCTTCGGAAGATTTTGAAACCCAGAACAGGCAAAAACTGATACACTGTCCGTTTTGTGAAGATGACAATATCCGCAAGCAAATCATGGCTCCGGCAGTTCAGGGCGGCAAAAAAACAGATACTGAAAATTCACCAGAGCAATTGCTTGCAGAATTTGCTGGAAAGGTGCGTGAGAATATTCGCTCAACCCATAAATATGTGGGTGAAAAATTTGCCGAAGAAGCACGCTCCATGCATTTGGGAGAGACCCCAGAAGAACCAATTTACGGCGAAGTTAGCCCAAAACAGGCCCATGAACTAAAAGAAGAAGGCATTCCTGCGCAGCCATTGCCCAGGATTTTCACCCCCAGCAATCCAAAAAAAATAAACTAGAGCATTTTTAGCAAAAGTGGGAACCGGTTTTGCGGTTCAAAAATGCGACAGATAAAGACAAGCATTTTTAGCAAAAGTGGGAAGATTTTTGTGCGCTACCGCCTAGCGGCTACTTGAGGAGTCTTTATTTCTCCTACCGCTTCGCTACTTGAGGAGTCTTATTTCTCCTACCGCTTCGCTACTTGAGGAGTCTTATTTCTCCTACCGCTTCGCTACTTGAGGAGTCTTTATTTCTCCCACTGCTTCGCTATTTTAGGGAAAATCCGGCGCAAGCAGATTACCAGCTTCGCTTTTGGGTGATTGATTGTTCAAGATGGCTTGCCTAATTCGGCGCAATGGGTTCAAGTGTTGCCATGTCTTATGAGCAAACAACTGGTGATATTTCAGTCCGGGTAACCCCCCGCTTTATGGAGGCGGATTCAGACCCGGTTCAGCAGCGCTATTTGTGGGCCTATACGGTGGAAATTGCCAATGGCGGCTGTTATGCGGTGCGGGTGCTAAGTAGGCGCTGGCAGATTGTTGATGCAATGGGACAGGTTCATGAGGTCTCAGGCGACGGGGTAATTGGAAAACAGCCGCTTATTGAGCCAGGAGGTACTTTTTCCTATACTTCCGGGACCCCGTTACAGACACCTTCTGGAATTATGCACGGCACCTATGAGGTTCGTGATGATAATGGCAGCGTTTACGAAATTGTTATTCCCGTATTTTCACTGGACAGCCCCCATGATCGGGCGCGAGTTAATTAAACATGGCTGATCTGCGGCCTGTTGTTTTGATTATAGGTGCATTGGTTACCTTGCTTGGCCTGTTCATGCTGGCGCCGCTGCTGGTTGATCTTGCCAACAATAATAATAGCTGGCGTGGTTTTGCTGTGTCCATGGCAGTGACATTACTGCTTGGAATTTTACTGATTATCGGCACCAGAGGCGGCCCGGTCAGGCTTTCGGTGCGCGGTGCGTTTTTTCTAACTACTGTTAGCTGGCTGGTTTTATGCCTGTTTGCGGCTTTGCCGTTCTTGCTGAATGAAGCTCCGCTGACCCTGACAGATGCAATTTTTGAATCAATGTCCGGGCTAACCACAACCGGTTCAACGGTAATGTCCGGTCTTGATGATGCTGATCACGGAATTTTACTGTGGCGGGCCTTGTTACAATGGATTGGTGGTATTGGCATTATCGTAACTGCTCTGGCGGTTCTGCCGATGCTAAAGGTTGGCGGCATGCAATTATTTGGTGCTGAATGGTTTGAGCCTATGGGCAAAATCCTGCCCCGCGCCCAATCATTTGCCATCGGTATTGGTGTGGCCTATGTCGGTTTGACCGTTTTGTGCGCTATTGTTTACTGGTTGCTTGGGATTGAGGCATTTGACGCTATTTGTCTGGCCATGACTACGCTTTCAACTGGCGGGTTTGCTAATTCCGATATTTCATTTGCCGCCTTTTCTGCTGGTGGAGCCGATATTGCCGCCAGTATTTTCATGGTGCTGGCAGCCCTGCCATTTGCCGCCTATATTCTGGCGGTTCGGGGCGACCCAGGGGCATTGTTCAAGAATGTGCAAATCCGGGGCTTCCTAATTTTATTGCTGATACTAATTGCAATAATGACCTTTTATATTATTTCTGTGTCCCATGTGGGCGCAGCCCATCCGATAAGACTTGCGACATTTAATGTGGTTTCCATCATTACCGGCACCGGGTTCGGGTTTGGGGATTTTCAATCATGGGGGCCAATGGCTGCCCCGTTCTTCTTTATTTTGATGTTTGTCGGAGGCTGTGCTGGCTCAACCACTTGTGCAATCAAGATTTTCCGCTTTCAGGTAGCCTATGAGGGTTTGCGCTCTTATGTGCGCCGAATGATTTACCCTCATGAAGTGGACACCATGATCTATAATGGACGGGTTTTGCCGGACTCAGCCCTGTATTCGGTATTGGGATTTATTTTTGCGTTTTTTGCCTGTTATGCGGTGCTGGCAATTGGCCTGTCATTTACCGGCCTTGATATGGTTACTTCCATTTCATCAGCAGCAACGGCAATTTCCAATGTCGGGCCGGGGCTGGGGCCGGTAGTTGGCCCTTCTGGCAATTTTTCATCATTACCGGATATTTCCAAATGGATGCTGAGCGTCGGCATGATCATTGGCCGGTTGGAAATTTTTACCGTTTTGGTGCTGTTTACCCCAAGATTTTGGGTGTCATAAAACTTCCCATATTGGCCGCAATAATCTAGGCAAGTTGGCGCTCGGCCAATTTTGCATAAAGACCATTTCTGGCCAACAAGCTGTTATGATCTCCCTGTTCAATGATGCGCCCCTTATCCAGTACCAGAATATGATCAGCGTTCTGTACCGTACTTAGACGATGAGCAATTACCAAGGTGGTGCGTCCGGCAGATAGTCTTCTTAAAGCGGTCTGTACTTCTGCTTCTGCATGGGTATCAAGCGCGCTGGTTGCCTCATCAAGCAACAGGATCGGAGCATTTTTGATAATGGCTCTGGCAATAGCAATACGCTGACGCTGGCCGCCGGATAAACGACTGCCGTTTTCACCAACCAGATAGTCAAATCCTTCAGGAAGCTCCCTGATAAAATCAATTGCAGCAGCGTCTCTTGCTGCCTGTTCTATTTGTTCGTCACTGGCATCGGGTCGACCAAAGGCAATATTGGCGCGGATTGTATTGTCAAATAAAACCGGCTGCTGGCTGACAACGGCGATAGATCGGCGCAAGCTGGAAAGCTCTATTTGGTCAAGGCTTTGCCCATCAATTTCAATCCGTCCGCCCTGCGGGTCATAAAATCGCAATAACAGGTTAAAAATACTGGACTTGCCGGCACCCGAAGGCCCGACCAGGGCCAGGGTTTTTCCCGATCTGGCGGTAAATGAAATGCCCGTTAAGGCTTCGGTCTGATCATCATAGGAAAAACTGATATTATCAAAGACGATTTTTGCCTGTTTTACCTGAAGCGGTGCAGCATTATCTGCCGCGACAATGACAGGCGGCTCATCAAGCAGGGAAAAAGCCCGTCCAATGGCGGCCATTCCTTCCTGCCAGACAACATTTAACGTGCCCAAAGCCCGCGCCGCCGGTGCCAAAGTAGCAATAGCAGTAATAAAACCCATTAACTCTGGTATTGCAGAGCTTCCGGATAAAGCGCGCAAACCGGCATAACCTAAAACCAGCGCTAAGGCCAATGCCGCCAGCACTTCCAAAAACGGGTCAACGGCAGCTTTGGTAGCGGTGAGCTTCATTGCCAGCCGGTAACGCTCGGCAAAACCGGCATTGGCCCGCTCCTGTTCATATTGCTCCAGTCCAAAAGACCTGACCATGGAAGCCCCGGCAATGCTCTCGGTAAGCATGGAGGTTAATTGTCCTATCTGGTGTTGGGCCGCCAGTGAAATACCGCGCACCTTTCGGCCTAAAAACATCACAGGCAAAGTGGCAAGCGGATAAACAATTAAAATTATCACCGCCAGCTTCCAGTTAAGATAAAGCATTGCCCCTAATGACCCAATCACAACCAGAACATCGCGGACAAGATTATTTGACGCACGAACCAGAGCCTCTTTGGCCAGGTTAACATCATTGGTAAAACGTGAAACCAGCATGCCTCCGGCATCACTTAGCAGCCGGGCAATGTCCATTTGCTGCACATGGGCAAACATTTCTGACTGCAAGTCCTTAACCACGCGCAAAGCCAGAGCATTGGTGAGCAAGACCTGACCATATAGACAAACAGCTTTAACAAGTGCCACACCGATCAGGGCGGCCGGGATCAGGGTAAAAACTCTTTTGTCTTTGTCCTCAAGCAGCTCAAAAGCAAAATTGACCAGCAATGGATAGGCCGAAGTAGCCCCGGCCACCATAATCATCAATGGGGTTGCAATTACAATCAACCCGAGATGGGGACGGACAAAGTCCCGCCACAGCCGGCGGTGATTCCGAGGTTTAGTGTTCGTGCTGATGGTCGTGTTCCGGATCGAATAATCTGTGCGCATGAATAATGAAGTAACGCATATGGGCATTGTCTACCGAACTGTGCGCAGCTTCTTTCCACGCATTAAAGGCGGTAGCATAATTGGGGTAGGCGCCAACAAAATCTACTTTTGACAAGTCCTTAAACCGTGTTTTTCGGACATCTTCAAGCTCCCCACCAAGCACGATGTGCAAGAGTTGCGGTTCATTTCTTCTGGTTTTATCTTCAGTCTTGGTCATTGGCAGATGCATTTCCTTTGCTTTGCTGTATGCGGTTTCTTATCAAATCATAGACGCTACGACCAGCGCAAATCACGCCGGGTTTTTGGGTGCTGTCCTCATTAAAGTCAAATGGTTTACCGGTAATATCTCTTACAACGGCTCCGGCTTCACGGGCAATCAGATCAGCAGCAGCCAGATCCCAATCAGACTTTGGGCGCAAGCTAAGCGTTGCATCGGCCTTGCCTGCGGCCACCAATACCATGCGATAGGCCATGGAGTTGCGGCTGATAGTTTGCATATCCGGCCACAGATGTTTCCAGTGTTTTTGCCGAAACAGACCATCGCTGGCGATCATTAAACAATCATCAAGTCCGGTACAATCGCGGATGAAGACTCGTTTGGAATTACATTTGGCACCCTGCCCCACAGCAGCCAGATACATTTCATCAAGCGCCGGATTAAATACAGCGCCAACAATGGGCCTGCCTTCTTCAACTACTGCGATGGAAACAACAAAATGCGGCTTTTGCTTAATGAAGGCCCTTGTGCCATCAATCGGATCCACAACAAACAGCCGCTTACTATTAAAGCGGGAGCGATCATCCTCGGTTTCTTCGGATAACCAGCCATAATCCGGCCGTTGTGTACACAGCGTTTTGCGCAGCAGGGCATCTACAGCCAGATCAGCCTGGGTCACCGGATGATTGTCGGACTTGTTCCAGACCTTTCCCGGATGCTCAAACCACTCCATAGCCAGAGCCCCTGCCTTGCGGGCTGCATTTTCAATCATATGCAGATCAGAGGCGAGGCTGGCTGTCATCTTTCTGGCTTTATTGTCCGGCAACAGCCAGTTCCGGCACCATCAATGATGGAGTTTCAACGGACTGCTCCAGCTTCAAATCATCGGCAGGTTGCAGGATTTTGAAAATATCCAACATGTTCCCGGCTACCGTCATTTCAGAAAATGGACTGGTGCGCCCGTCATCCTTAAAATAAAACCCGGCAATTCCCACCGACCAATCGCCAGTACCATTGTTAAAACTGGCGCCAAAAGCATCCGTTACCACCAGACCGGATCCGGCCTGTTTCATTAGCTGTTCAGGGGTTTTATCTCCTGGTGCAATGATCACATTGCTGGGCCTGATACCCGGAGGAGAGCCAAGGGCAGTAGCGGCATGCCCGGTGGGCTTTTGGCCTAATTGCCGGGCTGATGAAAGATTGTGCAGCCATGTGCGCAAATATCCGTTTTCAACCAGATTTTGCGGTTTTCGCGCAAATCCCTCGCTGTCAACCTCCGATGAACTGCTGCCACGCAGGCGGTGCGGATCCTCGATAATTGTAAGGTTTTTTGCAAAAACCTGCTCGTTCATCTTATCTTTTAAGAATGAAACTCCACGGGCAACAGAATTCCCGGAAATCGCTCCAAGCAATATGTTCAAAAAAGTTTTTGCGGTTCTTGGTTCAAATAACACCGCCATCACTCCGCCCTGACCCTTTGTGGCGCCGAGCCTTGCAATGGTTCGCTTTGCAGCCTCAATGCCAATATCTTCAGGCGAACGTAAATCCTCAAGCCAGCAGGCACCATTTTGCGCCCAGTCACGTTCCATTGATCCGTTTCGTTCGGCCAGAGCCAGCACACTTTGGGAATGAAAAGTATTGGTGCGCGCCCTGAATAGTCCATTGCTGGCCCGGTGGCATATTGCATTTGATGACCAACTTGCATTGGCGGTTGCAGGCAGATTTATTCCAGGCACCGACAAGGCGGCACGCTCAGCTTCCTTTGCCTGTTGGGTTAATGCCTGTACATCAACTTCTGTCGGGTCAAAAACCTGAAAATCCTTGCTGGCCTTGTGTACCTGATCAGGATCAGCCAGTGCACAAAACGGATCCTCAGGAGCCAGACGAGCCATGGCACAGGCGCGCTCTGCCATTTTCTCAAGTCCTGCCGGTGACAGGTCTGAAGAAGATACACAAGACTGCCTTTGTCCAAATAATACCCTAAGTCCCAAATCGCTGGTTTCGGAACTTTCCACTTCTTCGACTTCACCTTCGCGCACGCCAATTGCCAAATTGCGTGAAGTCACCAAAATCGCTTCGGCCTGCTCGGCACCGGCGGTTTTGGCCAAATGCAGGATCTGGCTGACGATCGTATCCAAAGATGAAATATCGGGCGCATCCGCGCGTGTTTGCTTACTCATGTCTTGAGCAAGTACAAATTGCCGAGGCTAACTGCAACTAAAATTAACCGATCAACGCAAAATAAACCAAAGAAAACGCCAAAGCCAATATGGATAGCCAGGTAAACAAGGTTCCAAAAAAAACGACCCATTGGCACGCCCTTGCGACCATCCTTATTGTTGAAATTAAAGGCATGACCAAGACGGGCCAGGGTAAATACAATGCCAAACCCGTGAATAAATGCAACTGGCGCCCCCAATGCGACCAGAGCAAACAGTCCCAGAAAAAACATCGGGGCATATTCAACCAGATTGCCATGAATACGGATACGGCGCTGCATATCCAGATCACCGCCATCACCCAGATCAATTCCGGCATGGCGTTTTTGTGCCACCTTATAGGCTAAAACCAGTGCCAGTATCATTTGAATGGCAAGGTAAATGCTTGCTGCCTGCAAGCCGCTCATCTGCATCATGATTATCTCCTGACAATAAAACCAATTGCTTGGAACTGTTTAGTGGCAACCTGCTATTCTGATTTATCCTGTAACAAGAATCTGGCCAGCTCATCCGCAGGCAAAGCTCCGGAAATTCCGCGCTTGCGATCAACAATAAAGGTTGGCACGCCGGAAATTCCCATTTCGGTGAAGGCTTTTACTTCGGTTTCGATGGTCTTTTTGTCCTGATCGCTGGACAGCAATTCGCACACCAGATCAGCATCCATGCCAATCTGTCCGGCAATGTCACCTAAAATTTCCAAACTCCCAACATCATTACCCAAGGTAAAAAAGTTCAAAAACAGGGCTTCCTTGACTTGCAGACCTTTGTTCTGCCCCTGCGCCCACAGGATAAGACGGTGGGCATTTGCTGTATTTGGGCGGCGTTTTATCTGATCAAAACGAAAATCAATTCCCAGCTTATGCCCGGCCTCACTAAGTCTGTTAATGCCAATTTTGCGTTGTTCCCTGTCGGGAAATTTCGCATCCATATAGCTGTGATAATCAACTCCCTCTTCGGGCAAAACCCCATCAAGAAAAAACGGCCTGAATGTAAGGGTAAATTTATGTTCGGGCAAAGAATGCATGGCCCACATAAGATTGCGTAGGCCAATCCAGCACCATGGACAAACAATATCCGAAACCATGTCAACTTCTATTGTTTTGGTTTCGCTCATACTGCTTTAGCGCTTTTCGACTATGATGCTGCCTGCTGAATAGCCGGCCCCAAATGAACATATCAGGCCGATATCAGCAGTTTTGAAATCATGTTTAGTTTTATGAAAGGCAATAATGGAGCCAGCCGATGAGGTATTGGCATAGGTGTCCAATATCACCGGGGCAATTTCTTCAGGCACCGAATGACCAACAACCTTTTTGGCAATCAGGCTGTTCATGCTTAAATTGGCCTGATGCAGCCAAAACCGTTTAATTTGTTTGGGGTCTATTTCCTGACTGGCCAGCTGCTCCTTTATAATGTCAGCAACCAAAGGAACCACTTCCTTAAAAACCTTGCGGCCTTCCTGAATGAATAATTTGTCCGGCAGGTTTGCCGATTCAGGTGCTGCCCGGTTCAAAAATCCGAAATTATTGCGAATATTGTTGGAAAACTTTGTTTTTAATACGGTGTTCACAATCGCAAAAGCTCCATCGGGAGCCATGTCCTCGGCCTCAACCAAAACGGCAGTGGCCACATCGCCAAAGATAAAGTGACTGTCCCGGTCGCGAAAATTCAAATGCCCGGAACAAATCTCTGGATTGCACACCAGCACTGATCTTGCCTGTCCACTTTCTATCATCGCCCTGGCACTGGCAATGCCAAAGGTGGCCGAAGAGCACGCAACATTCATGTCAAAGCCAAAACCTTCCATGCCAAGTGCATCTTGCACCTCAACGGAAATCGCCGGATATGGCCGCTGCAAATTGGAACAGGCGACCAGTACAGCATCTACATCTTTGGCAGCACGGTTTGCATTATTTAGTGCATCTTTAGCTGCAGCAACAGCTATTTCAGCCAGTATTGATATTTCCTCATCGGGACGCTCTTTAATCCGTGGCGCCATAATATCCGGGTCAAGTACCGCATCTTTGGATATTACAAATCTTGATTTGATGCCTGAAGCTTTTTCAATAAAAGAAGATGATGATAACGGTTTGGCCGTGGCCTGACCAGCAGTTATTCTTGCTTCATTCTCAGCATTCCAGCGCTCAGCCCATGTATTGTAACTCTCAACCAGTTCATCATTGGATATGCTGTCTTTAGGTGTCCACAAGCCTGTGGAAGAAATGACGGCTTTAGTCATGTCTGTTCCGTTTCTAAAGTTTTGCTTGAAAAAAAACCAAGCCCCTCGAACTGCGACCATAAACCGTATTGCCAGTCAATGTCAGCCGGAAATTGTCACAAATTACATCAAACTATTAGTCGCACTTTAGCCAAGCCTGGCAATTTTTTCATAACAATGACAATCAGTGGTGTGATCATTGACCATGCCAACGGCCTGCATGAAGGCATAGGTGATGACCGGGCCGCAAAACTTAAAGCCCCGTGATTTCAAGTCCTTGGCAATAGTCTCAGAAAGCATGGTTTTTGCCGGAACATCTTTAAGGCTTGGCCATTGGTTTTGAATCGGCACTCCATCCACAAACCCCCAGATATATTGTGCAAAATCCTCGCCATTTGCCTGCATATCAAGAACAATCCTGGCACCATCAATGGCGGCCTGACATTTGGCTCGCGAGCGGATAATACCGCTATCGTTCAATAGTCTTTGCATGTCCTGTTCGTTGAATCTTGCAACTTTCTCCAGATCAAATCCGGCAAAGGCGCTGCGAATGGTTTCGCGTTTACGTAGAATCGTAATCCATGACAGTCCGGCCTGCATGCCATCAAGCACCAATTTTTCCCAAAGGGCGCGACTGTCTCGCTCGGGAACGCCCCATTCCTCATCATGATAGGCACAATAAAGCGGATCATCGGCAGGAACCCATCCACATCTTATGGTCATTTTTGTTCCTCCAAAGGTGTGGTAATATGCAGGCTCCGGCCTTCGGATAATAGTGGGATTTTTTCATCCCAGGCCTTTTGCAAACGATCAACCCGAACTTTCGCCAGCGCAAAAAGGCCGTTTGATGAACACAATTGTCCGATTGTGGCCGGGCCTGCAACAATGTCAGCTCCGGGCTTTGGTGGAGATTCTTCAAAAACTGCCAAACAGATACGTTTTCGTATGGTTCCACGCCGCCGCATGCGGCTTACCACTTCCTGCCCCACATAACAGCCCTTGCGCCAGGCAATGCCATTTTGCAGATCCATATTGATATCGGAGGGAAATACCTCATTAGCTGAAAAATCCATGTCCTGTTCTGCAATCATGTGGGTGAAGCGTATGTCTGAATGTTTGGCCGGCAGGTCGGCACGGGCAATCAGGTGTCGCCATTCAAGATGAGAGTTTCTGGGATCAGCAAAACAAATTCCGTCTAGCTGTCTGGCGCCCAGCGCGATTTGCAACTGATCCGAGACATTGGAAAAATCCACATCAGCGCGCAGGCGAAACATGGTCAATCGCTTGAACAATAGCTCTGACGCAGCTCTTGGGCAGTCCAGCCAAAACCCGCCCTTTGGGTTGTTGATCACAAAAAAGGTCGAGATAATTTTCCCTTGTGGACTAAGCAGTGCCGCATAAATCGCCGGCTGTTGTTTTAGTAATTCCATGTCATTGGTAATCATGCCTTGCAAAAACGATTTTGCGTCCTTGCCGGTAATTTGCCAGACAGATCGTGGTGAGGGGGGTGCAAACAGGCTCATGTGAGCTATATTGGACAGATGCAGGGATTCTGCAAGGTGATTGGAGCGTTTCATGAATTATGATCTGGTGATTACGGGCGGAACCCTGGTGAATCATGACGGTATTGGTGCTGGCGATGTTGGTGTCGTTAAAGGCAAAATTGTTGCTATTGGTGATTTGGCACAAGCCTCAGCCGGACAAACAATTGATGCCAGTGGTTTGCACATATTACCGGGAGTGATCGATACCCAGGTTCATTTCAGGGAACCGGGAAATGAAGCCAAGGAGGATCTGGAAACCGGATCACGGGCGGCTGTTCTGGGCGGGGTCACATCTGTTTTTGAAATGCCTAATACTGATCCTGCTACTTCTACGGTTGCCGCATTACAAGACAAGCTGTCCCGGGCCCGGGGGCGCATGCATTGCGATCACGCATTTTATGCCGGTGCCACCAATGAAAATGCCGAAGATCTGGCAGAACTGGAGAGAGTGCCGGGCTGTTGTGGCATCAAGGTGTTTATGGGAGCCAGCACGGGCTCCTTGCTTGTTTCCGATGATGAAGGGGTGGCCCGGGTTCTGGCCAATATCAACCGCCGTGCGGCTTTTCATTCTGAGGATGAGGATCGTTTGCAGGACAGGGCCAGGCTGGCGGTAACAGGTGATTGGGCTTCGCATCCTGTGGTACGTGATGCCAAGGCTGCCATGCTTTCTACTGAGCGACTGGTGCGGCTAGCGCGAAAAGCAGGCAAGCGCATTCATGTATTGCACATTTCTACTGCCGAAGAAATTGAGTTTTTGGCCCGGCATCGCGATATTGCCACTGTTGAAGTCACACCACAGCATTTAACCCTGCAGGCACCTGATTGTTATGAGGAATTGCAAGGCAAGGCCCAAATGAATCCACCGATTCGCTCACGGGCGCATCGCATGGGTTTGTGGGCCGGGATCAAATCCGGCGTGGTGGATGTTATCGGCTCTGACCATGCACCGCATCTGCTGGAGCAAAAGCAAAAACCATATCCGGCATCACCATCGGGCATGCCGGGGGTGCAGACTTTGGTTCCGGTTATGCTGGATCATGTTGCAAAGGGGCGGCTGTCATTACAACGGTTTGTGGATTTGACCTCTGCAGGTGCCAACCGGATATTTGGCATTGCCGGCAAGGGTCGGATGAGTGTTGGTTATGATGCGGACTTTACTATTGTGGACTTGCAGGCCAAACGCACCATTACGGATGACTGGATTGCTTCCAAATGCCAGTGGACACCATTTGCGGGCCGCAAAATTACCGGCTGGCCCATCATTACCATGGTTCGCGGAAAAACTGTGATGCGTGATGATGAACTGATATTGGAAGGCGCTGGCCAACCCATTGCTTTTCAGGAAAATTTATAAATCCTAGCCTTAATTAACCAGTCCTTCGCGCATAGAAAATTCACCCCGGGCAATGCGTTCGGGCAAACGGGTTGCCATTTCGCAGACTATATCTTCGCCATAAACATCAATAAGATCAGCTAGGGCCGCAAAAATGGCTGAGGTGGCGATGTTCTCCGGCGAGCATCCTTTGCGCAAGGCCATGTCCCAGGCATTCAAAATCATATCAAGAGCAGTTTCTTTTTGCTGGCTCTTGTTCAGGCCGTCTTCATTTTCAGTTATTGTCATCACTTTTGGTGTTTCCCATTTTGAGCAGGTTGATCCTGCCTCTTGGGCACAGCTTATAGCCTATCTGAGATAAGGATCGGCTAATGCATCTGATAAAATTCTACCCTTTTTGGAAAGATTCTGGATTTGTCCTGGAATTTTATCATTGCACACGGGGAAACGGAATTCCTGATCGCGATACCCTTGGTTAAAAGCTGCAATCAATTGTCCCTGAAACCGAAAGTCAGGATTTTCCAGCTCCAGCATCTCAACCATGCGCTCACGCCATTCTTGTGTGCTGCGACCTTTACACACCACATTTAGATAATGCACTGATCCGATAATATTGGCCAATTGTAACAGGTTGGAGGGAGTTTCGGGCGGGCGCTCAATAGACATGGTTTGCTGTGCCATGCCCGGCACAGCCACAATTCCGGACACGGCAATCAAAAAGAGTGCATACAACCTGCGCATCAATATGGATAGCGCCTTCTTACATGGGTCAGTGACCAGACAAGGGCAATAATCCAGAAAAGACCTGTCCAGCCTAAAAGCAATGTAAGAAAGAAAATCGCTACAGTGTCCTGATGGCCGCGCACTAAAGCAATCAGCCAGGGCAGGAAATAAAACAACAGCGGCATTAAGGCGAATTCCATTCGCACATCTCCGTCATCTATTGCCCCGCAGCAGTTTATATTTAAGGTGCTGGTAGCTGTTTGTCCACTGGGGGCTGGATATCAGGCCGCCTTTTTGGCAGGTTGCGGGCGCACAAACAGGGGCTTGTTGGCAGTGGAGCCTTGTGACTGATAGCAATAGCCAGCCATGTTGAATTGCGTTAACTCTTTGGCGCTTGTTATCCGGTTTTGTATGATCCAGCGCGCCATAAGACCGCGGGCAACTTTGGCAAACATGCTTAAAATTCTTTGCTGCCCATCTTTTTCTTCCTTAAAAACCGGACTGATCACTTCTGCCTGTAAGGTGGATTGATCTACAGATTTGAAATACTCTTGTGAAGCCAGGTTAACCACTACCGGGTTTTCTGCAGGCAGATCATGGTTTAATTGTTGCGCTATTTTTGCGCCCCAAAAATCATACAGGTCTTCGCCGCGATCAGTGCCCAGCTTGCGTCCCATCTCCAGACGATAAGGCTGCATGGTATCAAGAGGCCTTAGCACACCATAAAGCCCGGATAATATCCGCAAATGCTTTTGGGCAAATGCCAGATCCTCTGTTGACAGGCTGGCAGCATCCAGTCCGCGATATACATCACCTGCAAAGGTCAGCAGGGACGGGCTGCCCAGATCAAGATCAGATAAATCCAGTGCCTGAAATCGCGCATGGGTAAGCTCGGCAAGATTTTCTGATAATTTCATCATTTGCCGTATTTCGCGCTGGCTCAGCTTGCGGGTGATTTCGGACAATTGAGCAGCATCATCAATCAAGGCAGGTTTGCTTCTTGTAATTTCCTGATTTGGTTCAGGAACAATAAGTTTTTTTGCCGGGGAAAGAAGAATAAGCATAAGTCACCTGTTAATCTGGATAAACAATACAGTTAGGAAATGATCTGGCCAATATCAAATGCCACATACATGAATCTTGCATTTTCAGCCTATGCGGGAAGTTTTATCTGTTCTAGCGGCTAGTTGAGCGTGGTTTAACTAGACAAAACTCGTCCCAATGCTCTGGAGGCGTATGTGAAAAGCCATCTTGCGTGATGATCGGGCAGTTGAACTTAAGATATTCCTGCTACATCATCACCGCCTAAAGCTGCGCAAATTGCTTGGCCGGTTTGATATTGAGCAGCAAAACCCCATAATATTCAACAAACCGCACGACCCACAACACGACCCATAAACAGGCAAGGGGGTGCTGATTAGTAATTAGATGGCTGGGCTGGCAAACTAGTTATGTTTCGCTAAAAAAGCGCTGGTTAGGCGGTGGCCAATTCTTTTTGTTTTTTCTTGATGGTTTTTTTCACCTTCAGGGCATTTTCAGAAAGGTCTGCGTCTTTGCTTTTTAGCAAGAACTCATCCAGACCGCCCCTGTGATCAACCGAACGCAAGGCAGCAGCAGTAATCCGAAACTTAAATGACTGGCTTAACAGCTCGGAACCAAGGGTTACATTGCACAGGTTCGGACGAAACTTGCGACGGGTACGACGATTGGAGTGGCTGACATTATTGCCAGACATAACACCTACTCCAGTAAATTCACAGCGGCGGGACATGTGCGACCCCTTCGTATTCAAAAAAATATAAATGGCTGGACAATTCCAACCCTGATGTGATGCAGATAATATCGCACCAAAGAGTGCGGTCAAATACCCAAAGCCAGCCCCAAGGTCAAGCATGGTTTGCGTGGTTTTAGTGCAGATATTTGCCTTTGTTCATATTGCGGCCATATTGTGTCATTTAGAATTGGGTAAAACAATCTGCAGGAGCCATAAAATGCATCAGACGAAAAAGCAAAGCTTAGCATTTAGTCTTGCTTTACTGTTCGTGTCGGTTTCACCTGTATTAGCGTCTAATGTGGGAACTTCTCCTGCTCTGGGCAAGGAAAAATCCGTAGTGGTTCATTATGGCGGGCGAATATTTGGTATTCCTGTGGTCAGCGCAAAAATTTCGGCAGCCTTTGATAAGGAGAGCTACGCCGCCCGGGCTGAGCTTCGCACCGCAGGTTTGGCGGTATTCTTCAAACAGATCAAAGTAGTAGCCAGCGCCAAAGGCAATGTGTTGTCGGGCAAATTGTCTTCGTGGGAATACTGGCATAAAGAGCTTGATGGTCGCAAAAACCGTGAACTGTTCATGAATTACCGGCCAGAGGAGGTGATTGTGCGAGTATCACCACCCTTGCGCTCCATGGGAGACCCTCCGGCGACAATGGCACAACGGCTGGAAGCTCTGGATCCGGTGAGCGCCCTGTTGTCCATGTCTCTTGGCAAGAAGGCACAGGAACCTTTGCAGCAATGTAACGGGAGCATAAAGGTTTTCGACGGCAAACAACGATATGATCTGCGGCTCCAGGCCGATGGCTCCAAAAAAATCCGTACCCGGGCCTATAAGGGATTAGCCCTTCGGTGCAAGGTCTGGTACGTGCCCATATCCGGGTTTAATGCTGATGATCTTAATAATCCTGAATATCAAAAGCCGGTGATTATGTGGATGGCCCACGATCTGCGTGCAAACATGCATCTTCCGGTACGCTTTGAGGCCAAACTTGACTTTGGAACCGCAGTGGTCGAAGCCATTGGCATTGATATCAGTATGGGCAAAACCAACTGATCCAGGTTTACAAAGAGATCACCAAATGCTGCACCGTCCAGACTTTGATGCGCAGTTATCTGCTGCACTGGGGCCGACCAATACCGGAAAAACCTGGCTGGCAGTTACCCGCATGCTGGCCCGAAGCTCAGGCTGTATTGGACTGCCATTGCGCTTGCTGGCACGCGAAGTATATGACCGGATCGTATCCGAAAAAGGAATAGAATACGCAGCCCTTGTTACTGGTGAAGAAAAAATAATCCCCAAAACGGCTCTTTGGTATGCGTGTACTGTTGAAAGCATGCCTACCGATCGCAACGGCGTTCCCTTTGCCTTTGTCGGCATTGATGAAGTGCAATTAGCTGATGACCCGGATCGCGGTCATGTATTTACCGACCGGATTTTGCACATGCGCGGGCGCGAAGAAACCCTGTTAATGGGATCAGCCCGAATGCAAAACATATTGCACCGGATGCAGGTGCAAAACACACATGAAATTCGGGAGCGGTTTTCCCCGCTAACTCATACTGGCCATGGGCGGCTGAACCGTTTGCCCAAACGCTCGGCAATTGTCGCCTTTTCGGTGGATCAGGTTTATGCGTTGGCGGAAGTATTACGCCAAACCCGTGGTGGAGCTGCCATTGTGATGGGCAATTTATCCCCGCAAACTCGCAATGCGCAAGTTGCCCTGTTTCAATCAGGAGAAGTGGACTATCTGGTAGCCACAGATGCCATTGGTCTTGGGCTGAATATGGACATTCATCATGTGGCAATGGCGCAAACAAGTAAATTTGACGGCCATGTGCGCAGAGAATTATTTGCTCATGAGCTGGCTCAGATCGCCGGGCGCGCCGGGCGCGGCACCAGAGAGGGAAGTTTTGGAACCACTGGTGAAGCCAGAGCCTTTGATGAAAAAACAGTTCGGCAAATTGAAACCAGTCAGTTCCAGCCCATATCAAAACTGGTCTGGCGCAATTCAAATCTTGATTTTACAAATGTCCAGACCGTCAATGCCAGCCTTGCTAAAAACCCGGAAGAAAAATGGCTAATACGGGTAAAGCGCCAAATAGATGAACGGGCATGGTATGAATTATCAAAACCGCAAAATATTGCCATATCAACTGATAAACCCCTTTTGCAACGGCTTTGGGAAATTGCGCAAATACCGGACTTTCGCAAAATCGGTTTTGACCAGCACCTAAATCTGCTTGAGCAATTAGCCGAACACTTATTGTACAAGAACGGCCAATTGCCTGATGACTGGTTTGCCAGCCACATTAAACGCTTTACCGCGATCAAGGGTAGTGTCGATCATCTGGCCAGCGCTCTGGCTGCCATTCGCACATGGAGCTATTGCGCCAATCGGGGCAATTGGCTGAATGATCCTGTTTACTGGCAGGAGCAATGCGCCGAAATTGAAGCACGGCTGTCTGATGCCCTGCACCAGCAATTAATGGCCAGATTTGTAGACAAGAGAACCTCGGTTCTGTTACGAACATTACGCAAAGAGCAATCAATGCTTCCCAAACTGTCCACTACGGGAAGTGTCTGTCTTGATGGACATATAATCGGGGAATTAAAGGGAATATCATTTGTACCGGCAGATGGGTTTACCTATCAAATGGACAAGAAAATAACAGGATTGGTGAAAAGTATCTTGCAGGACGAAACAGAAAAACAGATGCAAAATCTGATAAAGAGCAAGGATGAGGACTTTGCCCTTGATGATAAGGGGCAAATCCTGTGGCAAAATAATCCGGTTGCAGTCCTTAGCGCCGGCAATAGTGCCTTATCACCTTCGTTTGAAATTTTAAGCCAAAGTGATGATGCTTCACTGCAACCGGTTAAGGAACGAATTGAAAACTGGCTGCACGCTGAATTGCAGAAACATTTATCGCCATTACTTGAACTGAACAAACAGGTACAGGCTGAGACGCTGGATCCGGCCATTCGCGGGTTGGCATATCGTCTGGTAGAGAATTTGGGCGCCATTGACCGGCGCACCATTGCCCGTGAAGTAAAAGCAATAAATCAGGAGCAACGTACAGAGTTAAGAACTCTTGGCTTGCGCTTTGGCGAGTTTTCCTTGTTTTTCCCGGCCCTGCTGCGCCCGGCCCCTGCCAAAATACTGGCGTTATTGCTTGCTTTTGGGCCCTCTGGTAATAAAGAGCCGTTTTTTGCGCCTCCCGGGCTTACCTCGATAAAAGCTGACAACCATCCTGGAAATGCTGTGCTTTGTGCAGTTGGGCTGCGTAAATGTGGAGATCGGCTTATTCGCCTTGATATGCTGGAGCGAGTTGGTACCGAGATCAGAAACGCCCGCACAGAATCAAAAGACGGCCAGTTCCAGCCTACGCTGGAAATGGTTGCATTATTGGGGTGCAGCAAGCCAGAACTGGCAGGGGTGCTTGCTTCTTTGGGCTATAAAAAGATAAAAACCGTCCGCGATGATGACGGTGAAGTTGATGAACTGGCATGTCTTTGGCAGAGTAAGGGCTACAAAAAAATCAGGGAAAAAACCCATAGACAGGGTATTAAACCTAACTCAAAGAACCGTAATACCAAAACTGGCAACAAAAAAGCCAAAACGACTAAACAAAAGAAAATTGATCCCGATAGTCCTTTTGCGGTACTACAGGGTTTGAAACTTGATAAACCTTAAAATCAGGGTCAGGAGTTTAATATGCTCAAGAAATTTGGCAGCTTGTTTGGGACAAAACCAAAAGAAAAAGCAATTGATTCTGAGCAAGAGGCCAGAGAATGCGCCATTGCATTATTGGTTGAAACGGCGCTGGCTGACGGGATTTATGCCGACATTGAACAGGAAAAAATACTCCTGGTTATTAAACAAAGCTTCGGTCTTGATGATAAAGCTGCAGCGATACTGCTTGAAAATGCCGAGCAAAGAGCAGACATGGCCGTAGATCATTACGCCTTTACCATAGTGGTAAAAAAACAAATGCCCAAGGCAGAGCGCGTGGCGCTGGTCGGCCATTTATGGGATGTGACCCTTGCCGATGGCGAAGAAAGCCCGTTTGAGGACGCACTGATCCGCCGGGTTTCTTCCTTGCTTGCAGTTACCGATCATGAGCGCGCCGCAGCCAAGCGCGATGCAAAGGATCGCAGACAAGACACTTGACGGCAGGACAAGTATTTCCCAAAAGCTGTGCACGTTTGTGTTCAGCAGAAAATTTGGCCTATGACCTATATTGTTACTGATGCCTGTGTGCGTTGCAAATATACTGATTGCGTGGAAGTCTGTCCGGTTGATTGCTTTTATGAAGGCGAAAACTTTTTGGTTATTCATCCCGATGAGTGCATTGATTGCGGGGTTTGCGAACCGGAATGCCCGGTAGAGGCAATAAAAGCCGATACCGAGGATGATCCCGATGGCAAATGGCTGCAGATCAATACAAAATATGCAGAAATATGGCCAAATATCACCATGATGAAGCCGGCACCTGCCGATGCTGATGATATGGCCAATGTTACGGGGAAGTTTGAAAAATTCTTCTCCGAAAAACCCGGCGAAGGTGATTAGCAGGCCTTGAGCCTCATTGGCTGGTTCTTGTTTTTGTTAAAATATATGCAAACAGTCCAGATATGATCACTGCTGCGGCAAACATGGCCTCAGCAGGCCGGGTTTTGGCAACATAGATCAATGTAAATCCAGTAAGGGTAAGAAATACAAGCGGCGTAAACGGATAGGCAAATACCCAATAGGGCCGTGGTAAATCCGGCTGCCGCCAGCGCAATACAAATAATCCAAGCACAGCCACAAAACTGTTTAGCGCCAGCAAGGCTCCTGAAAACACCAAAATACTTTCAAAGCTTGAAGTTATAATAAATAATATGCTCAAGGCTGATTGAAACCAGATTGCAGTGGCAGGTATGCCATCAGCATTGGTTCTGGAGAGCTTGCGCAAAACAAAAAAATCTTCGCCGATCACCTGCAGCACCCGTGGCCCAGCCAAAATCATCGCGCTTACAGTAGAGATCAGCAATAGCGCTAAAACCGCGCCGATAAACCTTGCACCCACATCACCAAAGGCATATTGGGCGGCAATATAGCCAATTTCCAGCTTTCCGACCATGGCTTCCATAGGGGCGACCTTCAGGAACATGAAGTTTAGCGCCAGATATAAAAACATCACCAGCACGGTTCCGGTAAACAAAATTTTGGGCAGGTTTTTCTGTGGGTCTTTGATCTCACCGCTCAAATAGGTGGCAGCGTTCCATCCAGTATAGGCATAAGACACATAAATCAGCGATACTGCAAATGCTCCGCCAAATACTAACTTGCTGTCACTTGCAACCGGAAGCAGCGATATATCCTGCACAACAGGAGCAAATACCAAAGCCGATGCACAAAACAAAATTATCAGCACCACCTTTATCGCAGTAAAAATTATCTGAGTTCCGCCAGAATTGCTGTGACTGCTGGAATGGATTACACTTAAGCCAAGCACCAGAGCAATCGCCAGCGCCTTTACCTGCCAGTCTCCTGGGTCAATTCCGGGCATTATGCTAACCAGATATGTGCCAAAGGTAATGGCGGCCAGAGCGGTTGGCGCTGCAAACCCAATCAGTGCCGCATTCCAGCCTGAAATAAAACCGGCAGCCGGATGATAAATTTTAGACAAGAAATTATATTCACCACCGGAACGAGGCAGGGCTGAGCCTAATTCCGCATAACTCATTGCCCCGCACAGGGCCACAATGCCGCCTACTACCCACAACAGTAACAACACGAAGACCGAGCGGATATCCACAAGCTGATACCCAAGTGAAGTAAAAACCCCGGTGCCAACCATATTGGCAATTACTACACTGCTTGCTGTCCAGAATCTGAACTTCTTCACCTGCCACCCCGCTGATTTACAGAAACACCATGACCTGAAGTTACTATCCTAGCAAGTAAAGATTCAGAGCATTCTTAGCAAAAGTGGGAAGGTTTTTTTGTGTCCTACCGCTTCGCTACTTGAGGGAGTCTTTGTTTGTCCTACCGCGACGGCAAGCCTCGATATTTTAAGCGCGGGCTTTCGGTTTCAAGAATGCAATAAACCTGCTAAACTGCCATGGCGGGCCGATGCCAGCCTGTTAGCTGGTGAACAGTACAGGGTTCTGATTTTAGGAAACAAATCCAGCAAATTTATCACGAAAGCGGCTAAGCCGTCCACCGCGATCAAGTAATTGCTGCCCGCCGCCAGTCCACGCCGGGTGGGTGGAGCTGTCAATATCCAGCACCAGATTATCGCCCTCTTTGCCATAGGTGGAGCGGGTCTGGTAGGTTGAGCCATCAGTATTTGTAACCGTAATGGTGTGATAGTCTGGATGAATGTCTTTTTTCATTGGATCAGCTTTTTAACAGTTTGGCGGCAATGCGCGCGATTTCAAGCGCGGCTTATACAAAAGCCGCCAACTTTAAGCAAGTGGGCAATTCATAAAAACCGGCCATAATTGCACGGCTCCGTTAATTGGAAATTTCACTGTAAACAGGCCTTGACCTTGGCGCCGTTATGATCAAACTTGACCGCAATTCATCAAGACCAGTCGAGGGAAAGGCCCGTTGACGCTGGGGCAACCACCACACTAGCAATGACCTGCATGTGAGGAAAGGTGCCAAGTCCTGCGAAGTTTAAGACTTCGAAAGATGAGTTGGACAAGAGCGCTCAGCCCCTTGGGCTTTACCCGTTAATGTCCGATCTGGTCTTTTTCAGTCTGTCTTTGGATTTTCTTGAATGAATGTTTGAGAAACACGGGAGACAAACATGAATATCACCGACCGGCAATATTATGCGCAAGAATTAGCAGGATCAGTATTTCCACCTGTTATTCCTGAAAATATTTTGGCCCCGATGCAGGTTCGTGACATGATCATTGATCTGCCCGGGGACTTTTCCCTAGCCAGCTCCCAACCACTTGAAGAAGCCTTCGTTCGTGTTCGCCTGCACGGCAATATGTCCAATCCGGTTATTGCTGTACTTGGCGGCATTTCCGCAGGACGCATTGTAGCCGACCACCAGAATGAGCGTGGATGGTGGCGCCAAATGGCAGGGCCAAAGCGGGCCATTGATACTGGCCGGTTTTGTGTTCTTTCCTTTGACTTTCTACCTAATGAAGAAAAACATGTCATAAAGATCTGTCCTTCTGATCAAGCCAGAGCCTTGGCTCATATCCTTCAGGTATTGCATATTTCCTCGCTGCACAGCCTGATCGGTGCATCTTATGGCGGCGCAGTTGCGCTGCAATTTGCCGCCCTGTTTCCTGAGCGCTTACAGCGTTTGGTGGTGCTGGCGGCGGCCCATAAACAGCACCCAATGGCCACTGCCGTGCGTGGTATTCAGCGCCGGATTATTGAATTTGGCCTGCTTAATGGTGATGGCAAGGGTGCTGTGGCACTGGCCCGGCAATTGGCAATGACCACTTATCGCAGTGCTGATGAGTTTGAGGCCAGGTTTGCAGGGCCATTAACAGGAAAAGGAAATTCTGAAGCCTGCGACTATCTTGTAGCGAAGGCACAAAGCTTTGAAATGGCACCGGAACGCTATCTGGCTTTGTCGCTTTCTTTGGATCTGCATCAGATTAACCCCAAGGCAATAACAGCAAAATCCCTCATTATCGCCATTGATGGCGACCGTTTGGTACCAGTGGAGCATATGCGGGAACTTGCGGCAAAAATACCCGGATCCAGAATTATTGAAATTCCATCCATCTATGGTCATGACGGTTTCCTGAAAGAAACAGCCGCCATTTCCCCCCCGATCAGATCTTTTATAAACGGAGTTATCTCATGAACAATCTGGTTCAGACACAAACCCGGCTTGCCCAAAGCGCAATTGCAACTGATAGCGCCCACGGGGCGGTTATTGCGCCCTTGTATCTTTCTTCCAATTACGCATGGGATGACCCTAAGAATAAGCCATCTTATGATTATTCACGCTCCGGCAACCCTACCCGCGATCAGCTTGAAGCTGCTCTTTGCGGACTGGAAGCGGCGGCCAAGGGAGTAATAACCTCCTCTGGAATGGCAGCGGTTGATCTGGCGCTGTCCCTTGCCCGGCCTGATGATCTGGTATTGGCCCCCCATGATTGTTATGGCGGCAGTCATCGTCTGCTAAGTGCCCGATCAGAACGCGGGCACTTCAAGCTGGAATTTGTGGATCAGAGCGATGAAACTGCCTTGCGCAAAGCCTTTGCCCGCAAGCCAAAGCTGATTTTGATCGAGACACCAAGCAATCCCTTGCTGCGCATTACCGATATTGAATTGTGTGTGCGCCTGGCCAAAAAATTCGGCACTCTTACTATTGTTGATAATACATTTCTTTCACCAGCTCTGCAGCAACCTTTGAAACTTGGTGCAGATATGGTGGTTCACTCCACCACCAAATTCATCAATGGCCACAGCGATGTGGTAGGCGGCGCCCTCTTGGCACGGGATCCTGCCATAGGAGATGAACTGGCATGGTGGGCCAATTGTACCGGTATTACCGGGGCACCGTTTGACAGCTTTATGACCTTGCGTGGTGTGCGCACCTTGTTTTTGCGCACCGAACAACAGCAGGAAAGCGCCGCAACCCTGATTCATGAGTTCAAACAGGATTCGCGCATAAGGCGGATTTTTTACCCGGCCCTTAAAACCCATCCGGGACATGAAATTGCTGCCCGGCAGCAAACAGGGTTTGGCTCGATGTTCTCGGTGGAATTTTCTTCATCTGTTGATGTCTTGCAATTATTGCGTGAAACCAGAATTTTTACTGTTGCTGAATCTTTGGGCGGGTTTGAAAGCCTGATCTGTGTGCCAGCAATTATGACTCACGCATCCATGAGCGCAGAAGCTCAAAAATCCGCCGGCATTTCCAAAACCCTGGTGCGGTTTTCTATCGGTCTGGAGCATCCAAAAGACCTGATTGCCGATATAAAACAGGCATTGGATAAGGCCGTTTCTGGTTCAATTTGATACAGTCGGAAACCGGCACGGGCTTTGCTATGTTACCAGTACAGGTTTACATCCCGTGCCGCTAGCACGATCAGACCCTCTGCATTGCACCGCAGAGGGTCTTTTTTATTCGATTTGAATTGACCGAATCAATAACCAGCCCCAATCTTTGCTCTGATTAAAACCCTTAGCAAAGATGAGATCTGATGAACCCGTTTTCCGGCTTGATCCGCGAACTTAAATATATCCGTATCATGTCAGCCACCTTGAAGAATCTGGCACGAATTGATCCGTCATCAGAATTTTTATTTCCCGATGAACTGGAAGAGGTCATAGATCAACACACAAACCGTACAGCATTTATCGAAGGTGACAGGAGCTGGACATTTGGCGAATTTGACGCCTATGCCAACAGAGTTGCCAATTGGGCATTATCAGCCAGGCTGGTGCCAGGAGATACATTGGCCCTTTTTGCGCAAAACCGGCTGGAATATGTGGCCATCTGGTTTGGGCTATCCAAAATTGGGGTGCGGGCTGCCCTGCTCAATGATTTGTTAAGTGGCAAGGGTCTGGCTCATTGCCTGCAAGTGGCAAACAGCAAGGCCATATTATTTGAGCCGCATCTGCACCAGGCCCTGCAGTCGGCCATAATGCACTTGCCAAAACCGATTCCTCTTTGGAGTTTTGATCGCTCCTGTGAAGGCAGTCGTGACTTTGGTGCTGCTATTGCTGCCGCCTCGGACATTCGCCCGGATCGGGATTTGCGTACTGGAATCAAGGCCCGAGAAACCCTGCTTAAAATGTTCACCTCCGGCACCACCGGCCTGCCCAAATCGGTAAAGGTTTCCCATGTGCGCGCCCAGCGCTATGCCAATAGTTTCTGCGCCGCAATGAAAACCGGGCCCAAAGACCGTATGTTAATGGTGCTGCCCATGTATCATGCCACCGGCGGGTTGTGCGGGGTCGGTGCTTCCTTGATGAAAGGCGGCGCTGTTATTATCGAAAAGGGGTTTTCTGCCAGCAAATTCTGGAAAATCGCCTGCCAGTCAAGGGCAACTCTTTTTACCTATGTGGGCGAATTGTGCCGGTTTTTGGTCAATACTGAGCCTGGAGAATTTGATCGCAGGCACAGTATCCGCGCCATGGTTGGCAATGGCCTGCGCCCGGAAGTATGGACTGAATTTCAGGACAGGTTCAAGGTTAAAACCATTGTCGAGTTCTACGGATCCACCGAAGGCAATGTTGGGTTGATGAATGCCGACGGCAAGGTTGGCGCCATGGGCCGAATCCCGTGGTATGTAAAAAAATCCTTTAATCTGGAACTTGTTGCCCATGATTTTGAAACCGGCGAGGTAGTTCGCAATAAAAACGGCCATTGTATCCGGGTCAAAACCAACCAGCCCGGCGAGGCCATTGGCCGCATTGATCCAGATGATACCCGGTTCCTGTTTGAGGGCTATGGCAATGAAAAGGACACCGAAAAGAAAATTCTGCGCGATGTATTTGTAAAAAATGACCGGTATTTTCGCACCGGGGATTTAATGCGCCGCGATCGCCATGGCTATTATTATTTTGTTGATCGAATTGGCGATACCTTTCGCTGGATGGCGCAAAATGTTGCAACCGGTGAAGTTGAATCAGTATTGGGTATTTTTCCAAAAGTGCTAAGCGCCAATGTTTACGGGGTTAAAGTTCCCAAACATGATGGCCGGGCCGGCATGGCAGCATTGGCCATGGAAACAGAATTTGATGGCAAGGCGCTTTATGCATGGCTTGCGCAAAATCTGCCGAATTATGCCTGGCCGGTATTTATTCGTCTGGTACAAAATGCCGATACAACCGGCACTTTCAAATTCAAGAAAACCGACCTGATCAAAGACGGGTTTTCACCTGATGCAGTAACTGATCCGGTTTTTGTTCTGGAGAAGGAGCAAAAAACCTATGTGCCGCTGACCACGGAGCTGCACCGGGACATTTTGGCCGGGTCCTATCGTTTTTAGTGATCTTTCTGCCGGGTGCCGGCATAAAATTTCTGACAAGCCCAATAAAACAACGATACTGGTCTGGCCCAAAGCTTGCAATTTCAACGGTATAAATATGTTTGTTGGTCAAACAGGAGCACAAATTGCACGCGGATCAGATCACCCCCGATGAATTACGAAGAATTGCCTGGATACTGGTTGAACGTCACGGCAAGCTGGCCGTTGAGATGACCGCAGAGGCCATTGCAGAAATACAGCAGCTTGGCGATGACAGACGCACCCTGGCCTGGATGGCCTTGCACTCAGTAATTGCCGATGCCTTGAGCGGTCATATTCACAAAAACAGGGCGATTACCTTGCATTAGGGCAATTACGATTTAGGCTGTAAAAATGGTACAAAGGGTTTTTGATCTGTTTGATGGCGCATTTGCAAGGCTGAATGATGATTTTAGCCTGCACTCCATTAAACTGGCTCGCAAGGCCATGACAGCCTCCAAACAAAAACTCGAAAAAACCGCGCCGCAAATGGCTGATGTGCGCGATCTGGCACTGGCCGGGCCAGATGGTGCAATACCGGCCAGATTGTATACCCCCAT
Organism: Robiginitomaculum sp.; assembly: GCA_015485155.1. Taxonomy (GTDB): domain Bacteria; phylum Pseudomonadota; class Alphaproteobacteria; order Caulobacterales; family Maricaulaceae; genus Robiginitomaculum_B. Next base: position 18,608 of record WFUF01000002.1, on the reverse strand, counting down.
GGCTGCCGGACATCCGCCGGGGCCAGGGCTGGTATTTTTCCATGGCGGCGGGTTTTTGGTTGGCAGCCTTGACAGTTATGACAATGCGGTGCGCAGACTGGCAGCTTCGGCCAGAATACGGGTGCTTAGTGTTGAATACCGTCTGGCCCCGGAACACCCATTTCCAGCCGCCCATGACGATGCACAGGCTGCACTGCTGTGGGCATTTTCTCACGCAGAAGATATTGGCTTTGATCCGGGAAATATATCCGTTGGTGGCGATAGCGCCGGCGGCATGTTAAGCGCCTGGCTAGCCCAATGGGCCGCTACAATTGGCATTGTACTGCATAGCCAGTTCCTGTTGTTTCCCTTGCTGCAACTGGTAGAAACTGACTCCAAACAGCGTAAATCCCCTGATGGGCATATTCTTGGGAAACCGGCACTATTGGCAATTCGCAAGCATTTTGCCGCAAATGCCGATTTGCATGATCCGCGTCTGTCACCAATCTTAGGGCCGCAATCACCAAAACTGGCTCCAGCCATGATAGTTACCTGCGGCCTTGATCCCTTATATGCCGAAGGCAAGGCCTATGGCGACATGCTAAGCGCAAATGGTATTCGGGTAAAATCCCTGCATTTTAAGCTGATGCCCCACGGGTTTATCAATGTTACCGGGCTTGTTCCCGGTGCGGAAGATGCAAGTCTTGACGCCTTTGAAAGCTTTGGCAGGTTTTGCGGATCTCTTGGCCCGTCATAAGTCTTTTTAAGACTCTGGCATTTTATTGCCAATTCAGCTATTTTAGCAAAACTTGAGTAAACAGGCATGGTTATGAAACGCGCTTTGGTGATTTTTGTGTTTTTAACAGGGGTTATGGCCTTTGCGGTCTGGCTGTTCAGAACCCCCGATATAGACCCGGCCATACTTGAAGCAAAATACGCTAAAGAGCCATCAAAATTTATCACTTTAGACAGTGGCGAGCGGGTTCATATCCGTGATCAGGGTAATAAATCAGGCCGCACCTTGTTACTGCTGCATGGCACTTCATCTTCCTTGCATACCTGGCAGCCATGGGTTGAGCAATTGGGCGATGATTACCGAATTATAACCCTTGATCTGCCAGGCCATGGCTTAACCGGGCCGATTGCTGATTGTGATTATTCAGTGGAATGCTCGGTGCGCACCATAGAGCGGGTACGCGAATTTCTGGGGCTTAAACGCTTTGTAATCGGTGGCAATTCCTTTGGCGGCAATGTGGCATGGCGTTATACTCTGGCCCATGAAGAATTTGTCGATGGTTTAATTTTGCTTGATGCCTCTGGCGGGCCGAACATCAATCCTGCGCCCTTAACCCCGGCATTTGTTTTAGCTGGTATCCCGGTTGCAAATTTACTGCTCGAAGTGATTACCCCGCGCTTTATGATCGAGCGCGGCCTACAGGATGCCAGCCATGTCAAAGGCTTTGTAACTGATGAAAAAGTTGATCTTTACTGGCAATTGACCCTGCGACCCGGCAACCGCCGCGCCTTGCGTATGCGCATGACAGCAGAAGAGCGCGGGCCCTTATTCCACAAGGATCTGGCAAAACTGCAAACTCCCACCTTAATTTTATGGGGCCGTGAAGACCGGTTTGTGGACTTGAGCGAAGGCGAGTGGTTTGCCCGCACCATCCCCAATTCTTCACTGACTGTTTATGATAATGTCGGACATTTGCCCATGGCGGAAATACCGGTGTTAAGCGCCGTTGATGCCCGTGAGTTTTTACAAAAACTTGAGCAAGCTCCCCTGGATAATAACGAATAATCACCAAGCTGAATCGTACGTTCAGGCAAGTTTCATAAGAATTGTGTCAATACTGATCCATGCAGAGGGATTTTGCATCGACCAGGAGTTAGACATGAACACCGCATATCTTTCCACCAAATACCTCGTTTCAGGCATGCTGGCGGCACTTGCCATTGCCGCTGTAACCGGCCCGGCATCGGCCAATGAGCGACCCTCACCCAATGCCAAGATCATCAAGGCCAGCGCACCCCATGGCTTTAGTGATCGCGAATACCGGCGCTGGCAACGCAATAACCGCATCAGCCATGACGAACGCCGGGGCCGCTATGGTTATGGAAACAGATGGAACAGGAACAATTATTATAACCGAAACTGGCAGCCTTACCCTCACGATCGGTACTATAATAGAATTCCACATTCATGGACCAAGGTGCGCGGCAAAATCATCCAGGTAGGGCGCGGTTATAATCAGGGATGCTTCCGGGTAAAACGCAAAGGCAATTACCAGGGAGAAAGAGCCATTGTCACCGTAAAATATTGTGAAAACCGCTATGGCAAGCCGGTTAAACAGCATGGCTCCAAACGTCTGGTACGTTATTTAGGCTATACTCACTAACTACCCGTCAGCCAAACAGCCACCATGCCTTAACCAGGCATGGTGGTCAGGGTTTAAGCGCTGGGCTGTAACTCCGAGCGCATTTGCTGGCGTAAAACATCAATCGGGGCAAAGCCTTTGTCTGTGCGAAAATGCCAGAAAGTCCAGCCATTACACGCCGGGGCGTGTTGCACTGCTGCTCCCACCTGATGAATAGAGCCCTTGTCTGTGCCTGTGGAAATAGAACCATCGGCACGCACTTTGGCAATGCGTTGCTGTTTTGGACAAAATAATTTATCGCCCGGTGCTAACAGGCCAGCCTCTACCACTGATCCAAATGGCACTCGCGGCAGAGATTTGGCCGATTGGGTAACTTCCAGATTTTCCGGAAGGCCAAATGAAACCCGGGCAATGCGTGTCCTGGCGGCCTTGGCATAGGCGCGATCCTGTTCAATGCCAATATAATGCCGACCAAGCATTTTGGCGACGGCACCAGTGGTTCCGGTACCAAAAAACGGATCAAGCACCACATCCCCCGGATCAGTAGTGGCCAGTAATACGCGATGCAGTAGGCTTTGCGGCTTTTGCGTGGGATGAACCTTGTTGCCGCTTTCATCTTTTAGGCGCTCATGGCCATTGCAGATCGGCAAATTCCAGTCTGAACGCATTTGCACATCATCGTTCAGCATTTTCATGGCCTTGTAATTAAACTTGTATTTCTTTTGCTCGCGGGATTTTAAGCACCACAGCAAGGTCTCATGGGCATTGGTAAAACGTGTGCCCTTGAAATTGGGCATGGGGTTGGATTTGCGCCAGATAACATCATTCATGAACCAAAAGCCAATATCCTGCAAAATTCCACCAACCCGGTAAATATTGTGATAGCTGCCCATGACCCAGATGGCGCCATCGTCTTTTAGCACCCTGCGCGCAGCTTCCAGCCATTTCCAGGTAAACAGGTCGTAATTGTCAAAACTGCCAATCTGATCCCATTCTTCGGTAACCGCACTGACTTTGGAGTTATCGGGACGGTGCAAATCACCGCCTAATTGCAGATTATATGGCGGATCAGCAAAGATCAGATCCACTGATTTTTCCGGCATTGCATCCATGGCCTGAATGCAGTCACCGACAATAATTCTGTCCTTACGAAATTCATTCATCTTATTCACCCATCAACTGATACGGCTTTTCGCCTTTGGGTGAATCGTGGTCTGCTTCGGTTAATCAGAGCTGAAAGCTTATGGTTAGCAAACGGTTAAAAGTTATGGTTAACAAGGGGTTAAACCAGCTCTGCCAAATATGACCTGGCGGCTTCTTGCACTGGCGCATAGCTAAATCTGTGGATCGGACACGGGCCATGGGCAAGCAGGGCCGCTTTATGGTCTTTGGTTAAATAGCCCTTGTGTCTGGCAAAGCCAAATTCGGGAAACCGCCTGTCAGCTTCAAGCATCAAACGATCGCGCGTCACCTTGGCAATAATGCTGGCGGCCGATATTGCAGGTTCTAATGCGTCACCTCCGATTATGGCTTTGGCTGGGCAGGGCAGGTTTGCAGGTATCTTATTGCCATCAATAATTGCCCGTGCGGGCTGCAAGGGTAAATGCAGAACTGCCCGCTGCATGGCAGCCATAGTTGCCTGCAAAACATTGATCCGGTCAATTTCTTCAGGTTCTGCTATTCCCACAGCCCAGCAACAATGCCCGGTAATTTGTTCAAACAGGGCTTCTCGCTTTTTATGGCTCAGTCTTTTGCTGTCATTAAGGCCAGAAACATCAAACCCAATGGGCAAAATTACCGCCGCTGCCACCACCGGGCCAGCCCCAGGCCCCCGGCCTGCTTCGTCAATACCGCAAACAGGTTCAGTCATTATTTATCTCTTCATCCTGATAGATAAAAACTTCGTCCAGCTCCTTGCCAAATACGGCGGCAATTTTGAAGGCCAATTCCAGTGACGGTGAATATTTAGCAGCCTCAATCGCCATTACAGTTTGTCTGGTTACTCCGATTTTTTCTGCCAGGGCCGCCTGGCTCATCTCATTGGCAAAGAATCGCAAGGTTCTGATTTCATTGCGGATACGGGTTTTGCCCATCTTAATACCCCCGCCGATAAAACCAAAGCTGGCTGATATACTTTACCGTTTCCGCCACCAGCATAATAGCAATCATGGTATTTAGAACGCTTAGCGGCGTAATCGCAAACACAATGGCTTGTTTATCCATCACATTCAGTAAATCCGGCAAAATACCATAACCAAGGCCAAGCATGCCAACATAAAGCACAATCGCAGCAACCATGACCCGATAGGCAAGACCCATGGCCTTGCCCTCAATGCCAAGGTCACGCTCGTCAGCTGCCGGTAGCTTCGATTTGGTAATGCTGACAATAGCACCGGTCAATATACCACCAAAAATGGCAATCGGAATAATGCTAACCACCAGCCCCACCCATTGTTTAGAACTTAGCAGGGTCTCGGCTGGAAGCCTAAATGCGTGCCAAAGATAATAAATGGTAATTCCGACCTCAAAGACCAGATGGCCCAGAATACTTCGTTCCCGATTTGATAGATCCATAACGGTTCTCCTAACTTTACCTTAGGTTAGTTATTTATTTCACTATGTCAAATATTTTTTACATTGGTTCGCTTTTCTATAGTAAGCGTGTCAAAGAACTTAAAGTCAGCGGGAAGTTCAAATCCCATCCAACCAAGGCTACTAACTCATGCCGTTATCATTGCAGGGACGGACTTACGTCGCGTAAGTTACGGTTTGGGCTGAAGTCATTTGCCAGGGTCGGTGACGAGGGTCACTCTTAAGGGTCACTTATAGGGTCAGCGTAAATTTCGCTGTCCCTTGAGTGATACTTGATATCCCCTGCAATCATACCAAAACAGCACTTGATGGTAATAAACTGACCCTTAAATGACCCTTGATGACACTAACTGACCCTTGAGGATCGGGGATAAGTGCAAAAGGCGCCCGCCTTCCCAAAAACTGTTATAATGCAAGGGTTGGGGTGCCTTGCACCCAAACAGAAGCTCTTTGACAGGTGAATATTTCTTTTCAAACCCAATAATTTCAGGGGTTTTGCCGGTTCCTAACGCTCGCAAATAAATATGCAACCGGTAACCCGATTGTGTCTGCCTTTGGTAATTGTCCCGTGGAAAACAGGGTAAGAGATTTTATTGCGAATTTTGGTCAATAAAAATCCCGGTGCGCCCGTATATTTACGAACGCACCGGGCCCAACGCCTCTTCGGGCAGATGTCCCTTTGGCCTTATACTAGCCTTGGAACAGGGACAGGATGATTTGCGGACGGGAGTTGGCAATTGACAACGCCTGCACACCCAATTGCTGTTTGATTTGCAGAGCCTGTAATTGCGCACTTTCTTTGGCCATATCCGCATCTACCAGATCGCCAACACCTACTTCCAGAGTATCGGTCAGCTTGGTTACAAACAGATTGTGTGCTTCAAGCTTTTTGACATCAGACCCCAAATTGGCCAATGCCTGATTTACGTTTTCAAGACTGGTTTTAAGTGTGTCAACCAAGCCGCTGGCCAATGTCTGGGTTCCAAGACTTGCTGTTGCCTCCAGCGTAATAATTGATCCTCCTAGCGACATATTCTGGGTGTTTAGGGTCAAGGTGCGGGTACCATCAGCATCAGCCAAAAAGCCGATACCCGGTGAATTGGAACTATCAAGAATATTAGCGCCATCAAATTCTGCATTGGCGATAATGGTTTGCACCTGTGAAATCAGCGCCTTGAAGTCTGAATCATAGGCTTGCCTGGTGAAGGTGTCGATAGAGCTATCAGAGGCTGCCGTGGCCTTCTCACGCATCTGTATCAACAAATCCGAGATCGATTCACCTGCCGACAATGCCACATTTCCGATGCTTGTCGCCCTATCAAGAGAAGTGCTAACTGCGCTATAGCCGCCAATATCAGCACGTAAACCCTGTGCTACTGCATAAACAGCAGCATTATCCTTGGCGCCCTGCACTTTCAGGCCCGTGCTGATCCGGCTTTGAGCCTGATCCAGCTGCTGATTGGTATTGGTTAGCTGCTGTAGGGCAACTAAGGCTGACTTGTTGGTTTGCACACTCAAGGTCATAGGTTTGCTCCGATCATCGGTAAACTGATGCCGACGGGCTGAGCCGCCTGCTTGCTCACCTCATCGCAAATAGCGTGCCAAACATGGTTAATCTAATTTACTCTTATATTTCAAATAATTATAACAGTAATTATCTTATTGGGGAAAGGGATCAGGCAAAAGAGGACTAGCTAAATATCCTCATAAGGACACATTTGCCGGGTTGATACCGACTTTTAGGAATTGATGGCAAACAGCCAAAGGTAAGGCTTGCAGATCAGACCTTTTTGTCCACAATCAAGCCGGAAGCCTTCTGATATGCTGATATGGCTTTTAACACCTCTTCTCGAGGCCATTGCTTTATTACTTCACCGGTTTCACGGTCAACGGTCTTGTAAATAAACTTGCCGGTTTCCTTATCGTGCTCAATTGTCAGGCGTGAGTTGTCTGGCAATTGTGCGCTATTTGGCTGTTGCTGCCTTGGATCTGGTTCTAAAGATTGCTGTTTTTCACCCACAGCGCCCGCCGAGGCAACAGGCTGTACCGCGCCTTCGGTTTGACCAGATGATTTTACTATCCTGCCAGTATTCGCGGTTACCATTGCAGCACTTGAACTGGCTCCGAATTGGGTTTTCATAATCGTAACGCCCTTGACTTAAAGCGCCTCCCCGAAATGGAATCTGACCCGCCCATCTTCTAACTCGCAGGCTTAAATGGATCAGAAAGAGGATTGGAAAATCAACCAGACGAAACGAAGGACCCCAATGTTCCGCCTGGTTGTTTTTCTATTCCGTTGTTTAGCGGAAGAATCCAAGCACCAGGCTCGGTGCCGAATTGGCAATCGAAAGAGCCTGTACGCCCAATTGCTGTTTGACCTGCAAGGCCTGCAATCTTGCGCTTTCCTTGGCCAGATCCGCATCAACCAGATTGCCAATACCGGCTGTTGTGGCATCGGACAGTTTGGTTACGAATGTGGACTGGATTTCCAGAGCCTTGGACTTGGTACCAAGACGAGCCAGTGAAGCACCAACATTGTTAATGCTGTTAGTGATTTTGGTCACAGCTGCCGTTGCCTTGGTAACGGTATTAATTGCTTCGGTGGTCTCAAGGGTCACAATAGATCCGCCCAGTGATAGATTTTCATCCAGCACTGTTATTACGCTTGATCCGTCAGAATTGGCCAAGGCCGAAATACTATTGGTCGAGCCGTCAAGCAGATTGGTTCCATTGAATGACGCATTGGAGATCACTTTGGCGACCTGATCGCGCAAAGCAACAAAGTCTTCGTTCAATGCTGTGCGTGATGCACTGTCCAAAGAGCTGTCGGAGGCAGCAAGAGCTTTCTCCTTCATTTCGATCAATAGATCAGAAACCGCAGTACCAGCAGCAGAGGCTACGTCAACTGTAGACTGAACCCGTGAAAGCGATCCTTGCACAGCATTATAGCCGGCAACTTCACCACGCAGCTTTTGTGCAATAGCAAATGCGCCGCCATTGTCTTTAGCATTGGCAACTTTGTAACCGGTGTTGATGCGGTTTTGAACAGTTGAAATTTCACGATTGGTGTTGTTTAGGTTTTGAAGCGCAACAAGTGCACCCATATTTGTATTTACTGAAGCCATTTCTTGGCCCTTCCTTTTTAAGGTTACCGCAGGAGCGCATTATGCGCAGGCGGGGGTCTTTGACCCGGGCAAACCTTTGCAATCCAAGGGCCAGCAAACGGCACGCAGAAACCAGCAAGATGATAATCTTTTGATTCTGCTACATAAAAATATGATAAAAAAATCAGTGTGCCATTATGGCACGGCAAATTGTGCCTACGCTGAACAAACGACGCGGCAATATGTGCCCGATCGGCGGGTTTTTGCCCATCTTCATGGTTACCAAACTCATAACAAACTCGTGACAAAAAGGTGACGGGAGGCGCAAATACTAGCCAGAGCCTCCCGTCCGCCGTTTACCCTCTAAAGAACGACAGCACCATTTGCGGTGCTGAATTGGCAATGGACAATGCCTGTACGCCAAGTTGCTGCTTGGTTTGCAGCGCCTGCAAGCGCGCACTTTCCTTCGCCAGATCTGCATCCACCAGGCTACCTATGCCTGAATTGGTTTCATCGCTCAATTTGGTGACAAATGTGGACTGAATTTCCAGAGCTTTCGACTTTGTACCTAACCTGGCAAGAGCGGCACCAACATTGTTAATGCTGTTAGTGATTTTGGTCACAGCTGCCGTTGCCTTGGTAACGGTATTAATTGCTTCGGTGGTCTCAAGGGTCACAATAGATCCGCCCAGTGATAGATCTTCATCCAGCACTGTTATTACGCTTGATCCGTCAGAATTGGCCAAGGCCGAAATACTGTTGGTCGAGCCGTCAAGCAGATTGGTTCCATTGAATGACGCATTGGAGACAATCTTGGCAATCTGATCGCGCAAAGCAGTAAAGTCTTCGTTCAATGCTGTGCGTGATGCACTATCGAGTGAACTGTCAGAAGAAGCTAATGCCTTTTCCTTCATTTCAATCAATAGGTCAGAAATCGCAGTACCAGCCGCCGAGGCGACATCGACTGTGGATTGTACTCTGGATAGTGATTGCTGCACCGCATTATAGCCAGCTACTTCGCCGCGCAGCTTTTGAGCAATAGCGAAAATTCCGCCATTATCCCTTGCTGATGCAACCTTGTAGCCAGTGTTGATGCGATTTTGCACTTCACGTAATTCCATATTCGTCTTCGACAAGTTTTGCAGGGCAACTGCTGCCCCGAAATTTGTATTGACTGAGTTGTTTATAGCCATTTTTGGGTCCTTCCATTCTGGCAGGGAACTGATCTTTTTGATCAGTGAACATTCTTGTCCATACCTCTCCTTGCAACGCACACACCAAAGTCACAATTTGAGCGCACATCTATCTTTTTGTTTTATAATGCTTTTTTGTGATGGGTATTTAGCAAAAGACCAAATCGGCACTATTTTACCTGCAAAACATGCAGGCGCGGCAAAATCTTCGCTGTAATAATTTCGATAAAGTCACAGCTTGTCCTGTAATTAAGGTTCAAACTCAAACCCCTGGAGCATTTTCAGGCTCAAAGTGAACTAAAATTTGATCTAAATATTTCATCTATCGCATTTACCCAGTCGCAAAACCCGCGCTTAAAATAGCCGATAGGCGCTAGTCAAGTAGCCGCTAGGCGATAGGACAGATAAAGACTCCCACTTTTGCTAAAAATGCTTCTAGCTCCCCAATTGCTGGAATTTTATGATTGCCGGGCCAAGTACGACCACAAACAAGACGGGTAGGAAGAATATAATCATCGGCACTGTCAGTTTTGCAGGCAGGGAAGCTGCTTTTTTCTCTGCCTGCGCCATACGCATTTCACGGTTTTCCTTGGCCATGACCCGCAAGGAAGCTCCCAAGGGTGTCCCGTATTTTTCTGCCTGAATTAGCGATGTAGCCACCGCTTTTACACCCGGGTGATTAGTCCGGCTCGCCAAGTTCTCATAAGCCTGCCTGCGTTCTTGAAGATAAGAAAGCTCAGCAGTTGTCAGTGACATTTCCTCGGCAAGCTCAATTGAGTTAACACCAACTTCAGCAGCAACCTTGCCAAAGGCAGCTTCAATTGACATGCCAGATTCCACACAAATCAACAATAAATCCAAGGCATCAGGAAACGCCTTCATAATTGACTCCCGGCGCTTGGCCGCAATGTTATCAATATAAATGCCAGGAGCATAATAGCCGGCAACCAGCATGCCAAAGGCTATGGCAAAACGAACCATCGGTGGCTTGCCAAAATCATTGAACAGAAACAAATAAGCCAAACCAAAAATAAATAACCCGATAGGAGCAACAAGCCGAAAGAAGTAAAAAGCCATAATCGGGCCCTGCCCGCGCAGGCCTGCTTGCAACAATCTTGACTGCAGGGCCGTGTCTTCAAGTAATGTACTTAAATTCAGCTTGCTGACCACGTCGGTCATAAAGCCTTTGGATTCTCCGCGTAAATTGGTTTTTTTGAATAATGCCTCCCGGTTTCGTTTACGCAATTGCTCACGCCGGGTTGCCACGGATTTTAATCTTCCTGCAAATTTGTTCCCTCCAAATAACGGCCCGACCAGGGTTAATACCGTTGCAAAAGTGACAATTGCAGCAAAAACTGTAACCAGAAATTCCGGATCAACCAATGTTTGCAGAGAAAAGTCCATTTTACGCCTGCCGAGCTAGATATTAAAATTGATCATTTTTTTCATTACAAAAATTCCGCAGGCCATCCAGAATATACCGCCAGCCAGCATTAACTGACCATTGGGTTCAGTAAACATCAGCATCATATACGCCGGAGTGGTGATATAAACTATCCCCATCACAAATGGTGGTAGCGAACCAATAATCATTGAAGAGGCCTTGGCCTCAGATGACATTGCCTGAATTTTTTCGCGCATCATCTTCCGCGCGCGCAAAACCGACGACAAATTACTCAGAGCCTCGGCCAGATTGCCACCGGTTTTTTGCTGAATAGTCAACACTATGGTGAAAAAGTTTAATTCAGGCAACGGCATGCGGTGATACATTTTTTGTAGTCCTGTTGATAAATCCACACCGACCGATTGGCCTTCTACCAGTAATTTGAACTCCGGGCCCACCGGAGCAGGAGATTCGCGAGCAATAATCTGCAGACATTCATTAAGCGGCAGCCCGGATTTTACGCCACGAACAATAATGTCTATGGCATTGGAAAACTCCAGCGAGAACTTTTTCATACGACGCTTGCGCAAGAAGCCCAACACCCACCGGGGCAGGCCAATGCCTATACCAACCGCCAGGCCTGCAGCGATCAAAGGTGGGCGACCGGAAAACATCAATATAGCAAAAACTATTACACCTATGACAATAGAACCCAGCCAGAAATGACTTGGTCGCCAGGTCAGTCCAGCCTGTTGAATCTGGCTTTTCAATGTGAGGGTCTGTTTGCGTTGCTGTTTCTGGTGCTGTTCCAGATCTTTTAGAGTTTCTTGAACCTGCTTACGCCTGCTACTGGCCACATCAAGCGCCGATACAGCCTTTTTCCCGCGTTTTAATCCGGTAGGGCCTACGGATTTCAAACGCCGTGAGCTGACTGTTTTTTGACTGCCGCCGACAAATACCCAGCCAACACCAACCACACTGACAAACGCCAGCACCGCCACCAAAATAAGAGTTAAACTATCATCCATCATACTTCTGATGCGTCCAGCGCTTCGGCCAGCTCCCCTTCCAGCCCATAATAGCGGGCCCGATCCCAAAAATTAGGACGAGCAATCCCGGTTGAATTGTGCTGGCCGACAATATTGCCGTTCTCGTCTTCGCCCTTGATTTCATACAGAAAAATGTCCTGGGTAATTATAACATCCCCCTCCATGCCCAACACTTCAGTAACATGAGTGATTTTACGAGAACCGTCCCGTAATCTGGCTGCCTGAATAATTACGTCAATGGAGCCGGCAATCATTTCGCGGATTGTGCGCGAGGGCAGATTAAAGCCGCCCATGGTAATCATGGATTCAAGTCGCGACAGAGACTCACGCGGACTATTGGCGTGAATGGTTCCCATTGACCCGTCATGTCCGGTATTCATGGCTTGCAGTAAATCAAAGGCTTCCTGCCCACGCACTTCCCCGACGATTATGCGCTCAGGACGCATCCGCAGGCAGTTTTTGACCAGATCGGTCATCGTGACCATGCCGGTGCCTTCTAGATTTGGCGGACGGGTTTCAAGTCTAACCACATGCGGTTGCTGTAATTGCAATTCAGCAGCATCTTCACAGGTAATAACCCGCTCATCAGGATCAATATAAGCGGTCAGACAGTTTAATAATGTGGTTTTGCCGGAGCCCGTACCTCCAGAAATCAGAACATTACAACGGCTGGCCCCGATAATGCCAAGTACTTTTGCACCGTGCGGAGTAATCGAATTAAACTTGACCAGGTCATCAAGCTTTAATTTGTCTTTTTTGAATTTTCTGATGGTCAGGGTCGGGCCATCCAGTGCCAAAGGCGGTGCAATCACATTAACCCTGGAGCCATCCATAAGCCGCGCATCACAAATGGGGCTGGATTCATCAACCCGCCGACCAACCTGACTCACAATGCGCTGGCAGATATTCATCAATTGCCCGTTATCGCGAAATCGAACTCCGGTTTTCTCTATCTTGCCACCAACCTCGATGAATACGGAATCAGCACCATTTACCATTATGTCTGCAATATCATCACGGGCCAGTAATGGCTCCAAAGGCCCAAAGCCCAATACATCGTTACAGATATCTTCCAGCAGGCTTTCCTGTTCTGCAATCGACATCACCACATTTTTAATGGAAATGATCTCGGTGACGATATCTCGAATTTCTTCGGCTGCACTTGCATTGTCTAACTGTGCCAGTTGTGACAGATCAATTGTGTCGATCAACGCGTTAAAAATAGTAGTTTTAACCGCATAATATTCGTCTGAACGCTGCGGCATCATATCATCTGACTTCCTGGGAACGGCCTTTGCCGGCACAGGCTTGGGCTCGCTAACTTTAGAAGGAGCAGGTGCAGCCTTATCTTCCATTACTGGCGCAGCATCCGGTTTCACCGGCCTCTGGGACTGCCTATCTGGTGCATCTACTATACGTTTGCCAAACATTTCTATCCTGACATATTATTTGCGGCCAAGCAATTTCCCAAGAAATCCGGATTTTCTTTCGCCAGAAACCTCCCGCCCGGTCAAAACCGCAGCCAGCGACTGAATACCCATAACCGCTTTTGAGCCAGTATTAATCTCTGATAACATTTGGCCGTTATTGTTGGCCTGACCATACAATTCCGGCTCAAACGGCAATACCAGTGTCGGCTCTTCCCCCAGAGCTTCGGCAAAATCTTTCACCGAAATTTCCGGGCGTTTTGGAACTCCCACCTGATTGACAATAATTTTTGGCGGGCCATCATTGGACCTACGGTTTTTAAGCAAATCGTACATATTTTTGGCATTGCGCAGACACGCCAGATCAGGAGATGCCACAATTACCACATCATCAGCCCCCAACAGGGTGTTCTTCACCCAGCTTGTCCAAAGGTGCGGCATATCCAGAATTACATGCGGAACCGTTGAGCGCACTTCCGAGATTACAGTTTCATAGGCTTCCGGGTTTAGCTCCCATTCCCTGTCCAGCGTTGCCGGAGCCGTAAGCAAAGATAATCGATCAGTACATCTGGTGGTTAAACGCTCCAGCAAAACATCATCAACCCGCTCGGGCTCTGCCAATGCCTCACCAATGCCCTGATTTGTATCATGATTAAAATCAAGTCCCGCCGTGCCAAACGACAAATCAAGATCAACTATGGTTGCATCAACGCGCAGGATTTCAGCGATTTGCCATGCCACATTATGGGCTATGGTCGAAGACCCTACCCCGCCCTTGGCCCCGATCACGGCTGTAACTTTGCCTGCAAATGGCTTGTCAGGATCAGCAAACAGGCCAGAGATTGTTCGCACCACCTGAATAGGAGCCAAAGGAGGCACCAGATATTCACTTACCCCACGCCGCGTTAGCTCACGATATAATGAAATGTCATTAACGGCACCAATAATCACTACTTTGGTGCCATGATCACACACCGCAGCCAACTCATCCAATTGGTCAAACAAACCGCGCCCGCGCATGCCGGATTCGATCAGGATTAAATTTGGAGTGCTCTCATCATGAAACTGTTCAATAGCTGCCGGCAAGCCTCCCATTGCAATAGAAAAATGCCCACGAGCCATTCTGCGATCTGCAGCTGTCCGCTCGATCATTTGTGCCGTTTCCGGGCGTTCACAAAATGCCATGACAGTAATTCTTGGCACCGGGGCTATAGTTTCGCCCTGGTCGGAAAAGTCATCAATGGCCGGTGCAACATATGCCGGTTCCGGCGGCGGTGATGGATTTGCCATTGCAGGTGCCGCAACCATTGGAGGTGCAGCCTCCGGCTCGCCAATATTACCTGCTGCCGAAGCACCAAAAACCGAACCCGATTCTGCAACTGGTGGCAGATCCGGGCCGTTGTCCCACTCGCTGGGTACAGCAAATGCATCCGCAGGATCAAATTGATCAATAGGGTCGTTTGCCTGACTCATTTTCCTCTTTCCAGATTCTCCAGAATATTCATCACTGTTTCACCTAATCCACAGCATCGCTTACGCTGGCACTTTCATCTGATGAACGCTCAACGCCTGTAGCTTCACCTTCGACATATTTGCCATAACTGACCAGCCGCCTATCCGTAGAAGCAGTGCCTTGCTCACGCGGAGCAATCAAATCATGAGGATTGGCGATCATTGCTGCAGTATTTGCTGCCAATGTGCAGCCAAAATTTGCTGCAGTCTTATTGTTAAACGAATTGGCCAAATTCTGACTTGCGACCGTGCAGCCCTTTGCCGTGGCAATATAGCGCCGGAAACTCAACACCACTGGAGGCGCCGCCTGCCCTGTAGCCTGATAATGACCACCAGCCATTTGTTGCCAGTTCAAACCCTGCTCATATAAAATCTGCCGGGTTTGGGCTGCAACTGTAACTGCGCTTTGGGCATTGGACCCACCTGCCGGAATGGTAAGTGCAACCGGCCCGCGGCCCTGCGCACGCCATGATTTTACAAATTGCCTGATAGCTGCTTTTTGTGCCAGCGAAAGACCGGCATCGCCCGGACCCACCACCAGATTAAGCCGCTCATTTTTTTCTTCCACAGCGATTCTGTGCTGGTCACCTGGTAATTTCCATGCACTTTGACTGCGAGGAGCAGCACAGGCAGAAGCCAGCAAGATCAGTGACGGCAGGGCTATTGTATACAATGGATATATCTTCATGATGCCTCAATCCTAATCTAGGCTATAGCCCAGCGGGCCATTCCAACTTTCGCCTTCAGTTTGCGCACCGGGCGCACGATAAACCTTGTTTAGACGGCCAAATAAAAGCGTGGACAGATCAGAAGCTGTTTCATACCCGTCACCAGGTGTCGCCAACGCATCTGGATGCGTTGGATCCACAAGATATGGTGTAACCAATATCACCAGTTCGGTTTCATCATTAACAAAATCCCGGGACCGGAACAGCGCCCCCAGTATTGGAATATCCTTAGCTCCGGGAATTCCCTCCAATGCCTGTTTGGTTTGTTGCTGGATTAGTCCACCGATCACCATTGATCCTCCAGAGGGAAGTTCAACAGTGGTTTCGGCCCTGCGAACCTTCAGGGCGGGAAGGGTTAGACCGTCGATTGAACCAACCACCTGCCCCGTATCATCCAAAACCTCCTGTGAAGCTAATACCAGCGCACCTTGATTGCTAAGCTCGGAAACTTCCGTTGATAATCGCAAGGAAATACGCCCACCACTAACTACCAGCGGCGTAAAGCCTAGAGCCACACCAAATTTCTTGTACTCAATGGTTATATTGCCGTTGCGATCACGCCCCGTTGGTACCGGAAACTCACCACCAGCCAGAAAATTTGCCGGCTCCCCGGTAATTGCGGTTAAATTCGGCTCAGCCAGCGTCCTTATCAAGCCAACCCGTTCCAGCGCCCTGATGCCAGAGGCAACACTGTTTATCCCGGTAGTCAATTGTGTAGCAGGATTAGTATATCCAACGCCAATGGTTGGTGTTGATCCGGCCAGAAACCTGCCAGCCAATGAGAACTGCGCCGGGTTAACCAGGGAAAATGCCACCTCGTTAATCCGTCCGCCTACGGCAAGATCCATGCCTAATTGTTTGGTCAGTGTGCGCTGCATTTCCACCACGCGAACCTTCAGCATCACCTGATCCTTGCCGGTGATTGACAACATTGAAATAACGTTTTCCGGCTCTTCTACAAAGGTTTGTGCAATCTTTACTGCTTGTGCTGCCTGAAGAGCATCAGGCGCTGTTCCGGATATTATGATATTATCCTGAACCGCATCCACATGAATACGTGATTGCGGTAATAATCGCGCCAGAACCTCGGCCAGTCCTCTGGTATCTTCGGCCACTGATATTTCCAGATTTAATAATTGCGTTCCATTGGCGCGAAAGAAAAACACATTGGCCTGCCCTGCTTGCATCCCCAAAACATAAACCCGTCTCGGAGTTCTAATGACTGCATCAACTATTTCAGGGTTTGACACCAGTATATCCCTGGCATCTTCGGGAAGTTCAATTACTGCCGCCTTATTCAAAGGCAAAGCCAAAGACTGCGAAACCGGGCCTTCACCCCCCCGGCTTATTTTTACTTGCATTAAATTCGCTTCGCTGGCCACGGCAACCGATCCCATTGAACCGATAAATCCGGCCACCATAAATGCCAGCAGCCATAATAATACAGCCCTACAGCCTCTAATCATTGGATCCCTACCTGTGATGCCTTGCCATACTTAATCAATTTAATTTGTGATCCTGTATTGCCATCAAAACCAGCAGCACGAGACACCCCCTCATTGGCCAGATCCATATCGGCTACCGAACGCAGGGCCAGTGAAATATCCCCAGAAGCATCGGCTCTTGCCAATAACTCTGAATCTGGGCCGTTTAGCTCCAGCGTGGCAGTAGAGCCAACAACCACTTCTTCTTCATCCACCTCGCGATAGGTTTGATCAATCGCCAATACCCTGACATTTTCGAATATCGTGTGGCTGGTAAAAACTGTTTTGACCTCAGAGCCTTCGATCACATCCATTTCACGGGTAAGAATAATATCAACCCGGTCATTAGGCAGAATAAATCCGCCAGCGCCGGTTTCGACTGATATTTCCACGGCAACAGCACGCATTCCCGGCGACAAAACTGCAGCCATGAAACCAGCGCTTCCGGGATTTATCAGCTTCCGGCTGGTGATCGGCTCTTTTGCCGCAATGCTAAGACGTGCAATGGCGCCAGTGTAAGTCTCCAAGGCTTTTGGGTAATCCTTTTGGGTCAGATAATTGTCATTTATGGCTTTTTCCGGCCACTCAACCCATTCCAGCTCAGAGGGTGTCACCCGCTGTCCTACTTCCAGATCAGCACTGGCTACCAGGACCAGTTCCACCGGCTCTTCAACCACTACAGGTTGAGCTGCAACTGCGGTCTGGTCTGTTGGCTGGCTGGTAACACCACGCACCAGAAATACCGCAGCAACTGCAGCCAGCGCTGCAATCAATAATACTGCAATTTTAGCAATTCCCATGCAAACCACTCTCCCAGGCAACAGAATTGTTACAAGTGGTTCCAAAATACCCAAATCATGGTTAACAAAACCCTCTTAAGCGGGCGATTACAGTAAGGATTTATAAAATTATCCGCTGACCGCAGCTAAAAATAAACCGGACTTGGGAAATATGTACAAGGCACCGGCACACAGAGCGACACCATAGGGTATGTCGCCACCTTTTTTTAGCAGTCTTGCCGACCATTCCTTAGTGTATAAAAACGGTGGCAATGGGGTTTTGCGGGCCAATAACAGACCAATAGTCAACACTCCGCCAGCCAGGGCGCTGACGACGGTATAGGCAATAATATCAGGCCATCCCATCCACAATGCTGCTGCGGCAAACAGCTTGGCATCACCGCCACCAATCCAGCCAAGAGCAAACATGCAAATGGTTAATGCCAGAGCGCTAAAGCCCACAAACACATGCAATCCAAACTGCGACCATGACAATCCGATAAGCGGTGCTGATACCACAAACAAGCCCAGCAAGGACAATGAAATCCAGTTGGGAATTGTCATAGAGATAATATCTCGCCAGCCGGCAATAATCATCGCCAGCGGGAACAATAATAAAACAAAGGTTACAATCATCAGATTTTCCAGTGCTCAGGCAATCGGGCTGTAACACTTGTGAACCAGGCAGGTTAACGTGGCGTTGACCCAAACCGGTTTTAAGATCAGTCTGGACATTTACGGTTCAAAATAAACTTGAAATTTGACCTTATCTGTCCATCACATTTCCGAACCGCAAAACCGCGCTCAAGTAGCGAAGCTTGCCGTCGCGGTAGCGCAAGCAAAGAGTCCTCAAGTAGCCGATAGGCGATAGGACAGATAAAGAGTCCTCAAGTAGCCGCTAGGCGGTAGGACAGATAAAGAGTCCTCAAGTAGCCGCTAGGCGGTAGGACAGATAAAGAGTCCTCAAGTAGCCGCTAGGCGGTAGGACAGATAAAGAGT
>WFUF01000001.1 GCA_015485155.1 Robiginitomaculum sp. | reverse complement strand
TTCCTAACGCTCGCAAATAAATATGCAACCGGTAACCCGATTGTGTCTGCCTTTGGTAATTGTCCCGTGGAAAACAGAATAAGCGTTTTTTTACGAGCACTTCATTCCGAGCGATAGGAGTAAAGACTCCTCAAGCAGCAAAGCGGTAGGAGAAACAAAAACTCCTCAAGTAGCCGCTAGGCGGTAGGAGAAACAAAAACTCCTCAAGCAGCGAAGCGGTAGGAGGAATAAAGACTCCTGGGTTATGAGAGCTCCTGAAGGCATCGCACCTGCAATTCGGAACTCATGGCATCTTCTATGGCCAAAACAGTCGCAGATGCTGCTGCTGCCGTAGTAAAATATGGAATATTCATTTCCAAGGCGGTTCTGCGAATTGTGAAGCTGTCCTCATGGGCGCGGCGGCCATAAGTGGTGTTAAACACCAAGGAAACGCCACCATTTTTCATGGTATCCACACAATGCGGGCGGCCCTCATGCACCTTGTTGACACGGACAATCTCAATACCGGCATCACCAAGATAGCTGGCTGTGCCTCCTGTAGCTATAATCTTAAAACCCAATTTATGTAATTTTTTCGCCAAAGGCACCATTGCCTGCTTGTCTGCATCCTTGACCGAAATAAATACGGTGCCACTTGTTGAAAGTTTCACCCCTGCCGCCAATTGTGCCTTGGCAAAGGCACTGGCAAATCCCGTATCCAGCCCCATGACCTCTCCGGTGGAGCGCATTTCCGGTCCCAGAACCGGATCCACTCCGGCAAATCTGGCAAATGGAAATACGGCCTCTTTTACCGCAACCCATTTTGTTGGCATTTTGGGGCAATTCATATCAGCCAATTTGGCCCCAACCATTACCTGAGTGGCCATTGCGGCCACTGGAGCGCCAATGGCCTTGGCCACGAACGGCACGGTGCGTGAAGCCCTAGGGTTGACCTCCAGCACATAAATAATGTCGCCAAAAATGGCAAATTGTACATTCATCAGGCCGCATATATTCAAGGACAGAGCCATTTTCCTTGTTTGCTCACTTAGGCGCTCTATCAAGTCGTCAGACAATGAAAACGGCGGCAGGGCGCAGGCGCTGTCTC
This sequence comes from Robiginitomaculum sp., assembly GCA_015485155.1. Lineage (GTDB taxonomy): Bacteria > Pseudomonadota > Alphaproteobacteria > Caulobacterales > Maricaulaceae > Robiginitomaculum_B. The sequence goes on along the minus strand of WFUF01000001.1, from coordinate 45,956 downwards.
CTGAATGAACCCCGGCTTCTTCAATGTGCTCCATAATGCCGCAAATCCAGACCTGCTCACCATCGCAAATCGCATCTACATCAACTTCGATAGCATCATTGACATAGCGATCAAGCAATAATGGCGAGCCGGCAGAAACCTGTACTGCCTGTTGTATATAACGCTCCAGACTTGCCTGATTGGTGATAATTTCCATCGCCCGTCCGCCCAGTACATGGCTTGGTCGCAGCACCAGCGGAAAGCCCAGCTCCTCAGCAGCAGCCAGAGCTTCGTCCTGTGTTCTGGCAATTATATTTGGCGGCTGGGTCAGATTTAATTCATCCAAAAACGCCTTAAAGCGCTCCCGATCCTCGGCCAGATCCAGACTGTCCAAAGAAGTACCAAGCAAGGGTATTGCGGCTTCATGCAATGCATTGGCCAGCTTTAGCGGTGTTTGACCGCCAAATTGCACTATTACGCCCAGTAATTCGCCACGACTCATTTCAAGCCGACATATCTCCAGGACATCTTCGTCACTTAATGGTTCAAAATAAAGACGATCAGAAGTGTCAAAGTCCGTAGATACGGTTTCCGGATTGCAATTGACCATAATTGATTCAATGCCCATATGGGCCAGGGAAAACGCTGCATGACAACAGCAATAGTCAAACTCGATACCCTGACCGATACGGTTGGGGCCACCGCCCAGAATTATGACCTTTTTGCTTGCAGAGACCCCGGCTTCACACTCGGCCTCTTCCCCGTGCGCTGCCCGCTCATAGGCTGAATACATGTAAGGGGTCTTGGCACGAAACTCTGCGGCACAGGTATCAATGCGCTTATAGACCGGATGCACCTCCGCCTGCCACCTTGCCCTGCGTACTTCAGTTTCTGCTTGTCCGGTTAATTGGGCGATCCTGGCATCAGCAAACCCCATTTGCTTCAATATCAGCCAGTCGTCATAACTATCTGGAAGGCCCTGCTTTTGAATATCCTGCTCCATGAGGACAATTTCTTCAATTCGGGCCAGAAACCACGGCTCATAAAGGGTAACTTTTTGAACCTCATTCAAGGTCAGGCCCATTCTGAAAGCCTGCGCAATAGCGAGCAAACGATGCGGGGTAGGTTTTGTCAATTCGGCGCAAATTGCTCCCATGTCATCACCTTCACCAAGGCCAGGGAACTCAAATTCATTAAATCCACATAGTCCGGTTTCCAGCGAACGCAGCGCCTTTTGCATAGCCTCGGAAAATGTGCGGCCAATAGCCATTGCCTCACCAACGGACTTCATTGCAGTGGTTAAAAGCGGCTCGGCTCCAGGGTATTTTTCAAAAGCAAACCGTGGAATTTTAACCACAACATAGTCTATGCTCGGCTCAAAAGATGCGGGTGTGGCGCCAGTAATGTCATTATCAAGTTCATCCAGCGTGTATCCAACTGCCAGTTTTGCCGCAACTCTGGCAATCGGGAACCCGGTAGCCTTGGAGGCAAGGGCCGATGAGCGCGACACTCTGGGGTTCATTTCAATAACCACCAAACGCCCGTCTTCAGGATTTACCGCAAATTGTACATTAGAGCCGCCGGTTTCAATACCTATTTCGCGCAACACCTCAATTGAAGCGTTACGCATCATCTGATATTCGCGATCACTCAAAGTCAGGGCCGGAGCAATTGTTATGCTGTCACCGGTATGCACTCCCATCGGATCAATGTTCTCAATGGCGCAAATGATAATACAATTGTCAGCCTTATCGCGCACCACCTCCATCTCAAATTCTTTCCAGCCAACGATACTTTCCTCAATCAGAACTTCCGTGGTTGGAGAAATTTCAAGGCCTGCACTGACTATTTGTCTGAATTCCTGCCTGTTATAGGCAATTCCGCCACCAGTTCCGCCCAAAGTGAAGCTGGGCCGGATAATTGCAGGCAAGCCAATAGCCTGAAATGCTTCTTCGGCCTCTTCCAGATTGTGGGCAAGTCTCGATTTTGGTGTCTCCAGACCAATTTTGTGCATGGCAGTGCGAAACAGCTCGCGATCTTCGGCCTTGTCAATGGCGTGCGATTTGGCACCTATCAACTCAACGCCATATTCCTTTAACACACCATCCCTGTTCAAGGACAATGCCGTATTCAAGGCTGTCTGTCCTCCCATTGTAGGAAGAAGTGCGTCAGGGCGCTCCTTGGCAATTACCCTGGCCACAACCTCAGGAGTAATTGGCTCCACATAGGTGGCATCAGCCATTTCCGGATCAGTCATGATCGTCGCCGGATTGGAATTAACCAAAATGACCCGATAACCTTCTTCTCGCAGTGCTTTGCATGCTTGCACCCCGGAATAGTCAAACTCACAGGCCTGACCAATTACTATTGGCCCGGCTCCAATTATTAAAATGGAGGAAATGTCGTCACGTTTTGGCATGGCAGGTAAGCCCCGGTTGATTTGGGTGTGTTTAGCTTTGCAAATCAGATTCGCCAAGAGGGAATTTATTGCGAATTCACCTCGTCTGTGATTGGGTGCAAAAATGAGCTCATTAACCCGCTATTTCTCAAGCAACAGATATTTGCTGATAATTACTCTGCTCGCCCTGCTTGCCGGTGGTGCTGGCATCTTCACCATGCCGGTATTAGACCGCGATGAAGCCAGATATGCCCAAGCCACCACGCAAATGCTGCAAAGCAATGATTATGTTCAAATCCGGTTCCAGGATCAGGCCCGCAACAAAAAACCTGTAGGAATTTACTGGCTACAGGCAGCTTCAGTTAAGTTGTTTTCATCCGTACAATCCCGGCAGATATGGGCCTACCGCCTGCCATCCCTGTTACTTGCCACGCTGGCAGCAATGGCCACTTATTGGGCAGGAATATATCTGGTAGGAAGGAAGGCTGCTTTTGCCGGGGCAGCACTGTTTGCGGTTTCTGTACTTTTGGCGGTTGAGGCTGGAATTGCAAAAACTGATGCGGCATTGGTGGCAACAACTACGATTATGCTGGTTACACTGTCGGTTCTGCGTCATAAGAACAATCGCTGGGCAGTGTCGCTGTTTTGGATGACCCTAGGAGCCAGTATCTTGATCAAAGGCCCTATAGGGCCAACTCTGATTGCATTTAGCCTGTCATTTCTGGCGATATGGGAACGTAAAGTCAGCTGGTTGCGCCCCTTGATGGTCTGGTGGGGGCCAGTATTGGTCATGGTAATGGTATTACCCTGGCTGTGGGCCATTCAACAGGCAACCAACGGGGAGTTTCTGCGCGAGGCGCTGGGAGGGGATTTTGCTGCAAAGTTGGCTGGTGCGCAGGAAAGTCACGGGGCGCCGCCTGGAATGTATATGGCCTTGCTTGCTTTTACAATTTTTCCAGCCAGCTTCTTTTTGCTTCCCGGGATTATCAAGGCATGGCGCATCCGACATATTTCTCAAAATGGCTCCGATATCAGGCTGTTAATTGCCTGGATTATTCCGTTCTTTTTGCTGCTGGAAATAACCCCAACAAAACTGGTTCACTATCCATTACCTGTCTATCCGGCACTGGCCTTGATTTGTGGGCTGGGCTGGCAATTTCTAAAAGACTTTCGCTGGAGTCGGTGGTTGTCAGCCGGGTTGGGCCTGTTGATGCCAATTTTACTGTTGGCCGGCATTATATACCTGCAGCAAGTTGCTGAGCCAGAGCCATGGAACATGCCGCCTCTGGCATTAACGATTCTGTCTTTATTGGTTGTAGCAGCACTTGGTGCATCTGTATTTACAATTCGCGGACAAAGCCGACAGGCCCTCATATTGGCGCTATCAGCAGGGCTTTTCTGGCAATTCGCAGTAAGAGGCTTTGTTGTGCCCTCCCACCCAATGACCCAGACCACAGAGCGCATCAGTAACCAATTGGCCGAACTTGGTTTACACCCCTTACTTTCTAAGAATGCCAATTCCGAAGTGTTATCAATTAACTATCGAGAACCCAGCCTAGTATTTAAACTTGGGACCAACACTATATTGGCGGCAGATAATAATGCCTTGCAAGCCCGGCAGCGTAGCAAAGCCAAAACCATTGTTTATTCAGCGCTTAATTGCGATCCCAAAACAAAGAAATCAACGATACCAACCTCATTGGATCAATTTCTAGACACTTTGGAGCATCAGCAACAGCAATGTGCGTTGCAACAGGCTGAGCCATTTTACGCCTATAATTATTCCAAAGGGCAATGTCTGACTGTGTATATTTTCACACTACAAACCTGTAAATGAAACTTGCGTCACTTAGGCAACTTGCAGGCATTATCAAAACCCGGTAGTCAATAGGGGATGCTGGGGCAACATAGTGAAATAATATGACGATCTTGAGCGATAATGGCTCATTCCCAATGGCTGAAGCCAATCGGCTTGTGGCCGATTTAATGAAGCCAGATCCAAAAATTTATTGGTCTGATTTTCTGTTGTCCATCTCGCTGGGGTGGGCGGGGTTTGTAATTGCAGTGCTGTATCCGTGGTTTTCATGGCAAGGGGCAGCCGGTGTTTTGATTGCAACATTTGCTCTTTATCGTGCGGTTTTGTTCACCCATGAGCTTACCCATCTAAAAACCGGCACCTTTAAGGCCTTCCGGTTTGTCTGGAATTTTTTGTGTGGTTTTGCTCTGTTAATTCCAGCTTTTACCTATCACGGCGTGCACCGTCATCATCATGTACATGATGTATACGGAACCAAGGACGATGGGGAGTATCTGCCATTTGGGGCCGGTAATCCGCTTGGCATTATTGGCTATATGCTGCTGATTTTTATTTTGCCGGGATTTTTTATACTGCGTTTTTTGGTTCTGGGACCGATTTCCTGGGTATTTCCTATTTTGCGCAAAATTATCTGGAACAGCCTGTCCTCGCTTACTATTGATCTTACCTATGTTCGGCCCATGCCAAAGAAAAGCGATCCTAGGCTTTTATGGTTCGCACAAGAAGTTCTGACCACAATTTATGGCTGGACAGCCATCGCTTTGGTCTGGACGGAAGTAATCCCAGTAAAGGCTCTGATTTTATGGTATGTGATTGCGGTTTTTATCTTTCTTTTGAACTCTCTTCGCACATTAGCTGCTCATGCCTATCGTAATCCGGGCACAGAAAAAATGTCGGTTGCTGAACAATTTCTGGACTCGGTAGACATTCCCGGACACCCTATCATTACTACCCTGTGGGCCCCGGTGGGATTGCGCTTTCATGCCACCCATCATTTATATCCGCGCATGCCATATCACAATCTTCCCAAGGCCTATGCTGTTTTGCGTGATGGGCTGTCTGATAATTCGCTTTATTTACAGGCAAGTCGCAACAGCCTTGCCCATGCTCTGATCAGGTTGTGGCAAGATGCTGCGGCTGCGGATAAGGGGGAAAACCAGAGGCCCGGCTCAGACTCACTGCCCGATGAACACCCTTGCGGCTCGTAACAGGTAAATCAGACCTATCAACGTAACCAGCACCTTTACCCATTGCAAAAATATCTTGTCATGCAAGCGGTTTAGGATTTTGCTGCCAAACCAGGTGCCCATAATTGAAAGTGGCATTGCCAGAACCAATGCAAAAAACAGCCCGCTGTTTTGTGCTGTAAACCCGTCAAAAAACACGCCGCCCCAAAATACAATTTTGACGAAATGAGCTATAACTTGCGTAATGGACTTGGTGGCTACGATCTGATGGCGGGTTAAATGTGTACGAACAAAGAATACATCCAGTGCCGGCCCTGCAACTCCGGCAAAAGTGTTTAGAGCCGTTACAAGAAAGCCAGCCAAAACGGCATGAGCTGGTTTTTGTGCATCAAGATGTATAATATTCGTCGGCAACCATACCAATAAAGGAACCATGCCCAATAAGAAGAACACCAATAATTTCTCAGGGCGCCATGCTATTAAAAACAACAAAAAAACAGCAATGACTGCTCCGATCAGATACCAGATAATTATTGGTTTCTGGATTGATTTTCGTAGCAAAAAGCTTCGCCAGCCATTGGCAAGCATTTGCAACACGCCATGAGCCAGCATCGCCTGTGGTACAGGCAATATGCTTAGCAACACCCCCATTAAAACCAGACCGCCAGCCATACCAAAAATGCCGGATAAAAAGGCTGTACCGAAGCTAGCCAAAAGCAAAACTATAAGGCTGGTAAAAGACATTGGATTTTTGTCCGTTAGTGCTACAACCCGTAGATAAAGCACTTACAGGGGGAACAAGTGAACAAGAAAATCAAATTTGCAGCCATTTTAACCAGAACCCATAAATGGATTGGCCTGTTAGTGGGACTGCAATTGGTAATGTGGACAGTTGGCGGATTTGTAATGGCCGTATTTCCCATCGAAACTGTACGATCTGAAGCCCAAATTGCTAAAGTTAAGGCTTTGCCCGCTGATTTATCCATTAACATTAGCGCGGAAAAAGCCGCCGAATTATCAGGACTTGATGAATTGCTTGGCATTCAGTTGGAAAATTTTGCCGGTGAGCCTGCGTGGCGGTTACAGGCAAAAGAAAAGACGGCCCTGTTATCCGCAAGCTCCGGTCAGTCGCTTTTGCCTCTTGATAAAGACACTGCAAGAAAAATTATTATTATGGATTATGTCGGCAAGGGTAAAATTATTGCCCTTGAGCGCGTAGAGAAAGGCCCGGTAGAGGTGCGTTACCGTGGCCCCTTATGGCGAGCAGAGTTTTCCGAGCCAAAAAATTACACGGTTTGGGCTGATATTAACGAAGGCCGCATCATTGCCCATCGCTCATCGGTATGGCGCTTGTTTGATTTTTTCTGGATGCTGCATATTATGGACTATGGAGATCGGGATGATTTTAATCATCCCTTGCTGATTTTCTTTGCGTTTAGTGCATCGGTTTTTACCCTTACCGGTATTGGATTGCTGATTCACCGGTTTTTATTGCGGCCTCGTCCAAGACGCAAAAAAAACCCGCAATAATGACCTGATAACAGCACGCTTATGCCAGGGGCCAAAATGGAACCGGAGCAATTTACCATTTCCTTAAGTGGCGATCCGCTGGATCGTCTGGATGCCTTGCGTAAAAAACCAGATGCAATAATAAAGCTGCAAAATCACCCTGATGCGGTTTTTGTAATTGTGCGAAATGATCAGATACTAACTGACGATCAGGGCATGCTGGTCTTGGTTAGTGCCGAAATATTGCAACAGCTGAACGACGATAACCCCGATATATTGTTTTTGGGGGTGGAGCATAAATCTCGCCGCCCATGGTTTGCAATCGCGGTAGAACCCGGAATCAACGATGATCTGTTTGATGCCATGGGCCGGTTCTTATCCTTGCGTGAGGGTCTGGCCCTGTTGCCGGCAAATGATTTGGCAATTGCCGGGAGAATTATTTCTTTGGCTAACTGGCATTCACTAAATCGGTTTTGCGGATGTTGTGGCGCGCCATCACAACTTGCAGGCGGCGGGGAAAAACGAATTTGCAATAGTTGTGAGGCAGAGCATTTTCCGCGTGTTGACCCGGCAGTTATTATGATGGTTATTGATGATAATCACTGTTTACTTGGCCGAAATGCCAGCTGGCCTGCGGGCCGTTATTCGACACTGGCCGGGTTTGTAGAACCAGGAGAAAGCCTGGAAGAAGCCTGTCGACGCGAAGTAATGGAAGAAGCCGGAATACGGGTTGGTAAAGTTTCTTATGCATTTTCACAGCCATGGCCGTTTCCCCATTCGCTGATGATAGGCATGGTTGCAACTGCGCTTAGCTCCCAAATCACCTTAGAAGACGAATTAGAAGATGCCCACTGGTTTACTCGCGAGGAGGTAAAATTAATTTTGGCAGGAAAGCATCCGGATGTGCTGCCACCATTTGATCATACTGCAAGTGGTTTATTATTGCGTAATTGGGTGACAAAAGATCAGGATTATGCACCCGTTTGACAGATGAATGTTGGATTTTCTGACCCAAATGCGAATTTTTATTTTTTGTCGCGAAAAGGGTCAGCCTCATAGGTTCCAACACGACGCAGCCTGGAACAGAAAAAACCGGCTTCTTCTATTGCCTGCGCAACTGCAGGCTCTTTTGGATGTCCCATAATATCGCAAAAGAATCTGGTCGCAGTAAAACTGCCCCCCAATTGATAGCTTTCCAGTTTTGTCATATTAATACCATTAGTGGCAAAGCCGCCCATGGCTTTATAAAGCGCTCCGGAAGTGTTTTTGACTTCAAAAACAAAACTGCTGATATACTTTTTCTGTGGTTGATAGGGGACAAGTTCTTGTGCGGGCTGCATAACCAGAAACCGGGTGGTATTGTGTGCTGCATCTTCAATATTTGCGCAAAGATTAACCAGCCCATAAGCCTCCCCGGCCAGATCTGAAGCCACAGCTGCATCTTCCAGCGAATCCTGCTCGGAGATCATTTGCGCAGCCCCGGCAGTATCATTGGCATGAACGGCCTTAATGCCTAGCCGTTTTAAGGATAATCTACACTGGCCCAGCGCCATAATGTGAGAATGAGCCCTTTTGACTGTATCCAGACTGGCCCCCTCTTTGGCCAGCAATTGGTGCTTGATTGGCAAAAACCGCTCGGAACGGATTTCAAGATTTGATTCTGGCAACAAATAATGAATATCAGCCACTCTGCCAGCCAGAGTGTTTTCCACCGGAATCATGGCAAATTTGGCCTTGCCTTCACTGACAACAAAAAATGCCTGCTCAAAACTCTCACAAGCCATCGGCTCAAGTTCCGGGTAATGTTTGACACAAGCCATATGTGAATAAGCGCCAGGCACCCCCTGAAATGAAATTTTATCCATTACTCATCACCCTTAAAATGAACTCGCACCTGTTCCAGATCTTCCGGGTTATCGACCCCGACCGGCACCTCATCCACTACAGCCGCCGCGATTTGCATTCCATTTTCCAAAGCCCGTAACTGTTCCAGTTTTTCTACTCTTTCCAGTTCACTGGGCGAAAGTGAAGTAAACCTGGCAAGAGCATCACGCCTATAGGCATAAATTCCAATATGCTGATACATGGGCCCATCTCCGGAAGGGGCGGCAGCCCGGGTAAAATAAAGAGCCCGCAATATATCGTCCTGTAACGGGTTTCCGTCTGGTCCCAAGGCGGTGACAACCGCCTTTACCACGTCGGGATCTGACTTTTCTGACTCAGATGTGACTTTTGCGATCAAAGTGGCAATCTGTGCAAAATCTGCCCGCTCCAATACCTGCACAACCCTTTGTATCAATTCCGGAGCAATGGCAGGAAGGTCTCCTTGCAGGTTCACAATAAAGTCCGCTTCTTTGGTCAAAGGAGAGCTATTGATAGCTGCCTGCACGCGGTCTGTGCCGGAGGGCAATTCAGGAGGCGTAATAACTGCAGAAAACCCGGCAGCTTTCGCACAATCAAATATCTCCTTGTCTGCTGCCGCAATCAAAGGCTCTGCAAACCCGGCTTTTCTTGCCGCCATCGCCACCCTCAACACCATTGGCACCCCGGCTATATCAGCCAGGGGCTTGCCGGGTAATCGCGTAGAAGCCATCCTGGCCGGTATTACAATACAGGTATTCATGGGAACCTTATCCAGCTTGATTGCGGCCTTGGCAATAGTCATAAATCAATGCTTCAAACCTGCAATTGAAATCTGCGACTTGTTCTTATGATTTTGTTATGTAAAACACTGGATGAATCAGTTTCATCGGTGGGCATGGATCTGAAAACAATAATGAGGGTTAGGCCAAATGGGCGGTCTTTTTTGGAATAAAATTTTTGCAGCAATTTTAGTAACTGGACTGGCGATCTTTGTAATCAAGGAAGTCAGTCACTCTTTGATTCACTCCACACAGCCGGAAAAACCTGGTTATGCCATTGAGGTGGCAAAGACACAGGAAAACACAGCACCGGCCGAAGAGGTTAAGCAGGCAAGTCTGGAAGAGCTACTTGCCAACGCCAATGTTGAGGCAGGGGCGCGGGTCGCAAAAAAATGCGTAGCCTGTCATACCTTTGAAAAAGATGGAGGTCGCAGACTTGGTCCAAATCTATGGGATATAGTTGGAAATAAGACTGCACACGTTGAATCTTTTGGATATTCTGCGGCATTAAAGAACGCGGGATTAACCTGGAGTTTTGAAAACCTGGATGCCTTTTTTACCAAACCACAGGAGTTTATGCCAGGAACAATCATGGGATTTGCCGGCATTAAAAAGCCAAAAGACAGAGCAAATTTAATCGCGTGGTTGCGCACCCATTCTGATAATCCGGTGGCCTTGCCGACAATTGCGGACAATGCTGCTGAAGAAGCCGCGCAGATAATCGAGAAAACCTCTGAAGCGGTCGCAGACGCCATAGACTCAGCGGAAGTTCCTTCGCAATAAAAGCACAGTAAAGAGCATAAGTGTAAGGCGAATCGTCAGACTAAAGCTTTCGTCTTGCGCTTAGGCTCCGAGCAACCTTCGGATCGAACGAACCGATCCGGAGGTTTTTTGTATGCGACTGATTGCCGCAGTCAAAGGCTCTATAACCGTGGCCATATGATAGGCGTTGGCGTGCAGAAACTGCTTATGATCAAGCATAATTCCCACATGCCCAGGCCAGAACACCAAATCCCCACGCAGCAGGCCTGTGTCCATTTTCGACAAGGATACAGGTTCTCCCAGTACAGCCTCTTGCATATCTGAATCCCGGGGACATGAACTCCCGGCGGCCAGCAGTGCATTTTGCACCAAAGCTGAACAATCAAGACCAAAACTGCTGCGCCCACCCCAGACATAGGGAGCATGTAAATATTTATGCGCAACCTCCACCCAGTCCGATGCTACTGTATTTATTGGCGCTAAATCGCCCAAAAATACCCAGCCATCAGAAACTTTTCCAAAATTTCCTTGTACAGCCTCAACCTGCACCAGGGAATTACAATGCAGAAAGCCTGACACCGGCGCTTTAACATCAGGACGACGAAAAACCGCCGTACGCAAGGAACATACCCGATAACCTGGCTCCTGTTCTTTCAGAGCAAGGGTATCAGCATTTACATATCCCACATAACCATCAACAACTGCCTGCCCCCATGCCCAGCCGTTCTTTTGCTCATAGACAATGATTTCTTCACCAGACAGTAATTGTGTTTGCAGGCTCTGATCCTCATTCGGCGCAGCCACCATATCAGCGACCATTGCCTGAACATGAAATCTCCTCCCGGCTACAAATTTTTTGGCACTTATTTGGCCTTGCAAAAAATCTGCAGCCAGATCAGCTCTAGCCGGTGTAGTTCTCGGGTCAAATGTCTTATTCACACTGATATTTCTCCTGCAGCATGGAAAACACGGCCAGCGGTCCCTGAATATCACCACCAACAGGGTGGCCTGGGCGCTGCTTCTCCGACCAGCCATAAATGTCAAAATGGATCCACGGTATATCCGCAACAAAGCGTTGCAAAAACAAGGCAGCGGTTACGGAGCCGGCCATTGGACTGCTCGAGGTATGACAAATATCGGCAATATCACTATCAAGCCAATTATCATAGCCATCCCACAGCGGCATTTGCCAGACCGGATCAGAACTTGCCTTGGCAGCTCGCTGAAGCCGATTAGCCCATTTTTCATCATTTGTATAAAATGGAGCCATTTGCGGGCCTAATGCCACCCTGGCCGCACCAGTTAGGGTAGCAAAATCGATCAATAATTCAGGTTGATCCTCAACAGCGCGGGTTAACGCATCGGCCAGAATAAGCCGCCCTTCAGCATCTGTATTGTCAATCTCTACCGTAAGTCCCAAACGGGAGTTTAGTACGTCGCTGGGCCGATATGCATTGCCGGAAATTGCGTTATCCACAATCGGGACAAATAAATTCAGAAACACTGGTAATTTGGCCTGCATTATCATGCGCGCCAGCGCCATGGCATTGGCAGCACCACCCATGTCCTTTTTCATTAACTTCATAAACTTCCCGGTTTTAATATTCAGGCCGCCAGTGTCAAAAATAACTCCCTTGCCAACCAGGGATATTACCGGATTGCTCTCATTTCCCCACATTAGATGCACCAGTCTTGGTGCTTGTTCTGCCGCTCGCCCAACCGCATGGATCATAGGGTAATTCTCCTCTAGCAGATCATTACCAACAATACTGCTAACCTTGGCTTCAAATTTTTCACCCAGATCAAACACTGCTTTTTCAAGCGCTTCGGTACCAAGAATATTGGCAGGTGTATTGATCAAATCTCTGGCCAGAACAATTGCTTCGGCTTTAGCCAAAACCAATGCCCGGTTTGCACCAGCAATATGCAAACAGGCTGGTTTTGACTTAATGCCCTTAAAATCTTCAAAGCGATAACAACCCATCAGCCAAAATAGCGCCATCTGGCTGCGATCCAGTGCTGCGGGGGCAAAGGCCAGAAAATAATTACCTTCACCTAAAAGTGCAGGTAAAGCACCAATATCTTTTGCGGTTGGTTTTTGACCAAGTCCAACAAGGGTAAGTTCTGGACAACCGTCCACGGGAACTTTCATAATTTGAGCGGTTTTGGCGCTAAATCCATTTGAGCGCACCCAGTTTGCTGCAATTTCCGGTGCCAGCTTTAGCCAGTGCTGTAAAAGATCGGGGGTGAGTAAATAAAGTGGTGAGGCACCGGATTTAATGCTTTCGGGCAATTGGTTTTTCATAGCAAATTCCAAATAGTGAATACTTATTAACCATATCTTGACGGCAATTTCGCAGATTTGCCTCTGTTAACACAAGGATTGTCAATATGCGCCCCTTTAATCTACCTGTAATGGCCAAATTGCTGTCACTTATGACTTTGCCCCTGATTCTGGTGGCTTGTGCCACCCCGGCCAGCGAAGAAGAAACTGCTATTGCAGAGGAAATGATTCGGGATATTCGCCCTGAAAGCCGCGCAGTGCGCGACGATATTTCCCGTCTTGATATTCTTTCTCAGGCAGCGTTCTGGGCCAAAGAGTATGAAAACAATCCCGCTGATCGTGAAGCGGCCCTGGAGCTGGCACGTATTGTGCGTGTTGTGGGTAATCCTGGCCGCGCTGCTACCATTGGCTCGCAGGCTTTGGCGCTTTTCCCGGATGATAGGGATTTATTATTAGTCACCGGGCAAGCCCTGATTGAAGATGGCCATGCACAAAATGCAATTGCCTTTTTACAATCTGCTTTGCAGCAAGATCCTGCTAATCCCAAAATAATTTCGGCTATCGGTGTGGCTTATGACCAAAGCGGCAATCACGATCAGGCCATAAATCACTTTACCAGAGCCCTGGCTTTTTCCCCTGAGGATCCGAATATCCTGTCCAATATCGGCCTTAGCCACGCATTGCAAGGAGACCCCGTAACTGCTGAAAAATGGTTGCTGCGGGCCAATGCCCAACCCGGTGCCAGTGCAAAAGTTCGCCAGAATCTGGCTTTGGTTTTAGGATTACAGGGAAAATTCAATGAGGCAGAGGCAATGGCTGCAAATGATTTGCCCGGCGAAGTGGCCAAGCAGAATGTCCATCTGATTAAAACCATGATTACCCGTCCGCAGGCCTGGCAGGCATTGCGTAGTGAATAAGCTGGTCAAGCCGCTCGGAACTCTGGCCGCCCTCGGAGGAGCCATGGGCGTGGTTTTGTTATCTATGGCCGCGCACACAGCCGACAATGAAACCAGTATAAGAATTTTACATTCTGCCGGGTTGGTGCAGAGTCTGCATATGCTGGCCGCCTTGATTGCCCTTGCCCGTAGCGCAAATCTTGCCAGCGCCTTGTTTGTGCTGGGCGGGTATATGTTTGCTGGTGCTCTTAGCCTGTTAATTTTTGCACCAGAAATATTTATTACCGGCATGGCTCCAGTTTCGGGAGGTTTGCTCATTCTTGGCTGGCTGGCATTGGCCTTAAGTGAGCTACGCCGTAAATAGCCCCTACAACATAATCAGTCCGGCAATCATATACATTGCAAATGCTAGACCGCCACCAAACAGGGCGTAAGGTAATTGGGTGCGTACATGATCCAGCAGATCACACCCCGCTGCCAGTGCGGAAACCACTGAAGTATCAGAAATCGGCGAGCAATGGTCACCAAATACTCCGCCACCCAATATGGCTGATAATACTAACGAAGGCGGCAAGCCCAGGTTCTGGATAAGAGGCACGCCGATTGGAATTAACAGGGCAAAGGTTCCCCATGACGTACCCGTGGTAAAAGACATGATAGCCCCGGCAGCAAATAACATGGGAATTATCAAAATTCGCGGAAGATTCTCATCAGCCAGTCCGGCAATATAAGCCCCGGTGCCCAGCGCCTTTAAGCTCGCTCCCAAAGCCAAAGACAACAACACGATGCTAACCAGAGGTAACAGGTCACTCATGCCTGAAAATCCAATTTTAACCAGTTTGACATGGGTGAAGCGCTTTGAGGCCAACATCATTATATAAGCCGTCAAACTGGCTAAAAAGGTGGCATACAATATGGAACGCGCACCATCACCATCTATTAGAACACCATCGCCAGTCCACCACATAAACCCGAAAATTGCTGTGATAAGAACCATTAGCGGTGCTAACATATATCGCGGACTGGAGGCTGCATATTCTGGCGGAATTTCAGCAGCCGTCTCGATCTTGGCGTCAACTCTTCGCATTGGGCCATGCACCTTGTCGGTAATAATTGTGAACAACACAATCGCAAGTGCTATCCATGCATAAAAATTAAATGCTACTGAGCCGATCAGTATTTGCACCGGATTACTCAAATCATATCCGCCAAGCAGGCCAAGTACATAGGCTCCCCAGCCATTGAACAATAATAAAATACAGATAGGAGCAGCAGTGCTGTCAATCACATAGGCCAAGCGCTCCCTGCTAAGGCCAAAGCGATCATAAATTCCCCGTGATAAAATTCCGGAAGTTAAAATCGACAGATTGCTTTCAATAAATAATACCACACCAACACCAAAACTGAGCAGACCTGCTTGCCTGCGGCTTCTGGTAAGTCGGTTGTTGATTAAAAAATCAACCAGCGCAGTAACTCCGCCAGAATAGCGCAAATACGCCAGTAATGCCCCTATCAACAGGCTGAACATCAAAATTCTGGTATTGGATGCGCTGGAGAAAACTGCTGCTATCCTGTCAATAGCCGCCAACAAGCCCAATAATGGTGAAAATCCCTGCCCCGATACCAGCAATAAAACTTCCGAAGTTATAATTGCAGCAAATAAAGCCAGAATTACTTCCTTTTTCCAAAGAACAATTGCAATTGCCACCAATGGCGGCAGCACACTTAACCAATCCATTATCCCCCCTATCATCAAACCTGCGCCCGGATATGGGCAGTTGATCAGTCTGCCATCATTTCAAATTTTGCAGTAAAATGGCGCATTGCCGGTGGCTCCCATGTGATACGCATGCCGCGTAATTTGTCTTTGTTCCGGGCAATATCAGCAATCCGCTCCAACATATAATCAGCATGACTTTGGGTATAGGTACGTCGCGGAATTGCCAGTCGCACCAGATCCATTGCTGCCGGGTGCTCTGAACCATCAGGCTTGCGTCCAAACATTACAGTGCCGATCTCACAGGCACGCACTCCAGATACACGATACATTTCGCATGCTAGGGACTGCCCCGGATAATGCAAAGGCTCAATATGTGGCAGGAATGCCCGGGCATCAATAAATACCGCATGACCGCCAACAGGCTTTACTATAGGAACGTCCATATCCTCAAGACGCCGGCCAATATATTCATTTACGGCCACCCGGTAGCGCAAATAATCCTCGTCAACAATTTCAGCTAGGCCCTGGGCAATAGCCTCAAGATCACGCCCGGCCAAACCGCCATAGGTGGGAAAGCCCTCGGTCAATATTAGTCTGGTACGGGCTTTTTCTGCCAGTTCACTGTCGTTTAAGGCCAGCCAGCCACCTATATTGGCAAAAGCATCCTTTTTGGCCGACATGGTCATGCCGTCAGCACCTTCAAACATATCCCGGACTATATCTGTGATGGAGCGATCCTGCTGACCGGGTTCACGCAATTTAATAAACCACGCATTTTCGGCAAACCGGCAGGCATCGATAATAAAGGGAAGCCCGTGTTTTTTGGCTATTGCTCTTGTAGCGCGAATATTTTCCAGACTTACCGGCTGACCACCTCCGGCATTATTGGTTACAGTGAGCATCACACAAGGCACCTTGCCTTTGTATTCTAACAAGAACTCATCCAGACGGTTCACATCCATATTGCCTTTGAATGGGTGCTGGTTTTGCGGGTCTTTTCCTTCTTCTATTACCAGATCATGAGCTTCCGCCCCTGTAGCTTCCACATTGCCTCTGGTGGTGTCAAAATGAGTATTGGAAGGAATATGTCTGCCAGCTCCTCCCATAATCGAAAATAAAATTGCCTCGGCAGCCCGGCCCTGATGGGTAGGAATGATATGGGTAAATGGAAACAGATTTTGAACAGCCGCCTCAAAGCGCTTGAAACTGGGTGAACCTGCATAGCTTTCATCGCCTTGCATAATTGCTGCCCATTGTTTTGTACTCATGGCGCCAGTGCCACTATCGGTTAACAGGTCAATCAACACGTCCCGGCTGGCAATAGAAAACAGATTATAACCAGCGTCACATAAAATATTTTCGCGCTCGGCCACAGAAGTCATCCGGATGGGTTCAACGGTTTTGATGCGAAATGGCTCTATAATCGTGTTCATATGTCCCTCAAGATGATTAAATTTTGCCTGCGCGCACAGTAATGGCAATAAGTTCACTTGCAAGCACTGATCGCAAGTGGTTAATTCCCACCAACCAAAATCGAACACAATCCGGGGGGATCAGGGCATGGAAGCCGTACAGGAAGTATTAAGTAAAATTGATGGCTGGATATGGAATTGGCCATTGGTCGCCCTGTTATTTGGTATAGGCTTATATTTGACCGTGGGCATGCGCTTTATGTCTGTCAGGCGACTGCCCTATGCCATTGGGCTGTTATTTGGAAAAAACAAGGAAGGTGCCGATAAGGATTCTGGTGAAATTTCTCCGGTTGCGGCCCTGTTTACTGCACTATCCGCGACCATTGGCACCGGTAACATTGCCGGTGTGGCAACTGCAATTACCCTTGGCGGGCCGGGTGCTGTGTTTTGGATGTGGATGACTGCCGTGCTGGGCATGGCCACCAAATACTCCGAGGCATTATTGGCGGTAAGGTTTCGTGAAACCGACGAAAAGGGCCAACATGTGGGCGGGCCGATGTATTACATAAAAAACGGCATGGGAAAGAACTGGGTATGGCTGGCATGGATTTTTGCTATTTGTACGGCAATTGCCGCACCTGGTACGGGTAATCTGGTGCAGGCTAATGGTGTTGCTGCTTTATTCGAGCAAAATATGAATGCTCCAAAATGGATAAGCGGCATTGTTATGGCGGTTCTGGTGGCATTTGTAATTATGGGCGGGGTTAAATCCATCGCCCGTGTTGCCAGCTTTTTAGTTCCGATCATGGCTTTGTTTTATATTGGTGGCGCATTGGTTGTCCTGTCGATGAATATTGAATTTATTCCCGGCGCATTTGGGCAGATTTTTTCCGGCGTAGTGTCTCCAACCGCTGCCGCCGGTGGCTTCCTGGGCGCATCAGTAATGGCAGCAATGGCCCAAGGAGCAAACCGGGGCTCATTTTCCAATGAAGCAGGTCTTGGTTCGGCGGCGATTGCCCATGCTGCGGCAAAAACCAATGATCCGGTTCGTCAGGGCTCCATTGCCATGCTTGGCACCTTCATTGACACGCTGATAGTTTGTACTCTTACCGCTTTGGTTATTTTAACTGCACCGGCAATTTTGGCTGCAAGTGGTGTTGAATTACCGGTTTGGCAATCTGGTATTGCTTCGGCCGCCGGAGTTACCAGTGCTGCTTTTGGACAAAGCATTCCCGGCGGACAGTGGATCGTTACCATTGGTCTGGCAGTATTTGCCTTTACCACCATTCTTGGCTGGGCGCTTTATGGCGAACGAGCCATGGAATTCATGATGGGTATTAAGGTGATCCCTTATTATCGGGTGTTTTGGGTAATTGTGGTTTATTTGGGTGCAGTTTACACCAATGATCTGGCGTGGACTTTGGCCTCGATCGGTAATGGCATGATGGCCGGGCCGAACCTGATTGCTTTGCTTGGGCTGTCTGGTGTGGTTTTTGCCATGACCAGAGAGGACGCGGAAAAACGCAAGGCAATGAAACTAAAAGGATAGGTTTAAGATCAGGGACAGATAACCTTGCCACGAGGTTCCGTGATTGCGGACTTGATCCGGCATCACCTTTGCAAGACGGCGTAGAGGGAAGAGTATTACTAGAGTTATTTGGCCTTCTGACCCTAGCCTTCGATTATGTTGGGTTGCCCTCCTCTGGAGGTGCTGTGGTCATCAGCTACTACACCACCCTCAGGGTCACTTTTACGTCGCCATGGCCCCCGGTATACTGGATCCTGACGTCTGCGACGATCAGGGCCGAAATAATTTGAGGTGCGGACGAATTGCCGGGGACGTTCCACACAGGCCCGTAATTTTTCATACAGGTCAAGCGGCGTTACCGGTTTGACCATAAATTCATTAGCCCCTGAACGTATTGCTTCCATCACGGTTTTGCGATCGCCATGGGCGGTTACCATAATGATTTGTATATAGGGATTTGGGCTGTCGTCTGCAGTTCGGATCAACTGCACAAATTCATTACCATCCAGATCACCAAGGTTATGATCAACAAGAGCGATGTCCACATGATTATCCTTGATGATCTCAAAGGCTGTGGCCACGTCTCGGGCTTCGCGAATATCCCGAAGACCAAATCCTCGCATTACCTCGCGCAGTATCAGCGCCATATGCGAGTTATCTTCCAGAACCAAAATTGTTACCTGGTCAAGACCAGCCATACCAAACCTCACACAATACCTGCACAGGCACGCTATAAAGAACAATAATGGTCTAAAGCAAGCCGTTCTCGTACATTATCAGACGAAACTTAATAATTACGTACGAGTTTGTGCAAAAATACCTGTAAAGTTCTGTTATTTACCAGACCAGCTTAATAGTGGACCATTATGCCATTGTTGGACGCCACGATGCAAGAAGGGCTGAGCCTCTGACTGTGTGGGAATCGTGTTATGCTCAGAAACCATATTAGAGGTTCCTTCACCGTTCCAATGTGCATATATATCATGTTGTACAGCTTCCTGCCCGTGACTTTGATATTGCTCTGTACCTTGCCAGACCTGCGAGTCATATGAACCGGCACGCTGGTTTTCCTGACGTTCATAGGAATACTGCATCGGGGCCGTGGCTATCTGATGCGAGGATTTAACATTTCCAGAAGCAAAAGGTACTGGCAACGGGCCCGCCCCATTACGTAAATGTTCAATTGTCTGCAAAGATAAAAAACCTCCGTGAGGGATGTTCATCTGCTGCTGGTAACTGGCAATGGCAGCTTCCATATTCGGGCTGGTCTGACCATCAATCGGGCCATTATACAGACCTTGTTTGTGAAGCAATCCCTGAACTTCAGATATTGCCTCAGGAGTTGAATTTGTTTCGCACAACACTTTTATCCAGCGGAATTCTTCGCCAGAAACTTTCTTCTTGCGAGTTATATTTGCCATGCGCGGCGCAACAGGATGTCGTACCTGCCGGGCGGGCTGCGTTACATATTGAGCTTCATAATATCCATATTGCGCCGGGATATGCACTTCTCTGACTCCGCCAGGATCGACCAGAACTTCACGGGTAATCATGCGATAAACAGGAGGCACATTTATGGTTTGGACACGCTCAGGGCGCACCTGCACTCGCTTTGAAATGGTTTGTGTCTCTGCTGGCTCTTCCACCAGACAGTAAACTTCACCTTGTCGGGTTTGTGTCAATTTCACCCCGGCTCTTGAGGCCAAAGATGCCCCTGGTTTCCAGCTAAGTCTTGGAGGTGAGACCTGTACCTGTTCATTTACCGTGCGATATTCGCCAGGAATGACCTGTAAGGTTTGATAGCCTGGCCTGACCATGACTTTTTCGCTTACGCGTTTATAAACAGGTTGCCGTACTTCATAGCGAACCGACGCATCCCGCAATACGTATTTATGTTTTCTTGCTGCAAATTGCGGAGCGGACACAGAAATCCTGCTGCCGCCCTCATCAATGGCCACCTGTTCGGAATATGTTTGATACTTTGCCGGCACCAGTACCCTGGCAAAGCATTCACCTGGTTCACCATCTGGCGGCGCATCATAGGGAAAATTTGCCCCGGCACCTGATCCTGCCAATCCGGAAGAAGCCAGCGCAACACCAAGGAAAGCACTGACACCAACCCCTAGAACTTTGGGCCAATTTATTTCTGCCACAGCCATCAAACTACCTGCACGTCATAATTATCAAAAGAAAAGTAAACATGTTTTCGGTAAAAATTCCACAAAAGCTTATGGTTAATATTTCTTTTTGTGAAATGCGTCCGGTAAAATAAAACGTAAAACCAGAGCAAAGCCTGCAGCCAATAACAGGCCTGAAGCATTTGCTATCATATCAGCAACAGATGCCGTACGGCCAATTATAGCCAACCCCTGAAACAGCTCCATGCCAGCGCTATATAACAATAAAAAACCAAGCCCTGCCAACTGGTTGCGCACTGATACATGCCAGCCCAACTGCCACTGCAAACCAAGTACAAAATATGCCATAGCGTGACCGAATTTATCCGACCATGGCGATGTTGGAGGGTGGGCGCTTCCGGGCCACAACGACAAAACTGTGACCAAAAATAATGTAAGGAGAAATAGCAGTCGGATGGTTAAAACAAGTAAATTTGCATATTTTATACTCATCACAGGCCCCGCAAACGCTATTTCGTAAAGCGTGAAAACTCGCAAACCACCTGATGATATACATCTCGCTTCCAGTAGATAGTCATTTGCGGAACCTGCGCAAGATCAGCCCACATCCATTGATCAAACTCCGGTGGCTGGTGCATATCCAGTTTAATATTTTCGTCCTTCCCCAAAAACCGCATAGCGAACCATTTTTGTTTTTGCCCCAGCCAGTGTTTACGCTTGTTTGGTGCAAAATTTACGTCCTCTGGAAAATCATATGCCAGCCAGCCTTTGATTTTTCCTATTTTTTCTACATGCTTGCGCTCAATCCCGGTTTCTTCAAATAATTCACGATAGGCCGCCTGTAATGGCTTTTCACCCTTATCAATGCCTCCTTGCGGGAATTGCCAGCAATGATCACCTATTTCTCCGGCGCGATGACAGATCAAAACCCTGCCTTTGGCATCAAATACCACGACGGCCGCATTGGCCCGGTATTTTTTCAAATTACGCTTCATTTTGCCCTAATGGCGCTTGGGAGTTGAACTTTGCGCGGTACGCAGCTTGCCATCGGCCTTATCTTCCTGATTACGCATTTTTATAACAGCGGAAACTGGGGCCAATTGATAGCCCTTGGCGTGCAAAGACCCTGTCCATTCCTTTAGCTGTTTGATAGTTACCGGCCAGGAAAAACCCTTGCCAATAGCACTGCCGTTTTGAATGGCCTGAGCCTCCAGACGTAGCAATTGATCATCAATGGCAGCTATTGTTTGTTTGCTGTCCAAAATTCGATCTGCCGTTGTCCATCCCAGTCCCTCTTTGGTTGCAACATTTTTCAAAGATGACCGGCGGGTTTGGCCATCATACAAGAATTGCAAACCCCTTGAATTCAAACCTCGAAAAATCGGAGCCATGGCGTTTTCCGAAGCGGTTAATTTAGACCCCATGTAATTAGTCACACCAAAATAGCCGGTTGCACGACTAAGCAACCATTCAAGCCGTCTGGTGTTTTCTGCTGAACTTGCAGATGACAGCAAAGTATAAGGGCCAGGGTCGGTCTCTGGATAACCAAAAGGCTCCATTGGCAATTCGATTAAAACCTCATGGCCTTTGGCCCGTGCGCGATTGATCCATGTTTGCAAATCAGGCGTATAGGGAACGAAGGACAAGGTAACTTCCGGCGGTAGCTCGTCAATGGCAGCCTGCGTTGTGCGCTGCATCATTCCCAATCCGCCCACCACAATCGAAACCACAGGCCTGGAAGCATCTATTTCAAACGGCCTGGCATAAACCAGCGATGGTTTTTCACCCTTTGGGCCTAATTTGGGCAATAAGCCACCGGGGCCAGCTTCTGTAAGGCCCGGCAATGGTGCCGCCGCCAGAGCATCAGGAGAGCGTGGAATGTCGTAATTTTCAGGTTTTGGCTTATTTGGCAGAGTTTTTGTATGTTGTGATTTGTCTTGGGTGAGGTCAGAAATACCCGGAAGACGTACATCCTGATCATCCTGATGCGCCACTGCCACCAGTTCAGCCTCCGGCTGTTCTGCACGCAATTCTGCTTGTATTACGCTTTGTTCGGCCAGAGACGGGATATCAAGAGAAGCAGTGGGAAAAGCCGAATCAGCTTTGCCAAATATGGCAATTGACAAAAGCACCACAACGATCAGACCGGCCAGAGAGCTACCAGCAATCAAATGTATTTGCTTGGCTGACAATCCCGAAAACACAGAAGTAGAAAATCGGGCCATATGCTTATTATTTCCCTTGGAAAACCCTGAAACAAATTTAGCATTTGCAACTAAATTTATTGCTATCCGATAGCGTAAACATGGTTAACAAAGAGGTAATCTTATCAGCCCTTTTGAGTTCCTGCCTCTGCTGTTAAGACCAGTTCACTTAAAATTTCCTTGGCACGCTTTAGTTGGTAATCCTCGTCTTCAGGAAAATCTTCTGGCGGCATCTCAGCAGTTACAGCATCTTTTGTATCAGGATCAGCACTATCTTCTGCTATTTGATCTTCATCTTCCTGTTGTTTCTGCCTGGCCAGTTTTGCAGCTTCAATTTCATTTTTCAGGGCATTGGGAAGATCTGCTTCTGTCACTTGATTTTCTGATTTTGTAATGCGGCGGTGGGATATTTCAATATCCGGAGCAATACCCGTTGCCTGAATTGAACGACCGGCAGGGGTGTAATAGCGCGCAGTAGTAAGGCGCAAAGCTCCATCACGACCACCATTTAGCGGAATAACCGTCTGCACGGAGCCTTTTCCAAAGGTTTTTAACCCGATCAAAGTTCCGCGTTCACGATCCTGAACTGCTCCTGCGACAATTTCCGAAGCAGATGCCGATCCTGCATTGATCAGAACAATCAATGGCAGACCTTCAAGTAAATCGCCTTTACGTGCATTATAGCGTTCTATATCTCGTGGGTCGCGTCCTCTGGTAGAAACAACCTCCCCACCATCTAGAAACAAGTTGGATACTTCAACGGCCTGACTGAGCAATCCGCCTGGATTGTTACGCAGATCCAAAATCAACCCCTTTAATGGGGTTTTAGCAGTGGCCTTTAGCTCTTTAATCGCTTCTCGTGCCAGTTCGCCGGTATTCTCATTAAAAATTGAAATGCGTAAATATCCGATATTGTCATCTTCTATGCGTGAAGCGACTGACCTGATCGTGATAATCTCACGAATAATGGTAAAATCAATTGGCTCATCAACACCCTTGCGCATTACCGTAATTGTAATAGGCGTGCCCGCAGGCCCACGCATTTCATCGACCGCTTCGCTTAATGAGCCGCCTAAAATCGACGTTCCATTGATGCCGGTAATATAGTCCCCGGCCTCGACACCGGCCCGTGCTGCCGGAGTGTCATCAATTGGCGTCACTACTTTTACCGCACCCTGGCGAATAGTAACCTCAAGGCCAAGCCCGCCATATTCTCCACTGGATTGCACCTGCATATCTTCAAATTGTTCTGGAGGCAGATAGCTTGAATGAGGATCCAGCGAGGTCAGCATTCCCTGAATAGCGGCCTCGATCAATTTTTGGTCTTTTTCCTCAGATACATAATCCGAGCGCACCCGGGTTAGAATATCCATAAACAGGTTTAATTCCTGATAGGTGGTACGATTATCAGGCTCAGCCGAGGCGACCTTGTATGTCAAACCCAACCCGCCCAGCATCATGCCAGCAAAAGTTGCCAAAACCAGTGTTAGATATCGCATTTTGTTTCTGTCCCGTCTGCTTGAATCCCAGCTTACTTATTTTTGCTGGTTCTGCAAATGCAATGCCAACATAAAATCCCGTTTCGAGCCGTTGTCTACCCGGCATTTATGTCTTTTTTTAGCCATGGCTCCGGATCAAACGGTTGGCCATTTTTTCTGAACTCCAGATAAAACTCCGGCGCAGGTTTTCTGCGGTCAGCCATTTTTCCCAAGGGCTCGCCAGCTAAAACCATCTGTCCCAGCACTACATAAGGAACAGAAATGCCTGCTAAAATCATATGATAACCCTCACCGACATCCAAAATCAGTAAATTTCCAAAGTTGCGAAACGGCCCGGCATATGCAATTCGTCCATCATATGGAGCAACGATCTGTGCTCTCCTTGCTGTGCGAAAAACCAGACCATTAATAGTATCAGGGTTTTTGGAGTGCCCGTATCTTTGAGTCACTTTTGCGTGAACCGGTAACTCCAGCTTGCCCCTGTTATCCGAAAACCGCCCTGAAGAAGAATATGGCAACAAGGGTAAGGGCCCTTGTTTTTTTGGTTTAAGCCTGGGCGCCAATACTACCAGATTTGGGGGAGTTTTTGGTTTTATTGAAGGTATTGCCTTGCTGGTTTCGATTTCCAGCTGGTGAATTAACTCACGCAAATCCTTAGCATTCTTCGCCAATGTTTGCGCAGTTTCTGCAGCAGCTTTTGCATCTTCTTGTATGCTAAGCTCTAAAGAACGGCGTTGCTGCAACAATTCTTGCAAGCTTTGCTGTTCACCAGCCAGTGACCGCATTTCTTTTTGCAATTCCATTCGCCCGCTGGCTATTTGTTGCCGCACTGCCTGTAGTGCCGACAGCGAGGCCTTTAGTGCATCGGCACGAACCTGTAACTCAGGAATTGTGGCTCCCATCAGTATGCTTGCTCTGGCGGCGGCCAAAACATCATCAGGACTAACAGCCAAGGGAGGCGGTGGTGACATCTCGGTTCGTTGCAATGCTGCCAGTATTTCGGTCATGGCTGCCTGATCGGCAAGCAGTTCTTCCTTGCTGCTAGCTTCGCGTTTCTGCAAGGATAAAAGCCGTTCCTCGGCTTCAACACTGCGCTGGTTTTGACTGGAAATACGCGCACCAACTGCAATCAGTTTTTTCTGCAGCGATAAAATCTCTTCGCGAATCTGCTTCGCCTGTTGTTCCAGCTCACGTTTTTCTGCGTTTGCCTTATCGCGCAATTTTTCTATTTGCTCCACTTGCTCTCGGCCTTGTTGAGCAAGCCCATTAGTGGGTAATAATACAAGCAATACCCAAGATAAAAACAATAAACGAAATCCCGTCATCATTTTCTCTCGCTCATCACCTGCCCTCACGATGATAGGGTGATCCGGATAATAAGGAAATTGCCCGATAAATTTGCTCCGCAGCCATCGCCTGCGCCAATTTGTGCGGCCATGTCATTTTGCCAAAACTCAATACCAAATCAGCTTTATCCAATGTCTGTATACCCCATCCATCTGCCGGGCCAACCATTAAAACAATTTCCTGAACCCCACTTTCCCGCCATGAATTAATTTGCGATGAAAATTGTCTGGTACTCCAGTTCTTGCCACACTCATCCAACACCACCCGCTTGCAATCAGTAGCATTTGACTCCATAGCAAGCCGGTCTATGGCTTCTGTCGGCATGCTGGCCCGAACCGGCACCTGTTTGCATATTACATCAGAAATGCCCAGCCCGCGACCCTGCCGCCTGGCCCGATTGAGATAATCCTGCACCAGATCTGTTTCCGGGCCCGGTTTTAGCTTGCCACAAACCAGCAGAATTAGCTTCATGTTTCTTCTGTTTTTGTAGTCACAGAAACCGACCAGATTTTTTCCAGATTATAGTATTCACGCACTTCAGGCCGAAACAGGTGAAGTATTACATCACCGGCATCTATCAAAATCCAATCGCCGCTGGCCAATCCTTCTGTAGATAAATGACCCAGCCCTGCGTCTTTGGCGGCACGCAGCACATAATCTGCAATAGCGCTTACATGACGCTGGGAACGGCCACTTGCAATCAGTAGATAATCAGCAACTGAGGATTTGCCGGCCAGATCGATAATGACAATATCTTCGGCCTTGTTTTCCTTTAGTTCATGATGCAACAAATCCAGCAATTTCCCGGAGTCCATTTGCGGCCCGGCTTTTGTTGTTGAGGTATTCATTTATTATGCATGTCCATACTATTTTCAAGATTTGCTGCGCCCATTAGTAACAGGCCCGGCCATATCGGTGGCTTCACGTATAGCAGTAGAGGAGAGTTCACAATAGGGTGCAGTTAAATATACCCATGCCGGGGCCTGATCTGCCACTAATGACTGAGCCGCTTCTGCGGGCTTGCGATAATGGGCAAACCTTTGGACAAACGGAGACAGTCGGGCACGCACTGAATCATTAGAGCGGGCAATCACAGCAATTGGAATGCTTTTGGCCAATTGTTGCCAGTTTCGCCACAAATGAAAATTTGCCAGATTATCCGCACCCATTAACCAGACAAAGCGAACTTCTGGCCACCTTTGTTTGATGCCGGCAACAGTGTCATTTGAATATCTTGTACCAAATACCGCCTCGCTCTCACATGCAAATTGCGTGGGTAAATTTGAAGTTATTGCTCTGGCACCAGCCAGTCTGCGCTCATACCCATCCCATGTCTCTGGTTGTTTTAGCGGGTTGCCCGGAGAAACCAGCCATAATACCCGGTGCAGGGCCAGACGTTTGCGCGCGGTTTCTGCTACATGAACATGGCCCGCATGTGCAGGATTAAAGCTGCCACCAAATAATCCCACCCGCATCTTCGGGGCCAGGGCTTCTATTTGTGCCCTTGAGGAAAAATTCCTATTCGGCCCGCTTTTGCCCATTTCCGCTCACCAGATATTTGTATGAAGTCAATTGCATAGCACCAACAGGGCCGCGAGCATGCAGCTTTCCCGTGGCAATACCGATCTCGGCACCAAAACCAAATTCTCCGCCATCAGCAAACTGGGTGGAGGCATTATGCAAAACAATGGCGCTGTCCACCTGTGCCTGGAACTGCCTGGCTAGCTGTTGATTATCGGTAATGATGGCATCGGTGTGTCCGGAGCCATATTTTTCAATAAAAGCCACAGCTTCATCCAGATCACGAACCAGTCGCACGGCCAGTATTGGTGCCAAAAACTCGCGGCCCCAGTCATCAGCACTGGCAGTTTTCATGCGAGTATCTATCTTGCGTGCCGCATCATCTGCCCGCAATTCACATCCAGCGTCATGTAATGCATCAACAATTTTCGGCAAAATTTCCGCAGCGCATTCATCATCGACCAGCAGACACTCCGCAGCGCCGCAAATCCCAACCCGGCGCATCTTGCTGTTTAGTACTACTTGCACTGCCATTTCCGGGTTGGCATCCTTATGCACATACACATGGCAAATACCATCCAAATGGCTAAGAACCGGCACTCTGGCATCACGCTGTATTCGTGACACCAGAGATTTACCACCTCTGGGGATCACCAAATCAAGTTGCCCCTTTAGCCCCTGCAACATAAACCCAACGGCAGAACGATCAGTATGATCTACAAGTTGCACTGCCCCTTCGGGCATGTCTGTTGCCCTTAAACCTTCCTGAATAGCGGCAAAAATGGCCCGTGAAGAAGCAAGTGCATCAGATCCGCCACGCAAAATCACCGCATTGCCTGAGCGCAAACAAAGCGCCGCCGCATCAGCCGTTACATTGGGTCGACTTTCATAAATAATCCCGATAACCCCCAATGGCACTGAGATTTTACTAAATTGCAGCCCATTTGGTTGTACCCAGCTTTCCATTTCCCGTCCTACCGGATCAAGCTGTAATGCAATATCACGCAAAGTCTGCACCACGGCGTCTAAGCGCTGTGGGCTTAAAGACATTCGGTCTATAAAAGCCGCAGAAACCTTGTTCGCGCTGGCCTGTTCCAGATCCTGTTTATTGGCGCGTAATATTTCATCTTTTTGCCTATTGAGTGCATCGGCAATGGCTTCAATTGCCAAGGAGCGATGATTTGCCGAAGCTCGCGCCAGAATTTTACTGGCGGCTTTGGCCTGCGCAGCCATTTTTAACATGTTTTGTTCGATATTCTTTGCCATTTTTACGCACTTATCACCATATTATCGCGATGCACTACAGCTTTTCTTGCCACATAACCAAGAACGCCCTGGATCTGATCGGAACGCAAGCCACGGATTTTTGTCACTTCCTGCGCAGAATACGATACTAGGCCAAGCGCCAGATTTCTGGATTCGTCATCCATGATATGCACTGCTTCGCCACGTTCAAACTGCCCATGAACTTTAGTTATACCTGCTGCCAACAAGGACGCTCCCTCACGTAAGGCATGGGCGGCGCCAGCATCAATATGCAGACTGCCCTTGGGCTGGACTGAACCGGCAATCCAGTTTTTACGAGCCTGAGCCGGTTTTAACTGCGGCAGGAATACCGTATTTCTGGCGCCATCCAGCAATGATGACAATGGGGCTTGCTCCTGACCATCTGCAATTATGGTTGCACAACCTGCCGGAGAGGCAATTCCTGCTGCCAATAACTTGGTTGTCATGCCCCCGGTTCCGGGGCCTGAGGCAGAATGTCCAGCCATGGAGGTTATTTCATCGGTAATTCGTAAAACCAATGGTATATGAGTAGCGGTTTTCGAGTTAAGCGGATCCTCTGAGTAAAGTCCATCTACATCTGAAAGCAAAACCAGCAAATCCGCGGCAACCATTTGCGCGGCTCTGGCCGCCAGCCGGTCATTATCACCATATCGTATCTCATCACTGGCCACACTGTCATTTTCATTTATTAACGGCATAACCCCAAGCTTTAGCAATGTGTGCAAGGTGGAGCTGGAATTAAGCCAACGGCGGCGGTTTTCCGTATCGTCAACGGTCAATAATACCTGGCCAATTGCTATGTCATGGTGCGCAAAACACTTTTTCCAGGCACCGGCCAACTCAACCTGGCCAATCGCAGCCATTGCCTGTTTTTCTTCAAGTTTAAGAGACTTTCCAGATGCGCCGGATAGTTGTCGGCCCAATGCCACGGCCCCTGAGCTGACCAATACCACATCACAACCCTGTTGGCGCAAGCTGGATATGTCCCTGGCCAGTGCCTGCATCCATGAAAGGCGCAAATGATCATTTGCCTTTGATACCAGTAAGGATGACCCCACCTTTACCACCACACGTCTGGCGGCACGCAGTAATTGCCTGGCATTTACGGTGTCCATGGTTTGCCCTCGTCACCGCTACTGGCTTCCTGTTTTTTGCCGGTTTTGATAATGAGTGCCAAATCGCTCATAAGGGCAGTCAGTCCTTTGCCGGAAACACCCGAAATCAATCTGACTTTTGAGCCACAGGCTTTGGCCAGTTTAACACGCTTGCGGACTATGTCCTCTTCACTCATGGCGTCGATCTTGTTCAGGGCTACAATTTCCGGGCGCTCAGACAATCCGCCGCCATAATTGCTTAGCTCATTACGAATAATCCTGTAGGCTTGTGCCGGATTGTCAGCAGTACCATCAACCAGATGTAACAAAACCCCTGTGCGCTCCACATGACCCAAAAACCGTGATCCTAATCCAGCACCATCGGCAGCTCCTTCGATCAGGCCCGGAATATCCGCCAGCACAAAACGCCGTGAGCGATCTATATCAACCACACCCAATGACGGGTGCAAAGTGGTAAACGGATAAGATGCCGTTTTTGGTTTGGCTGCAGAAACATTGGCCAGCAAAGTAGACTTTCCGGCATTGGGCAGACCAAGCAGACCGGCATCAGCAAATAGTTTCAAGCGCAGCCATATCCAGCGATCCGTAGCCGGCTCACCGGGATTGGCTTTTCGTGGAGCCTGATTTACCGAAGATTTGAACCGGGCATTGCCCCAGCCGCCATTACCGCCCGCCAACAGGCATTCACGTTGCCCGATTTCGGTCAAGTCCAGCAATAAGGTTTCTCTATCCTCATCCAACACTTGCGTTCCTACTGGCACGCGCAGCACCACATCCTCACCAGCAGCACCGGAGCGATTGCCACCCATGCCATGCATGCCGGTTCCTGCCTTAAAATGCTGCTTGTAACGATAATCAATCAAGGTATTAAGGCCATCAGCCGCCTCTATCCAGATATCACCGCCTTTGCCGCCATCACCACCATCAGGTCCGCCACGAGCCACATTTTTTTCACGGCGGAACGACACTGAACCAGCACCGCCGGCTCCGGCCTGAATATATATTTTTGCTTGATCAAGAAATTTCATAATATGCTTTTACGGCTTTGTATCGATCAGCGCAAAGAAAGACACTGGTATTTACTGGATTTTTATTACGGAGCATTCCAGCGCATGGCTAAACAATTCACAGGTTTATCGTGCAGGGGATTATTTATGGTGCAAAAAGACCCTGTAGCCACAAACCCAAGATTTGACAATAGTTTTGCTGATGCCAGATTGTCTTCAAAATATCCGGCTGTAATTGCTGTAATTTTCATCTCCTCCACAGCCCATTTCATCAGTGCATGAGCTGCCTCGCTCGCATAGCCTTGCCCCCAGAAATCCTTGCCGATCCAATAGCCAAGGCCGAACACATCAGAATTTTTCTTTTCCAGGCTAATGCCACCGATCAATCCTTCATCGGGCAGATCAATGGCATAAGCATAGGCTTCGCGGCTTTGTTGGCGGCCCTTTAATGTGCGCAGCCATAATTTTGCATCGCTTAAACGATATGGCCATGGCGGTTGTTCCAGCATGCGGATAATTTCGGGCACAGCAATCATCTTGGTCAGACGGGGTGCGTCAGACAGATTAAACTCTCGCAAAAGCAGTCGCTTTGTTTTAATGCTCATAAAATTTCTCTTCCATGGCTTACAGGTGTATTTCCCAACCAGATCATGCCAATATTATTGATTCTTTTATCATGCGCCGGGCTATATCGCATGGTTTTAACTCCGGTGTGCAAGAATCCGGATTTTTCCAACACCCGCCCTGAAGCTGGATTATCCTGAAAATAGCTAGCGGTTATCGCTTTGATGCCGACATTGGTTTCTGCCCAATGCAGTATGGCAGATGCCGCTTCGCTGGCATAACCTTGTCCCCAGAATTTACGCCCCAGCCAATATCCAAGATCAAATAACTCTTTGTTCTGCCTGTCCATGCCAATGACACCGATGAAACCAGATGTTTTGGTTTTGATTGCAAATAAATATTTATTATTGGATGCTTGCTGTTGCTCTCGGTCAGCGATCCACGCCTGGGCATCGGGCGCTGTGAACGGAAGCGGTAAGCTGGCAAGGCTTCGTGCCACACCCTCATCATTTACCAGTTCAATAAATCGGTCGATGTCTGTTCGCTCAAAGGGCGTCAACGACAAGCGGGAAGTTTTGATAAAATTGGGCATAAGCATATTTTCATAAAAAAAGGAAAGGCGGCGAACCGTCTTTCCTTTTGGAAGCTTATGATCGCCACGAACGGGCGATTTTACATCACCCTATTTTTCCGAAACCGGGGTCACAGACACATATGAGCGGTTCATTTTCTTGCGGTTGAACTGCACATATCCTTCGGTAAGGGCATAGAGTGTGTGATCCTTACCCATGCCAACATTGTCACCCGGATAAACCTTGGTTCCGCGCTGACGAATAATAATATTTCCTGGAATTACGTGTTCACCGCCAAATTTCTTGACGCCAAGACGACGGCCTACACTATCGCGGCCATTATTGGAGGAACCACCGGCTTTTTTATGTGCCATCTTCTAGTCTTCCTTTTTTGCTGCGGTCTTTTTGGGAGCCGCCTTTTTAGTCGCAGGTTTTTTAGCGGCAGTTTTTTTAGCTGCTGCAGGCTTGGCCGCTGTTTTCTTGGGCTCTGCCTTTTTTGTTGCAGGCTTGGCCGCAGCTTTTGCTGGAGCTTTCTTTTTTGCTGCAGGTTTCGCCTCAGCCTTCTTAGGTTCTGCTTTTTTGGCTGTGGTCTTCTTTGGAGCTGCCTTTTTAGCCGCAGGCTTTTCATCCTTGGCCAGAATATCCGTAATGCGAACCACGGTTTCCATCTGCCGATGGCCCTTGGTGCGCCGATAATCCTTACGCCGCTTTTTCTTAAAAACAGTGATCTTGTTACCCTTGCGGGTTTCCAGCAATTCAGCCGTGACCTGTGCGCCGTCAATATTAGGCTCACCAATGGTGACAGTATCACCATCGCCCAGCATCAGCACCTCACCAAAAGAAACGGTTTCTCCTTGTTCGCCGGCAAGGCGCTCAAGAACCAGTACATCATTTTTGGTGACTTTATATTGCTTGCCACCGGTTTTTATGACCGCGAACATGGGTTCCGATCCTTCTCAAAAAAAATCAAAAAACAACACGACCCAAGCGGACAGGGGATTCCCATCTGCTGTCGAGCGCGGCACTATACAAATGCAAAGCCCCAAGTCAACGCGCGAAATAGATTTAGTTCAGTATAAACAGACAAACATATAGCAGCTAAAATCAATCTTCTGTATTTCGCCCTTGTGGTTATCGGTTTTTTGGGCAAAAGGAAAGCCCATGAAAATTGATCCAATAAAACTTGCCTGTGATCTTATTGCCTGCCCGTCGGTAACCCCGGCCGATGCCGGAGCAATGGACATATTACAAACCGCCTTGCAAAGTATTGGTTTTGAGGTTGAACGCCTGCCCTTTGCCAATGTGGATAATTTATATGCAAGGCGCGGACAAAACGGGCCTAATTTTTGTTTTGCCGGACATACAGATGTGGTTCCCGCTGGCGATGCTGACAAATGGCAATCACCTCCATTTTCACCAACAATAGAAAACGGCGTTCTTACCGGGCGCGGTGCCGCCGACATGAAAGGGGGCTTGGCCGCCTTTGTGGCTGCAGCGAGCGAATTTGATACTGATTCTGGGTCGATAAGCCTGCTGATCACCGGAGATGAAGAAGGTGATGCCACCCACGGCACCTGCAAGGTGCTGGATACCTTGGCCAAACGCGGTGAAAAAATTGACCATTGTCTGGTCGGTGAGCCTACCAACCCAACTCAAATAGGTCAGGAAATAAAAAACGGTCGCCGAGGCTCCATCAATACTCATGTAACCATTCGCGGACGACAGGGTCATGTTGCATATCCTGATCGTGCCAATAATCCACTTCCGCCTTTGCTGGCACTTATGCACCGGCTTGATCAACGCATGCTTGATGAAGGCAATGAAAGTTTTCAGCCATCAAATCTTGAGGTCACCTCTATGGATGTGGGTAATACTGCCCACAATATTATTCCAGAAAATGCCAGCGCCAGATTTAATATCCGTTTTAACACCAATCATAGCGGAGCCGAATTGCGAGAATGGATTCAAAATGAGGCTGCCGACGTGCAAAAAAGCCATAACTGCAAAATTGATCTTGATATTCGCATTATGGGTGAGGCATTTCTAACCGAACCAGGTGCGTTTACCAATTTGCTGCAGGATGCCGTTGAGCAACAAACCGGCCAGCGCCCAGCCCTTACCACAGGTGGCGGCACGTCCGATGCAAGGTTTATCCGTGCATATGCAGAGGTGGCAGAGTTTGGCTTGGTCGGCAAAAGCATGCACAAAATAAACGAGCAGGTGAATATAGCCGATATTTATACTTTGACACAGATTTACCACCGGGTGCTGCAAGGATATTTTTCGCCGGATTTTCTAAATAAAATCCAAAGCTCAGTCTGGCCGTAATTGATCGGAAAACCTAGCTGGAGCTACCCGCCGCCGGATCATCACGCAGCCAGCCGGTGATGGAATATCGGCCAGCTCCGGCAAATGGAGTAACATAGGTAACTGAGTGTGGGCGTGGCACCCGGAATATGGACAGAACATTCCATCCCGGAAGTAGAGTTCTTAATACCTGATTTGGCTTTTCTTCATCATAAAACACCAAATTTCCACCCCAGTCAGCACGCCAGCCTTTTGTAAACCCAAGCGTATATGCTGCCCGTCTTTCATGATCATCACCGGTATCATCATGATTGGTAAGAAAGTTTCCCGGGCTGTATAATGTTGCTTGCGCATCAACTTTGATAACATCTTTCTCGCCAGTTATGGCGCGCACGAAATTAAGGTATTCTTCCGAATTCAAAAATTCAAAAATCGTGTGTAAAGGGTGACCTGGATCCCATCCTTTCAAATAGGCATCCAGCATTGGGTATGAGCTATATATGTATGCAAATTTATTTTTTGCCTGAGAGTGTAATTGTCTTGCAACCCTATCCATTCTCTCGCGCCCTGCAGCTTGCAGATCTGCATTACTCATTAAAACGTGTTTGCCATTCTCATCAGAATACACCAACCGCCATGGTGTCGATTTAGCCAGAACTTCAAAAATAACATCCGCGGTTTCAGGTTCAAAAATATCATATACCTGCACCAAGCCATGTTCTGCATATATTTGTGCAAATACCTCAGGATCAAGGTCGGGATTTAATCTTAGAATTGGAGTTTTGTTCACGATAAAGGCCGCATTTGGGAAACACTCCATTTATAAACCTGTCAAACACAAAACAATAGTGACCTCTTGTCACACATGTTCACAAAACCCGTAATTTAACGCAATAAATTCTCCATAGGCGCAATGGCTGAACTTTCAGGGAATACTGAATTGTTCAGATCGCTCAAATCAACACCCCAATGATCCCGCAAAACCCCTTTGAACAAGGCTCGTAAATCATTTGCTGCCAGCAAATCCCGGTTTTGGTATAATTGCCCTGACTGCAGTCCCGGCCAATCTCCCAGTATTCTTCGCCCCCTTACTGCTCCTCCAAGCAAAAAGCTGACCCCACCAACACCGTGGTCGGTTCCACCGGTACCATTCTCGTTGAATGTGCGGCCAAACTCTGTTGCCACCAACACAGTTGTTCTGCTCCATTGATGGCCTAACTCTTCTTTTAATGCCAAAAGCGCAGTATCAAGCTGTGCCAGATTAGCGGCCAAAGTACCGCTGGCGCCGCCCTGATTAGCATGGGTGTCCCAGCCACCATAGGCAAGCGCACATCCACCCGGCCCGCCGGGTGCTGACATGATTCTCCCGGCAGCCCGGGCTGAAAACTCAAATCCGGTTCCAAGATTGCCAAGGTCACCAACAATGCTGGCAATATCAATCGAGCCTTGCAATGCGTTTTGCAATACTGGATCCGGCCCATACATGGCCAACACCTTGTTGACAGTTTCTGTACTGGCCTGTTCAACCTTGGGAGCAGCCCAACTTGCAATTGGTTGCTCGCCGGTTAGCACCAGCGTCACGGTAGATCCTATGCCCAAACCTGCCGGCAATGCCGGGGCCACTGCAATGGAGCGGTTCAACCACCCGGTTTGAGCACCAAAAGCAGCCGTGGTTCCATTTTCCAGCACATCCTGCCCGTCAAAATGTGAACGCTGATTATAAGGGGCTGATGCTGCATGTAAAAATGCAGCCTCTCCCTTTAGATACATTTGTGCAAGATTTGGCATAGCCGGGTGCATGCCAAAACCATCGGTTAATGCAATGGCGCCTTCCGGCTCACCTGCAGGGGCAATGGCAATACCTGGTCTGGCGGCATAATATTCGTCGCTAAATGTTGGGACCACCACATTAAGACCATCCATACCGCCATGTAAAATGACCACAATCAATTTCTGATCAGATGGAGCTGCGGAAAATCCAATACGGGCATTGGCAAGAGCAAGTGCCATGCCGCCTGCTGCTCCTTGCAACAGGCCGCGTCGGGTTGGGTTAAATGAGAAATTACAGGCCATGATTATGTCCTTTGAAATTCCGGGCTCATCATCAGCAGAGTATATCCCTGTTCAACAGAGCTGGCGGCAGAAATAGCATCAGCGGTAAATTGACTTAATATTGGTCCTAATAATTCCTGAGCCGCAGTCAATGGTTCGACATTGTTGGGAACATAGCCGCTTAATAAATTACACAGATTGATGCGAGCCGAAAGAATGGAAGAGCTTGCCCAGCTTGCTTCTTCTTTGGGCCAGCCATCAGGAGCGTGATAGGAAAACGGGACTTGTGTAACCGCATCAAATACAAATACCGATTGAGAAGGGGTAAGTGTATCAAAGCCAAATGCCCGCAATGCGGCAATGACGAATTCCTCGGAATTACGCAATTTGCTAAAATCACCTAGCCACATTTCCGGGGCACTAACCAGGGCAGCACTTACTACCAACAGATCCCCTTGTGAGGCTGTAAATGCCTGTTCAAGCCTGTCAATCAGGCTTTGCGGAGGATTATCAGAATGAAAATGCCGCGCCAGCTTGCCAGCGATAAACTTCGCCGTAGACGGGTGAGCCGCCAGATCTGCCAGAATTTCCAGACCCTGATCCTGCCCGGTTCCCGTGTATGTTTTGTTCATGACAGTAACTGGGCCTGGCTCGTGCAGTAAGGGCTCAAAAATAAATGCTCCCATATTCTGGGATTGGATATTCGGATTACCAAATGACCAGCCAGTGATAGCCTTGGCATAGGAAATAATATCATCTTGTGTGTAGCCGCCATCTACACCCAGGGTATGTAACTCCAGTGTTTCACGAGCAAGATTTTCATTCAGTCCAAGGCCGAATTCCTGTCCGACAAATGAATTTGGCCCCACCGAAATCCAGTTATCCAGATAGACCAGCATAGCAGGGTGGGATTCAACTGCCACCAGCATATCGATGAATTTGCCGGTTACATGGGGTCTGATTGCCTCGCGCTCCATAGTTGCCGAGGTTACCAGCCCCAATAGGGATTTTCCGGAAAAAACATTAAAATGATCGCTCCAGAACCGAACCAGAGCTTCACGAAATGAAGCAGGCGTCATTATCGCATGAGTGGTACGGACTCCGATTTCGTCATAATGATTGCTATACATTTGCTGTAACATTGTATGTGATGGCTTGTTAGCAGCAATTGTTGAGGAGCCTTTTGTCTTTTTATCCAAAAAGATATTACGGGCATCAGCCAAAGAAGAGCCGCGGACACCATTGTCATCAAGCATTACCTCTGTAGATTTAATGCGATCAATATCGGCGACAAATGCTGCCAATCGGTCTTTCTTGTTAACTGATGTCACTGACATTGGCTGTTCGGAATTGTTTTCCAAACGCCTTGCGTTCAGATATTCATAAAACAGGGTGATCCCTTCTTGTGAAGAGACAAGCGAATAATTATCCAGCGTAGAGGAAACATCGGTAAGTTGCGCCAATAGCCATGCTTGCGGATCAGATCCGATCTGTTGTGCTTCACCTTGCCGCGCGCCAAGACCAAACTTGTGCAAGGCAATATATGAATTCATATCGACCATTAACGGCCCCCTTTCTTTCGCCCCTGCCGGAATTTCCTGCTAAAGCTACCAACAACTTTCCCAGGTAGCCAATACATATTGGCAATTACACCATTTAACGGTGCTCAGCACTTATTCCGTCGGCAAAGCATACCACAAATACGCAAAAAATCCATAACAAGATCGCCTATAACACTAATTCACAGATTTATACTGAACAGTATATGAACTTTAATTATGGCTTTAGTTTACGAACATCTGCATCTCGCGAGAAAAAACGTATGGGAGACCAGGTCATAATGCGCAATATTCCCCAAATAGAACAGGTTCTACCAGCCTGAACCTGTTGACGGATTTTCCAGACATCAGGCAGCCCTTTGATGGACGAAATAATTCCCAGATAAGTTGGTTCAAAACGACCCTTGAACACAGATCGCAGCAAAAACAATAATGAAAACATGATGTGAAATGGCGTAAATATCACCAATAATGGCAGTGGCATGTTTTTGACAAATGTCCAGCTTCGGTTGCGGGTACCATGATATATGGCAAACGGGCTTTCCAGGCCGGATACTCCAGATCCCATATGATGAACCACCGCTTCTTTTACCTGAATTGCCTTACCGCCAATCAGCCGTAACCGAAATGCAAGGTCAACATCTTCGTGATAACAAAAGAAGCTTTCATCAAATCCTCCCACTGCCTCAAAAACATCCCGTCGGTAAAGGGCCGCCGCCGCACATGGGCCAAAAACCTCTCCGGTTGGC
Source organism: Robiginitomaculum sp. (assembly GCA_015485155.1). Classification (GTDB taxonomy): domain Bacteria; phylum Pseudomonadota; class Alphaproteobacteria; order Caulobacterales; family Maricaulaceae; genus Robiginitomaculum_B. Next base: position 7,902 of record WFUF01000001.1, on the reverse strand, counting down.
GGCAATAGCTTGCGAGGGCGCCGATACAATCCCCGCCAGGCAAAGCCGATGGGTGAAAGCAAATCCCCGGCACCATCAAGTAAATTTGAATCATGAACCGAAAGCTGGGTAGACCCCGCCATAACCATTTCCGGATACGCTTTAACAGTTTTTAGCAAATTCTTGAGCCAGTCCGGCTCCGCAAATGCATCCGGGTTCAAGCAGGCAATCCACGCAGATTTTCCCAACGCTGCCCCAATATTATTAGCTCTTGAAAAGCCCTCATTGCGTTTTAGTTTCACCGTATGAAATCTTGGATCATCATTTGGCACACAATCAAGAGATCCATCAGTAGATGCATTGTCAACAACCCATGCCTGAAAGTTTTTATGGCTTTGATCCTGCAGGCATTTTACCGCACGCCCTAACATTCCGCCTGCATTATAGTTTACAATAATCACATCAACCGGCTCGGACTTTGGCAAAACTTTTCCCATCAATATGCGTATCTTCAGAATTATGTACCGCCCAATTGGCATAATTCTATTGCTGGCGAAAGGGTAGGCGTGGCCTTTTAGGCAATGGATTCATTTTTTATTTTGAAATTTGTGCAAGCATTTGCCCTTGGGTGAATGGTGAAAAATAACATGCTCGCAATAAAGCTGCTGATCGGTGCCATTGTGCTAACCGGATTCGGATACATGTTACGTCGGCCCCCACGAGGGTTTTGGCGTGGAGCCCTTGGGTTTACGGTCATGTTTTCAGGCACCGCTTTTGGGATCAATACAATAACAAAACAAGCTGGTATTGTCCGCGAAGATGCCTATGCACGAATTGCAGCCCATGCCCTGCAACAGGTTCAAGGCAATACCTTGCCCTACCTGTTATTTGTCGGGGCCAGTTACTCGCGAAATGGTCTGGATGACCGTTTACTCTCACAAAAGTTACAGGATCGGGGCTATCGTGTGCAGGTAATTAACTTTGCTCTTGAAGGCGCCAGCCTGCAGGAACGTGACTTACGTCTTAAACAATTCATGCAGGCAGCTCCACGTCCTCCCGAAATGGTGTTCTTTGAGATTTCTGAGCGATTTGACACCAATCCGGTTTACGGATTTGAGGTGGCAAAGTTTTCCAACCGGGTCATAGGTCAATTCGATGCAGCAGGCACTCTTTGGGCTATTAAAGGTATGGCGGAACAAAAATCAGAGCGGGGCTTTGGCTCCCTGGCAAAGAACAGCATTTTGCTGGGATTGCATGCGCCGGTTAATTTGACCAATATTGGCCTTATTGCCGGAGGGGGAACCTTATCCAGCCTATCCGCGAACCCGGCATTTGATCCGCAAGATACCGCCCGCTCTGAAGTTACAGGCAGGGATAGAAATTTTGGGCTGCTCGCGCCGATAGAAATTCAGGAACATGCCGCACCTGTTTGGGCAACAGAATTCCGCAAGCAGCAAGCCAATTGGTTGAAAAAGAATGGTGTCTTGCGTATTGGCTATTATTTTCCTCCCGTTATCGATGCCCATGAACGGGCCTATATAGCAGCAAGATGCCGAGAATATACTTATTGCATAGCCCCTGATGACCTGACCTTATTGGCGCAGCTCGATAAAGATATCTGGTTTGATGCAGAACACTTATTGGCTGATGGCGCCCGAATTTATACCAACTGGATGTCAACACAACTTGAGCGTCAAGGGGCTTTGGGGCCGATCTCACCTGAGCGAAAGCTGGCACTGGAGTTGCGGCGATGATTTTTACATCTTTTTCGTTCCTGGCATTCTTTGCCGCGGTTTTTACCCTGTATTGGACTATACCGGTAAAACAGTGGCGTCTGTTGGTTTTGCTGGCTGGCAGCGCCTTGTTTTACGGCTGGTGGGACTGGCGGTTTCTGGGACTGATCTTTCTGGTAATTGTCATATCATGGCTGGTAGCCTTACGCCTGTCGGCCCGGCCCAATGACCGCCAGCACCAGGCCCGCTGGCTGACATTTGGGCTGGTGGTTGTACTTGGGGTTTTGGCTACGTTCAAATATATGGGCTTCTTTGCGGTAAGTTTTGCCGAAGTTTTGAACAAATTAGGTCTGGCTGCAGATATGCCTACATTGCGGATCATTCTGCCGGTCGGGGTCAGCTTTTATATTTTTCAGGCTATTTCCTATATGGTCGATGTGCGGCGCAGACATCTTGCTGCAGAACCCAGATTAAGCCGGGTTGCGCTTTATATTGCCTTTTTCCCGCAATTAGTTGCAGGGCCCATCGTTCGGGCGGCTGCGTTTTTCCCGCAGATAGAGCGTGAAAAGCGCTTAACACGCCGCACCATAGTGGTCGGGGTAAGGGCCTTTATTACCGGTTTTATTTACAAGGCATTGATCGCAGATAATATCGGGCCTGCGGTAGATATGGTTTATGGTGATCTGGATGCATATGGGAATGGGGCAATTGTTCTGGCCACCTTTGCCTTTGCCGGTCAGATATATTTTGATTTTGCCGGTTATTCTTTGATGGCTATTGGTATTGCCAGATTGTTTGGGTTTCATATTCCGCGCAATTTCAACTATCCATATGCCGCAGCATCAATAACCGATTTCTGGCGTCGCTGGCATATGTCCTTGAGCGGATGGCTAAGGGATTATCTGTTTATTCCTCTTGGTGGATCACGCGCAGGAAAAATGCTGGTATATCGCAATATACTGACAACCATGGTACTTGGCGGGTTATGGCATGGCGCAGCATGGACATTCGTGCTCTGGGGCCTGCTGCATGGACTGGCCCTGATAATTCATAAAATGTGGATTGCCCATATTGAGCCCAAACTTACTAAATTGCGCCCCCGTGCCAATGCTCTTGACTGGATAGCCGGGTTCTTTCTCACACAGCTTATTGTTCTGCTGTCGTGGGCCTTATTCCGGGCGCAAAGCCTGCCAGATGGGTTGGCGGCTATGGCTGCATTTACGGGCTTGCGTGAAGGCGGGGCCCTGGGTGTTAACTGGATGATGATGTTGATATTGCTGCCTCTGGCCATTGATCATTTGCTTGGTGTTTCAAGATGGCGCCCAAACTGGCCTGTTTTGAGCAGGCCAGAGGTCTGGTGGGGGGCTGCTGGAATGCTAACGGCGCTGGCTATTACAATTTATCCGCTACGCGCCGCGCCATTCGTTTATTTTCAGTTTTAGCCACAAGACTTAAGGCGCAAGTTAAATTTTGTATTGATGTTTTACAAAGACCATGCCGGCGCATCAGTAAAACTATTTGGGCGCCAGCACCATCATCATTAACCTGCCTTCAGTCTTTGGTTCAAACTCCACCTTGGCAATATCCTCAAAGTCTGCACGAACCCGCTCCAGCAAATTCGCGCCGCGATCCTGATGAGCCATTTCCCGCCCCTTGAAGCGGATGGTGACTTTCACCTTATCGCCCTGCCCAAAAAATCTGGTCATGGCTCTGACTTTGACATCATAATCATGCACATCGATGTTCGGGCGCATTTTGATTTCTTTCAGGTCGGCGGTTTTTTGTTTCTTTTTTGCTTCGGAGCGTTTCTTTTGTGCCTGAAAGCGCATTTTGCCATAATCGAGAATCTTGCATACCGGATACTTGGCTTCGGGAGCTACCTCTACCAGATCAAGACCGGCTTCACGAGCAGCTTCAAGCGCAGCATCAACAGGCATAACTCCCTGTTTTTCACCTTTTTCATCAATGAGAAGAACGCGTTCAGCAATAATATCCTGATTCACGCGGGGGCCTTTATTCTTTTTCGGGGCGGCTGGGGGTGGACGACGGGCTATAATGCTCTCCTGTAATTGTCAAAACACTGACTGACAATCATTGTTAGAGCCATTGTATAAACCATAAAAACCCTCCAAAAAATGCCAGACCAAGGCTTTATGAGATAAGCTGAGCCAAGGATCAAGCAGCAAGTGCATGCAATTTTATGTTTGTGGCTAAAGAGCACCAAACATTTTCATGGCTTTTACCACATCATCGGCTGAAAGATCCTCTATGGGATCACTTATCAAGGTCATGGCACCTGCGGCGCGAATAGCATTTCGCTTTGCATCTACTGCACTGCCGTGCAAGGAAATGCAGCGCCGGGAGCCAACGGCGCACAAATGCAAAATTCCATCAGGCAAGCCAACAACGCCCTTTGCCTTTGCCCCCAGATTGGCCAGTTGAAAAGCATCGACTCTGGCACACAGGTCGCGAATTTGCGGGTAATTACGCAATAAGGGCCGGGCCATCTCTCTGGCCTCTATAGTTCCGGTTATTGCCAGCATTTTGTCCATGCCTAAAATATACCCGGCCAGTGTTTGAAAAGCTGCTGCCGGCCAGCCATTTTCCGGATCAGGGCGGCCTAGATTGAGCAATATGTATTCGCCTTCCAATCGAAAATAGCCGGGCTGCAAAGAAGGGGTTTTACCACTATGGCGCAATAACCAGTCAAGCTCAGGGCCAAGACTTAAATCAGCTTCTACCTTTGCTATGCCCATCATATCCAGCAAACGATCATCTTCTTCTATCGGATGATCGGGTTTGCCGGAAAATGTCCATTTTGCCCGGGGTGCATTACTGGCAAATTTGGGCGCGAACAGTCCAAATGCCGCAAACAGGCTGGCAGTTTGTTTGCTGCGATCAAGGTCAATAATCTTGTCATACTTACTTTGTTTTATGACCTTTGCCAGCCGGGAAAAATTAGTGTCAGCCGCATTAAGGTCTGCGGAAATAATATCGTCAAACCATGGCGACCTGCTGGCCAGTCCAACCAGTGAAGGATCCGTCAATAAAACCAGATGCTCAGAGGGCAGGGCTGCACGCAATCGTGCGCTGGCACAAAACGCATTCAACAGACGGCCAAGTGGCCCGAAGCATACAACCAGTGTTTTTTTACTCAAAACCTACACCTCAATCTGGTTTGCAAATATCAGGCCCCAAAGACGGCCATTCATACCCATCCAGCCTGCAGAATAGGTTAATGCTGCCTGCTTAACAACTCCTCGTACACTGCCAATGTGGATGAGCACATGGTTTTTTTGGAAAATTGCCCGGCCACCCAGCTCTGTCCGGCTTTTCCCATTGATATTTGCTGATCGGTAGACAAGGACAAAATCCGTGCAATTTGTTTCGCCATGGCCTCCGCATCATTGGGGGGCACTAATGCCCCGGTTTGCCCATCTTTAACAGTTTCCAGCGAGCCGCCAAGTGCGGTAGCTATTACCGGCTTGCCTGCGGCCTGACCTTCAACGGCAACCCGGCCAAATGCTTCTGGTTCTATGCTGGCTGAAATTACCAATTGTGCCAATGCGTAAAGCGCAGGCATGTCGCTTACATGGCCGGGCATAAAAACACGCCCGCGCAGATCAAGCCGCGCGATCATGCGCTCAAGTTCTTCTACATAAGAATTCCGCCCCTGTGCATCTCCGGGCAAAAACAGCCTGCAGTCAATGTTCTCATCGCGCAATAATGCCATTGCCTGAATCATTGATAATTGCCCTTTCCACCTTGTAAGTCGCCCCGGCATTACAATTAACGGCATGGCTGGCTCTTCCTCCAATGACAGGGTTTTGCGCATTGCCTGCAATCGTGATTGCGAAATATTTGCAATATGCAGGGCTTCTAAATCCAGTCCGCGCGGGATTACCCTGATCCGGGCCGGATCAGTGCCATGGGTTTTTTTAATATGCTCGGCAATAAATCTGGAATTAGCAATAACCAGATCACCCGACGCCATGATAGAATTGTAAAAGGTTTTGGCTGCCGATCTGGAGTTATAGGTTCCATGATAGGTGGTTACATATGGAATTGCGGTTTTCTTGCTTGCCTTGCGGACGCTCCAGGCCGGAGCCCGTGAGCGAACATGCAAAATATCAGCCGCAAACGTTTTGGCAATTTTTGTGATTTGGATTCGGTTGCGCCGCATTATCAGCGGGTTTTTTGAATGTACGGCAAGTGAAGTAAATTCCGCACCATCAGAGCATAATTGCTCCACTAATCGTCCGCCTTTGGCAATAACGTGAGAGCTGCCACCCGCGGCAATTACTGCGGCACTGATGTCCAATGTGGTGCGCTCCGCTCCGCCGGCAGAAAGCTCCGGAATGATTTGTAAAATTCGCAAAACTGATTCTCGACTTCATTGGTTTCCCGTGCAATTCAATTGACCGAACAGGAGGGTGACAAGGTGCAAAACAGATTAAAGCACAAAACTGCCAATGGTGAAATAATTTGCTATTCCGAAGTGCAAAGCAATAATGGTGCCGGGCCAACACTTGTCTGGCTTGGTGGGTTTCGCTCAGATATGGAAGGCTCCAAAGCGGTTTTCGCCCATGAATGGGCTCAGAATAACGGCCATGATTTTATCAGGTTTGATTATTATGGTCATGGCTTGTCCTCTGGCCGGTTTGAGGATGGCTCAATTTCACAATGGCGCAATGATGGGTTGGAGGTGCTGGATCACTTAACCAGTGGCCCGGTAGTGCTGGCCGGATCTTCCATGGGAGGGTGGCTGGCCCTGTTAATGGCTCTGGCCCGGCCAAAGCGTGTGCAGTCCCTGATCCTTATCGCGCCAGCACCGGATTTTACCGAAAAATTATTGTGGAAAAACCTGACAGCAGAACAACAACAGGAAATCATGCAAGCCGGTGTCTGGCAGCAGCCATCACCTTATGGCCCGGTGCCTATTACCAAAAAACTGATCGAAGATGGTCGCAAAAACCTGTTACTGGATGAAAAAATTGCTTTTTCCGGCCCGGTACGCATTTTACAAGGCAGGAAAGATAGCGATGTACCATGGCGATACGCATTGCAACTGGTTGACGTTCTGCACAGCAAGGACGTGGTTTTTTCCTTGAGCAAGAACGGTGATCACAGCCTTTCTGCCCCTGATGATCTTGCCCGCTTGCAGACAGTTTTTGAAGAACTGGTGAGGCCCCGATCCTAGTTGCAATAAAACACGAGCGTAAATTTTAATTCACCATTTTCAACAGTTTTGCTTGCGAAGCACTCAAGGCGGCGCAACAATCAATATCCAAGGTCAGGGGGATTAACATGTTTCGCTTGCAACGAGTACTGGTTTTGTTGTGTTTGATGGCGCCAACCAGCGTTCTGGCTCAGGCTGAGCGTTATGAAAAATGTATGGCCTTGGTGAAACAGCAGCCTCTGGCGGCCTATGAGGAGGCACTTGCCTGGCAATCAGAAGAAGGCGGCGCCCCGGCACGCCATTGTGTTGCTTCTGCCATACTTGGGCTTGGGGATTTGCAAAGAGGCGCCGAGCGACTGGAGAACCTTGGATATGCCCCGGATATTAAAAGCAATGATCTGCGTGTGGCAATTTTTGCACAGGCCGCGGAAGCCTTCTTACAGCTCGGAGACAATAGCAGGGCCTTAAAAGCAGTTGATGCGGGATTAAACCTGCAACCGGGAAATACAGAATTGCAGCTGGCAAGGGCGCGGGCTCTGGGCGCTGAAGGGCAAACCGATGCCGCCTTAACAGTATTGGACATATTGTTGGCGGCCAAGCCAGACAATGTTATGGCCTTGATGCTACGGGCTTCCAGTTTGATAGAATTAAAACGGCTTGATGAAGCCGGCCGGGATATTCGCAGAGCCAGGAAACTGGATCCAAAAAATGTTGATGTTTTGCTGGTGCGCGGCCAATGGCGTGAGGCCATGCGCCTCGCTGATCGCCAAAGTCAGTAACAAAACCCAAACCAGCTGACAGCTATTACCCCAAACGCGATTTGAGATGGGTTTTACCTTGCGTCCGGCAACAGGACGTTAAGTGACGGTTTGGGCTGAGGGTCAGTGACGAGGGTCACCGCGAAGGGTCACTTATAGGGTCACTTATAGGGTCAGTGCCATTTTTCGCTGTCCCTTGAGTGATACTTGCGCCACCCTGTAATCATACCAAAACAGCACTTGTTGGTAATAA